>NZ_SPQG01000003.1:383661-409021 GCF_004944975.1 Halorhabdus amylolytica
AGAGACCTACGAAGGCAATACGATCGCCGCGGGTGCGCTCGATTTACAGGTGGACTGGGAGGAACACTACTACGACGACGCGGATGAACTCGACAACGACCGGACGGACGACTTTGGTGGCGATGAGTTCGACGAGGATCTCGACGGTGACAGTGTCGACGACTTCGACATCGTGCGCACGGGTGGAGATCCGGATGCGGTGCCTGAGGGCTACGTCGGCTTTCCGACGTTTGAGGCCCCGACCGTGGCTGTCCCGGACGACGCGATGGACGACTTCCTGGACAATACCGCCATCGAAGCGGTACCTGACGAGGACGACGACGGCATTCAGGACGTGATCCTCACTCGTCAGCAGATCGCAACCCAGAACCCATCGTTGTCGCCGGAAGAAGTCGAAGAAGCGTTTCACGATCAGTTCGCGGACGTGCCGAACGACCTCGAACGCCCGGTGATCGCACTCGAAGACGTCAAACCGGGCGACTTCGGCGAAGTGACCTTCAGCACGCACCTCCACAACAACCCTGGGTACCTCTGGCTGACCGGCGATCTGCTGGAAGCGAACGAGAACGGTCTCACGGAACCGGAACGGAAAGACACGGACGAGGACCAGACCCTCGATGCGGACGGAAACGTCGTCTCGAAAGACGGTGTCGAGGACCCCATCGTCGAGTTGCTCGACGAGATCCAGGTCGCCGTCTGGTACGACGACGGCGACAACGTCCGTGAGAACGAGGAGATGATCCTCTCGCCACACGACGTGGTGGAACCCACTAACATTACGCTCGACGCGGAAGCGTCACTCCTCGCGTCCGGTAGCCTGCGTGAGGTACTCGATGAACTCTCCAGCGACCTCGGCATCCCGCTCGACGCCGACCCGACGACGCCGGACCGGACATGCTACCCGAACTCGTCGACCTATTACTTCGGGTTCGCGTGGTGGTTGCCGATCGACCACGGCAACGAGATCCAGACTGACTCGGCGGTCTTCGATCTCGGGTTCTACACCGAACAGTGCCGCCACAACGACGGGAGCGGGATGACTCCCGAGACGACCGAGGAGGACGACGAGACTGTCACACAGAGCGTCACGTTGTCAGTTACTGACAGTAGTGATCCAGGATCCCACCGCGCGGAAATCACTATCGGCAACGAGGACGATGGCGAGTCGCTATCGGAGATACAGATCGATTACGGTGGCTCCGGACCCGAACATACCGGTGGGTTCCTGGGCTCTATCCAGACGCTGACGCTCGATGGGACCGACGTGAGCGGGTCGATCGGCGGTTCGTCTGTGGACAACGGCGGTCAACGGGCGACACTCGACCTCGACGGCACACACACGTTGAGCAGTGGAGAGACGATCGTCCTCGAATACGACAGCGTGGCAAGCCCGAACACGGGCTCGGCTACCGTGACTGTCAACGGTGACGGGGCGACGACCGTCAGCTGGTAGCGGGTGGTGCTGTCGGCCCACCCAGGCAGAGGGTCGAGATTGCCGACCGGAGCGATGTCGATCATCCTGGGCCACATGGTGTCTCGGGTGAAGCACAACGATGAACCAACGAAGCGATCAACAGCGGCGGTCGAATACGGGCGCCTTCGAGCGTCCGGAGACGCGATCTCCTCCGAGAGACACGGATAGATACGTGCTATGCAGTTTCCTCGTTCATTGGACGTCACGCACGAGCGGGGAGGCGATCGACTATCTGTGGCGCCACACTCGGACTCGTCGAACGATAGGAGGACGAATGTGGGCGCACCGTCTTCGGGAACGAAACGTCGAATTACCGGCTGGAGGAACGGCCCCGTCGTTCAGATACCGTCCGGAACTGTCGGGAACTGCCGCCCGAACGTGGCGACAGAGAGAGTCCGGTCAATTACCGGCAACAAAGGAGGACGTTCAAAGATTTATGATGGATGGATGTATGTTCAGAGTTACCATACGGGCGGCCGTCGGGAACCGCCGCCCGTCCTTCGGGGGAAGGGGTGATCGTAATGGGTGATCGGGAGTTGAGCAGACGTGAGGTACTCGCCGGAATCGCCGCCGTCGGCGGTAGCGGGGTGGTCGGCGCAACCAGCGGCGCAATAGTCCAGGACGATGTCACGGTACCTGGCGGGACTGTCAGTGCCGGGGCAGTCGACCTCCGGGTCGAAACGGATGGCGAAAGTGGCGAGTCACGAGCAGGGACGATCGACGTGACACTGTCAGCGGACGCGAGATCCGGGAATCGAACCGTCACGCTCGTCAACGAAGAAAATCCAGTCTACCCGTGGATGCGGGCCACCTGCCTCGGGGACGACGCGCTCTCGGAGGCACTCGGGATGACACTCTCGTACGTCGGTTGCGAGGATGGACAGGAGAGCAGTGTCGTCGCTTCCGGGGAGTCCTTCACCGAGTTTGCCGACGATATCGTCGATGGGATCGTACTCGACGGGCGGCCGGAGACGACGGAGCAGCACTGTCTCGAGGAGGGTGGTCGGCTCTGTCTCGAACTGTCCTGGATACTCGATGAAGAGTTCCGGGGCGAGTTCGCGACTGGATTCAGTCTGGAGTTCCTCGGTCAACAGTGTCGACACAACGACGGGGATTCGAACCCGTTCGTTCCGACCCCGGGGTGTTCACCGTGACGGACAAGGAGGAGCCGACCGCAGACGACTCGTCTCCAGACCCTCGAGAGATTCCGTGGCGTCGGATCGTGAGCGTACTCGCGGTCGTCGTCCTCGTCGTCGTGGTACTGCCGTTCATCGTCTACGCGTTCCCGCAACTGGTCGGCGGCGACCGAAGTTACGTCGTCCTCTCGGGGAGCATGTCACCGGCGATCGGACCGGGAGACGTGATCGTCGTCGGGAGCGTTCAGGCTGGGGACGTTCAGGTCGGTGATGTCATCACCTTCCGACGTGGCGGCGAGTCCCGGCCGACCACGCATCGTGTTGTCGACGTTGTCGACAGCGACGGTAGCGTCGCCTTCCGGACCGCCGGGGACAACAACGAGGATCCCGATCCGGATCTGGTCGAGCCGAGTCAACTCGTCGGTAAGGTAGTGACGATCGGTGGCTCTCTGCTGGTAATCCCCGAGATCGGTCGGGTGATCATGTTCTCCAGCACGCAGACCGGATTCCTCCTCCTCGGTGTCGTTCCGATCGGTCTGTTCGTCGTGAACGAACTCTGGAACGTCATTGACGCGACGAGATCAGAGGTGGATCCACCGAACGGGGATGACGGACAGACAGCCCCCGGAAGCGAGGTGGACACTGCTGACGACGCGATCACGTTCTCTGTCGAGGAACTCAGAGTCGGGGTCGCAGTGCTGTTCGCTTTTCTCGCCTACAGCATCTGGGTCGCTTACGCGACAGTCGAAACGTGGGCACTTGGAGCAGTCGGTGCCGTGGCTGCGGCCTTCCTGCTTGGGGCAGGTCTGCTCGTCTTCGGCGGGACCGACGGATCGATGACGGATCCAACGGGAACGGAAGATGTCCGGCCCGAACAGGGAGGACCACAGACCGTCGACGAACACGACGGCGGAACGGACACAGAATCTGTCGAGATAGTCGACAGGCCGATCGAGGCTGATCCATCCGTCGAAACCGACCTCCCTTCGGATGAAAGCACTGTCGTCGAGGCAACAAAGAACGGGCGCTCCACGAACGCAGATCGATCACGGGGTGACGTGGACGATGACTGAACGCAAACTCCTGGCACTCGCGCTCGCCGCCACGATGAGCATTGCGTTCCTCACGGGGATGGGTACCTACGGTTTCCTGACAGATTCGGAATCCGCCAGGATCTCCCTCTCCGGGAACATCGCCGGAAACCAGGCCGCCAACACGCCGACACCGACACCAACGTCGGCAACCGCTCTCGGCCCTTCGAGCGCCGGAACCGAAAATCCGGACGCAGAGCTCGAGACCGATGATACATACACTCCGACGCTTACGAACACGTCCGGTACCCCGACGCTTACGAACACGTCCGATACCCCGACGCGAGGCGGTGAAAAGCGTACTACTGAGGACGAGTCTGGGACGTCACCGACGACCGATACCACGTCAACCCGACCGACCGAGAGCAGTGAAAACCAGGACGGAGGGGTCGGAGCGGGCAACGACGACGACGGCGGACCCGAGGCGTTACTTCCGACCGATCCCGGGGGCATCGACCTCCTCGTTACCGGTCGGGACCGGTAACGTCGCCGTGCTGTCCCGCCTATACGCCGAAAGTGGTCGCATCGTCGACTCCAGGTCCTGCGTGTTTCCGATGGATCGGTCACCGATCGACAGGGTTCCGTCGAACGCGAGACGGACCTCGTGACAGATTTCTGAAGGGTGGGCGGCGCGTGGGCGGAGTCCGCACGCAACTCCCGTGATCGAGGCGTCTTCACTGACGGAGAACAGGGCCGTAGTGAAAACGCTTATTTCGCCTCCTCGGCAAAGTTTGGTAGGTATCATGACTGTCACCCTCAAGGATTTCCAGGCCGACTGGTGTGGTCCCTGCAAGACACAAGATCCGATTCTGGAGGATATCGAATCCGACTGGCCGGATGTCGAGTTCGAAAAGATAGACGTCGACGAGAATCAGGATGTCGCCAACGAGTATCAGGTGCGTTCGCTCCCGACACTGATCATCGAGAACGACGAAGGAATCGTCGAGCGCTTTATCGGCGTCACCCAGGCCGACGACATCGAAACGGCACTCGAAGAAGCCTCCGCCTGAACGGCACTCGAAGAAGCCTCCGCTCGAGTTCGTTTTTCGACGTTGTCACTCGAAGCGGACGCCGACGTCGTGGAGTCCCTCGTTGTACTCCGCGAGGTTGATCAAAAGCGGCGTCAGAGATTCGACTTCTGCGGCATTGTCGATCGGCCCCGCCTCGAGCGGTCGGAGACCGTCGATCGCGTCGGTCAGTGCCGCGACCGTTTCCAGGGCGTCATCGTCCTCGCCGACCAGAAGGACGTCCATCGACAGGTCGACGTCGAGGTTCGCCAGTCGCCCGGCTGCGAGGTTGTGAAATCCTCCGACCACGGGGACGTCTTCCGGTGTGACGTCGGCGGCCAGGGCGGTGACGCTGCCGGCCCCCGGTCGGTTGTAGTGCATCCCGGCCTCGTCGTGTCGCATCCCGACTGCCGGACTCACGAGCACTGTTCCCGCTGTCAGTGACTCCGCCACGGACTCGATAGTATCGACCAGATGGTAGGCCGGCACCGCCGCGATAACGACGTCGGCCGTGGCTGTCGCGTCGGGATTCTCCAACCCGTCGATGGTTACGTCGACCCCGCGGCTCGAAAGTTCAGTCTCGTACTCTCGGGCTTTCGTCACCGCGCGGTCACTCTCGCGCGATCCGATCACGATCTCGTGGTCTGCGTGAAAGGCCCACCGGAGGGCCAGACCCTCGCCGATGTCGCCCGTTCCGCCCAGGATAGCGATCCGCATGTGGGTCCGTTGTAACGGAGCGTCTTAAGCCTCTACGGTATTGGCAACCGGCTAGTCTGGCAAACACCACTCGGTATCGGAAAACCGGACTCACCCGGTCGTGTCGACCGGTTCACTTCCGGGGTTCGAGCAGTTCGGGCAGTTCGTTGACCGACTTGACGACGGCGTCAGCACCAGCGCGTTCGAACTTCTTGCGCCCCTCTTGACCTGTGAGTCCGCCGGTCAGCACACCGATCCCGTAATATGTCCGGTCGGGATCGGCCTCTCCGGCGTTGACCACCGTTCGGACATCGTCGAGCGTATCGCCGGCAAACGCGACCGTGTTGGCCCCGAAGCGTTCGGCAAGCGTCACCAGCGCATCAGGATCCGGTTTGGCACCCCCCCAGTCGTCCATGGTGAAGCGATGTTCGTCAGGAATCGACAGCCCGGCCCGCCGGAGGGCGATGTCGGCCTCTGGCGCCGGTCGACCGGTCACGACGCCGATAGCGAAGCGCGCACGAAGTGCGTCGACAGTGGCCGGCTCGATCAGTATCGGTTCGGCCTCGATGAAACCGGGTTCGTCGAGCGTGGGTTCCTCTCCCTCGATCTCCCGGTATCGGTCGCTGCCAAGGTACAGTTGCTGGAACACCTCGCGGTTGTACTCGCGATCGAGAGTTGCGTGAACCCGTTCGCGGGCGTCCGCGGAGAGCGCATCATCGACCACCGACCGGGCCCCGCTGAAACCCCCACCGGACCTGGCGACGCGATCGGTGAACGCCTCGACGCCACAGTCCAGTCCCGCATCGCGGGCCAGGACGTACAGCGCGACGGCGTCGGTCAGATCCCAGTCGTTGTTGAAACCGCCGGCATCCTTGAACGGCTGGAGCACCGCCTTCGAGACGGTTTCGTCGTAGACTCGCGCCACCGTCTCGACGACTGCACGCCGATAGGAGTCGGCGACATCCACCACCACCCCGTCGACGTCGAGTACGACCGCGTCGATCTCCATATCTATCGGTCGAACGGTCCGACCCGTCAAGCCAATTGCGGCTCGGACCGGGTGGTAGACCCTTCCGGACGGCGACGCCCCGGGCGAGGTTTTTATGAACGCCCACTCCATATGTCGTCTCATGCACGTCGACATCGTGCCGGTCGGCGATCTCCCCGCCCTGGTCAAGCGCGAAGCCTCGGCCGGTCTTCGATCTGTCTATGACTGCGACGTGACCGTCCACGATCCCCAATCGATCCCGGAAGGGGCGTACGATCGCGATCGCGATCAGTACCGCGCCGAGGAGTTCATCGATCTCGCCAAACGGGTTGGTGTCGGCGCCAAAAACATCGCTATCACCGACAAGGATCTGTTCTATCGCCGCCGAAACTACGTGTTCGGGTTGGCCTATCTCGACGGCAACGGGAGTGTCATTTCGACGCATCGTCTCCAGACGTCCTCCGATGGAGGCATCTCGAACAAATCCGCCACGGAAGTGTTCGCCGAACGCGTCCGCAAGGAAGTCGTCCACGAGATCGGCCACACTCTCGGACTCGAACACTGCGACAACAAGCGGTGTGTCATGAATTTCTCGCCGAGGGTTCGCGAGGTCGACGTCAAGGAACAGACGCTCTGTGGGAGCTGTCAGCGGACTGTTCTGTGATCGCGTTCGGTCACTCCGGGCGGCCGTCACTTGCTGGCAGTCACGCTCTCCTCGAAGACGGCCGCGAACAGTTTCCGCTGGGCCGTCCGCAGGTGCTGGGTGAACGTCGACTGGGTGATGTCCATGATCGCGGCGACTTCTTCGCCGCTGGTCTCCCGGGGCCACTCGAAGAAGCCCGCGAAGTACGCCGTCCTGGCTGCCTCGAGCTGTCGATCAGTGAGTGACTCTTCGAAGGACGACCGGAACTCCGTCTCCGACTCGGACCCACGTTCCTGCTCGCGCTGGGCGAGGAGATCGAGTTCGGGATGAGCGGCCTGGACGGCCTCGACGACCGAACGGATGTCGTTCGACCGGGAAACGTCCGCCCGGATTCGGCCGTGACCGCCGGTCACCGAAACGGCCGTCACCGTCGCGCCGTATCGGGCCAGGGTCGGGACGATCGCCGACTCGCCGACGACGAGTCGAACGAGACAGCGATCGTCGTACTCACACAGCGATCGCCCGTTTCCGTTGTGCTCGTCCCCTTCGAAATATGCCGAGACGGCTGATTCGTCGACTCCCGTGATGGAGACGTACGCCACAGTATCCCCGTGGACACCCGCCAGGTGTTCCAGTTCGACCGAACACTCCAGTTCCGCCGAGAGCGTGACCAGCGGGTCCGAAGCGCCGTCGACGAGGAACTCCAGTTCCGTGACCTCGTCGGCCGCGAGCGTCCGTCGACTCTCCGCAGCGTTGATCGCGTCGCCCACGGTCGAGCCGAGTTCGGCGAACAACCCGCGGTCGATCGTCTCGAAGGCGTCCTCGGTCGCCGATTCGACGACGAGCACGCCATAATCGGCGTCCTGATACGATAACGGGATCATAACCGCCACTGCGTCCAGCGGATCGTCGAGCCGCGACGCGTCAGCGTCGACAAATGCCGGCTCGCCACGGTCGAGGACGTCGTCGATCACTCGCCGGTAGTTGTCCGTCTCCTCGAGCCGTGCATCGAGTGCGCCCTCGTCGATCCCGGCGCGAGTGCGGACGTTGACGCTGTCGTCGACGAGTCGGGGCTCGCCGACCCACGCCGCCCCGAACAGCGGCGATCGGGCGAACCGATCACACAGCGAGCGCTCGATCTCCTGGCGGGACGTGGCCGCGACGAGCTCGCGGTTGACGTCGCGTAATACCTCGTTCGTGTTGTTGAGCCGTTCGAGCCGGTCGTTCTGTTCGGCGATGCGAACCTCGCGTTCCTTGCGCTCGGTGACGTCGCGCTCGACGGCGACGTACCGTTCGACCGCACCGCCCTCGCCGGTGATCGGGGCGATTGTCATGTCGACCCAGCAGAGGTCGCCGGACTTCCGGCGATTGATGATCTCTCCCTCCCAGATCGATCCCGAGGCGATCGTCTCCCACATCCCGGCGTAGAAGTCCTCGTCGTGCTCGCCCGACTTCCACAGTCGCGGGTTCTCCCCGACGACTTCGTCCGGATCGTGACCCGTCACGTCTGCGACGGCTGGATTGGCATACTCGATCGTGCCGTCGATGTCCGTCAGAAAGATGGCGTGACCGGCGTGTTCGATCGCCTTCTGGAATCCGCGCAGGCGCTCGGTGATGCGTTGTTCCTCGACGACGTAACTCGAGAGATAGTAGACAGTGAGCACCGCAAGGATACTCACGACCAGCCCGGGGAGTTCCTCGATGGGATCGGTCGAGCCCTGCGCGGAAAGGATCTGTCGTGTCGCCATCAACGAGAGCATGACCGTCAGGAACCCGAACCGACGGTCGTTGGACCGGTAGAGCAACACCAGCGAGTACCCCACGCCGAGAACGCGCAGGACGATGGAGGCGAGGATGACGAGATTCATGGCACGTATTCGAGCGTCACGGCGTATATATCTCAAGGATGCCGTTGTCCACTGAGCCGCGCTCGAAGCAACCCTGAACCGGACCGCGATCGGGTCGGCCAAAGAGTATTGGGTGGGTGGTTATACCGGGTATTCGGTCCCGGACGCGGGGGCAAACAGTATTGGGACTGCGCTCTCAGGGGTGTCCTCCGTACGTCTACGTGATGATCCGAGCCACTGTCGGAGCGAGGGGTTATCCGAGAAATCGGGCGGGTGAAAGCGATGAGTAGCTCGAACGACGATGTGCAGCCGGGCGTCCCCGCGGTCGAGACTGCAGCGATGGACGCGATGGTCGAGATAGAACGGGCCGATCCACGCGAGGAACTCGCGAAAACCGATCACGACACTGAACTGGGGATCGCGATGGCCGAGGACGCAAAGCGCGTCTCCCGAGGCGACATTTCTGCCGAGGCTTACTGGGAGAAATACGACGCGGCCGCCGAACGTGAGTTCGGCGACGCCTATCGAGAGACGCCCAACCCGTCGATCCAGAGTACAGATCAGACGATCGACGCCGGGACGGCCGACTCGCTTTCCTGTACCGTCGGCTCGATCGAGTCAGTCGCCTGCGAGATCGACGCCGCAAGCGCTGATGAGATGGACGCGGCCACAGACGGAAACCGGACGCGCTGGGGAATGGTCATCGACCTCCAGAAGTGCGTCGGGTGTGACTCCTGTACAGTCGCCTGCAAGGCCGAGAACCGCACCCCGCCGGGCGTCTCCTACAACGTCGTCATGGAGGAGGAACACGGCGAGTTCCCGAACGTCACCCGGACGAACGTGCCGCGGCCGTGTATGCAATGCGAGGAACCACCGTGTGTCCAGGTCTGTCCCGTCAGTGCGACCTACAAGATGGACAACGGTGTCGTCAACATCGATTACGACCGCTGTATCGGGTGCCGGTACTGTATGATCGCGTGTCCGTACGGCGCGCGCTACTTCGACTTCGGAGAGAATTACGACGACGAGGTCGAGGGGGCCGGCGAGATAACCAGCCCCGAGTACGGCGTCGATCGCGGCAAACGCCAGGACGGTGAGTCACCGATCGGTAACGTCCGGAAGTGCAGTTTCTGCACCCACCGGCTCGAACGCGGCGAGGAACCGGCCTGCGTCGAGACCTGTGTCGGGGACGCCCGGAATATGGGCGATCTGAACGATCCCGACAGCGACGTCGCCGAGATGGCCGACTCGACGCGATCGTTCCAGCTCAAGGAGAGCGAGGGGACCGACCCGAACGTCTACTACCTCAAATAACCCATGGCGACAGATACCACACACTTCGAGTTCGAGCCGGGATTCACCGACAACCGCCTGCGCGTGGTCTGGTACGCCGCCCTCGCCGTCCTGCTACTGATCGGTGGGGCCGCAATGATCCTCCGGATCACCGAAGGCATGACGAGTACGAACCTCACGAGTACGACCCCCTGGGGCGCGTGGGTCGCCTTCTACATCTACTTCGTCGGTCTCTCGGCGGGTGCGTTTCTGGTGAGTACGCTCGCGAACGTCTTCGGTGTCTCCGGGATGCACCGGGTCGACCGCGACGCCCTTTTCGCGGCGATCATCAGCATGGTGGTCGCGCTCATGTTCGTCTGGGTCGACCTCGGCCGGATGGACCGGATGTACTTCCCCTTCATCTGGCGACAGCTCACCTCCGCACTCTCCTGGGAGGTCCACGCCTACGTCGCCTACATCGCCGTGCTCGTCACCGAACTGTACTTCTCGATGCGGATCGACCTCGCTCGCGTCGCCGAACGCGGTTCCGGACTCCGCGCCGGTCTGAGCGGTCTGCTGACGCTCGGTCGTCGATCGACCAGCGAAGCCTCCCGAGTGACCGACCGCAAGTGGCTCACGCGGGCTGGAATCGTTGGGATTCCGCTGGCGATCTTCCTCGTCCACGGCGGGACCGGCATCCTCTTTGCCGTCTCGAAGGCCCGGCCGTACTGGAACAGCGGTCTCTTCCCCGTGATCTTCGTCGTGTCGGCGGTCCTCTCGGGGACGGCACTGGTGATGATGCTATACGTCCTCCGGACGAAACTCTTCGACGACGAGCCCGTCGATCGGGACTTGCTGAACCGACTCGCCGTCCTGCTGGCTGCCTTCATCGTCGTCGACGCGGCGCTGACGGGCATCGAGATGCTGATCGCCATCGCCAGCCTCCATCCCCACGAGGTCGAAACCTGGGCGGTCATTCTCTTCGGAGAGATGTCCTGGTCGTTCTGGTGGTTCATGGTCGGGATGGGATGGCTGTTCCCGCTCGTGATGCTCTCGAAACGCGAATGGCGCGAGACGCCGTGGCTGATGGTCCTGGCGGGTCTGAGCGTCGTCATCGGAATCATCGCCGTCCGGTTCAACATCGTCGTCCCGGCCCAAATTCTCCCCGTCATGGAGGGTCTTCCCCACGGCTCGTACTTCCCCTCTCTCGTGGAGTGGGCGACGAGTATCGGTATGATCGCTGTCGGCCTCCTGTTGTACACGATCGGCGCGGAACTGCTTCCCCTGACGCCACTCGATCGAGGTGATCACTGATGTCCACGGATAGCGATAGCACGGAGACAGACGCATCGGACACAGACAGCGACGACAGAGCGTCCGAAGGTGGACCGTCACTAACCCGGCGCGACCTCGTGAAAGCAGTCGGCAGCATCGGCCTGATCGGCGCAGCGAGTGCCGCGACGATCGATGTCGACACTGAAGACCTCTGGACCGACAGCCAGCAGCACTACGTCGGCGACGACTACGGCGAGTACGGTGCCGAGGACGTGATCCACACGACCTGCGGACAGTGTAACACCTTCTGTCCGATCAAGGTCCGACTCGCCGACGAGAGCGGGACGGGCGGGTACAGTTCCTTGGTCCGAAAACTCGCCGGCAACCCCTACTCGTTTCTCAACACCCAGCCGTTCTCGCAGGTGCCCTACGACAGCGCCCCGAACGACATCGCGATGGGTGACGTCGCCGGCAGCGGCGACGTCGACACCGACCGCTGGTCGCTATCGGGCGGCCGGATCTGTCTGAAAGGCCAGGCCGGCATCCAGACGGCCTTCGACAGCTACCGGGTGCGCAAGCCGATGAAGCGCGTCGGCCCGCGGGGCTCCGAGCAGTGGAAGACGATCTCCTGGGAGCAGGCGATCGAGGAAATCGTCGAGGGTGACGACGAACTCGACCATCCCGGACTTCGAGAGATGTGGGGATATGCCCCCCAGGACGAGGTGATGAGCGACTGGGAGGCCGTCAAGTCTGACGAGATGGACAAGGCCGCCTTCGACGAGAAGTGGAGCGATGACCTTATCGACACCGATCACCCCGATCTCGGCCCGAAGGCCAACCAGATCGTCGACGTGGGTGGGTTCCGACGCAACTTCATCCGCGCGCGGCTCTGGCAGCAGGGCCTGGGCTCGATCAACAGCACGCACCACGCCGGAACCTGCGGGTTTTCGAGCGTCATGGGCAACGTCCGCTCACACGACGCCAAGAAGAAACGACAGTACCCCGACATCGAGAACACCGAGTACCTCCTCGTCTGGGGGACGAATCCGATGGTCGCCAACAAGGGCCCGACCTGGCTCGCCCCGAAGTTGACCAACGCCATCGAGGACGGCATGCGCATGGACGTGGTCGACCCTCGGCTCTCGAAGACCGCCGAGAAGGCCGAGACGTGGGTTCCGGTCGAACCGGGCGCGGACGGAGCGCTCGCGCTCGGGATGGCGCACTGGATCATCGACAACGACCGCTACGACGTCGAATATCTCCAGAACCCCGCCCAGGACGCCGCTCACGCCGACGACGAACCGACCTGGAGCGATGCCACCCATCTCGTATGCGTCGACGAGGAAGCTGGTCCGAAGGCGCGAGCCGCCGAACTCGGACTCGTCGAGGCGGACGCCGAGACGGCCGACGATTTTGTCGTCATCGACGCCGAAACTGGCGAACCCCGTCCCGCGAGCGAGGTCGAGACGGCCGTCCTGGACGTCGAAGAGACGATCGACGGGACGCGCGTCGAGAGCGTCTGGAGCCAGTACCGCGATCGCGTCTTCGAGTACACCCTCGATGAGTACGCCGAGATGGCCGGCGTCGAGACCGAGACAATCGCGGACATCGCCGACGAGTTCACCAGCCACGGCAAGCGCGCGGCCATCATGGCCTACCGCGGCCCGGCGAAACACGGAAACGGCTTCCACAACACGCGGGCGATCGCGACGCTCCAGCACCTCATCGGCAACTACGACTGGAAGGGGGGCCAGATCACGCCTTATGCCGGGTACAGCACGATGTCCGGCCGTTACGAACTCGGGACGGTCCCTGACGCCAACGCGCCGTGGGGGATCCCGATTCTGCGCGGTGGTATCAACTACGAGGACACCTCGTTGTTCGAGCGCGACGACGGGTACCCCGCGAAACGACCCTGGTTCCCGGTCGCGCCGCCACAGGCGACCCAGGAACTGTACGGCAGCGCAGCCGACGAGTATCCCTACGGGATCGAGGCGCTGTTCATCCGGCCGTACTCGAACAACCACGTCATGGCAGTCGCGGGCGGCGATCAGATCCCGCCGATCCTCCAGGACGAGGAGACGATCCCGCTGATCGTCGCTTCCGACACGGTGATCGGCGAGACCAGCAAGTACGCCGACTACATCCTGCCCGAGCCGACCTATCTGGAACGCTTTGAGAACTTCGGCACCTACCCGAACAAGCGCCTGGCCGACGAGAAACTCAGCCAACCCGCAGTCAACGTCGTGCCCGATGCCCGTCCGTTCGAGGACGTCCTCATCGACATGTGGAAACGCATGGACCTCCCCGGCGTCGGCGAGGACGCGATCCCGGACGCCGACGGTAACCGCTGGAAACTCGATCAGGCTGAGGACTTCTACCTGAAACTCGCCGCGAACATCGCCGACGATCGTGATCCGGTCCCCGACGCGGACGACGACGAACTCGCTGCGTTCCGGGCGAGCCACGAGAAGGGGCTCGGCGACGCGTTCGACATCGACGCCTGGCGAGGAGCCGTCACGGACGAGGAGTGGCGCAAGGTCGTCACCGTGCTCAACCGCGGCGGGCGCTTCGAGGAACCCGTCGAGAACTATGCCGATCGCTTCGCCGAGCACGGCCACGAATACGACTACGCCGAGCGGTTCGACGACAGCAACGCCTACGACGGCGAGCATATGCGGTACAAACTCGGCTCGCGCGTGGACTTCTACAGCGAGGTCGTCCCGAACGGGAAACACTCCTACACCGGCGACCGCTTCGACCCCCTGCCGAAGGTCGCCGACGTCGAACACTACAACGGCGACGTCCAGGCGGCCGTCGCGAGCGAGGACGACCGCGAGCGACCGCTTCGGCTCATCAACTGGAAGCCACGAACTCAGGGGATGCACCGGACCCAGAACAGCCCGTGGCTCAGGGAAACGCGCCCGGAGAACCCGCTGTGGATCAACCCGCGGGACGCCGAAACACGCGACGTCGAGAACGGTGATCCGATCGAGATCGACGCGGGTCGCCGGACCGTCGAGGGAACCGCGATGGTCACGAGCGGCATCCGTCCGGGTGTCGTCGGCGCGATGTGGGGCTGGGGCCGAACCGGCGATGGGGCGACCGCCGAGACGATCGACGGCGAGACCCGCGGGCCGGTCGACGAGGACGGACATACACCCTACCAGTTCGACGAGCCCATGACCGAGGAGGCCGGCCTGGCGAAGGGACGCGATGCCGGCTTCGCGATCAATCACGTTCAGCCGCTGGACGACGCCCTCGAAGACACCGGTCTCTCGGACCTCATCGGTGGCAGTAACGCCCAATACGACGCCTTCGTCGAAGTCCGACGGCGGTGATTCCCGTGACGGAAACTACCCCACACGAGACGGAGACCCCACGAATCGATCTGGACGAGGAGTCCGAAGCGGTTGCCGTGGCTCGTGGTCGGGCCGAGGTCTACGGGCTCCTGGCGGCGGTCTTCGACGGCGACGTGGAGACACTTGCCGCCGCCCTCGAGGACAGTGCGTTCGTCCGTCTTGCGGATGCCCTCGCGGCAAACGTCGGGACTGACACACTCGACCGAACCGACCTCGACCGCGAGGCACTCCGGATCGGTTACGACAACCTCTTCGCCGTCCCGGGGCCACACTACGTCCCGCCGTTCGCGTCAGCCCACGCCGACGATCCCAGCGAATCATTCGAGTCGGACTCGCCGTATCACGAGGAAGGTGCAGCCGGCGAGTTCCTCGGTGATCCCGCCGCCGCTGGCGCAAAAGCTCATGCCGCCACCGGATTCGAACCGGAGCGTGGCGACGGCGTTCCCGACCATCTCGCGGTATCCTTCGAATTCATGTCTGCGCTCTGCGCGCGCGAGGCCGAACTGCTGGCCCGTGATCCCGACAGCAGCGCCTCTGAAGAGCTGTCGGCGATCCGTGCGAGCCAGCGCGAAGCTCTCGGTCGCCTCGACTGGCTCGAATCGTTCCAGCAAGCGGTCCTTCGGGAGGATGCTGTCGAAGGTCTGTTCGCCGAACTGGCGACGTTCGCTCAGCAGTTCATCACCTGGGACCGCAACGAAGGGCTGGTAACGAACTGATCCATGCCGGAGTCGAACCGTCACGTCGTAACGCCGTCCGAAGTCACGAACCCGTGTTATCTCACTCCGGAACGACGGCGAGTGTTCCGACCAGCGACACCCCTACCTGCTCCGTTCGTGGGCCCAGAACTCCTCGGAGACAGTGACTTCCTTCTTGAACAGCGGGACTTCGTCCTTGAGGCGATCGATTCCGTCCTCGACGGCCCTGAAGGCTTCCTTGCGGTGTCCCGCGAGCACGACCACGTGGACGACGTCCTCGCCCGCCTCGACGAGACCCGTCCGATGGTGGAGTCGGACGTCGAAGACGCCGTCACGATCCTCCAGGTCCGTTCGGATCGTCTCCATCTGTTCGCTCGCGACATCGTCGTAGGACTCGAACTTGAGGTATTCGGTCGGTTCGTCCCCGGGATCGTCCCGTCGGCGAACCCGTCCGGTGAACGTTGCGACCGCACCCGCCTGGTCTGCCTCGGCCGAGCGCTCGACCGACGCGATCAGCGACGACAGCGACTCGTAGGGTTCGACGGACTCGATCGCCTCGATCGCCTCCTCGACGGGAACCGCATCGGCATTCGGTGCCCCGAGCAGAGCCCCCTCCCCGTCCCCATCTCCGAGGACGATCTGTGGGAGGTCGAGGTCGGCGTACCCCTCGACGATGGCGTACTCACAGTCGACCGAGAGGTCCTCGAGTGCGTCCCACAGCGTGCGTGACTCCCCGGTTGCGAACCACGTTCCGTCCGCGATCCCATGCGTCCTGACGGCACCGGCCCCACGGTGACGATCCGTGTCTTTCCCCGCCGTGTCGATCGACGGTTCGCAGTCGATATGCTTGACCGTCCCCACAGTTCCTCGCTCGCACAACCGCTCGACGAGGGTCTCGACGAGCGTGGTCTTGCCCACCTCCGAAGGGCCGGTCACTGCGATGACCTGCATACGCCGACGGTAGGCCCTGATCGGTTTGTAGGTGTCGTCGGACGGGTGCCGGAACCGTACCCAGCGGATAAACGGGGGACATCAACCCGGCCGAGGCCAGACTGCCACTCTGGCTCGCTGTGATCACCCGTCTTTTTCGAGGAGCGAATCCCGCCGTCGACGGCGCTTTGCATCGTCTGCCTGAGGGGGCTGTACTCCCTCTTCGTTCACGGCGGGGAGGAATGTCACATCGGCAGGCTGGGAAGGCACAGTCGTTCCGGTCAGAACACGCCGGGGGCGACCACGTACACCAGGAGCATCCCGACCGTTCCGGTGAAAAGGGCGAAGATCACGGTCGGAACGAGCACTTTCCGGAGGATGTCGCCCTCGCGGCCGGTGATGCCGACGACCCCACAGATCGCGGCGATGTTGAGCACCGAGACCATGTTGCCGACGCCGCCGCCGACGTTCTGGATCGCGACGACCAGACCTTTCGAAATGCCGACTTCCGCCGCGGCGTTGTACTGCAACGTGTTGAACAGGATATCGGAGGTCGTGTTCGATCCGGTGACGAACGTGCCCAGCGCGCCGATCCAGGGGGAAACGAACGGGAGTGCTCCGCCGGCCCCCTGGGCCAGTACGATCGACAGTGCTTCCATCATGCCGACGAACTCCGCTGGATTGGTTGCGGACTCGATCATAATACGGGTCAGCGAAACCGCGACGATCAGCGTCAGTGCCGCCGGCGCGATCTGGCGGGCCGACTCCATCCAGGCACCGAGCGTCTCCCGACTGTCGAGACGATAGAGCAATCCCGTACCGATCGCGACGGGGATGAACGGCATCGTCCCCGGCAGATAGAGGTACCGCAACGACCACGACTGGCTCGTTCCGAGCACGCTGTCGATTCCGACAGTGAATCCCTGTAGCGTCGCGACGAGATCCAGCGTCGGCCAACGCGTCACCAGCAGGAACAACCCCACCACGAGATACGGCGTCCAGGCCAGCCACACCGGCATCTCCTTGGTCGGTTCGTCTGTGTCCATGGAGGTGAGACTCAGCCCGCCGAGCCAGGTCGCCGACCACGTCTCGCGATCGGGGAACTCCCAGGCTGTTTCGGGAACGAGTACGTCCCGATCGGCCATGACGATCCCGACTCCGAGGACGACGAACCCCGCAGCGATGTCCGGCAGTGCCGGCCCGATGAACCACGCGACCGCCCACTGGATCACGCCGGCCAGCACGCCGAGGGCGAGCGCGAACGGCGCGATCGGTGCCGTCGACCGAGCGGCACCCCGGAGCGAGCGCTCAGCCTCGTCCCCGAACCAGTAGATGAGCAGGAAGACCCCGAGCACACCCCAGAACGTGAACGTCAACCCGGTGATGACGCCGCTCCAGGCCGAGACCAGTTGCTGGAACGAGACGACATCGATCCCGACCAGGACACTCTCTCCCATCCCGCTCTCGACGCCCCCGATGATCGGCGTCCCGGCGGCCCCGAATTGCGGGTTCGGAGCGTTGAAGAACAGGCCGAAAACTGCCGCCCCGAGCGGCGGGAAGCCGAGGCCGATGAAAAGCGGCGCGGCCAGCGCGCCGGGCGTCCCGAACCCGGCCACACCCTCGATGATCGTCTCGAAACCCAGCCCGATCAGCAGCAACTGCACGCGACGGTCCCGGGCGATCCCGCGGAAGTACCACCGGATCGTGCCGATCGCGCCGCTGACTTCCAGGTAGTTCATCAGGAGGATCGCGCCGAAAACGATCAGGACGATATTCATCGCTTCCAGGGCACCGGTCAACGCCGATGCGGCCCACCAGGTCGGTTCCATGCGCCACAACGTCAACCCGAGAACCGTGGCGATTACCCAGCCGACGCCCATCGACCGGGCCGCCGACCATCGCAATCCCACGAGCAGGGCGAACGCCACCGCGATCGGTACGCTCGCCGCCAGCGCCAAGATCGCTACGCTCGTCATGTGTCCCTACTGGTAGAGCCCCAAATAATAGTTACTTGGTTCTATCCGAGATCTGTGCCGATCGATCGCCATCGTCGTGCGACGAGTCCACCCGTCGAGCACGCGCGGCTTCACATCTTGGCGCTCACCGGATGGAAGGACTGATCGACAACCAGCGACGTGCCTCGGGCGTCTGCGCGGGAAGAACGCCTCGGGAAACAACTGATCTAGAGGTCTCCTCGGGAAACAACTGATCTAGAGGTCTAATTCGACGACCGGCAAGCCTCGTTCCGCGACGACGTCTTCCAGCCGATCGACGCTGTCGATCAAAACACCCGGTTCGTGGGCATCCGAACCTATCGTGAATCCGACGCCCGCATCGAGAAGCGTCTCCACAAATGGATCACGAGGATGGAACTCGCCGTAGTCTTCGAGGACACGTCCAGCGTTGATCTCCGGGACAGTATCGGACCCGGACAACCCGTCGGTGATCCGACGGTAGTGATCGTCGGCCATCAACCCGCGGAGTGCTGGATTACGTTCGACGAGATCGATGTGAGCGGCCACGTCGAACAGTTCCGAATCGATCAACGAACACACCCGATCGACGTACGTCTCGACGGCAGCCTCCCGTTCGGCCGTCGAAAGCCCCCCGAAGTGCTCCCGGTCGTGAACGTTCGCGCCGTCGACGGCGTGGACGCTGCCGATGGCGTACTGAAAGTTCGCGTCCGCGAGGAACTCCCTGATATCGCCCTCGTAATCCGGGTGATAGTCCATCTCGACGCCGTCGTAGATCCGGAGGTCAGTCCGGTCTCGCCACCGTTCGATCGCGCCGCGGCGACGCTCGTAAGTGAGGTCGAGATTGAACCCGAACGCGTCGCGGTAGGCGCGAGCGCCCTCCGTCTCGAAGACGTTGCAGTGATCGGCGAACCCGACGCCGTCCAGGCCGGCGTCCTCGGCCGCGGCCACCATCCGCGGCAGGAGGTCACCGTCAGAGTAGGTCGTGTGCACGTGATAATCGTGCATTGACAGCGTGTTCGGCGAGCACGGACTTGCGGGTTTCGTTCCGCTCGGAACCGAACAGATTGAGTGACGACGACGACGGAGCGTCCGAAGTCGTGGTGCTGCGTGGTTGACGATCGTCCCCGGTCCGCAACCGACGTCAAACACGTGTCATGGAAACATTCGCGCCAGGGGAACGGTCAACTCGGCCTCGACGAAGGCGGCGATGGCGAGCAACGCAGCCACGATCGCCAGCCACCCGATCGTGTGCAGGACATGACGGGAGACCGAATACCGACGCCGCTTGCCCGACGCGACTGCCCAGACGACGTGTGTCCAGCGGAAGCCGAGTCCAGTGGCGAGTAGCACCGCCGGAATCTCGAAGACGCCGTGTGGAGCGATCAAGGTGACGGTCACCACTGGACCGAACGCCATCGTCGCCTCGCCGAGGACGGCCCCGATCGTGAGTCCGTTGATGGCAAGTACGTACACTGTCCCGACGCCGATCGTCAGGAACCCGCCGATCGCCCGCAGTGAAACGAGGCCGTTGTGGACAAACAGATCCAAAGTTGACAGTTCGATGGCTTCGAAAGTAGCCGCCGAAGACGGTGTGACCGGAAGCGGTGAGGCTGACGCGTGCTTGAATCTGATGGCAATCCCGAGAACTATCAGGAATGTAAATATGACGGTCGAGAGTCCGAGATACGGGGCTATCCCGCGGAGAAACGGATTTGTTACCGCCCGACGATACGGCCCACTCCACCCCATCTCAGAAGCGGACAAGAAGAGTCCCCAGGAGTAGTATCGACGGAATCAGGACCAAAAATCCCAGGATCCCACCGAAAACGAACACCAGGACGTTCAGAAACACCGTCACGAAAATCGCGATCGTCTTCTGTCCGAGTGACATTCCAGCCATAGGAGGAGAATTTCACCAACGCGAGATAAATCTTTCATTTCACTGAAGGCAAAAAGCTGCCAGCACTGTGAGAGCGATCGGCCGCGGCAAAGCCACGGAAGGGGTGGCTCATGGTTACTCGGGCGCGTAGTAGTACTCGCCCGCGTCCTTCTGTTCGCGATCCAGACGGCTTCCGGGCTTGTTAATCCGAGGGCGGGAGGTGCGTTCGTCCCGCCTGAAGGTGATGTCGAGGTTACCCAGGAAGTCGTTCATCCCGTCGCGCATCGACTTGGGCGTACTGGCGTGACCGGAGACAGCGGGCTCGCCATCGAAGACCAGCAGGCGATCGGCCAGCAGGTCGATCATGTAGATGTCGTGGTCGATGACCATCGCCGTCGCGTCGTGGTTCTCGGCGTAGCGGCGAATGGCGCTGGTCGCCAAGACACGCTGCTCGACGTCGAGATGGGCGCTAGGTTCGTCCAGCAGGTAGAGGTCGGCTTCCCGGGAGAGACACGCCGCGATCGCGACGCGCTGGCGCTCGCCGCCCGAAAGGTCCGTGAGTTGCTGTTCCATGATCCCCTCCAGCTGGAGGGGCTGGGCGATCTCCGTGTTCCAGTAAGAGGTCCCGAAGTCGTCGGCGATCGACCCGAGGAAGGCGTCGACGCGCATCGGCTGGTCGACCTCGACGTACTGGGGTTTGTAGGATATATCGAGGTCGGCGTCGATTTCCCCCGCGTCCGGTTCGAGGCGACCGGCCAGCAGTTTCGCGAACGTGGACTTCCCGATCCCGTTGGGACCGACGACGCCGAGCACTTCGCTCTCGCGGATCTGTCCCGATTCGACGGCCAGCGAGAACTCGTCCTCACCGTAGCTTTTCTCGATTTCGGGATACTCGATCACCACGTCGCCCGCGCTGACCGACCGCGGAGCGTGCTCCTCGAACTCGATGGCCGCCTCGCGGATCCGCATGTTCTCGTTCTCCAGATATCCCGCGAGATATTCGTTGATCCCGCTCTTGACGGACTTGGGATCGGTGATAACACCAAAGGCACCCGGCCGACCGTACCCGACGTGGATCGCGTCGGCCAGCAGGTCCAGAATGGCGAGGTCGTGCTCGACGACGAGCACCGAGCGGTCTCCCTCCTCGGCGAGTTCCCGAATCAGTCTGGCAGCGGTCATCCGCTGCCCGATGTCGAGGTACGGCGAGACTTCGTCGAGGAAGTAGAAGTCCGCGTCCCGTGCCAATGCTGCGACGAGAGCGACCCGCTGGAGCTCCCCGCCCGAGAGCGTGTCGATGTCCTGGTCCACAACAGGGCCGATCCCGACTCGCTCGATCAACTCGTCAAGGACGCCGCGTTCGTCGGTCTCTGCCAGCAGATCGCGGGTCGTTCCGTCGAACTGGTCGGGGATCCGGTCGACGTACTGAGGCTTGCGCGCGACCGACACGTCCCCATCGAGTAGCGACTCGAGATAGTCCTGCAGTGCTGTCCCACGATATTCGTCGAGGACCGCCTCCCATTCGGGCGAGTCGCCGAACTGGCCGAGGTTGGGCGTCAGTTCGTCGGCGAGGATGTGGACGGCGGTCGTCTTCCCGATGCCGTTCGGACCGAGGATACCAGTCACCCGGCCTTCAGCTGGGGCCGGCAATCCATAGAGTGCGAAGGCGTTCTCGCCGTAGCGATGGACCGGGTCGTCCTCGAGTTCCTGGGGCAGGTTGATGATCTCGATGGCGTCGAAGGGACACTTCTCGACACAGATGCCACAGGATTCACCCAGACAGATCTCCTCGCTGATCCAGACCTGGTCTTTACTCCCGTCGAAGGGTTCACCCTCTTCGTAGTGCTCCTCGCGGGTGACGATACACTCCTTGCCCGTCCGGTTGGGCGGACAGAAGTTCGCACACTCGTAGTTACAGCGGTCGGGCTGACAGCGATCGAGGTCGACAACGGCTATTGAATCATCTGCCATGAATGGAACCTCCGGGGGTCAGGCCGGCGCGGTCGTCAACAGGATGCTCCAGGTGACGAACCATAGAGAGAACGTCATGAATCCGATGTAGAGATAGTCTTTTGTCGAGAACTCCCCGACGTCAACGCCGACGACCTGCAGGATCGGGAACTGGACGAGGATCGCCGCAGCGAGGACGCCCAGCGCCGTCGTCGAACCCGGGCCCAGTTCGAGGACGGTCGCGGTGATTCCCGCGCCCATGCCCAGGACCGTCGTCAGGCCCGTGACCACCACGCTCCTGAGGTGGCCGGTCAGCTGGCGCGTCGTTTCCGTAGCCATACCACAAGGTGAGCCACCGGGGCTAAAAAGGCGTTCGTTCCCCTCTCTGTGACCCTCGTATCGAGTTGGCGTCCCGTTCGACTCCCTGAACTCGAACGTGTGCGGTTGACGATCGTCTCGAAGGGCCAGTCGGTCGACTCGACTCCTCAATCTTTATACGGGCGGCGCCCCGAGTACGCATCGATGGCAGAAACCGAGGAGGAAGAGGGAATCGAAGACCTCCCGCCGAGCGCGAAACTCGTCTACAAGGTTCTCGAGTACAAGGGACCGCTGACCCAGAAGGGGATCGTCGAGGAATCGATGCTCTCGGCCCGGACGGTCCGATACGCCCTCGAACGACTCGAAGAGGTGGACGTGGTTTCCGAGGACGTCTACTTCGCCGACGCGCGACAGAACCTCTACGAACTCACCACCGAGGACGCCTCCGAAAAACAGGATCAAGCCGTCTCCGATTGATCCGTTCTGGCACTCCTTCTCTCTTGGCAGTTTTCCCGTATCAGTTCCATCTCGACCGCACGAAAGAGCATCCGAGAACCGGACACTCGTTTCACGCCGGAACGACAGTGATCTGCCGACCGTGATCGATCGCCCGTTCGAGTTCCTCGGCGATCGCGCTGCCGCGGGAGACCTGCACCTCGCCGCCGCGGGACACCGTCGCAGTGAAGAGGTACTCGTTGTCGGCGCGAACTTCCACGGTCTCGCCCGCCAGCCCTTCGGCGGGCACCACGACGTGTCGGGAGGTAATCTCGGGCGTGACGCTCCGACCCGCGTCGATCCCGCCACCGCCGCTCGATCCCGACGAGCCGGATCGGCCGCCCTCGCGTTCGTCCAGCGTCCGGACATCGATGTCGATGCCCAGGCGGTTCTCGACGTCGCTGATCCGGCCGCCGCCCTTGCCGATGACCTGTGAGATGTCCCGATCCTCGACCCAGACGACCGCCCGATCGCGCCCCCGGACCTCGACCTCGACGTGGCCGCTGGCGATCGAACGGATCTCGCGTTCGACCTCCTGGCGGGCGATGCGATCGACCCCGCTCTCCCGATCACCGTCGGAATCTCCGAGGGGGACCGTCACGACCTGGCGGTTGAACGTGTAGATCTCGTACTCCGGGACCCCCGTTTCGAAGTCCTCTATGACGATCACCGGCCGCGCGAGGTCCTCCTCCATCAGGCCCTCGGGGACCTTCACCTCCGTGTTTACGTCGTAGACCGTCTCGATCTCGCCGGCTTCGATGTAGACGACGGTGTCGACGACCTGCGGGATCATGCCCAGTTCTACCCGGCCGACGAGTCGCTGAAGGGCGTCGATGGCCCGCGTCGCGTGGACGACGCCGATCATCCCGACGCCCGCCAGACGCATGTCCGCGAAGACTTCGAAGTCGTCGGTCTTCCGAACTTCGTCGTAGATGGTGTAGTCCGGCCGGACCATGAGCAGCGAGTCTGCGGTCCGCTCCATTGAACCCGCGAGTTCGGTATACTGGGTGATGTGCGGGCCGACCTGGAGGTCCCGCGGCTTCTCCATGGTCTTGACCGAGAAGTCCGACTCCGCGAGGAACTCTCCGACGGCCTGCGCGAACGTCGATTTGCCGGCGCCGGGTGCCCCCGAGATGAGGACACCGCGCTGGCGTTCGAGCAAACGCTCGCGCAACTCGTCGGCGTACTCGTAATCGTCGAGTTCGGTCTGGACGATCGGTCGGACGGCCGTGATCTCCAGGGCATCCGCGAAGGGCGGTCTGGCGATCGCGATACGGTACTCCCGGAACTGGACGATAGTCATGCCGGGTTCGTCAATCTCGATGAACCCATCCGGACTGGCGCGGGCGCTCTCCTCGATGTCGTGAGCATACTCCTTGAGCTGGTCCTCCGTCGAGGGTTCGTTCCGGATCGCTTCGTAATGCATATCTCCGATGGCACCTCGTTTGGCCATCGGCTTCGCGCCGACCTTGAGGTGGACACTCATCGTCGTCTCGTCGAAGAACTCGGCGATATCGAGTGCCTCGACGTCCCGCCCGACGGGTTCGATGAAGACAACATCCAATCCCTTTGCACGTGCGACCTCGCTCTGGACGACGTCGCTAGTCACGAGCGTGGCGCCGTGATCGGCTGCGAGATCTCTGATCAGCGCGTCGACATCGCCCTCCTGGGCTGCGTGTTTCTCGGAGGCTTCGGGGCGACGACCGACGTACTCGACATCGATGCGCCCTTCGTCGGCCAGGTCAGCCAGCCGCTTTAATTCCCCGAGACCGTCCCAGCCGGTCTGTCGACCCTCGTTGGCCTGGGCCTCGAGTTCACCGACGACCGCCTCAGGGACCGAAACCGTCGCGTCGGCGAACTCGCCCTCGACGACGCGCTCGGACACGCGACCGTCGATGATCACGCTCGTGTCCGGTACGATGTTCATATCGAACGATGGGGTCCCGGCGGTGATAAACGCCAGCATCCTGGCGGATACCCCGGCTACTCCTTCCCATCGCTCTCGGACAAATCCCGGGGCTACCCAGTCGTGTCGAGGAGAAACGACTGTTCGACGTCACTCGCGTCGATCTCGACGACGAGCATCCACTCGCGGATAGAGGAGTAACGACTGTCCGACGTTACGTAGGTCAGCGAGGTGGTCCTGCACTCGAACTCGACGACACTGATAGAAAAGTCGTTGAGAGAAACGAGAACGGGGGCGACGGTACCCGTTCTGAAACAGGTGGAACGATAAGCCGGCGTGTCGTAACACCGATCATGTCGTCACCAGACGCACTCATTGCGGGCGAGACGCTCGTCGACATGTTCCCGACGACTGATGGTCGAC
>NZ_SPQG01000004.1:0-21804 GCF_004944975.1 Halorhabdus amylolytica
GCCAGTCCCGCCGGCATTTGCCTCCTCGTAGTCCGAATCATCATCGTCCGAGCCGCCGTATTCTGTGGTAGGCGTAATCATGTGTACACTATTAGATGTAGTGAGCGTGAGATCCAGGCACTATTTCGCCGTCGATACTGACGATTGTTGCACTATGGTCACTATCCGCGACTGAGAGTCCTACAACCACATCGTTCACCGTGATTGTATCTCCGTCCTCGCCACTCGTCAGCGATGAAGCGACCTGTAGTGTCCCGTCACCAAGCAATATCTCTAAATCGGCGTAATCGTTGGAATACGCCGTGATTGTTGAGACATAGGCTGGACCATATCGAATTGGCTCCCCATTAATGTCAAATTCCGGGTTAGACAGGGTGAATTGACTGAAATCGACGGTGAACGATGTCCCCGTCGATTGCGTCGACGTCGGGGGCGAGTGGTGAGCCGTCGAGTTCCCCGCGTGATTGTTCAGTTCGTTCTGTGTCGCGGGGTCGAAGGCGAGTTCAGACCCGCCGACCTGACCGTTGGCGATCTCCCCGGACGTCACGGCGCCAGTGGCGATTTGCGACGTATCCACGGCGCCGAGGGCCAGCTTTGCCGTCGAGACCGCTTGATCGGCGAGTCCGCCGGTCGGGACCGGGTACGTGTGGTGAGCGTCGGACGGCGCCGCGTGGTTGTCGAGTTCGTTCTGTGTCGCGGGGTCGAACCCGAGTTCGGCGAGCCCGACCTGACCGTCCGCGATCTCCCCGGATGTCACGGCCCCGGCCGCCAGTTGTTCCGTGTCGACCGCCCCGTTCGCAATCAGCGCGTTGGTCACGGCGTTCGCCGCGATCTCCGACGTCGTGACGGCGTCGAGGGCGAGTTGTGCCGTGTCGACCGCGTCGGCCGCGATCAGCGCGTTCGTGACGGCGTCGGCGGCGATCTTCGCCGTCGTGACCGCGTCGGTGTCGATCCCGGCGGTCGGGACCGGGTAGGCGTGGTGATCGGCGTCGGCGACGTCGACCAGGGCGTCGTGACTCACGACACCGGTCTTTTGCCACGAACTCCCGTTGTAGACCTTGACCTCGTCGTTCGCGGTATCAAACCACGACTCGCCTTCTTCCGGGCCGACTGGCGGGTTCGGCTCGCTATCCTGAACGTAGGTGAACAGGAACTTCGGGATCGTTGAGCCGACCGTGGTCATTCGTTCGTCCCTCCGATCCAGAAGCCTTCAGTTGCGACACCGGTCCCGTCCGGATCGCGGAACGTCACCGAGTCGATCATCAGCGTGTCGAGGGCGAGCGTGACGCCGTTCAGCGGGACGCCGTTGATCGCATCCCCGCCAGCGGTCGTAATGTCCGCAACGATCGAATCACCGCTCGCCGTCAAGACGAGTTCGTATATCGTCGGATCGGGGTCGACTGTGAGCGGGTAGCCCGCCCCGCCGAACGATCCAGCCCGATCGTAGTTGTTCGTCTGGATCGCCTCGGTCTGGAGGACATCGCGCACCTCCTCGACCAGTGTCCGGACAGTTTCGAGTCGTTCGTCCGTCGCGGCGTGCTTCTTGCTCCCGTCAGCGTCCAACACCTCGCGGATCTCCTCGATCTCCGAGTTCGTGTCGATCGTCATCCCGTCACCTCCTCCCAACCGATCACCTGCACGGTCGTCATCCGGGCGTCACCGGCCGAGACGTTGCGAACGATCACCTCGATGCGTTCGTTCCACTGGTAGGACGGGATAAACGTCACTTCGAGATTGTCGATGTCCGTGGGCGGGACGCTGGCCGGCCCGTACCGCGTCTCGCCGTCGAGGAGGATTTCGTAGGTCGCTCCGGCGTACTTGCTGGCGGCGACGATCGGGAGCATCGCCGTCGTTGACGCCCCCTCGGGCTCGAAGACGGCCGTCATCTTCTCGCCTTCATCGAGGACGGCCGTCTCGGTCTCGTTGTAGGGGGCGTCTGACGATCCCGGGCAGGGTGCGAGCCCGACCATTACGACCCCTCCGTGAGTCGATCATCGAGGACGTCCCGCTCGTGCTTGCGCTTCTCCCCCTCAGACATCTCCTCGACGTCTCTGTCGGTTCTCATCGGCGGTTCACCTCCATGTAGACGAGCGCCAGGAACAACACCGAGTTGACCCCGGTCCACAGGAGGATAGCGTCCTGATGGGACAGATTCCCAGGCGCGAACAGCGACGCCGCACTACTCGGGAGGTCGCCGCTCGTGGATAGACTGCTGTCGAGCCCGGGCTCGGGTTGCTGTCCCTGCTGGCCGGCCGACTGCTGTCCCTGCTGGCCGGTTCCCTGGGGGCACGAGCCGCCCCCACAGGTCCCGGACGCACGACAACCGCCCGAGCCCCCGGTCGCCGAGGGCGTCGCTGTCATCGCGTGATACTGTCCCTCGGTGCCGCCGCTGGCGGTCGAGTTGATAGCTGGTGCCTGCATGAGTATCGAGTGGCCGCGGGGTCAGCGCCCCATGCTGGCCTTGATGACGTTGATGAGTCCGGGCACGGTGTCCTGGGCCTGCTCGACCGGGATGTGAAACAGCGCGTTGGTCGGCGTGTTCCCGTGGCCGTCAGGATCCTCAAACCGGACTTCGAACGGTGCATCGACGTAGACGTTCAGCTTCATGTCCGACGAGAGGTAGGGCTTCCACCCCTCGCCAAACTGGAAGTATTCGGGCTGTTCCTGCTGATCCTGCTTATGCAGTCGGGCGAGTTGGTTGGTCCAAAGCCGTTGCGACGCACTCGTCTCCGCGTTCGGGATTTCCTTGTAGATTGAGACCGTCGCCGGGTCAGCCGTCATGTACCAGACGTACACGTCGCTCTCGGTGCCGGCGTCCGTGACGTCGATCGAGTCGTTCGCGTAGTCGACCGTATCCGGAGCGCCGTAGTACTCGCCGTCGAGGTAGACCACGACGTCCTGCGTGTTCGGCGACTCGATGACGTCCTGCGCGAGATTGAACGTCTCGCTGTTGTCGGCGGTGGCGTCGGTCGGCCCGAGCTTCTCGAAGGCCGGCAGTGCGACCTTGAAGCGGTTCGACCGGCCGGACCGGAGCCGAACCGGCGTATCGAGCGTCAGACTTCCGACGAGCGACCGTTCGCCGGGGGTGTTCGCCTCCGTGACGCCCTCCTCGCGGAGTGTCCGCGGCGTGATCTCGTCGTTCAGGCCCGGGGTGCGTTCGAGCCGGGTAGCGACGTCCGCGGCCGCCATTTTACCGCCCCCGAGTGTACGGCCCCTTGATCGCCGACGGGTCGACCTCGATCCGGGAGTTCGACCAGTCGATTTGTGCGGTCCCCTCGGCCGAGAGGAACAGTTCCTCGATGTCGGTGATCTGCAAGAACCGGACCGTATCCGATCCCTCGAACTCCGGCTGCGTCAGGACGTGCTTCGACTCATCGACGTAGTCCTGATTCGCCTGTTCGGCGAAACTGGTGTTCTGGTAAAACGATAGGTTGCTCACCTCCCGGGAGACCTTGAACCGGGAGTCGGAGTTACTCGGCGAATACTCCCACTGAAGAGAGGTACTCACCGGGAGCGGGTCGTCGTTGCTGTCCCGAAAGTCACCGTAGACGGGGACACCGACCTGATCGCCGCGGGCGACCATGTTCAGAATCCGGATCATGTTCCCCCGCTCGGGCGAGACCGCCAGGATCGGGGTCATCTGCTCCGGAACGTTCTGACGAGTGTCGACCATGTCGGGCGCCGTGCCCTCGAAGACTTCGATCGAGCCGTCGGACATCAGTTACCACCCCCGAGTTCGAGGATCGTCTCTTTGAAGCCGAAGTACTCGGCGGCCGAGCCGACCGAGAACAGCATTCCGCCGGTGACGAGATCGCGGCGGAACTCCCGCGGTGCGAAGGCGTAACTCCCGGCGGCGACACCGGCACCGGCCGCGATCCCGGCGGCCTCGTCGGGGCCGGGCGTCGCGCCGACGATGAGACTGTCCACGATTGCGCTTCCTGCGTAGCCCCCGCCGACGGTCGCCGCCCGCGTCCAGGCGTCGACGTCGGTGAGGACGTCCATACTGTCAGCAAGTTCTGGCATGATGCACCCGAACCTACGCAAATCCCTGATTATAGTGGGTAACGCGCAGGATTTTGCGATCTCGATGGTGTTGGTCGGATTCCGACCAAAACGGTCGCTACCAGTGATCGCCGTCGTAGTGTTCGAGTAGTTCGTCGACGACGCGAGGTTTCGAGACCTCGTATCCGAGTTCTTCCTCGAGAGACTGCTTCACCTCTCTGAACTTGCGGGCTCGGCCGCCGTGGAGGTGGACGTGTTCGGATTCGGTCGCCATCTTTCACCCTGGGATCGAGAGCGAGAGTGATTCAGGCCCGTAGTGGGTCGAGTCCATGCTCAGATCGCCGCTGTTGATCCGGCGCTGTTCGCCGTCGTCATTGCTGTAAATCCATTCCGAGCCGACTACCCGACCATCCTCCTTGAATTTCCGGACCGGAATCGGTCCCTCGTCGGCGTGAAGTTCGTCGGGGAGCCCCGCCACTCGGCCGCCGTTGACCTTGTGGACGTCGGCCGGGTAGCCGATGTTCCCGCTGATCTTGCCCAGGTCGTTGTCGCTCTGGAAGCCCCCGAGCATATACACCATCATCTCGCCGATCGGCGTCTCGTCGAGCTTCGCGAGTCGTTGCGTGATCCAGAGACTCGCCGCCTGGCCCCGGCCTTCGGTGGCGAGATCTTCAATCGCACTTGGGTAGGATCCGCGCTGCGGGGCGACCTTGTGGGCCTCGTCGATGACGACCAGGACGTCCTCGGACATCGCCATCGCCGCCCGGACGATCTTCGCGACGACGTCCTTCCAGGCGTCGCCGTTCAGCTGGTGGCGGGCCAGCACGACCCGCGGGTTCGCCTCAATGAACTCCTGCCAGCCATCCGGGGACATGCCGGCTTCCTTGTGCCCGACGACGCCCCACTCGGCGAGCCCGGCCTTCACGAGACCGCGGAACTCGTCACGACGGTCCAAGATGACGACGTACGGATAGTTCGGCAGGTTGTCCTCCGTCCAGTACTGAGCGAACCAACTCTTTCCCCAGCCGCTTTTTGCGGCGATCAGAGCGTGCGTCATGCGTCGTCGAGCCTGGCCTCCAGTTCGGCGATCCGTTCGTTTTTGCGCTCGATCTCGTCGGCAAGAAGGTGAATCGCCTGGGTGTTTCGACCGATCGGACCGGCGAGGACTTGCTGATACGCCCGTCCGGGGCTCCAGTTGACCACAGACGCGACGAACTCTTTCAGCGAGATCCCGTATTTCGTTTGGACGTGGTTTTCAGCCGCCCAGCCGATCCGGGCCCGGTCGGCCTCGTCGAGCGGGACATCGACGACATCGGCCTCGTAGTACTGTTGGTACCAGTCTTCGAGTGTATCGCGGTACTCATCGGGGCCGAGTCCGACGTACTGCCGGGCCTTCTCCGGTTGGTCCATCAGTTGCGGGGCAACGTTGGACCACCACCACGCTTCTCGATCATCGTCAGCGATCGCGTCGGCGAGATCGAGGAGCTGGGCGCGGCGGGCTGCGGGATCATGATCGACGTCGACGTCGTCGCGATCAGCGGCGTCGAGCGCCCGGTTGAGGGCGGCACCCTGGTTGGCCTCGATCGTCGCGATCGTGTTCGCGAGTGCCTGGGCAATCGGCGTCTCGGAAGGCGTGATTTGGCTCGCCATCCGCTGGGCCATCGCCTCTTTCGCGCCGTCAAGCATCGGTCTCGACCTCCTGCCAGCGGTAGGCGAGTGATTGAGTCTTTCCGCAACGCTCGCACTCGTAGCCCGGCATGATCGTCCCGTGCCGGAAGACTCGGGCCCCAGTCAGCCGGTGGCCGACGACCGCACACTTTGCCCGGCGGCCGAGCCAGCGGGCGATCTGGAGCATCACCCGCGCACCTCCTCGGCGACGCCCTCGACGAGATCCGGATCGTCCATCGCGACCATGCCGCCGAACATCACCGTCGAGATGAGGATGGCCTGGCCGGGCGAGAGTTCGTCGATGCCGCCCTGCTCTTCGAGCCACTCGTCGACGTACTCGTCGATCTGGAGATCGCGGGCCATGTCGCCGTACTCCTCAACGAGATCCGAGCGCTCGTCGGATTCCGCCGAGCCGTAGCTGGCCCTTGCGACCGCCGCACCCATGCCGAGGGCGTTGCAGTAGATGTCCCCCGGTGTGACGCGGTCGCTGGCGGTCGCGTCCATCGACGGGGGCGCTTGGTCGTCGTCACCGTCCGCGGTGCTGTCGTCGGTCTCTGCGTCGCTCTCCTCGTCGCTGTCGGCCCCGGCCGCGGCCTCGATCTCGTCGGCGACGGCGGAGAAGTCGGCCATCTCCTCGTCTTCGATGTCCGGCTGTTCGTCCTCGTCGGGATCGGCGTCCGGTTCCTCGACGTCGGGTTCGTCGAGATCGGCGTCGGCGCTCATTCTTGGTCCTCCATCGTCGGGGCGGCAAAGCCTCCCTCCGGCGGGGCCGGTTCGTCATCGTTGACGGGTTCGGGCTCGGTCGGTTCGTCGACGTCGTCGGAGCGGGTGTAGAGGTACAGCAGGGCCACCATGAGCAGGATCGCGGCCCCCGCTGCCAGGGTGGTCTTGCTGACCGGGATCGGGATAGACCCGATTCCGGCGCTTGAGGGCGGTGAAGCGCTCGATTCGTCCGCTTCCGAGCCGTCACTGTCCCCCTGCTCTACCTGCTTGCGCTGTCGGTCGAGTTCCTCGTCGGTCGGCATAGCGGGTTTCTCTGGGTGGTCGGTTTCGGTGGTTTCGGCCGCTTCACCGCGCTCGTCGTCCTGTTCTCGGTCGTCCGAATCGGAGCCATCGGTACCGCCCCCGTCAGCGCCGCCTTCAGCGGGGGGCTCGGCGGCGGTCTCGTCCCGGTCGTCGTCGGGCTGCTGGCCCTCGGTTTCGGTCGCTTCGGGGTCGGTCTCCTGGTCGGTCTGTTCGTCGACCGCCGCCCGGAGCGCCGCTACGTCCCGGTGAGCCGGGTCGCTTTTCGAGTTGATGTGATTCTTGATACTGCCCGGTTCTCCTGTGTAGTCGCACCCCTCCGCGGGGCAAGTGATCTCCTCGGTCATAGCGTCCCCTGGCCGCCCTCGGCGACCTGGAAAGCATCGGGTCGCTGCTGTTCGGTGGTCGATTCAGCCTCGACGTCGTCGCGCTCGTCAGCGAGTAGTCCGCCCGGATTCTCCTCGACGGTCTCGACGGTCTCGCCCTGGCCGGTCTCACCGGTCTCGCCGCCCGCGAGTCGGGCCTGGTCGTTCGCTCGCCCGCCGCCGAGCGCCTGTTGGTCGTCAAACTCGACGACGTCCTCGTCGCGTCTGTCTATGTGCTCGTGCAGCATCGAGAGTCGGTGTTCGTCAGGGACCTCGGCGAGCGACTCGAGTAGAGCGTGGAGTTCCTGGGGCTTTTCGACGTCCTGGCCGGTGTCCTCGCGGATCGCCGCCATTGCCGCCCAGGCCTGTTCGGCGTGCCGGCGCTGGGTCCGGACGGCGTCGGTGAGTTCCCGGAGCGATGCGAGCGCAGCCCGGTAGCCACCGAGTGCGCGGGAGTACGCCCCGGCTTGCTTGCCCGTGAGTTGCTGCTGTTCGGGCTCGTCGTCGTGACGATCGTCGGCGTCAGCGAGCAGGTCGTCGACCTCGTCGGGATCGTACCCGCAGGCGTCGGTCAAGAACTCGCAGGCGTCGGGATCGCCGTGGCGACAGTGGCCGGCGGCGTGGTCGCACTCCTCGGCCTCCGCGGCCCGAGCGGCTCGGCCAGCGCGTTCGAGGGCGCTGTCCTCGCTGTCCAGGCGTCGACCGCCGCCTTCGCGAGCGGCGCGGCGCATCACCTCGCGGTGTTCGTCGACGACGAGCGTCGGGTCGTAGTAGCTGAGCCAGTCGTCGACGCCCTCGTCGCGGGCGATCGCCTTCACGGCGCGAGCGTGGGGGACGCTGGCGTTGCCGACCGAAAAGTCGATCTCGTCTTTCTCGGCGTCGGAGAGTCCGACCTGGCCGGTGGACGTCTCACGTTCGGCGCGTTCATCCATCGCGTCGCGTTCGGCCTGGTCGAGCAGCCACTCCGGCGTTCCCGATCGGAACGTGACCGTCTTCAGACGGGCGTCGTCGTCGGGACAAATGTGGTCGGGGTGTTCATCGCGGTAGGTGTCGGCGACGGCTTTGCTGCCGAACTCGACTGTCGGGCTCATGCCTCGGGTTCGTCCGATTCCTGCGGCTCGTCATCACTCTCGACGTCGTGATACTGAGCAACCCACTCGGCAAGTGCGTCGCGGGCCGGCTCGGGCGCGGCACCGTCGCCGAGGTACTCGTAGGCGTCGATGTCGGGCTCGTCGTCGGGGATCTCGAAGGCGTGAGTCTCGCCGTCGATGATGACGTGGCGTTCGGTGCATCCAGCAACGTGGTGCGTCTCGACTTGAGACATCATGCGATCCCCGGCCCGTCACCCCCTCAAGGCTCGCCAAAACAGAGAGTGTAGGTCCTGTAAATACGGACGTTTTAGTGACGGTATCGGCATGATAGCGATATGAGCACGCGAACGCGGCCGACGGAGGAAATCATCCAGGCCGCCCGGGATGAATCGCTCGTTCCGCTCGGCGAATATTCTGCCCAAGACGGTGGATCAGGGCTGCGATTGTGGTTGCCCACTGTGGCCCAGGAGTCCCTCGATGCCGATGTCGGTGACGACTTCGAAAGTTGGTTCGACCAGGAGACCGGCGCGATCGTCTTTCTGCCGGCCGAGTGAATAGCCGTCAATCCGCGCAGAAACAGCCCAATAGTGTTTTTCCGAAATCCCGCAAGACATTTTGTGTTATAAGTATGCTATATAATACATGGACATATTGAGTTGGGTGAGGGAATTGCCACAAGGCATTGGCTGGAAGGAGATTTTCATAGGATTTCTCATCTCTATACTTTTATCCCCAATTTTCTCGATGCTTGTCACTCCAGTATACGTTTCAGTTGGCGTCTATTCAACACCGCAGATAGACGCGAGTGTGGAAAAAGTCGATCCAGAATACCCTTCTGGTGCAAAAATTGAACGATTTGATAATCTAACTTGGGAACCAGACTATTCAGTGTATCGGACAAGATTCACTCACGAATCAGGCCCTATCCTTTCTAGAGCTGTTTTTGAAGTTCGTTTCCCTGGATGTGTTAAGCAAGCTGAAGTCCCCTCGTCCCAGGGCTCTGGCAGTATTACAATCAATGCTCCTCTCAATCCAAGAATAGAGGCACTTGAGCGCCCCGATTCAGAGGTGCTGGGGTGTACTAGTCAGATCGTTACTGAAAACATTCACAATCACGAAGGATATACAGTGGAGTTTGTTGTTGAACATAATTTCTCAAGGTGCGATGTATTATCTGCGTATAATCCAAATAAACGCTTTTTCATTGATCAGACTTGGCGACAAAATGGTCAAAAAATGGAGGAACGCCATGTTGGTGAAATTAAGAACGCCAACGAAGAGTTCCGCAATATAGGATTGCCATCTAACTCGACAAAGTTAGTTCAAAAAGAGGATTATTCGGCGTATCTATTCGGGATTGGGAATGGAGACAAAAATGCGGCTATGAACCAGTGTTTTGGCACATAAAGAGTGCTTTCCTAATTTGATAAATATTTTTCCTATAATCCATATAGATGGGCGCGTTCAAGTGCCCGGCCGATCGTTTTTCGAGCGCATCCCAGGCTTTCGGCCGCTTTCCTCTTCGATAGCTCGCCTTTTTGAATACTTTCGAGTGTTGCGACGACATTGTGATAATCCGAGCTCTCGACGAGCCGGCCGTCGTCTTTCTCGAAACCGAGCGGGGCGGGGCCGTGATGGTAGTCCTCGTTCTGCTGTCGGGCGGCGATTCCTTCTTTGGTCCGCTGCTGGGCCATGTTCGCCTCGAGTTCGGCGAAGACGCCGAGAAGTTGGAAGAGTGCAGTCTGATAAGGGTCAGACTCGTCGGGCCGGAGCGTCAGCCCCTCGTTGATGATGTGCAGTTCCACACCGGCGTCCTCAAGACGCGTGGCTGTACGCTCGAGATCGGAGATTGACCGACAGATTCGGGAGATACTGAGCACGACGACGGCGTCGAGATCGCCGTCCTCGGCGTCGGCCATCATCTCCTGATAACCCGACCGATCCACGTCGGTCCCGGTACTCTTGTCCTGATAGCGTACGATGTCGTCGAGATCGACATCGAGAGTCTCTTGGGCGTACTCGGCGGTTTGGCTGACCTGCCGATCGAGATTCTGATCGGTCGTCGAGACGCGACAGTAGGTCGCGATTTTGTCCATGGTTGCGCACAGGGTAATCTCCTACATAAAGCTCCGAATTTACGCACAGGCTGTGCGAGAACCACCGTTCTCGAACATGGGTTCGTTAGATACGGAGGTTGAAGACCCCCGCAAATTGAAATACCTGACAGACGTACTATGCCACAGATGTCCCAGCAGACCGATCGGATCGTACAGAACGTCCACGACGAGCCTCACATCGAGGGGAGTCGGATTACTGTGCAGTTCATCAAAGAGCGTGTCGAGGGGCGCGGACTGGATCCGAAGACGGTCGCCAGCCGGCACGACCTGGACGTCGCCGACGTCTACCGGGCGCTGACGTACTATCACGAGCATCCCGACGAGATGCGCGAAGTCGAAGCACAACGTCGGGAGCGGATTGAAGCTGGGCACGACGATCCGGATGTCGTCACCGGTCCGGAGGATCTCGAGTAAGAGCCATGCAGGTGCGGTTCTTGCTCGACGAAGACACCGAGGCGAGTCTTGCGAATAAACTCTCCGCCAGCGGGCACGACGTCAAGCGTGTCGTTTCGGCCGATTCTCTTGGCCGGGGCACGGACGATCCGGATGTCTGCGCATTCGCACTGAAGACGGATCGGACCATCGTCACCCACGACGACGACTACCTGACCTTCGACACTGAGAAACACGCTGGCGTGTTTTTCGTGCCGAATCAGCGACTTTCTGCGCATCGTATCTATTCCATCATCCAACATGCACTCCAGGAGTTCGAGGACGAATCGGCGTTGCCGGCCGTCCTGTATCTTACCGAAGACTGGTTGTGACGGACGTTTAAGCGCAGTTAGACCTGATAGAGAGTAGCTTGTACACTCTGGTAATTTTCCGGACAATCACCAACACCCCACCCTTCTCCCGTGGTCTCGATGTATGAGTACTTTCGCCCGTCGAGTTCCCAATACCATCCAGACGGTTCCGAATTCCAAATCCCGGCAGCCATATGACCAGGCGGCTGAATTAAGACCATATCGTAGTTGAAAGGCTCGGCCTCCAGAATCGATGCAAGCATGATCGCAGTATCTTCGCAGTCTCCTTCCATCTCGGTTAACGTCTCGATGATGAACTTGGTGTAATCGTCGTAGCCAGTACTCACATCGTCCGTAACATAGGGGAGAGACTGAACGAAATCGACAACAAATTCTATGGCCTCGAACTCCTCAAAACCGAGTTTATCAGCTTCATCCTTCAGCAGCGATGCGATCTCCCCGCCAGTTCCCTCAGTCAGTTCATAGGATACGTACTCCGGTCGGGATCGCCCGCGTGATCGCTGGCTTGCTGCTGCATGGGCGTCCTTGTAAGCGAAGAAATTGAAGGTCCACTGCTGCCCCCGTGTCCGACCGCTCAATTCCAACTTATATGCACCCTCCACTTCATTTCGCGTGTAATTTTCTCCTGAATCGTCGTCAAGACTACCGTCGTACTCCGTTCGTTCAATCGTTACTTCATCGTCCTCGAATTCAAAAGGATCCGTCTGCATTACCGCGGTAACCTTCTCAAAATCGGGATCATCCGTATCGATATCTGCCGGACACAATGCAACAATATAGTAGTATTTTTGATCGATGTCGATGAAATCGGCATTGATAGTTAGTGTGAGAGACGGCTGTTCAGTTCGATCAAACCGATCGGTAAACGTCTCGTCGATGACGGCCCCTTTCGGGAATTCATGAAGGGCAGCGTATACTTTCGCTTCGTCATAGTCCGTTTCGGGGTGGTCAGGATCTATCGTCACTGACACGCTTCGGGAGCTGTAGGACTCGATACGAGAGGTATCCTGCCAATCCTCATCGTCGACCGAGAGAGTGTTCGCTTCCGGTGTTTGTGTCGGTGTGGCTGTCTCCGTTTCTGTTTCTGTGGCTGTCTCCGTTTCCGTTTCTGTTTCTGTGGGTGTCGAGGTTACCGTCGTCATCGCCTCCAAAACATCTTCTCGTTCCTGTACTTCGGGATCATTCGGAGCGTAATCTTCGCTATCGATCACACCGTCGCCGTCCGAGTCCTGAATCGTCGTCCCGTCGCCCGAGTCCGAACACCCAGCCAGCAAAACCGATCCCGACGCGATTCCGGAAAGTAGCTTACGTCGCGAAAGTTTACTACGCACGTTCACTAACTCGATCCGTCAGCGAGTTATAGATTTGGGAGTTATCCGCGCAAGGCCCGATGGATCGATGGTGTCGGCTGATTCCTAGCGTCGAGATCGCCGGTACAATTTTACTGATCCCCCGAGATAATCGCGGCGTGTTCGAAAATTACAATTTCGAATTAGAAGCAGCACTGAAAGGAATAGGTTTGACGCTGTTGTTGGTGCTGCCAAGCCTGTATCTCGTCGCGGTGGGAGCTTCTATCCAAAACCAGCCTCTTCGGGTGCTTGACGCCGAGGTTGTTACAGGAGTTGCATTCTGGCAAGTTATCTTCATTCTTATCTATATTCTTCGTCGGTCGTTCAAGACCGATCCGAGCGCAGCAGCAGGCCAGCAGCCCCCGCAGAGTGGGTATCAACAGCCGCCTCAACAACAGTACCAGCAGAGGCAACCTACTCAACGAGGACCAGTTCAGAACCAACAGCCCGCCCGCGATCAACGACAACAGCAACCACAGAGCCAAAACCAGCAACGGCAGGATCAACAGCATCAGCAGGGTTAGCCCCGGAGAAAGCGCCGAACCCTCGGAGTGGGTTGATTCCTGGCGTCGAGGTTGCCCTCGAGAAACATCTTCCCGCGTTTGGTCAACTCCCAGTGGGCGCGATCAGTCGTCACCGTGTCGACTAACTCAGCGTCGGCAAGGGCGTAGCAGCGCTCGCGAACCCGGTTGTAACTGGCGAACAGTTCAACCTCGCGGGTGATCGTTGCGGCCGTCGCGAGATCGTGCTCGTCGAGATATTCGAGAATCCGCTCGTCAAGCGGGACCATCCACGGGGCTGGCTGGCGCACGCTCTACCACCTCACACCCCGTTCTCCGCTTCGGTATCGGTCGCGGTCGGACCCGTCTGTCCGTCTTGGATGTAGGCCTCGTTCTCGGCGTCGTAGTCGCCTTCGAGGTAGGCCTCACCGATGTCCGTGATCGTGTAGACCCCATTTCCAAGCGGGGTGAGAAAACCCTTTTCAGCGAGTTTGTTGCACCGGCGAGAGACGTGCGTATTTGACACGTGGATCGAGTCGGATTTCGACAACTCTCCCACTGATGCCGAAGCTTCCGATTTTTCGGACAAGTACTCAAGTATGCGATCGTCCCATACCGTCATCCACGTTCCGGATTGTCGCATTAGGTGAGTAGATGGCATATTTCACCCTATTTGTAACGTATTTCATATATTGTCGGAATGAGACCGTTTCAGTCCCACCATAACATATATGTGAAGTTGGCCCATTGGACGACAGTAGGAGCCGCTTACCAGGATAGAGACGACACTGGTTGGCTTCGATGCCGGGCCGACGTTGCAGCGCCGGCCCGAAAACGGCGGTTCCTGGGCCTGTACTATGCCCGAAACCGAACGCACGGGGCTTGCACCCCGTACCGACAGAGACGGATCGCGCGATCAAAAAGTTACGCTTCTGCGGGCTTTCCGAGGGGTGACCGTGGGATGACTCGCGACGATCTCCTCAATCCGCGCCTCCTGCCGAAGCCGTACTCACCTGCCGTCGTTTACACTACCGACAACGAGCGGACTTTCGTCGCTGACGTCAATCTACTGGAGAACGGCTGGGCCAGCCTGAAACGCTGGGACCGCTCCCGTGTGAAGGTCCCTGCCCACCGCATCGAGCAGATCGAGATGGCCCCGACCGAGACGACCCGGCAGGAGGACATGGTTGGCGTGCAGATCGTCGACGACGACGCGCTGGAAGAAGCGCGCCGTCTCGCCCAGCCGACCGTCGAGGCCGACACCGACCAGGTGGGGGAAGTCGCCGATGACTGACGTCACCGTGCCGCGACCCGCCGCTTCTGCCGCGCGCCCCTTCATGATCGCACTGGTCCAACGGAGTGATCCACGATGAGTGCGGCCCAGCAGTCCCAACTCGACGAGTACGAGCCTGATCTCTCTAGACTGACGCCTGCCGAGCGAGAGGCCTTCGAGACCGTCGAGATTCGGGGCAGGAGCGGCCGCGAGTACGCCCGCCGGACGGAGCGCTCCTGGGGTACTGTTAGTAACCTGCTGATGCGAGCCCGCGAGAAACTGGATATTTATCCGGACGGTGGTCGTGATGAGTGAGTTCGACTGTGATCACTGTCCGGCGAGCTACCAGACGTCCGGCGGACTTGGCCGGCACGTGATGCGCGAGCATCCCGAGGTAGTTGAGGCCCAGCTCGCGACCGATCAGCGGAAGGTGGTCGCATGAGTGACGACGTCTACGAGTACACGGTCAAGCTGAAGCGGGGTGACGGCCACGACGTCCAGAAGTGCAAAGTCACGGCGGACACGATCGAGGAACTCGACCGGCGCGTCGAGAACGTCCGTGAAAAGCTGGCCGACTGGGCTACCGAGTACCGCGCCATTCAGCCCCGCGAGCGCCCGCTCGCCGACGATCAACAGCGTTTCGAGGAGGTCGGTGAGGCGTGAGTCGACGGCCCGACCCGACGGAGCTGTCGCCCCCGGCGGCTGTCCAGCGGTACCTCCGCCGTCGCAAGCCCGATTCGACCGAGCAGAGCATCCACGGCTGGGAGTACCGCCTGAAGCTGTTCGTCGAGTGGTGTGAGTCAGTGGGCATCACCGAAGTCGGCCAGCTCGAAGGCTACGATCTCGACGAATACTACGAGATCCGGAGCGCCGATATCGCGCCGGCGACTCTCGAGGGCGAGATGTGGACGCTCCAGATGTTCCTGGAGTTCCTCGAAGACATCGAGGCCGTCAACGACGGACTCTCTGAGAAGGTCCGGATTCCGAATCTCGACCCCGAAGACCGGTCAAACGATACCAAGCTCGCGACCGAGGACGCGCAGGCCTTGCTGGCGTACTACCGGGACGATCCCGAGGCCTACGGGACGCGAGCCCACGCCTACCTCGAACTGGCGTGGTACACTGGAGCGCGCCAGGGCGGGCTGCGGGCGCTCGATCTTCGGGACGTCGAGTTGGGTGAGAACCCGTACGTCGAGTTCCTCCAACGGCCCAACACGGGGACGCCGTTGAAGAACAAGCGCGCCGGCGAGCGTCCGGTCGGACTGACCCACGAGACGGCCGACGTTCTGCAAGAGTACATCGCCGAGCATCGGTACGATGTCCACGACGAGGAGGGGCGTCAGCCGTTGCTGGCGAGCGCACAGGGCCGGCCGACGCCGAACACGATTCGCGTGTGGTCGTATCTCGCCACACAGCCCTGTCTTCATGGTCCGTGTCCCCACGGGAAGGCCCGCGAGACCTGCCTGTGGACGGAGTATTCGCATTCCAGCAAGTGCCCGTCGAGCCGGTCGCCCCATCAGATCCGGACGGGGACGGTCACGTGGCTGCTCAATCAGGGCTGGCCGCCGGAGGATGTCGCCGAGCGGGTGAACGCGAGCGTCTCGACCATCGAGCAGCACTACGACAAGGCCGACCCGGAGCGACGCCGACAGCGTCTCCGCGATCGGATGGAGGACCGCCGTCGACCACTGCTGAACGACTTGGAGATCGAACCATGAACCCACGCATCACAGACCCGATAGATCGCTCCATAATCGCCAGACTGCAAGGGGTAGTTCCGCGTCGCGCCGGCCCACTTTCTGCCCGCGACCAAACTCGTGAGCGGGCAGCACGTGCAGCCGCGCGAATTCGAGCAGGGAAGTCCCAGCGCGCGAATGAAATGAGCGATCGTCTTCCCGTGTTCGACATTCGCGCCGGTTCACGACATCGATGGGCCGTTCGCTGTCATCCCCACACGGTCTTTTCAGTTGAGAACGCCCCATCCCTGGTGATGATCGCCTCGGTGCCTCGCACTCGGTGGTTCGCGATAAGCAGGGCGTCATGCATCGTATGATGGTCGATGAGACTGCCGTAGACCGCGAGGTCCTGGTCGTCGGTCGGGGCAATCTGTACTGGGCCGTCGTTCACGAGCCCGCGTAGCACAGCGTTCGGCGTCGTATTGACTTCGACCCCGGCGATCTTTCCTTTGTTGACCGCCGTCCAGATGGCCTCGCTTACCGTCACCGTCGGTGCCTCGATCATGTCGATGCCCTGCTCGGCACGCTCGAAAGCCTCGTCCGCGGCCGGCGGGAGCTGGTCGACGAGGTATCGGGCCATCGCCACCCCATCGGCAGTGTATCGAGTCACGGCTGCCACTCTGTCCGGCGTTTCTCGCGAATCTCGGCCTCCATTTCTTTAGCCATTTCTTCGCGCTTTTCCTCAGTGACGCTATCGTCGACGAGCATCCCGCGGCCTGCCGAGCGCGTCGCCCTTCGCACTTTGATGCCGTCCTCCGTCATCTCCCAGCGGAGTTCGTCACCTTCCTGCAGTCCCATCTCCTCGCGGAGGTCCTTCGGGATCGTTACCTGTCCCTTCCGAGTGATGCGGGTGGTCTCGCTGTCAGTATCGTTTTCAGTACTCATACAAAGTACTACGAACCGTAGTACCTAAGGGTTTGGACCTTGTTCGTGTCCGCTTCTGGGGAGAGGGCTGACCGATCACGCTGGGGGTTCCTCGCCGCCCTCAGGGCGGTACCGTCGGCGTCGCGGGCGGTACGGTCGCCCCGGACACGACCGACGGGAGCAGCGGATCGATCGATGGAAGAGGTGACGGCCGACGGGGGCAAGCAAACGGCCGATGGTCAGCCGGCCACGATCGGTTGAGTGACCGAGACTACAGAGGGAACCGCTCGGCGTTTTCGACCGCGACCACGGATCGAGACGCGACGACCGCTGGAACGACGGAACCCCCTACCTCGCCTATGGGACGTCGATCACTGAGGGGGCGTCCGCCGATCCGCACCTGGGATACGTCCCGATTGCCGCCCGACAGCTTGGCGTCGATCCGCTCACCCTGGGGATCTGGAGCGGCGTACTGCGAGCCGGTGATCGCCGAACACATCGCCGGGCGCGCGGACTGGAACGTGGCCACGATCGCTGTCTCGGTCAACGTCACCTTCTCCGGCCTGAGGGGCGGAGCTTGTCGGTGGACTCCCGTTGACCACTATTCTGGGAAACCCGTCGTCGCCGTGTCGCTGTTCCCCTATCACGCCGATATCGTCGCTGGCGACGACCCGGCGCGGGCGGCGGCCTACCGGGAGACACTCCGGACGCTCGTCAGTGATTCGTCCCACGAGAACCTTTCGCTGATCGAGGGCGAAAAGCTGCTTTCAGTGCCCGGACTGATGGACGACGCCCTCCATCCCGGCGTCGCGGGCATGATCGAGATCGGTCGCAATCTCGCGACGGAACTCGCGCCACTATTCGAATGATCACACCCGAAACTGAAAACCGCCCGGCCTCACATCCAGAGCAACTGGGCGTGAGGCGTGCCGTCGATCTCGAGGACGTTCCCCGCTTCGACGAACCCGTGTTCGATCGCGACGCCGACGGCACTCGTTCCGACGAGATTAGCCGTCCCACACCGGGCAAGACTCTCGACGACGCGTTCCTCGCTTGCGGGGTCGCCGCCGTAGAACTCCTCAGAGACCGACAGCGAGAGTTCGCCCTCGGCGAAGGTCTCTCCCAGTACGTCGGCGTCACACACCGCGACGAGTAGTCCCTCCTCGGTCTCGCGTTCGGTTAGCAACAGCCCGTCGGCTTCCTCCTCACTCATACTACTCGCGCAGCTCCTGCTGGCGCTGCTCGATCAGCTCTTCTTCGGTCTGCTGGCGCAGTTCGTCGGCCTCCTCGACGAGTTCCTCGGCGCGTTCGTCCTCGCCGACCTGTTCGTGGGCCCGGGCCTTCTGTTCGAGGAGATCCGCGCTCCGGAACCCGAGCCGGACGGCGTTGTCGAAGGCGTCGATGGCCTCCTCGGCCAGTCCGCGTTCGAGCAGGAAGAAACCACGATTGTACCACGCCTGGGCGAAGCGGGGGTCGATCTCGACGGCCCGCTCGGCGTGTTCCAGAGCCTGCTCGGACTGACCGGATTCCCACAGCGCGTAGGCGAGGTTGGTCTCGGCCGTGGCGGCGTGCTCGGAGTCGGAATCGAGGTCCAGGGCTTCCCGGTAGGCACCGATAGCCTGGTCGTACTCCTCGAGTTCGGCGTGGGCGACGCCCTTGTTCGTCCAAGCCTCTTGGGCGATCCCGTCGTCGTCGGCGAACCGGGCGGCCCGTTCTAAGGCCTCGGTGGCCTCCTCGAAGCGCTGGATGCGCGTGTACTCCAGGCCGACGTCGAGCAGGCTCTCGGCGTCGACCGCGTCGTCGGCCAGATTGCGCTCGTCGAGCAGGTCGCTCACGACTCTGGAGTCGACGGGGTCGACCGAGTCCGGGTCGACGGCGAGTTCGGGCGGTTCGAGATCGAAGCCCTCGTAGGGCTCGGAGAAGCCCTGGCCCTCGGAGAAACGATGGTCCTCGGAGTCATCAGTCATTACTATCGGTTGGCAACGCGGAAGGTTAAGGCCTGCGTCACCGGATAGGGACATATGAGCAAGCGACTATTCGTCAGTGTCGACCTCGACGGCCTCGGCGAGGAAGTCGCCGCCGTCCAGGAGCGCTTCGAGGGTGCATCGGGCCTGAACTTCGTTGATCCCAACCAGGCACACGTCACGCTGAAGTTCCTCGGTGACACCGACCCCGACCGCCTGCCGGAACTCACAGCGGAACTCACGGCGGCCGTCGAGGATAGCGGTGTGGGCTCCTTCGAGACGGAATTTGGCGGACTGGGTGCGTTCCCGAGTACCGACTACATCAGGGTCGTCTGGCTCGGGGTCCGCGACGGGAGCGAGCAACTGTCCCGCCTGTACGAGGCCATCGAGGAACGCACAGTCGCGATGGGTTTCGACGAAGAAGAGCACGACTTCACACCCCACGTTACCCTGGCGCGCATGAATCATGCCGGCGGCAAGGAACTCGTCCAGGAAATCCTCCGGGAAGACGACCCAACCGTCGGCACCATCGACGTCGAGACAGTCAAACTGACCGAGAGTGTTCTCACCGACGACGGCCCCGAATACTCGACCGTCGAGTCGTTCGAACTCTGAGTTGTGACATTAACTCCCGTTCGAACTGTGGGCGGCAACACGATTTAGGCCCGCTAAACGACTTAGGCTCACCAAAATAGGTAGGAATATTGATAATTGTTAAGTGGGTCACGCCCCAAGGGACAGGTGATGGCACTGCTGGCCAACCTGACGCTGGTGTTCGTCGCGGGATTCATTACGGCGCTGGCGACCGGACTGGGCGCACTCCCGTTCTTTCTGGTCGAGGACATCAGTGACCGCTGGTACGTCGCCCTCTGGGGGCTGGCCTCGGGGATCATGCTCGCGGCGTCACTGTTCGGGCTGATCTTCGAAGGGCTGGCAGAGGGAACGGCTTTCGAGATCGCAGTCGGCATGGGCGCGGGCGTCCTCCTGGTGATCGCTGCCCATCGCGTGCTGGACGATGTCGACTTCGATCCCAAGGAGTACGCCGAGGCGGACTACAAGAAACTCGTGCTCATCCTCGGGATCCTGACGGTCCACAGTTTCCCCGAGGGCGTGGCAGTCGGCGTCTCTTTCGCCGAGTTGGGGCTAGAAGGGGCCGACGGGCCGCTCCTGTTCGGCGTGACCGTCCCGATCCTGGCGATCTTCATGACGGTCGCGATCTCGATCCACAACATCCCCGAGGGCGTCGCGATCTCGATCCCGCTGCGCTCGATGGGCGTCTCCGAGTGGCGCATGGCCTGGTGGGCGGTCTTTTCGAGTCTGCCCCAGCCGATCGGCGCGGTGCTCGCGTTCGCGTTCGTCCGACTCGCCCGGGACTTTCTGCCCTACGGCTTCGGGTTCGCTGCCGGCGCGATGATCTACCTCGTCGCGACGGAGTTCATTCCTGAGGCTCTGGAGACCGGTGCACCGCTACCCGGGGGCGGCCACCGCGAACTCGTCGGCGGTCTGGCCGCCGGCGTGGCGCTGATGGTCCCGCTCGCGTTGGTATGACTCCAGGAAAAGAACAGTCATTTAAACCGCGGCGGCGAACGCATCGACACCATGGGCAAGAAATCCAAGGGCAAGAAGAAGCGGCTGGCGAAACTGGAGCGCCAGAACAGCCGGGTCCCGGCGTGGGTCATCATGAAGACCGACCAGGACGTCCAGCGCAACCCCAAGCGTCGTCACTGGCGGCGGAACGACACTGACGAATGAGTGCCGACGAGTTCGAGGAGCGGGTCCTGACCGTCCCGCTTCGTGACGTCCGTGCGGAGCCGAAAGGCGAACGCGCCGACAGGGCGATGTCGATCATCCGTGGCCACCTCGCTCAGCACTTCTCGGTCGCCGAGGATGCTGTCCGGCTGGACCCCTCGGTCAACGAGGAGATCTGGTCGGACGGTCGCTCGAACCCGCCGAGTAAGGTCCGTATCCGGGCCGCCCGCTTCGACGAGGAAGGCGAAAGCATCGTCGAAGCAGAGCCCGCCGAGTAACTTTGCTCCGCGCGGCCTTCGCCGGTTCGACGTACGTCGGCGTCTATGCACGCGCCACCGACGAGTATCTACTCCTCCGCCCGGACGCCGACACAGACCTCAAAGCGGCCTTCGGCGAGGAACTCGACGTCCCCACGATCGAGACGACGATCGGCGGGGCGAGCACGGTCGGTGCACTCGCGACCGGCAACGACAACGGCCTGCTCGTCACGAGCCGGATCACCGATACCGAACGCGACCGACTGACCGAAGCGCTCGACCGCCCGGTCGTGGAGCTTCCGGGCCGGATCAATGCCGCCGGGAACGTCGTCCTCACGAACGACAACGGGGCGTACGTCCATCCGGATCTTCCCAGAGAGGCCGTCCAGGCTATCAAGGACGCCCTCGACGTACCCGTCGAACGGGGTGACCTGGCCGGCGTCCGGACGGTCGGCACAGCAGCGGTTGCCACCAACCGCGGCGTACTCGCTCACCCGCAGGCGACCGACGACGAACTCGACCGACTGGAAGCGGTTCTGGACGTACCTGCGGACGTGGGAACGATCAACTACGGCGGCCCCCTGATCGGATCGGGACTGGTCGCCAACGGAAACGGCTACGTCGTCGGTCAGGACACCACCGGCCCGGAACTCGGGCGGATCGAGAGCGCGCTGGGCTACATCGACTGAGTGATCGCGTTTTTCGAGTGGCTTGAGGCAACGATCCACCATCCAGAGCATACGCCCACCGTAGCAAGATCGCGAAGCGACCTTAGGGAAAAGGCGCTACCGCGAACCAGTGAGGCGGCTTCCCGGGAGTGAGAGCGCGACCCGACAGGGCGCGCCCGAGCGAGCGGGTATTTTTGGTCCAGCTTTTTGCGAGGTGGGTTCCCGCAGCGAGCCGCAGGCTCGCGAGGAAACCCACCGAAGTAAAAAGGTGGTGTAGTGGGGCCGCCGACAACTCGCTTCGCTCGTTGTCGAGCACTCAGTTTTCGTCCGTCGCTCGCGTGGCTCGCTCGGAGCGAAAACTGAGAACGCCGAGATTCGAACGTACCGAGACGGTCGGCCTCGCTTCGCTGGCTC
>NZ_SPQG01000004.1:21866-58091 GCF_004944975.1 Halorhabdus amylolytica
AGCTCTCGCTTACCCCTCCTCACCGTGAGGCTGCGCGGGCTGCCGGGCTTTCGTGCTGTTTCCTTCGCTCGTCGGCTTCCGGAAACGGATATCACTGCGCGCGGCTTTGAGGTACTGCCTCCGGCGCTGCGCGCCGTCGGCCCGCTCGCTTTACTGTGGACTCCATGAAAATGAAAAATGATTCAATACTCAAATCGAGCTATGAGAACCGAACCTCATTAAGATAAATTCGGAGAACTTTTTCACCATCCTCGTCCGTAGTGACCTCTTCACCTTCCTTTTCAAATCTATACAACAAGCCGGCTTCCGAAGTGAGATCATCATCAGTGAGTTGATTAGCTAATTCATCGGCCGCTTCCGCTACCGAGGTCCAACTTTCCAAAACCACACCTGTGTGTTCTTCTGGATCATAGGCTGCCTGAAAATAACCCTCTAAATTATCCTTTATATCTGTTTCACGACCAACAAATGTTCTAACAAACGAGTCTTCATTATGTATCAAAACTGACTTTTCTTCAGTCTCCTCTTCTTCATCGGATCTTTTCTCTTGCTCTGCTTCAATCTCTTCCCACAGACGGTCAATATGGCTTGTCGCGATTTCATGCCGCCTCTCTTCAGAGTCTTCAGGAGTGATCTGTATACTAAACGTCTTATCGCCATGGAAAAGAATTAGACCGATAGTAGCCGCTCGATACAAGCTAGAATATAGCGAACTTTCATCAGAAACGTTCTCTGGTTCAGTACTCTGCTTAAGTAACTCATTTCTTAGTTCTTCTGGAGTGAACTTTTCCTCATCAAAGTGCTCTCATGCATCAAAGTACGTTTCTCTGAGATGATCGACTCCGGGAAGTCTGCCACTATCACTCATGGATGGACAATCTAACCCAATGAATATATCATTAACCCTGTCTAAATTATATTTTAGTTGTAGATTTAACTATTCCTTGTCAGAATCAGAATCTGCTGACGAAATATACCCAGGCGGATCATTCTCTCGATCGACTACGGGTAACTCGTCATCATCCTGGGCCACATCCTCGACAGCTTCGAGGTCGCGCGGTTGTGGGCCGAGCGACCCGTTCGGCATGTCCCAGACGGCATACGCACCGAGGTAGTCGATCAGACACCGATACGACGGGTCTTCGGGCAGCGTCGAGCGAACGCCAGGCCGTTCAACCTCGGTGATCGCTCGTTCTATCGCGGCTTCGAGATCGTCGAGATTGTCCCATCGACGCCGTCCGAGTTCGTCACGGATCGGCGTCTCACAGGCGTTCTTTACCGAGTCGAGCGAACACCACCGGACGGCCTCACGCACGTCCGGATCGCGGGTGTGTTCGTTCGGCTTGATCCCTTCGGTGATAGCCTTCGAGCACGACCAGAAGCGCCGGTTCGTCGCCCAGTACAGCGCCAGCTTCCACGTCGCCGCTTTGTCCGCGTACGTCTCTCGCTCGGCGTCGTCGGGCTCCTCGAACGACTCGGTAGCGTCCAGCAGCGAACCGAACGTCACGCTCAGGTACTTGCCGAGGTAGCCGCCGGCGGTCGCTTCCATCTCGTCGGCGTCGTCGCCGAACTCGATCAGGTCGTGAGCCTGGGTTCGGTCTCGAATCCACGCTTCGCCGTGATCGTGGTCGCCGAAGCGGTACCAGTCGACGAAACCTTCGTCGCTCTGGAACTCGGGTTCCAGGTCGGCGAGATCGTCGCGATAGACCAGCGGGTACATATCGACGATCTCCGCCTGTCCGTAGTCCATCCACTTCGCTTTCAGTTCGCCTTTGTCGCACAGCCACGGCATCCCGTCTTTGTCGCGGGTCGGCACGTCGAAGAACAGCACGTGCAGATGCGGATACCCTTTCTCGGAGAACTCCAGCGCCTTGATGTACTCCGGTCGCTTGCGCGGTCGCCCGGTCACCTCATCGTCGAGTTCGGGACGCCAGCCGACCGTGCCCTCGTCGCGGGTGTCGCCTTTCGTCGACGGGTCACTGTCGAAGTACGACAGCAGCCGGTTGAAGTTCTCGTTGATCGATTCGATTCCGTCGAGCAACGAGTCCTGACGCTTCGGGTCGGTCGTCAGCGTACACAGCACGGCGTTCTCGGCGTGTTCGTAGCCGTATTCCAGCGCGTCGTTGAATCGGGCAAACTGTTTCGAGATCCGGCCCTGGTCGTTGAAGCGGGTCTTGTACCGCTTCGTCATACGACGCGTCGATTCAGCGCCGCGACCGTCGACCATGTACACGTCGAACAGTAGCCGGTAGTCCTCAATGCGATTCAGGTAGGATGTAAAACCGTCTTCGAGCAGGTCACGAAGCCGGTCATCCACTGAATCGACCATTGAGAGCCTGTTCCGCAGAAACTCGCGGTCGTACAGGAGATCGTCGGAGTTGGCCGTTTGAGTAATGCCTTCTGTAATCAAGTCAAGAAGCCGCAGGGTGGGCGTGACCATCAGAACGCCCGACGGCTCCGACTTGCGCACGTACGGCTCCTCGGGTTCGGCGAGATCGTTCACGAACCTATACGCAAACTGATAGTCAGCGTCGGAACCTTCGACACGTTCGCACTGCTCCGGCGAGACGCCTTTCACTGCGTACGAGACAACGTGCGTCAGCGGCGTTCCCTCGGGATGTTCCGCGAGGAACTTCGCTATCCGCACTCGTTGCTCGTCACGCTCAGTGAGCGTCCCGTCGATCAGCGGACCGTAGCCGAGCAAGTCGCGCTCGTCCAGCAGGTCCGCTAACTCGGGAGTGTTACATCTGGCGAGGTCGAGCCCGCCCAGGTGTCCGGGAGGCTCGACAACACTCATTGGAGAGCAGTGAGGAAGCCGGGGGCATGCTGGGGAGTGGCGTTGCTACTCGTGAACGGCGAGCCGACCCCCGTCGAGGGGGCCGGCTCTCCGGTCGACCCACTATCGACGCGGTGGGTGGGTCGGTGAGTGGACCACCCAGGTGGCCCGGTGCGCATCAGTCACCGGAGCCGGATACCGGGAGTTCCTCCCGGTGGTCCTTGTCCTGGTGTCGCCAGTGAGCGACGACACCGATGTTTTCGGGCGTGTTCAGCCAGGGGATCGGACAGCGGTGATACGTGTGGCAGGCGTCGCCGAACACGTCGTGCGGATCAGCGCCGTCAGCGATCGCGCACAGTTGGTGAATGTAGATCGTATCATACCGGCCGTCAAACCGGCAGCGGACGAACTCGTACCCGAGTCCGTTCGTCGAAACGGTGGGGATCAGAACCGGACCGGGACCCATGACGGGACTGCCGTCCAGCCGCCGGAACTCAGTCGACCGATCACTACTCATCGGTCTCCCTCCCTGGGAACCGAGTCGTTCGCTCACGATCACCGCACCGCAGTCGAGAACCCCCCTCACCCTCCGGGTTCGGGGGATGCGCTCGGGCTTCCGGGTCGCCCCGCGAGGGGGCGCTTCCAGTCTGTCGAGCCGGTGCGGACCGCGATTGGCGCTCGCGGTCCGGTCCGGGATGCTCACTCCGCTGCGCTTCCGGGCCTGCCGGCTCTCCCTCGCCCTCGCTTGTGACGGCTATCCAACCGCGAGAAACACCGAGCACGTCCGAGCAGGTACGACACAGCGTGTTCTCTGTCGTCACTGCATCAACGTGATTGATGCACTCCTCGCCGCAGCAGGCACAGAAGTACCGGACGAACTGTGACCAGTCCGTCATTGACCATCACCGTCCTCGACGAGTGCGGATTGACAGGTAGCCGTACCTAGTCGAGACGACCGCTCTGCGTGGCGTAGGTGCCGAATGAAAGCGTTCTTCGAGAGTGTCCGAACCGGGCGCGAGTGAGACGCCTCACGGACCTCAGCGTACAGATCAACGAGGTCCGGGACGAGTTCGACCAGCAGCACCGTCTCAGTCATCGTCACCACCTCGAAGGTTCTCCTCGCGGTGTTCCCAGCGAAGGGTTACCTCGACGGACTCGGGCGTGTCGATCGCCGGAATCTGCTGATCGCCAACCTCGATCGGCGCTGGTGGCACCTCGTCGTCGAGATCGAGCCACTCGTCCAGCGGGCGGTGATGGACGTCGGTCAGCTCCGAAAAGACCCACTCGGGATCAGCACCGCCGGCAATCGCACACAACTGATGAACGTACACAGTCTCGTCCTCACCGCCGTACCACGACCGTGCGTAGGCGTAGCCGTGTCCGGTCAGCGTGATCGACGGCGGCTTTTGCCGGCACGCATCAGTGATCATCGACGATCACCCTCCTCGAAGGATTCGACCGCCTGGCGAACCTCCTCGTCGGTCGCACTATCGTCGACGAGACGGGACGCACGAACGAACTCACACGGGCCGAACGGCCACGCTTCGCGGCGGGAAACCTCAACGATATGATGCAGTCTGCGAACCGAGAGGTCGGGGTTATTGGTGCTACTTAAAGACCGACTTAATTGCACCTCAACGTCCGCAGGAAGTTGGCCGCTCGCACACCTAAACGTGTAGGTGTGCGGATCTGTCAAAAGTTTGAGTGGGGCCGCCGAGATTCGAACTCGGGTCCGACGCACCCCATGCGCCGAGGATACCGCTACCCTACGGTCCCGCGATTCGAGCAACGAGAGAGCGGGAGTTAAGGCCTTCGTTTCGTCCGGGCGGGACGAGCGATACACGGATCCGACAATCAGAAAGAGACAATGGAAATCCTCCGGATAGCTGATCGCGCCACCAGTCAACACCAAACTGTGACAAGCCGGCCGTCACAGCCGGTCTTTCAGACCAGCACGCGTTCGAGATCCACGACAGTTCCCTCCTCGACCGCCGGATCCTCAATCAATCGCCCCAGACACACCGCCGCCCCGTTCGGCGTGTAGCAGGTCACGAGCGGCTCGGCGTCCGGATCGAGGCCCTCGTCGGCGTCGACAACTCCGGGGGCATAGACGGGTGCGCCTTCCGCGACCGACTCCGCAGCACTCTCGGCGATGATCACCGACGGTACGTCTACCAGCGCATGTTCGGCGGGCTGGACGACGTCTTCGAGCGCTTCGGGGTCGTCGTCCTCGCGCCACCACGAAAGTGCGTCGACAAAGTCATGGAGGGTTGCCAGATCCCGATCGTCGAAGGGGTCGGTTCCGACGCGCCGGAGGTCGCCCATGTGTGCGCCAGTCCCCAGCGCCAGCCCGAGGTCGTGACAGAGTTTCCGGATGTACGTTCCGCTCTCACAGCGCACGCGGAGCAAGGCCTGGCGGTCCTCGACCTCCAGCACGTCGAGTTCGTGGATCTCGCGAGTCCGGAGTCGGCGCACGACGGCGCTCTTTTTCGGCGGTTTCTGGTAGATCTCACCCTCGAAGTCGGCGGCGACCCGTTCGAGATCGTCCGTCCGTCCGCGATCGTGGAGTTCCAGCACCGCGACGTACTCCTTCTCGCTGTCGTCGAAGACCTGGGCCATTCGCGTGGCGTCGCCCAGCAGCATCGGCAGACAGCCGGTCACTTTCGGATCGAGTGTCCCGGCGTGGGCGGCTCGTTTGACTCCCGCTAGTTCGCGCACCCAGGCGGCGACCTGGTGGGCGGAGGGGCCGGGCGGTTTATCGAGATTGATCACACCGAACTTGAGCAGTTCGGCGGGCGAGCGCTCGGCGGGCGGGCCACGCAGTACCATCAGAAATCGTAGGAGACGCCCTCGACGGGGGCTTTGCCTTCGTCGCTGTTCTGGTCGTAAGACTCGACGGCGTGGAGGACGACGCTCAACACGCCTTGGGGGCCCCACCGGGCAGTGTTGATCGCCAGGTCGTAGATCGAGAGGTCGTCGATGTCGATGCCGTAGTACTCTTGATATCGCTGGGCCTCGCTCTCACCCCGCTCTCTCGTCTCGGTTTTGGCCTGTTCGATCGGTTTGTTCTCCCGCTGGGCGATCCGGTCGGCACGGACGGCGACCGGTGCATCCAGCCAGAGCTTTAGGTCGGCGTGGTCGCTGGCCATCCAGCCGGCCAGTCGCGATTCGAGAACGAGATCGTCGCGATCCCGGGAAATCGTCCGCAGACGTCGATCGAGGTCCAGATCGATCTCTTCGTCCTCTTCGGCCTGTTTGTTCAGTTCGAGCGGGGTCATGTCGCGTTCCTCGGCGAGCGATCGAAAGATGTCACCGCCGCTTACGTGCTCGTAGTCCAGAGCGTCGGCGAGACTCTCCGCGAGTGTGCTCTTGCCGCTGCCGGCGGGGCCCGAGACGGTGATCAACATACCCGACATGGGAACGGCGCGGTAAAAAGCGGTGCGTCTCGCGTCAGGACGACGGTTACTTTCCGGCGGCCAAGGCGGTGTCTCGTCGCTCAGGTCGGCGAGGTCTGGACGTTCAACGCTTTCCGGACGATCTGGCTGAACGAAAGTGAGCAGACGAAGTACCAGAACAGCCAGGCGGGCCAGGGGCCGAGCGTCCCGGCGTTCCAGTTGCTAACCTCGCCGAACAGCGGCATGACGATCGCGGTTTGCGATTCGCCAGTGATTCCGAGTCCAGTTTGCCAGTACAGCCACAGGAAGATCGGGATGGTAAAGAGCATGATCCAGACCATCGGGCGGATCTGCTGTTTGAACATGCCCATCTGGTCGCTCATCATCTCCATCTGTTCTTGCTGGATGCGGTCGAGTTCCTCCTCGTTGCCCTCCTCTTTGGCGCGTTCGCGGCGCTCTTTGAGTTCTTGCATCTTCTCCTGGTGGTCGCCCATCCCACTCATGTCCATGAGATTGTCCTGCAACAAGGCCGACCAGAGTCCGGTCAACGTCGCCAGTACCAGGATCACCATGTAGAAGGGCATCATCGACTCTATCGGTCCGAGGACGGTGTCCAGAACGGTTCCGACGGTGTTCTTGATCGACGGAATCGAGTAGCCGGCGATCAACGCGACGGCGCCGACGCCGGCGAGCTTGTCCCAGGTCGACCAGCCGCCGTCATCGTCCTCGTCGGGGTCGGCGTCTTCCAGGGCGTCGTGGACGCCCTCGGGGTCGTCGACGACGAACCCGTCGCCGTCTGCGTCGACCAGCAGCCCCGTCTCGATGAGTCGGCCCCACTGGCCGCTCGTGAGCTCGTCGCTGACGTCGCCCCACGAGACGCTGCCCTGCTCTTCAGCCGTCGAGAGCACCGCCTCGATGGCTCTCTCCATGCTCGCATCCTCGGCCACGAGCCGGTCTATCTTCTCGCCTGTCCGTGCCATCGATGTGTTCTCTAGGGACCGCAGGTAAATCAACTTTGTATTTGCACGACGCTCCGGATCGAGACGTCTGGGTCACCCCGTCAGGCCACCTCGTCGACGGTCGCCTGCAGGTCCGCCCAGACGCCTTCGAGGGACTGCTCGCCGTCGATCTCGACGAACTCCTCACGGTCGCTGTAATACTCGATGACGGGTTCGGTATTCTCGGCGAACACCTCCAGTCGGTTGCGCACCGCCTCCTCCCGATCGTCCTCTCGCTGGATCAACTCGCCGCCACACGCATCACAGACGCCCGCTTCCTCGGGCTGATCGAATTCGACATGGTAGTTCTCCCCACACTCCGAACAGACCCGGCGGCCGGTGAGTCGGTCGACGAGTTCGTCCTCGGAGACCGACAGCGAGACGATCACGTCCAGGTCGGTCATCGACTCGAGTTCCTCGGCCTGGTCGAGGTTTCGGGGATACCCGTCCAGAACGAACCCGTCGGCGCTGGTCAGGGCCTTCTCGACGATGGCATTGACGACGTCGTCAGGGACGAGCTCGCCGCGGTCCATGTACTCGCCGGGTGTGTCGTACTCCAGGCCGAGATCGGAGATATCCATCTCCTTGTTCGCCCGGAGTGCGTCGCCCGTCGTGACGTGCTCGACGCCGAACTCGGAGACGAGATTCGAACTCTGTGTCCCTTTGCCTGCACCTGGCGGTCCCAACAACAGAATTTTCGGATTCATACGTCACCGTTGGCCGGGCCAGGTTATTTATGTGGCGTTTGGCGACGAGAGTTCCACAGCTATCGAAGGACTGGTTTGCGTGATCGACTGGTTTTTCGGCTGCACGAACCGTCCAGTTCCGTCGGCTTTCCTGTCCTTGTCAGGCGGTCAAGGCGACTGCCCCGGGGAGGATGTCAAGATCGGGCGATGCCGATCACTGGTGTTCGTCGAGCACCGCCGCGGCGTCCTCGACTGTTTCGGCCTGGAAAATTTCGTACCCCGTTTCGGACGCCGCTTCTTCACCGACCCGTTCCCACTGGAACTCGGCCGTGATTGATTCACCCGTGACGCGGACCACAGTCCCCATGCCGAGTTGACCCGCTTTCTTCGCTCCTTCTTTGAGACGCTCCTCCGCGTTCTCCGTCGCCGGTTTGTACGAAGAGATGTCGTTTATCAATCCCCAGCCGTCGTCGAGTTGTGCTGCGCCTTCAGCTACCGCATCGACCACCTCCGCGAGTTCCGATTCGTCAAGTTGCCCCGCCAGTTTGAGTTCCATCCGGTTGTTCGTCGGGTCCACTTCGATGTTGTAACTACCCATTATGGCTGTTTTTAATGAGTTATAAAATATATAGTTTCGCATTCTGAATATTCTTCCGCGTATTCATCCGGTTCAGAAAGGAGACCGATCGACAGAAGTGCAGGGGAATTCCTAAACCACATTCGACCGTACACCCGTCGATGAGTGACCTACTCGTGCGGGCTGCCCGCGGCGAACGCACCGAACGGCCGCCGGTGTGGCTGATGCGCCAGGCGGGCCGACATCTCCCCGAGTATCGCGAACTCCGTGTGGAGTACGACTTCCTCGAGGCCGTCACGACCCCCGAGGTGGCCACTGAGATCACGCTGCTCCCCTGGGAACGGTACCGACCCGACGGACTCGTCATGTTCTCGGACATCCTGACCATCCTCGAACCGCTCGGGTTCTCCTACCACATCGAGTCCGGGAAGGGCCCGGTCATCGCCGACCCCGTTTCCGACCCGGCGGACATCCCGGACACCTACGAGGACGTGGAAACTGCTCTGGACTACGTCGGTGAATTGCTCGATCGGCTCGACTCCCGGGTCGGCGAAGAAACCGGGCTCATCGGTTTCGCCGGTGGCCCGTTCACCCTCGCCTCCTACGCGATCGCCGGCCATCCGACCCGCAATCACTATCCGGCTCGCCAGTTCAAGGCTCGCAATCCCGAAGCGTTCCGCGATTTACTCGAGACGTTCGCCGAGGCCGTCCGCGAGTTCCTGGCCTATCAGATCGAGCACGGCGCGGACGTCGTTCAGCTGTTCGATACCTACGCCGGCGTGTTGCCGCCCGCGGACTATCGGGAGTTCATCCAGCCTCTGCACCGCGAGATCCTGGCGGACATCGACGCGCCGACGATCGTCTTCGTCCGCAACATGGGTGGCCGTCTCGGCCAGCTCGCGGCGACTGGGGCGGACGTGGTCAGCCTGGACTGGACCGTCGAGATGGCCGACGCCCGCGAACAACTGGACGATCGAGCCGTTCAGGGGAACCTCGATCCGTCCGTCCTCTTTGCCGATCCGGAGACGATCCGCGAGCGGACGCGGGACGTGATCGAGGGTGCCGGCCCCCATGGACACGTGCTGAACCTCGGCCACGGTGTCCACAAGGACACGCCCGTCGAAGGCGTCGAGGCGTTCATCGAGACGGCCAAGTCGATCGAGCGGTAAGCTGTCCCCGACGGAAGGGCCTTTCACGTCTCTCCGTCTACTGGCGATCGCATGACAGAGAGCCCCTTCGACGTGACGATCCGCGTCGCGGATGTCCGGAAGGTCGAACCGTTCGAGGCGGCGAACAAGCCCGAGATGGTCAAGCTGTGGCTCGACGTCGGGAAGGAGACGTTGCAGTCGGCGGCTCAGCTCGGCTACCACCACGACCCGACGGAGCTGACCGGCGAACAGGTGCTCTGCGCAACGGACCTCGGCAGTGTCCGGATCGCCGGCTTCGAGTCCGAGGCGCTGACGGTCGGTGTCCCCGGCGGAGACGGCAATCCCGTCCTCGTGACGCCCGACGAACAGGTTCCCGTCGGCGGCGAACTGTACTGATCGCACCCGGTGCTATTCCGCTCCTGGAGAGAAAGCCACAGAGGTTGTGCCGACGGTGAACGATGCCGAACTCACCCCTCGTGGGGGGTGACGTTACCGGACCGCCGTCTCAGTCCAGCGGCGCGTTCAGACACATCGTTCCCGGTTCGTCCCGGCACTCACACTGCCGGAACTGGTAGACTGCGGGGTCGAAGTCGGCGACGAAGGGTTCGACGAGATCCTCCAGCACGCCGACGAAACGCTCGTCGTCGTGGGGGACAGGGACCCGATAGAAATCGAGGCCGACCGTCTCGGCCTCTTCTTTGAGCTCCACGTCGAGTTCAGAGAGAGTCTCACTTTGCTCGTGGATGAAGCTGATCGGCTCGACCACCACGCGCTCGGCATCGACGGTCTCGATAACCTCCTCGATCTCGGGTTCTGTCCAGGGGATATCCCGGTTCTCGTGGTTCTGATATCCCAGTTCGTAGGAATCGATGTCGAGCAATCCCGCCACAGTCTCGACGTATTCCCTGACGTAGGTGTCATAACGGCTGCCTTCCTCTGTGAGGTAGTACTGTGGCGTGCCGTGGGCGGAGAAGACCAGTGCAGTGTCGGGATCGTGCAGGTCGACGCCCTGCTCGTCCGCGAACGCCTGGATGTTGTCCACACGAAGGCGTGGGTAATCCGGGTGGCGGTGCCAGCCCGATATCTCCTGGAGTGCGTCGAACTCCCGCTCGTCGGCTGCCGCTCGCAGTTCTGCCAGCGCGTCGACGGTCGTCGAGGGGCCACAGAGTGGATAAATCGGGAGGCCGATGATCCGGTCGTGGCCCGCATCGATGGCCGCGTCGAGTGCGTCGTCGATGAACGGCTCGGTGAACTGCATCCCGATGTAGGTCTCGACGTCACGACCACGTGCGCGAAGGCGCTCTTCCAGTACATCGGCCTGGTCGCGGGCCTGGCCGTTCAACGGCGACCCGCCGATCTCTTCGTATTCCTCGATCAGCGGTCCGGCGCGGCGCTCGGCCAGTTCCCGGGAGCGCTCGCGGGCCTCGGCCTCGGTCGTGTCGCCCTCGATCTCGCGGTTGTTGAAGAAAATGCGTTCGAGATACGAGACGACGGCCTCGCGTTCGGGCGTGGCCGGTTCGCCGAAATTCAACAACAGGATTGCGGTGGACATGGCCCGACGTTGGGGCTGGATCGGAAAAGGGGTTTGCCTGCCGGCGGAGCGATCCGCTCGAGTGACTCATCTTGGGCGGACAGTCAGTGACGGAAAATACGACCCGTAAAACCCTTCGTCGAACGTGATTAGGGCGTCGGCGTCTGTCACCGCATGACCGCCGATGAGAAAGTCAGCAGCGACGTGCTGGCGGGGGACAGTGACGTCCCGCAGTGCTCGCACTCGACTGTCTGTTCAGTCCCACAGGACGGACACTGCGACCGTCCGGTCGCCGATCGACGTAGTCGCGGAACCGCTCGCCAGCCACGAATAGGGCCTGACGTGGCGGCTCGACGAGTCGGATACTATTACTCCAGATACGCCCTCACGACCGCCAGTAGGCCCGGGTCAGGAGGACAAGCACGGGGAAGATCTCCAGGCGGCCGATCCACATCAGGAAGACCATCAGGAGTTTCGACGTGTCGGGGAACAATTCGTAGTTCTCCATCGGGCCAACGACGCCAAAGCCCGGCCCGACGTTGCCGATCGTCGCGGCGACAGCGCTCAACCCGTCCAGGACTGCGAGATCCATCCCGACCCGGCCGGCGTCAAGCATGAGGACGACGACAGCCAGGAAGAACAGCGCGAGATACAGCAGCGTGAAGGCGTGGATCCCGCGGATGGCCGACTCGTCCAGCGCCCGGCCGCCCAGCCGGACGGGACTGACCGCCTCGGGGTGGACGGTGGTGAACAGCTCCCGTTTGATCGACTTGGCGATGACCAGCCAGCGGACCATCTTGATCGCGCCGCCGGTCGACCCGGCCGAACCGCCGAGGAACATCCCGAACAGCAGCAGGTACTGTGCGGTCGATGTCCAGTCGTTGAAGTCGATGCTGGCATAGCCCGTCGTCGTCACGATCGAGACGACCTGGAAGAGGCCGTGCCGAAGGGCTTTCTCGATGCCCGTTAGCCCGGCACTACCGGGCAGACTCGGACCCACGAAGAGCACGACCGTCACGACGGCGGTCAGCGTGGCCATGACGCCGGCGTAGAAGCGAAACTCCTCGTCTCCGGGCAGCGTGAAGGGATCGCCCCGGAGGACGCCCCAGAACAACGCGAAGTTCGTCCCCGCGACGACCATAAAGGGGATGATCGCCCACTGGACGGCCGCCGAGAACGCCTCGATCGAATAGGCTTCCGGGGAGAAACCGCCGGTCGGCAGCGTCGTCAGGCCGTGGGAGATAGCGTTGAACAGCGTCATGTCGGGGGCAAACCCGACGAGATGCAGGCCATAGAGCAAGATCATCTCGGCGACAGTGAAGGCGAAGTAGGCGATCCAGAGGACGCGTGCCGTCTCGGCGATTCGCGGCGTGAGCTTCTCGATGCCAGGTCCCGGAGCCTCCGCGTCCATCAGTTGTGCGCCACCGACCGAGAGTTCGGGGAGGATCGCCACTGCGAGGACGACGATCCCCATCCCACCGAGCCACTGGGTGAGCTGTCGCCACAGCAGGAGTGCGTGAGAGTGATGCTCGACGCCGATCTGACCCATCACCGTCGCGCCCGTGGTCGTAAATCCGCTCATCGACTCGAACAGCGCGTTCGGCACATGGGGCCAGGTAAGCGTCGAAGCCGTGCCATGCTCCGCGAGCAGATACGGGATCGCCCCGACCAGCGCGACCGCGAGCCACGTTGCCGCGACCATCAGAAACCCCTCGCGGGCGCCCAGATCGTGCTCTTCGTCGAGTTGGGTGAGCGCGAACCCGGCGACGGCCGTCACGGCGATCGTGACGAGGAACGGAATCCATCCCTCGCCGTAAATGAACGCCGTAACGAGCGGGATCGAAAGTGGCACCGCGAGGTACAACAGGACCCGGCCAGTCAGCGCGAGACTCGCCCGCCAGTCCACGCGGACGTACCCGGTCATAGTTTGGCGAGTGTCTCGTCCAGTACCGCGGCTTCGACGAAGACGACGACGTGGTCACCGGGCTCGACGATTGTGTCACCGCGTGGACGGACGAACTCGCCGTCGCGCGTGATCGCGCCCACGACGACGCCGTCGGGCAGGTCGGCGGCCACCTCCCGGATCGGCCGCCCGTCGAAGATACTTTCATCCTCGATCTCGACCTCGATGACTTCCGCCCGGTCGCTGCCGATGATGGCGACGTTCTCGGCGTGTTGCTCGCGGGTGAACCGCGTTATCTCCTCGGCAGCCACCTCACGGGGCTGGACGGCCACGTCGATCCCGACAGTCTCGAAGAGATCCACGTACGAGCGATCCTCGACGACGGCGATCGCCCGATCGGCACCGAGACGTTTGGCAAGCAGTCCCGCCAGCAGGTTCCTCTCGTCGGACTCCAAGGTCGTGACGACGACATCCACCGCGTCGATGTTCTCGCGTTCGAGGAAGTCCCGGTCGGTGGCATCGGCTTCGAGGACTGTCGTCCCTGAGAGCGCTTCGGCGAGGAATTGTGCCCGTTCGGGGTCGCGTTCGATCAACTTCGGGCGAATCCCCCGCTCCTGGAGTAATCGGGCCGTCTGGTAGCCGACCGAACTGCCGCCGACGATCAGGACATCGTGGTAGTCGTCGTCCGGCGCGACGGCGTGGCTGAACGCCGTCACTGCCTCGTCGGTCCCGATGACGACCACCTCGTCACCCGCCGACAGCGTCGTGTCGCCACGAGGGATGACGATCTCGTCGGGCTCGCCGCCCTCGTCGGGGCAGAGAATCGCCGCGAACGTGAGGTCCTCGAAGCGATCTGCCTCGGCGACAGTCTGGCCGGCGACCGGACTGTCCGCGGCGAGTTCGAACTCGGCCATCTGGATTGTCCCCTCGGCGAAGGTGTCGACATCGCGGGCGGCCGGCAGGCCGATCATGCTGGCGATCTTGCGGGCCGTCAGCAGGTTCGTCCCGACCATGACGTCGACGCCGAGTGCCCCTTCGGCGTTGTTCCAGGTGTCGAGGAACTTCGTGTTGCGGACGCGTGCGATCGTTGTGACGTCCGCGAGCGTCTTGGCGGTCCCACAGGAGACGATGTTCGTCTCGTCGTCGTCGGTCACGGCGATCAGGAGGTCGGACTGTTCGAGACCGGCCTCCCGTAGCGTTTCGATCGCCGCACCGTCGCCCTCGATGGCCAGCACGTCCAAGTCGTAGGTCAGCGCCTCGACGCGATCGCCGTCGACATCGACGACGACGACCTCGTGCATGTCGGCCAGACTCGCGGCCACACTCGAACCGACCTCGCCCGCGCCGATGACGATTACGCGCATCCGCGCTCCTCCATCATTGTCCCGAGATATCCCCGCCGTCCGGAAGTGTGTTTTCCCCCCCGGAAGTAGTGACTCGTCCGGGACTCCGGGAAGACTCACTGCCCGGTAAACGCCGACAACGTCTCCTCGGAAATGCCGGATCGGGAGTGCACGGTGACAAAGTCGCCAGCCTGAATGGTCGTCTCACCGGTCGGCGAGATTGACTCCCCGTTCCGGTTGATCCGAACCACGAGGAGATCCGACGTCAGGAGCCCCTCTTCGTTGGCTTCCTGCAGGGTCGTGCCCACGATCGGCGTCTCCTCCTCGACGATCAACTCGACGACGTTGGCGTCGCCCGTCAACCCGGCGACGCCCGAGACCGGCGAGATCGGCTCCTCGTCGCGTGGCCCGAACGGGGCGTAGGGCCGGAAGTACTCCCGATAGCCCAGGTCCTCGTCGTCGATCTCGATACCCAGCGAGATGAGGTCCTGGGCGATACGCGTCAGATCGTCGGTGTCGGTCCCGACCACTTTGATCCTGAGGTCGCCCCGCCCTGAGAGGATCTCCCTGACGTTGACGACCCCCGAAATCTCCAGGGCCCGGCGGGCGAGTTCCTCCCGGTCGCGGTCACCCGTCGAACAGACGTAGTGGTTGACCAGTCGCCCCTCGACCTTCTCGTAGTCGATGTGGGCGTGATACCCCTGGATGATGCCGTCCTCCTCCAGTTGGCGGATCCGGTTGCGGACCGTCGGTGCCGAGACGTCGACCTGCTCGGCGATGTCCGGCGCGGACGTGTGGCGGGCCTCCTGGGCGAGATAATACAGGATCTGCTCGTCGATCGCGTCGATTCCCCCTGGCATGTGTGTCTTCGAAATCGATCCGGTAGTCCCTTTTAGTTTCCGTTACGGATTCTGACTGCTCGCCTTGCCTTCTGCTCAAACTAACACGTGGATCTATCGAGGATCGACCCAGATCCGAACAATACCGCCAACTGACTGGCGATGAACGAACCCATAGTTGCGGTCATATAATATACGGGAGCGTTCGCAGTTCCGATATATATTAACCGTTTCGGGCTATGGGTCCGGGCATGAGCGGCGTGTTCAGCGGCTTTCCACTCGATCGTGTAATGCGACCGGGACGAGAAACGGAGGGTTCGATCGGATGACCGAGACGCTGACGGCGCACCTGGCCGTTCCGGTCGCGAACGACGAGGACGCACGCGCAACGGCTGGGGCACTCCAGGCCTACGAGTTCGACCGCGTCACGGCAGTCCACGTCGTCGAGAAGGGCGGCGGCACGCTAGACAAAATCCCACTCGAACAGGCCGAGGAACAGGCCGAAGAGGCCTTCGAAGCGTTCCGAGACGTGATCCCCGACGCCGAGTCAGCGGTCGTCTATCACACAGACATTGTCGAAGGCATTTTCGAGGCGGCGACGGACCTCTCGGCGAGTGCGATTGCATTCCATCCCCGAGGCGGCAGTCGACTCACCCAGTTCCTCGAGGGGGATCCGGCCCTGAAACTCGTCACAGAGGCGGACCGACCGGTAATCGCACTGCCGGAAGAACACGACGAATGATCGTCGAAACGACTGCACAAACGGCCGTGCCGTATCGAGGAGGGAACCGCCAATGAGTGAGAGCGAACAGGAACTGGCCCGGGACCTGGGCTTTCTGGAAGCCTACACGATCGGGCTGGGGACGATGATCGGTGCGGGTATCTTCGTGTTGCCCAGCATCGCTGCCGATGCCGCCGGGCCGGCGGCGATGGTCTCGTTCGCCCTCGGTGGCGTCGTCTCGCTACTCGCGGCCCTCTCGCTGTCGGAACTCGCCACGGGGATGCCCAAAGCCGGCGGGAGCTACTACTACGTCAACCGGGCGATGGGCCCGTTCTTCGGCAGCATCGTCGGCTGGGGCATGTGGGCCGGGCTGACCTTCGCAAGCGCCTTCTACATGCTCGGGTTCGGCCAGTATCTCCTGCCATTGCTGACGCCGCATATCGACTTCCTCGCGTCGATGTCCGGGGTCGGCAAGAGTGTCGCGGCACTGGTGATGGCTGCCCTGCTGACGGGCGTCAACTACTACGGTGTCAAGGAGACCGGTGACCTCCAGAACGTTATCGTGATAACCCTCGTCGTGTTGATCGTGGGCTTTCTCTCGCTTGGCTTGTTCAGCGGCCCGACGATCGGTGAGTTCAACCCCCACGGCTGGCCGGCGGTCGCCGCGACAGTCGGAACGGTCTACGTCTCTTTCATCGGCTTCGAGGTGATCGCGACCAGCGCCGAGGAGATCAAGAACCCGAGTCGGAACTTGCCGCTATCGATGATCGCCGCGGTCGTCACGCCGACGATCCTCTACGTCGGCGTCATGTTCGTCTCGACGGGGACGATTTCGCTGGATGTCCTGGCAAATTCGGAAGTGCCGGTCAAAATCGTGGCCGAAGAGATTCTTCCCGGGTTCGCGTCGTTCGTCCCCGGGCTGTCACCGTCGTTGCTCGCAGCTATCGGCGGGACGGTAATGATCCTCGGGGCCGTCCTGGCGACGATCTCCAGCGCGAACGCGTCGATCCTCTCGGCGGCCCGGGTCAACTTCGCGATGGGCCGGGACAAGATCCTCATCGACTGGCTCAACGAAGTTCACAGCCGCTTCCGGACGCCCTACCGCGCGATCACAGTGACTGGAATCATCACTCTCGTCCTGATCGCTGTCGGGGTCGGGATCGGGACCCTCGCCGAGGTGGCGAGTTTCATGTATCTCGTGACGTATGCTCTCGTTCACGTCGCCGTCGTCGTCCTGCGACGGGCGAATCCCGACTCCTACGAACCGACGTTCGAGATCCCGTCGGTGCTGTACCCCGTGGTTCCGATCCTCGGGGCGGCGGCCTGTCTTGGCGTCCTCGTGCAGATGTCGACGAATATGGTTCCGTACACGCTTGCGGTCGGGAGCCTGAGTGTGACCGTCCCGTTCCAGTTGACGGTCGTCGGGATGATCGGGATCGTGCTGATCGCATTCGGTGTCACCTGGTACTATCTCTACGCCCGTGATCGGGCGCCATCACAGAGTCTCGTCGGCGACGCGATCGCGCCAGCACCGACGACTGCCGCGGACGGTGACGGCGTTTACCGGGTGGTCGTCTCTATCGCGAACCCCGAGACTGAACGCGATCTCCTTCGGAAAGCAGCAGCGAGCGCTCACGCACACGATGGAGATGCCGAGATCGTCGCCGTCAACGTCATCGAGGTGCCCGACCAGACCTCACTCGCCCAGGATCTCACCTTCGAGGAGGAACGCGTCGACCGTCAGCAGGAACTGTTGGAGGCCGCCCGGGACGTGGCGACGGATCTCGATGTCGGCCTACGGACGCGGGCGATCGTCGGCCGCGATGCCGCGTCGGCAGTTCTCAACGTCGTCGAGGAGGAGAACGCCGATCAGGTACTACTCGGCTGGACCGGCAAGCGCAGTCGCCGTGACCACGTGCTCGGATCGACTATCGATCCCGTCGTGAGTCGCGCCACGTGTGACGTCACGCTCGTCAAACGCGGGGCGGCGGCCGACAGCGACGAAGAAGTCATGGTCCTGGCCGGAGAGGGGCCACACGCTCCTGTCGCCGCCCAGCGGGCCGCCGAGTACGTCGATGCCACCGATGGAGCGTCCCTGACGCTGTTGAACGTCCAGCCGCCGGCTGAGGGGGACGAAGCCGCCGCTTCGCCGGTCGAAGAGGGCGAAGCATTGATCGAGAACCTCATCGAGCGAGCCGATTTGACCGAGACGACCTACGAGACCCGCGTCGTCGTCGAGGAGGATGCCGAGGACGCGATCATCGAGGCGGCCGCGGAGTACGATACCGTCTGTGCCGGCGCGACCCGGGAGAGTGCGATCTCCCAGGCCCTGTTCGGTTCGCTGCCGGAACGCCTCGGGACGGAGCTCGATCGAACGGTCGTCGTCGCGCGGGGATCGGAACGTTCACCCATGTCGATCCGGGACGCTATCATCAAACGACTGGAGGGATAGCGAGTATGTATATCATCATCGTCGGCGCGGGCGACATCGGGACGCCGTTGATCGACATCGCGACGCGCTCGGGAAACGAGGTCGTCGTCATCGAACGAAACAACGAGCGGGCGAACCGCGCCGCCGACCGGTTCGACTGCCTCGTCCTCAACGCCGACGCGACGACCAAGGACACGCTGGCTGACGCCGGTGCCGAGCAGGCCGACGCCATGATCTCGACGACCGACCGGGACGCGACGAACATCATGGTCTGTCTGCTTGCAAAGGAGTTCGATATCCCGGCGATCCTCTCGGTCGTCCACACCCCCGAACACATGAACCTCTTCGAGCAGATCGGCGTCAACACGATGGAAAACCCCCAGCAGCTCATCGCCGAATATCTCTACCGGGCTGTCGCGCGGCCGGCGATCGTCGACTACATGCGCATCGGCGAGGATGCCGAGGTCTTCGAAATCTCCGTCACGGAAAACGCACCTATTGCCGGCAAGACACTCCAGGAGACAGCCGACGAGGATCTGTTGTCGGACGACGTGCTCGTCGTCGCGATCGAACGCGAGAGCGCCAGCGAACCCATCACCCCGCGCGGGAACACGACGATCCACGCTGGCGATCTCCTGACTGTCTATTCGGCTGTCGGCGCAGAGCCGGAAATCACGGACATCTTCGGGCACTACGAGGACCGGACGGTCGAGTGATCTGAAGCGTCGCCCCGAATCGATACCACATAGCCATGAACGGAACGACAGCAACGGTCGGACGCGACGTCGGTCGCATCCTCGAAGCACTCGGCGGGCTGATGATCGTCTCGATCGTCGTGTCACTCGTCTGGAGGGAGTGGTTCGGCGCCGTCGCCTTCGGTGCCTCGGCACTCGTCCCGTTGGCTGTCGGCTACGGACTCCACCGTCGCTTCGCGGATGCTGACTCGCCCTCGCGCTTACACGGGATGGTCGTCGCCGCCACGGGTTGGCTTCTCGTGGGTGTGTTCGGCTCGCTCCCGTTTCTCCTGGTCGCCTGGGGCGTCCACCTCGGCCTTCCGACGACGATCGAGGGGACGCCCACCCTCGCGGCTTTCCGGGATCCACTCAACGCCGTCTTCGAGTCGACGAGTGGCTTCACCGGAACCGGCCTCACGATGACTGATAACGAGGAAGTACTTCCCCGCAGTCTCCAGTGGTGGCGAACGTTCATCGAGTGGATCGGCGGCGTCGGGGTGATCGTCCTCACGACGGCGATCCTCGCCCGGCCCGGCAGTGGCTCGCTGACGCTGTACGAGAGCGAGGCCCGATCCGAAAAGATCCACCCGAGCATCGTCTCGACGGTCCGGACGATCTGGTGGATCTTCCTCCTGTTTACCTTCGTCTCGATCCTCGTCCTCTGGCTGGTCGGGATGCCCATGTGGGACGCGATCAACCACGCCATGACCGCCCTCGCGACCGGCGGGTTCTCGGTCACGGACAACTCCATCGCGACCTACGACAGCGCCGCCATCGACGCGGCCCTGATCCCCATCATGTTGCTGGGCTCGATCGCCTTTCCCGTTCACTACCTGATTCTCCAGGGCGACCTCCGGAACTTCTATACGGACTTACAGACCCGCTGGGTGTTCATCTACATGAGTGCCGGATCGGCGTTGCTGTGGGCGTTCCTGTACGTTGGGCCCTACGACTCGCCGCTCCGGGCGGTGCGCTATGGCGTCTTCCAGTTCGTCTCGGCGGCGACCTGTACGGGCTTTCAGACGGCTGTCGACGCAACGAACGTCGCACTCGGGGCGTGGCCGGCCCAGGCTCAACTCCTCGTTGCGTTCGGCATGTTCGTCGGTGGAGCAGCCGGGTCGACCGTCGGCGGGATCAAAATCATCCGCGGGCTGACTCTGATCAAGGGTATCCGCTATCACGTCGCCGACGTCTTCTATCCGGACAGTGCTGTCCGTCGGCTGAACATCAACGGACGTCGCCTGACCGAGACGGAAGCCAACCGAGAGTTCGTCGAGGCGACGATCATCGCCGTGCTCTGGACGACCTTCCTCGTCGTCGGCACCGTCCTGCTGTTGGTCATCCTGCCGACCGAGAAGTTCTCGCTGGCGAACGCCGTCTTCGAGGTTGCGAGCGCCCAGGGTAACGTCGGGCTCTCTTCAGGCATCACTGGCCCTGACTCGCTGCCGACGGTCGGGAAAGTCGCCTTCCTCGGACACATGTGGATCGGTCGTCTCGAGATCATCCCGATTCTCGTCGCGTTGCGGACGCTGCTCAATCGTGGGGGAATGTACCCATGAACGTCCGGGACCTCCCAATCGTCAGGACGATCTACGAATCGGGTGCCGACGACCGGGTGTTCGACGGGTTGCTGCTGGCCGGCCCGTTCGTCGTGGTCCTGATCGCGGGACTGGGTCGCTCGTTCGTCACGGAATTGCTCGCAGTGGCGTACGTCGGCGTCTTCCTCGGGTACGTTCTGTATCGCGGAATACGTGGCTGATCCTGGCGGACTTGCCACGACGATCTATCGTCACGTTGCACTTCGACGGGTTCTTTGAAAACGCTCCGCCGCCGTTCGTGGATGGTCCGAGAGGCGCTTGGTCCTCACGGGACCCACCCACATCGATACCGGCGACTACCGAGAGGAGCTGTCTGTCCGGACGCTTCGATACACCTCGAAAAAACCCGTCGACGAAAAATCGATAGGACAGAAGTCAGCCGAACATCTGGCGCATCATCGGGTGCATCTCCATGAGCTGTTCCTCGGCGATCTCCTCGTAGAGCTTGTAGGTAATGCTCACGGTTAGCAGCAGGCCCGTCCCGGTAACGCCACCGATCGTGCCGAGCATGTTCGCCAGGACGGCGAGCAGGCCGACCAGTGCGCCGCCGATGACCGTCACCTGTGGGATGTACCGCTCGAGGACCTTCTCAAGGACCCCGGGGTTCTGTCGGAAGCCGGGGATCTGCATACCGGAGTTCTGGATCTGTTGAGCCGTCGCCTCCGGCCCCATATCGGTCGTTTCGACCCAGAAAATGGCGAAGATCGCCCCACCGACGATCATGACGGTGAGGTCGACCCCGACTCGGAGCAGTACCTTCCAGACCGGCTGAGACACCCCTCCGAGGAACCAGGCCCACTGGTCGATCGACTGGATGGGCGCCAGGTAGTAGAACAAGCCGCCGGTCACCTGGAGGCCAGCTTCAGTCTGCGTATACGTCCCGAGTAACGCTGGCATCGAATCCCCCAGCTGTGAGCGGAGGATCCGTCCGAACAGCTGAATGTTCATCTGGAGCGCCCGGACGAGAATCATCGGCAGGACGCTCGCGTAGATGAGCTTCACGGGGAAGCGACCGCGGGCCCCCTTCACGCGGGCGTGACTGAGGGGGATCTCGACACGGACCGACTCCGCGTACACGACGATCACGAAGATCGAAACGGTCGTGAGCAGAGCGACGATCTGACCCTGTCCGAAGAGCAGTCCGAGGAGTCCCTCGGTGGTCAACACCGAGGGAATGTCGCGGTACCCCAGTGCCATCGCGATCCAGGAAGGGATAAATCCCCAGTCGTTGGTCGGCGAGAGCTGTGGGATGGCGATCAACCCGCCCATGAGGCTCTGGCTGACGCCGGCGATGATGAACAGGCCGATCCCGCTGCCGACGCCCCACTTGCTGATCACCTCGTCCATGTAGAGGATGAGGACACCGCCGACGGCGATCTGTGCGAACATGAGCCACTTCGTCCCCGTCGTGCCGAGTCCCAAGACTGATTCTGCCGGCAGGAAGTCGGCGGCGAACACCATCGGGAGCCCGGTCAAGAAGATCATCACGAGTACCAGCACCTTCTGGAGGCCCTGATAGAGCACCTGATCGCGCGGATTGTTCTGGGTGTCCAGTCCCAGCAGGTCCGCGCCGCCAAGCAACTGCAGGACGATGCTCGCCGTGACGATTGGCCCGATGCCGAGTTGCATGATCGTCCCCTGTCCGCCGGCGAGGATCGATCGGAACTGACCGAACGCGTCCGAGCCGCCGGTGCCGAGTCCGAACAGATAGACGTTGGTCAGGAAGAAATACAGCACCAAGACGCCGGCCGTCCAGCCCAGCTTGCGCTTGAACGGGACGTGTCGCTCCGGACGAGCGACTGACGGCATCCGCGTCAGCAGTGGTTCGGCGGTGTCCTTCCAGCTCATCCTTACTCGCTGTCGGCGTCGGCGTCCTCTTTATCCTGTCGTTGTTCGCCGCGCTCGCTCAACTCCGCACTCCCGCCGGCTGCCTCGAGTTTCTCTCTAGCACCGGCCGAGAACGCGTCGGCGACGACGATTAGCTCGTTGCGGACCTGGCCGGCACCGAGCACCTTCACGACGTCGGCCTCGTGACCGTCCTCGACGACCTCGCGGGCGTCGATTTCGTACCCATCACCGGTTTCTTCGGCGAGACCGTCGGCGGCCAGCAGGGCCGCGTCCTCGTCCAGCGTCCGGACGTCGATCTCACGGACGTCCTCCTGGGCCTTCTCGGGACGCGTGAACCCGCTCTTGCCGAGCGCCGGGTGGTTGTGCATCTCGTGTTTGTCGCGACCGGCCGCTCCGCGGCCGCCGCGATGGCCCGCACCGCGACGGTTCTTGTGCGTTCCGCCGCCGTGCGTGCGCGAACCGCGCTGGCGCTTTTTCTTGTTGGTCATTATCGCATCGCCTCCAGCAGATCGTCGATCTCCTCGGTCGTGTGATCGCCGAGCTGTCCGCCCTCCGTGGTCGGGTGCTTGATGCCGTCGTGGCCCTTCCGTGGCGGGTGAAGCCGTAACGTCGGCGACAACCCCGCCTCCTGCAGGGTCGTCTCCTCTTCGAGGAGCGCCTCGGCGAGCGCCGAGACGTCGTCGTAGTTCGTGTTCCAGCCGACCCACTCGTCGTCGATATCTTCCTCACCCTCAGCGGGTTCGGCCCGCCGTTCGAGGAGGAGTTCGACCGTCTCCACGGAGGGTTCTCCGTGGGCGACGACGTCGTGGACCTTCGTGATCATGCCGCCGTAGGCGTCGGTCTCGGGCACGAACGTCGCGTGATTGACGCGGCCGAGATTGAGCATCTCCAGCGTGTCGACGACATCGTCGCTGACATCGACCTCACCGCGCAACTGAACGAGCGCTTCCATCACTCGATCACCTCGCGCTCTTCGAAGGCATGCTCGGGAACGCGCGCCTCTGCGGTGTTGCGCAGAGCGTTGAACGTCGCCTTCGCGAAATTGACCGTCGTCCGCGTGTTCCCGCTACTTCGCGTCCAGATGTCTTCGATTCCGGCCAATTCCAGGACGTGCCGGACGGTCTCTCCGCCGGCCAGCCCCAGACCGCGCGGTGCAGGCTGGAGTTCGACCTCGACGCTGCCGGCCTTGCCCATGGTGCGCAGTGCGACCGTGTGTGGTCGCCCGCAGCCACATTCCCACGAGCCACAGCCCCGAGAGACGTCGATCAGGTTCAGCTTCGCGACCTCGATAGCCTTCTGGATCGCACCGCCGACCTGGTCGTCACGCCCCTCGGCGTAGCCGACGAGGCCGTCGCGGTTGCCCACCACGACGACACACCGGAACTTCACCCGGCGGCCAGAGTCGGTCATTCGCTGGACCATGTTGATATCCAGTACTTCGTCTTCCAGCCCGGGGACGAGCTGGTCGACGATCTCCGGTTCCTTCAGCGGCAGCCCGGCGTTCAGGGCGTCTCGCATCGAGTCGATCTCGCCCTCGACGACCTGTCGGCCGAGCCGCGTTCGTGGTTGCCATCCGTCTGCGCTCATAGTTCGATGTCACCTTCGAGTAACGTCTCCCGCAGCTCGTCGAAGTGCGCGGGCAGTTCTGTCGCGTCGAAATCCCCACTATACAGCGGCTCCTCGCGCATCTCGGCGTACTCGGCGATATGCTCGCCGCGAGTCCGCTCCCAGGCGGCCAGCACGTCGTCGTTGTGGGGGATCTCCAGGCCGGCGTCGATCGCACCCTCCTGGATCGCGAATACTTTACTTCCTGGCGTCGGCGTGTTGAGTCCGATGTCCAGCACGGCCTCCTCGTAACCGGCCTCGATCGCCCGTTGCCCGGCGAGCAGCCCGGTGAGATACGCGGCGGGCAGGTTGCCCGTCGGTGCCTCCCAGCCGTACTCGTCGAGATCGTTCGATTCGGCGGCCGCAGCAGTCTCGTCACCTTCGGGACCGGTCGTCACCAGCTGCGCCCTGGCCTGGCTGTTCGAGAGCCGCGCCACGAGGCGTGGCTTGCCGGATTTCAACAGGCGCAACCGCTGATGGTAGTCCGTCCTGGATTCGCGGCGCCGACGCATCGGCACCTTGTATCGTGGTCCTGTCGCCATTCACTGATCACCGTATTGGTCGTCGATGTATCGCGTCAGGTCACCGACGTCGTCGAATTCGCCGCCGCTGGCCTGATCGTACAGTTCGCGATACTCCGTCGGCGTCAACTCGCCGTCGTCACGGAGTTCGCGTAGACGCTCGCGCTGGGCACGGATGCGCGAGGTCCAGTCTTCTTTCTCGTTCTGTCGGGCACCTGCGGCACCCTTCCGGGACCCGTGTCCCTTCCCGTGGCCGTAGGCGCGTTTCTCCTGGCGCTCTCTGGCCCGCCCGCGGGAGTTGCCGTCCGGTTCCTCGGCACGGATGATGCCCTGATCGACGAGATCACGCAGATCCGCCCGCGTGATCGCCTCGGCGATCTCCTCTTGAGCCTCGGGATCGAACCAGACGCGATTCTTCCCGACGTCCAGAATGTCGGCGGCCATCCGTTTCTGTGCACTCAGATCAGTCATCCTCGGTCACCTCGACTTCGACGTAGGTGGGGTTGAGCACGCGGATCCCTTCGTCCTCGGCGACTTCTTCGATGCGCTCGCGCTTGCGGGCGCCGACCTTCGAGGCGATCCGGACCGCCTCGCGATCGCCGTCCACGCCGTCGAGATCGTCGACGTTGTGGACGCGGACTTCCTCGAAGCCGGAGGGGTGCAGTCCCCGAACGGCCTCGGGGGTCCGGAACCCGGCTTCGACGGTGTCGCCCTTGCCCTTGATGCCGCGGCGCTGCTTCGAGAGGCCGCCGCGGGGCCGTCGCCAGGACGTCGGGACGCGCTTTTTCTTGTGGTAATCCTGCCGGTTGAACTGCGGCTTGCCCTCGCGTCGTCGCTGGACGAGTAGGCGTGCCTCCTCGTCGCTCAACTCTGGCGTCTTCTCTGCGTGCCCGCGCGGGCGCAGTTCCGTCTCGACATCCTCGGCCGCTTCGGGCGCCTCGCCGGCTTCCTCGACTTCGGCGGTCTCGGCTGCCGAAACGTCGAGTTCGCCGATATCGGCCTGAATCCGGGCCGCCAGGGCGTTACCGATCCCCTCGACGTCAGTCAGGTCCGACTGCTCGGCACGGGCGACGTCTTCGACCGTCTCGAATCCCGCCTCCCGGAGCGTCTCGGCTTTCTCCTCGCTGACTCCGCTGATGTCCGTCAGTTCCTCGTAGGACTCGACGGATTCTGCCGCCTCGTCAGCGCTGTCTTCGACCGTCTCGTCCGCGTCGGCCGCGGACTCCTCGATGACGTCCGCCTCGACGTCCTCGTCAGGTTCGACGTCACCGACGTCGGCCTTGATCCGGGCGGCCAGCGCGTTGCCGATGCCGTCGACTTCGGTGAGTTGTGCTTCCGTCGCTTCCCGCAGGTCGGCGACAGTCTCGAAGCCTGCCTCACGAAGTGATGCAGCCGTTCCGTCGCCGATCCCGCTGACGTCCGTCAACTCGGTTCGTTCGTCGTCGGCCATCAGACCTCACCTCGGTTCGGTTTCTCGGTGATATAGACGCCGTCCTGGAAGACACGGACGTCCTTGTCCGTGACGCGGGTCAGCTGCTCGACGTCCGCGGCCGTCTGGCCGACGTCCTCGATGCTGGGCCCGCGCAGCGTCATCCGTTCCTCGTCGATCTCCACCTCGGTGTCCCCGTGGATCGGGGTCCGTCGCGGCGCGCGCTCGCCGAGGAAGTTCTCGATGACGATCTCGCTCTCCTCGGCGCGCACCTGCATCGGGAAGTGAGAGTAGAAGACTTCCATCTCGTACTCCCAGCCCTCGGTGACGCCGTGGAACATGTTCTGCACGTGGCTCTCGAAGGTCCCGACCGTCGACATCGTCTTTGCATCGTCGGCCTCGGACTCGATGACGACCGCGTCGTCGGTCACCTCGACGGTGACGTCCGGATACCACAGTCGGCGTGTCACGCTGCCTTCGGGGCCCTCGACGGTGAGCTCGAGATGGTCCATCTCGGCGCTCACGTCCTCCGGTAACTGTAGTTCTGTGCGTGGCATTGTCAGTATACGTAGGCGATCACCTGGCCACCGACGCCCTCCTCGCGGGCCTCGTAGTGGCTCATGATCCCGTGGCTGGTGGTCACGACGAGTGTCCCGTAGTCCCGGGCAGGGAGGAACCGCTTCTCCCACTGCTCGAACTCCTCGGCTCCCGCCGAATAACGGGGTTTGACGGGACCGCACTCGTTGATCGCACCTTTCAGTTCGACCTCGAACTTGCCGGCCTTGCCGTCCTCGATGTGTTCGAAACCGTCGATGTAGCCGCGGTCGTAGAACACTTCGAGGACGTTGCCGATCTCGTTCGAGGCGGGCTCGACCGTGTGTGTCAGCTGGCCGACGCTCTCTGCGTTGTCGATCTCTGCGAGCGCCGCACTGAGTGGATCGTTTCCTGTCATCGTTAGCTGTACTTCTTGAATCCCATGTCGCGGGCGATCTCGCGGAAGCACTGTCGGCACAGGTAGATGTCGTACTTCCCGACCAGCCCCTGTTCGCGCCCACAGCGCTGGCAGGCCTCTAGCTGGCCGGTCCGTTTGGTGGCCTGCTCGCCGGTCGCCTCCGCGCCCGCGTCGCTGTCTGTCTCGCTCTCGCTCATTCGCTCACCTCCACGTCGAAGGTCGACTCGACGAACGCGATGGCGTCCTCCGGGTCGAGTCGATGGTTGGCGGGGATCGACCGGGAGGCCTTGTCGCGCTTGGTGACGCGATAGCCCGGCCGCGTCAGGTTCACCGTCACGTCCAGTCCGTAGATCCCGATCGTCGGGTCGTACTCCTGGCTGGGGAAATCAGTGTGTTCCTCGACGCCGAAACTGAAGTTGCCGGTCTCGTCGAACTGCGACGCCTCGATGTCGACGAACTCCAGGGCAGTCTCGATGAACTCCTCGGCGTCGTCGTCCCGTAGCGTGACCTTCGTCCCGACGGGGTCACCCTGCCGAATCTCGAACTCGCCGACGGTCTCCCTGGCGTTGGTCCGGACGGGCTGCTGGCCGGCGATCTCCGCGAGGATCTCCTCGGCGTCCGCCAGCTCCTGGCCACCCTGGCCGATACCCATGTGGACGACGACCTTCTCGACCGACGGTTCGCGCATCGGGTGGAACCCGGCCTCGGTCTCGGAACTCATTCGTCGTCACCTCCGTCGTCGGATTCGGCCGCTGCCTCCTCGGCTTCGGTTTCGTCGTCCGTGGATTCCTCGTCGTCCGCTTCGGACGCTTCTTCGTCCTCGTCGTCAGCTTCTTCCTCGTCGGACTCGGCGTCCGCAGGCTCTTCTTCGGCCTCAGCCTCGTCGGCTTCGTCCGAGGCCTGATCGGCGTCGTCACTAGTGAAGTTCTCGTCGATGACGACGACGTACTCCTCGACAGTTTCGACGGTCGAACCGTCCTCACGCTCGATGATGACGTTGTTGTCGGCGCTGCCGGGGGTGACTTGAATCTCTTCGATCGTCCCGATCTCGCCTGCGTGCTGGCCGTCGACGGCTGTCACCAAGGCCCCTTCCTCGTACTCGAAGTGGGCGACGACTTCCTCGCTCTCGTTGGCGACGACGATCGAGTCGTTGCCGTCGTACGGCGTATCGTCCTCGACCAGTAGCGTCTCGCCGTCGTGCAGTGTCAGCTGAAGGTCACCACCGGGGATGTTACGCTTCGCAATGATCTTACCCAGCTTCGACTGTGCCGCGTCCTCGTCGATGGGGGTCAGCGCGAGCCGACCGCCCTCGCCGGGGAACACGCGGTAGAACTCCTCGCGCTCCGTGAAGGCGAGGATGTCGAACATCCCCACCGGGCGGGTCTCGTCGCTGACGGGATCGCCGTTGATCAAGATCTGGTCCTGATCGAGCGCGAACCGGGCCTCCTTGCGGCTGTCGACGTATCCCAGAACGTCCCGAAGGACGATCAGCAGGGGCACGCCAGCCTCGCCGTGCGGGCCGGCGTCGGCCTTGACGGTGAAGGTCTCGGTCTTGCGCTCGACCGGCCAGCGTTCCGGTACCGAGAGTCGTTTCTGGTGGTTGCTCATTGGTCGTCCTCCTCGAGTCGCTGCCGTCGCACGTCGTCGGACAGATCGAGATCCGTCACGCGGACGTTGCTCGCCTCCAGACGGCGGGGAGTTTCCTCGCCGTCGGCGGTCTCGACGGTGACGTCCTCGACGCTGATCGTCGCGTCACGGAGGTCGACATCGATCACTTCGCCTTCCTCGCCGGCGAAGTCGCCGCGCATGACCTCGACCGTGTCGCCCTCGTTGACGCGGACGCGACGGGTATTGTACTCCTCGCGGAGTTCGTCGGTCAGCGTCGCATGGACCTGCTTGTGTCGCTCGTGCAACGGAGCGCGCTCGGTCTCGTTGCGCTGTTTGGTTGGTTGCTCACTCATGTCTATACGATCATCGTGGCTGCCGAGGCGATTGAACCGAAGCGTTCGGCCACTTCTCGGGCGATCGGCCCGCGAAGTTCGGTGCCCCGGGGATCCTCGTTCTCGTCGACGATGACGGCCGCGTTGTCCTCGAACTTCACGCGCGTGCCGTCGGGTCGACGGATCGGCTTGCGCTGGCGGACGACGACCGCCTCCAGCACCTGCCGTCGCATCTCCGGGGTGCCCTTGGTCACCGAGACGGTGACTTTGTCACCCAGGCCCGCCTTCGGGTGGCGGTTCTTCGTCCCGGAGTAACCCGCGACGCTAATGACCTTGAGTTCACGCGCGCCCGTGTTGTCCGCACACGTGACGAGCGATCCCTTCTCTAAGCCCTGCGTGACGTCGGCGTTGAGGGCCTCCATCAGGCCTCACCTCCGTGTTTCTCGACCACTACGTGGGACTTCGTCTTCGAGAGTGGTCGGGTCTCTGCGATCGTGACCGTGTCGCCCTCATCCAGATCCACACACGGGGGTGCGTGGGCCGGGATGCGACTCCGCCGTTTCATCAGGCGGTCGTATTTCGGCACCGGGACGTCGTACTCGCGCTCGACGACGACGGTCTTCTCCATGTCTGTGGACGCGACCGTGCCTTCGACCGTCTGCCCGCGCACCGAAAGGGTGCCATGGAACGGGCAGTTGGGGTCGTCACAGGTCGCCTCCGGCTGTCGTACGTTCAATCCTAACGCCATGTGGAATCACCTCTCCGCTCGGTCCGTCTGGCCGGCCGCGCCACGAGTCGCTTCCCCTCGACGGTGACGACGGCGGACCCACTTGCGTCGGGGTCGTCCGCCTCACTATCGGGGAGTTCGAACTCGAAGGTCGCGACGGCCTTCGGGACCTGCCACGTCCGCCCGCCAACCCCGATCACGAGGGTGTTGGTCGTCTCGTCGAGGACCGTTCCCTCGATGCCAACGAGATCGGGGTCGGTCGCGTCGCTGACGCGAACGGCGAGCCCGATCAGTTCGTGGCGCGGGAGTTGGGCGGCGGTTCGTGGCATTACGCAGTCTCCTCAGCTTCCTCAGCTTCGATCGTCTTGATCCGCGCGATTGCCCGGCGGATCTCCTTGATGCGCCCGGGGTTGTCCGGGGCACCACCCGTCGCCTGGACGGCGCGGGCGTTCAGCAACTCCGTCTGGAGATCCTCGAGTTCGGCCTCGCGCTCGGCGGGCGTCATGTCGCGGATCTCCGTCGGGTGGAGGATCGTCATTTGTCATCCCCCTCCTCGTCGGCATCGTCTTCGTCTGCGGTCGCGTTTTCGTCGTCTGCTTCGTCTCCGTCTTCCATTTCATCGAGGAGTTCCTCGGCCGCTTCTTCTGTCTCCTCGTCGAGTTCCTCGTCGACTGCCGACTCGAGTTCGTCGAGGTCTTCCTCGACACCCGAATCGTCCGGGACGTCGACATCTTCGAACTCCTCGGCCTCGTCGGCCTCTTCGAGGACTTCCTCCTCGGGAGCTCCCTCGCCGTCAGCTGTCTCCTCGTCAGCCTCGGGCGGCGCGCCCGTCGTCGGCTCTCCTTCGCCTTCTTCGGGCTCGCCGGCGAGCAGTTCTTCGACTGAGTCGCCCTCGACCTCTTCGACGTACTCGCTCACGTCGACGTCCTCGTAGATCTCGAAGTCGTCGGGCAACACGGCATCCGGTGGGATGATCTTGACGTCCACGCCGATCGTTCCGAGCTTCATGACGGCGACGCCCTGACCGTGGTCGACGATGTCCTCGGCGGGTTCGCCGTTGTGCTTGATGTACCCGCGATTGAACTTCTCGACGCGAGAGCGTGCGCCCGTGACCTTCCCGCTCAGCACGATCTCCGCACCCTTCGCGCCGGCCTCCATGATCCGGTCGATCGTGGTGTGGCCAGCCTTCCGGAAGTACCAGCCACGTTCTAAGGCGTTGGCCAGGCGGTCGGCGACGATCCGGGCGTTGAGGTCCGGCTCCTCGACCTCCTGAACGTCGACTTGCGGATCTTCGAGGTCGAACTCCTCCTCTAAGGTCGTGGTGATCTTGCGGATGTTCTTCCCGCCCTTGCCGATCACCATGCCGGGCTTTTCGGCCTTGAGAACGATCTGGGTCCCCATCGGCGTCTTGGCGACTTCCATGCCGCCGTAGCCTGCTCGACCGAGCTCTTCGGCGAAGAACTCGTCGATCTGGGTGCGCTGGAGGCCGTCCTCGATAAACTGCAGTTCGTCGGCCATCAGGCACCACCCTCCTCGGCGTCGGGTTCTACCAGGATGAGTTCGACATCGACCTCCGGCGTGTTCCACTCGTTGGCTCGACCCATCGCACGGGGCTGGCGACCGCGCTGTTCGCCGACCTTGTGGGCGGCGACGTGCATGATCTCCATGGACTCGCCGTCCATGCCCGCGTACTCGGCGTTGCCGATGGCGTTTTCGAGCAGATCGAGGAAGGCCTCACTGGCCTTCTCGGGGTAGCGGCCGGCGTCCCAGCCGTCGATGTCGTTGCGATGGCCGACGCCCGAGTTGTGGGACTTGAAGGGCACCGACTGCTCGCCCTCGATGACGTCCGCTAAGTAGGCGACCGCCGCCTCGGCGGTCATGCCCTTGATCTCCCGGGCGATAGCCTTGCTGTGCTTGTGGCTCATCTGACGCTCCCGGAGCATCGCTTTTGCCGTGGTGTCCGGGTCCGCGTCGACTGAGTAGCTGATTCCCATGGATTACTTGAGGGGCACGAACTTCGAGGAGCGGGTCGCCCCGATCCCGGCCTGTCCGTGCTCGACGCTCGTGCGCGTGAGCTGGAACTCTCCCAGATAGTGGCCGAGCATCTCCGGCTCGACTTTCACGCGCTCGAAGCTCTGGCCGTTGTGGACCGCGAAGGTGATCCCGACGAACTCGGGGAGGATCGGCATGTCCCGCAGGTGTGTCCTGATCGGGTCGTTAGCCGTCTCTTCCTCGCCGGCTTCGCGGGCCGCCTCGAGCAGTTGTTCCTTCTCGTAGGACAGGCCGCGCTCGATACTTCGCCGCTGCCGTGCGGGGAGCAGTTCCGCGACTTCCTCGATCGACATCTCCTGCAACTCCTCTAACGTGTGGCCACGGTAGGTGAACTCGCCCTCGTGGCCGATCTGGTACTCACTGGAACTCATCCGTCGTCACCTCCGGTGATGATGAGATTGTCGCGCGCACGATGTGCGACAGAACTCATTCGTCCTCACCTCGCCCGGTGCGTCGCGAGGAGATGTCGCCCACCTTCCGACCCGGTGGGGCGTTGCGCGAGATGGACTTCGGTTTCCCGGGATGCTGGCGGCCGCCGCCACCGAAGGGGTGGTCGACGGCGTTCATCGCGACCCCACGAACCCGCGGCCACTTCGTCCCGCGGGAAGCCATCTTGTGATACTTGTTTCCGGCCTTCACGAAGGGTTTCTCCGTCCGGCCGCCGCCAGCGACGACGCCGATCGTCGCCCGGCAGTCCGGATCCAGTCGCTTGACCTCGTCGCTGGGCAACTGGACGACTGCCACGTTTCGGTCGTGGGCCATCAACTGGGCCGAGACACCCGACGCGCGGGCGAACTGCCCACCGTCGCCAGGGTTGGCCTCGACGTTACAGATCTGGATCCCTTCGGGGATCTCCGCCAGGGGCAGCGTGTTGCCCGGTTCGATCGACGCCGTGACACCGACCTGGATCTCGTCGCCGACACCGACGCCTTCCGGCGCCAGCACCAGTCGTTGGTCGCCATCCTCGAACTCGACGGCCGCGACGGGTGCCGATCGGGCCGGATCGTGTTCGAGATCCACGACCGTGCCCGCGATGACGTCGCCGTCACGCGCTTCGGTGCTCCGGTGTGAGAGATCGGACTTGTAGCGGTGGGAAGGCGCCCGGAACGTGGGCGTCCCGCGACCGCGTCGTTGTCCCTGAATGCGTCGTCCCATTTTCAGAACACCCCGATTCGCGAGGCGATCTCCTCAGCGTCGTCGTCAGCCGAGAGAGTGACCTCTGCCTTTTTATTGCCGTTCATGGTGACCTGTGTGTTCACGCCGATGACCGTCACGTCGAATTGCTGTTCGACGGCCTCACGCACGTCCTCTTTGGCTGCATCCGTCTTGACGATGAACTGGAGCTTATTCTGGAAGTCCATCTTGTCCATCGCCTTCTCGGTGACGTGCGGGTGCTCGATGACGTCGATCGGATCGGTCATCGGTCAGCCACCTCCGCGAGGGCGCTCTCGGTCCAGACGGTCAGTCGGCCGGCCGTCGCGCCAGGGGCGAGGTCTTCCGCGTTGACCTCGCGTGCGGTCGTCACGTCCGCGCCCGCGAGATTGCGGGCGGCCGTCGAGGGTTCCTCGCTCGTGACGAACAGGATCGACGTCGGCGTGCGGTACTTCCGGCCCCGGGTCGTTCCCTGGCCGGCCCGCACAGTCCGGTCGTCGGCCCGTTCGATGTCCGCGTGGACACCGAGGCTCTCGAGCACGTCGACGACGTCCTGGGTTTTGACCAGATCCTCGAAGTCGTCGGAGACAACCAGCGGCAGGTCGACCTCGTCGTCGAACTCGTGGCCGCGCTCTTCGACCAGTTCGGCGTCTGCCGTCGCGGCGATCGCCGACCGGGTCGCGAGCTTGCGCTCCTTGTCGTTGAGGTCGGGCGCGGGATCCTTCTCGGCCTTCGGCGGGTGTGCCTGTCGACCACCGACGGTCTGGGGCACGCGTCGTGCCTGCCCGTCTTGCTGGGGGACGTGGGCCTGCCCGCGGCCACTCCCCATCGACTCGGCGGGCGTCCGCAGCCCCGCGTACTCGTCGGCTCCGTACTTCTGTTTGCGGTTTGCCTGGGCGGCGAGCACTGCCGTCTTGATGAGGTCGGGCCGGTAGGGCGTCTCGAAGACGTCCGGGAGCTCGACCTCGCCGTCGGCGTCGCCGTCCAGGTCGTGTAGTGTTGCCTGCATTCATCTCACCCCTGGTTGGACTCCGTCGAAACGTACCGCACCTCGGGGTCGAGACGCGGCTGGTCGGTCGGCCGGACGGCCGGGCGCAGGCGAACCAGACGCTCCTCGGGCCCGGGAACCGAGCCCTTCACCAGCGCGTACTCCCCCTCGACCTCGCCGTAATTGACGAAGCCACCGTCGGGGGTGATCTCGTCGTCGCCGAGGTCGATGAGGCGCTTGTTGAGTTCGGTTCGCTGGTGGTAGCCGGTCTGTCCCTGCTGGGGCACCGTCGAGCGAACCCGCGAGGGGTTCCACGGGCCCAGGTTGCCGATCCGGCGTCGCCAGCCCTGGCGGGCGTGTTTGCCCTTTCGCTTTTGGACGCCCCAGCGCTTGACGGGGCCCTGGGTGCCCTTGCCCTTGGTGACGCCCGCCACGTCGGCATACTCGCCGGCGCGGAAGACATCGGTCATGGCGTACTCGCCAGCCTCAAGCAGTTCGAGGCCGTGATCGAGTCGATCGGCCAGCGAACCACCGCCGACGCGAGTCTCCATGACGTCCGGTTCGTTCTTGGGAACGCTCGGGAGTTCGCCCGGGACCGTGTGCGTGATGAGGCGCACGTCCCCGAGACGACCGTCCTCCAGTGCGTCCCTGATCTGTTCCTCTGTAGCGTCGCGGTCCTGGCCCTCCGGGAGGTCGATGGCCCGATCGAGATCCGGGTGGAACTCGTCGGTCCAGACCTCCGTGAGGGGGCGCAGGCCGTACGGCGTGTCTTCGTAGGCTCGCAGAGCCACCGCCCGCATCGGCGGCGTCTCGACGACAGTGACGGGCACGGTCTCCTCCATACCCTCCCGCGGGGAGTCGGGCTCGTCGTTGATGACGACGACGTGGCTCATGCCGGCCTTGTAGCCGGCAAAGCCCTGTACGCCCGGCTGGCCCGCGTCGTCGGGCCAGGTGTTGAACCGCGGCGTCTCACTGGTCGCGCGCTTGCGCGGACTGTAGGCCAGCGAGCCTTTGCGTGGTCTGCTTGGTTGTGGCATCGGATTCTCACTCCGTGAGTGTCAGGGGGCCGAGGGTGGCGAACATCGCTTCCTCCGTTCGCACGACCTCGCTTCCCTGGTTGGGAACCGTGTTCAGCCAGAGGTCGAACCGGGTTCCGTCCGGTCCTGATCCGGTGACCGCGTCTTCTGCGTCGACGTCGTCCTCCGTGTCGTCGGTAGTCGCCAGCTCCGCCACGGTGGCCGAGCCAACGGACTCCGTATCGACGCCGAGGATAGCCGGCAAACCGCGCTCGGGCGCCCCGAAGACGACTGTCATGTCGCCACCGGCCCCATCGACGGTCCCGATCAACTGTTCCAGCCGCCCGGATGTGAGCGGCTGGCCGTGACGGGACGCGGCGATGGTGACGCCGGCAGTGGAGCGTTCGAGCGCCGTATCGAGGTCCGTGCGATCCACGTCGAATCCTGGTGGGGATTCGTCAGTGAGTTTCGCGCGGACCGGTCGTCTCGAAGAGACCCTGACGGTGACACGCTCTCTCTCCCGAACGTTCCGGTCGTCCGGAACGGGCAGAGAGATCGGGTGTTGCAGGCCGCAATTGACCCGGACGCGCCCATCAGGTCCGACCTCGGTCACGATTCCCTGTCTCAACGACCCCGAATCGTCCGATCCGGAGCCGGTCCGTGTCGCGACGCGGAGCGGCGGCAGGACGCCGACACACTCCAGTTCGTCCCGCCTGTCCCATACCGCCTTTCGGAGGTAGGGGGGTGTGGCGGCGTACCGCAGCACGGTTTCGACGAACCCGTCGCCCCATCTCCCCGCCCCGTCTGGGTCGGGGAAGACGGTCAAGCGGTCGACCCCGAAGACAGTGGCCGCACGGGCCACGTAGCCGATCTTCCGGGTCGCCTCGCGTTTGTCCTCCGCCTCGCGGCAGAGTGACGACGGCACGAGTGCGTTGAGCGTCATGCCGTGACGCTTCCAGGCCACGCCACTAGACTGTGCCGATTACTCCCGGGCCGAGTCCTAAAAGGATGCCGCTTTGACCCGGTCGTGAGACGCTCTCTCAGGGGATTGCGGTGCATGGGTGTGGGTGGCGAGAGTCATTCGCGTTCGGGCGTCCGATTCGGAAGCCTTATATTTCTCTCACGCCCGATTTTGAGATGCACCGTGCGACGGTGGTGTAGTGGTATCACAGGACCCTGCCACGGTCCTAACCCGAGTTCAAATCTCGGCCGTCGCACCTTCTTCAACTCAAATTCACGAGCGACGCGTTTCATCGCGTCGCGATTCCTGATGTTGTGTAGTGCGTAATAGAGATTTGAACTACGCGAGTCGCAG
>NZ_SPQG01000004.1:58181-162558 GCF_004944975.1 Halorhabdus amylolytica
TCGCACTTCTACAATTTCAAACCGCGCGGAGCTATGTCTCCGCGCCATGTTCTGAATTTGCTGTGTGCGTCAACCGAGATTTGAGCACGCCAGTCGCAGGCCCGCGCAGGCGAACGAAGTGAGCAAGCAGGAACGTCTGGCATCTGTTCAAATTCCGATCGACGGAGTCGATCGGCGTTCGCGAACGTGCAGCGTTCGCTCACTCTCGGCCGTCGCACCTTCTCAACATTCCAACTCCCGAGCGACGCGTTTCATCGCGTCGCGATCCAGAATGCTGTGTGGTGCGGATGAGAGATTTGAATGAGAGAAGTCACAGCCCGGAACGGCCCGTAGGGCCGCATGCCCGGACTGTCTTCGCGTAGTTCAAATTCCGATCGACGGAGTCGATCGGCGTTCGCTCACTCCCGAAAGACTCACTTCGTTCCTCTTTCGACGTGTGCTTCGCTTAGCTCAGCACACTCTCGGCCGTCGCACCTTCTCAACATTCCAATACCGCGGAACGTTCCTCCGCACCTCACCGCGGCAGCTGCTCGAATCCGAGCGTTCGGAAGTCACCGTCGTAGGCGAAGACGTGTCCGACGTCCCGCGATTGCATCTGGACGCCGCTGAGCTGGTCGGTGAACGAAATCTCGTGATCGTCGTATCGCTGGAACGCCTGCCGGGCGGCGTCGTACTCCTCTTCGGCTTCGGCGATCACGGAGACGTGGTCCGAATCGAGCGTCCGGTCGAGCGCTGCCGTCGCGAGTTCGTAAGTCCCTTTCGAGAGCAGCAACGTCGCCAACTCGTCGACGACGTACGTACTGGTGTACAACGGTCGATACGGAACCTCGTTCGACCCGACCGCCTGGAGGAACGCCGTCGCTTCCTCGTGTTCGTCAGCCTGTGGGTGAAAGTACGCGAAGAGTCCACTCGTGTCGAGAAACAGCGCCGTTGACCCGTTCGAGGACGGTCGAAAGCGCTCCAGATCAGTCATTCGTAGAGATAGTCGTCGGTTTTCGCCGCGGTGAGCGACGAATCGTCGTCGTCGGCCGGCACGTCCCCGGCGAAGAACGGGTCGTCGGGATCGTGCTTCTCCTGTCGCTTCGAGAACTCGATCGCCGCCAGTCGGAGGACCTCTTTCAGCGGGAGTCCCTCCTGGTCGGCCACTCGGCGAAGTCGTTCGTACTCTTGCTCCGTAAGTTGCGTCTGGACAACTTTCGCATCGGCATCTGTAGACATGGTATTTTTCATGAGTATCTACATGCGGAGTGCATATAGTTCCCTCGGCTCAGGAGTAGAATGGACGAACGAGCGCTGTGGTGTCCAGTAGATGGGCGGGAGTTCGTGATCGATCGATATCGCCGGCTGCGAGTGCTCCCGAGCGAAGCGGTCGCCGACAGAAGTGTGCTCACTCGCTGTACGTTTCCAGCAACTCCCACTCCTCGCGCATGAGTTCACGCACGCCGTGGGTGAGTACGCCCTCGCCGAGCGAGGTCGCCCGATAGCACGAGTACAGCCCCTCGGAATCGGGCTCCTTCCGCTTTCGGTTCTCGACGAGACCGACATCGACGAGTTCGTCCAGGTGGTAGTGGAGCGTGTTCGATTCGACCTCGAGGGCGTCAAGCAACTCCGCCGCGCTCTTCGCACCGCTCTCGACGAGGTAGTTCAGGAGCCGAAACCGGGTCTCGTGCCGGTCGCCCGCTGCATGTCCAGATACTGTTCCAAGGAGAGTAGACTGTGTTCGGACAGCACCGCGTCGGAATTCCCTTCGACCATCATATCTCCTAGTCACCCATCCTCATTGAAATATCAGGGGATGCATCTTCAGCAGGACTCAAATCCATTATCAAAATGCTTCTTCTATGGTAACAGAATCCAGTCTGTAAGTGAACGTTCCCGAACGACAAAGCGCCTGGCACTCGTAGCGAACACATGTTTCCCGGACTGAGTTCGCGCGACGTGCTCAGGATGGAGTGGCGAGACGTATTCTTCATCCACTGGCCGGTCGATCCGGCTGTCGTGGAACCGACCCTTCCCGATAGCCTGGCAGTAGATACCTTCGACGACCGGGCCTGGCTTGGGATCGTCGGCTTCCGGATGGCCGACATCCGGCCACGGTTCGCCCCGCTCGGTCGCTCGTTCCGGGAACTCAATCTCCGGACGTACGTCCGCCACGACGGCGATCCGGGCGTGTACTTCTACACCCTCGACGCCGACGATCGCCTGGGGGTCGCCATTGCCCGGCGACTGTTCGCCCTGCCGTACTACCGGGCGGCAATGACCGTCCGGGACCGTGGCGGGGAAACGCGCTTCCGGAGTGAGCGACGGCATTCCGGGGCTCCACCGGCCACCTTCGATGCCACGATCGACCCGCGAGGCGAGCGCGAATCGGTCGAACCCGGCACGCTCGAAGCGTTTCTGGTCGAGCGATACCGTTTCTTCACCGAGCGGCGGGGATCGATCGCTGTCGGCGAGATCGATCACGAACCATGGCCCCTGCAGGACGCCGACGTGACGATACGGGACAATACGCTGTTCGAGGCTTCTGGATTCGAGACAGCCGGGGAAGACCCACACGTGCGATACAGTCCAGGGATCGACGTGACAGCGGGATGGGTGCGTGACGCCTGAGCGGCGTGCTCGGTAGATTCGGGAACCCCAGATTCAAGACCGAACGTCTTCGAGGCTTGGGACAGCATGAGCACGGATCCGTTCCGGCAGATCGTCGACCACCTCACGGAAGTCATCTGGATGCTTGAGGCGGATCTTGAGTCGGTCGTATACGTGAATCCGGCTTACGAGTCGGTAGTCGGCGTGACGCCAGAGTGTGATCCTGCGGCAGTCATCCATCCTGACAACGAGCGCGAGGCCAGGGAGTGGCTGGCCGAAATCAGGGCAGACATCGCCGACGGGAACCCGAAACGGGAGTACGTCCTGCAGGTGAACGTGGGAGACGGCGAGACCGAACGCTGGCTCGAAACCGTCGGCGTGCCGATCGTCGAGGACGGAGAGATGGTCGGACTCGCGGGGATCTCCTCGGACGTGACCGAGTACGTCGAGCGCGAACGCCAGCTCGAGGAACAGGTCGAACGACTCGACCAGTTCGCCAGCATGGTTTCACACGACCTCCGGAACCCGCTATCCGTGGCACTGAGTCACCTGGAACTGATGCGGGCCGGGAACGAGTCGGCGTCTGTCGAGACAGCCATCGACGCCCTCGAACGTATCGAGACAATCACCGACGAGTTGCTCGACCTCGCACAGGGCAACGGCGAGACCGGCGAGCGCGAGCGTGTCTCGCTGACCGAGGTGAGTCGGGGGCCTGGGACAACATCGACAGCCGCACGGCGACGCTGGACGTCGATCCCGCAGTGACCGCCGACGCCGACCCGGCCAAGCTCCGGACCCTCTTCGAGAACCTCTTCCGCAACGCGGTGGGTCACGGCGGCGACAATGTGACTGTGACGGTCGGCCCCCTCGAGGACGTCGATGGATTCTTCGTGGCGGACGACGGCCCCGGAATCGACCCGAGCGACCACGAGCGGGTGTTTGACCACGGCTACTCGACCGGCTACGGCGGCACCGGGGTTGGCCTCACGATCGTCGAACGGATCGCAACCGCCCACGGCTGGGACATCTCGCTGATCGAGAGCGAGAACGGCGGGGCACGGTTCGAGTTCCGCGACAGGGAGCCGGAGGCCGATCGAACTGGTCCGTAAGTGGGGTTACTTTCGACCGTTCGTGGTAAGCTGAGAGTGACGACATAAAGGCGGCCACACTCTGTTGTCGATCCCGGATCAGGTCGCCAGTGGGGGGACAGAACCGTCGAACATTTACTGGGCGCTGCCCAAGTGACGCTCATGACAGCGTTCGGCTTCCTGACGGTCGCACCGGTCATCGAAGGGAGCATGTCGGGCGAGGTCGCCAAAGCGGTGGCGGCCATCGAAGACCACGATGTCGGCTACGAGACGACGCCGATGGGGACGATCATCGAGGCCGAGGACCCTGCGGATATCTTCGCCGCCGCGGCCGACGCCCACGAGGCGGTCGACGCCGATCGCGTCGAGACGCTGCTAAAGATCGACGACAAGCGAGCCGTCGAGCACGCAGCCGAGGAGAAAGTCGAGTCCGTCGCTGAGGAACTCGGACACGAACCCGAACATGGACTCGAAGAGTGACGGCGTCAGGCGATCCCGCGTAGAATAGGTTTTCAATCCCCCGTTCGAAGCAGAGGCATGGATCAGCTCAACCGGATGGCGACCGAACTCGTCGACGAGGCACTGGACTTCGCCGACGAGTTGGGGATCGCCGAGTATCGACTCGACAACGAGGCGACTGTGCTGGACTTCGGCGTCGAACATTCCGGCGGCGTCGAGGCGGGGTTGATGCTTACCGAGATCCAGACTGCAGGTCTCGCTTCCGTCACCTCGCGGTTGGCGTCGGTCGGCAACGCCTCGATCCCACACGTCGAACTGACGACCGACCATCCGGCGATGGCGCTACTCGCCTCTCAAAAGGGAGGGTGGGAACTCGCCGTCGACGACTTCGAGGGGCTGGGCAGCGGTCCCGCGCGAGCGTTGGTTGCTGAGGAAGACATTTTCGACCGACTGGGCTACGCCGAGGCGTTCGACTTCGCGGTCCTCACCGTCGAGTCCGATTCGCTGCCGACCGATGCGGCGACCGTGCAAGTCGCTGATCTGGCTGGCGTCGGCGAGAGTGGGGTCTTCCTGCCAGCCTACGCGACGGCGTCGATCACGGGCAGCGTCTCGGCCGCGGCGAGGGCCGGCGAACTCGCGACCTACCGACTGTTCGAGTTGGGCTACGATCCGGCCGATATCCACTCGGTTTCAGGGAGCGCTCCCGTCGCGCCGGTCGCCGGAAGCGAGACGGCGGCGATGGCCCGAACGAACGACGCCGTCGCCTATGGCGGTGAGGTCCACCTGACCGTCGAATCGGCGTTCGACCGCTTCGAAGAGTTGCCCTCGACGGCCAGCGAGGAGTACGACCAGCCCTTCGCCGCTATCTTCGAGGATGCTGACTGGGATTTCGAGGAACTACCGGCGGATGTCTTCGGCCCCGCGAAGATCACTGTCGACGTGATCGGCGGGGAGACGACGGTCTACGGCGAGACGAACGAGGATCTGCTCGTCGAGAGCTTCGAGCTGTAGCGTTCGATCCTCCGCTGTGTGGCACTCACATCCGGAGTGGTTTTCAGTCGGCCCCCCGTCGAAACACTCGATGACAGCTGTCGATGCCGTGCTGTTCGATCTCGACGACACTCTCTGTGAGTATCGGCGACCCGCCGGGGACGTACTCGGAGCCGCTTTCGCGCAGGTAGGCGTCGAGCCGTGCTTCACGGTCGAGGATTATTACCGACGATTCGGGGAGTTCGTCCGACCTGGCGACGATATCCGGGACGTGCGACGGCGGTGTTTCAGCACGCTCATCGAAGAATCGGGGCTGGATGTCGACCTGGGCCGAGCGATCGCCGAGGCCTACGAGAGCGAGCGCGACCAGACGAACGTCCGCTTTCTCCCGGGAGCGGAGGCCGCCTTCGAGCGGATGATCGACCACTATCATGTCGGCATCGTCACCAACGGCGATCCGTGGATGCAGTCCCAGAAACTCGCCGGTCTGGGTCTCGACGACCGGGTAGAGACGGTCGTCCACGGCGGCCACGACGCGCCGTACAAGCCCGATCCAGAACCGTTCGACGAAGCCCTCGACGCGCTCGGCGTCGGCCACGAACGAGCAGTCCACGTGGGGAACTCCCTGGAATCAGACGTCGCTGGCGCACACAATGCCGGCGTCCGGTCGGTGTGGCTCAAGGGAGACAGCGAGATCGATCCGGATCCAGTCCCCGATTATCGGGTTGAGTCGATGCACGACGTCGCCGAGGAACCCTGGACCTGATCACTCCACACCCGTTACGTCCGTCACTGTCCCGACGCCTTTCGACCGCCCTTCCCGGAAGACGAATCGTTGCCCTTCCTCGACGAGATACGGTCGAAATTTGAAACGAACGCGCGTACGGCCACTGTCGCCCGGCAGGAGTTGCCCCCCCTCGGGGTAGAAGGCGGCGGCCTCGCTGATCGTCTCCAAGTGAACCACCGGTTCGTATCCATCGCCGATCCGCGTCGGGTGGTTGAGCACCATCACCTCGGCCTCGAATTCCCGGACTGGGCGGGGATCAGCCTCCCGCGGGAGGAGGACCATCCCGCGCTCGACCTCGGGTTCCTCGACGCCTTTCAGCGCGATGCCGACGATCCGGCCCGCACGCGCCTTCTCAACGCGGTGGTAGTGCATCTCGATGGAACGCGCTTTGACCTCGCGGAATCGGCCGTCGGCCATCGGCCCGAGCAGCAGTTCGTCGCCGGCCTCGACGCGGCCGGCGTTGATCGTCCCCGAGGCGACCGCGCCAACTCCAGTGACGTTGTAGGATCGGTCGACGTACATCCGGAACTGGGCGGTCTCGTCGCCACCGGTCTTGGGCAGGCGCTCGAAGAGCTCGTCCAGAACGTCGAGACCTTCCGACGTCACCGCGCTCGTGGTCACCACCGGAACGACTGTTTCGGAGATCTCCTCGACCGCTGCATCGAGACCGTGGCGGTCCACCCGCAGCGGAGTCTTCTCGACGTCCCGCAGGAGGCGCTCGACCTCGCGTTCGACCTCTACGACGCGCTCCTCATCGACGAGATCGGCCTTCGTGATGGCGACGATAGTCGGGAGTTCCGTCGCCAGCAGGATCCCGAGGTGTTCGCGGGTCGTCTTGGTCGGTCCGTCGTCGGCGGCGACGGTCAACAGTCCGTAATCGAGTTTCTGGCCGACGAGCCCCCGGATCGTCGTCCGGAGCCAGGGCTCGTGTCCGACCGTGTCGACGAAACTGACAAGCCGATCGGCTTCCTCGACGACGCGAGCGCGGTCAGTCTTGCGATCCGGGTTGTCCATCCTGACCGGGCCATCGTCGTCGAACCCATAGACGCCATAGGAGAGGTCCGCCGACAGGCCACGCTCGACCTCGTGTGGGCGGACGTCGAGGAACGATCGCGTTCCGCCCTCACCATCGTCGGCCTGGCCCGTCACGAGCGATCCCACCAGCGTGGACTTGCCGTGGTCGACGTGGCCGGCCGTCCCGACGACGATGTGTTCGTCGTCTTCCATCACTGCGCCTTCCCGGATCGTCGCGACGCCGACGATCCCGCGTTCGCCGGCCTCACCACGGACGGCGTTGCCGTCGCCGTCGACGCCCCACGTTTCGACATCCTCGATGTGAGCGCCAGCCTCATCGGCCAGAAGCGAGAGGACGTCCATCGACTCCGAGAAGGCGTCGGGTTCCAGGCCCGCGATCCCGCCGTCGTCGGTGACGCCGACGACGTAGGTGGCCTCACCCTCGCCGCTGAGGACGCGGTGGCGTAACTGGGCAGCCAGACTCTCCAGTCGGCCGTCGGTAAGGTGGATCTCGCGGGTGAGTCGTTCCTTGAACTCGACGCTGCCGCCCTCCCGCTCGCCGCGCTCGATCGCGCGCTCGAGGACGGCCCGGTCGGGGTTCATGCGGGTCGCTAACGGGGGTGCCACCAAAAACCTTCGCCGGTATTGAGTCTGTACCGGTCAGTATCGACCGGTTGAGAGACGTTGACAATCGCATCCGAAGCGTGACCCGACAGCGAAGGGTTTTGCCAGGTGCCCTCTCAAAGCCAGTATGGCACCGACCGACGCCCAGCAGGCGTGTTTCGAACTCGGAATCAAGTTCGGATCACTGTACCATCAGTTCGCCGGCACGCCGATCAGCCCGGAAAGCGCGCCCGATTTCGCCGCCGCGATCGAGAGCGCGATCGAGAATCAGCCCCACTGTCGGGACGTGACTGTCGAGATGAAGACCGAGGCGATCCGGGGAGCGATCGATGCCGACGTAGGGTACACGGAGTTTACCGGCGAGTTCGCCGACGTGGAGATCGTCGTCGCCTACGAGGGGATCGAGGCGACCGCTATCATGGAGATGACCGACGGGTATCCGCGGATGCGGCTGGTCTCGGTGGCGTGAGCGGTCCGCACCCCGCTTCAGGGCGTGAAGTCGGGCAACAACGCTAAGACGACTCCGGGTGGAACGGACGGTATGAGCCTCTACGCGGTCGAACGAATCGACGACGCCGTGGACATGACACGGTCGTTTCTCACCCCCATCGACGCAGGGCGTTGGGGAAGACTGGCAGTGATCGTCGCGTTCCTGCTCGGTGGTACGGGCGGTGGGGGTGGAGCCGCATCGAGCGTGACGAACGCTCCCACGACTGCCGGATCGATGCCGGAGAGTGGACTCCCCGAGTTCTCCGTCGAGTTCCCGGAACTCTCCTCGACGGCGGTCGCGGCAGTCCTCGGCGTGATCGCGTTGCTGATACTGGTCGGGTTGATCGTCGCCGGGATCGGCGCCGTCATGGAGTTCGTCTTCGTCGAGTCGCTCTCGACGGCCGAGGTCCACGTCCGGCGGTACTTCCGTCGCCACGCCGGGAAGGGACTGCGGCTGTTCGCCTTCCGGTTCGTTCTCGGACTCGGGACACTGGCCGTCCTTGGTGGAGCCACCCTGTTGCTGTTCGGGGACGTCTTTGCGGGTCTGCTCGCCGGTGACGTCGTCATGCCGTCGGCGAGTCGCCTCGTCGTCGGCGCACTCGTCCTGGTTCCGCTCGGACTCGTCGTCGGGATCGCCGTGGCGCTGGTCAACGGATTCACGACGGAGTTCGTCGTCCCGATCATGCTCCGTGAGGACCGCGGTGTCCTCGCAGGGTGGCAACGCTTCTGGCCGACGTTGGTGGGCCAGTGGAAGCAGTACGGGACGTACGTGGTGGTCGCGTTCGGCCTCCACATCGTCACCGAGATCGCCGGGAGCATCGTCCTCGGGATCGCCGCCGTCGCACTGGCGATCCCGTTCCTGATCGTCGCGGTGCCCGTCGGCTTCGGGATGGTCGGCGGCGGGACGATAACGGCCGGGACGATCGTCCTGCTGGCCACGCTACTGGCGCTGTATCTGCTCGTTCTGTTCGTGGCGGCGGCCGTGATCTACGTTCCGATCAAGGTCTTTCACCGCCAGTTCGCCCTGCTGGTCCTGGGGGACACCAACGCCGAGTTCGACGTGCTTGGCGATCGTCGGTCGTCACTGTCGGCGTGAGGACACCCACCACTCCCGTCGCGTGTCCGAGCGCCGCCGACCGAGCTCGTTTACTTTCAGTTTCGGGCAACCTTTTAACCCGAGTGCGATTGAATTTCCGCTCATGAGTCAGGCAACACTCGACGACGAGGATCTCTTCGGGGAAGCGGCCAGCGAGATGCGCGAAGACGTCGAGGAACACCTCGATGCGACCCGAGCGGCACTGCCCGACGTGGACGCCATCTGGGCGGTCGAGGCCGACAACACGCTTGGTGTGCTCAACGCTCTGCGGTCGGGGCTGGACCCGGATGACGCCGAAGAACACCTCCGGGACGCCAAAAAGTGGTATACGATGGGCGAACGCGCCGACGCCTTCGAGGACGCCGGGGATCTGGAGAACGAGATCGAGGAACTCGAAGGCATCGTCACGGACCTGACCGAGGCCCGCGAGGAGGTGGGCGAGTTGACGAGTACGATCCCGGAACTCAAAAGCGCCCTCGAGTCGGCCGCCGAAGCCAACGACGCGGACGACGAGTAAGCTCGCACCCGGCAGGACGGTCCGCTCGTCCTCACTCCTCGTGACGATCACGTTCGGCGACGCGTTCGAGGAGGGTCGCCAATGCGTCGGCGGCCTCGGCGAGCAACCGCTCGCCCAGTTCCCCGTTGCCATCGGCCGGATCTCCCACGACCCCGTTCGGCGCGAACTCGTCGGTGTCGTAGGCGAGATTGACGCTTCCCTCCCACTCGCCCCAGCGGTCGGCGGCCCCCTCGCCACCCCTCTCCTTGCTATCATTGTCGATCAGTTCCGGAGTGACGTGTTCGAGCAGTGCTGTCTCGACGGGTCCCGCGTGGCCCATCTCGATCCCGTCGGGATCGACGGCCTCGAACCAGGTGAAGGGGACGACGTAGGCGTCGCCGCCTCTTGAGATGCGGGCGCAGACTTCTCTGAGCGCGGCAGTATTACCGCCGTGACCGTTGACAACCACGATCCGGTCGAAGCCGTGGTGGGCCAGCGCCTCGATCGTCTCGCGGACGTACGCCCGGAAGGTGTCCTCGCTGACCCACAGTGAACCCGGGAACGCGCGATGTTCCGCGGAGACGCCCACGTCGATGGACGGGGCGATGACGACCTCGCGATCGGTGGCGTCGACACCCGCGTGGGCGACTGCCTCCGCGGCGATCGCGTCGGTACCCAGGGGGGCGTGTGGACCGTGCTGTTCGGTGGATCCGACCGGAAGGAGCGCGAGGGGCGTCTCGAACGCCTCGACATCGGTCCAGGTGGCTTCGGAGAGCTTCATGTCTCACTCGGGAATCCCCTGGCGCAAAACGTTTCCGCGAACGTCGGCGCCCGATCGCGTTAGTCGTCGGCTTCGGTCTCGGTCTGTGCACGTCGCCGGGCTGCTCGTTCGATGAACTCCTGAGGGAGTTCGTCGATCTCGCCGGCCTGGACCGCCCAGAGTTTGGCGTAGAGACCGTCCTCGGCGAGCAGATCTGCATGAGTGCCCCACTCGACGATCCGGCCGTCCTCGATGACGACGATCTTCTCGGCGTCCTTGATGGTCGAAAGACGGTGAGCGATCGCGAACGTGGTCCGGTCGGCTGTGAGTTCGTTCAGCGAGCGCTGGATCAGCATCTCCGTTTCCGTGTCGACGTCGGAAGTCGCTTCGTCCAGTACGAGGATGTCGGGATCTTTGAGGATCGCACGGGCCAGAGCGATCCGCTGACGCTGGCCGCCCGAGAGCTTGACTCCGCGTTCGCCGACCTTCGTGTCGTAACCCTCGGGCAGGTTCTGGATGAACCGGTGGGCTTCAGCCATCTTCGCGGCCTCGACGATCTCCGCCTTCTCGACGTCGAAGGTGCCGTACTCGATGTTCTCCCGGACGGTCCCGTAGAACAGGAACGTCTCCTGGCTGACGTAGCCCATCGCCTGCCGGAGGCTCGGGATTGTCGCCTCGCGAAGGTCCGTCCCGTCGACCTCGATCGCACCGTCGTCGACATCGTACATCCGCAAGAGGAGTTTCATGACCGTCGATTTGCCCGCGCCGGTTGGCCCCACGAGGGCCACGGTGTCGCCGCCTTCCACCTCGAAAGAGATGTCTTCGACGATAGCTTCTTCGTCATCGTAGCCAAACGTCACGTCGTCGAATTCGACGTGGCCGTCGGTGACTTCCAGCGGTTCGGCGTCGGGATCCTCGACGATCCGGCTCGGCGTGTCCATCAGCCCGAAGATACGCTCGCTTGAGGCGTAGGCGCGCTGATACATGTTGATTATCTGTCCAAATTGGGCCATCGGCCAGATGAACCGCTGGGTATAGAGGATAAAGGCGACGAACTGGCCGGCCCGTAGCGACCCCGACAGTGGGCCAAGCGGTTCGCCAAGCACCCACAAGCCCCCGACGATGAACGTCAGGACGAACCCGAGCCCGGAGATCAGCCGGAGACCCGGGAAGAACTTGATCCGCGTCCCGATAGCGTCCCAGTTTGCGTCGAAGTAATCGCTGGAGACGTCATCGACACGGTCGGACTCGAAGCTCTCGGTGTTGGCGGCCTTGATGACCTGGATACCGCCGAGATTGTTCTCAAGACGGGAATTGAGTTGCCCTACTGAGGAGCGGACCTCTGCGTACTTGGGCTGGATGATCTCGATGAATTTCTTCGTGAAAAAAGCGATGACTGGGACCGGAACCAGGGCGATCAGTGCGAGTTGCCAGTTCATCGAGAAGAGAATGACAGCGATGCCGATCACCATGATGGCGAGTCGGAAGAAGGAGTTCATGCCGTCGTTGAGAAAGCGTTCGAGGCGGTTGACGTCGTTCGAGAGGATGCTCATGAGTTCGCCGGTCTGCTTGTCGGCGAAAAAGTCCATGTTCAGCCGCTGCATCTTGTCGTAAGTGTCCGTTCGGACGTTGTGCTGGATGTTCTGAGAGAAGGTGTTCCAGCCCCAGTTGCGCGTCCAGTGGAAGACAGCGCCGATCAGAAAGGCCGCGGCGATGATACCCACCGTGAGCCACATCTGGGCGACCTGCCCGTCGGGGAGCCAAACATCGGGGACCAGCCAGAGGCTGTAATCTTGCTTGCCGAAGATGGCGTCGATGGCGACGGCAAGCAGGAGCGGCGGTAACAGATCGAGAATTCGGGCGACGACGCTACTGACGAACCCGATTGCGAAAGGGAACCGATACTTCCAGCCGTAGGTCCGAAAGAGCCGGGCCATCGGGCGATCGACGCGCTCGCGGACGTCCTCGAACACGTCGTCGTCCTCAAGATCGGAAACGCCCATCGAAACGCACGACGGGCCTGCAGTTGAAAAGGCCGTCGCACCCCCTCAATCGTGGACGGACTGGGGAATCGAAACGCGATCGCCGACGCCGATGCCGGTCTCGTTCGTCCAGCCGTAGGGCACTTCGAGGACGTACCGGCCCTGTCCCCGGTACCCCTGGTTCGGGTTATCGGCATTCTCGGCGAGGGGAGCGTGGTGGACTGTCGTGATCTGCCCGTCGGCATCGATGAAGATGATGTCGAGCGGGAACGACATGTTGCGGTCGTCATCGTCGGGCATCACGTAGGCGTAAGTCCCCGTATTTTCGTGGACGAACAGCATCCCTTCGCCATCTTCGAGGGTGTCGGTTTCGCTGAGTCCGACCCAGCGTTCGTGTTCGGTGTCGGCGATCCGGACGTCGACAGTGGCGAGCGTGGTGTCGTTCTCGTCGTGGATGGTGACGGTGGCTTCGCCGTACTGTAATGGCGAGAACAGTCCGGCGAGTGGCCCGCCCGGACTGGAGAGGACGAGAATCGCCGCCAGAATGAGTAGTCCGACGGCGGCGAGGTTGAAGAGGTGACGGGGGGACACGTCCGGGTACACGGGTGGCGACGGTGAAAGCGTTCGGGTGAGAAAGTAAGGGTTATTCCGTCCGGTAGGGAAGGTGGATGTGGCGGGTCCGTGGTCTAGGTTGGTTATGACGTGGCCTTTACAAGGCCGAGGTCGGTGGTTCAAATCCGCCCGGACCCACTGAGTTTTCGCGGCGCTCACTTACGAGCGCCGCGTATGCGAAGCGGCGGGTGGATTTGAAGCGAGGAGCGAGAGGTGAGCGAGCGTAGTGATCGAACGGGAGCGACTGTGGTTCAAATCCGCCCGGACCCACTCACCTTCTGCACGATTCGTAATTACGCCGTTTTCGTGGCGTTCAATGCTTATTATCGGTGATTGGGTCGTTCCTTCGCCGGTCAAATCGGGGGTCTCGACGGACGAATCCGTTCAGTCCGTGAACGGGTTCGGCTTCCTGAGGGGGGTTCCAGCCAGATAATGTGGAGAAGTGCTAATCAAAGTATTGGAAAGAACTAGTCAGATCCATACGCCAGATAGCAAGCAACATTAATTCCAGTCTGGGTTTTCTCCCTGCTCCGACGGTCGTCTACGACAACAGTAGAGGCTCGATCGTCATCGTTTCAATCCCGGTTCGGGTTTTCTGACTCCTGCGACCATCTGGACCGACCCCGTCCTCGCACTGACCCGCTTGTTTCAATCCCGGTTCGGGTTTTCTGACTCCTGCGACCGGACCAAAACCCTGGTTCAGATGCCGTCACAGTCTGTTTCAATCCCGGTTCGGGTTTTCTGACTCCTGCGACCCGACTTAGAAGCGGGGACGGGGGTCGTCTTCAAGTTTCAATCCCGGTTCGGGTTTTCTGACTCCTGCGACGACTGGATTTGGAACGTCAGTCAGCCGTTGCATCGGGTTTCAATCCCGGTTCGGGTTTTCTGACTCCTGCGACGAGAAGAAGGGACTGAGACTAGAGACATCGAGGACTTGGTTTCAATCCCGGTTCGGGTTTTCTGACTCCTGCGACCCGGTCGCGAGGATCCCGAGGCCGAACAGAGTTAGTTTCAATCCCGGTTCGGGTTTTCTGACTCCTGCGACCCTCCAGGTCGAAGTCGTCGGGCCGGATCTCCAGCTGTTTCAATCCCGGTTCGGGTTTTCTGACTCCTGCGACAGTAGCCGGTTGGCCCGACTTTCGTCAGCTCGCCGAGTTTCAATCCCGGTTCGGGTTTTCTGACTCCTGCGACCCTCGACGCTTTGGGGTGTGGTGAGCATCACGGCGTTTCAATCCCGGTTCGGGTTTTCTGACTCCTGCGACGATCGAGTACGCGTCGACGACGATCTCGGGCAAGTTTCAATCCCGGTTCGGGTTTTCTGACTCCTGCGACAGGTGACGATCGGATTTGGCGACGCCGAGGCGATCGAGTTTCAATCCCGGTTCGGGTTTTCTGACTCCTGCGACCGTCGACGGTCTTGTTCACCAACGGCACGGTCACGTGTTTCAATCCCGGTTCGGGTTTTCTGACTCCTGCGACGACGCTGGTTTTCATGAGGTCCTGCCAGCGGACGTGTTTCAATCCCGGTTCGGGTTTTCTGACTCCTGCGACTGATTGCCTGCTCTCGCTCGATATCCCGGCACTTCCGTTTCAATCCCGGTTCGGGTTTTCTGACTCCTGCGACCGTACCACACCCGTTCACTATCGTCCACGGTCTGCCGTTTCAATCCCGGTTCGGGTTTTCTGACTCCTGCGACGGGGACAAAGCAGCGACAGGAACCAAGACGTACCGGTTTCAATCCCGGTTCGGGTTTTCTGACTCCTGCGACCCGCTGACTCACCAGCGACGCGGTGCGCCACTCACCTGTTTCAATCCCGGTTCGGGTTTTCTGACTCCTGCGACGACCGCGGGCTGGCCGACAGAACGGACGGCAGCGGGTTTCAATCCCGGTTCGGGTTTTCTGACTCCTGCGACCCATGTCTAACTGAATATCCGCTCTAAGAGACTGGTTTCAATCCCGGTTCGGGTTTTCTGACTCCTGCGACAAGACGGCCGACGGCGCTCAGACGCCGTCGACCAGTTTCAATCCCGGTTCGGGTTTTCTGACTCCTGCGACAGGAGGGATCGGAGAACTCCCACGAATGTCTTCCCGTTTCAATCCCGGTTCGGGTTTTCTGACTCCTGCGACGGGTAAACGTCGTCGACGGCGAGCTCCTCGGCGGCCTGTTTCAATCCCGGTTCGGGTTTTCTGACTCCTGCGACTCGACATCGCAGGCTACAGCGACGTCGCGCTCTACAGGTTTCAATCCCGGTTCGGGTTTTCTGACTCCTGCGACGCGTGGATGATACCGGCCAGCAGCAGCAGGTCGACGTTTCAATCCCGGTTCGGGTTTTCTGACTCCTGCGACGGTGTTTGTGGGTCGGACGATCCGCCCGGGCTTGTTTCAATCCCGGTTCGGGTTTTCTGACTCCTGCGACAGGACGAGCCACTGTCGCTCGGTCTCGTTGACCGTGTTTCAATCCCGGTTCGGGTTTTCTGACTCCTGCGACCGCCGAGACGCTCTCCCTCCTCGAGGTCCCCACCCAGTTTCAATCCCGGTTCGGGTTTTCTGACTCCTGCGACGCGAGAACTACGAACGGGGGGCTGACGCCAACGTCGAGTTTCAATCCCGGTTCGGGTTTTCTGACTCCTGCGACACGAGTCGAAGACGTCCATCGCCAAGCGGCTGACTGTTTCAATCCCGGTTCGGGTTTTCTGACTCCTGCGACAGCGTGACGTTCGTGTCGACGCGATCAATCGGCGAGTTTCAATCCCGGTTCGGGTTTTCTGACTCCTGCGACCGAGAGATAAAAACCTTGCTGCTTGGATCTGACTCGAGTTTCAATCCCGGTTCGGGTTTTCTGACTCCTGCGACCTCGGTGTTGCTCATGTCAAATCACCGCCGTCGATGTTTCAATCCCGGTTCGGGTTTTCTGACTCCTGCGACTCGTCGACGGCGTGTCCGGGGCGTTGGCATCCCCGCGTTTCAATCCCGGTTCGGGTTTTCTGACTCCTGCGACGGAACTCGTCGTTTCGGCGTCGGGCGACACGGATGAGTTTCAATCCCGGTTCGGGTTTTCTGACTCCTGCGACATCACCCCGTAGTTGTACCGGACGATATGCACCCACCGTTTCAATCCCGGTTCGGGTTTTCTGACTCCTGCGACGTCGAATCTTTGACGACCGACTGACTCGTCGTCAGGTTTCAATCCCGGTTCGGGTTTTCTGACTCCTGCGACCCCGACAGCGTGCCGCCCGAGGATGTGCCGATCTCCGTTTCAATCCCGGTTCGGGTTTTCTGACTCCTGCGACGCGACACTCGACGACTCCGAGCTCGTCCTTGATGGTTTCAATCCCGGTTCGGGTTTTCTGACTCCTGCGACGAGATCGCCGAACAGTGGGTCGGCCGGGTGCAGGACGTTTCAATCCCGGTTCGGGTTTTCTGACTCCTGCGACCGTCGGCCGATCCGACGCGAACCGAACGCATGGGCGTGTTTCAATCCCGGTTCGGGTTTTCTGACTCCTGCGACCTGACGGATACCAACTTCCATGACCTCGTGTTGTTTCAATCCCGGTTCGGGTTTTCTGACTCCTGCGACGGCGCAACTGGGTGTGGGAACGGTTCGTCGACGACGTGTTTCAATCCCGGTTCGGGTTTTCTGACTCCTGCGACCCCAGAAGTGGGACGCCATGAGGGCCGAGATATGATGTTTCAATCCCGGTTCGGGTTTTCTGACTCCTGCGACGTGTCGGTCGATGTCTGAGCGCAACGACACCGACAGGTTTCAATCCCGGTTCGGGTTTTCTGACTCCTGCGACCGCGCCGAGCAAGCCCGTCAGCGTCACCGGCGATGTGTTTCAATCCCGGTTCGGGTTTTCTGACTCCTGCGACTTGTCGAGGACAAGTCGGTACCCCGTCGCTTCCGTGTTTCAATCCCGGTTCGGGTTTTCTGACTCCTGCGACCGGTCACAACGTCGTTCGACCGGAGCACGTTATCGTGTTTCAATCCCGGTTCGGGTTTTCTGACTCCTGCGACGACGCGGTAGCCGTCGCCCTCGCGTTCGTACTCACGGTTTCAATCCCGGTTCGGGTTTTCTGACTCCTGCGACATCCTGTCAGCGGGCGTTGCGTCGAGTTGGAGGTCTTGTTTCAATCCCGGTTCGGGTTTTCTGACTCCTGCGACAAGGCCAGCGCCCCGCCCGCCCACAGGATGAGGATCGTTTCAATCCCGGTTCGGGTTTTCTGACTCCTGCGACTCCGAGTCCGTCTCGCGGTCGGTGTCGTCAGGCATCGTTTCAATCCCGGTTCGGGTTTTCTGACTCCTGCGACCGAGCTCTCCCTTGACGAGATCGTCCGACAGACTGGCGTTTCAATCCCGGTTCGGGTTTTCTGACTCCTGCGACTTGATATAGCCGCGCTTACCCCATTAACATCCACCTGTTTCAATCCCGGTTCGGGTTTTCTGACTCCTGCGACCGGAGGATCGGGCGAAAGACCTCCAACTCGACGCAAGTTTCAATCCCGGTTCGGGTTTTCTGACTCCTGCGACCTCAAGGTGGGCGACTTCTCGATCACTTCTCCGGTCTTGTTTCAATCCCGGTTCGGGTTTTCTGACTCCTGCGACATGCCTGACTGCAAGGTGCGCGAACAGACGATCGAAGTTTCAATCCCGGTTCGGGTTTTCTGACTCCTGCGACGGTAACGAGGTTACTCCAATCATACTGGTTGACCTTGTTTCAATCCCGGTTCGGGTTTTCTGACTCCTGCGACAGGGGGTGAAAATCCGGCGAGAGGGGCAATAAATCTTCCTCCGGGCGCGAATATCGTCAGTCAGTTCGTCGATGGGGGCTGTACAGAGAGTTCAAAAAGGTCCACGAAACTCAGAGTACGTTGGACTGCTCGTCGGGTTGGTCCGCACCGAGATTCGAGATATCGTCGAGGCAGGACTCACAGAGTCGGTAGATCCGAATCCGATCTCCGTCATCCGGATCGATGTGTTTCTCCAACTCATCCTCCAGCTCGACACGTTCGGTTTTGTTCACCTCCAGTTCGAACACGCTGTACTGCTTCCAGGCTCCGTACTTCTGGAGCGTTCGGTAGACCTGCCGGCGATTGGCGTCCTCGCTCACGTCGTAGGCGATTGCCAGGCGCATGGTTAGCGATCGAACGCAAGGGCGTGGTATTCGTCGAGTTCGTTCGTGATCGCCTTTCGCAATAGTATCGCCTGCTGGCGGACGGCTTTCCGACGCGTCACTTTGTACTCGAAGTACGGATGGGTCAACTCTTCCTGCATGAAGTCGTCGAACTTCGAAAGGTACGTCTTGAAGGCGTCGTCGCTCAGATGGTTGTCCTTCGTGAAGTCGTCGTGGGTGAACACGCCACGGTTGATCAACCGCGTCACGAACGCGTCACAGAAGATCGGCCGGAACTCCTCTTCGAGGTCGAGCGCCAGCGACGGACGACCGTGCCGATCAGCGTGGAGGATGCCGAGGAACGGATCAAGGTTGTACTGGCGCAGAGCGCTCATCGCCTCGTTCTTCATGAACGTGTAGGTCAGCGACAGCAGCGAGTTGACGTGGTCTTCAGGTGGACGTTTGGTCCGCTTTTCGAAGGTCCAGCCCGAGACCAAAGTCTCGTCGAGGCGATCGAAGTACCGCTCGGCAGCTTCGCCTTCCGTCCCGCGGAGGTCGTCCTTGTTCGAAGCGTTTCGAACCCGCTCGCCGAGGTCCTTCAGTACGTCCGTGCCGTGGACGCCCTTCCGGGAGAGGAGCGTCCGCTGGTTACGGATCTTCGCCGCGATCATCGCCTTCGCGATGGCGAGTTCCTCGGTGTATCCTAGCGAATACTGAGCACGGCGGATCTCGGCGATGGTGTTCTTCTCGGGGACGAAACTCCCGCGGTACTTGCCGTTCTGGGTGAAGTAGTTGAGGACGATCCCGTGTTCGTTGGCCTCGGCGACGAACGGCGTCGTGAAGTTCACGCCCCCGAAGACGTTGATCGTGTCCAGTTTCTCCTTGGGGTAGGTTGCGAGTTCCGGATCTTCATCTTCCTCGGCGTCGACGTCCCAGACGACGATCCGTCCCTCGTCGGTCCGGACTTGGGTTCCCTGCTTGGTGACGTAGACGACCGACTCGTCGAACATCCCCTCTGTGGCCTTCATGCGTGATCCTCCCAGCCCGTGCCTTGGGCGCGTTCGGGCTCGAGTTGGGCTGTTTCGGCAGGCATGCAGTATTCGCGGGCTGAACAGCCGTTGCACTTGTTCGGGTTGTCGGTGAACGGTGGAATCGAATCGACTGACATCGATTGAATCCGGGAAACGATTTTTGAAACCGCATCGCGATGCTCCTCGGTGATGTGAATCGCGTGACGTTCGTCGGTCGAATAGAGATAGATGTAGCCGACGTTCACCGGCTCACCGATGGCTTCTTCGAGCAATAGACAGTACGCCGCGATCTGTACCTCGTCGCTTGGGTAGTAATCCCCACTCTCGGCGCGTTTTCGCTCGATCGGAGTAAGAGACCCACGATCACTCTCGACGAGGTCGATCTTTCCGTGCAACCCAAGAGTGTCCGACCGGAAGTACCGTTCCCTGGTCCACCCGCCACGTCGAGACTGTGCGGCGTGTTTCGACCGGCCATCGACGAGTTCGTACGGCGTAGCGATCTGATCGTGATACCGCTGGTAATAGTATCTCCGTGGGCAGTAGACGTACTCCTGTAACGCACTCACGTGAACCAGTTCGTCGCGAAAGTTCGTCCTCGTCATAAGCCATCGAGGAACGACCCGTCGTCACTGCCTGTAAGCCGTTGCTCTTGTTCGAGTAAGTGACAATTGAGGTATAGAGCGTCCGTGCCGATTGCCAGACTGTGTAGCTCTTTGTTCTGGACGCGGATCGGATACAGGAAGAAAAAGTCATCGAGATTGTACTGCCGTTTCACTCGACTCGGTGCCCCGCTGACAGCGTAACAGAGAAGCCCTGACTCATCGCCATCAGAACGCTCGCCACGTTCGCGAAGTCGTTCGTTCACCTTCGTCACCGATGGGACGCGGGAACCAGTCCCGTTCGGATCGACACCGATCTGCAATCCCGACTGTAGCTGCGGTTTCCGACCCGTGTTCGACGTGTCGTCAATCCACGCGTTCAGGGCTGGCCCAGTGAAATACACGCTCCGACCGAACCCGTCGTCGTTCGTGTCGATCGTTCCGTCGTAGACGCAGAACCCATCCACGTAGCGCTCCTTGCGCTCTATTTCAGGGTGCTGTTCCGACGGCACGTGTCTTTGGAAGGTGGTTCTGTCGACAAACTCGACATCGCCATACCGAAGCAAATAGAACAGGTCGTAGGTCGTGACGCGATCAGTCGTCCGATCGTAGACGAGCGCCTGAACGTTGTCGCCTCGGTACCATTGCAGGGCCGTCAGGACGCGCCAGTCGAGTGCGTCAGTGAACGCCTCCATGTCACGGAGCGAAAAATCTGTTCCAGAGCCGACGCCGAAGTGTCGTCTAATCCGATCCAGCGTGGCTTGTTTGATCGCCTGCTGGTCGTCGGGCGGCGCGTTCCGGAGTCGATAATCGAGGTGCTCGAAGGCTTCGGCGGCGGAATACCGTGCATCGAACGTCTCAGGTTGTCGTGGGTCCGGATAGACTTCGTCGAGGATCTCGTCGAGTTCGTACCGCGTGATCTTTCGTTTTCCCTGGTCTGACAGGGCATCCGCCACTGTCGAAGGGACATAACAGCGCGCTTCTTTCGGGTCGCTTGCCGAACGCAACCGCCCGAGGCGCTGCAGGAAGCTCGCACGATTGTGTCCGGCGAATAGGATTCGATTCACGTCGAAGTCGATCCCGACCTCGACGGCCGAATTGCTGACCAAGACGTCGAATCGGTCGAGCTTTTCGGCTTTGTTTTCCCCGTAGAAACCGTCGATCCGTTCTACGTTCCCGTCCAGTTCATCATCGAGCCACGAGTACACCTCTCCGACTTCGTGAATCCCGTCTAGCATCACGACAGTCCGTCCGCCGCGACAGAACTCGAGCGTCTCGTCGCTGTCTTCGAACAGCTGATCGGCCGTGCTGAACGTCTGAGCGGAACGAACGTCGAGTTCGACCGGTGGCATCACGCCGAACCAGTCGTCGCCGGGCGAATCCGTGTAGGCTTTCCGTTCCTCACTCTCGTGTTCTGTCACCCGGTAATACGGGGCCTCCATCGCGTCCTCGAACAGTCGTCGTTGGCGCTGGTCCGGCGTGGCGCTGAGAAACGCCACCTTCCGGAGTGCGACGATCGCCTCGTCCTCGGATTGCATTTCGTCGAGGAGAAACCTGAGCGTGTTCTGTTCTTTCCGACCGGCGCGGTGGAACTCGTCGACGACCGCGACGTCGAAGTCCTTGTACTCGCGAGAGCCCTTTCGGTAGAGCCCACGTCGCATCATCACGAAGATGTCCGGGTTCGTGAGGAGAATGCGCTGGTCGTTGTACCGCCCTTCTTGTCGCAGCCAGTCGTCGAGGACCGCTCCGTGAGACGTCGAGCCGAAATCGTCGCTGCGTTCTGCGAGCGTCGACGCCGTCGCTTTCAACACCGCGACGTCGTGGTCGATGTACTCATCGACTCGGCGCTGAATTGCCTCCTGCTGGTCGGCGACGAGAGCATTAGTGGGATAGACTGCGATCGCGTCCATCCGATTGTCGAGTACAGGGGCGAGCCACGCCGACGTCTTTCCACCCCCTGTGGGACTGTCGTTGACGGCGACGAACCGATCCTCGTTTTCGAACAGTCGCTGCATCTCTCCCTGGTGAGCGAACGGGGATACATCGAACGGGTACGGTTCGTCGCGTGTCCGCAAGGCGACCCCAGCGAGATCGAGTGCCGTCATCGTTTCGTCGCGAGGAAGGTGAGTTCAGTAGGGAACCGAACCCGGTCGTCGGCCCCTCGGTCGATAGTGAGGTACTCTCCGGTGTAGTCGCCTTGCATGACGATGGGGGTCGGTTTCATCGATTTCGTGATGACGTTCCCCTCCGGTGGTTCCGGATGGTCGTATGCACCGATCGGGTGATTCAACCTGAACTCTCCGGACTGTCTGGTCGCGGACCGATGCTGAATATCGAGTCGCGCCTTCCCCCGTTTCTTCCCAAGGCGAACGTATTGGGGTAATCTTTCGTCGACTTCCATCGCGGACGGACCGCGGGGAATGACGAAAAACCTGAGCGGAGTGCCATGTGCGAGCGAGCGCCGCCGCCCGTAGGACGGCAGATTTTGCTTGGCGTTCGGATCGTCCTGGGCCGAATAGTTCACTTCGGCGTACTCGTCACGCGTCGCGTTGTAGGTCGTCGTCACGTAGTTCGGAGACGTTTCTGGCACGGGGGCCGCGGGCGAGACGTACACGTCGGTAATGTCCGCGGTATCCTCGACGTAGGTGGGTTCGTACGACGTGTCCACGTAGCGACCGCTCGCCAGGCCCAGCGCGTAGTAGAGGGCCGTATTGAGGATGTAGGGCTCGGTGTCCGCCAGGCGTCCGACCTCTCGGGACGTGAAGGTGACTTCGCCCCGCGTTCTGAGGGTCGCTTCGAGAACCTCCATCGCTCTATTCAGCCTGACCCAAGAACGCGGTCGAGTGGTCGCGTTGTTCGGCGAGCACCTCGGCGAAGTCGTCACCAGTTGCCACGTCAACGATACTGTCGACGGTTTCCTGGGGAACCCGCTGTAAGTCGAGGCGGTCCGCGTCGATCGAATCTTCGAATGCACTACTGACGTGTTCGGCCGTGCGACCGGGATCGAGGGCCTCAGCCATCACGACATCCGTCGCTGACTCGTAGTCCGTCGCGTCGTCAGCCTGGAGTCGGGCGATCGTCTCGCGAGTGAGCTCGAGGTTTGCCGGCCCTTCCTCGCCGCCGACGTAGACGCCGAGGATCCGATTGTTGACCCGGCCAAGGCGTGACGTCGTGGCACCGTACCGCTTGTTTTTCGCCGTAATTCCGAGCACGAATGCGAGTTCCGCAGGCGTCGCATCCCGAAGCGTGACGACGCTGGGGAACATCGTCCCCGGCTCGAAGAAGTCGGGTTCACGGATGGTCGCCTCGGCCGACTTGGCGTAATCGTCGCCAGGGGCGTTCTGGAACTTCTCGTCGATCACGACACTCGCGTCCCGGAGGGAGTAAGCCGTATCGTACATCACCCGAGACGTGATCGAGACGTCACTGCCTTCGTCACTGCTCGCGGCACTCCCGTAGAGGATGCACTCGACGCAGTCCTGGCACATCTCGTTGACCTGCATCGTGCATTCGTCTTCGTCGTCCTCGAAGAGTCCCAGGTCACGCTGGAGGGCCTTGCCGAAGCGCCGATCGCTGCCGGTCTGCTTTCGCATGAACATCAGCCCGGGAGCGTAATCCATCTGTCCGTCTTCGGCGTCGAGTGCGACTGTCGCGATGTCGGCGTCTTCACCGTTCGTCGTGAAGACGGCGTGGCTCTCGAGTTCACGCAGGACGAGGATGTTCACGAAGTTGCTCCGCGGGCGGAGCGTCATTTCGTCTGCGGGGACGGTACCGGGTTCGAGTTCGGGATAGGTGCTCTGGTCGATCATTGATCGTCAGTATCGTCGGATTCGTTGTCGAACTGTTCTCGCTGCAGGCGGAGCGTCGCGGCGTAGAACCCGTCGGCGAGGTTGTTGGCCCGCCGTTTCAATCGAGAAGGTTTGCCGTCGAACATGTCGATCAGTACCTTATCGACGAAAAACTCGGCGTACCGCTCGACGCGCTCGTCGTAGGTTCCATCCACGGTACTGTCTTCATGCGGGACACGGTACACCTGTTCGCTCCGCTCGGGGACCTTCCCGACGCGGCCGGCGACGGCGTCGATGGCGTCCTGCCGGGAAATGTCGAGCGGACCGAACTCCTTGACTGCCTTGACGCTCTCGCGGAACACGCGCTCGATTGCGTACGCCTTGTCGTTCCCTGGCGCGGGCCGGATCACGTCGAACGCTCGAGCTGCGAGTTCCGATATCGTATCGCTCGTTTCTTTCATTCGTGTGATGATTTCGTTTCAATAGTCGTCGAGTCGATGCCGGTTTCCTGATCAAGCACTCGCGCTTCCTCCAGCAGGTAGCGAGCGTTACTGCCATCATCGGCCTGCGCGATGCGCTTGAGCAGGTGCGATCCAGGGAGTAGCTTGTTTCTGGTCACTCGGAGGAATTTCGCGAACAGCGCGTCGTTCCGGTCCGTACCGTACCCGAGTTTGATCAGGGCCGAGGCGGCGCGTAAACGGGACTTCAGCTCGGATAGCCGGATCTCGGTCCCGTAGAAGTCGTGGACTTGCGTGAATCCGGCCCCGATCCTGGCGTACGTCTGGAAGTCTCTCCCTCTAACGTCCGGGATCGGCGACTCCGAGACGTACACGCGCAGCCCGGCGTAAGCCGCGACGGCGAGTGCGACGTACACGCCGAAAAACTGGAACTCCGTTTCGTTGTCCTCCGGTTTGTAGTATCCGAGCGTGCGCGCCCCGAACTGCGAGCCAGGATCGAAGCCCTGGTCGAGCGTCTCGGCCATCTGTCGGCCCGACTCCTCGTCGAACAGTGCGCTCTCGAATCCATCCACCTCGGTCGAGTCGAGATCGCCAGTCAACCAGAGAACTGCCTCGGCAAGTCGACCGAGTTCGATCCGGCTCTCGCCGCTGAATTGGCTGAGCACGTTACCGTATGAGCGCCACGAGAGCGGCGTATAGAAGTAATCGGGCACCAGGTGGATGAACAGTCGGCCACCCTCGCGACGGGAGGCACCAGTTTCCCGGAGGGACAGTTCGATCTGACAGGGAACGCACGCGAGCAGATCGTCCGGTTTGCCGGCGTCCACAGGGACGTGATTCGAGTATCCGGCCTGGAGTGTCGTCAGCGACTTCGGTGCTTCGAGGTCGCTCTTGCGCGTGCTCGTGGTCCCTCGGTTGCAGAGGACACACGTCTTCCCGCGTCGAGTGGCATGGTACTCCTCGAAGGGATCGCTGAGCGTCGTGTCGCTCGCCGGCATCGGTCGCCCATCGATCGACACTACGTCGGAAACGTACGCTTCGAGTTCCGATCGGAGATTTCCGGCGTGAGCTTCTTCGACGATGTCGGTCCAGTCATCAGCAAGTCGATCGAGACCCGCCCGGACGCGATCTGTAATGTCTCCCACCGAAGTCACGCCGTCCTCGATCAGTACCTGGCCGATGCCGTAGGAGTATTCCCATTTCCCGCCGGCCGTGGGGGACAGATCGTCGTCTTCACTTGCGGCGATTAGGCCATCGCGGACGCCGGATGAAACACCAAAAACGTCACAGGTGACTTCGAGGCTCGACCGGTCGTCGTCGATCTTTTCGAGGATCGGATCGACGAACGCCCGACGGACGGTATACGCCAGTCTTGCGTACCCGACAGGCCTCCGCGTTCGTTCTATCTCTATTGGGAGGTGTTCCTCTATGCCAGCCATCGAGTCTGCCATGCTGTCGGTGGGTTCGTCGTCCCCGTCAGCATCGCCGACTGACTTCCGGACGACTGCACCGAGAACCTTGTCGGCACCGGCATAGAAGAACTCCTGATCATTGATTCCGTAGAATCCCATCGAACGCGTGGCGAGGTTATTCGTCAATTCACTCGAATCAGCGTAGGCATCGTGGGAGCCCCGAATGTTGGTCTGTAACTGATCGATGATCTCGGCCACAAACTCTTGATCGACGGACGGCCGGTCCGCACCCTTTGGAACGACATACACACAGCCATCCTGATATATAGCAAGAGGTTGATATTCGAACGTACCCAGGCAATCGGAAATCGCACTATTGAGGAGGTTCGTCAAGATGCCTTTCACGTCATCAAGGACGTGCCGTCGGAGTTCAAACTCCGATTTGAGATACGCGCTATCGATCGCGCTCTGGACTGACCCGTCGGTGGCTGCTTCAGGAGTGTCGCACGAGGCGAGTCCGTCAGCGACGCGGATGAACGGTCGAAGATCGTCGAATCGCCTGGTCGTCTGGTCGTAGTTAGCCGTCCAGTCGTCGTGGTGATCGATCGCACACGAGCGGAAGTCCTTCGGATCGAGACCCGGCGCGAATGTGTCGAGTCCGAATCTCTCGACGTACTGCTGAACTTCATTGGCCGGGATGTCGAATCGACTGTTCGGCTCTGCGTCGCGCTCTGGATCGAGTTTGTGAACGTCGTGTATCGTGAACAGAGCGATTGCGGCCCGCAAGTCGTCCTCATCGAGAGTATACCCATCGAGCGAGCGCACGGCGTCGTTCAACTGTGCGAGGACGAACACGCCGTTTCGTACGTGATTGAGCAGTGACTGATCGGTCTTTCCATATTCTACGCTCTTCGCCGCCTCGAATCCCCAGCCTTCGTTTACGAGTTGAGGATCGACCTCGGTCCGGAAATGCTCCAGAACCGTTTCTTCGACCGTTTGGTCCTCTTCGCTTGCTTCGTCTTCTGGTGCCGAATGGAGGTTCCCGAGAACTGAGTCTAGAACCTCCATCTCCGATCGTTCATCAGTCATCTGTAACGGTCACCTCCACACTCCCACATCCCCGAGCCACGGCACTTCCCACACCACTGTATTCCCCGAACAGCGCCAGTGCTGTCACCGCGTTCTCGACGCTCTCGCTCGCGCCCTTGAACTCGTAGGCGCACGTGCCCGTGAACCCTTGCGAGAAGAGGTTCCGGTTCTCCCCGTCGTCGTTCTCGACGCGATTGACCAGCACGCTGTGGGTATCGAGACAGTAGCCGTCGCGTCGTCCCGGATCGGGTTTCTCGATCACGCCCGCCTTGATATCCTCCTTAGACAGATCTATTTCCAGATCGTCAGGACACGAATTTTCCCACTTTCCCAACAGTGAGTTGAACACCGCCCACCGATGCGGAAACATCGTTGTCACTTCCCCACTCTCTTCGATGCACGTCGCCGTCTCGAATTCCATCTCGATTGTTGGATCGTCGAACTCGCTCGCCCGCTCGAGTAACCCTTCGTAAGTCGCGTTCTCGCTCTCGAAACTCTCCACGCGGAGCGTTCCGTGTGAGAGCTCGATCGAATCGTTCTCGAGTACCAACCCGGAGACGAGCCCCTGGAAGATCTCCTCGTCGGCGGGATCGACCACCCCGAGTGAGAGATCGTAGGTGTTGTTCGCCCGAACGGTCTTGTGGTGTGGTCGATCGCTACCGTCGAACCCTCCCAATAGCCCACTCACGTGCAGACTTCCTAACGCGCTGTCGTGGACTCGAGCACTCACTGACGAGTCTACGTCATCGAGGACGGACAGCAGGGCACTGTACACGGAGTACCCGTCGGAGACGGGAACTGGAAACGACTCCGCCGGACGGAGCGTGAGATCGATCCGACGGAGTCGACCCGCTCCGTCGGTCTCGTTTTCTAACTGACGTGCCATCGAATACCGCCACACTCGACCGGGAGAGTGATAAAAATACCGGCGCACTGATACGAAATACTTCCAAACAGATCCCACTGAAGTGCAACGGTACGCCTTAGTGAGCCGGCTGCGATGGGACGGTAAATGCGAACGTACATCTCGACGCTGGGATTCCACGAGACCAGGGTCACGCGACCGGTAATCAAACACGGGATCGACGATGGAGATCGCGTCGTCCTCGTTCGGCCTGCTAATGACGGGAACAGCGAGAGGGCTGCAGACGCGGTCGGGTACGTCGAAGATATGATCGCGGAGATCGAACCCGATGCCACAGTCACGACCGAGCAGGTGGACACGAGTGGGTTCATGGCGACGACATTGCAGTGTAGCGATCTGTTGACCGCGGTCGATCAGGATCGCGATCTCGTCGTTAACTTCGGTGGAGGCGCACGCGAGGTACTGCTTCCGTTGTTGATCGCGACAGTACTCCATGCGCCGATCGTTGATCAAGCGTTCCAGTACACAGACGTTGACCAGGAGGTGGAGACGGTCCCGATCCCGAATTTGACGACACAGATTCCCTCGAGTGCCGTCGATACGTTCGAGTTGCTGGTCCATCTCGATCGTGAAATGGCGCTGCCGGAACTGGCTACAGAGAGCGACAAGAGCAAGAGCACGGTCAGTCGACACGTGGAGTCGCTGGCCGAAGCTGGCGTGTTTGAAACTTGGCTGGAGGACAACGCGAAGTACGTCTCATTGTCACAGACTGGTGTATTGATCGCCCGTGCCTGCCCAAGTGAGGACTTGACTGCTCTGTAGTTTCGTAGACCTTTATCAAATGGCTGTATAGCCCCGGTCGACGAACGACCACCACAAAATGACGTCACCACAAAGATTTATTGCCTCTCTCGCCGGATTTTCACCCCCAGTCGAAGCAGGGAGAAAACCCAGGACGGGATTGAAACTCACCTTGCGGGTTGCCCGTTCCATCGCCGAACTGACGTCGAAGCAGGGAGAAAACCCAGGACGGGATTGAAACATCGACGCCGTCGAGTCCATGACGGACGCCCTCGGCGTCGAAGCAGGGAGAAAACCCAGGACGGGATTGAAACACGTTGATCGCCGATTTCGCGTCTTCGCTATCGACGCGTCGAAGCAGGGAGAAAACCCAGGACGGGATTGAAACGAGGTGACGGAGGTGGCGGACGGAGCGGGGGAGTCCGTCGAAGCAGGGAGAAAACCCAGGACGGGATTGAAACGAGGTGACGGCGAATGAGTGACGAGAACCTCGGCGCGTCGAAGCAGGGAGAAAACCCAGGACGGGATTGAAACCAGAAGCGGGTCGGCGTCACCGTCGACGAACCCGAGCAGTCGAAGCAGGGAGAAAACCCAGGACGGGATTGAAACGTCGCCGATGCGTTCGGCGAGGCGGTCGACCTCGGCGGTCGAAGCAGGGAGAAAACCCAGGACGGGATTGAAACGCCGCCGAAGACGATACCGACTACTCGGCCGTGGCCGTCGAAGCAGGGAGAAAACCCAGGACGGGATTGAAACGTGTGAACGCTGACATGTTGGAAGGGGATCACTACATGTCGAAGCAGGGAGAAAACCCAGGACGGGATTGAAACTCGTCGAGCTGCTCGCGAAGGGTCTCGACCGCTGCGGTCGAAGCAGGGAGAAAACCCAGGACGGGATTGAAACTGGAACTCACCGTCGAAGGGCGCTACGTCCCGCGAGGTCGAAGCAGGGAGAAAACCCAGGACGGGATTGAAACTTGCGGCCGTGATCCAGAAAGACGCCGATGTCGCCCCGTCGAAGCAGGGAGAAAACCCAGGACGGGATTGAAACGCTATTCGTGTATCTGCTGGCAGGTTATACAATCGTCGAAGCAGGGAGAAAACCCAGGACGGGATTGAAACTTGTAGGTTTTCCCGTCCGGCGTTTCCACGGTTGGTCGAAGCAGGGAGAAAACCCAGGACGGGATTGAAACATCTAAACGTTCCATCAACGCTTCTGTATCAACCGTCGAAGCAGGGAGAAAACCCAGGACGGGATTGAAACTTGCACCCTTCCCAGAGGCTTTGACACTCTTGGGTGCGTCGAAGCAGGGAGAAAACCCAGGACGGGATTGAAACAGGAGATCGCCCGTGCTGTCCCCGCCCTCTTGCCCGGTCGAAGCAGGGAGAAAACCCAGGACGGGATTGAAACAGCGCTCAAGGAGGTCGGTCGGAAGCATCGCCTGGTCGAAGCAGGGAGAAAACCCAGGACGGGATTGAAACAATAATGGGCCGTGTGACCGTTCTCGGCCGGTCCGGTCGAAGCAGGGAGAAAACCCAGGACGGGATTGAAACGCGTCGATCAGCTCCCAGCCGTTGACGGGATCGGGCGTCGAAGCAGGGAGAAAACCCAGGACGGGATTGAAACACAACTACGAGACCGCAACTGAAGGATCGGACTACGAGTCGAAGCAGGGAGAAAACCCAGGACGGGATTGAAACTACATCGTCGCCGAAGACGTCCCGTACCCGGACCACGTCGAAGCAGGGAGAAAACCCAGGACGGGATTGAAACCGGATTCGGTTGTACGGAGTCGATACTGAGTCGCAAGGTCGAAGCAGGGAGAAAACCCAGGACGGGATTGAAACGAACAGACAGCCTGGTCTATTGCTATGAGCCATAACGTCGAAGCAGGGAGAAAACCCAGGACGGGATTGAAACTGCTCCCGAGCGTCGTGATGGAGTGGGGTGGCTGGGGTCGAAGCAGGGAGAAAACCCAGGACGGGATTGAAACCGGGAGACCGCCCCCTAATGCGTCCTCCTCGATGACGTCGAAGCAGGGAGAAAACCCAGGACGGGATTGAAACAAACGGGTAGTTCGACATATACTGATACGGACGATGTCGAAGCAGGGAGAAAACCCAGGACGGGATTGAAACTTTTCCGACGCGTTCACGACTGACGACGCACTCGGGTCGAAGCAGGGAGAAAACCCAGGACGGGATTGAAACAATAGCGACTTGTCGCCTTCTTCGTCTTGCCATTCTGGTCGAAGCAGGGAGAAAACCCAGGACGGGATTGAAACGAGTTTTTCGAGGAGTGGCCTGAGGATGAGTCGAAAGTCGAAGCAGGGAGAAAACCCAGGACGGGATTGAAACATCCGGTCGGGTACTGGTGCGATTACTGCGGTGAATGTCGAAGCAGGGAGAAAACCCAGGACGGGATTGAAACATCCGGTCGGGTACTGGTGCGATTACTGCGGTGAATGTCGAAGCAGGGAGAAAACCCAGGACGGGATTGAAACTGGATAGCGTTTGCCAGAGAGAACGTCAATCCAGTGTCGAAGCAGGGAGAAAACCCAGGACGGGATTGAAACTGGATAGCGTTTGCCAGAGAGAACGTCAATCCAGTGTCGAAGCAGGGAGAAAACCCAGGACGGGATTGAAACATGATGAATGGATTCGCTTTCAGCAAGAGAAACATGTCGAAGCAGGGAGAAAACCCAGGACGGGATTGAAACACCGGCTACGCCGACCCGTCGGATGCGAACGCCTGGAGTCGAAGCAGGGAGAAAACCCAGGACGGGATTGAAACCCCATCGCCATTGTTGTTGATGACTGATGCGGCGTGTCGAAGCAGGGAGAAAACCCAGGACGGGATTGAAACTACGTGTTCCCGTCAGTCGTCGTGACGGTCTGGCCCGTCGAAGCAGGGAGAAAACCCAGGACGGGATTGAAACAGTACACCTACGACATCGACGTCCTGTGTATCTACGGTCGAAGCAGGGAGAAAACCCAGGACGGGATTGAAACAGCGGTCGTGGGAAAATGGTAGTGGACGACGGCTCTGGTCGAAGCAGGGAGAAAACCCAGGACGGGATTGAAACACAGTGCGGACACTCCAACCGACAGAACTCGTCGAGGTCGAAGCAGGGAGAAAACCCAGGACGGGATTGAAACAGTTGATCGCTAGCCATTTCTTCCGGCATGGCGACGACGTCGAAGCAGGGAGAAAACCCAGGACGGGATTGAAACGTGGGCCTCTGCATCGCTCTGATGCTCGTCTGAATGTCGAAGCAGGGAGAAAACCCAGGACGGGATTGAAACGTCACAATTCAGGCATACGAGCGCCGCGTATGCGAAGCGGCGGGTGGATTTGAACCCTGGAAGTCACAGCCCGCGCAGCCGAGTGAAACGAGGCGAGCAGGAATGTCTTCAGCCGGTTCAAAGCCGGTCCAGCCGACCCTGTCGAACGGTCCACTCACCGCCGTCTAGGAGTTCCTCGAGCATCGGCCGTAGGTCGGCGCCAGCGACGCCGAAGAACTTCTCGCGACCGACGGGGGTCCGGAAACGGACAATATAGGTGTAGTCGGTCGCCTCAAAGACGGAAAGCGACGCATTGGCACCCTGATTATGTACGTCCAGCTGTGGCGGCGCGTCCCCGCCAGTGACGCGCGATCCCAGCCCCCAGCTCAGCGATTCGATCGCCGCCCGATCGATCGGCAACACGTCGGTGAGGTGGCCATCCTGTCCCGATCCGTGCTCGCCCGGCCCCGTCTCACGGGATGACATGTCCACCCGTACGACACCGACACCCAAAAAGCGATCCCTTTCCGCGCGGTCAGCAATGACCCTGCGACCGGGTCGTTAACAGTGGATTTCCTTCCAAAAGAGGTTCGCGTTATCTAGTGACGTGGTAACACGTGTATGAACCAACAAACATATATGCTGGTGTGGTATACCATGTCATGTATGGCCACCGCACCGAGCACCGACGAGGTGATCGACGAGTTCCTCTCCCAGCGTGGACACGAAACCGGGACGGTCGATTGGGAGGAGAACTATAACAAGAAGCAGTGTCCGGACTGTGGTGGGTTACACGAGTCGACAGCAACCGAGTGCTCGGTCTGCGGGTGGGTACCCGCGGGTCCGAATTGACGTCTACCGCCCGATAGAGACGGGATATCACCGTCAGCTGACACCACTCGCCTCACAACATTTTTGAGTACTGCTTGGGTACCTCACTGCAGTGGGAGACGAACGACCGATCGAGGAAGTCCTCGACACGATCGGGGACGAACACGCGCGACACGTTCTGGCGGCTGTCAGCGAGGAGGCAAAGTCCGCCAAGGAGCTCAGCGAGCAACTCGACCTCTCCCTGCCGACCGTCTACCGTCGGCTGGAGATCCTCCAGGAGCACGACCTGGTCACCGATCAGACAGCCGTCGCCGACGACGGCAACCACTACAAAGTCTACCAGTCGAACTTCGAGAGTACCGTCATCCGTCTGGAGGACGACGAGTATCGGGTCCGGATCTACCGCTCGGAGAACCTCCCCGACCGGTTCGGGAAACTCTGGGACGATCTCAATGTGGATTGACAGTCCGAGACGTGTCCGGTCGCGGCGACGGATGACGGTCCCGTGATCGGCGAAAAAAGCTCTGGAGTCCGGCCCCAGTCCGACCGTCGTCGGCCGTATCTGTCAATGATTACATTGATATACCGGGCTCATCAACTGACGAGCGAACGATGGTTTCCAGCGTCGTCCAGTACGGGCAGGCGTTTCTCGTGTTGTTGCGACTCATTCTGTTCGGCCTGACGCTGGGTATCACGGTTATCAGTTTTCAGGCCTACCAGCAACGCAGATCCGAACGACTCCAGTACGCGTTCATCGGCTTCGCGTTCATCAGTATGGGAGTCGCGGTGACGAACATCGTCTCCCAGATGTTCACGGCCGATCCCTCTCCAGGTGCGCGATTGTTCTTCAACATCACCCAGACGATCCCGTTCATTATCGGTTTTGCTATGCTGTACCTTTCGCTGTATCGGTGACTGTGGGTACCTCTCGCTGTCTCGGTGATGTCAATCCGGGAGACACACGTCGCGTTCGCGACTACCGGCAAAAGTCACGGCGCTTATGAGGGAGTAGCCCCACCAGTTGTGCAATGACCGATTCGACGCAGGTGACGCGCCTGTTCGGCGGGCCCGGCAGCGGGAAGACGACGGCCCTGCTCGACCGTGTCGAGGAACTGCTCGAGGACGACGACGTCGACGTTCGTGACGTCCTGGTGGTCTCGTACACGCGAGCGGCGGCCGCGGAGGTCCGTGAACGGCTGGCCGAACGACTGGACGTTTCCTCGCGGTCGCTGAAGGGCAACGTCTGTACGATGCACGCCAAGGCCTACGAGTTGCTCAACCTCTCACGGGGAGACGTGGTGAGCGAGTCCGACAAACAGGAGTTCTGTGAGGAGTATGGCATCGAGTACGAGGACCAGTACGAGGGCGGCGGCCGTCGGACGGCCCGCTCGACCACCATCGGCAACAAGATCATCGCCACCAGCCAGTGGCTCCAGCGAACCCGCCGGGACGTCGCCGACTGGTACGACGTCCCCTTCAAGTGGAACGAGGAGACGGTCCGACTCCCGCCGGATATCGACGAGAACGCCCAGACGGGAAACAAGTATACGCCGACCTGGCCCAGCGACGACGACCGAATCGACGTGCCCGAGGTGATCCGTGCCTGGCGGTCATACAAGGGCGAACACGAGGTCGTCGGGTTCGCGGATATGCTCGAACGCGTCGCCCAGCGTTCGTTGCTCCCGAACGTCGAATACCTCGCTATCGACGAGTTCCAGGACATCACTACGCTACAGTACGACGTGTACGAGGAGTGGAAGCCCCACATGGAGAAGGCCCTGATCGCGGGCGACGACGACCAGGTCGTCTACGCCTGGCAGGGGGCCGATCCACGACTGCTCTTAGAGGAGGAAGGCAAGGACGTCATCCTCGATACGTCCCACCGTCTCCCCTCGAAAATCCTCGATGTCGTCCAGCGTGAGGTCAGCCACATCGACGAGCGCCAGGAGAAGGACCTCTCGCCGCGCAAGCAGGGCGGGGCAGTCGAGGCCGTCAGGACCCCCTCGGTGCTCGACCTCGTGCGGAACGTCCGCTCGACCGTCGAGGAGGACGACGGCTCGCTGATGATCCTCTTTCGGGCGCGCTACCAGATGTTCCAATTCATCGACGAGTTCATCGACGAGGGGATCCCCTTCGACGTGATGACCGACCAGCGCATGTGGACCGATCGGTTGAGCGACTACGTCAGCGGGATCGAAGCGTTGGCCGACGACGAGGATCTGACGGCACTGGAGGTTCGCCGGCTGGCGGATATGCTCGCCGACACCGCCTTCGGGACCGGCGAGCGCGACGACCTCTTCGACGCCGTCGAGGAGCGCCAGGAGGACGCCGAGACGGACGACCTGGAAGCCATCATGGTCGAACCGGACCTGGTTCGTGATCACGCCCCCTTCCTGCCGGAACCGCCGGCCGCCGCGGACATGGTCCGGAAGGTCACCAGCTTCCAGGAGCGAGCCATCGAGGCGTACTTCCGCGGAGACTACCAGGACATGCCGACCGACAGGGTGCGGGTCGGGACGATCCACAGCGCGAAGGGTCGCGAGGCCGATCACGTCTTCGTCGCGACGGACCTCACCGAGAAGGTCGTCGAGCAGATGGCCGCGACCGTCGATCAGGAGGGTATCGAGGTCCCGGGCGTCGAGGAGTTCACCAAACACACCAGTCCGGTCCCGACACTGACCGACAACGAGCGCCGCGTCTTCTACGTCGGCATGTCCCGAGCGCGCGAACGGCTCGTCGTCCTCGAGAATCTCGTCGACGGTGCGCCGACCCTTCCGATCGACGTTCTCCTGCACAACGAGCCCACCGGCGCCGATCCCGAGGAGAGTCTCGCTGAGATCCTCGGCGAGGAAGTCGCCGTCGTCCACTGACGCCTTTCCTGTCACCTCCGCCGTTCATTCGTCGATCAGTTTGCCTTCGAGGTAGTCGCGGGTGTTGTCGCGTGTCGCCTGTGCGACCTTGACGAACGAAACCACGCGCTGGCCGTCCTCACGACGGTCGCTCCCGATCTCGAGTTCGATGCCCTGATCGCGGAGATGGGAGAGCAACGCCTCGATCACGTCGGGATCGCCCCGGACCGTGTGTTCCTCACCGACGGTTTCACCGCGTTGGACCGCTCGAATGGTTTCGATCGCGGGTAGGAGGATCGACTCCCCCAGTTCCTGTGCGCGCTGGCGGGACTCACCCCGCGTTCGATCCAGTTCGACGGCCTGGAACGCTTCCCGGACGATCCGCGGGAAGACGAAGTCACGCCCGTAGTCGAAGGGAAGCGAGAAGGCGTGGTCGAGATCGGCCCGATGCGTGACCGACGTGGTGTACTTCAACTGGTGCGTGCCGTCGATCGATTGCATGACGACGCCTTCCCGCCCCTCGCGGTCGAGGTCGGCGATTATCTCCCGGAGTGCCTCCGGCGTTTCCTCCGGCTTGTACTCGCCGAATGCGGGAACCTGCGGGAGACCGTACTCTTCGCACAGTTCGCGTCGGCGTGGCACTGATAGCGGCGTTCCAGTCTCACGGTGGCGCACGTCGAAGACCTCGACCCGCGCCGATTCGACTTCCGGATAGTCGTGTGGCGTGTAGGGGTTTTCGGGACCGAGCAACTCCCCACAGAGCATGAGATCCGGGTAGTCGTCGAAGAACGCGCCGGGATCGAGCAGCTCGCGAACCTTCGCGGTGGTGTACGGACAGAGATAGCCGCTCCGGGTGAACCCCAGGACGTCGCCGTCGATCGCGGCGACCCGGACGTTGTAACCGTTGCGTTTCTCTTCGACGGTCACCCGGCTGTCGAAGTACTCGGGGATTCCGGGGTCGAGCACGAGTGTTCGCGGGATCGATGGGAATCCGTGGACGACCTCGCCGTCGACGATCGCCGTCCCGCGTTCGAGACCCCGGCGCGCGTCAGTGAGATGGCGATAGCGCCGCCCCTCAAAGGTATCGTGCTGGAACTGTTCGAGGAGATCCCCGAGATCGTCCGGCGGTACGCCGAGGGCAGCGGCCAGTTCCGGGTCGGCGTCCATACCTCGATCTACGGTCGCGGGCGATATAGGTGTGGTGCCACACCGCACAGCCCAGCTCACGCGAGCACGAGGAGAGTCCTCGGCGAGGCCGAAGAGATCCGCGCGGAACTCGAACGGGATGCAAAACCGGGCGCGATCACAGGGACAGCACGTTCATCCGGATGGCGAGCCGGAACAGACCGATCCCGATGATGAGTAAAGTTCCCAGGAAAGCCAGGACCTGGATCGTCGTGAGCTGGCGCTGTCGGTGTTGCTCGGACGTGATCTCGATATTCTTGAACAGCATCCCCACGATCTCCTTGGCGTAATCGATGTGCTGGCCGAGTTCGGGATCGTCCAGATCCCACTTTTCGACGGCGTAGGCGTATCCGGCCTCGGTCTGCTCGACGCGCTGGAGCAGGTCGGAGATTTCGCTCTCGTCCGTGCCCGGATCGAAGTCCCTGGTCTTCCGGATACACTGTGAGAGGAAGTCGTGACAGACCTGGCTGAAGACGGCGTTCCTGTCGTAGGCGTCCGTCTCCACCACCGCGGTCCCGACGGGGATGTCATCCAGGTCGAGTTGCTCGCCCAGTACCGTCCACTCAGTACGGGCGATGTGACGGTACAGCGATTCGACGATCCGCAGGACATCGTCGGCATCTCGGTCGTCCGGGACCTCCGCTATCAGGGTCCCGATGACGGTGTAGCGACACGCGATCGGGTTCTCGGTGTCCCAGCCACTCGCCGGCAATCCCTCGATCTCGAACGGATCCCCGGTCTCCGTTGGGGGCCGGAAATCGCGACCGCCGTCCCGGTTCACCCCGTCGAATCGATCCGTTTCCGGTGGCACCTCGCGGAGGTTCCTGGCTCCAAGTTCGAGCGTGAATCGGATCGTGTCCCCGGCGAAGCGGTCGCCGTCGTCGATCCAGTTTCTAACCCGACACGGGACCACGATCCGCGGATCGACGATCGGCCCGTCCCCCAGTTCCCGTTTGAATTCCGTGTAATGAGCGATAGAGCGCGGCACCCAGACCGCGACATACGTCATACGTCCGGACTGGCAGTCGTCCCTAAAACCGATATGGTTCCCGGTAACACATGCCAATGAGTCAGGATCGGGCCACGACCAGCCCCGCGACGAGTTGCTGGATGACGTAGTACGTGACGACGGCCACGACGACGCCCTCGGCCTGGAGTGCCCCGCTTACGACGACGGCGACGCCGAGGTTCTTCAGTCCGGTGGCGAAGAACAGTGCGCGGCCCCGCGCTGAACCGACGCCGGGGATGGCGGCCGCCCCCGTCGCCGCCCCGAGCACGAGCACCGTCACGCACAGTGCCACCACCGCGACGCGCCCGACGTCGGCCGGGACGGCCGTCCCGAACGGGCTGGTCGCGATCCCCACGTACACCAAGGTCCCGATGACGGCCAGCGAGAGGCGGTCCAGTCCTCGCTCGCCGACCGTGCCCGCCGGCACGATCCAGGCGAGCACGAACCCGCCCGCGACGACGAGTGCCACTTCGATCAGCAACGAAACAGGGGACAGCGAGACGCCCGTTCCGAGCAACCCGGTGATGACCAACGGCGTGACAACCGGCGCGAGAAAGAGGGTGACGAATGTGATGCCGGCCGTCAGGACGACATCCGCGTCACTGAGCCGCGCCCAGACCAGCGCGCTCCCGGTCGTCGTGGGTCCTGCGGTCACGACGACGACGCCAGCCAGCGCCGCCGGGGGGAGGACTGCCCGCCCCACTCCGAACGCGACGACCGGAAGCGCCAGGAAGGTCCCGATCAGTCCGGCACTCACGAGCCACCACGGCCTCTCCAGTACGTCCCCGACGTCGGCCGCTCTGATCGACGTGTAGACCAGCATCGCAACGAGGGGTCCGACGAGCGGTTCGAGCCCCGATCCGGGGCCCGGCACCGCGATCCCGAGCGTCGACGCCGCTACCACCACCCCCACGCTCCGGAATCGTGCGAGTATCGTGATCCATCCGTCCGGGATCGACACCACGCTCTCTCTACGCGCGGTATTCGTCGACGTCAATTGTTTCTGTCGCTCCCGGACATCCCGTTTCGCGGTTGTCTGCTTCAGTTCGGAAGCCGGCGGAGAACCTTTGCCGGAGGCCACACAAGTCCCTTTATGTCCGAGAACCCGCTCAAACAACGGTTCGTCCTCGATACCTCGGTGTTCATCACTCCGGAAATTCGCACCGAAGACGAGGACCTGGAGGCGGCCGTCGAACGGTTACTTGACCTCGTTGCGGAGGCGAAACTCGAACACAACATCTCCTGTTACATGCCGCCCTCGATCAACGAGGAACTGACGACGATGCTGGAGGAGCGCGACGTCGGCGAGGAGACGATCGAGAAGCTGAACACGTGGGTCATCACGAAGAGTCCGGCCCAGTACGAGGTGATGATCCCCGCCGAGATCGTCTACGGGTTCATCGACGAGATGAGTGACCGGGTCAACCGGGGGCTTCGCGTCTCCGAGAAAGCCGTCCGGAAGGCCGAACAGTCCCGAAAGGAACCAGACCACGAGCACATGAGCGAGGTGGACAAGGTCATCTCCGATCTGCGGGACGAATACCGGCGGGCGCTCCGGCAGGGGGTGCTTGACTCCCGTGAGGACTTCGACCTGCTGATCCTGGCGCGGGAACTGGACGCTGGCGTCGTCACCGAGGACACTGGGATCATCAACTGGGCGGAGGACTTCGGCCTCCGTTATCTTCGCGGGCGGTCGTTCCCGCCGCTGATCGAGGAGTACCTGGCGGCCGGTGACCGGATCGGGTAAACGGTCGAGCCTACGGCTTGCGTTACCGGAAAAAGTTGAACTATTCGTTTCGGTTGACGCATTTTTTGCGAAAGTCATAATACCACGAGAGCAGTGGATCCGCTACCCGACAGTCTATGTTGAACTACGTCATTACACGTCGGATCGGAGGGTCCGTGGAGAGGGTATCCGGACGCCGTCGGTCGACGGAGGGGCTATGATCGTCGGCGTCCCGGCCGCACGCGAACCTGAGACGCGCGTCGCGATGACGCCGGCTGTCGCCGAGGACCTCATCGAGGTCGACCACGAGGTACACGTCGAGTCCGGCGCTGGCGAGGGGGCTGGCTGGGACGATGTGGCCTACCGCGAGGCGGGCTGTGAGATCCGCGACGACCGCGAGAGCGTCCTCGCGGATGCCGAAGTCGTCTTCGAGGTCACGGCGCTGGGCGCCGTCGACGATCCCGACCCCACACAGTACCGTGAGGGACAGGTCGTCGTCGGGATGCTCGGTCCGTTCGGGATCGACGACGCGACCCAGAAAACGCTGGCCGAGGGCGGTGTCACGGCCCTGGCGATCGAACTCGTCCCGCGGATTTCCCGCGCCCAGAGTATGGACGCCAACTCCTCGCAGGCCAACGTCGCTGGCTACAAGGCCGCCGTCCAGGCCGCCGAGCAACTCGACCGGATGGTCCCGATGCAGATGACCGCCGCCGGGACGGTCCAGCCCGCGGAGGTGTTCGTCATCGGGGCCGGCGTCGCCGGTCTGCAGGCTATCTCGACGGCCGACCGGCTGGGCGCGTCGGTGAGTGCCTACGACATCCGGCCGGAGGCCGCAGAGGAGATCACGAGTGTCGGCGCGGAGTTCGTCGAACTCGATGTCCACACCGACGACGCATCGGACGAGGAGGGCCACGCCGTCGAACAGGACGAGGAGTTCTACCGCAAGCAACGCGACCAACTCGGCGAAGTCGTCGCCGAGTCGGACGCGCTGATCACGACCGCAGCGGTCGCAAGCGGTGAGGCGCCCCGACTCGTCACCGATGAGGCGATCGCTGCGATGGACGACGGCTCCGTTGTGATCGACCTGGCGGCCGACGGCGGCGGGAACTGCGATCCGACCAGGCCCGACCAGCGGGTCGATCACGAGGGCGTGACCGTCCTCGGGCCGACGAACCTCCCGGCGACGGTCCCCCGAACGGCGAGTCAACTCTACGCCAACAACCTGGTGAATTTCATCGAGAACATGCTCGAAGACGGCGAACTGACCGTCGACACTGACGACGAAATCGTCGACGCCACGCTGCTGACCCACGACGGGACCGTTCGGAACCCCCACCGCGACGATAGCGAGGCGGACGATAGTGAATCGAACGGGGACGGACAGCCTGAGGAAGCTGACGACGACGCTACTGACGGAGGTGAGTCGGCGTGAGTCTCGTCACTAACCTCACACTGTTCGTCCTGGCGGCGTTCTTGGGCTACGAGATCATCACGAAGATCCCCACGAACCTCCATACGCCGCTGATGTCCGGGGCGAACGCTATCTCCGGGATCACGCTCATCGGTTCCGTACTCGTCGCTGGCTCGGGTGAGACGACGCTGGCGACGGTGCTCGGGGTACTGGCGGTCGTGATGGCGACGATCAACGTCGTCGGCGGGTACCTCGTGAGTCACTTCATGCTCTCGCAGTTCAACCGGGGTGGGCGCTGAATGGCCGACGGCGTTCTCGGACACCTGCCCCCGTCGGCGCTCGAACTCGCCTATCTGGTCGCGGCGATCTTCTTCATCCAGGGGCTACGGGACATGACCCATCCCCGGACGGCCACGCGAGGAAACCTCACCTCCTCGGGCGGGATGTTCCTGGCTGTCGTCGCGACGGTCCTCTATTTCGAGATCCTCTCGCCGGCACTGCTGGCTGTCTCGCTTTTGATCGGCGGAGCGGTCGGCACCTGGCTCGCGGTCAGCGTCGAGACGACCGAGATGCCCCAGCTCGTCGGGCTGTTCAACGGCTTTGGCGGCGGAGCATCGACGCTTGTGGCCGGTGCCGAACTCGTCGACGCGACCGGGGGTGGGCTCGGACTCGAACTGACCACCACGGCGGCGATCGCGGGGATCGTCGGGACGGTCACCTTCTTTGGGAGCCTCGTCGCCGCGGGGAAACTCCACGGGCTGGTCGGAGACTCGCCGATCGAGGGGCGGACGAACCAGATCCTACAGGTCGTCTTCTTCGCCGGCGCGGTACTTGCCGGGCTCTTCCTGATGGTTCAAACTGGATTGCTCGGCGAAGCGCCCCTGGCCGGTTGGCTGCCTGCCTACTGGGTGTTGGTCGCCGCCGCGGCGATCTTCGGCATCCTGCTGGTGTATCCGATCGGGGGCGCGGACATGCCGGTCGTGATCGCGCTGTTGAACTCCATGTCGGGACTGGCCGCCGCAACGACAGGGTTCGTTCTGGACAACACGGCGCTGATCGTCGCCGGGACGCTTGTCGGCGCGGCCGGACTCATCCTCACCTTCATCATGTGTGAGTCGATGAACCGCACGCTGACGAACGTCCTCTTTGGCAGCATGGCCGAGGGGAGCGACGAGGACATGGAGGACATCTACGAGGGCAATATCACCGAGACCTCCCCCGAAGAAGTCGAGATGATGCTCGACGCTGCCGAGCGCGTCGTCATCGTCCCCGGCTACGGAATGGCGGTCGCCCAGGCCCAACACGCCGTCGCGGAACTGGCCGACCTGCTCGAAGAGAACGGCGTCGACGTCGAGTTCGGCATCCACCCCGTCGCCGGCCGGATGCCCGGACACATGAACGCCCTGCTCGCCGAAGCGGACGTCGACTACGAGAAGATGCGCGAGTTAGAGCAAGTCAACCCCACGTTCTCCCAGACGGACGTGGTGATCATCACCGGCGCGAACGACGTGGTCAACCCCTCGGCCAAGGAAGACGAGGGGAGTCCGATCGCCGGGATGCCGGTCCTGGAAGTCTGGGAGGCCCGGTCGGTGATCGTCAACAAGCGCAGCCTCTCGCCGGGCTTCTCGGGAATCCCGAATCCGCTGTTTGCCAACGACAACACGAGCATGCTCTTTGGCGACGCCAAGCAGTCGATGCAGGATCTGGTCGACGCGTACAACGAGAATCACTGATCGCGTTGCGAGTCAGCGCTCGTTTTCCGGCGAACTTCAGTGGTCTCAATCGTCGTCAGTCGAGTCGGTTTTCACGATCCGTTCAACGAGACCGCCGAGCCCCCGTTCGAGTAGATCACCGAACGTGACGATGTAGCGTTCGATAGCGAAGATCAGGCCGACGATTCCCAGAAACGCGAGCCCCCCGAGGAGTCGGCCGCTGGCGAGGAAATCCAGCGCGATCACGACGATCGGGGCGACGATGACGACCGTCCCGGCCTGCCCGATCATCTCCAGTATCCCCGAAGCCATGGAGGTCCGTACCGTTCCAACGGTAAAAAGACCAACGTCAGCGATTCACGGATCGAACTCGGTCAATTCGGACTCGACCGAGCGATCCGGGTCTGGTCGTGTCGCCAGGTAGGCCCGTCGGTAGGCGCGCAATTTGCCGAGCAGGAACGTCAGTAACAGGCCGTCGTAGACGATCACGAACCCGACGAGGGCGACGAAGGGGCCGATCCCGAAGGCGTTTGCCACGCCGAAGGGGACGAACGAGACCAGTGCGTTGTACCCACCGTGAACCAATGCGGCGATCAGCAGGCCCTTGACGACGATCGGGCCGGCGTCGTCGGGATTGAACTTCGCCAGCCCGAGGTAGTAACCCGCGATCGCCGAGTAAATGACGTGGCCTGGGCCGGCGAGCGCCCGGACAGTCGCGATCCCACTGCCGCCCGCGAGTGTCTGTAACCCGCCCTGGGCAGACGTCTGTGCGGTGATGTAGAGGGTGTTCTCGATCGTGGCGAACCCGAGTCCGGCGATGGCCCCGTAGACGGCGCCGTCGATCACTGCGTCGAAGCGGCCGTCCCGGAAGGCGTGTAAGCGAACCGCAAGAAGTTTCACGCCCTCCTCGACGGGACCGACGACGACGAAAAACATCGCGACCATCCCGAGGGCGGGGACGCCGACCAGCGCGGCCGATCCGACGAACACCGGCTCCAGCAGGGAGTTGACGATCCCGGCGAAGCCCGCGAACAACACGCCGAGCAGGAAGGTAGCCACGAGCAGGGACAGGGGTTCGCCAGTCGTCACGTCGGCTCGCCAGACGTACACCGCCAACGCGAGGGCGGGAACGGCCGAGAGAACGGTCAACGTACCGATCGCCGGATCGGTCACGGTCCCCAGGCCACCGAGGACCACTTGCACGACGAGGATCAACGCGGCCAGCGCCACGACAGCCGAACGCGCGAGCGCCAACAGTACGTGATAGACGATCACGGCGACCCGGTCGAGACGACTCCGGGGGTCCCACTCGACGATGTCCTGTAGATCCAGCGAGTCGTCTGCGACGGCCTGGATCGGATCGCGGCGGTCCATGCGAGTCCGTCCGGCCGGCGGCGACAAGTGTCTACCGGCGATCCCCGCGAGCGATACCGGACGTCACCCGGATTTAAACGATGGCGGCCCAAGTCACGCCCATGCCACGGTCGGTCTGCGTCGTCGGTGGGGGCATCGCCGGTGCCGGGACCGCCTACGCGCTTCCCGAGGACGTCGAGGTAAGCGTCCTCGAGTCCCGGTCGGTGGGCGGGCGACTGGCGAGTCGCCGTCGCGAGGGGTGTGTCTACGATCACGGCGCGGATCACCTCCGGCTGGCCGACGACGACCGCGCCGAACTGGTCAAAGCCGTTGTTGGTGATACATTGATCGAGATTCCCGAGCCGATCCACCAGTTCGAGGCCGACGGGACGATCACCGACCGACCCGACGAATTCACACGCTGGAGCGGCGAGAACGGCATCGACGGCATCGTCTGGGCCGTTCTCGAGGCGGCCGGCGCAGATGTCGAAGAGGGCGCGACCGTCACCGGACTCGCCTGCGACGACGGTGAGTGGGTCGTCTCGACCGGGCGCGACAGCCGACGTTTCGATGCGATCGTACTCGCGACGCCGGCCGCCGCGACGGCAGTCCTGCTGGAAGCCGCTAACTGGGACGCTCCCGTCCGGCGGCGACTGGCGGACGTCGCCGCTGACGTCCCGCATCAACCCGTCGACGTCGTTGCGTTACACTATCCTTTCGAACTCGACGTGTCCTACTACGGCCTGGTCAGCGTCGAGCGTGCCAGCGACGTCGTCTGGCTCGGCCGCCAGGAGTGCAAACCCGGGCACGTTCCCGACGGTGAGTCGTTGTTGACTGTCCAGCTTGGCACCCTCTGGTCGGCCGCTAACGCTGGCGCTCGCCCCCAGGAGACCGCTCTGGAGGTCGCCCACCGCGTCGCCCCGCTGGTCGGGGACGACCGTCTGCGGGAACCGGACTGGTGGGACCACCACCGCTGGGGTCGCGGACTGCCGTCCGGGGGTCCCGAAGCGTCGCTGTGTGATAGAACCCTCGAGTACGATCTCGCGGTCGCCGGGGACTGGGTGGCCGGCGTCGGCCAAGCCCACGCCGCACTCGATAGTGGGCTGGCTGCCGGCCGGAAGCTTGCCGAACAGTTCGGGCTCGAACCGGTCGTCTGAGCCCACCGTAGTTCCCGGTCGTCGACGACCCGAAGGGAGAGCTTTTTCGCGTTCGATCGGCAAGCCGTAGTATGGCCATCACCGCCGGTGTCGTCGCCGTCCAAGGGGACGTCAGCGAACACGCCGAGGCCGTCATCGAGGCCGCCGCCAGCCACGGCGAGGCCGCCGAAGTCATCGAGATCCGCGAGTCCGGGCTCGTCGGGGAGTGTGACGTGCTTTTGATGCCCGGGGGCGAATCGACGACGATCTCCCGGCTGATCCACCGCGAGGGGATCGCTTCCGAGATCCGCGAGCACGTCGCCGCGGGCAAGCCCGTCCTCGCTACCTGTGCCGGGCTGATCGTCGCTGCGAACGACGCCGGCGACGACCGGATCGAGACGCTCGATCTGCTGGACATCCGCGTCCAGCGCAACGCCTTCGGCCGCCAGAAGGATAGTTTCGAAGCCCCGCTCGACGTCGATGGGCTTGACGACCCCTTCCACGCGGTGTTCATCCGCGCGCCCGTCATCAGTGAGGTGGGCGACGCCGAGATCCTCGCCACCTGGGAAGACCGGCCGGTCGCGGTCCGTGACGGTCCCGTCGTTGGGACGTCTTTCCACCCGGAACTGACTGGCGACCACCGGATCCACGACCTCGCCTTCTTCGATTAGACGGCGCCCCCGGTGGAGGACGTTCGGATCACGTATCCCGGGCGGCTGACGACGCGATCAATTACCCTCGACTTTTGCCGCTTCAGAAAATACAGTTCGCCCAAACATAAAAATATTTTCGGCAATTCTCGATCGATGGGAGAAAACCGCTGTCTTATCGGTCCGGTAGTTCGAACCCGCCCCCAAACGAATGCACGTAGCTAGCCAGATACTCGAGGGTGCGTTCGGGGCCGGACCGGCGCTGGATGGATGGGTGTTGTTCCTGCCAGCCGAGTTCGCAAGTCGAGTCCAGTTCGGGTGGACGATCAGCGTTCACATTCTCTTTGCGGCCCTCTCGATCGGGCTCGCGCCGTTCATCGTCTACTTCACGTGGAAAGACGTCAGGACCGACACGGAGCGCTTCAGTCGGTTGCGGTCGTTCTGGCTGAAGGTCTTCGCCGTCGGGTTCGTCATGGGGACGGTCACCGGGATCCCGATGAGCTTCCAGTTCGGGACGAACTTCCCGCAGTTCTCGGCGGTCGCGGGCGAGTTGATCGGCGGTCCGCTGGCCTTCGAGGCGAAGATGGCGTTCTTCCTCGAAGCGGTTTTCCTCGGTGTGTTGTTGTTCGGTCGCGAGAAGGTCAGCGACCGGACGTACGTCCTCTCATCGGTGCTGGTCGGCTTTGGCGCGTGGCTGTCGGGTTTCTGGATCCTGGTCGTCAATGCCTGGATGCAGACCCCCCAGGGCTACGAGATGATCACGCGCAACGGGATGGAAGTCGCGAAGCTGACCGACCCCATCGCGGCGTTTCTCAACCCGCGACTCCCCTGGATGTACGTGCACATGATCAACGCGTCGGTGATCTCCGTGGCGCTACTGGTCGCCGGTGTCGCCGCCTACATCGTCTGGAAGAAACGTAACGCGAAAGCCTGGAACACGGCGCTGAAGATCGCCATCCTGATTTTGATCGTCGCCGCGCCGCTGCAGGCGGTCCACGGCGACGCCTACGGTCGTCACGTCGAGAACACCCAGCCACAGAAGTTCGCCGCCATGGAGGCCCACTACGAGACGGGGACGGCGGACCTACACCTCTTTGCGATCCCGACGAGCCCCGACGCGATCATGAACCCGAGCGAGGAGAACCTCTTCGCGATCAGCCTTCCGAGAGTCGGCTCGTTCCTCGCCAGCGGGGGTGACTTCGACGCGGTCGTGAAAGGCCTCGACGAGTACGAACAGAACCCGCCAGTGCCGCTCGTGTTCTGGTCGTTCCGGATCATGGTCGGACTCGGGTTCCTGTTCATCGCCCTGGCGTTCTGGGGTGGCTATCTCACCTACCGCGGCCGACTCGCCGACAGCAAACGCTATTTGCGGGCGATGATCGCCGCCTCGCCGCTGGGTTTCGCCGCCCTGCTCACCGGCTGGTACGTCACGGAGATCGGCCGCCAGCCGTGGGTGATCCAGGACGTACTCACGACGAGCGAGGCTGTCTCGACAACGCTGTCCTCGGCAGAGGCGACCACGAGCCTGGTCGCGTTCGTCGTCATTTATATCGGTCTGGTGCTAGCTGCGCTGTACGTCCTGCGGTGGCTGATCGAGGATGAACTCCGCGACCTCGGCGTCGAGGAGTCCGCGGACGATCACTGGTACGGCCCGCTTCCGGAGGTGGCAAGCGATGATTGAGCCACTGGTGATTCCGGTCGATAGGTATCTCCACCCATCGCTGCCGGAGATCTGGTTCGGGGTGGTAATGTTCGCGCTGGCGATGTACGTCGTATTGGACGGTTTGGACTTCGGGATCGGGATGTTGTATGCGACCCGTGACGACGACCACGACCGTGAGACGATGCTCGCGGCGTTCGGACCGATCTGGGACGCCAACGAGGTGTGGCTGATCGCCTTCGGGACGATGTTGCTGGCGGCGTTCCCGGACGTCTACTCTCGACTGCTGGCCGACAACTACCTGATCGCGCTCGGATTCGTCCTCGCCTTGCTGTTTCGCGGTGTCGGTCCGGAGTTGCGCGAGCAACGCGAGGACGAACAGTGGCGACGAGCCTGTGACTACTCTTTCGTCGGTGGGAGTGTACTCGCCCCGTTCCTGTTCGGCGTGCTCGCCGGCTCGTGGGTGTTCAGTGTGGGGGCGCTCTCGCTGCCCGCGATCCTGACCGGCGTCGGCCTGGTGGCCGTTTCGGCGGCCACCGGCGCGGCGTTCCTGGCAGCCAAGACCGGCCCCGCGCTGGCCGAAGAGATGCGCGATCTCGGGATACTCGCGACGATCGCCTATCTCGGTGGCGTGGTGGTCTTGCTCGCGGTCGTGATCTGGACTGACGCCGGGGGAGCCGCCGGGACGATCCTCTCGGCTCCCGGGATCGGCATCGTCGCCCTCTCCGTCATCGCGGGTCTCGGTGGCATCGTCCTCGCCCTCCGCGATCGCTATCGGGCGTGGCTCGCGAGCGCGCTCGCCCTGCCCACGTTGCTGAGCGTCCTCGTCGCGCTGTTGCTGTATCCGACGATCTATCCCGCGACGGGGCTGACGGTGAGCGATGCCGTGGTCTCGCCGCTGGCACTCAACCTCACAACCGTCCTCGGGTTCCCTGTCCTCGTCGTCGTGCTGTGGTACTTCAAGTTCCTCTATGGCGTCTTCAGCGGGCCGATCGAGGCTGAGGGATACGGCACGTAGGTCGTGATCGTCCGCCGTGACGCTTGGACGGTCGCTTCGACGCGCTTAGGGGCCGGCCACGCGTGGACTCTGGCATGACCGACGACGAGGCGATACTCGACGAACTGTTCGCGGTGATCGAGGACCGCAAGGAGACGTTGCCCGAAGACTCCTATACAGCGTCGCTGTTCGCCCACGAAAAGGGCGAGAACGCCGTCCTGGAGAAGTTAGGCGAAGAGTCAACGGAACTGATTCTCGCTGCCAAGGACGACGATCACGAGGAGATCGCCCACGAGAGCGCCGACATCGTCTATCATCTGCTCGTGTTGCTTTCGATGAACGACATGGATTTGACGGACCTTCGGGCGGAGTTACGCGAACGGCGGTAGCGAGGTCGAGCGACCGACGGGAGCGAGACCTCGAACAGGTGAGCGGTGACGAAGGAACCGCGAACAGCGAGGCCGACCGCAGGGAGGCCTCGGAACGGGCGAGCGGTGACGAAGGAACCGGAATCAGCAGACACTCATCGTTCGGCGATCCACTCGCGGGCTTCGTCCATGTCGGCGGTCACCATGCTCTCGAAATCGAGATCGGACATCTCCTCGTAGAACTCCTCCATGTCCATCTGGGAGATCACGCTGTCTCGATGGACGGTGACGTCGTACTCGATGCCGGCGTCGATGACCTTCGGTAACCACTCCCCTAAGAGCCACTGTTGGTCCTCTTCGTTGTGTGCTTTGATCCCACGCGTGTTCACGATCAGTTTCCGGGCGTCCTGCTCTTTGATGAACGCAAGGAGGTCGTTTGCCCCGTCACGAAACTGTTCCCCCGTCGAGAACGCTTCCCAGTAAAAGACGACGGCATCGATCTCCTCGTCGTACTCCATGGTGTACAGATCCGTTTCTTTATGGGCATTCTGTGCCATAAAACGATCTTTTACCGCTTCCCTAATGATTCAACCCCTCTAAATATCACGAGAGATAACCAGGGCGTCGCTCGGAGGTGCTCGTCCACGCGACGAGAAGTCTCGACTTCACGCACGAGCAGTCTGGGTCACTGGGAAGCGAGCCACTCGCGGGCTTCAGCCATGTCGTCCGTTATCAGGTTCTCGAACGGCGCGTCTTCGATCGGGTCGACGGTTTCTTGAATATCCATCTCGGCGATGACACTCGATCGATGGACGTTGACGGAGTACTCCATCCCGGCCTCGATCATGTTGGGGATCCACTCTGCTTGGAGCCACTGTTTGTCCTCGTCGTCGTGGGCCTTGACCTCCCTCGTGTCGACGATCAGTTTCGAGACGTCACGCTCTTCGAAGATATTCAGCAACTCGTTGGCTCCCTCCCGGAACTTCTCGCCGCTGGAAAACATGTTCCAGGTGTGGACGACCGCGTCGATCTCGTCGTCGTATTCGATGGTGTAGGCGGTCTCGTCTCGGAGTATCTCTCCCGGCATAGTGAGATGTGGACAGATATCGGTCTTAAATCTCCGTTTCCGAATATCACTCCTGATACGCGACCGTCGATATCGCTCGCTGCGGCGGGAAGAACGCCCTTTTACCCGCCGACGGCCTATCGTGCTCCAATGAGTCATCCATTCGAGAACCTCCCGACGACCCCGACGTCGGAGGAACTCATCGACAAGGCCTTCTCGCGGGCAGCCCGAGCGGGCCGGGCCAAACAAGGCCACGAAGCCCAGGAATCGATGCTCCAGACTGCGTCGAACATCCTCTCTGACAACTTAGAGAACGTCGTCACTGCCTGGCCGGACTTCGACGAACTGGACCCCTTCTACCGGGAGTTGGCCGACGCCGAGAGCAGCGTCGACGAGTTGCGTCAACACCTCTCTGAGGTCACCTGGGCGAGCCGGAAGACCGACGACATCCGCGACGAGTACCAGTCCCGACTGCGTAACGCGGACGTTGACGGCGCACGGAAACTCCGCAAGCAAGCGTTCGCCCGACTGGCGGACGTCACCCGCGAAGTGAGCGACGATCTCGCGGCACTGGGTGAGGCGCGGGACTCCCTCCGGCAATTCCCTGACATCCGGCCCGACGAACCAGCGATCGTCGTCGCGGGCTACCCCAACGTCGGGAAGTCCTCGTTCGTCAACAGGGTGACGCGGGCCGACAACGAGATCGCTGCCTACCCGTTCACCACCACGCAGATCCACGTCGGCCACCTCGAACGCGATCACATCCGCTATCAACTCGTGGACACGCCAGGGCTGCTCGATCGTCCGCCGGAGGAGCGTAACGACATCGAGAACCAGGCCGTGAGTGCGCTGGAACACCTCGCCGACGCCGTGCTCGTACTGGTCGACCCCAGCGGCGAATGTGGCTTCCCGATCGACGTGCAACTCGATCTCCGGAACGATATTCTCGACCGGTTCGAGGACGCGCCCGTCCTGACGGTCGCCAACAAAGCCGACCGATCGCGGGACGTCGAAGCCGATCACTACATGAGTGTCACCGAAGACGAGAACGTCGAGGGGGTCCTCGAGGCGGCGATCGAGGCCGTTGGCTACGAACCGGAACTGCCCTTCGAGGAGTGAGTCCGTTAGACGAACGTCTCCATCCAGGCCGGTCGCCCCCAGAAGTGAAACGATCGATCATCCTGATTTCGTGCCACTCGCCTGTGATCTTCCGGGTTTCACGGCCCGACGCGTCCGAAACGCTGAAATAGACGCTGGACAGGGTACACGAACATGAAACGCGAATTCAGCATGGATCGTCGCGCTTACCTCAAGAGTGTCGGTGCCGTCGGGGTTGCCGGCCTGGTTTCCGGGTGTCAGGGAAGCGAAACGACGACCGAGCCGGCCGAGGACGCGGAGACGGACACCGGCGCGGGAGCGACGACCGACGCCGGCGCGGGCATGACCACCGAAGGAGCCGCGGGGACCATCGTTCCGGGGACTGCACCGGGATTCCCGCCGTTCGAGTACCGGACCGACGAGGGCGAACTGGTCGGGTTCGACGTCGACCTCGTCGCCGAGGTCGTCGGGCGGACCGACTATCAGCTCGGGGAGTGGGTCGACATGGACTTCGGCGCCCTGATTGGCTCGCTGAACAACGGGGAGATCGACCTTATCGCCGCCGGCATGACCATCAACGACAAGCGCGACCAGCAGATCGACTTCTCGGATCCGTACTGGGAGGCCAACCAGGCCGTCATCGTCCGCGAAGACGGCGACTTCCAGCCGTCGGCTGTCGGCGACCTCTCGGGTCACCGCGTGGGCGCCCAGTCGGGGACGACCGGCGAGGACCAGGTTGAGGGACTCATCGAGGACGGCACACTCTCAGGGAGCGACTACCGGCAGTACGACAACTACACGCTGGCCGTCCAGGACTTAGAGAACGGCAACGTCGACGCCGTCGTGATCGACGTACCGGTCGCCGAGAACTTCGCCGCGAACCGCGCGGTGACGATCGCGTTCACGATTGAGACCGGCGAGCGCTTCGGCCTGGGGCTGCGCGAGGACGACGACCGTGTTTCGGCGATCAACGACGCCCTCGCCGAAGTGCGGGACGACGGGACGTACGACGAACTGGTCGCTGAATACTTCGAGTAAGTCGATGGTCGTGTCTGGCGCGTTACGGAGCCTCGATCCGGCGCTCACGAGGACGGCCATCGTCCTCCAGAGCGGTGACTGGGGCGTCGTCGCGAGCAACTTCGACTTCCTGCTGGTCGGGACCGCCGTCACCATTCTACTGACTGTCAGCAGTCTCGTCCTCGGGTTCCTGGCTGGGTTCCCCGCAGGGGCGATCGAGGTCTACGGGACGGGGCGGCTCCGGGGACTGGTTGCCGGTGCCGGCGTCGTCCTGCGGGGGACGCCGATCGTCGTCCTGATGATGCTGTTTTACCTGGGTCTGCCGATCCCGCAGCTCGGGACCGTTCCCGGCCTGGAGATCCGCGTATCGCCGTTTATCGCGGCGACGCTGGCGCTTGGCCTCCGGAGCGCGGCTTATCAGGGACAGGTGTTTCGCGGGGCGATCCAGTCCATCGACGACGGGCAGATGGAAGCCGCCCGCGCGATCGGCCTCCCGCGGCGCGGGGCCGTCCGTCACGTGATCTTCCCGCAGGCTGTGAGGCGGGCGCTTCCGGGCTTTCAAAACGAGTTCACGATCGTCCTGAAAGACACGAGCGTGGCTATCGCGATCGGACTGGCCGAGTTGCTGACCCGCGCTGAGTACCTCTTCGTCCAGCCCGAGCGCTCGACGGCGATGTTCGAACTCATTCTCGCGGTGAGTGCCATCTACTTCGTGCTGACGTTCGCGACCAACCGGACGCTCGATCGGCTACAGACACGCTACGCGATCCCGGAGGGAGACGGATGACACTACTGGAACTCGAAGACATCGAAAAGGCCTACGAGAACGAGGAGGTATTGCACGGCGTCAGCCTCGGCATGGAACAGGGCGACGTCGAGGTGCTGGTCGGCCCCAGCGGCGCCGGGAAGTCGACGCTGCTGCGGTGTGTCAACCGCCTGACCGAGATCGATGCCGGAACCATCCGGCTGGCCGGCGAATCGATCCACGACCTCGACTCGAACGACCTTCGCCAGCGCGTGGGCATGGTCTTTCAGGACTTCAACCTCTTTGCCCACCGGACGGCGCGGGGCAACGTCACGCTCGGACTCGAGGAAGTCCTCGGGATGGATCACGACGAGGCGGTCGAACGGGCCGAGGCCCACCTCGATCAGGTCGGTCTGGCCGAACAGGCCGACTCCTATCCCGCCGAGTTGTCCGGCGGTCAGCAACAGCGCGTGGGCATCGCCCGCGCACTGGCGATGGACCCCGAACTCATGCTGTTCGACGAGCCAACCAGTTCGCTCGATCCGGAACTCATCGGCGACGTACTGGCTGTGATGAACGACCTCGCGGCCGAAGGAATGACGATGCTGTGTGTCACCCACGAGATGGGGTTTGCCCGTTCGGCGGCCGACACGCTGACGATGCTCGACGGCGGGCGGATCGTCGAGCGTGGGCCGCCCGAGCGACTGTTCGAGAACCCACAGCACGAACGGACCGAATCGTTCCTCGGCCAGTTCACGGACTTCGAGTGACGATGGGTTGCGATCGTCACACTTCGGCGGTGATCGACCCGTGACTGACGGCAACACGACCGACGACCTTGCCGATGAGCGCGCCTCGCTCGTCGAGCAGGTTCCGGAACGTCGTCGGATTGCGATCGCTATCGTCGGCGCGGTGTTCTGGACCTGGTTACTTGCCCGCTGGGCGTACCATAACGCGCTGCTGGATGTGATCGCGACGGCACTGGGGTTCCCGGATCTGATCCGATCGGAGGTGCCGGTGTTGGTCCGGCAAGGCTGGATCCCCGGGGGCCCGTTCCGGGCCGTCGCGGATGCGGTCGCGGGCGTCGCGAACGCGCTCGGTCCGGCCGACGTGCTGCTTGAGTGGCTGGTCTGGCTGGCCGACCTGGCGGCGTTCGCGGCCACGATCGCGCCGAAACTCGCAGACGGAGCGTTCATCACTGTCTACCTGACGGTCGTCTCGTTGCTCCTCGGGCTGGTAATCGCCGTGCCGCTGGCGGTGGCCCGTGTCTACGGTGGCCGCGTCCTCAGTACGCTCTCGCTGGGGTACACCGAACTGATCCGGGGGACGCCCCTGCTCGCACAGTTGTTTTTCCTGTGGTACGCGCTACAACTGGGGAGCGTGGCCCGCGCGATCGGGTTCACCGGTGAGCCGCCGATCCCACAGGCGGCCGCGATGGTCGCAGTCGTCGGGTTCACGATCAACTCCGCGGCCTACCAGGCCGAGTACATCCGGTCTGCGCTACAGTCGATCGATGCGGGACAGCTGACCGCCGCCCGTGCCGTGGGGCTGGACATGCGGGGGACGATCCGCCACGTCGTTCTGCCCCAGGGGTTGCGGCTGGCGATTCCCGGCTGGACCAACGAATTCGTCTATCTGATCAAGTACTCCTCGCTGGCGGCGTTCATCACCGTCCCGGAACTGTTCCGGGCGGCAGAAGGCGTCGGCTCGGACACGTTCCGGTACACCAAGGTGTACGTGATCGTCGGGCTGTTCTACCTCGCGCTGGTGCTGACGACGGCCCTTGCGATGGGACGCTTCGAGGCTGCCGTCTCCATCCCGGGACTGGACAGTTCCGGGAACCAAGAGTAGCCGGCCGGCCGTCGATGTTTCGGCGAGGCAAACGACTGCACGGACGTATCACGCCGTCGCGTTGTAGACGACCTGGACGGACGCAGAGACGTCGACCGGACCGCTCTCGATCGACGTCGATCCGCCGGCGTCGGCGGTTTCGGTCATCATCGCTTGCTCGACACGGTACGGCCGGACGTTGACGTCGCTGGCACTGATCGCTGCAGCCCCTTCGACGGTGAGATCGGCGCTGTTAGCCAGCGTTCTCGCCTCCTTTCGGGCGGCGTCCATCGCATTCCGGAGAGCCTTCTGTCGGAGGTCTGCTCGACGGTCCACGGAAAGCGTAAAGGAGACGCCCTGAACTCGGTTCGCTCCACTGTCGACGACGCCGTCGATCACTTCCCCGACGCGATCGGTGTCATCGAGGGTGATCTCGAAGGCGTGGATCGCCCGGTACTGGGTTGCCCGCTCCGATTCGGGACCTTCCCGGACTTCCCGGATGTTGTAGTAGTCAGTCTCGACCCGGTCGTCCGGGATCCCGAGTTCTTCGAGGGTAGACCGCAAGGAGGTCACGTTCTCGGCGACCTGGGTGCGGGCAATCGCCGCGTCGTCGGTGGTCGCGACGACGCCGACACGCAACTGGGCCTGATCGGGGTCGGCCGAAACGTCACCCGACGCGGCGACCTCTATCTGTCTGTTCGGTTCATCCGCCTGTCCGTCCGGCGAAACAGCAACCGCAACGCCGACCGCAGCGAGTACCGTCACTGCGACGAGTGTAACCACGAGTAGTATTCTGTTCGTACGCATCTCTTCCCAGTTCGGGCGGGACGTAAATACCCGTATCCATAGCTCAAACGAGCCTTTGAGTCTCGGGACGGTCGTCCCGGCCCGCCACTTTCAGGTTGTCGACTCGGTCGTGACGTACCGGACCTCGGTCGAGACGTCCCGGTTGACGAGGGCGTCGAGACGATCGTCGAGTCGATCAGCCAGGTCGGGGGGGCCGTCGTCGGGCGGGACGCCGACCGTGACGACGATTCGCCGGGGTTGCTGGAAGAACAGCCCGCCGGTCCGTTCGATCGAGACGTCCTGTACGGTCACATCCGGTGTTCCGGCGACGGTCTCGGCGACGACCTCGTCGATCTGTCCGTCGACGGTCGCTCGCGTGTAGGTGTCGAAAGTGACGCCGCCGAGGAACACGGACAGGACGGCGATGGCGATAGCGAGTGCAAGCACACGCTTGATCGTGCTCGAACGCGCGTCGTCCTCGCGGAACCAGTGGGTCGGCCGATAGCCCATGTACCACAGCACGGCCAGGGCAGCCAGATTGATCGAGAGAACGTTCACGAGCGTCAATACTCCCGATCCGAGACTAACTGTCGGCAACCCCCAGGCGATCCCGATCCCGACCGTCGCCGCGGGCGGGATCAACGCGACGGCGATCATGACGCCGACCAGCGCCGTCGAGACGCCCGTCGAGAGGCTGACGACACCCGCGACGCCGGCCCCGAGTGCGACCACCAGCGAAAGGAAATCGGGCAGGAGACGTTCCCGGACGGCCGGGATACCGGTTACGTCGAGCCCGGGTGGGACGAGAAACAGGTTCCGGACGAGGAAGGCAAAAACGGCGGAGCTAAGGACTGCCAGTCCGAGCCCCGCGATCTGTAGCCCCACACCCCGCCGGAAGAGTTCGTCGTCGTCGACGACCGTCCCGACGCTTGCGGCCATCGCCGGGCCGATCAGCGGCGCGATCACCATCGAACCGACGATGACAGCCGGCGAGTCCAACAGCAGTCCGGCGGTGGCGATCACCGCGGAGACGACCGTCAGGACGACGTAACTCGGCGTCGCGGGCGCCAGGTCGGCAGCCTTCGAGGTGAGCTCCTCGCGAGCGATCCGCTCCTCGTCGCGCTCCTCGGCGTAGCGCTCTGCGAGTTCATCAAACCGTCGGGAGATAACGGTGTTGGCCTCGACGACCACGGTGTAGGCCTGCTCGTCGAGGCCCGCCTCCCGAAGTCGTTCGAGTACTGGCTCGACGGCGTTGGTCGGCAGCGGAACGTACGCCACAGCCGTGTACTCCCGGCCGCTGGTCTCGTCGGTCAGGACGTAGTCGACGTCCTCGGCGTCCAGGGCGTCCTCGATGGCTTCCCGCTTGCCCGACGGGATCGTGATCTGGACGAGACGCACACCCGGCCGGTCGGTCGGTACGCCCAAATACTTGTGGTTGGTCGGCCTGGCTCAACGAAGGGGTCCATAGACTGACAGCACGGACGACGACGAGTTCACCGCTTCTCGCGAACGTAGCGCGACCGGGTACTCATCGCTCTTGACGGGTGTCCCGCCGGGCGGCCCGTTCGGCGTCGTCGCGGTCCATCGTCTCACGCTGGTCGTGTTCGGCCCGGACGAGGCCATAGAGGACGAGCGGGAGGGCGAGCGCGACTACGAGCGCCAGGATGACGATTCCCGTGGCCATCACCCAAGGAACACGTCGACGATGTCACTCGTCCCGGAAGTCGTGTCCCGGTAGAGTTCCGAGTACCCGCAGTTGGTACAGGAAACGACCTTGAAACTGTTCGTCTGGATATCGAACATCTTGCTAAGCCCGCCGCCGGTCGTCGAGATTTCACCGACCTCGGTCTCTTCGTGACCACACTTCGGACAGCCGCGTTCGGAATCTGATTCGGGGACCATACAGGGGCGTATTCAACGGTCCAGCAAAAACTTTGTCACCTCCCAAGGCCATATCGACGCTGCTTCCGCAGAGCTACGTGGCGATTTCGCTCGATCACGATCACAGTATCACAATGGTCTCCACCAAGTGCAAGTGGGGGGAAAAGGCTGTCAGGTATCCACGATCGTGACGTTGACTGTATCGATGACGGCATCCGATCCGTTCAGGGCCTCGACTCGGTACCGGTATTTGTCAGTACTGGGGTAGATGGGGGTTTCTAGACCGAGCGTGTCGTCCTGGTCGAAATCTGATCGATGGGTTACGTCATGTACTTTTGTATCATTCTCTTGAGTTTTGACTATTCGTATCGAAGCCAATGCTTCCGTTTGATTCGGTAACTTGAATCCTACCTCTCCGCCAGTTTCGTGGATGCTTCCGATCGAATATATCCCCTCGAAGATCTCGCCAGTCGTCGGTTCGCCGATGGTGAGATTATAGCCCCCCAGTTCCTGTGGGCCAGGTGATTCATCCACCTCCATCTGGACTCCTGCACAACCAGTCAGGGCGACCACACTACAGATCATGGCGGCGATTACCAATCCCCTCCATCCAATTGTGCTCATAGTATTCATGATCTGAACAGTTACGCATACAGCGGGTGAATCTCCCCAATCAATCCCATGGAGTATGTCGTCGTTTTCTCGAGGACTGATTGGGTATCGGTGACTAACTCATCACTGTTTGCCAGCGGGTCTTCACCCTCATGTTCCATGATGATGGTAAGGAAATCAGATGCATAATTTGCAGAGAATGTCGCTAATTGGTGTCCATGTTCGCCCCACTTCGAGCCTTCCCATGGGAGGGGATCCGGGACAGGATTGTAACCCTCTAAGTTCTCAACATTTTCCGTGAGTATATGTCCGTCTTCAAGATACTCCGCAACTTTCCGTTCGTATTTATAGTGGACCCACTCATTCAGTTTTTGTTCCAGAAACATATTAGTGTGTAATGGATTTCCGAGATCTTGGAGAAAGTGCATAGCATAGCCGACTTCTTGATACCGTTCGGTACTCTCTTCAGCGTGATCTACCGCATTGTTCATTCGCTCGTCTAAGAAATGATCAGCATGACCGATCTTTGTCAACGGATTCCAGGCATGTGCATATGAGTGGGCTCGGTCATTTCCAGTCGGTGGATCTTCGAATCTCTCTGGGATCTTCGGGAAATCATAGTCCCACCCATCCGGCTTTGGGGCATTGTTAAATAACGCATCAGATAAATCGTCGTCAATATTCATATTCTTTCCCGCCCAACGCGCGAGATAATTGTGCCCCTCATGCTTATCTTTGGTTCCACGCTTCCATTGAGGTGATATGTTTTCGGAACCTTCTTCGTTTTCACCAGATGAGGTCGCACCCGATTCAATCACGCTTGATAGATTTGCCAGAGATTCTGCGTCCTGGGTTGTAGCCACAGAGACAGCTCCGGTTTGACGGACTGTTCGTTCGGTATCTTCCAACACCGTCCTTACCTTCTGTTTGTCTCCTTTCAATTTGTAGACTGTCGTTGTATCATCACGCCGGATTTGGGGCTTGGCGTTGCCGCCTTTCTGGGACTTCTGTCTCTTCTTGTGGCCTTGCCCCCCTCGTCGGTCGCTGTCGTGTGTATTCGGTTTCTCTCGTCGCTCTTTTTCACGTTGTTTCTGGATTACATGCCAGGGCTTGGTCTTGGATTTGATCTCAACTTCTGCCCAGATGTCTTTCAGAGATTCGCGGGCCGTCCGTTTCTGTTCCCGGCTAACTGTGGCATCGTCAACGTAGCCGGTGAGTGCGTCGGCCATCGAATCTCGCTCGTTCCCAAGGAGGATCGGCCAGTTGAACTCGCGGAGATCTGGCGCGATGTGAATAGCAGGTGCAGGCGCAGGCTCGGGATCACTGACGGGCTGTGGACGCGATCCCTCGGCACCTCGACCGAGCGGTGCCAGTGAACTCACTCCTGAGAGCCCGGCGATCGAAGCCGCAGTTGTCTTGAGGACCGTGCGTCGACTCGTTTCGCGGGACCAATTCTGTTCAGACATTCTGAACAATCAATCTTCCATTCCAGATATAGGTATTTATATTTTGATGTTTGGCAGTCCTAAACCTTCGAAATAATAGTAAACGCTCTTGCGAAGTAGATTGTTGATAGCGAGAGTTGCGGCTGAAAGTCGAAGAGGGCAAGGGCACCGCGCCAGCGGTGCCCGATATGTTCCCAATAAGCCGGTTCGTGTCGGAATCGGCTGCAGCGGACCTGCTCCAACAGGTTCGCTGGCGTGATGGCGTCGAGTGCCCCCGCTGCCGTTCTGACCTGACGGTCAGAAACGGCAGCTATCGGGAGTATCAACGGTATCTGTGTAAGAATTGCGGTCGGACGTTCAACGACAAGACCGGCACGATCTTTGCTCATTCGAAGCTCTCACTGAAAGAGTGGTACTTCACGATCTACGTGTTCTTACGGTTCAACACGAGTATTCGGCAGATCGAGGCGGAGCTCGATCTTTCGTACAGAACGGTGAGACGGCGCGTCGAGCGCTTCGCCAGCGCGCTCGACGCGCCTTCGATCACACTGTCTGGACCGGTCGAAATCGACGAAGTGTACGTCTCGGCCGGCCTGAAAGGCCGCGAGCGCGACCAGGAGTCGCGCTCGCGTGGCTTATCCACGCGTGGACGAGGTTCGTACGACGGCGACAAACCGCCGGTGTTCACGCTGGTCGATCGTGGCTCGGACGAGCGCTATGTCGTGCCAGCGAAATCCGCTGACGAATCGACGATTCGACTCCTGCTTGCTGACCACGATGAGGAGTCGCTGACCGTCTATACGGACGGATTTCGATCGTACGAACCGCTCGAAGAAGACGACGCATTCACCCGCAAATACGTCGTCCACGGCGACGGCGAATACGCTGACGGCGACATCCACGTCAACACCTGCGAGAGCCACGCGTCGCTGACGCGACGGTGGCTCTCGCCCCACCGAGGAGTGTCAAAAGACAAGCTAACACCGTATCTTAGAGCCTTTCAGCTCCGCCGCGAACTCTACAGAAAACCTGGTGACGAAGCACTCAAACATGCTCTCGACGCCGCTCTCTGAAAATCAACAACGTGCTTCACAAGAGCGTTAGTAAAAATCATCCTCAAATCACGTGAGTGGTTCGATCTGCACGCTGGTTCGAAATGTCGGAAACAATCCGAACCGAGTCACCTCTCCGGCCAGAACGGTTCTGCCGAGGGATCGCGATCCCTTTCCCGCCCCACGTTGTAGCCCGGGTATGTTCGAGACGCGGCCGGATCGCGATAGTGAGGTCGTCCTCCTCGGGCGGTCGAACGTGGGCAAATCCACGCTCATGCGGGAGTTGACCGGCCACACCTTCGACACCGGCCAGCGCCCCGGCGTGACCCGCGAACCCAACCACTACGACTGGACGAGCCAGGACTTCGTCCTGACGGATCTGCCAGGGTTCGGTTACATGGAAGGCGTTCCCGACGACGCTCGCGAGGAGATCAAAACCGACGTTATCCGTTACGTCGAGGAGTACGCGGAGAATATCTTGGTCGGCGTGCTCGTCGTCGACGGCAAGAGCGTCATCGACATCATCGATCGCCATTCCGGTCCCGACGAGATCCCCCACGACGTCGAACTGTTTCACTTCCTTCGAGACGTGGGTATCCCACCAGTCGTCGCTGTCAACAAGATGGACAAGGTCGACGACCGCGACGACCGCCTGAACGATCTCTGTGATCGCCTCGGCCTGCATCCGCCCTGGAAACAGTGGCAGGACACCATCGCGCCGATCACTGCCAAACGCGGATCGATCGATTCACTGAACGAGGCCGTCCGGACGCACCTCCACGAGGCCGAACGCGACGACCTCTTCCAGTTCTTCCCCGTCGGGTGAGGCTTTGTCTCCCGGATCCGATGCGGATTGTATTTCATTTATTGTCCATTACTGTTCGTTCGGCTTGGTGGGATATACGAATCAATTGCAGCACGTGAGTGACACACTTGCGTGGATCGAGGCGTTTATATCCCGTAGTATTGTACAATAGGCACACAATGGCAGATGTTGCAATCATCGGTGGTGGGCCGGCCGGCCTGGCCGCTGGCGTCTACACCGCACGCGCAGATCAGGAGACGCTCGTCTTCGACAAGGGCGACGGAACGACCAGGGACGTCGACTGGATGGAGAACGTCTATGGCTTCCCGGAGGGTGCAAGCGGTCCGGAACTCGTCGAGGCGGGCCAGGAACACGCTACCAAGTTCGGCGCGGAGATCGTCGCCGAGGAGGTCGTCCGCGTCGCCGAGGAGGGCGACGGGTACGTCGTCGAGACGGAAGCAGGCGAGTACGAGGTCCGCGGGATCGTCCTCGCGACCGGCGCATCCTACGAGAGTCCGGCGATCAAGGACGTCGACGAATACGAGGGCGGGGGCGTCTCCTACTGCGTCGAGTGTGACGCATTCTTCTATCAGGATTCCCCGGTCGCAGTCGTCGGCGCCGGCAACTACGCCGCCAAGGAGGCCGAGATGTTGCTGGACTACACCGACGACGTGCGCGTCCTGACCAACGGCAACGACCTGGAGATGGACGACGCACTGATCGAGCGCTTGGCGGAGCAGGGCATCGAGATCATCGAGGAGCCGGCCAAGCGAATCGTCGGCGACGACGTCGTCGAAGGCGTCGAGTTGAAGTCCGGCGACGTCATCGAGGTCGAGGGCGTCTTCGTCGCACTGGGTGCCGCGGGCGGAACTGACATCGCGGACATGCTGGGAATCCCCCGAGACGGCGACTATCTCGACGTCGACAGCGAACAGTACACCGGCGTCGATCGGGTTTACGCAGCGGGCGACATCACGGGCGGTCAGCGTCAGGTCAACGTCTCCGTCGGCGAGGGCACGACGGCGGCGATCAACTTACTCGAGGACTTTCGCGGCGGCGAGTACGTCGACTACAAGAAGATCGAAGCCTAGGACGGACAGCGATCGGTTCGGGTCTTGAACTGAGACAGGATTTTCGACGGCCAGCAGCCGATCTCCGGACGGGACCGCGATCTCAGGGGAGTGACTCCCCAGCACTGACGAGTTCGTCCTCGGTTCGCCAGCGGTACAGCCGTCCCTCGTGCTCGAACAGTTCGAAGACGCCGTCCTGCATCCAGCCGAACGGGTGCTCTGTGTCGTCGTACTCGCGTTTGAGGACATGACTCTTCGAGAAGTACTCCGTCGTGCCGACAAGCAACCCCTGCTCGACGAGGAAGTCACTTGGCTCCTTCTCGGCGACGCCGACGAGAAACGTCACGATATCCGCGATCAGACAAAACTTCTGAATGCTGTTGTCCCACTCGCCCCTGACATCGACCATCCGGAAGGCGTAGGCGTCTTGCCGGCGGTTGAGGCGGTCCACGACCAGGTTGAGTCGCCGGATCGGCTCTCGATCGTAGTTCCCGAGCACGAAGTACGATCGGTCGTTCTCATAGATGGGCGTCAGCTCGCTCAGCGCGTGGAGAATCTCTTCGTTATCCGAAAGCGAGAGTTCTTCCTCGTCGAGTTGCTCCGTCGCACTCGTGAGGGCGTCCGCTGAAACTTGTGGTTCTTCGGACATACCCCACTCTCTCGACACCGGAAAATGTAGTTTACGGATTAATTAACTAACGACATCAGGATGTTGTTTATCCTGGAGTAGTTTACTTGAGAGTAAACTACTTGTCGTCAGGGCACGAATTGTGACGTATGAGTACAGACCTGGAAACCGGGGAGGAGATTGAAACCCGCGAACTCGTCCACTTCGTCACTCAGAAGACTCGGTTCGCGCTCGTCAATAACATCCTCCAGCATCCCGAACAACTCCCCTCGATGTACGAACTCGAGGAACTCAATCCCAGTGTGAGCGAAGCCACTGTCTATAAGCACGTCCAGAAACTCATCGACTCCGGCGTCGTCGAGGAAGTCGTCCTTGCGGACGACCGGCGACGGCAGGGGTATCCCTGGAAGTTCTACGGTCTGACCGAGGAGGGTCAAGCATTCCTCGAGGAGCACAACCTGCTCGCAGCCGAGGTGACGCTCCAACGAATCTACGAGACCATTTCCGACAAACCCGAGAAGATGGTTAAATACGAGAACGCACCACGTCCTGGGACGTGACGTACAGCACCGACGGCGATTAACTTGCTAGAGGACTTTCGCGGCGGCGAGTACGTCGACTACAAGAAGATCGAAGCGTGAGCAGGCTGGAGGACGACCGGTAACTCACTCGACGAGCCGTTCTATCTCCGTGACGAGCACGTCGCTGGCACCGAGTTCTTTCACCCGGTTGATGGTCTCGAAGACCGCCCCCTCCTCGACTACGGCGTGGACAGCGACGTCTTCGGTCCCGGCGATGTCCATCACTGTCGGGCCACCCATCCCCGGCATGACGTCTTTGACCGCTTCGAGTTGGGATTCGGGGACGTTCATCATGAGGTAGCGTTTGTTCTCGGCGGTCAACACTGATTCGAGTGCCATCCGGATCTGTTCGACCTTCGGGTCGGCGGCGACATCCTCGCGGGCGACGAGCCGGACGGAACTGTCGAGGACATCGTCGATGATTTCGAGGCGGTTCATCCGCAGGGTCGTGCCCGTCGAGGTGATGTCGACGATACCGTCGGCGATGTCGACGTGTGGCGTGAGTTCGGTTGCCCCCGAGACTTCGGTGATCTCGGCGTCGATACCTTCGTCGTCGAGATAGTTCCGGGTCACGTTCGGGAATTCAGTGGCGATGGTGCCACCGTGGAGGTCGGCTGGTTCCTCGACGTCGCTGTCCTCAGGGGCGGCGAGGACGAGCTTGCACTCGCCGAATTCGAGGTCGAGCAGATCGACGAGGTTGTCCCGATCGGCCTCCCGTATCTGGTCAAATCCCGTGATACCGACGTCCGCGGCGCCGTCCGAGACGTATTCCGGGATGTCGGCGGCGCGGGCGTACAGCACGGTCACGTCCTCGTCGACAGTGTGCGCGTAGAGCTGTCGGTCCGCGCCGTCGACGAGGTGAAGCCCGGCGCGTTCGAGTACGTCGACGCTCGGGTCGTGGAGCCGGCCCTTGTTGGGCAGGGCAATGCGCATACCTCCCCTGGGAACGAGAGCCGCAACTGTCTTTCGACACGCTTCGGCCTTTCGACACGACTCGACGGACCGTTCCGCCGGAAGATACATTCATTACGATGGCTACGGAATATTTCCCATGGGAAGGACAGGTGAGTCGAATCACCGATGATCGACGGAGTTCCGGCGATCGGCGGGCGGTTCTGGTACCTGGCGATATTCGGGCTTTCGGCCGTCGCTACGTTCCTCAGTGCCGTCCGGGTCAACCGGATCGCCGAAGGCGACACCCGGCGCGGGCTGGTCGCCCTCCTGCTCACCAGCGGGGGATGGGCGCTGGCACATGTCGGCTACCTGGCGACGACGAACGAACAACTCGGCGTTCTCCTGTATCAGATCGGCCTCGTCGTCGGCCTGAGCACGATCGGCGGATGGCTGTACTTCTGTTCGGCCTACACCGGTCGGTCGTTGCACCGTGATCCGAGGATCCGATGGACGGCGATCGTCGTCTTTCTCGCCATCGTCGCCGTAAAACTAACCAACGGCGTCCACGGACTGTACTTCACGAGCGAGGTCGTCTCGACGCCGTTCACCCACGTCGCGATCGAGAGTACCACCTTCCACTGGACAGTCATGGGGGCCAGCTACGCGCTGGCGACAGTCGGGTATTTCATGCTCTATGAGCGTTTTCGGCAGGTGAGCCACGACGCGCGTCCGCTGTTGGTTTTACTCGGGCTGACGGCCCTGCCGATCGTATTCGACATCCTCGGGCTGGTCGTTCCCGGACTGATGGAGATCACCTACGAACCGATCGGCGTTGGGACGTTCGCCGTCGGCCTGACGTTCGTCTACTTCGAACGCTTCCGGACGATTCGACTGGCCGGCGATCGCGACGATCCAGTCATCGTCCTCGACGACAGCGGCCGGATTCAGGACTTCAATCGCGCGGCGGCACGGCTCGTCCCGGCACTGGCCGACCGATCGGTTATCGGGGAGAAGTTCGCGTCGATCGCCCCCCAGTGTGCGGAAAAGATCGAGGCGGACGAGCCACTCGTCATGGTCCATCGGGACGGAGAGACGCGCTACTACCGCGTGACCGAACAGCAGTTCTCGGCGTCCCAGGCCACTCTCGGACGTGCGCTCGTTTTCACCGACGAGACCCACCGCGAGCAGTACCGCAACGAACTCGAACGCCAGAACGACCGGCTAGATTCGTTCGCCAGTATGCTCTCTCACGACCTCCGGAACCCGCTGAACGTCGCCCAGGGACGGCTCGAACTCGCCAGAGACGAACACGACAACGAACACCTCGAAACCGCAAGCGAGGCACTCGACCGCATCGAGGCCCTCATCGAGGACGTCCTCCAGCTGGCTCGCCAGGGACAGCCAATCGAAGAACGCGAACGCGTCAGCCTGGGGGCGATGGCACGTGACGCCTGGGGGATGGTCGAAACCGCCGACGCGGAACTGATCGTCGACGGCGATCGTGACCTCCTCGCCGATCCGGAGCGCTTCCAGCGACTCTTCGAGAATTTTTTCCGGAATTCGGTCGAGCACGGAGGCGAAGACGTGACCGTCTCCGTCGGCACTCTCGACGACGCGGCGGGGTTTTACGTCGAAGACGACGGCGCCGGAATCCCACCGGAAGAACGCGAAAACGTCTTCGAATCGGGATACAGCACGGCAGAGGACGGAACCGGGTTCGGACTCGCGATCGTCGAGCAGATCGTCGCCGCCCACGAGTGGGCGATCGACCTCGTCGACGTCGAGACGGGGACGCGTTTCGAGATCCGTACGTGAGCCAGTGAGCATTCGAATCTCGTGCCGGGCGTCGGACGACTGGCTGACGAACCTATTAGTCGGTGCCGTCCCCCGGTTATGGACAATGAACGATGTCCTTGGGGACATGGAGGAAGTGACCGTCGCGTTCGACGAGGAGACCCTCGAGGCCCTCGATGCGAAGGCCTTCCGGGACCACCGTGACAACCGCGAGGCGGCGATCCGGGAGTGTCTGGATCAGTGGCTGAAGAGACGGGAGGGGTGAGGGGAGGATAGTGGCTGAAGCAGACAACCGCGAAACGGGGGGAGTGAGGGACAGTCGAGGCGTCAGCTCGCGCCGCTCGGCCGGGCGCGGGCTGGCAACGTCAGGAAGATAACGGCCGCAAGCACCGTCAGGGCCGCCAACAGGTAGAACGCTTCGTCGAACAGCGCCATCGTCGCAAGGACGCCAACAACTGTCGAGCCCAGCGAGCCGATCGCGAAGAACCCGGTCCGGAGCAAGCCCCAGGCGGTCCCCTCGACGTCGTCAGGCAGTGTCCCGACGATGTAGGCGTTGATAAGGGGGCCGACACTCATCCGGACGCCCGTCAGCGAGCCGACGACTGCCAGTGCCAGACGTCCGTCGAGATTCGGCAGGGCGAGAAGCGGCGGCACGCTTACGATCGCGATCGCCGCCAGTGTCCGGGACTGGCCGAAACGATCGGCGACGAGGCCCCCACCGGCCTGGGAGAGAGCCCCGACGACGAACAGCCCGCTGAGGATCGCCCCCGCAGTACCCGTCGAGAGGTGCTTTACCTGGTGGAGATACGTGACGAGAAACGCGGTCAACGCTTGAAAGCCGAACAGCATCAGTGTCGCCCCAGTGACGGCGAGGACGATCCGTCGGTCGTGAAACGACGCCACGAGTCGTCGAACGGTCCGCCGGACGCCTGGTCCCTCGTGGGTACCGTCGTCCCGTGGCGGGACCGTCATCCACAACACGATGGCGACGAGGGCAAACAGTGGGACGACCGCGACCATGGCCGCCCGCCAGCCATAGACTGCGGCGACGAGCGTGGCGAGCAGCGGCAGTGCCGCCGCCCCGACGCTCCCCGCACCCAGCACGGTTCCGAAGGCCGCCCCTTCCCGGTCCGTGAACGTGCGAGATAGCAGCGTCCCGCGAGAAGGCCCGTAAAGCCCGGTCCCAAGGCCGAACAGACCGGTCGCAACGAGCACGAGCGTGAACGTCGGGGCCACCCAGTAGGTCAGCAGTGCCAGCCCGGAGAGGACCGCCGAGGCGACCAACAATAGCCGCTCGCCGACGCGGTCGACGGCAAGTCCAGTCGGGAACTGCATGGCCGCGTAGGTCACCCACAAAACCGTCACGGCGAATCCAGCCGAGGCTTCCGTGAGATCGAATTCGTTGCTGATCGTCGGCAACAGCGCCGGCAGGACGAACCGCATCCCCAGGACGAGAAACCAACCGACAGCGACGGACAACAACAACCGTCCGCGAGAGCCGCCTACCAGAGACCCGTTGGCACCCGATCGTGTGCTCATCGCGTTGTCCTCGTCGTCTCGTTGTCAAAGCGCTGGCGAAGTAGGCTGAACCCGTCACCGACTTAGGCCGGACACGCGAAGTGTCGGATATGAGCACACTGGTGGTCACCGGTGGCGAGGTATTGCGCCCGGATCTGACTGTCGAACGCGCTGATGTCCTGATCGACCAGGCCGACGGCGAAATCAAAGCGGTTGGCGACGTCGGTTCGGCAGACGACGAACTCGACGCGTCGGGCGGACTGGTCATCCCCGGCCTCGTCAACGCCCACACGCACGTCGCGATGACGCTGTTGCGCGGGTACGCCGACGACAAGTCCCTTTCGGCCTGGCTCCGGGAGGACGTCTGGCCGGTCGAGGCCGAGTTGCGGGCCGACGACGTCCGCGCCGGTACCGAGCTTGGCCTCGTCGAGATGATCAAGTCGGGGACTACCACCTTCGCGGACATGTACTTCTTCATGCCCGAGGTCGTTCAGGCGGTCGACGAGGTGGGGATGCGCGCCGTGCTCGGGTACGGATCGATCACCGTCGGCAACGACGACACCGACGCCCGACAGGAGATGGAAGACGGGCTCGCGTTCGCCCGCGAGTACGACGGCGCGGCCGACGGCCGCGTCCGGACGGCCTTCATGCCCCACTCGCTGACGACCGTCGACGAGGAGTACCTTCGAGAGTTCGTCCCGCGGGCGCGGGATGCCGGCCTGCCGATTCACCTTCACGCCAACGAGACGGAAGACGAGGTCGACCCTATCGTCGACGAACACGGCGAACGACCGCTGGAATACGCGACTGACGTGGGACTGCTGGCCTCCAAGGACTTCCTCGCCCACGGCGTCCACGTGGACGAACGCGAGATCGACCTGCTGGCCGAGCGCGGGACGGGCGTCGTCCATTGTCCGGCCTCGAACATGAAACTCGCCAGCGGGATGGCCCCGGTTCAGGATCTGCTCGACGCGGGGGTCCCGGTCGGTCTCGGCACGGACGGCGCAGCCTCGAACAACGATCTGGATATGTTCGACGAGATGCGCGACGCGGCCATGCTCGGGAAGCTCGCCGCCGAGGACCCCCGTGCCGTCGACGCCGGCTCCGTCGTCGAGATGGCGACCGCGAACGGCGCCGAGTTGCTCGGATTCGACTCCGGCCGGATCGAACCGGGCGCGAAAGCTGACCTCGCCGTCCTGGACCTGGCGGTTCCCCATCTCACGCCAGCCCACGACCTCGTTTCCCATCTGGCGTACGCGGCGCGTGGATCTGACGTCCGACACACCGTCGCCGACGGCGACGTGTTGATGCGCGACCGCGAGGTCACCGTTCTCGATGAGTCACGGGTACGTCGTGAAGCCGAGGTACACGCCGAGGAACTCGTCGATCGCGCCACGTAATTTGTTCGCTTCGATCTTTATTTTATAAAACCCTGAAAAACAATTTTGAACGGTAACGATCGATTTGCGACCGTCTTGTCGATCAGTAAATCGAGCCGAACGGAATGAACGGCCGTCGGAGTATTTCACCCTGTCGTGCGGACTATCGAGTGCAATGAATCAGAAGTTGATCGCCGTCGCCGTGGCCACACTCCTGGTCGTCTCGACGGCAGCCCCGGCGGTGGCTGCCGAGGACGGCCTCGCGGTCTCGGTGACACAGGCCGGAAACGACGCCGACGTTACGATCAGTGTGACGGACAACGGGAGCGCTGTGCCGAACGCTTCCGTCGACGTGGAAGCCCTGACGGTTCTCCGAGACAGTGACGGGGAGACTGAAGCGAACGAGACGGAAGACAGGACCGAGGACGTGACCATCGGCGGGACGTACGAGACCGACGCGAACGGCACGGTCACGCTCGACGCTCCCGAACGGAACGTACGCGTCAGCGTGACTGCGACAGTCGACGATCGGACCGCCTCGACGACGACCGTTCTGGAGGGTGACGACGTCGAGGAGGCGTTCGGTCAGCAGGTTCAGGCGTTCGTCCATCGCCTTCTCGCCTCAAGCGGCCCCGGGATCGGGCCAGCCGTCTCCGAGTTCGTCACGGAGAACAACCCCGGCGCCGACAACCGACCGGATCACGCCGGTCCGCCGGCCCATGCCGGTCCCGGCGAGAACGTGACTGATGACGATGACCGCGACAAGCGTGGCCCGCCCGAACATGCGGGGGCGGGCGGGAACGAGGCTGATGACGATGACCGCGACAAGCGTGGCCCGCCCGAACATGCGGGGGCGGGCGGGAACGAGGCTGATGACGACCGCAGTCCATCCCAGGCCGGTGATCGGGAACAGGATCGTGACCGCGATAAGGTCGAGGAGCCGGATCAGGACCAGGATCGTGACCGAGAACAGGACAGGGATCTCGATTCCACGGACGAGGAGCCGGATCGCGACCGGGACCGTGACGGGTCCGACGAGGACGACGATGACGAGCAAGATGATGACGGTGAGGAGCGCGGGCCGCCGGACCACGCCGGTCCCCCGAACTGACGCTCCGGTTCCGTGACGCTTCGGTAGCGTTTTCCCGACGTGCGTCGATGATCCGGACATGAGTCAACCGATCAGCGAGCGGGTCGAGGATCCCGCCGCGAAGGAGGCGTCGGGTCGCCGGAAGATCGACTGGGCGCGCGAACACATGCCGATCCTGGAGTCGCTCCGCGGGGAATTCGAGGCCGAACAGCCCCTGGCGGGTGAGACCGTCGGGATGGCAATGCACGTCGAAGCCACCACGGCGGTTCTCGCCGAGACGATCGCCGCCGCCGGGGCGGAGGTCGCCATCACCGGCTGTAACCCACTCTCGACGCACGACGACGTCAGTGTCGCCCTGGACGCCCACGAGTCGATCACCTCCTACGCCGAGCGTGGCGTCGACGACGAGGAGTATTACGGCGCGATCGACGCCGTCCTCTCTCGGGAACCGACGATCACCATCGACGACGGCGCGGATCTCGTCTTCCGCGTCCACGAGGAGTTCCCCGAACTCATCGATTCGATCGTCGGCGGCTGCGAGGAGACGACCACCGGCGTCCACCGCCTGCGATCGATGGATTCGGACGGCGCCCTGGAGTACCCGATGTTCGCCGTCAACGACACGCCGATGAAGCGGCTGTTCGACAACGTCCACGGGACTGGCGAGGCCAGTCTGGTCTCGATCGAACTCACCACGAACCTTTCGATCGCCGGCAAGACGATCGTCGTCGGCGGGTACGGCCAGTGTGGTAAAGGTGTCGCAAAAAAGGCACGCGGGATGAACGCCGACGTGATCGTTACCGAGATCGAGCCCCGACAGGCACTGGAGGCGTACATGGAGGGATTCCGGGTCATGCCGATGGCCGAGGCCGCCACGGAGGGTGACCTATTCGTGACGACGACGGGCAATCGGGACGTGATCACCCGGGAGGACTTCGAGAAGATGGACGACGGTGCCGTACTGGCCAACGCCGGTCACTTCGACGTCGAGATCAACCTCGAACACCTTCGAGACATGGCCGAGGAAATCGTCGACGCGCGTGACGGCGTCCGCGGATACGTCATGCCCGACGGGCGCCAGCTGAACGTCCTCGCGGAGGGGCGACTCGTGAACCTCGCGTCGCCAGTCGCCGAGGGCCATCCCGTCGAAGTCATGGACCAGAGCTTCGCCATTCAGGCCGTTTCGGCCCGCGAAATGGTCGAGAACGGTGCCGAGTACGGGGCTGGCGTACACACCGTCCCCGACGAACTGGACCGGGAGGTCGCCGAGGTCAAACTCGACGCCGAAGGCGTCGAGATCGACGAGTTGACGCCCGAACAGCGCGAGTACATGGACGACTGGCAGCACGGGACCTGATCGGGTTCGATCCCTCGTCAGCGATCGGCGCCGTACCACGCGGCGAAGGCATCGATCGCCCGCCCGCGGTGTGAGTACTCGTTCTTCTCTTCGGGCTCCATCTCGGCGAAGGTGCGGTCGTCGTACTCGAAGATCGGATCGTAGCCGAATCCCCCATCGCCGCGCGGCGCGACGATTCGTCCCTCGACCCGTCCCTCGAAGACCGCGACGGGCGGGTCGCCGTCCCGGACGGTCGGGGCGTCCGCGAGATCGGAACCCTCACAGTAGGCGATCACCGACCGGAACGCTGCAGTGTCGTCGGTCTCCGGTTCGGTCAGTCGCCAGACGCGTTCGATCCCGAGTGTTCCCTCGACGTACGCCGAGTAGGGGCCGGGGAACCCGTCGAGTGCATCGACGAACAGCCCCGAGTCTTCGACCATGATGGGTTCGCCGACCTCGCGGGAGGCCTCACGTGCTCCGTGGGCCGCGATCGTAGCCAGTTCGTCACTCTGGATCTCGGGGTAGTTGTACTCGAACTGTTCGACACGCGCGTCCAGGGCCGCCCGCGCCTCACGGACTTTCCCCTCGTTGCCGGTCACGAACCGGATCATGGGGACACCTCGCTCCCCCCGTCAAAAGGTACGTCGGTGTAGGCCGGACTACTCGACCATGACCTCGACCGGGCCGTCGTCGTCCGACCCGTCCTCGGCGTCGGTGTCCCCCTCGGCGTCCTCGTCCGACTGCTGGTGCCACAGCAAGGCACCCGCGACGCCCAGGACCACCCACGACCGCCAGTTCGCCAGGTTGAGCGTGTACCCGACGCCGAAGGGCTTCTCGACGAGCATGCTCTCCCCTGGTTGCCAGTACGAGGACAGCAGCCGTTTCATGCTCGGTCGCTCGAAATTGTACGGCACGCCGAAGATCTCGCCCGATTGCGGTCGATCTGTCATACCCCCTGCTTCGTTCGGCGTCACTAAGTGGTTTGTCCCTGCACTGGCTGGCAACTGTCGCGGTCGCTTCCTGTCGCTCGCGCGAACTCTGGCGATCTTCGAGTGTGCCGGATTACCACTGTGATCGGAACTGTCGATTCTCCTGACGGGCCGATCGATCGTCCGCTTCGCGTACGCCGCGGTCGCTACATGGCCGATATCCTCATCGAGACAACGGCTGTCCCACTTCCACACTCGCTGACAGTCCGAGCCCGATCCATGAGGTTTATATGGATTTAGGCTAACCTAAAATCAGAATGACCGAGCGATCGACGAGTCGACGGCGGTTTCTGGGGGCGGTCGGTGCAGGGACGCTGGCTGGCCTGGCGGGTTGTATGAGTTCCTTCGGTGGCGAGACCACGGACAGTGGCGGGGAGATCTCGATCCCGTCGCTCGCACAGTTCCGCGGGTCAGGCGCGCTGACCGAGGGACGACCAGCCCCGGGCGGTACCTCGATCGCGGATCTCCCGGACCTCTCGGGGACGTTGAACCTCTATATCGGCGGCGGCGAGGGCGGCATCTACCAGCGGTTCATCACGATGTTAGAGAGCATCTATCCGGACTTCTCCGTCTTCGACAGCGATTCACCCTCGGCGTCGCTGGCCCAACAGATCGTCGAGGAAGTGAACGCCGGGACGAGTGAGGCGGATCTCTTCTGGTCGATCGACGCCGCCTCGCTGGGATACGTCGCCGAGAACGACGCCTACGAACCACTCGCCAACGACGCGCTCGAACCCGTTCCGTCGGACTTTCAGGGGGCAGACGGTTCGTGGGTCGGCGTCGCCGGCCGCGCACGAAGCGTTCCATACAACACCGAGACGATCGACGAGGGGGCGATTCCGGAGAAAGTCCAGGAGTTCCCCCAGACCGATGCCCTACAGGGAACGATGGGCTGGGCCCCGACCTACGGCGCGTTCAAGTCGTTCGTGACCGCGATGCGCCTTCAGGAAGGCGCCGAGACGACCCGCGAGTGGCTGACAGCGATGCGCGAGGTCGGCACCGAGCGCTATCCCAACGAGTACGTCGCCACACAGGCAGTCGCCGACGGCGATTTGACCGCCGCGTTCGCTAACCACTACTACGCGATGCGCGTCAAGAACCAGCGCCCGGACGCTCCGCTCGATCTGGCCTTTACGAGCGGTGACGCCGGCGCGCTGGTCAACGTCGCGGGGGTTCTCCAGATCGAGGGGACCGAGAAGGACGAGTTGATCACGGACTTCGTCAGGCACCTGCTCTCTGCGGAGGCCCAGGAGTTCTTCGCCACCGTGAGTTACGCCTACCCGATGATCCCCGGGGTCAAACCGGTCGGTGGTCTGCCGACTGTCGACGAGTTGAACCCGCCTGATATCGATCTGGCCGACCTTGCGGATCTCGAACCGACCCTCGAACTGATGTCCGAAGCCGGCGTTTCGGGATGAGTCGCGGGAGTCGAGTCGGTGCGCTCCGGAAGCGCCTCTCCGGAGTCGCCGGTCTCGGCCGCCCCTCGGGACTGACACTGCTCGCTATCGCCATCGCCGTTTCGCTGGTGGCGCCGCTGGGCTGGCTGTTCGTCGAAGTGTTCGACCTGGGCCCGCGCGCACTCGAACTCGCAGTCGACCCCCGAACGATCGAAATTCTCCTCCGCAGTGTCGCCTTGGTCGCTATCGTCACGGCGGCAAGCGTGCTCGTCGGTGTCCCCATCGCGCTGCTTACTGCCCGGACCGACCTTCCCTTCGCCCGACTGTTCACCGTCCTCGCAGCGCTCCCGCTGGCCATTCCAAGCTATCTCGGGGCGCTTGCGGTCCTCTCGGCGTTCGGCTCCGGCGGGATTCTGACCGGCGTCCTCGCACCGATCGGGATCGAACAGATCCCCGAGATCAGCGGGTTCGCCGGTGCGGCGATCGTCCTGACGCTTTACACCTACCCGTACGTCCTGCTGACCACGCGGGCGTCGCTGCTGTCGCTGGATACTTCGCTGATCGAGGCCGCACGGACGCTCGACGCGGGTCGGCTGGAGGCGTTCCGGCGGGTGACGCTACCACAGATCGCGCCAGGGATCGCCGCCGGCGCGCTACTGGTCGCGCTCTACACGCTGGCGGACTTCGGGACGCCGAACTTCATGGGCGTCGAGGTGTTCACCCAGGCGATCTACGCGCGCTACCGGTCGATGATGCGACCGTGGGCCGCCCTGCTGTCGGTCCAGTTGCTCGGCGTGACGGCCGCGATCCTCTACCTCGAATCGCGGACCGGAGCCGACGATGAGGGTGCCTACCAGAGCCGAGGGACGAGCGGTGGCGCAGTGATCGAACTCGGCAAGTGGCGATACGTCGCCGCGTTGTTCCCTGCTATCGTGGCGGGCCTGGCGGTTGCGCTCCCGGTGATCGTCTTCGGACTGTGGCTTTCGAGCGATGCAGGCGGCTACACGGCCGGCGGGATGGCTTTCTCCTGGACCTACGGTTGGAACTCGGTGTACCTCGCCCTCTTTGCCGCCGGGGCGTCGCTGCTGGTCGCGCTGCCGGTGGCGGTCGCGGCCGCACGCGGTCGATCCCGGCTGGCGAACCTGGCCGATCGGCTCTCGTACGTCGGCTACGCGACGCCGGGGATCGTCCTGGCCTTTGCCCTGGTCCTGTTCACCCTGTACGGCCTGCCGGCGTCGCTCTCGAAGGCGGCCGACAACCTGCTATTGATTCTCGTCTTCGCGTACGTCGTCCGGTTCGTCCCGCAGGCGATCGGTGCGATCCGAACTTCGACGATGCAAGTCGACCGCCGCCTGATCGAGGCCGCACGGACGCTCGGGCGCACCCGGACGGGAGCCTTCCGGGCGGTGACGCTACCGCTGATCGCGCCCGGGATCGCGACCGGCGCGGCCCTGGTCTTTCTGACGACCATGAAGGAACTGCCGGCGACGCTACTCTTACGACCGTTCTGGTTCGAACATACACTCGTGACGTATATCTGGCGCGTCCGGGAAGCTGGCCTCTATGGCCGGGCCGCCGTCCCGGCTCTCGCGCTGATCGGCATCTCCGCGCTCTCGATGGCCGTCATCCTCAGCCAGGAGGGTTCGAACACGTGACTGCCTCACAATCGTCTCCCCTTGCCGACGGACAGCCCCAACCGACCGACATAGCCGAATCGGCCGACGAAAGCCGGGAAGCGGTTCTCGAACTCGAGGGCGTTACCCGCCGATTCGGATCCGAGACGGCCGTCGCCGACCTCTCGCTGTCGGTCCGTGACGGGGAACTGCTGACGCTGCTTGGCCCCTCGGGCTGTGGGAAGACGACGACGCTACGGCTGCTCGCGGGACTGGACGAACCCGACGCCGGAACGATTCGCGTCGCCGGCGACCCCGTTGCAGGCGAGGACACGTTCGTCAAGCCCGAAAGCCGAGACGTGGGCCTGGTCTTCCAGGAATTCGCACTCTTTCCCCACCTCACAGTGGGGGAGAACGTCGCCTTTGGCATCCAGGATCGATCCCCTGACGAAATCGACCAGCGGGTGACGGAACTTCTCGAACTCGTCGGACTCGGCGAGTACGCGGACGCGAGTCCGGAGGACCTCTCGGGCGGCCAGCGCCAGCGAGTCGCCCTCGCCCGCTCGCTCGCGCCCGAACCCGACGTGCTCCTGCTGGACGAGCCGTTCTCGAACCTCGACGTGGGGTTGCGCGAGGAAATGCGCCGAGAAGTCCGCCGCATCATCAAGGAGACCGGCGTCACCGCCGTCTCAGTCACTCACGACCAGGAAGAGGCCCTCTCGATCAGCGACCGGGTAGCGGTCATCGACGACGGTCGGGTCGAGCAGATCGGCCGCCCGGAAGTGGTCTTCCAGCAGCCAGAATCTCGCTTCGTTGCGGAGTTTCTCGGCCAGGCCGGGTTCGTCTCGGGCACCCTGGCCGACGGGAGCGTCGACACGCCGCTGGGGGCGCTGTCGGCCGACCGGATAGAGGGACTGGACGCCGAGTACGAGGGCGCCGAGATCGACGTGCTCGTCCGCCCGGACGACATCCGGGCGGTGCCGGCCGATCCCGCGGGCACCAACGGTCGGATCGTCGATCGCCAGTACACCGGCCCCTCCTTCGTTTACACGGTCGAGCTGGATTCGGGTGCCGTCCTGCACTGCGAGCACAACCACGCCGAGGAACTCGGGATCGACAAGCGCGTCCGGGTCCGCCTGGCAACCGACCACCCGCTGGCCTGGTTCCCCGCCGAGTGATGGACCGACGCCGCTTCCGGATCACGACGCTGGCGATCGCACTGGCCGGCGCACTCGCCGTCTGGCTCGTCTCGACGAACCTCTTTCCGTATCACTCGCTGAACCACGACGAGGGCGTCTATCTTCAGCAGGCCGCGATGTTGCTGGAGGGGAACCTCCATCTCAAGCCACCCGTCGAGGGCGTCTTCCGGCCGTGGTTCTTCGTCGAGAGTGCCGACGGACTCTTTCCGAAATACGCCCCCGTCCCCGCAGCGATGTTCGCGCTCGGGGAACTGCTGGGGGGCTACCGGCTGGCACTGCCCGCCATCGCGGCCGGTATCCTTACGGGCGTGGTCGGCGTTGTAAGCGAGGTCTTCGACCGTCGGAGTGGCCTGCTCGCGGCCGTCTTCGTGCTTGGCTCACCGCTATTCCTGATGGACACGGCCGTCTTTCTCCCATACGCGCCCACGACGCTGCTGAACCTCGGGTTCGCCTACGCCTACCTGCGGGCCGACCGGATCGGCGACCGGCGGTGGGCAGCGGGAGCAGGGGCGGCGGTCGGCCTCGCCTTCTTCGCCCGACCGTACACTGCCGTCCTGTTCGCCGCGCCGTTCGTGGTCCACGCGCTGTGGACGCTCGCCCGGGACTGGCAGAGTGTCCTGCCGAGACAGACGACGACGGCCACCCTCGGCCTAGGCGGCGTCGCGCTGACGCTGGGGTACAACGCGCTGGTAACCGGCTCTCCCCTGACGTTCCCCTACGAAGCCTTCGCTCCGCTGGACGGCCTCGGGTTCGGGCACCGCGAGATCCTGAACCACGCCGTCGAGTACACGCCCGCACTCGCATTCGAGGCCAACTGGAACGTACTGGCCGCGTTCGTCGACCGCTGGATCGTCGGCGGGATCCTCGGTGCGGGCCTCGCGCTTGCAGGACTGGCCGTTGCCGTCCGTCGGGAATGGTCGCCGCGCGTCGCCGTCCTTGCCGGCCTCGGCGTCTCGATCCCCGTCGGGAACCTCTACTTCTGGGGGAACTACAACCTGCTCGGCGACCTCGGGACGGCCGGGGATGGCCTGATCGCCGCACTGGGACCGTACTATCACTTCGACCTGCTGGTTCCGGTCGCCGCGTTCGGGGCCGTCGGTGCCCTGGCCGCACTCGACGCGATCCGTGACGCGGTCGCGACGCGGCTCGACCGCCGGGCAGCGCTGGCTACCGTCGCGGCCGTCGCCCTGGCGAGTACGCTCGTTCTCGGCGGTATTACCGCCAATCAGGCCGCCCCACCCGTCGAGCGTAACGACGTCGTGACCGACTCCTACGAGCGGGCCTACGCGCCGTTCGAACCCGAACCGCCGGCCGAGGCAGCCGTCCTGATGCCGACACCCTATGGTCCCTGGCTCAACCACCCGTTCCAGGCGCTGCGGAACGATCCGGGCTACGAGGGCCGGGCAGTCTACGCGATGGACGACCGGCCGTTCGCGATCGCCGATGCGTTCCCCGATCGGGAGCTCTACCGCTTTGGCTATCGCGGGGTCTGGGATCCTCTCGGCGGATCGCCGGAAGCCAGCCGCTTGCAACGCGTCCACGAACGATCGGGCGAGTCGGTCACGTTGAATGCCAGCGTCGGACTCCCCGAGCGCGTCAGGAGTGCGACCGTCAGCGTCGAGACCGACGCCGGGACGGCCCACTACGTCGCGAGCGAGATCGACGATGCCCTGCAGTTCCGGCTGGCCATCGGAGACGAAACGGTGCGGACTGGCGGCCCGCTCGAACCCGCGAGTGGAGACCCGCCCGCGATCGACGGCCGTGAGGACGTCGACGTGACGGTCTTCGCCGACGACGGCGTCGGCGGGTTCGAGTACCGACTATCGGTTCCAGTCGAAATAGGGGACGGGAACGTTCGCGCACTGACTCCCCGGACAGAGTACTGCTTCGACGCCCAGGCCTGTGGCGGTGCCGCGACGTACGTGCCATCTGACTCGCCTGCGGACATCTTCGTCCGGACAGAACTACGAGGAACAACCGGGATACAGGAGGAATCTGACCGATGAGCCACGAACTCACCAGACGGGACGCGATGGCAGCGCTGTCAGTTGTCGGGGCATCGCTAGCTGGCTGTGTCGCACCGTCGACCGATAGTGACGGGGGGACCGACGACGGTGAGCAGTCCCTCACCGACCACGACCGCGAGACGCTTTCGGCGGTCGCCGAGGTACTCTATCCCGATGACGTGACGGAGATCGAGCCGTTCGTCGCCCGCTACGTCGCGGGGCGGACGAGTGATCGGCCCGAACACGCTACCGGGATCGAAGACGCCGTCGCCTACCTCGACGAGTACTGTCGGGCGTGGTTCGACAGCGAGTTCACAGCGCTGTCGGCCGACGACCGCGACCAAGCACTCCGGCGGATGGGAGTCGACGAGGTCGACCCCGATCCAGCGGGGGGCGACGTCGAGCGCCTTCGTTACTACCTTCTCAACGATCTGTTGCTCGCACTGTACGCCTCGCCGACTGGCGGTGAACTGGTAGGAATCGAGAACCCACCGGGCCATCCGGGCGGACTTGTGAGTTATCAGCGGGGGCCCCAGTCGTGAGCGAAGATCGAACGCCGAGCGATCGGGCGGACGTCTGCGTGATCGGGGCGGGACCGGCGGGTGCGTTGATCGCCCACCGACTGGCCGCCGCGAGCCAGGAGGTGGTCGTGCTGGAAGCCGGCCCACGGTTCGACCCCGAACGGCGGATCGAACAGATGGAGGACGCCCTGCGGCCGTCCCACGGTCGACCCGATGTTTGGGGGATGGGTGGCGAGCGGGACGCTTTCACGTCGAGTGGCGAGCGCCACTATCCGCTCAATCACTCCCGCGTGAAGGGCGTCGGCGGGTCGACGCTGCACTGGCAAGGGATGGTGATGCGGCTTCACGAGCGCGATTTCGAGGTCGAATCCCGAGACGGCGTCGGGACCGACTGGCCGATCGACTACGACGAGCTCCGGCCGTACTACGCGGAGGCGGAGGCGGCGCTGGGCGTCGCCGGTGCCAGCGACAACCCCTTCGCGCCGCCACGCGAGAAGCCCCACCCGATGGCCGCGTTCGAACCCTCACACAGCGACTCGATCTTCGCTGAAGCCTGTGAGTCCCTGGGAATCACGACTCACTCGGTTCCAAACGCCCGCAACTCCGAACCCTACGACGATCGCAGTACCTGCGTGGGATATGGCACCTGCAAGCCGGTCTGTCCCTCCGGCGCGAAGTACGACGCCACGAGTCATGTCGGGAAGGCCGAAGCGGCGGGGGCGCGAGTGATCGATCGGGTACCCGTCCAGCGTCTCGAACACGACGACGCGGGCGAGCGCGTCACCGCAGCGGTTTATGCGACGCCCGACGGCGCGACCCATCGCCAGGAAGCCGACCAGTTCGTCATCGCGGCCGGCGGGGTCGAGACGCCGCGATTGCTCTTGCTGTCGGATTCCCCGCAGTATCCCGACGGCCTTGCGAATTCGAGCGGTCTCGTGGGCCGGTACTTCACCGAGCACCTCTTTGCAGGGACGGGTGGCGTGATCGAGCGCCCGACGCGACAGCACCACGTCGGGTTCAACACGACCGAGTCCCACCACTTCTACGACGATCCGGCGGCCGGCACGGACAGCGGTGTTCCACCGGCCGAGGCCGACTCGGCAGACATCGGGGCGATCAAACTCGAGTTCCTCAACTACGCCGGCCCGTCACCGGTCGAGACGGCGCTGACTGACGGCGGATGGGGCGACCAACTGCGAGATCGGATCGCCGATACGTACGGCAATAGCCTCGCCGTCGGGGCCCTGGTCGAACAGACACCACGCCGGGAGAACCGTGTGACCCTCGACCGCTCACGGACTGACGATCACGGCAATCCCGTCCCGGAGATCCACTGGGGACTGGACGGCCGAACCCGGCGGACGATCCGCCGGGCCAACGAGATCCAGGAAGCGATCCTCGAGGAACTCGGCGCGGAGATTACCTGGCAGGTCGGCCCCGAAAACACCGGCCCGGCGTCTCACCACATGGGAACGACGCGAATGGGATCTGATCCGGGGGCAAGTGTTGTCGACCACCGCGGCCGAACCCACGACCTCTCGAACCTCTGGATCGGGGGGTCCAGCGTCTTTCCAACCGGTGGCGCGATGAACCCGACGCTTTCGATCGCTGCACTGGCCTTGCGGACAGCCGATCGAGTGTGACACTCGATCATCTGTTTTAGGCCAACCTAAAGACTCAAGTGTCCCCCGACGAACGGGGACGTAATGAGCGACGAGAGGGACAGCGAGGGCGAGTACACGTTCGCGGACGTCAGCGTCGTGATGGGGACGTACAACGAGCGCGAAGCGATCGGGACCGTCCTCGAAGACATCGATCGAGTGACCGACGGGCAGGCTGAGGTCGTTTGCGTCGACAGTTCCAGCGACGGCACCCCAGAGGTCGCCCGCGAGCATGGAGCCACAGTGGTCGAGCAGGAGCCACAGGGCTACGGCGTGGCCGTCCACGAGGCGATCACGACGCCCGACCGGCAGGTGATCGTCACGACCGACTGCGACGATACCTACCCGATGGAGCGCCTGCCAGACTTTCTGGCGGCGATCAACAAGGGCTACGACGTGGTCAGCGGCGACCGGCTTTCACGGGGCGCCGAGACGATGCCCCGGTTTAACCGCCTGGGGAATCACGCTTTCGCGTGGCTGGCGAGCGCGCTGGTCGGGCAGCGCGTCCACGATACGACCACGGGGATGCGGGCTTACCGACGCGAAGTGATCGAAGCGATCGAGTGGACCGAGAACACCGGATTGTCGGCGGAGCTACTGCTTCGGCCGCTGCTTCGGGGATATCGAGTGGCGGAGATCCCGATCGACTATCGGGAACGCGTGGGAGAGACGACGCTGGACCCACTTTCGGGCGGGGCAGCGATCGCGAAGTCGATCGGGAAAGTCGCGCTCGAAGAGCAACTCGGGCGAGAAGCGGCCGGTGAACGCGTCCGGTCGGAGCAGGCGATTGAGTGAGAATCAGTCACGGCGGGGACGAGCGACCGTCACTGACGCCAATCTGCGTTTGTTCCGGGTGGCGAAGTGACCCCCAGAACTGGGGCATCGAACGACCAACCGCAGTCACTCGGTACCGGTCGACCCGCCATCGACGGTCGCGTCCGACGGCTTGGTGTCGATAGCCAGCTGTTCGTCAGCAGGACCCTGGTTGGCCTCGACCCTGAACATCTCGAGGCGTTCGCGGAGAGAATCAGCCTGATCAGCCAGGGCCTGTGCGCTCCGGGCGACTTCGGTCAGCGAGGAGGTCTGTTCCTCGGCCGCCGCCGAGACGTTATCCGATTCTGCGCTCACCTGTTCGGCTGATTCAGCGACCTCGTCGATCATACTCGCGACTTCCTCGGTCGAGGAAGCCTGGTCGTCGGTGGCGTCGCTGATCTCCTGGATGCTCCGGTTGAACTCCTCGACGTTATCCGCGACTTCATCGAGCGCGCCCAGGGCGTCTTCGATCGTTTCGGACCCCGAAGCGACGCTGTCACCCATCTCCTGGATGTCCGTGACCGCGTCTCTCGAGGTCGACTGGATGTCCGCGATCCGCGTCTCGATGTCGGTGGTCGCTTCGCCGACTTCCCCGGCGAGCCCTTTGATCTCCTCGGCGACGACGGCGAAGCCCTCCCCCGCTTCCCCGGCGCGGGCGGCCTCGATCGAGGCGTTCAGCGCCAGGATGTTCGTCTGCTCGGCGATGTCGGTAATGAGATCGACGATCTCGTTGATCTCCTCGATCTCTTCCGCGAGTGTCTCGATCTCCTCGACCGTCTGCTGGGACTTCGACTCGATCGTGGACATCTCGCTCATCGCCTCGGTAGCCGCTTGCTGCCCGCGCTGTCCGATTTCGGAGGTCTCCTGGGACGTCGTCGCAATCTCGTCCGCCGATGAGGCGACCTCCTCGACGGTACCCGAGAGGCTCTGCATCTCCGAAGCGACCTCCTGGAGGTTCCGCGACTGGTCCTCCGCATCCGCGGAGATTGCCTGAATTGACTCGCCAACCTGTTCGCTCGCATTCTGGCTCTCCTCAGTGCTGGCGGTGACCTCCTCGCTCGAGGCGGCGACTTCGTCGGCGAACGAACGGATTCGGGCGAAGGTCCCCTCAAGTTCGTCCATCATGTCGTTGAACGCCTCGGCGATGTCGGTCATCGCGTCGCTCCGACTCTCGGAATTCATTCGCTGGGTGAGGTCGCCGTCGGCTGCCCTGCCCATCGTCGCGCTGAACGACGAGGCCTTCTCCTGGAGGTGTGCGTTGAGTTCTTCGGCTTCCTGTTTGGCTGCCTCGGCTTCCTCTCTGGCTGTCTCGGCCTCCGCTCGGGACTGTTGGGCCTCCGCCTGGGACTGTTCGGCCTCCTCGCGTGCCTGTTCGGCCTCCCGACGCTGGCGCTCGGTCTCGGACTGTGACTCCTTGAGGTCCTGGACGACTGCCATCGTCCCGATCGAGCCGATACCGAACACACCGATGACGATGGCCTGTAGCGTCGTACTGAGCGTGTCCATGAGTTCGCCCTCGATACCGAGCCACTCGACCGTCACGAGCCCCATCCAGAGGAACCCAGCAATCGAGACGACGGCGAACGTCGCCCAGAACGTTCGTTCGAGTTCGCTATCTCGGTAGTTCTGAATTCCCACTGCTGTGGCCACCAGAAATCCGAGCGTCCCGATCACGTCGAATAACGGAATGATCGCTTCTGCAACCATCGATTATGCCTCCGGGGCCTCCCCTGTTTCGGCGTCTGCGGTGATGGTCTGGCGTCTGTACATGTACGCCGCCACGGCGAACGCGATCCCGGTGCCCATGTTGCCGACGATGTGCTCGACAAGGTTGAGCACCTCCGGGAGCAACACGTTCTCGAAATTCGTCGTGAATGCGGCGACGAACAGGAACGCGTACGCAAAGAGGAACCAGCGCGAGGTCTTCGTGCGGTACAGCAGAACCGGCGCGAGTCCGACGACTGCGATGATCAATACGACGAACGCTTGGGCATCAAACACGCCGAAGATCGTCGTCATTCTGGCCCTCCATGACGGGGGTGGTTGCTTTCAGTAGCCATACGCTATGTCGCTAGTTGATCGGTTTCCTTACAAATATTCGGCCCCAGTTATCACACGTGAGACTATATCCTATTCGGATGTTTTTGTTTGATGGGCAGGACAATTCGGAAATCATAAGAAGAACACCCCCAAGCGAGTGAATTATTGTACGTCCAATTAACACAAATAATCATCATAGTTTCGATTAGTATTTTCCTATCCGAAAGAAGATATAACCGCCAACTTTGCTTTGTTCCGGAGACCCACCGGGTGGTTGTTCTTTCCGAACTCACCGCTCTCCTGATAAGGAAGACGTGTAGTAAACACCGGACCGGGAACTGATATTCGGTGATCCCGTAGTGATCGCTATGCGTGAACTCGTCTTCGCCCTGGCCTACGAGCCGGGGTGCAACGCCGTCGCGGATACCCTCGCGGAGTATCCCGATGCGCACATTCGCTCGCTGTCGTTACACGCCACCGACGAGCGACTCTGGCGGGTCGATCACGCCAGCGGGTCGCCCGACGCCCTCGACGCCATCGAAGCGGCCTTCAAATCGACGGACTACTACGCCGACTGTCTGGCGACCGACGACTGCGGCGCGACCCAGACGACTGACGTGCTGGACCGAAACGACGAAACGCTCGTGCTGTATTCCTATTGGGAGCGTTCGCCGGTCTGTGTCTCCGTGCCTCACCTCGCGCTGGATTACCTCGGCGATGGCCTGCTCTTTGACACCCGTCACGAGGGCCGCCACTACACCTGGCGGCTCATCCACTCGGGGACCGGCGACGTGGGGCGGTTCTTCGACGCGCTGGAGGCCGCCGTCGGGGACTGCGCCGAGATGGAGATGCTCCGGACGGGCGCGACGGCCGACCCCGGCGAGGGGGTGGTCGCGGAATCGACGGGCCTCACAGCCGAACAGGAGGCTGCCCTGCGGGCCGCGGTCGAACACGGCTTCTACGAGAATCCACGGGAAGTGGACGTGGGGGAGTTGGGCGAGCATTTGGACGTGCCCCGCTCGACGCTGACGTATCGATTGCGACGTGCCGAAGAGCACCTGGCCAAGGAGTACGTGGCGAGTGAGGCGCGACCGGAAGGGGCGCCGACGGGCTGAGTATGGGGTTGGTTCGGGTTCCCACCGAGTACGGCGACGCTCGGTAGCTGAGGAATAGTTGCAGCATGCTCCCGCGGGGACGTCAAGGGCGTAGTGTGGACTGTCCTTCCGCGATTGGCGGATGCTCACGTTCCGTCGTGCGACAGGGTTTTCACTCCCGTCGTGGTTCCCTGAAACGCATGTGTTCTCGCCGGTCAATACGCCTTGAGGAGATGGTATGGCCAGCAGTTGAGTCGGCTCTCGAGCGCGGGACACGGACGGTGATCGTCTCGGTCGGTTCGATCGAACAGCACGGCCCACACCTCCCGTTAAATATGGATACGTTGGACGGGGACGAACTCGCGGAACGGATCGCAATCGCGTTGGGCGATGCGCTGGCCGCCCCGACGATCCGGCCCGGGTGTTCGGGCCATCACATGGAGTTCCCGGGAACAATCACTGTTCCACCGGAAACGTTGATGGACGTCGTGGAATCATATTGTCGGTCGCTCGACCATCATGGCTTCGAATCCATCGTCCTCGTTCCAACCCACGGCGGTAACTTTGGGCCGGTCAAGACGATCGCCCCCGAGGTCGCCCGGGAGATCGAGGCGTCGGTGATCCCGGTCGCTGATCTCGACGAGCACATGGAATTGCTGAACGAGGGACTGTCCGAGGCCGGCGTCGAGTACGAACAGGATGTCATTCACGCCGGCGCCGCCGAGACGGCGATGGTGCTAGCGATCGAAAACGACCTGGTCAGAACGGAGCAGCTCGAACGCGGGACGGAAGGCGAACTGTCCACGGCCCGGCTGCTCAGTGAAGGATTCAAATCGATCACCGAGAACGGCGTCCTCGGTGATCCGACGGAAGCGACCGCAGCGGCGGGCGAAATGATCATCCAGACGGTCGTCGAGGCCTACGTCGAACACATCGAATCCGAGCGCCGTGCCGTCCGATCGAGTCACTAGCCGCGTGCGGGATCGAGCCTAGTGATAGGAGCCACAGCCGCTGTGCGTGCCACCGAATTGGCGGCGGTTGGAATATTCCAACTAAGGCTTATCGAACTCCCGGCACTACGTCACGGTAATGAGCGACGACGAGACGACGGGGCGATCAGACGACCGAGGAGGAGCCACAGCACAGGAACGCGGCGGCGAGGCAGGCCAGACGGTCACGGCACGAATGACCGTCCCGGAGATGGACTGTCCGTCGTGTGCGAGCAAGGTCGACGGGAGCCTCGACCGTGTCGATGGCGTCACGGAGGTGTCGCTGTCGCCCACCAAAGGAACGGCGACGGTCACCTACGATCCCGGGCAAACGACCGAAGACGACGTGATCGCCGCCATCGAGGGCGCAGGCTACGAGGTTCCCCAGCAGGATGGCGAGGACGACGAAACGGGCAGCGACGGCCCCGAGGTCGCCCCGCCGACGGAGGTATGGACCAGCCCACGCGCGATCAAGACCTGGATCGGCGCGGCCTTCCTCGTTGCCGGCCTGGCCATCGAGTTCGTTCTCACCGGCGCGAACGTCGAGATCGCTGCCGTTCTGGACTACCCGATCGGCGTCGCTGACGCGCTCTTCCTCGTCGCGATCGTCGTCAGCGGCGCGCCGGTCGTCCGCAGCGGGATCTACTCCGCGCGGGCGCGGAGTCTGGATATCGACCTGCTGATGGGCGTGGCCATCATCGCGGCGACCGGGATCGGCTATTTCGTCGAGGCCGCGACGCTTGCGGTCCTGTTCTCCATTGCCGAGCTACTCGAAGACTACGCGATGGACCGGGCGCGCGATTCCCTGCGGGAGTTGATGGAACTGTCGCCCGACGAGGCAACGGTCAGGCGGGAGGCCGCAGCGACCGACGGGAGCGAGGCCTCCGAACGAGCGAGCGGTGAAACCGCGAGCCGGGATGGGGAGGAAGTAACCATCCCAGCCGAGGAGGTCGAAATCGGCGAGATAGTCCTCGTCAAACCCGGTGAAAAGATCCCGCTGGACGGCACCGTGATCGAGGGTGAGAGTGCGGTCGACGAGTCGCCCATCACTGGCGAGAGCATGCCCGTCGAGAAGAGTGAGGGCGACGAGGTGTTCGCCGGTTCGATCACCGCGGAAGGCTACCTCGAGGTCGAAGTGACTTCGACGGCCGGGGATTCGACGCTCTCCCGGATCATCGAATTGGTCCAGGGAGCGGAGGAGAACCGGACCGAGAAAGAACAGTTCGTCGACCGGTTCGCGGGCTACTACACACCCGTCGTCGTCGTGCTGGCGATGCTGACCGCCGCGATTCCGCCGCTGTTGATCGCCGGGAGTGCGACCGTCGGCCTGGCCGGCTTCGAGGTCGTCCTGCCCGGCGGCTGGCGGCCCTGGTTCGTCCGCGGGCTGACGCTGCTGGTTATCGCCTGCCCGTGTGCCTTCGTTATCTCGACACCCGTCTCGGTCGTCTCGGGGATCACCAGCGCCGCGAAGAACGGCGTTCTGATCAAGGGGGGCAACTACCTGGAGGCGATGGGCGAAGTCGACGCGGTCGCACTGGACAAGACCGGGACGCTCACCCGGGGCGAACTTACCGTGACGGATGTCCTCCCGGTCGGAGATCGCGACGAGACCGAGGTCCTCCGACGGGCGGCCGCGCTGGAACGCCGGAGCGAGCATCCCATCGCGGCAGCGATCCACGAGCGCGCGGACCGTGCCGGGATCGGCGACCTGCCCGAACCCACTGGCTTCGAGAGTCTGACGGGCAAGGGCGTTCGCGCCGAGATCAGCGGGACGACCGCCTACGCCGGTACGCCCGCGTTGTTCGAGGAACTGGGCGTCGATCTGGCGGGGCTCGGACTCGATCCGGGCGATGCCGGCTCACGGACGGATGGCGGCAGCGTGCGGGAGCGACCGCGCGAAAAGACGCTCACGGAGACCCTCGCTGCACTCGAAGACGAGGGCAAAACGATCGTCCTTGTCGGCACAGAACGGGAGGTGTGGGGGGTGCTCGCGATCGCCGACGAGGTGCGTCCGGGAGCCCGCCGGACGATCGCGCGACTCGGTGATCTCGGCGTCGAGCGCGTCGTCATGTTGACTGGCGACAACGAAGGGACCGCACGGGCGATCGCCGAACAGGTCGGAGTCGCCGAATACCGCGCGGAACTCCTGCCCGAGGAGAAGGTCGAGGCCGTCGAGGAGCTACAGGACGAATACGGCGAGGTGGCGATGGTCGGCGACGGGATCAACGACGCGCCCGCGCTTGCGGCCGCAGACGTGAGCGTCGCGATGGGTGCCGCAGGGACAGACACCGCCCTGGAGACCGCCGACATCGCACTGTTGGGTGACGATATCGGCAAGTTGCCCTACCTGTACTCGCTCTCGAACGAGGCTGTCGGCGTGATTAGACAGAACATCTGGGCAAGCCTGGGCGTGAAAGCCGCCCTCGCAGTCGGCGTCCCCCTCGGATACGTCAGCGTCGCGATCGCGGTCGTCGTCGGTGACATGGGAATGAGTCTGGGCGTCACGGGCAACGCGATGCGACTGGCCCGGATCGAACCGGACACCGACGCACCTTCCGTCACTGGTTCTCCCCAGGAGTCTGCAGTCGAACGGTGACGACGCTTCCGCGTGGGTCGTTCTCAATGAACTCGAGGGTGCCGTCGGAATATTGCACGATGAGGTGAACCAACCACAGCCCGATACCCCGTCCGTGAAACAGCGGCTCGATGTTCCGTTCGCCGGTCAGCACCTGTCGTTCCATCTCGGGGATTCCCGGTCCGTCGTCCGCGATGGAGATCTCGATGACCTCGCCGGTCCGTCCGACCGAGACCGTGATCGACGGGATCGAGCGGTCGGAATGAACGATAGCGTTCTCGAGGAGTTCTTCGATCGCCCGGTCGAGATACTCGACCGCGAGGACGGACTCGTCGGCCGGTGCCTGGAGAGTCACGTCGGCCCCGGGATGTCGCTCGCGGATCTCTGTGACGACTGACTCGGCTACCGAGACGGCGTCGATCTCGACTGTCGGACGGGGTTCCGCGAGGAAGTTCGTTATCTCCCGCTCCTTTCGAACCGTGTCCTGGAGCCCTTCACCCGTCCGGATGATGCGTTCCGCACACGCTTTTAGATCGTCAGTCTCTCCCCTGGCGATCACTTCCGCGTTGCCCAGAATGACAGTCAAGTCGTTGGTGAGGTTGTGTCTGAGGACCCGATCGATCGTCCGGATCTGCGTCGTCCGCGCAACGCGATCGGAAACGTCCCTGACGAGACCGATGAACCCGGTCACCTCGCCGTCCCGGTCCCGCAAGTAGAAGACGTTCGTCTCCCCCGGGAACGTCTGTCCGGATTTCTTCTCGTAGTGGACAGTCTGGACGAACGTGGGGTCGTTCATGTGCCGTCCGAGCGATTCTTCCATCGCTTCGAACTCGGCCTCGCTCTCGTAGATGAATTCCGTCGACTTGCCTTCGATCTCTTCGAGGCTGTACCCGAACAGCTCGGTGAACGCCGGATTGCAGTCGATTATCCGTCGGTCGGTGTCTGCGACCAGAATGGCGTCCCGGATACTGTCGAATAGCGACTCGTAGCGCTGGCGACTCTTGCGGAGGTCCTCGATCATCTCATTGCGATCGGTCACGTCCCTAAGGGAAGCTCCCACGCCGTGGATTTCGCCGTCATCGTCCCGGAGCGGAAAGTACCTGATGTCGAGGATTCGCGTCCCCTGGGCTGCGTGTGTCCACGTCATCTCGAACTCCACTCGCTCGCCTTCCAGGGCGTCCAGGAGTTGCGGCTCGATCTGTTCGAACGCCGCCTGCCCGATGGTGCTTTCGAGGGTCTGTCCGCGGACTGTCTTCGCCTCGAGTCCGTGAAACCGACAGTAGGCGTCGTTGGCGAAGAGGAATCGAAGATCCAAATCGACGGCGGCCAGCAGATCACGGGAACTCTCGACGGCCTGCTTGTAGTGGGTGATCCGTCGTTCGCGCTCCTTACGCTCGGAGATGTCTCTGGCGATCGCGATCCGGTAGGAGTCCCCGCCGATTGTGACGTCCGACGCGGAGATCTCAACCGGGAACGTGGTCCCGTCGGCACGGACATGTGCCGTTTCGTAGTACTCCAGCGTCCGCCCTTCAGGCGAGTCGAGAAACTCCCTGAATGCGGCCGGATCCTCGAACTCGGGATTGAGTTCGGCCACCGACTTCCCGACGAGCGTCGAGCGATCGTATCCGAGGACGTCACAGGCGGTGTCGTTGACGTCTGTGATCACGCCCGTCTTCGGATCCATGACGAAGACGCTGTCGGTCGCTTCGTCGACCAGTCGCCGGAACAACGTCATGTCCCGTTCACGTTCGCGCATCCCTTCGACCAGCCTGGCGACGACGATCCCGAAGACCACGAACACGACCAGGATCAACGATCGGATGTACAACTCGTGGGGCGGCACGCCAGTCACGAGCAGCGCCAGGAACGGCGTTTCGTCGTAGAACAAGAGAGCGTCGAACGCCGCGTCGAGAACCCACACGCAGACCCCGAGCCCGGTCGCGAGCGTGAGGATCTTCCGCGTGATCCGCATGTCGGGTACTGAGTCGCGGCACGGCCTTAATTGGCCCGGCCTGGACAACCGGCGACGACGAGGTTCGAACGGTCGATCATCCGCTGCTCTCGACGTCCGGGACGATCCAGTGTGTCACCGTCCCGACGTCGAGAACGTCACCGCGCCCCGACGACGACATCGCTCAGTTCCCGGGTCGCCGTCTCCGGATCGTCGGCCCCGGTGATCTCGGTAATCACGGCCACGCCGTCGGCCCCGGCCCGGATCACCTCAGCGGCATTGTCGGCCGTGACGCCGCCGATTCCGACGACCGGGATGTCGACGGCGTCGACGATGTCGGCGAGTCGGTCGGTCCCGATGGCGTACTCCTCGTCGTCGATGTCGTCTTTCGATCCGGTGGCGTAGATCGCCCCGACGCCGAGGTAGTCCGCGCCGGCCTCTTCGGCCGCCCGGGCGTCCTCGACGAAGGACACGGACCGGCCGATGATAGCGTCCTCGCCCAGTAAGTCGCGGGCGACTGGGACGGGCAGGTCCTCGTCGCCGAGATGAACGCCGTCCGCGTCGAGGGCGAGCGCCAGGTCCACGCGATCGTTGACGATCAGCGCCACGCCCGCCTCCCGGGTGATCTCCCGCACCTCCCTCCCCATCTCGTAGCGTTCGCGGGCACTCATGTCCTTCTCCCGGAGCTGGACCACGCTGACGCCGCCGTCGATTGCCCCTCGAACGACCTCTGGAGTGGTTCGATTGCCCGAGAGTGACTCCTGTGTGACGAGGTAGACATCCCAGTCCGTCATAGGCACAGGTCGGGCTGGCAACGACGAGTGCATTGCGGTTCCGGGGTTGGGAACGGGCGCGTCACGTCCCACGATCCCGCGCTCGCTCGTGGGCGCGTTCGATCGCCTCGATGAGTTCGGCGGGCCCGGACGCGGCTGCGAGATGAGTATTGCAGTCACAGTCCGAAGCGCCGATCCCCTCGATCGGCGTGCAATCCGTGGCGATCGCCCGGGCAACGGTACACTCGATGTCGACTCCTTCGGTCGTCACCACCTCCAGGATGCACGTCGCCGGATGCCCGAGGAGGTAATCGACGTGCCAGTGGCTGGCGTCCCGTTCGCCCGCGGCGAGTTCGCGATGGCGGTCGATCCGGGCGAACCCACCCCTCCCGAACGCGCTACCGGTGTAGGCGTACGCGCCCGCCTCGAGGTCGTACTCGCCCGCCGCACCGAAAGTGATCGTCGCCCGCTCGGCGAGTTCGATCACGAGCGTGTAGGTCCCCTGATCGGCTGTCACGACCCACCGTTTGTTTCGGTGCCCGAAACGTCCAGCGATCGCGCCCGCGAGAAGATAGGTCGGCCTAATCCCTCACGTTTGTCCACATCTGTTTTCAGGTACCGGGAACACCCACCCTCTCTTTTTGGTAGACCTAGCTTACACCTACTTAGGTGAGACTAAATGAGTGACGTACTGGCCGACGTGGGCTCTGGGGAGGCCGTCCGGTTGGTGGAGGTACCGGACGGGGACACCCGGGCACGGTTGTTACGGCTCGGGTTCCTGGACGGTGCCGTGGAGTGTCGCCACCAGATCCGCAGCGGGCCGGTGATCGTCCGTCGGAACGGGACCGAGCTGGCGTTGGGGTCGGCGCTGGCCGAGGAGATCCAGGTCGATCGGGAGGGCGGTGAGTGAGCATGGACGGGTGTCACGACACCGGGTGTGACGCGAGCGAGATCGAGGCCGAGGATACGCTCGCGCTGGTGGGCTGTCCGAACGTCGGCAAGAGCGTCGTCTTCGGCGAACTCGCCGAGGAGTACGTCGATGTCTCCAATTACCCCGGCACGACCGTCGACACCACGCTCGCGGAGTTCGGCGACTACAAACTGACCGACACGCCCGGCGTCTACGGCATCTCGGCGTTCGACGAGGAGGAACGGGTCACCCGCGAGATCGTCCTCGAGGCCGACGCTGTCGTCAACGTCGTCGATGCCACCCACCTCGATCGGGACCTCTTCCTGACGCTGCAGCTGCTGGACATGGGCATCCCGACGGTCGTCGCCCTGAACATGATGGACGAGGCCGAGGCCGGCGGGATCGACATCGACGTCGAGGCATTAGAGGACGCGCTTGGCGTCCCTGTCGTCCCGACCGTCGCCGTCGACGGCGAGGGGATCGACGACCTGCGCGAACGGATCCCCGAGGCAACCGCGCCCGAGGAGACCGCCGTCGAGGAGTATTACGACGAGCTGCCCGAGGAACTCGAGGCCACTCGCGCCGAGAAGACGCTGCTGGTCGAGGGCGACGAGCCACTGGCTCGGGAGGTCGACGTCGGCGGCGTGATGGCTGACGGCGGATCGGCGGCGCTGGTCGAGCCCGGCATGCGCGAGGTAGTCTACGGGGACCGGCGCTCGCGGGTCCAGTCCATCGCCGACGAGGTCCAGTCCGTCACGGAGATCGACGGCGGGATCCGCGAGACGATCTCGGATCTCATGGTCAACCCCCTGACCGGGACGCCGATCGCCCTGGCGATGCTCGGAGTTATCTTCTACGTCATCGGCGGGCTGGTCGCCCAGCGGATCGTCGGCTACACCGAGGGGCTGTTCTTCGGCGAGTACTACAACCCCGCCGTCAACGAGTTCGTCGGCGGACTCATCCCCGCTACGGGCTGGGCCGAGCCCATCGAATTCCTGTTGCTCAACGACAACCTCGGTCTGCTGACGATCACCGTCCAGTACATCGTCGGCGTCCTGCTGCCGCTGGTGATGGCCTTCTACCTCGCGATCGGCCTGCTCGAGGACTCGGGCATCCTGCCCCGCCTGGCCGTGCTGACCGACCGCGGGCTCAACCGGATCGGCCTCAACGGCCGGGCAGTCGTCCCGATGATCGTCGGTGTCGGCTGTGTGACGATGGCGGTCATCACCACCCGGATGGTCGGCTCCAAACGCGAGCGCCTCATCTCGACTGCACTGCTGGGTCTGGCAATCCCCTGTTCGGCCCAGATCGGCGTCATCATGGGACTGCTGGCCGGCCTCGGGCTCGTCTGGTGGTTCGGCTACCTCGGCGTACTCGTGGCGGTGCTGGGCGTCGCCGGGCTCGCCCTCGATCGCACGCTGCCCGGCGAAGGCCAGGCACTGGTAACGGAACTGCCGCGGCTGCGCGTCCCCCGGCCGGGGAACATCCTCCGGAAGACCTACAACCGCACGAAGATGTTCCTGCGGGAGGCCGCACCGCTGTTCGCCGGGACGGCGCTGGTCGTCTCCCTGCTCGATTACGTCGGCGGGCTCGAGGCCATCATGAACGGCCTGCGGCCGCTGACCTCGCTGATCGGCATGCCCGCGGACTTCGGGCAGATCCTCGTCCTCGGGTTGATCAGGCGGGACTTCGCGGCCGCCGGCATGACCAACATGGCGTTGAGTCACGCCCAGATCTTCGTCGGACTGATCGTCATCACGCTGTTCGTCCCCTGCATCCTGACGATGACGATGATACTCAAGGAGCGCGACAAGAAAACCGCGATCCTGATGTGGCTTGGCTCGTGGGTCGCGGCCTTCACCGTCGGCGGACTCGCGGCTGCCACCCTCGGGGTGCTCGGGCTATGAACTGTCCGACCTGCGAGTACGAGTTCGATCCCGCCGCCGTCGGGATGCAGTGTCCCCGCTGTGGCGCGTCGGTCAGTTGCTCGACGGCCACCTGCGCGGAGTGTGACGCCTGCGCGGGGTTCCTCGAACAGCTCCGCCGGAAAGGTGTCGATCGGTTGCGGGCCGACGGTGGCGCACAATCCGATTCGGTCCAGTCCGACAGCGACTGATCCGACCGACCGTTTTTGATCGTTCGGTTCCACGATGGCGTATGGAAAGGGCCACGAGTCCGACCACGACACTGATCGGCGTGATGGTGGTCGTCTTTCTGCTGCAGACGCTGCTTGCTGTCTTCGGGACGCCCCTCGTGTTCGCCCTCGCCTGGCCGCTCTCTGACCGCCCCTGGACGCTATTGACGAGCGTCCTCGCCCATGGCAGCGTCCTACACCTCGCGACGAACGTCCTCTTCCTGTTCGGACTCGGACTCGTTCTCGAACGCCGGACCGAACCCTGGCGGTTCTACGCGTTCTTCCTCGTCGTCGGCGCGATCGCCGGGACGATGGAAGTAACTGTCAGATACGCTCTCGGGGAGATCGTCCCGGTTCTCGGGGCCAGCGGTGGGATCTTCGGTCTGCTGGGCTACCTGCTTGCGGGCAATCGACTCACCGACGCCGTCGCCGATCGGATCACCATCGATCCACGGGTCGCGATCCTCGTCGTGATCGGCGTCGCCCTCGCGATCACGTGGCTCACCAGGGGTCGTCGGGTGGCGCTGATTGCCCACTTCACCGGGCTCGTGGTCGGACTGGTGGCCGGTCGGGCGCACGTTCTCCGATCCAGCGAGTCGGGTGCGTCGCCGACCAGTCCGGCGCGACGGGGGCGTTGATCAGAACTCGCAGTCGTCGGGCACCGTTCGCTCGTGGAGGCGCGTGACGACCCGGTCGGCGACCGTTTCCAGGTGATCGACGTCCTCGCGGTTGTACGAGATCAGCGTCTCCAGGGCCGCGTCGTCGCCGCGCTCGGCCTCGTACCACAGTCTGACGGCGTCTTTCCCCGAAAGATCCGGCCGATCCCGTTCGATGCCCACGTCTTTCTCGATCTGTTTCAGCCCGCCCGTCAGATCGAGTTGCCGGCAGGGGTACATCAGGTCGAGGTGCGGTCGTTCGAGGACGCCGTCGAGATCGAACGACTGCTGGAGGAAAGGGACGTCGAAGCGCTTGCCGTTGAACGAAACCAGTAGATCGGCGTCGGCGAAGGTTTCCCGGAGGCGCTGGGCAGTCAGATCGCGATCCCTGACGAAGGTCGTCGTCTCGCCACCCTGACGGACGCTGACGGTCGTGACGGCGTCGTGGCGCTGATCCAGGCCAGTCGTTTCGATGTCGAAAAAGGCCGCGCCGTCCTGGAAACTCTCGTATAGCCGCCACTGGTCGCCGCTGGGGAACGCCCGGCCGAAGAACCCGGTGTTGCGATCGGTCAGGTGCCGGCGCGCGTCGTCGATGTACGCCTCGATACGCTCGGCGGTGGTCTTGCCGACGGCGTCTGGATGGAAGTCATCCCAGTGGGTGATCCCCTGCTGCCACAGCGATCGTTCGGTCTGCTCACCAACGCCCCGTACCGGGATGAAGCTCTGCTCGACGCGCACGATACCATTATTCCACTGCGGATGGTCCTAAAGGTCGCGATGCGTCGCGATCGCCGAAACGCCTATTCACTCTCGTACACACTGTATACGTATGAGTACGATTCGCGTTTCGGATGACGTCAAAGAACGGTTGCGGGATCTGAAACACGACGACGAGTCGTTCAACGACCTGCTGGACCGACTGAGTCGCCAGGAGAAAGACATCGAGGAGATTGCCGGTAGCCTCGCCTTCCTGGACGAAGACGGGACACTCGAAACAGACATGGACGCGGCCCACGAGGAACTGAACGAGTCGCTGTCGCGTCGAGCCGAGCGATGATCGTCCTCGATCGGGATGTCCTCGCAAAGATCACCAAGCACGACACGGATCAGGGCGTCCTCTCTCATCTGCAGCAATACAGCAACGAAGAGTGGACGATCCCCGCCGTCGTCGCCTGGGAATCGTACAAGGCTGGCTCCAGCAGAACGGAGATGCTCCGGACACAACGCGTCCTCGACGCCCATTTCGATCGTGTCCTCGATTTTACCGACGAGTGTGCCCTTGAGGCCGCGTATCTGGACGAACAACTGCGCTCACAGGATGTCCGACTCGATCCTGCCGATCTGCTCAATCTCGCCACTGCTCACGCCGCCGGTGGCACGTTCGTTACCCACAATGCGACGGACTTCGATAAGCCACCGCTGTACGACCTTGTCGATCTGGATGTCGTCGTGACTGACTCGTAGGGAAGTGTTCCCCACGCGTTCGGCGTCGTTCAGTATCGAATTTCGAGACGAGTTTCGATCTGCCGTTACTGGTGCCGTCTGATCCGCCCATTGGCTCCGGCTACGGCTTCACGTCGGGGCGTCCCATAGAGATATCAGAGCGTCTCCCGGACAGCCTTGACGTACCTGTTCGTTTCCCAGCTTCGATGTGGGGCGATGGTATCGATCAAAAGTCGAGCCTGGTCGGATCGGAGATACCCGTTTCGGGTGTAGTCCCGCAACAATCGGGGTGTCGGAACCAACTGGACGCCCTCAACGCGTGAACACGCGCCAGGTTCCGGAACTCGTCGGTCAGGAACGCGTCGACATCGAGCGCGTTCGCCAGGACGATCCCGGCAGTCTCCCCGCCATCGAGACCGTGGTCCGGTAGTTCCGCTGGCGTATCGGTCCGATTCAGTGGATCGATTCGCGTGTAGTGCTCACTCGCAGAGAGGACGTTCGTCGTTGCCGCGGCGCGGATGTCGTCGTATCCAGCCATCTCGTGGAGTTCGCGTTCCACCTGTAGCGGGACCAGCACCTCGGCCCCGGTGAGGAAATATTGGAGGGGGTCCGGATCGACGGTCGTCTCGTAGTTCGCGTCGGCCGTCGGGATCGCGAGGCTGACCAGCGCACAGGTGTCGGCGACGACAGTCTCCATCGGTGGCTATTCCGCGGGGTCGACTTCGGCCGTCTCGCCATCGTAGACGCCGACGATGTCGTCGGGCTCAGGCACGTCGAGGGGTTCGGATTCGAGGTCGGCCTTGAGGAGTGCGAACGTGCGGGCGCGTTCGGTCCCAACGAGGAAGTGGACGCGTTTGCGGTCGGAATCGGCGGACATCTGTATCTATTGTGTCCGATCCTGAAAGAAAGGTGTGCATAGTATGCGAGTTGAGTTCAGATAAGGACTCGAACTGAATGAGTCGGCTCTGATACGGATTATTGTCGTGATGTACCGGTATCCGTCGACCCCGGGTCGGCGTCATCCGGAAATAATCTACAATAATCCGTATGAAAGCCCTCTCCAGTTTCGGTCCCGCGACTCTCACGGGTCGCTTCGCTCCCCGTTCGAGCGATCCGAGACGCTCACTGCGTTCACGTCTCGCACTCGCTGCGCGCTTCGGGCGCTTCGCGCCCTGCAGTGCTTGCGTCGTCGGGGTTCCCGAAACTGGCTCGCCCTTTCATTCCGCCAGGATTCGGCTGATTAGTGGGTGGGAACGGGCGGTTCACTCGGTGCATATTTGAACACCACCGACATATCCATATGGAGATATTCTCTCGAATACATTCACTGCTCGTCTCTGTTTTAGTTTCACGATGGTCTGGCAACCTTTATCGGTCGTCCGTATGATTACAGGTGCGCAATGATGACAACCAAACGACGAGAGATGGGGTGACGCGGGATGCGTGTACTCGCCCGGTTGCGGGCACGAGCCGACGCGGCATACGACAACGCGTATCACCACAAACTCCGCGGGCGACTCTGGGGAGCCCTCGACGGGACCGACTATGGCGAAAGCCACGACGAGAACCGCCCGAAAGCGTTCACGTACTCGAATCCCTTCCCGCCGGGCGACATGGAGGAAGGTGACGAACGGACGCTACTCGTTGCCTCGCCCTACGAGGATCTGCTGGCTCACGTCGCCGCCGACCTGAAGGACGACCCCGAGTTGAACATCGGCGAGATGCCCTTCACCGTCGAGGAGATCACGCCGCTCGCGCCCGATGTCGGCGAACCCGGAACGAGCGGGACCATTTCGACTGGAACCGGTGTGTTAGTTCGGATTCCGCCCTGGCGTTTCGATGAGTACGGGATCGACACCGAGCACGAGGAGGCGGAGTTCTGGCGACCCGAGCATTCGATGGAGCCGTTCCGCAACCAGATCGAGTCGAACCTGGATCAGAAACACGACCTATTCTGTCCGGAATATCTGCCCGGCCCGTCGGCAGTCGACGGTGAGTTGTTCGACGGCTACGAGTTGCTCAAGACCTTCGCGATCCCGGTCACGCCGACGACTGGCGAGACGGAGACGTGGGTGTTGAGCAAGTGGCGCTTCGAGTACACTGTCCGGGACGACGACCATCGACGGCACCTGAACCTGCTGCTGGATGTTGGCATCGGCGAGCGGAACAGCCTCGGGTTCGGGTTCGTGAATATCGTCGACAAGACGGAACCGGGCGAAACGGAACTGGAGGGCGAGAATGCTTTCGCCTGAAGAGTTCCGCGAGGAGTACGACGACGAGGAGTTGGCCGCGGAACTGCCCAACTCACCGATCTCGTCGCTCCGGAGCCTCGTGGGGTTGAAGCTGCTCGACGTCGGCCATGTCCCCCACGAGACTCATTTGTTTCAGACGGACCCTCGTGGGGTTGAAGGAGGTCTTCTCGCGTCAAGTCCTGATCGTCAAGGCCAGATATGCAACTGACCCACCACGTTCAAGGGGTCCGCCACGTAAGCCGGGGGCATGTCAGCCTCGGAGCTCGCCGCCGCAGTTCGGGAGGCACTGTCGGTCGATCGAGAGGGGTTTCTGGCGCGGGCCGAAGAAGAGGCCACAGAGCTCAAGGCAGAGGTCCGGGAGGGGACGTTCGACAACAGCCAGGCTATCGTCGGCCTGGAGTTCGAACTGTACGCCGCCGACAACCGGACTGATGCCCTCCGGCGCGTTCCCAGGCAGTTACTCGAACGCATCGGTTTCGAAAAGGAACTCGGCCTGCACAACGCCGAGATGCAGACCAGTCCACAGCCGCTGAACGACTATGGCCTCGAAGCCCAGGAGCGTGAACTCCAGGCCAACCTCGCGCCGGCCATCGAACGAACCAAGTCCGAGGATATTCGGCTACTCAGTGACGGCATGTGGACGGTCCCACCCAACGGCGAGACCGCCATCGAGTACCTCTGTGACTCCGTCGAGCAGGACGGAATCCGTATCGGGACCAACATGTCCGACAGCGTCCGGTACCACGCGATGGCCAACACGGACTATCCCGCCGGTTTCCGCCTCGACGCCCCGAACGTCTCCATGCAGGCCGACACCGTCATGCCAGAGAGCCTCATCACGTCGATCCAGCCACATTATCAGGTCCCGCACGCGCCGGACCTCCCGGAGTATTTCCGGTACGCACTCCGGATCGCGGGGCCGCTACTCGCCCTTGGGGTCAATTCTCCGTTCTTCCCGCCGGAGTGTTACGGCGATGCCCACGATCGGGAGATAATCGCCGACGCTCACATGGAACACCGGATCGGCGTCTTCGAGTCCGTCCTGAACCCGCCCGCGGGAAGCGACGTCGAACCGAAAGTGCGCTTTCCCCGGGATCTCGAGTCCGTTGAGGCGGCCATCGATCGGATCGTTGCCGATCCGTTGATCGTCCCGATGGACGTCGAAACGGGCGAGCGCTTCGACGATCGCTTCGCGCACGTTCGGCACAAACACGGCAGCTACTGGCGGTGGATACGGCCGGTCTTCGACGGCGCGACCCGCTCTTCTGCGAACGCCCGTATCGAGTTCCGGCCGCTGCCCGGACAGCCGACGATCCGGGATGCCGTGGCCTTCGAGGCCGTCTTCGCCGGGTTGCTGGAAAGCCTCCACCGCCGGGAACACCCGGTCCGGAACCTCGAGTGGGAACGGGCCCGGGAGAACTTCTACGCCGCCGCGCGCAACGGCCTCCACGCCGAGATGGGCTGGCTCACGGGCAGCGGCGAGACGTCCGCGATCGACGAGATATACGGCGACCTCTTCGAACACGCCCGGGACGGTCTGGAGCTTCGGGGACTTTCGACGGAGGAAGCACGTCGGTACATAAGGCCGCTACGCGAACGTCTCGACCGGCGAATGACGCCCGCACGGTACAAGCATGATTTCGTCCGGCAGCAGGTCGAGGAGGGCGTCCCGCTCGCCGAAGCGATCTGGGGGATGCAGTCGCAGTATATCCGTGAACAACGCGAGACGCTGCTGGAAGGGACGTTCGCCGACTGGCTGGCGTGAGGGGAAACGCACTTGCCATCGCCCGCCGGTGTTGGGGTATGGCAACGACAAGGCTCGCCGTCGATCCCAGACGGATCGCCGTCAGGGGCGGCTTATTAGTAACGACGGCATTGTTCGGCGCGTTCGTCGTCGGGGCCTGGCGGGCGATCGCGGGCGGCGGGACCCCAGTCACCGAGATCGTCTTCACGCTGGCAGTCTTTTCCGTCGCGGCACTGTTCTTTCTCTCGACCGTCGAGGACCCGGCAAGCGGCGAGACCTACGGCCCGATCGCGGTGGGTGGTGGTCTGCTGGGTGCCGGCGTGGCCCTGCTTGCCCCGCCCGCCTGGAGTGACCTCGCCGTGATCCAGTTGTTCACCTACCCGTTTGTCCTGCTGTGGCTCCTCGCACTCGTTGCAACTGGCGAGTGATCGCCGGGGCGAGAGGCCGGCCCGAACACTCAGCCTCGTACCATCGTCTCGACGTACTCGACGGCCGCCTCCGGCGACCCGACGGGTTCGACGCCAGTGACGTCGTACGTGTCGATACCCGCCACCGCCTTTCCAGCGTCCAGTGCTAGCGCGATCTCCGAGAGCGTCCCCGTCGAACCATCGATCGCGATCGCCGCGTCCCCGTTGCCCACGACCAGGGCGTTGCGGGCGTTGCCCAGCCCCGTTGCGATCGCTGTCTCCACGTACGGGTTCGCTGCTTCGCGATCCTCTCCGGGAAGGATCCCGATCGTGTGTCCACCCGCCTCGACCGCCCCGCGACAGACCGCCTCCATGACGCCCGTACGACCCCCACAGACGACTTCGTGGTCTCGCTCGGCCAGCAACCGACCGACCGCCCGTGCCTGCTCGGAGTGCTCCGCCGAGGCCGTACTTCCGCCGAGGACGCTGACGCGCATGGCTCCTCCTCGTCGAGGGGACGACGTAGCCCTGTCGGTTCCATCCCTCCGTCGTCGTTGTCCCTGTCGGTTCCATCCCTCTGCCGTCGGTGGGCTGCAGGACGGCGACTCGGACTTGCTACTTCCGGTAATGGCCGAACCGCCTGACAAGGGAAACGAGAATCAGAGACGAGAGGTGGAAAATCCGTTCGTTTTCGGGTGAGCGCGATCACTTCGACCCGACGGGTGGGAGTGCGTGGCCGACGGCCGTCACATCATGCCGCCCATGCCGCCGCCCATCCCACCGGGCGGGCCACCGCCGCCGCCGAGGTCGGGCTCGTCACCGCCGCCCTCGCCCAGACCGGAGGCCTGGATGATGTCGTCGATCTTCAAGACCAGGTTAGCGGCCTCCGCGGCGCTGGAGATCGCCTGGGTCTTGGCGTGGGCCGGCTCGACAACGCCTGCCTCGTAGGTGTCGACGACGTCGCCAGTGAAGACGTTCAAACCGGCGCGCTGCTGGCCATTCTCGTGGGCCGAACGGAGCTCGACCAGCGTGTCGATCGGATCCAGACCGGCGTTCTCCGAGAGGACGCGCGGGACGAGTTCGAACGCGTCGGCGAAGGCCTCGACTGCCAGCTGTTCGCGGCCGCTAACGCTGTCGGCGTAGTCCCGGAGTCGCCCGGCGAGTTCTACTTCGATCGCACCGCCGCCGGCAAGGACGCGCCCGTCGCTGACCGTCGAGGCGACGACGTCCAGGGCGTCGTTGATCCCGCGCTCGAGTTCGTCGCTGACGTGCTCGGTCGATCCACGGACGAGCAGCGTCACACCGTGACCGTCACTCTCGACGGTGAACCACTCCTCGTCCTCGTCGCGGGCGACGTCGCCGGTCCCCAGGTCGTCGGCGCTCAGCGAGTCCAGATCGGAGACGATCCGCGCGTCGGTGACTTCACGGAGGAACTCGATGTCGGACTTCTTTGCGCGTTCGATCGCGAGAATGCCCTCACGAGCGAGGAGGTGCTCGACCATGTCGTCGATGCCCTTCTGACAGAAGACGACGTCGGCGCCCGAGTCCGCGATCTGCTGGACCATCTCACGGAGCTGTTCCTCCTCTTGCTCGATGAAGTCCTGAAGCTGGCTCGGATCGTCGACGCTGAGCTGGGCGTCGGCCTCGGTCTCGTCGAGTTCCAGCGCGGTGTCGATCAAGAGGACCTCGGCGTCATCGACCTCTGTGGGCATGTCCTCGTGGGCAGGATCCTCGTCGACGACAGCGCCGTGGACGAGCTTCGAGTCCGAAGCGGGCCGACCCGCTTTGGATTCGATGTCGATGTACTCCAGATCGACGACTGTCGAGCCGTCCTCCCCCTCGACGGTGACCGCCTGAACGGCCTCGACGACCAGATCCGAGAGGAGGTCGAGGTTGAGTTCGGCCCCTTTGCCGGTCATGCTCGTCTCGGCGACGGACTTGAGAATCCCCTCGTCGTCGGGTTCAACTGTCTCCGCGATGTCGTCGATCTCCTCGCGGGCCTGCTTTACGGCCATGTCGAACCCGCGGATGATCGCCGTCGGGTGGATGTCCTGCTCTAAGAGGTCCTCGGCGTTCTTCAGAAGTTCACCGGCGATCGCGACGGCCGTCGTGGTACCGTCACCGGCCTCGTCCTCCTGGGTTTCGGCGACCTCGATGATCATCTCGGCCGTCGGGTTCTCGATGTCCATCTCCCCGAGGATCGTGACGCCGTCGTTCGTGACAGTGACGTCGCCGATCGAGGAGACGAGCATCTTGTCCATCCCTTTCGGCCCGAGCGTCGAGCGGACCGACTGGGCGACCGCCCGCGCCGCCGCGATATTGTGGCTCTGGGCGTCCTCGTCTTTCATCCGCTCGGACTCGTCGCCGAGAATGATCATCGGCTGTCCCTGCATGCGTTGGCTCATAAGTCGGTAGGATGTTTGTCTGTGGTTCTATATAAGTGTGTGGGTTTCCGATGCGACCGCCCGAGCCCGTCGACCGCCGCCTGCGCCACGTAACCTCCGGATCGCGGCCGGTACCGACCGTAAGTGGGAACGAGTGACATACTGGTCCGTCGGGGGTCCCTTCCCGACCATCCCCGGTGTTTATAAGCACGATAGTCACGCGTCGACTCATTCCATATACCCGAGTTGTTTCAGCCGGTCCTCGACGCCGCCGGTGTCACGCTCGCCGGCTGACCGTCCGGACGGGAGGGGTGCACGCGTCCCGGGTTCCGGGTCGCCGACGACGATGGGCAGGGCCTCGCCGTCGATATCGGTCGGGATCGCACAGTCGTGGGCGAGCAGGATCGTCGGCGCAATGTCGAGGATGGACACCTGGGCGAGTTCCCCCTCCGCTTCGAAGTCCGGGCCGCCCGCGATGAAGATCCCGTTGCGCGTGTTCTCGGCCGCCCAGCGATCCGGTTCGGTTCTGGTCCGTCCGCCGCCGACGCCGTCGTTGACGTGGACCCCGTCCCGCTGATCGAGGACGACCCTCGGCCCTTCGTCAGTGAGGGGGCCGCTGTAGACGTCCTCCCCGCGATAGACGCCGTCGAACAGCGGGCCGTCCTCGTCCTCGACATCCCGCAGGTCCTCGATCAATTCCTCACGGATGGCTTCGACGTCGAACTCGGGATTGAGGTAGATCGGCCCCTGGGCGCTGGCGACGGCCTTCGTGTTCGGGAGATCGATCGCGTCGAGTTTCCGGCCACGCTTGAGCCCGGCTCGCTGGGGGACCAGCTGTTGGAGCCGCTCGGGGACGACTCGGGCGAGCAGATCGACCATACCCAGTCGCTTGGCGATCGCGAGGGCGTTCTCACGGTCGAATCCGACCTGCTGGAAGACGTTGTCGACGCTGGCCGTACGGGCCTGATAGCCGTTCTCGGCCAGCCACTCGTTGATATAGAACTCCGTCGTCGTCGGCCCACAGCCGTGATCGGACATGATCACGAGATTGGTGTCCGGAAGCTCTCGGAGTCGACCGATCCATTCGTCGATCAACCGGTAGGCCCGCAGCGTCGGTTCGTCGTTCCAGAAGAAATGCTGGAGGACGTTCAGGTAGAACAGGGTAACGTGGACGAACTGGAGATCCTTCTCCTCCAATAGCGTCACCGCAACGTCGAGACGGGCCTCCAGTACGTCGAGGATGGCATCGACTTCGGCCCCGCGTTCGTCGTTGCTCGATAGCAACGGTTCGGGGTGGACCTGGTAGTCGAACCGTTCCTCGAGTTCGTCTTCCAGTTCCGCGGGCGTCGCGTAGCCGCCTTCGATCGAGCGATACTCGCCCTCGACGGCGTCCGGGCCGCCACAGACGATCGGGCCGTCGATCTCCCGGGGCGGGTACATCGTCGGCATGTTCACCACGCCCGCCCGCTGGCCGTCGTCGTTGAGGTAGTCCCACAGCTCTGCGGTCCGGAAGTCCCCGCCGTTGGTCACTTCGATGGTCCCCTCGGCGAGGTCGACGCGTTCGAACCAGTAGACGCCGAACTTTCCGGGGTTCTTCCCCGCGGAGTAGCACTTCCAGTTGGGGAAGGTCACGGGCGGCAAGCAACTCTCGGTCTCGGCCCAGGTACTCTCTTCGCGGAAGGCAGCGAAGTTCGGTAACTCGCCTGATTCCAGCCACGGATCGAGCAGCCGCCAGCTGGCACCGTCCAGCCCGAGGACGACGGTCCTGGTCATCGCCGGAGGGGACGGGCCGGGTCCATTAAGACCCTTCCATGCGCGCACGATCGCCCGGGACCAGTCACTGTCCGGCGCTTTCCCCGGAACGTCCCTGCTGAGACCAGTCACT
>NZ_SPQG01000004.1:162568-283233 GCF_004944975.1 Halorhabdus amylolytica
ACCTCTAAGTGACTTCCCGGCCGCCCAACGAGTAGTGCAAACCGTTGCCGTCCTGCCCGCGTACAACGAGGCCGACACGATCGGCCCGGTGATCGAGGGCACCCGTGAGCACGTCGAGGAAATCGTCGTCGTCGACGACGGCTCTAGCGACGGCACCGCCGACCTCGCACGCGAGCGCGGCGCGACGGTGATCGAACACGTCTTCAACACGGGCGTCGGCGGCGCGGTCCGGACCGGTTACCGATACGCGATCGAGAACGACTACGATTTCGTCCTCCAGATCGACGCCGACGGCCAGCACGACCCCGCGGAGATTCCCCGACTACTGGAAGCCGCTGTGGACGCCGACATGGTGATCGCCAGCCGCTACCGAAACGGCAGCCTCGCGGAGTACTCGTTCGTCCGACGGGCCGGGATCCGCTTCTTCACGGATGTCGTCAACGTACTCGGAAGTGTCGACGTGACGGACGTGACCAGCGGCTTTCGCGTCTACCGGGTCGAGGCCCTCGCCGACATCCTGCATCGTTCGGACGACCACTGGGCGGTCGAACAAACCCTGGAGGCCGCACGCCGCGACCAGCGTATCGTCGAGGTCTCGGTTGCGATGCCGACACGCGAGACCGGTGAGTCACAGTTCACGCTTGAGACGTTCGTCCGCTATCCCTTCCGGATGATGGACGTCGTCCTCCGGGTGCTGCTCTTTCGCTAACCATGGTCGAATACACGATAGTCAACCTCGTGGCCGCGCTCGTGGGCGTACTCTTTCTCGCCAATGGCTATTACCTGGTCCGGCGCGGCCGCGAGGCGATGGCGCTTTTCGTCACCTCGCTCGCGGTCGGGGCCGGTCTGCTCTTCGTCGCCGCCTTTCCCAACGTCTTCGAGGTCGTCGCGACCGTCCTCGGCCTCGAACTCAAGGCCCGGGCGATCCTGGTCATCTCGAACCTGACGCTGTTCGTGCTCGTCATCTACCTGCTGAACCGCATCGGAACGCTGTACGATCGCGTCTCGCGACTCAACGAACAGGTCAGCCTGCTGGAAACCGAACGCCGGGATCGCTCAGATGAGTGAGTACGCAGCCCTGACGATCGATGTCGAACTGTTCTCCCAGACGCCGGCCTACCGGGCCGCCTCCGGATCGACCGATCGCGCCGGGATCGGCCTGGACGGTCTGGCGTTCCTGAAGGATTCCCTCGAAGACGCGAACGCGACAACGACCTGTTTCGTCGTCTCGGAGATCGCCGAGACTCATCCCGAAACCGTCCGTTCGCTCTCCGTCGCCGGCCACGAGATCGGTTCACACACTTACACTCATCGACTGCTGACCGATCTGGAACCGGGCGAGCGCTACGAGGAATTAGTCCGTTCGAAGGAAACGCTCGAAGCGACGACCGGCACGACCGTCGAGGGGTTTCGTGCTCCCGCGTTCGACTTCGGTCCCGATCACTTCCACGCGCTGGCTGCCGCCGGCTACGGCTACGACGCCAGCGTCGTCGCCAGCCGGACGATTCCGGGTTTCTACGGCGGCGAGTATCGCCTGCAGCACCCGGCTCCCGCGACCCACATCGATCCGACTGCACCGGATTCGATCACGGCCATACCCACGAGCGTGATGCCCGGGTTCCGGCTCCCGCTGACTGGCTTCTGGCTTCGATTGTTCGGCGTTCGCTATACGATCCTCGGGATGAAACTACTCGCCCGCCGCGGGATCGCGCCCGTGCTGTATGTCCATCCCTGGGAGTTCGTCGATCTGCCGGACGTGGAGGGAGTTCCCCGGCGCGTGACGTTCCGGACGGGCGTCTGGATGCGTCGGGCGGTCGAGCGGATACTCGATCAGCCATTCGCGTTCAGGAGTCTTCGGCGGATCCTCGCGGACGCCGACATCCGGACCGGATCGATGACGCCGACGGACAGCGAGGAGACTGATCTCGACGATCGATCGACGATCCCGGACAGCGAGGCGCAGTAGCGTGGTTCGACGTTCGCCGAGAGCGATCGCGATCACGCTGGCGCAGTATGCCGTGGCCGTCGTGGCGCTGTACTGGTTGCTCACACAGGTCGAGCTGGCGGACGTGTGGTCGCTGCTGGTGCGTCTCGACCCTGGGACCGTCCTCGCACTGCTGGCCGTGACGGTCGTCGGACTGCTCGGCCGGTTTGACACCTACTACGTCTTGATCGGTCGTCTCGGGCCTGCCAGGTTCCGCGACGCCGCGGCCATCGACCTCGTCGTGAACTTCGTCAACCAGTTGCTCCCTTCGCGGCTCTCCGGGCGGGTCGCCGCGCCGTTCGTCATCCGGCACTACACGGGACTGTCCCTCCCGGACGCGACGGCCATCGCCGGACTCCACACCGCCATGTTCGCGCTCTGTTACGCCCTGGTCGCGGCGGTCGGTCTGGTCGTCGCACTCCCGGGGCTGTCCGTCGGACTCGCTCTCCTGCTCGCGGTCTCGATCGGATTGTATCTCGTTGCCGGCCTGACCGTCCTGCTCGGTGGAGCCAATCTCACGGTCCTCGACCGCCTGCTGGCTCCCCTTCGGCGGCTGTTTGCCCGCGTGCCGATCGTCGGGGACGCCGCGGCCGAGCGGCTGGACGGACTGGTCGGGTTCACGACGGAGTCGACAGCGACGTTCCGGGAACTCGTCGTCCTGCCCCGCGTCTGGGTACGGTATGCGGCCGGCTGGGCGGTCAAACACGTCCTCGCGTCGGGGGTCCGGGTATGGCTGCTGTTCGGTGCCTTCGGCGCGGGCGTCGAGCCGGCAATCGCCCTCCCGTTGTACCTCGTGGCGGCATACAGCGTCACGCTCCTGCCGGTGACGCCTGGCGGTATCGGGATCACGGAGGCGACAGCGACGGTCGTCTTCGTCGCGCTCGGGGTCCCCGGTGAGGTCGCCGCCTCGGCGATCCTCCTCGATCGGGTTCTCGGGGTCTATCTTCCCGCGCTGGCTGGCTGGTATCCTTCGCTGTCGCTGGGGCGACCCGGCTCGGCCACGTCGTAGTCGGTCGCCGTCGTCTCGCTCCCGGTTCGGACGCCCCTCCGATCGACATCCTTTATTGCGTGGCTGACCCGGATTCGACGTATGTTCCCGGAGTTCGAGGTGGTCCCGGCCGTCGATATGCAGGACGGACAGGTCGTCCAGTTGGTCGGCGGCGAGCGCGGGACGGGCAAGACCTACGGCGATCCCGTCGCGGCGGCCGAACGCTGGGTCCAAGCGGGAGCGGAGACGCTCCATCTGGTCGACCTCGACGGGGCTTTCGAGGGTGAACGCGCGAACGCTGACGCCATCGAGGCGATACTCGGGGCCGTCGACGTCGACATCCAGCTGGGCGGCGGTATCCGGACCCCCGAAGACGCCCGGCCGCTCCTGAACACGGGCGTCGATCGCGTCATCCTCGGCACTGCCGCTGTCGAGAACCCTGACGTCGTCGCCGAGATCAGCGAGACACATCCCGGGAGTGTGCTCGTCAGTCTCGACGCCAGCGACGGCGAGGTCGTCGTCTCGGGCTGGACTGAGGGGACTGGCCTCGATCCGGCCCAAGCAGCGGGCAGATACGCCGATCTCGGCGCCGCCGGCATTCTCTTCACCGACGTCGACGTCGAAGGACGGCTGGAGGGTGTCCGGACCGGGCCCCTCAAGCGCGTCGTCGACGCTGTCGAGATCCCGGTGATCGCCAGTGGGGGCGTCGCCTCGATCGACGACGTTCGCGCCGTCAGGGACGCAGGCGCGGCGGCCGTCGTCGTCGGCAGTGCGCTCTACGAAGGGACGGTTACGCTCGGCGAAGCCATGGACGCGGTGCGGTGAGCGGACACCCGTTCGGTGTCGAATCCACATCGGTGGACTGAACTCGCATCCTCACCAAGTGGGTGGTTGTGACGGACAACGGGACCATGCGGAATCGGCGGCTCTGGACGGCGACGATCCTGCTTGCGGTCGTGCTGTCGGGACTCGGATTGCAGATGCGGGGTGCAGTCATTCCCGAACTCGAAGTCGAATTCGTCGTCGAGAAGGGGCTGCTGGGTCTGGTCGGACCCGCGGGAACCCTGGGATACGTCGTCTCGATCGCGATCGTCGGCGCGATCGCCGGTCGTCTGGACGTGCTGCGCTGGTACACGATCGGGATCGCCCTCACCGCACTGACGTTCGTGGGGTTGGGACTCGCGCCGACGTTTCTGGTCTTTCTGGCCGTACTCGTCGTTCGCGGCCTGGGAGATGGGATCATCCGCGGGCTCGACCGCCCGATGCTCGGTCACCTCTTTCCGGACGCCAGGGGCCGGGCCTTCGGGATGTACGACCTGGCGTGGGCGGTCGGCTCGGCCGCCGGGCCGCTGGTGATGACCGCCGCGATCGCACTGGGTGACTGGCGGCTGGCCTACTTCGGGCTGGCCGCGGCCCTCGTTCCGGTGGTCGTCTTCGTCTGGCACCTCGAACTCCCCTTCGAGGAAGGACGGGAAGCGATCCTCGACCGCCGGGCGTTGGGGACGCTCCTTCGGACGAAGGAGATCGCCGCGATGGCCCTCGCGATGTTCTTCCATACCGGTCTGGAAGGGGGCCTGTTCCTCTGGTTGCCGACGTTCGGCATCGAGGCCGCAGGCCTCTCCCAGTCGAACGCGAACCTGCTTCTGTCGGCGTTCACGATCGCATATGTTCCCGGCCGGTTCGCCGCGACCGCCGTCGCCGAACGCTACGACTACAGCCTGCTGCTCGTCGGGATCGAACTCCTGCTGTTGCCCGTGTTCTTCGTCTCGTTTTTCGTCATCTCCGGACTGACGACGTTCCCGGCGGTGTTCGCCCTGGGGATGCTCGTCTCCGGCGTCTATCCGCTGCTGGTCGCGTTCGGGACCGACGCTGCGCCCGAATACAGCGCCCCGATCAACGCTATCGCCGCCGTGTCTTCGTCGATCAGTTTCGCGCTGGTCCCCATGGCGATGGGCTTCGTCGCGGAAGCCCAGGGCATCAGACCGGCGATGTGGATCCCGCTGGTCCTGGCACTGGGCGTGTTGCCGACGATCCTGGCCGCTCGACGGTCGATCTCGATCCGGGACGGTCGAGGGGAGTGAGCCGGCTTGAACTCTCCGAAGGATTAACTCTCGGACCCCACAAAGGGCGAGCGTGGTTGTATGAGCGAACACGGGGGACTCGAAGTACTGGTGGTGGCCGTGGACTCGACCTTCGGCGGCGCGGTCGTCGAAGCGGTCGAACGGACGGGGAAAGTGTCCACCGCGGATTACGTAGAGGGAGATGCTACCGGTTTCTCGCTGGACGAGACGGACGCAGTCGATGGTGCCGTCGTCGATGGCCGGATCGCGGAGCCAGCGACTGTCGTCGATCGGCTCACCGGCGAAGAGGGGCTCCCGGTCGTCGTCCTGATCGATCCGTCCGAGAACGCTGAAACGCTCACCCGTACGATCGAGGCAGGTGCGACAGACGTGTTCCCCAGGACGGCAACGGACGCACAGTGCGAACTGGTCGTCGAGCGGATCGCCAGCGACCACAGCGATCCGCCATCGGCGATCGATAGCCCCATTGACGATCGAGCCTACCGCGAGATATTCGAGCACGTCTCGGACGGGTTGGTGATCCACGACCCCGAGAGCGGCGAGATCCTCGACGTCAACGACCAGTACTGCGAGCTAACAGGGTACGAGCGTGAGGAATTACTCGACGAGACGGTTCGGTTGATCGTTCCCGAGGACCCGGAGTATACTTACGAGGATGCGATCACACGCATCGAGAGAGCCCGGGAGACGGGTCCACAATTGTTCGAATTCAAAAACCAGCGCAAGAACGGCGAGGAGTTCGTCGGCGAGGTTCACCTCAGCACAATCGAACTCGGTGGTTCCGAGCGGGTGCTCGCGAGCGTACGGGACGTGACCGAACGCAAGCGTCACGAACGTGAGTACGAACAGATATTCAACGGCGTCAACGACATCATCGCCGTTCGGGACCCTGAGACCGGTGATATCGTCGACGTCAATCGAGCCTACGCGGACTTGCTCGGCTACGAGCGCGAGGAGATGCGGGGCATGAGTATCGGTGATGTCGGCGTCCGCGAGGACGGATACGACACCGAACGGGGGATGGAACACATACAGACGGTGATGGACTCGGAGACGCCCGTCGAGTTCGAGTGGAAAGTCGAAGACGCCGATGGACGATCCCACCACATGAACGTTCGGGGGACGGAAGCGGTGATCAATGGCGAACGACGGTACCTGGCGATCGGCCGCGACGTGACCGAACGCAAGCGTCGCGAACGCGCGATCGAGACGCTCCAGCGGGTGACCGAACGACTCCAGACGGCCACGACTCCCGGAGCGGTCGCCTCGATCGTCGCCGAGACGACCAGCGATATGCTCGATCTCCCGCTTGCGATCTGTTGGTTTCACGACGACGATACCGACCGGCTGGAACCTGCCGCGGCGACCGATAGCGTTCACGACGCCGGTCTGCTGTCGGGAATCTCCGCCGATCGCTACGAGTACGACGTGTACGCTGAGGGACGCGTGGATACGTATCGCCCGAACGAACGGACGTCGGACAATCCGATCGAAACCGGCGTCCTGTTGCCGCTGGGAGACCACGGTCTCGTTGCTGCAGGGACACGCAGAGAGATCAATATCGATACGACTGTCCTCGACGTGGCGAAGGCACTGGCTGATCACGTCACAACGGCGTTAAATCGTGTCGAACAGGCACGGGCCGTCCGGGAGAGTGAACGCCGGTTCCGGTTGATCGCCGAGCGAATCGACGAAGTGATCTATCTCGCCGAACCGGACTTCTCGGACGTTTTGTACGTCAATCCCGCGTACGAGGATATCTGGGGACAGCCCGTAGAGGAGCTCTACGACGACGCCACAGCGTTCTTCGGGACGGTCGACGAGCGCGACCGGTCGTCGTTCAGGGCCGACTTCGAGGACATGCTCGCGGACATCGAAGCTGGGGAGGCCGACGACAGCTACGAGTTCGAGTACCGCCTACGCCGACCGGACGGTGAGGTGCGCTGGATCAATGCGACCGGTTACATCGTCGATCTGCCGGACGAACAGCGCCGGTACGTCGGCGTCGTCGACGACGTCACCGAGCGCAAGCGACGTGAACAGCGCCTGGAGGTGTTCAACAGGATCTTGCGCCACAATCTCCGCAATCAACTCGACGTGATCCGGAGCCACGCGGAGGCGATGGCCGAGTATACGTCGGGCAGTCACGCCGAGCAGCTCGTGAGTGCGGTCGACGAATTGGCCACGATCGGTGCTCGAACGCGGGAGATCGACCGAATCATGTCGACGGACGAGACGACGACCGAGATTTTCCTCTCGGAACTGCTCCGGGAGACTGTCGAGGCGATGGGGTCGGAGTACAACGACGTGAGGGTAACGACCGAGGGGCTATCGTCTGCCACCCTCCGGACGAACGAACGGGCGGTGACGATAGCGATCGAAAGTGCACTGGAAAACGCGTTCGAACACGCCGAATCGATGGTGACTGTCGCTATCGAGGAGAGTCCGGACGGCTACACCCTCACGATCGAAGACGACGGGCTCGGCATTCCCGAGGCGGAACTCACGCCGATCGAGGTCGGGATGGAGACGGACTTCCAGCACGGACGGGGGCTCGGACTGTGGCAACTCCGGTGGAGTGTCGATACACTCAACGGGGAACTATCGTTCGATACGACAGAGGGGACCACTGTCCGAATCACGATTCCCGACCGGAACGAGTCGAGTTGCGCAGATTGACCCCGGCAGCCCTCCTCACGGGGGTTCTCATTGAGTCGGATCCCGATGGAGTCCTCGGCGCAACTGCTCCTCTCTGTGGGAAACCCCTCGGAAGGCGCAATCACCAAATACGAGGGTGCGCTTGCCTGTCGTATGACCGACCGGACCGCCGCAGTCACCCGCGAGACCGGCGAGACGTCGATCGAGGTCACGCTCGACCTCGACGGCGACGGCGAGGCCACTGTCGAGACCGACGTTGGCTTCCTCGATCACATGCTCGATTCGTTCGCCACCCATGGCCTGTTCGACCTCACGGTACGATGTGACGGCGATCTGGAGGTCGACGAGCATCACACCGTCGAGGACGTCGCGATCGCTTTGGGGGAGGCCTTCGACGAGGCGCTGGGCGAGCGCCGCGGGATCGTCCGCTTTGCCGACCGTCGCGTCCCACTGGATGAGGCCGTCGCCGGGATCGTGCTGGACGTCAGCGGTCGTCCATTTTTCGCCTTCGAGGGCGAGTTCTCCCAGGCGGAGGTGGGCGAGTTGACGGCCGCGCTTGCCAGGCACTTCCTGCGATCGCTGGCGACGAACGCGGGGCTGACGCTGCACGCCGAGATCGAGGGAGTCAACGCCCACCACGAGATCGAGGCGCTGTTCAAGGGGCTCGCGCGAGCCTTAGACGACGCGACGCGGATCGACGATCGACGGGGAGCGACCCCCTCGACGAAGGGTCAACTATGACCGACGAGTCGGCCTCCTTCGAGGCGATCATGGGAAAGTTCGAGGACAGTCCCAGCCAACAGCGGGTCATCCGCCTCCTGCTGGAACGGGGCTTCTCGGTCAACGACGAGGGGCGGGTGGTCTCGGGCGGTATCGAGATCCCCAACACCGGGATCGCCCGAGAGATCGATGTCGACCGACGGGTCGTCGACGCGACGACGGATGCGATCCTGGCCGATCCCGAACTCCGGCGAATCTTTCAGAACATCTCGGCGATCCCCAGCCTGATGGACCTGGCGCCGGTGCTCGATCTGGCTGCGATGACGGTCGCCGTTCGTGAGGCCGAGGAGTCGGGGATCGTCGCCCGAGTCACGGGCATGATCGCCAACGAGGACATCTCGATCCGACAGGTCATCACCGAGGACCCGGAGTTCACCGACCAGCCGCGACTGTACGTCATCACCGACGAGCGACTGCCCGGCGAGTTACTCAACGAGATCCGGGACCTGCCGTTCGTCCACAAGATCGAGTTGCAGTGACGAGGGTGGGTGAAAGTTGCTATCGAGTCCCAAGCTATCTGAGCCGGGACCGGGATCGAGCCCCAAGTTACCTGAACCGGGGGCGGGATTGATGTCACGTCCAGGCCAACCTCCTGTAATGGGTCTAGACTGGGGAGAATTACGCCGGGGTCTCGCCAAGACCCGTCCGTACCTCCTCTCTCACCACCTCCCGGAGCGACGCCACCGGTGTTATCACCTCCGTCCGCTCGGCCACCGGATCGACGTCTGTGCGCGGTGTTCGGGCGTCTATCCCGGGATCGTGCTGGGCATTCTCGCGTTCTTTCTGGCCCCCGGTCCGTTCGCCAGTCTAGTGGTGATCGCGGTCCTCCCGCTCCCGGCACTGCTCGACTGGACCCTCACTTCCCTCGGGAACTACCGCGGGTACAATCCGGTTCGTACGGGAACTGGCGCGGCGCTGGGATACGGATACGGATTGGGACTCGGCCAGCTATTCCTCGTGGGAGACCTGGCTGTGCTCGTCGTCGGTGTCGTCTACGCCGCACTGGCGGGCGCCTTGCTCGTCCTGCAACGCCGCCGCTCGCTCGCGTAATTATTTATCCCTCCTGTGTGATATCTCCCGTATGAAATACTGTATCAACTGTGGTGAAGAGATCGCCGACCAGGCGGACATCTGCACCGAGTGCGGCGTCGATCAATCGACCAGGCTCGACGGGGCCCACGGTGACCGGGGCCGCGACGAACGGTACTGCGTTTCGTGTGGCGAACTGATATACAAACAGTCGGAGGTCTGTCCGGAGTGCGGCGTCGAGCAACCCTCAACCGGATCCACCGACAGCGAACAGGTCGCCGCGGGGATCCTCGCGATCCTGCTGGGTGGGCTGGGCGTTCACAAGTTCTACCAGGGGAACACGCGCAACGGCGTCCTGTATCTGTGTTTCTTCTGGACGACCATTCCGGCGATACTCGGTCTGGTCGAAGGGATCCTCATGCTCGTGGCTGAGGAGGACGAGTACGAGGAGAAGTACGCCGACGGCTCGATTCTCGGCCGCTAAGGCCAGGTGACGCTGTCTCGCGGTCGTCCGTTATATCGAGTCGAGGAACGCCCGCAGTTCTCGGGTCGCGACCTCTCGCTCGTCCCGGACGATGGTATGGCCAGCCCCGTCGACGTGGACGAGCCGGCCATCGGGAAGCTCTCCGGCGATCTCGCGGTCGCGTTCCCGTCCGTCTTCGTCGGTGTCCGCTTTGAGTACAAGCGTCGGGGCTTCGATTTTCGGATACGTCTCCTGAGGGTCAAGCCACCCCGCCTCGAAGACGGTCGTCATCGCGGGGTCGACGCGAAGTTGTGCCTCAGCCAGCCGTTCGGCCAGCCGTCGCTCACCCGTGTTGAGGAGCTCGATGATATCGGGATCGCGTTCGAGGAGCTCGCCTTTCGTGTGGGTGTGCCACTCGGAAATCGTCTCGCGAGCTTCGGCGGCCGGATCGCGACTGTCGTCGATGGGGAGAAGCATCGCGGCGGGGTCGATGAGGACAAGCGCCCGGACGCGATCGGCGTGGACCGCAGCCGTCGCGGCAACAGTGTCCCCGCCCATGGAGTGGCCAAGGAGCGTGACCGTGTCGATCCCCAGCGCGTCCAGCAATCCGACGAGGTCGGCGACCCGTTCGTCCATCTCATAGCCCGATTTCGGGGCCGACGAACGGCCGTGGCCGCGGGCGTCGTAGGCGAGTACGTCGTAGTCCTCGGCGAGTTCGTCGATCAACGGTTCCCGACAGAGCGCGTCGTCGTAGGCGCCGTGGGCGATCACCAGCGCCGGCCCGTCACCGCCCGTCCGGACGTAGTGGATGTCGATACCGTTGGCGCGAACGGTCTCGCTAGTCCACTCAGACGGCACGCCGAGCGTGTTCTCGATCATCGGGCGATCGTTCGCCGGACGCGAGAAAAAATTCCCGGACGTTCGGTTGTAGGGAGTTGTCGCTCGGGATCGATAAACGTAGGTGGGTGCGTTCGGATCGTTGGGACATGCGAGTAGACATCGGCAACGCACTCGAGGACGTCGCGACGCCGGGCATCCCCCGTGAAGCGCTCGATCGACTCGATGACCGTGTCGCCGTCGCTCACGAGCGCATCGAGGAGGGGCGAGCTAACAACGAACACGGGTATGAAGCGCTCAACCAGCCCGCAAACGTCGACGTGGACGCGATCCAGCGGGCCGTCGAGCCGTTCGACGATTGTGAAACACTCATCAACGTCGGCATCGGCGGCAGCGCGCTGGGCGCAGCGACGATCTCCGCCGCGCTGGATAGCGACGTGGAGGCCTACTACCTCGACAATGTCGACCCGAAGTGGGTCGCCGATCACATCGAGGCGATCGACCTCTCGAAGACGGCGCTGAACGTCGTCTCCAAATCCGGGACGACTGCCGAGACACTCTCGAACTTCCTCGTCGTCCGTGAAGCGATGGACGAGGCCGGTGTCGACTGGACCGAACGCACGTGGGTGACGACAGGACCCGAGGGCAACCTGCGAGAACTCGCCGAGAAACACGATCTGCCGGCCCTGGACGTCCCAGAGGGCGTCCCCGGCCGCTTCTCGGTGCTGTCGACGGTCGGACTCGCGGCGGCGGCCCTTCAGGGTCACGATGTCGAGGCGATCCTCCAGGGGGCACGTGATGCCGACGCCGACCTGGGATCCTCGCTGTTCGATTCGCCGGCCTACGCCTATGGTGCGGTCGCCTACGCCCTCGACCAGCGCGGGGCCGGCATCAACGTCCTGTTGCCCTACGCCGAATCCTTAGAGACCTACGCCGAGTGGTACTCCCAGCTGTGGGCCGAGAGCGTCGGCAAGGACGGCGTCGGTCAAACGCCCGTCCGTGCGCTTGGCGCGACCGACCAGCACTCCCAACTGCAACTCTACCGGGCCGGCCCCCACAACAAGATGGTGACGTTCATCCGACCGCAGGAACGGGCGGACACGGCGATCCCCGAGACCGATCTGGAAGGACTCTCTTATCTCGGCGGGTCGACGCTGGGCGAGTTGATCGATGCCGAGTTCGAGGCCACGGAGGCGAGCCTCGCCAACGCGGGGCTACCGAACGTCCGGGTCGAGATCGATCGCGTCGACGAGCGGGCGATCGGCGAGTTGCTCTACAGTATGGAGGCCGCGACGATCATGGGTGGCGAACTCTACAACGTCGACGCGTTCGTTCAGCCGGCCGTCGAGTGGGGCAAAAAGGCCACCCGCGGCTTGCTGGGCGGGGGCGACTTCGAAGAGGCAGAGGAAGTGCAGGCAAAGACCGAACTGACGATCGAATAAGTGGGTGGTAGCCGTCCGTTCTGTCGTGTCTCTTCCCGGGTAGTGAAACAATCCGTGAGATGACGACATCACGCCGGTACCACGTCCTATCCGGAAACAAATCGTCCCGAGACTCGATGAGCACCCACAGCGAGTGCTGGAAACAAAGCGATCCCGAGAAGTGCCGTCCAGAGTGCCGTTATCGGGGTGAAAAACGCTGCGGACAACAGTCGCCTGTACACGTAGGAAACACTTGGGAGGACAACGAAGACAGCAGTTACCACACCCGGCGAATATCCCTGGATCAGGAGGGACTGCAGGCAATGCGTTCCGACGTGCAACGCGTATCCACCGAGTGCGACTGCGAACACCAGTTTCGAAATCCCCTGGGGAGCGAGCGTCACTGCAGCCGTCACCCCGAAGAGAACGACACCGACGAGCGACACAGACGTGGCGAATTGTCTCGTTGTGTCTGGCGTCGACGCAAACGCCTGTTCGGCGATACGCGAGCGACTGGCCAGGCGCTGGAGTTCCGTTTCATGGGCTGCTCGCCAACGGGCCAACGTCGCCACTTCTTCGAGGTCGTGGACGACCCACGAAATCGGGACGAGCCAGAAGACTGCCAGTAGGTGATGCACCGGTACCAAGACTGCCTGGCGGAGTGGTTTTATCTATTTCGTTCGTTGACACTGGCCGGTTTGTTCCCGGCAGACAGTCCTCCTATGTTTGGCTTTTGAGATCAGGTCGGTTATTCTACGAGACGGGCCGGATCGAGGCGATCGACGATCCCGTCGAAGTCATCGTCGAACGCTAGTACGTGATCGATAGCACGGGTCTCGACGAGCGCGATCGTCGTCGCATCGGTGAAACTCAGATCGTGGTCGTCGTAGCGCTCGAACGTGTCGACGGCGCGTTCGAAGTCCGCTTGGTCGGTTACGAGGCAGTCGATGGCCGATGGAAACGCTCCACGCCCGAGAATTCTGTCCGCAACCGTTCGTGCTTCGTCGTAGGAGCCAGCTCGCGCTCGCACGAGTGTGACTGTCTCGTCGAAAACATAGTCACTTGTGAATAGTGGTCCGTATTCCGGGCCGAGGACCGTTTCGAAGGCAGCTTTCGCCATGTCGTGACGGCTCGCACACTCGTTCTGGAGTGCGTAGAACAGCCCGCTATCGAGAAACACGCTCATTCGTCCAGTGGCTCCTCCTCGTAGAGTATTCGGTCGATATCCTCTTCACTCGTTTCGACTCCCCAGTCACTCGTCCCCGAGAAGAACTGCTCGATCTCTTCCTCGGACAAACCCTCGAAGTCGTCCCGGAAGGAGTCAATCAACGCCGTTTTCGAGTCGAACTCGCGGCTGACGATCCGATCGAGCAGTTCCTGCTGTGTTACCTTTCGGCCCGTCTCGAGCTTGATCTCGGCCTGCAACTGCTCGAGCTTGTCCTTCGTGTTCGTCGCGATCTTCACAGACGTCGTCATGATTACTCGTAGTAGTTACCACTCTGTATACTTTTCTACTATTTCCTCTCCACAGTCCGCCGATGACTCAAATACCCGTTGTAGTCATCTCAAGGCCCTTTATCCGGTCTGTCAAAGTGTCGAGTATGCACCGACGCGAGCTTCTGGCACTCGGCGGACTCGGTCTCGCCGGCTGTCTGGACACCTCCGGGACCAGTGGCGACGATCCGACCGGAACGGAGCCATCGACACCGACAGACGTGGACACGACGACTCGGACTGAGACGGACATGTCGACCGAGACGGAAACGGAGACGCCGACCGAAACCACTACGATCGGCGGGGATGCCCAGCTGTCGGTTACTGTCGAGCGTCTCCAGCCGGCCGTCGTGGAGATGGGAACGCCGGATAGCCTCACAGTAACTGGCGGCGAGGGAACCCAGTACCTCTACCTCCGGATCGAGGTGACGGAAGGAAGTGCGCCGGCCCGGGGCGACCTGGAATTCCGGCTCGCGGGTGAGCGCCACGGGCTCCGGCCGGCAGAACAGACGTTCGGGCTCTGGCGGGCGTACAACCACGGTGACGAGCGCTACGACGCCGACCGCGGGTCAGGCTGGGTCCTCTTCGAACTCCCCGAGACTGACGACGCGAGCGACGCGGCCCTGGTCTGGCCCGGTGGTGAATGGCAGCCCGACGCGGAATTGCGGGACCGGCTCGCGTCGCCGGCCCCGTCGCTGTCGGTCGAATGGTCAGTCTCCGAGACGGTCACGCCGGGCGCGGAACCGACCATCGAGTTTACCGTCACGAACGAGGGCGCAATCGATGGTCTGTTCGTCGCTGCACTGAACCGGACTGGTGGAGGGAGCGCCTACATGCCGGTCGCGGGCATCCGGAAACCCATCCCGGCTGGCGAGACCGTCTCCTGGACGGTGACGGACACGTACGACGTTCGCGCACCGCCGGAGGAAGAACTCGGAGACGGCGAGCCGGACATGGAGTACAAACTCCGGCAGCTCGATGGTCGGGAGACCCGCGAGGTCGAAATCGTCATGAAGTGAGCGGAGGGCGCGAGTGTGTCCGGGGGATGGAGCGACCGGCGGATCGAGCTCACCGCTCCGAGACCGCAGTTGGTATATCCGTCAACCCCGGAGATGGACACAGAGAATGGTTCACGCGAGCGTCATCGGCTGTGGACACATGGGCGGGGCGATCGTCCGCGGACTCGCCGGCGGCGAGCACCGGGTGACGGCCTGCGACGTCGAGGCATCAGTGCTCGAAGATCTGGCAGACATCGCCGACGAGACGACGACCGATCCGGCGCGGGCTGGTGAGGCACCGATCGTCGTCCTGGCGGTCGGGCCGGACGTCGTCGGTGACGTTCTGGCCGATCTGGATCTCTCAGCCGATCAGACCGTGGTCTCGGTGGCGGCAGGTATCTCGATCGACTATCTCGATGCCCGGACTGAGGCCGCAGTCGTCCGGATGATGCCCAACCTGGCGGCCGAATACGGAGAGATGGCGGCGGCCGTCGTACCCGAGCCTGACGAGGCGGTCGCGGCACTGCTTTCGGACCTCGGGACGGTCGTCACGATCGAGGAGGAACACATGGACCTGGCGACGGCGATCAACGGTAGCGGCCCCGCGTTCGTCTTTTATTTGATCGGCGCAATGGCCGAGGCCGGCGTCGAGGGTGGACTCGAGCCCGAGGCCGCCGAGGCCCTCGCGGCCCAGACGTTCAAGGGGGCGGCCGAGACCGTCCTCCGGAGCGAGGAGAGCATCGAGGCGTTGATCGACGCCGTCGCCACGGAGGGCGGGACGACCATCGAGGGCATGGAAGTTCTGTGGGACAGCGATGTCGAAGCTGTCCTCGGCGAGACGGTGGCCGCCAGCGAGGCTCGCTCGGCCGAGATCACCGCGGAGGTCGGCGATGAGTGACAGCGAGGCGGTTCCCGACGAAGCACTAGTCCAGACTCGCGAACGCGCCGCCGGGGCCGAACGGGTCGTCGTCAAGGCCGGGACCAACTCCTTGACTGACGCGGAGTCGAATCTCGACGACGGGAAACTCGACAAACTCGTCGACGACGTGGCCGATCTGCTGGAGCGCGGCAAGGAAGTCATCCTCGTCTCCTCGGGGGCGATCGGTGCCGGGCAGGGCCGGGTCGACGCCGAGACGGGGACCGTCGAGGCCTCCCAGGCGCTGTCGACGGTCGGCCAGAGCCTGTTGATGCAGCGGTACACCGAGAGTTTCGAACGCTACGACCGGAAGATAGCCCAGATCCTGATCACGCAGACCGACCTGGACGATCCCGAACGGTTCACCAACTTCCGGAACACGGTCGAGACGCTGCTCGATTGGGGTGTCGTCCCGATCGTCAACGAGAACGACGCCGTCGCGATCGAGGAGATCCAGATCGGCGACAACGATATGCTCTCCTCGTCGATCGCGGTGGGTGTCGAGGCCGACCTGTTGGTGACGCTGACCGACGTCGACGGGGTCTACACCGGCAACCCGAAGGGCGATCCCGATGCCCGGAAGATCGAGGCCGTCGGTCGCAACTACGGCGCCGTCCAGAAGGCCGTCGAGGCGAGTTCGACCGATGGATTCGGCGGGATCGTCACCAAAGTGGAGGGTGCACGGACGGTCAACGAACACGGCGCACCGGCGGTGATCGCGGGTTCGGCAGAGCCGGACGTCCTCGAACGGATCGCCCGGGCGGAACCGGTGGGCACAATATTCTTGCCTGTCAATGGGGAGTACGATGACTGAGGACGCCACCGAACGTAAGGTCGAGGCCGCCGAACGGGCAGCCCTCGACCTCGCGAACGTCGACGACGCCGACCGGAGCGCCGCCCTCGAAGCGATCGCCGACGCTATCGACCAGCACCGGAACAGCGTCCTCGACGTCAACGACCAAGACGTCGAGGCCGCCGAGGAGTTGCTCGAAGCCGGTGAATACACCCAGGCGCTGGTCGACCGCCTCAAGCTCGACGACGCCAAGGTCGACTCCATCGTCGAGATGGTCGAGAGCCTCGCCGGGATGGACGATCCCCTCGGGAGGACCCTCCAGGCCCGCCACCTCGACGACGACCTGGACCTCTACAAGGTCGCCGTTCCGATCGGCGTGATCGGGACAGTCTTCGAATCACGGCCCGATGCCTTAGTCCAGATTGCCGCCCTCGCGCTGAAGTCGGGCAACGCCGTCATCCTCAAGGGCGGTAGCGAGGCCAGCCACTCCAACCGCGAACTGTTCGATATCATCCGCGAAGCGGCCCAGGAGATCGAGGCCATTCCCGAAGGGTGGGTCCAGTTGATCGAGGCCCGGGAGGCCGTCGACACCGTCCTGGGAATGGACGAACACATCGATCTGCTGATGCCCCGCGGGTCCTCGGCGTTCGTCAGCTACGTCCAGGACAACACCCAAATCCCCGTTCTGGGTCACACTGAGGGCGTTTGTCACGTCTTCGTCGATAGCGAGGCCGACTTAGAGGAGGCCCTGGAGGTCGCCTACGACGCGAAAGTCCAGTATCCCGCGGTCTGTAACGCCGTCGAGACGCTGCTGGTCGAGGAGAGCGTTGCCGAGGAGTTCCTGCCGGCGATGGCCGACCGCTACACCGAGGCCGGCGTCGAGATGCGCGCCGACGACCGGACGCGGGACATCCTCGCCGATTCAGCTGTCGACGTCCTCGAAGCCACCGAGGAAGACTGGCGAACGGAGTACAGCGACCTGATCCTCTCGATCAAGGTCGTCGACTCTCTGGAAGCGGCGATCGATCACGTCAACGAGAACGGCTCGAAACACACCGAATCGATCCTGACCGAGAGCGACGAGAGGGCCCGGAAATTCATGACCGGCGTGGACGCCGCCAGCGTCTTCCACAACGCCTCGACCCGTTTCGCCGACGGCTACCGCTACGGGCTGGGTGCGGAGGTCGGCATCTCGACGGGTAAGATCCACGCCCGCGGTCCCGTCGGGCTCGAAGGGTTGACGACCTACAAGTACTATCTGGAGGGCGACGGCCATCGTGTCGCGACGTATGCCGGCGAGGACGCCCTGCCGTTCACTCACGAGGCGTTCGACGGCGAGTGGTGAGCGACCACAGTCGTCGACTCCCTCGTGGAGAACCGGTCAGCACTGCAGGGACGCCTACCGTTAACAGCACGCCGTCGGATCGCCGTCCCGTATGGCAACGACGATCCGCGGGACGATCGCAGGGATGGCGCGCCAGGCGAACCCGGCTTTTGCGGTCGCGATCATCGTTCTTCCCTTCGCGGCGCTGGGTTACGCGCTGACCGTTGCATCGATCCAACAGCACACCTACGTCCACGTGATGGCTGGGGTCCTCTGGACGGGTATCGACGTGTTCATCGGTGCGGTCCTCGGGCCGGTGATCGGTGGCCTCGACGAGGAGGAGAGTGCGGCCGTGTTCCGGCGACTCACGCCCAAGACCTCGTTTCTCCTGCCGTCGCTGGCGACAGTGACGATCACCTCGGGGATCGCTCTCGCGCTGGAGTTGGGTTACCTGGCCGATGGCGAGGGCTGGCTGGCGCTGTTCACCGCGGCGAACCTGGTTCCGATCCTCCTGTTGCTCGGCTGGCGACTCGACGCCTGGCGGGACTGGCGCTGGCAAATTCCGTTCGCCCTCGCGACGATCGGCTCGCTGACCTGGGTCTCACTCACGATCGGCGACTTGCCCCCGATCGAACCGACGATCGCCGTCGCGCTGGCGATCGTCACGATCCTCTCGGTCCAGGGTTTTGGCTTTCTCATGCCGGGCGAGTTGCGGATTTACCGGGAGATGACCTCGGTCGACCCGGATAACAGCGTCATCGCCCGCATCGGGAAACAGAACGCCATGCTCGGCGGCCTCCAGGGGTTGTTCCAGCTGTTGCTCGTCCTCGATATGGTGTATCTCCGGTACGGTGGGTTCTCGATCTGAGTCGGCGAGAACAAACCCGGCTTACTCGTCCGTCGACTGGTCCGGGTCCCGGAACCCCTGACGCTCCGCCCGCTCCGCATCGAAGTGGCGGGCGGACTGCACTTGGGCGTCGACGATCGTGTTCACCTGTTCGCCCCAGTCCTCGTCCGGATGCGTTCGGACGTACTCGGCCCAGCGCTTGATCTGTTCGAGTCGCTGGGCGCGGTTGCGTTCATGTTTCACGTCAAGCTCGTTTGAGTCGGTCATAGGCGTCCCTGACGTCGAGGTCCTCGACGTATCGTTCAAGTTGCTCCGTGTGAAGGTTGCCCTCGGTCATCTCGATACTATTGTCCTCACCCCATCACGACACGTACGTCGTGGGTCGCGCCGTCCTCGAACGCGGGCACGACAGTGCCCTCGATTTTCTCGCCGTTGACCTCGACACTCACGACCCCACTTTCCACTCCATCGGGATTTTCGACGGTGATCTCGTAGGTCGCGCCCCGGAACTCCCGGTGCATCGAAAAGCCGTCCCACTCAGGTGGGATCGAGGGATCGATCACGAGGCCGTCGTGATCGGGGCGGACGCCGAGGATGTGCTGAGTGATCGCGACGTAGTTCCAGGCGGCCGTTCCGGTCAGCCAGGAGTTCTTCGCCTCGCCGGTGGTCGGCGCATCCGGACCGGCGATGGTCTGGGCGTAGACGTACGGTTCGGTGGTATGGACGTCGCTGATCTCCTCGCGGGCCGCCGGGCAGATGCGCTTGTAGTAATCGAAAGCGCGCTCGCCATTGCCCAGTTTGGCCTCGGTAATCATGATCCAGGGGTTGGTGTGACAGAAGACGCTCCCGTTCTCCTTGTAGCCCGGCGGGTAAGAGGTGATCTCGCCGTAGCGTTCGTCGTATTCGGTGAAGGCAGGCTGGTGGAGGACGATCCCGTGCTCGGTCGCCAGCCGCTCGCGTACTGAGTCCATTGCGTCCTGAACCTTCCCGTCCTCGCGACCGATTTCGGCCATCCCACACATGCCGTTGGATTCGACGAAGATCTGTCCCGCTTCGTTCTCGCTGGAGCCGATCGGATCGCTGAAGTGATCATAGGCTCGCCGGAACCACTCGCCGTCCCAGCCGGCCTCGGCGACGGCCGCGGCCATCTCCTCGGCGTCGGCCTGGTACTCGGTGGCGGACTCGGGCAACATATCGGTCTGGTCAGCCAGCTCCGCCAGTTCCTCTAGGGCGTAGACGAACTGGCCGGCGATGAACACCGACTCGGCGCGCTCCTCCTCGACATCCTGTTCGGCCGTCTGGAAGGACTCGTCGGGGTTCTCCGAGAAGCAGTTGAGGTTGAGACAGTCGTTCCAGTCGGCGTGGCCGATCAGCGGCAGGTCGTGGGGGCCCCGGCGTTCCCGAACGTACTCGACAGCGCGCTGGAGGTGCTCCGCGAGGGGCGCTTCAGTCCCGGGTTCGTTCCCATAGACGATCTCCTCCGCCAGAATGGAGGTGTCGCCGGTCTCCTTGACGTAGGCCGCAGTGGCCATCACCAGCCACATCGGATCGTCGTTGAACCCGCCGCCGATCTCGGCGTTGCCCTCGCCGGTCAGGGGCGTGTACTGGTGGTAGGCGCCGCCGTCCTTCAGCTGGATCTTCGCGAGGTCGAGGATCCGCTGGCGGACGCGATCCGGAAACTGGTGGATGACCGCCAGTTGATCCTGCAGGGAGTCACGGAACCCGATGCCCCGCGTCAGCCCGGTCTCGTACAGCGAGGCCGACCGCGCGAGGTTCATCGTGACTGTGTTCTGGTAAGCGTTCCAGACGTTGACCATCCGGTCAGTCTCCTCGTCCGGAGTCTCGACCTGCAACGTCGAGAGCTGGTCGGCCCAGAACTCGTTCAGTTCTTCGAAGGCCCCATCGAGGGCGTCGGGATCACAGTACTCCTCGATTGTGGGCTCGACGTATTCCTTGTTGAGGACGCCCGATTCCTCCCACTTCTCGTCTTCCGGATTCTCGTGGTAGCCCAGCAGGAAGACGATTTCCTCGCTTTCGCCAGGATCGAGTTCGAGGTCGACCTGGTGGGAGCCGATCGGTGCCCACCCGTGAGCGATCGAGTTCGTCGCTTCACCGTCTTCGAGTACCTGTGGCGTGTCGAAGCCTTCGTAGTTACCGAGGAAGGCGTCCCGCTGGGTGTCGAATCCGTCGATATCGGCCGAGCAGGCGAAGTACGCAAAGTGGTTGCGCCGCTCGCGGTACTCGGTCTTGTGGTAGATGGTCGATCCGTCGACCTCGACCTCGCCGGTGTTGTAGTTGCGCTGGTAGTTCGAGATGTCGTCAAAGGCGTCCCACAGACAGAACTCCACGAGGCTGAACAACTGGAGGCTGCGGACCTCGTCGCTTCCGTTCTCGACGGTGACGCGCCAGGCTTCGAAGTCCTCGCCGGGCGGGACGAAGTAAGTGACCTCGCCGGCGACGCCGCCTTTCTCGCCGCGGATCGTCGTGTACTCCAGCCCGTGGCGACACTCGTAGTCGTCGAGTTCGACGCGGGCGGGCTGCCATGTCGGCGAGAAGTACTCCCCGCTGTCGGCGTCTCGAAGGTACAGGCCACGACCACCGACGTTCCGGGGTGCGTTGTTGTAGCGATAGCGGACGAGTCGTCGATAGCGCGGATCTCGATAGAAACTGTATCCGCCACCCGTGTTGGAGATCATCCCGACGTAGTCCTGGCGTCCGATGTAGTTAATCCAGGGCCGTGGCGTCTTCGGATCGGTGATCACGTACTCGCGCGCGTCGTCGTTGAAGTACCCGTACTTCATATCTATCGGTCGTGATTCCGGAAGTGGCACAAAGAACCTTTCGACGGTTGACACGCGCCACGTTCGCCGGCCGTCAGGATACACCTGGTCGGTCCCCGCGGAACTCGCCGATAGCTGTCGTATTCCGATCGAAAACGATACTGATTCAGTGCTGTCCGAACGGTGGACCCCTCGTTCCCGACGTTTTCAGACGGTAGATTCTACTGTCATTGTTCGATCAGCGGAGTCCCGTCGGCGTTTGGCCCGAGACGCGGCCCGGGCGGATCACCGCGGATCGGCTCGCGCTGTCGGTAGTCCGTCGAGCGCTCGACCGGCGTCCGTCCGATCGAGCGGATCAACTCGTCGTAGTCCGCAAACGAACGGTACTGCCCGAAATCCCCGCCGGCACGGGCTGTGATCTCCTCAGAGAGGATCGTCCCCATGAAGTCGTCGGCGCCACACGAGAGCAGTTTCAACCCGAACTCGTCGCCGTACTTCACCCACGAGGACTGAATGTGCTCGATGTTGTCGAGAAACAGCCGCGAGACGGCGATCATCAGTTCGTCCTCGACCCGTGACGCCCCGCTGTCGACCATCCCGTTCTCGGCCAGGGGCGTGTCCGGGTGGATGAAAGACAGCGGAACGAACTCGGTGATCGCGCCTGTCCGGTCCTGGAGGTCCCGAACTCGTTTCAGGTGCAATGCCCGGTGGGCCTCGTTCTCGACGTGACCGTACATGATTGTCGAGGTGAGGTCCAGCCCAACGTCGGCGGCAGCCTCCATCGCCGCCAGCCACTCGCCGGTGTCGATCTTCGCGGGACAGATCACGTCCCGAACCTCGTCGACGAGGATCTCCGCCGCAGTGCCGGGGACGCTGTCGAGGCCGGCATCTTGCAGGCGACGATAGACCTCGCGGTAGCCCCACTCAGCTCCCCGGCGGGCGTGAGCGGCCTCTTCCGGTGTCATCGAGTGGACGTGGACGCCTCCTACGGACATCGCGTCGATCTGTTCGACGTAGGTGCCGGGATCGGTGCTGTAGTCGTCAGGCGGGCGGTAGTTCAGTGTCTCCCGATCCTCTGACTCTGTGGCTTTCAGTGTCTCCCGACCCCCTGACTCTATGGCTTCCAGCATCTCGCGGTGTTCGTCGTCCAGAGCGAAGGCCGGGTGTAGTCCCGAGACTGACGTCACCTCGTAGATCCCACGCTCGAGGGCGTCTGCGACGATTTCTCGTGACTCGGCGGGTGTCTTCGTGAATCCCGGGTGATCGTCGGGCCGATCGGCCCGGAACTGTTCGGCACTGTCCTTGAAGTTACAGAACAGACATCCGGTGTCGCAGGCGGTCGTGACGTTGTTGTTGAGGTTGGCGACGACGGTGACTTCCTCGCCGACGACCTCGGCCCGACGGCGGTCGGCGGCTTCGAGTACCGCCTCCTTCCGTTCGGGATCGATCTCCCGATCTTCGGTCCCGGTCGTCAGCAGTTCGATCGCGTCGGCGACGGTCAGGCGATCGCCGTCGCGGGCTTTCCGGAGTGCGTTCTCGAAGTGCTGATCGCTCTCCGGACGGCAATCGAAGTCGAACCTCCCTCGCGGAACGTTCACACCGGCCTTCTCGGCAGCCATCGATTAATCTCCCGTCGTCGTCGCCCTTAACGTCGGGGGTCACGTCGTCAAGCGCCGGTGTCGAGGACGGCGGTCCGGGACCGGTAACACAACGTTGATTTGGCGACCTCCCCTCGATCAGTCCGTGACTGACCCTCCAGCCGATGCCGATCCGTCGGTCCCCGAGGACCCCGACGGCGATCCGCCCCCGGACGATCCGAAACCGAGCGAAACTCCCGGTTCGGAGGACGATTCCGAGCGTGACGAACCCGCGGGCTCCATCACTGAGGGGAGTCTGGTTCGGCCGCTGATCGGACTGGCCTGGCCGATCGTCGTCATCCAGCTGTTACAGGTCACCTACAATATCGCCGATACGCTCTGGCTCGGCCGCCTCTCGGCGGACGCCGTCGGCGCGATCAGCCTTGCGTTCCCGTTGATCTTCCTGTTGATCGCCGTCGCCGGCGGCTTTACGACTGCCGGGGCGATCCTCGTCGCCCAGTACACCGGTGCGAAAGGCGATCGCTCGGCAGGCCTCGTTACCGGTCAGACAGTCAGCTTCGTCAGCCTGCTATCGGTCGTGATCGGGATTGTCGGGTATTTCTACACCCGTCCCGCGCTCGAACTCCTGCCGAGTGACCCCGAGACATCGACCTCGGTCATCCCTCTGGCTGCCGACTACATGGAAGTCATCTTCATGGGAATCCCGTTGATGTTCGGCTTCTTCGTCTTCTCGGCGCTCATGCGAGGACACGGCGACACGCGGACGCCAATGCTCGTCATGGCCGTCTCAGTCGCGCTCAACGTCTTCCTGGACCCCTTTTTCATCTTCGGCTTTGCCGGTAACCCCCTGTTCGGGTGGCTCGGTCTCGGCGGGCTAGAAGCGTCATTACACGCCACCACTGGGTTCACGGGTCTCGGGATCGGTGGTGCAGCGCTGGCGACGATTCTCTCCCGTGGCGTCGGGACGGCGATCGGTCTCTGGCTACTGTTCGAGACGGGAATCGGTCCTGCCGTCACGTTCGCCCATCTCCGGCCCGACCTCGACGTCATCGCGGACATCATCCGGCTGGGGACGCCAAGCATGGTCGAGCAATCGACCAGCGCGCTGGCGATGATTACGCTGACGGCGATGATCGTCACGTTCACACCCCCCGTTGTCGCCGCCTATGGGCTCGGCAACCGACTCATTTCCCTGGTCTTCTTGCCGGCGATGGGACTCGGCCGGGCGATCGACACCATGGTCGGACAGAACCTCGGCGCCGACCGGGCCGATCGGGCTTCGCGGGCGACCTGGCTGGCGGCCGGGACGGGCGCAGGCGTCATGGTGGTCGTCGCGGTGATCGCCGTCGTATTCACGGAGCCTATCGTCGCCGTGTTCATGGGTGATGTACCCGACGCGGCCGCGACGATCGCCAACGGCGTCGAGTACGTCCGAATCCGGTCCGTGGAGTTCGCGTTCATCGGTGTCACGCAGGTGATCCTCGGGGCGTTCCGTGGGGCGGGCAACACCCGGACGGCGATGGTAATCTCGATCCTGACGCTGTGGATCGGCCGGGTCGGGAGCGTCTACGTCCTCGTTTTCCTCCTCGAATGGGGTGCGACGGGTGTCTGGGTCGGCATGGCACTGGGCAACATCGTCGGCGCAGTCGTCGGCGTCGTATGGTTCCTCCGAGGAACCTGGAAGGAGCGGTATATCGACGAACCGGCGATCGGATCCGAGGAGACGTCGGCCTGACGCGGGGAGTGCGTCGCGGGGTCGTCTCAGGCGTTGGGCAACAGGTCGATGGCGATGTCGAGTGTTTCGAGAATTACCCAGCCGACGAACAGCGCGTAGATCCCAAGCAGACCGGCGGCCTCGCCGTCGGACAGCGAGAGGTCGGTCCGGAGCACGGTAAACAGGCCGACAGTCGCCGCGGTGAGCACGCCGAACATTGGCACGGCCATCGCGAAATCGATCGCTTCGTCGCCGACGATCATGATACCGACGGGAATCGCCACCAAGAGGTCGAAGGTATTCGACCCGAGGACGTTCGCGACGGACGCGACGCCACGATCCTGGCGTGCGGCGCGCACGCTGACGAGGGCATCCGGAAGGCTGGTTGCCCCGGCAATGATCGTCACGCCCAGCAGGAATTGATTGATGCCGAACTCGGTGCCCAACGCCGAGACAGATTCGACCAGGAAGTGAACAGCGACGATGATAGCGAGGAGACCGATACCGAGACGGACCCATTGCCGGCGCGGATCGACCCCGGTTCCCTCCTCGTCGGGCTGATGCTCCGCCGTGTCCTGATACTGGATGAAGATGTACAGCCCGTACAGCCCCAGCGGGATGAGCGCGAGCGGTCGAGTGATGGTCCCCTCCATCGGTGCCCCGGGGACTGGATAGTAGATGACGCCCAGTGCGAACGTGATCAACAGCACCGAGACGGCCAGCATGTAGAACTGGGCCTCCTTGTAGACGATAGTGCGACTGGATTCGATGTCGTCGTCGGTCACGATGCCGGCGAGAGCGGGGATCACGAGCACGTTGAAAATGGCCGACCCGACAATCCCACCGACCCCGAGCGCGAGCGAGCCGGTGAGCCCAGCGGCGACGACGGCAGCGAGTTCCGGCATGCTCGATCCGACCGCGGAGATGATCGCCCCCTGGACCACCTGCGGGAGGCCGTAGTACGCAGCCAGCCGATCGCTCGCCTCTTCGAGCCAGCCGCTGCCGAACCAGATTACGCCCGTCGTGACAACGATCACACCCACCTCAAGCAGCAGACCCACGCTACTCATGTGAGCGGACGGTCGTTTGCGGGCCTGTTAAGTGCTGGTGATACGTGGGGCCGAGCGACACGGCCACTGGATGCGGGCGGACAATCACTACTCCTGGCAGAATGCCATTCCCTCACGAACGGCTTCGTTTTCGCCGAGCAGCGTCACTTTGTCGCCCGCCTCGACGGTGTAATCGGCGCTGGGAACGAACGACTCGCCGTCCTTGCTGACCAGAGCGATCAGGCATGTGTCCGGTAGTTCCGGACCGATCTCCCGGACCGTCCGGCCGATCAGGTTGTCACTGGTCACCTCGACCTCCTGAACGTCGCCGACGCGATCGATGTCGGTCATCCAGTGTGCGATGGCCGGCCGCTCGATCTGGTTGTCGATCGCCCAGGCGACCGCCAGCGACGAGGAGATCGTCCGGACACCCAGATCTTCGAAGGCTTCGACGTTGTCTGGGTTGTTCGCCCGGGCGATCACGTCCTCGATCTCGAAGTTCGTGCTGGCCAACTGGGCGATCAGGAGGTTCGTATCGTCGTCGCCGGTCGCGGCGACGATCGTCTTCGCGTTGCCCGCGCCCGCGTCTCGCAACACGTCGGTGTCCGTTCCGTCGCCGATGATCGCGGTGAACCCGTCGTTGCGGATGGCTTCGACCTGTGTTTCGTCGTCCTCGATGATGACGACGTTCTCTCCACGTTCTTCGAGACGGTCGGCGAGCGCACGGCCGACGCGGCCGCCGCCCACGATGATGACTCGCATTGGTATCACATCTAAGTATTGTGCGACGTAGCGTGCCAGGCCACCCTCGACGACGGCCGTGGCCAGAATGACCAGGAAGACGGTCCCGATGAGAACGTTGGCCTCTGCGACCATGCCCTGTGACTGCAGTTCGATCGCGAACAGCGTCGCGACGGAAGCGGGAATGATCCCGCGTGGCCCGACGAAACTCATGAACGCCCGCTCGTTGACAGTGAACCGACCGCCCACGGTCGAGACGTATATCAGCAGCGGTCGGATCACCGCCGCGACGGCAACCGCCACGACCAGGCCGGGCAGCCAGACGTCGAACAGGACGTCCAGTTCGAGGATCGCCGCCAGGGTAATGAAGACGAACGAGAGCACGAGCAGCGTCACGTCTCCTTTGAAGGCAGTAATATCCTCCTCGTAGGGGATATCCAGATTACCCAGAACGATACCGGCCGTCGCAGCGGCGGCAACGCCAGCCTCGCCCGAGAGGTAGTTCGCACCGGCATACGAGACGATCGCGCCGGCCAGGACCAGCAGGCGGGCGTTCCGCGGGGCGTCCCCCGGCGAAAGGTCGACGTACCGCAACAGGTAGTAGACGACGGCAGCGACAATCCCGCCGACGATGACGCCCTGTCCGAGCCGCTCTGCGAACGCGCTGAGCAATTCGACGGGCGGATTGCCGCTGAGGATGATTACCTCGAAGACCACGACGGCCGTGATCGCCGCCGTCACGTCGTTGACGATGCCCTCGGTCTCTAAAGCCGCCGCGACGCGATCCCGGACCGGCACGACCTGCAGGATCGGTGCGATCACGGTCGGCCCAGTCGCCACGAGCAAGGCTCCGATCAGGAACGCCAGTCCCCAGGTGGTCGTCTCGAATGCGAGTTTGACGGCGACGGCCGTCCCGACCAGGGCGATCGCCGCCCCGAGGGTAACCAGTCTGAACGTCGCCGCCGGTGCCTCCCGCAACCGGTCGATGTGGAGATGAAAGGCCCCCTCGAAGACGATGATCGCCACGCTCAGCCCGACGATCGCCGAGAGGGGTGCCGCACCGAAGGTTTCCAACGAGAACAGCCGTTCCGGGAGCACCAGTCCCGACAACGGGCCGATCGCGAGGCCGGCGACGATATAGAAGATGATGCTGGGGAGCTGCCAGCGTGCGGCCAGCAGCTGGGCACCGACGCCTAGCGCGAAGATCATCGCGACCAGCAGGACGATCACGTCCGCGCCGCCGGCGCTCACGTAAGCCCCTCCATACTATCGACCACTTGCCCGATCGCAATAAAATGGGCGATCCCGGCGGGTTGTGGCTGTTTCAATCCGCTCGATCGAGATAAGTCAGCACACCCCGAACGTTCATGGCCGTCTCGCCGCGCCCCTTGTCTGGACCCCAGATTTCGCTCGCAGCCGTCTCACCGGCGAAATGCTCGATCACTGCCTCGTCGTCTCCGAACTCGTTCCGGGCTGCCGCGACGGCCTGAACCCAGTCACTCAGTCGTCGGCCGTACCCCTCGAGCTGGTGGGTCCGGCGCGTCGGGCCGAAGTGAGAGTACAGCAACGTCTCCCGCCCCAGAGACTGGATTGTCTCGATGTCTCTCAGCGCAGCTTCCAGATCGAAATCCGGCGGCGGTGACGTCGGCTCCGCCCGGTCGCGTTCCGGGACGTACAGCCCGGCCGCGTCGCCAGTGAAGACGGCGTCGTTGGCGGGATCCTCGTAGACGACCTGGTGGGGGGCGTGCCCAGGTGCATGGTGGGCGATCAGATCGTGATCGCCGAGGTCGATCCGATCACCGTCTGTGAGCTCTCGGATCCGGTCTCCCGGAACCGGCTCGGGCTCGACGTAGTGGACGATCTGGTCGCCGACGGCCCGCCTGGTCCCCTCCCAGAGCCGCCCGGGGTCGACCAGATGGGGAGCGCCGATCTCGTGGACGACGATCGTCGCGTTCGGGCACGCCTCGGCGAGGAAACCGGCACCACCGGCGTGATCGAGGTGGACGTGTGTCACGGCGATCACCTCGATATCCTCGGGCTCCAGCCCGGCGGCGTCGACGGCCTCCAGGACTCGCTCGTAGTTGGTGCCGATCCCGGTCTCGACGATCGTCGGTCGTTCGGCATCTACGACGTATACCGAGCCGTATTCAGGGACGTCGTACATCCCAGTGTCGACGTAGTAGAGGTCCGAACACGAGCCGATCGTCACCCGTGTCACGTCGCCGATAACCATGTCTAGTCGGGAGTGAGTGCGGGAGAAAAGCGTTCCCACTCGGGGACGTCGGCGGCACACAGGCGCCGGCAGCGACCGTTCAGGCCGAGCGGGGTTCTTTGGCCTTCGGACGGAGTTTGCCGTACCCGCACTTGCGACACTGGCTGGCGCGTTCGGGGTTCCGTGCGTTACAGCGCATGCAGATCTGCTTCTCGAGGAGTCGATCCTCTGCTTTCTCGAATCTGGCCATCGTGAGCGGTGCTTACCGGCCGGTGCGTTTAAGCGTTTCCGAGTCGGCTTGCCCCGAGACCGTGCACTGTCCCTCCGTGCCCCGTCCGTGGCGCGGATGCGCCTGACAGACAGCCCTGCCAGGTCAATAGACGACGGACCATTCCCAGGTCAATAGACGACGGACCATTCATACGTGATCCGTCCGTGAGTCGGGGACATGGACTACGGGGCCATCGCCGAACTGCCGGTAACCATCGAGTCACACGAGCTGACCCTCAACGAACGGGAGACTTCGAGCGGGTTCGAGCGGGTCACGACGACGGTCACGTTACGTGGCGAGGACGCGGTCGGTCGTGGCGAGGACGTTACCTACGATACAGAGGACCATCGGGCACTGGCGGCCAGCACGCCCCTCATGTTCGCCGGCGAGTACACGATCGACTCCTTCTCGGCGGCCGTCGGAGAGATGTCCCTCTTTCCAAGCGGTCCACAGCGTCCCCCGTCGCGACGCTACCGGCGCTGGGCCGTCGAGAGTGCCGCCCTCGATCTGGCGTTGAAACAGACCGGGAGATCCCTCGCCGAGGTCCTCGATCGATCGTTCGATCCCGTCAGCTACGTCGTCAGCACGCGTCTCGGCGAACCACCAACTACCGACCGACTTGATGCGATCCGAGAGGCCTACCCCGACGCGGCGTTCAAGCTGGATCCCACCGTCGAGTGGTCCCCGGCGTTGATCAAGTCAGTCGCCGAGCGTGACGTCGTCCGGATTCTCGACCTGAAGGGCCAGTACGCCCACGCCGATGTCCACCAGCCAGCCAACCGCTCGCTGTACGAACGGCTGTTCGCTGCCTTCCCGGATGCCATCATCGAGGATCCGGCCGTCACCGAGGAGACCAGACCCCTTCTGACGGACCAGGCCGACCGCCTCGCCTGGGACGTGCCCGTGACCGACGTCGAGTCGCTCGGAACGGTGCCGTTCGAACCGAACTGGATCAACGTCAAGCCCTCCCGGATCGGAACGATCGCTGACCTCTGTGCGGTCGTCTCCCACTGCGAGGAGCACGGGATCGGGATGTACGGCGGCGGCCAGTTCGAACTCGACGTGGGACGTCCACAGATCCAGGCGCTGGCGTCGCTTTGCTATCCCGACGCCCCCAACGACGTTGCGCCGAAGGGCTTCAACGACCCCGAAGTGGGTTCGGATCTACCAACGAGCCCGCTCGATCCGCCCGGAGACCAACCGGGATTCGGCCGTAGCGAGTGACCGGACGGTGCCACCGTCGCGTCAATCGGATTCCTCCGCGAGGTAGTCGTCCTGGACGTCGAGAACGGCCGTTGAGTCCGCACAGGCCGCGTAGCGTTCGAGGGGTTCGGCGTTGAGCTCCAGAAAGGTGTGTCCCCAGGTGAATTTCGAGAGGAGCCCCTCGGCCTGCTCGCGTTCGCCGAGGATGACGAGCGCGCCCGCGAAGGCTTCGACGGTCGACAACTGGAACGGCGTCCCGTAGTTGACGGGGTTGGCGGCGACCAGGAACGGCAGCGAGCGCCCGACGCCCGGAAGATCGAAGGCCTCCGCCTCGGCGGTCTCCCACGAGCAGTCCAGAGCGATCAGTCGACCGTGGTCGTCGTCGGCCGGCGAGAGCGCACGCTCGGCGAAGGGGTTGAGGACGATCCCGGGCGGCACCGACCGGGGCGAGCGGTGGAGCGTTGCCAGGTCGAAGCGGGCGAGCTTCCGGGCCGTGCACTTCTCGGGGTCGTCGTCGCCCTCGTAGCGGACGTGGAGTTCCACGGAGAGGCTTTTTCACGACGAGACAAAAGCGATACGGAGAGGCACGCTTAACACGGATGGCTCGAAACCGACAGGTATGCTTCAGGTGGGCGAAGACGCTCTCACGTTCGAACTGCCCGCCGTCGTCGAGAGTGAGATCCAACAGATCGATCTGGGGGAGTACCTCGGCGAAGAGATCGTCGTCCTGGTGTTCTATCCGGGGGACTTCAATCCGGCCTGTGGCGAGGACAGCGACCTCGAGGAGCTCGATCTCTTCACGATGCAGCCCGACGTGACCGTGATCGGCGTTGCTCCCGACACGCTCTACAGTCACCGTCGGTTCGCCGAGGCGTACGACCTCGCGATCCCGCTGGCTGCGGACACCCGCGGGGAGGTGGCCGCCGCCTACGAGGTCGACCACGAGGACGAACACGGCCAGTCGGTCCCCGAACGAGCGGTGTTCGTCGTCGATCTCGACGGGACGATCCAGTACGCCTGGTCGACACGGGATCCGCTACAATTGCCCGACAGCGAGGCGATCCAGCGCGCGGTTGGGGACATCGGCGGCGACGCGGCGGCCGTCTCGCGCTATCGGGTCGGCCACGCCCACTACGTCGAGGGGCGACGCGGATTCACCAGCGCGATGAGCGCCTTCCGGGAGCACGAGTGGATGGTCGCCCGGTCGGACTTCGAACGAGCCCGCGAGGAGTTCACTACTGCGGCCGAGCAGTTCGCCACAGCCGGCCGGTTCGTCGGCCACGCCGAACTGGCCGATCACTTCGAGCGCGCCCGCCTGAAGGCAAACGCCCTCTGGCAGGCCGCCGACTGGCTGGCCGACGCGGCCGACGCCTTCGCAAGCGGCGACGGCGAGGAGGGCAACGCTTACCGTTCGGACGCCGAAAATCCCCTGGAGACGGCGCGGGACCTGGCTGAACCGCTCGATCCCGACGACATCACCGTCGACGACAGGACGGTGTCGATCGACGCCGACGCGCTGGCCGAGGCGGACACCGTCTCCGCGATGGAAGCAATCCGGGCGGAGTTCGACGGCGAGGAGGCGGCCGGGGGCGTGGAACTGGAACTCGATGCAGTCTCCCTGGACGACGACGGGGAGGACCTCCCCGACCGGGACGGGCCCGATACCGACGCCGCGAAGCGGATCCGCGAGTACGCCGGCGTCGGGATGGACATCAGTGATCCCGAGGGGGCCGGGGACGACCAGATCGCCGACGCACTCGCCGCGGCTGACGAGGCAGACGACCCGGCCGACGGGACCGACGCCGCGCCGAGCGAGGCGGGGAGACCGGAGACGTCCCTCGACGACGTGCCCGAACAGTCCCACCCGGACGAGACGGCCGCGGGCGACCGGCCGGCCGAACAGGGCGAGGGAGCCGGTCGGGACAGTGCAGCGGCCGAGGACTCTGCGGCTGGCGACGACTCCGCGGCGAGCGAGGGCGACGCTGCCGACGCCGAAACGGACGTGACCGAGGAAGAGATCGAGGAGATCGCCGAGGAGTTGCAGTCCCAGAACGGCGAGGAGAGACAGTCCTGATCTGCCGCCGCTTCCCGAGTGGGTCTCGGACGGCCGGAACCGATTCGAGAAACCCTTCTGTCCGGTCGTCGTGGATCAACCATGCCCGCAGCCGATCACCCAGACCACGTGCGATCGTTCTACGACGCCCTCGACGACCACCGCTACGATCGCCTGGCCGACCTGCTGGCACCCGATTTCGTCCACGATCGGCCAGGGCTCACCCTCGAAGGCAGGGATCGGTTCGTCCAGTTCATGCGCGAGGAGCGGCCCGACCCCGACACCAGCCACCCGGTCGACGCGATCTATCGCGACGGCGGGGGCGAACTCGCGGCGCGTGGCCGCCTGCTGGACGACGACGGCGAGGAAATGGCTGCCTTCGTGGACGTCTTCGGATTCGGCGATGACGGGATCGAATCGGTGCGGACGTACACCCGCTGATCAATGAGTATCCGCACGCGGGTCGGTTTTGACGACCCTGTCGAGTCCCTCCCGAAGCCGTCGGCCCGTCGTGAGCAGTCCCCAGTGGAACGCGACCAGGTAACTGACCACGAGAATGGCGATCCGCGTGGGCAGGTACATCCACGACCAGCCCGGGACGAACACCCACCCGAAGGAAGCCGGAATGAGGAACACCGTCACGCCCAGGAACGTGAGCGCGCTTCTGAGAGACGGTTGCCGATCACGGACTTCCATCACGGCGAGGACGACTGCCACCAGAACGGCTCCCCCCACCCCAGCACCGAGAGCCAGACTCAAGGACGCTCAGACGACAAGGAGTTTGATGTACTCCGCCGTCTCGGTGACGAGGAGTCGGGCGATCGCGCCCGCCGTGATCGACTCGTTCGGGAGCGGTGGCACTACCACGTTGTTTTTGATTGAGACAAATAGGGGTTCGGGATACCGTCGGTCGACGTTCGGGTCCGCCGCCTCAATGTCCCTCGTCGTGAGGATTCAGCGTCGTTCCGTACTGGTCGACGTGCTCGGTGTACTCGATGAATCGCGGCGCGTCGGGGTCGAAGGGTCGTTCCAGCGCTTCGAAGGCCTTCTTCTTGTCCCAGGACTGCAGGCCACCGATGGCCGAGCGGTCCTCCAGGTCGTGATAGTCCAGGTCGTCCTTCGTCAGGTTCCAGGCGTCCAGTCCCGCCTCGGTACGGACGATCACGCTCGAATACTCGTCGCTCGATCCGACGGAGCCAACCGTCAGATCAGCACAGTAGCCGGTGAAGTCCGCGCACTCGTCACAGCCCTTCAGGGCGGCGTCATGGAAGTTCTCGACGTCCTCGTCGACGATCAACTCGCCGTCGTGATCGTAGACCATCAGCTTCCCGTCGAGGACGTCCATCTTGCCGACCTCCGCAAGCTCGATGTCCCGCTGCTCGACGAGTTGCTCGCCCATCAGGCGCTCGTAGTTGAAGTTCTTCGTACACATCAAGGCGATGGCGTAGTCGATCGCCCGGACGCCCTCCTCGTGGCTGCCGTACTCCCACTGGAAGTCCTGCAGCGCACGGATCCCCTCGATCTCGCAGGGCGTGCCCACGAGGGCAAGTGAGGCGTCCTCGATCGGCCCGTCGATCTTGTAATCCCACTGCTGCAGGTCGAGGTTGCCCAGCGCCATCGTCTGGGTGTAGATCGAGCCCGCGTTTGCGATACACTCCTCGGGGGTGGTGGCGAGAAAGGCCTCGGCCTTCCAGGGATCGTCCTCGCTCTCGGTAGCGATGAGCGCGCCGTCGATCTCGCCCGCTTCTAACAGATGGACCAGGACACTCGTGACGAGGCCGCCGTCCTGAGCGTTCTCCTGCCAGTCGTCCTCGACCTTGGCGCTGAACTCGGTGATCGGATCACCGGCCCCCGAGACGTTGTCGTCGCCGCCAGTAACCACCCACTGCCGTTCGTATCGCAGGCCGCCGCGGGGACAGAAGTCCCAGCACAGCGAGCAGCCGGTACACATCTTGACGAGTTCCGGCAGGCCATTTTCGTCGACGCCGATGGAGTCGCTGGGACACGAGGCGACGCAGGTCCCACACTGGATGCACCGGCCGTCATCGATGACGGCGTCGTCCAGTTCCATGAACCACGTCTTCTCCGCTGGCGTCTCGATGTCACTCATCCGCGAGCGGATCTCGTAGGACGGCGTGTCGAGTTCGAGGTGCTCCTCGCCCGGTCGCTGGACGCGCTGATCGGGTGGCGTCTCGTAGACATCCTGGCTCTCCTCGCGGGCGGGTTCGGTGAACTCCATGTCCCGGAGTTGTCCGTTCTCGTCGACGTTCGCGGGGCGCGATCCGCCATCCGGTGCGACCTCGGACTGGCAGCCACAGGACGACCCACAGCCACAGGCGTCGCCCTGGTCATTTTCGGACTCGTCCCGGTTTTCCCCGGGCACGCCCGGGAGAGGATCGTCAGTCATCACTCGACCCCCGTCCGCCCGTCTCCTGGGTGACTCCGGCCGCGACCGGGGCGTCGGCCCGCTGCATGATCGATCGCAGGCGGTCGTTCTCGACGCGGCGACACCACGCATAGAAGCGTTCGCCCTCCTCGCGCTCCTCGGCGTAGGCCGCGAACAGCTCCTCCAGGGCGGGAATCACGGCCCGCGCCGGCACCGCCGTTTCGACCCAGTCGAGGAACTCGTTGTCGGTCCCGAGCGCGCCGCCCAGGCCGAAGTCCATCCCCTCGACGATCGCGTCACCCTCGACGTTCGTCGAGTCTTCGGGTTCATCTAGCTTCACCGTCTCGCCACGGAACCCGATGTCTGCGATCTGGGGCTGGGCACAGGAGGCCGAACAGCCAGACATGTGCATCCGCACCACGTCTAAATCGTCAGGCGTGTCGATCCGCCGGTCGAGTGCCTTCGCCCACCGATAGACCCGATTTTTGGTCTCGATGATCCCGTAGTTGCAGAACTCCGAGCCCGTACAGCCGACCGCACCCCGCGAGAACGGGCCGGGATCGGGGCTGTACTTCCGCGCGAACGGCTCGGCCATGAGGTCGCCGACGTTCTCGGCCGGGATGTGGGTGATGAGAAAGTTCTGGTCGGTCGCCAGCCGGATCGAGGCCTCGTCAGTGCCGTACTTCCTGGCGGCGCGGGCGGCTTCGACGAACTCCTCGCCGCTCATCCGGCCGGCGATGACGTTGAAGCCGACGTACTTCAGCCCCTCTGTCTTCTGATCGTGGACGCCGACGTGATCGCCGGTGTAGCCCTCGGTGAGGTCGAGGCCGCTCTCGGGCAGGTCGACCGAACAGCGCCGCCGGACCGCGGCCTCGAACTCCTCAGTGCCGAGCTGTTCGACCAGGTACCGCATCCGGCAGACACCCCGATTCGACCGGTCGCCCAGTTCCTTGAACGTCTGGGCGATGGCGAGACAGAACTCCACAGCGTCCTCCGGCGGGATGAAGACGTCCATCTGAGTGGCCATTCGGGGTCCGTCCGAGAGGCCGCCCCCGACCTTGCAGTGAAAGCCGTAGATGTCCTCGCCACCGTCGGACGAGTCCGACGAGTCCCCAGCCTCGTCAGAGACGTCAACGGTCTTCCGCGCCGGCGTCAGTCCGACGTCGTTGATCTGGGACTGCCCACAATCGTGGGCACAGCCCGTGATGGTCATCTTGAACTTCCGGGGCAGGTTGGCGTACTCCCGGTTCTCGGTGAAAAACTCGTTGACGGCATCGATCACCGGTTGGGCGTCGAAACACTCGTGGTCGTCCAGTCCGGCGGCGGGACACCCCAAGACGTTTCGGGCGGAGTCGCCACATCCCTGGATCGTCGTCAGGCCGACCTCGTCGTAGGTCTCCCAGATGCCGGGGACGTCCTCGACCTCGATCCAGTGCATCTGGATGTCCTGGCGCGTCGTGATATCGAGATACGCATCGCCCCAGATTTCGTTCTGTGCTTCGCCCCCGTGTTCGTCGGGTGCGGTGGCGTACGCCGTCGCCACCTCGCCGATCACCTCGGCCTGCTCGGGCGTGAGGTACCCGCCGGGCACCTTCGTGCGCTTCATGAAGAAGTCGTCGTGCTCGCCGTGGGCGTACAGGCCGGCCCACTTCAGGCGCTCCCACTCGCCGTCGCCCGCCCGGTCCTCTATCTCGTCGAAGGAGAGTTCGCTCTCGGCGTACTCGCGGACGTCTTCGATCACGTCGAGGGGGTGTTTCTCCTGTTTCCAGTGCTCTACTGTATTCATATGAATGACACGCGCTTCCAGTCCCGGACGGATAATCGTGATTGACACGGCAGTACGTGACAATGCTCGTGGGTAGGGGCGAGGCGTGCCGACAGCTACGACGTGGGCACGAAACTATCCGAGTGGGGACTCACTCGCCGAGAGTCAGTTGATCGACGACTTCCTCGGGGTCGAAGCGTTCGAGGTGGTCGTAGCCCTGCCCGGTGCCCAGAAAGAGGATCGGCTTGCCCGTGACGTGGGCGATCGAGATCGCCGCACCACCCTGCGGGTCGGTGTCGGCTTTGGTAAGGATCGTCCCGTCGATCTCTGCAGCGTCGTCGAACTCCGTCGCGCGGGTGACGGCGTCCTGGCCGGCGACGGCCTCGTCGACGAACAGCGTCATGTCCGGGTCGACGACGCGGTCGATCTTCGAAAGTTGATCCATCAGTCCCTCGCTGGTGTGCAATCGCCCGGCCGTATCGCCCAGGACGACATCGACGTCGTTGGCCTCGGCGTACTCGACGGCGTCGTAGAGGACGGCCGCGGGATCGCCGCCCTGTTCGTGGGAGATGTAGGGGACTGAAAGCGCCTCGGCGTGTTCGCCGAGTTGCTCGTTGGCGCCGGCACGGTAGGTGTCGCCGTTAGCGAGTACCGACGAGTAGCCGCGCTCCTCGAAGTAGCGGGCGAGTTTCGCGATGGTGGTCGTCTTGCCGACGCCGTTGACGCCCGTGAAGACGATCACGACCGGTTTATCGGCCTCGGCGACTCGCGCCTCGAAGTCGAACTGTCCGACGCTAATAACCTCGTACAGTGCCTCCCGAAGCGCGTCCTGTGCCAGGTTCCCCGTGCTCTCGAGGCGACGACGGGTCTCGCCGACCAGGTTCGCCTCGACGTTCTCGAGGATCTCCCCGGCGACACTCATCTCGACGTCGCTACTCAACAGTGCGAGTTCGAGTTCGTCGAGGTGCTCGGTGAGGTCGTCCTCGTCGATGACTGTCTTCCCGGTGGCCAACAGCTTCGCCCGCTCGGCGATGCCACGGTCGTCCTCCCCGGACTGCTCGTCGGCTCGCTCTGTGGACGCCTCGTCCTCCTCGGAGTCCGTTTTCGGTTGTTCGCCAGCGGACGGCCCGTCATCGGTCTCTGGTTCGACAGGCGCATCGCCGGCCAGTTCCGAGTTATCGCTCTCTTCGTCCAGGTCCGTCTCGGGTTCGGCCTCGACGTCCTCTTCGACGTCGCTGCTGAACTTCCCGAGTTTCTCGCGCAGTCCGTCGAACATCGCCTATTCGTCGTCGCCGCCTTCCTGCTGTTGCATCTGCTGCATCTGCTGTTGCATCTGCTGCTGTTGCATCTGCTGGGCGCGCTGTTCTAAGTCTTCGCTCTCGGATTCGAGCTCCGCGATCTCCTCGTTGATCTCCTCGATGCGCTCGTCGATGGTCTCCTTCTTGGATTCGAGGGTGTCGACGGCGTCGTCCTGTTCGAGTTCGGCCGCGTAGTCGGCGCCGAACCCGACGATGATCTCGTCGATGTCTTGCACCTCGGCGCGGACGTACGCGTCACCGCCGAGTGGGACTTGGACGATCTCGCCGCTCTCGATGGCCCCGATCGCCTCGATGGCCTCGTCGATCTCGGTCTGTTCGTCACGGAGAGACTGAATCTCAGTTTCGAGAGCTGTCTTCTCCTCTTCGATGGCCTCGATCGCCTGGGCCAGTTCCTGAAGTTGCTGCTGGCCGCCGCCGCCACCACCGAGGCTCATGCGTCGACCCCCTCTACTTCGATCTGCGTACGCTTCAACCCGTGTCGGGAACCGAATTCCGAGAGGATGTGCTCCTCGGCAACGTTCTCGTTTTCGGCCTCGATCTGTTTCTCGAAGGACTGCCAGCCGTCGCGGGCCTGGAAACGCCCGGAGACTGTAAACTCACTCATATCCGGAAATGCGGTGGTCGACGGGGAAGTATCTTCCCATCCACCTTTTTCTTCGGGGCCTCGTGCGCGCCGACAACATGCACTTAACCTCTCGAAATTTGGATGAAAAGTACTTCGAGAGTGTGTGCTACGATTCGAGAGTGACAGTCTGATCGCAGAAGTGGCTCTAAAGGAGAACTCGAATCGAACTCACCGACGTCAAAGATTCGTCACGTGTCTTTTTGATAGTCGGCCAAGAACTGTCAGACGTTGATGCGAACGAAACAGGTTGCGGCCCTCCTCGCGGTTGCCGGTGCGGGCATGGTCAGTTTCGCCGTGGTCCACTTTCTCATTCACGAGATCAGTAGCGTCCCCACGGTCCACATTGTGAGCAACCTCGTCGTCGCCGGTGGCGCCGGCATCGGGTTGCTGTACGTCGGGTACTGGCTGTCCGGCTACTCGTTCCGATCGTCTCGCAACGTGCGGATCCTCGCGTGGACTGCTGTCGGTGCGGTGACGCTGCTGGCCGTCTTCGTCCTCATCCAGCCCCTCGCCCAGGAGACAGTCACGGCGGAAGAACTGCTACACATCGTCCAGGTTTCGGTCAGCGTCGGGACGCTACTGGGGGCAGCGATCGGATCCTTCGAGGTGCGTTCGCTCGCCCGGGCCGAGGAGGTGACCCGCGTCGAATCCCGCCTGGCAGCACTGGAGGACGAACGCGAGCGCTGGGGAGAACTCAACACCGTGCTCAGACACTACGTCAACAACTCCGTAACGGTGATCAACTTCTGTCTCGATGATCTGCGGGCGAGCGTGCGCGACGGGGAGGAACGCGAACACGTCGAGACGATCGAAACTGTCGCCGAACACGTCGAGACGATCGAAACTGTCGCCGAACACGTCGATCGACTCGGTCCCACGGCCGGCTTCGAGAACGTTGCCCCGATCGCCGACCTGGATCGCGTGATCCAGAGGGGGTGTCAGCTGTTCGAGGGAGATGCCGACGTCACGATCTCGATACCCGACGAGAGCGTAGAAGTGGAGGTGGGTGAGTCCGTCGAGCAGGACATCACCCTCCTCCTCGAGGCGCTCTCTAGTCTGATCGATGGGGCCGGGGAGATAGACTGCACGTACGAGACGGTCGAGGACGTCATCGTCGTCCGGTTCGCGGCCACGCCGGCCACCCTCCCGTCGGCGGTCGAGGCGGCGTTGTTCGAGCCGGTCACGCGACAGAGCGGGCTGAAGCTCTATCTCGCGGAGCGATCGATCGCCGCCTACGCCGATGTTCGACTGGCGACCAACGAGGAAGAGACAGTCGCGTTCGAAGTCCGCTTCGAGCCGTCGTCACACTGACGGGGTGAGAAGTATTGGGACCGACCGGCACTCGGTGTCGTACGGCAGGACGGCGATCGTCACAGCAAGCAGTCAACGATCGTCGGGACTGACGACGGGACGTGGGAAGTGTTCCACAGCGAGTCCTTGGACCGAGTCGAGTCGTTTATCGACGATAATCGACGTTATCACCGCGCGGGAAGAGGGCTCACAGTGAAGTGGTGTGATGCCCTCTGTTCCAGTATGAGATCCGGGCGTCCCGGCGCCGATCCAGACGGAGATCGACCCGAACGGAAGAGGGGCGTCGGGCGGCGGCCGGATCGGCCGGTTCCGACGGAACCAAGCCGCGAGGACGAAACCAACGAGTCAAGTGATAATACATGTGTCTAGGCATACCGGGAGAGATCGTCGAGATCGACGGCAACGAAGCGCGCGCCGAGTTCTGGGACGTCGAGAAGACCGTCCGGATCGACGTGGTCGACGAGGATGTCGAAGTGGGTGATCACATCCTCAACCACGCAGGCTTCGCCATTCGGAAGATCCCCGAAGAGGAGGTCGAGGAGACGATGGAGATCTACGAATCGTTCCTCGAAGGCGACGAGGACGAGGCCTTAGAGGAGATCGGGGCCAGCGAGGGCCAGCAACTCGGCATCGAGGGCCGATAGATGGCGACGAACGCAGACGCCGGCGAGGGGGAACTGAAGTTCCGCGACCCCGAGAAGGCCGAACGGCTGACCGACGAACTCGACGCCCTGATGGACGAGATCGGCGAACCGGTCAACGTGATGCACGTCTGTGGTTCTCACGAGCAGGCCATCGCGAAGTTCGGCCTGCGTTCGATCCTCCCCGACGACCTGACGGTCCGGATGGGGCCCGGCTGTCCGGTTTGCGTGACCAACATGCCCGAGGTCGACGAGGCAGTCGCGCTGGCAGAGGACGGGCACGTCGTCGCCACGTACGGTGACATGTTCCGCGTGCCGGGGACGAAAAAGAGTCTCGCAGACGCCAAAGACGAGGGTGCCGACGTCCGGGTCGTCTACAGCGCCAGTGAGGCCGCCGAGATCGCCGAGGACGAACCCGACCGCGAGGTGATCTTCTTCGCGACGGGCTTCGAGACGACCGCCGCGCCGACCGCCGCGGTCCTCACGTCCGATCCGCCCGAGAACTTCTCGGTGCTTTCGGCCCACAAGTACGTCCCGCCCGCCATGGAAGTCGTCGCGGAGATGCCCGACACCGACGTCGACGGCTTCCTCGCGGCGGGCCACGCCGCGACGATCACTGGATACGGTCTCTTCGAGGACTTCGTTTCCGAATACGATACCCCGGCCGTCGTCGGCGGGTTCGAGCCGATCGACATCCTCTACGGGCTCGCACGCCTGCTGGAGTTCATCCGCGACGGCGAGGCGGGCTTAGAGAACGCCTATCCGCGCTGCGTCAGCGAAGAAGGCAACGTTCCCGCCAAAGAGACGATGTGGGAGGTCTTCGAGACCACCAGCGGCGAGTGGCGTGGGATCGCCGAGATACCGCAGGCGAACCTCGTCCTCTCGACGGAGTACGCCGAGTACGACGCCCGCGAACGCTTCGATATCGAACCGGAGGAGGGGGCGATCGACCCGCTGACCGAGCAGTGCATCACCGGGGACATCATGGCCGGGAAGGCCGATCCCACCGAGTGCGAACTGTTCGGCGAGGAGTGTACCCCCCAGGACCCCGTCGGGGCGAGCATGGTATCCAGCGAGGGGACCTGCAAGATCTGGCTCGAATACGGCGGCCAGCCGGATCTGTGAGGTGATCGAATGAGCGACACAGACGAAGTCGGCGAGGAGGTCACGGCCGAGGACGGTTATACCGACGACGCGGTCATCACCCACGCCCACGGTGCGGGTGGCGGGCAGATGACCGAACTGATCGAGAGCCTGGCGGTCTCCCGTTTCGCCGAGAGCGAGGCGGACGTCGGGTTGGCAGCCTTAGACGACGGGAGCGTCCAGCCCATCGACGACGACCACTCGGTAGTCGTCACGACCGACAGCCACGTCGTCACGCCGCTTTTCTTCCGCGGGGGTGACATCGGCCGGCTCGCAGTCTCGGGGACAGTCAACGATCTGGCGATGATGGGTGCGACTGAACCGCTGGCGCTGACGAGTTCGCTGATCATCGAGGCCGGAACCCCACAGTCGACCGTCGAACGCGTTACCGAGTCGATGCGGGAGGCATGTGAGGAGGCCGGAACGACGGTCACGACCGGCGATACGAAGGTCATGGGAAGCGACGAGATCGACACGCTGGCAATCAACACGACCGGCGTCGGGATCGTCCCGAGAGGCGAGCACGTCCCCGACGCGGGCCTCTCTGTCGGCGACAAACTCATCGTCTCGGGGACGATCGGCGACCACGGCATCTCGCTACTCTCCGAGCGCGAAGGCTTCGACTTCGGGGGTGACCTCGAGAGCGACGTCCAGCCGGTCAACGATCTCGTTCGTGCGGCGATGGACGCAGGTGAGGTGACGGCGATGAAGGACCCGACCCGGGGCGGACTCGCCACCGTCCTCAACGAGATGGCGAGCAAAGCCGACGTGGGGATCGATGTCGAAGATGCATCCGTCCCGGTCTCCGGGGCCGTCTCTTCCGCCGGCGAGGTACTCGGCATCGAACCGTTCGACGTTGCCTGTGAGGGCGTCGTCGTAATGGGCGTCACGGGCGAGGACGCCGAGGATGTCCTCGACGCGCTCCGGGACAATTCCAAAGGAGAGGACGCGGCCATTGTCGGCGAGGTCGTCGAGGACCATACCGGCCAGGTCGTCCTCGATACCGGCTTCGGCCGGCGCTACCTCAGTCCACCCGAGGGCGAACAGCTGCCACGGATCTGTTGACATGCACGAGTTCTCCATCGCTACGCAGGTACTCGAAGCCGCCCGGGAGGCCGCGGCCGATCACGGGAAAGATACCTTCGAAGGAATTAGCGTCTCGGTCGGCGAGGCGAGCCACGTCAATCCCGACCAACTGGAGACGTGCCTCGACGCGGCGGCCGATTCGACGGTCGGCAAGGACGAACTCGACATCGAGATCGAGACCGAGCCCGCCTACGCCGAGTGTGACTGTGGCTGGAGCGGGGAACCCGAGACGATCGACCGGGCGTTGGCGTACGCGCCGAACCTGACCTGTCCCGAGTGTGACGAACGGCTGGAACTCCAGGCCGGCAACGAGTGTCGGCTGATGAGTGTCACTATCCCGGAGGCGGACGACGGGGACGATGGGAACGCCGCCGACTCGCCCGATGCCAACGCGATCGACTGACCCCGTATGCAAGTGAATACAATGTATCACATCCGACGACACCCACGCACGGACGTGACGCCGATCGACCGCCTGCTGGACCGCTTGCTGTCAAATTCCGACGTACCCGGACCGCTACAGACCCATCGGATGGGTCACGGCGACGGCGACCACGAGCACAGTGACGCGGAGGCGGACATCCTCGCACAGTTCGAAGAGCAGGCCGACGAGTTGCACGAGCGGGTCGTCCACGACCACGGCGTCTTCGTCGCCGAGTTCCTCGGGGCGACCGGCAGTGGCAAGACCCGACTGATCGAGCGTCTGATCGAGCGGGCGTCCGACGACGAGGAGATCGGCGTGATCGTCGGCGACGTGGCCGGCGAGGACGACGCCACCCGATTCCGAGAACTCGGGGTCTCCGTCGCCAACGTGAACACGGGCAAGGAGTGTCATCTCGATCCCTCGCTGGTCGAGGGCGCGCTGGAGGACCTCGATCTCGACGCGCTGGACACGCTGTACATCGAGAACGTCGGCAACATGGTCTGTCCGGCGGACTTCCCGCTCGGCGCGCAGGCCCGGGTGCTGGTCGTCTCCGCCACGGAGGGCGACGACGTGGTGCGCAAGCATCCGCTGCTCTTCCAGGCCTGCGATGGGGCGGTAATCAACAAGGTCGACATCGCCGAAGCGGTGAATGCTGATCTTGACCTGATGGAATCGGACGTGAGTGAGATAGCTCCCGAGATGCCGACCTTCCGGACCAGCGCCGAACACGGGGACGGCCTAGACGAGCTCGCTGCGTATCTCGACGAGCGTGGGCACGTCCATGCCAGCGATCACGAGGCCTACGTGTCCGAGACGGGCCACAGCCACACGCACGAGCATACCCACACCGACGGCCGGACGCACGAGCACGATCACGCACACGAAGACAGACGCGACCACGCTCACACGCACGACTGACCTTCGATGGCCTTGGACAAGCAGAACCGTACTTAGTCGCTGAACCCCTCTATCGAAGTTCCGAACTGATTTCTCACTCATTTCGATAAACCTATTTGTCAAGTGTAAGAATAGGATACGATACTGATGATTGATCTCCCTGATAGTGAGTACGAAGAACGCGTCGCGAGGGCGCGTCTGGCGCGAGAAGAGGCCCGGAAAACCGTCACGGAGCAGACCTCGACGCTCTCAGATATCGACGAGAAGGCGATTCAGATATTCCGGATCAATACAGTTATCGCCAGTATTCTCGTGACTGGTGTTTCGATAGCCGTCAGTAGCGATTCAGCGACGTACACCGATCTCATTACCGGGTATACGACCACTGGCGCGCTATTCTTGCTCACGTCTATCCTTCTCGCCGCGATAACGTATACAGCCACTGCCGAGCGGATCGGGATCAACGCCGAAACGATCGGGGAAAGCATTCTGAACCAGCAGTATGACTATGATTTAGTTGAGGAAGAAATCGCCCTGGAATACGGCAAGATGATCCAGAAGAACTACGAGAAGAACGCTTCGAACGTACTTCTTTTCACACTGACGCTGATTACAACCGTTGTGGCAGTGTGTTATCTTGCCATCGGCCTAGTTGACATCTATAGCGCTTCAGGGGTTTCACCGACAATCAATCTCGGGATCATCCTCTTTTTCGCCGTGTTCGGGAAACTCAGTGGACTGTACGGGACGACAGTCCGATGGTGGAAACTGACCGATCCCGACGAACGTCTCCAAGGGTGGATAGTCGACTGGATAGAGAAACTATCGATCGGAAGTGTGCCAAAGGTTCTTGAGTGATTCTCCCCAATGTATTCGTATGAGTGCCGCTGAGAACGAAGACGAAGACGAGCGCGAACGCCCCACCATCGAGTCACAGGTGGCCTTCAAGGGCGACTTCGACGAAGACGACGATGACGAATAACGAAACTGACGACGAATCCACCGAAGATGAGGGACGTGAGCGTCCCGATATCGAGACACAAGAAGCACTTGGAGCGGATGCTTCGACGGGAGAAGCCGATACCGAGTCGGGATAGTCAGAGTGGTCTTGACTCGGTTCGAGCGTGGGGGCGGAAATTAAGCTTACCGCAAGATAGCGTTCACGCCGTCACCACTCCAGCGACCCACCGCTCTGGTACTCGGTGACCTGTGTTTCGAAGAAGTTCTTCTCCTTGTTGAGGTCGACCTGCTCGGACATCCACGGGAACGGATTCTCGGTCCCGTACTGCTCGGGGAGGTCGAGTTGATCGAGGCGGCGGTCGGCGATGTATTCGACGTACTCGGCGAACTGCTCGGGACCCATGCCCAGGATCTCCTCGGGGCAGGCCTCGCGGGCGTAGATCTGCTCCAGTTCGACGGCCTCTTCGATCAGATCGATCACCTCGCTATCGAAGTCGTCGGTCCAGACGCCCGGGTGCTCGGTCCGGATCTGGTTGATCAGATCGACGCCGAAACCCACGTGCAAGGACTCGTCGCGCATGATGTACTCGAACTGCTGACCGATCCCGACCAACTTCGACTGGCGTTTCAGCCCGAGCATCATCGCGAAACCCGCATAGAAGAAGATTCCCTCCATGATGACATAGAAGCCCACAAGGTCACGCAGGAGGTCGCGCACGTCGTCGTCGCCGTCGATCGTGAAGTCGGGGTCGTCGATCGACCGCGTCAGGTCGACGACGAACTGATCTTTCTCCTCGATGGAGGGGACGCGATCGTACATCCCGTAGAGATACTCGGGCTCGAACCCGAGGGTGTCACAGCAGTAGATGAACGTGTCCGTGTGGATAGCCTCCTCGTAGGCCTGTCGCAGGAGGTACTGGCGACACTCCGGGGCAGTGACGTACTCGTAGAGGGCCAACACGAGGTTGTTGGCGGTGAGGGACTCCGCGGTCGAGAAGAAACCGAGGTTCCACTCGACGAGCTGGCGCTCGGCGTCGCTGAGTTCCTCGCCGTTCCACTGGGCGACGTCGTCCTGCATGGGAATCTCCTCGGGGACCCAGTTGTTGTTGACGCCCGCCTCGTAGTATTCACGGGCCCAGTCGTAGTCGATCGGCAAGATTTTGTTCGGGTCGTGCTCGGCGTCGGTGTCGATGAGTGGCATGGCTGTGGTTGTGGTTGAGAGGAATGGTTCGCTGGCGATCACTGACAGGCGTCACAGGTCGGGTCCTCAACGCTGGCGAGTTCCGAACTGCCGTTGCTGTCGGCGGCGTGGTCGTCGGCGCCACCGTCAGCAGGGTCGCCGTTCTCCCGGTGTTGTGTCTTGCCGTATTCGGAGAGATCGAGCGTGGACTTCTCGATCTGGGAGGCCCCCAGCGTTCGGAGGTAATAGGTCGTCTTCAGGCCGAGTTCCCAGGCTGTGGTGTAGATATCGTCCAGCAGCGTCCCGTCCGTCGAGGGGAAAAAGACGTTGTGCGAGACCGACTGGTCGATCCACGTCTGGCGGTGGGCCGTCAACCGCAGTTGATGCCGGGGGTCGATCTCGAAGGCACTGCGGTACAGTTCCCGCAGGTTCGCGGGAATCGTCTCGATGTCCTGGATCGAGCCGTCGTGGTACTTGATTCGGTCTAAGAGTTCGTCGTCCCAGAGATCACGCTCCCGGAGATCGGCGACCAGGTGGTCGTTGACGATCGTGAAGTCCCCGGACATGTTCGATTTGACGTAGAGGTTCGAGTACATCGGCTCGATGGAGGCCGTCGTTCCGTTGATCGTCGAGACCGTCGCGGTGGGCGCGATCGCCATCGTGTTGGAGTTGCGCATCCCGTGCTCGGCGATAGACTCACGGACGGCATCCCAATCGAGAGTCTCGGTCCGCTCGGTCGGAATCTCGCGGCCGCGTTCGTCCTCTAAGAGGTCGACGGTGTCCTGTGGCAGAATACCACGGTCCCACTTCGAACCCTCGAAGGAGGGATAGGCACCACGCTTGCCAGCCAGTTTCGAGGAGGTCCGGATCGCGTGATAAGCGACGAACTCCTGCCAGCGGTTGGCTTTCTCGACAGCCTCCTCGGAAGCCATCGGGACGCCGATCTCCATCAACGCCTCGTGAAAGCCCATCGTCCCGAGGCCAACGGGGCGATGGCGCATATTGGAGTCCTCGGCTTCCTCGGTCGGATAGAAACACAGATCGACGACGTTGTCGAGCATCCGCATCGCCGTCTCGACAGTTTCTTCGAGGTAGTCACGATCGAGCTTCGCGGGCGCAGACGCCCGCTCGGTCTCCGCGGAACTGCGTTCCGCGCTGTCGCTGTCCCGTACGTGTGTCGCGAAGTTGACGCTCCCCAGATTACAGACCGCATGTTCGTCCTGGCTGGTGTTGAGCGTGATCTCCGTACAGAGGTTCGACGAGCGGACCGTCCCCTCGTGATCCTGTGGGGAGCCGATGTTGCAGGGGTCCTTGAAAGTCACCCAGGGGTGGCCGGTCTCGAACAGCCGCGTCAGGAGCTGTCGCCACAGTTCCTCGGCCTCGACGGTCTCGAAGTTCTCGATCTCACCGTTCTCGGCGGCCCGTTCGTACTCGCGATACGTCTCGGCGAACTCCTCGCCGGTCGACTCGTGGAGGTCCCCCACCTCGTCAGGGCTGAACAGCGTCCAATCGCCACTGGACTGGACACGTTCCATGAACAGGTCGGGGATCCAGGCGGCGGTATTCATGTCCGGAGTGCGCCGACGTTCGTCGCCAGTGTTGCGTTTCAGGTCCAGAAAGGCCGGGAAGTCCAGGTGCCAGATGGCCAAGTAGGCACAGGCGGCTCCGCGACGCTTGCCCGAGCGGTTGATCGCCGCCGTCACGTCGTTCGAGATGCGCAGGAACGGCACTACCCCGGTCGACTCGACGCCCGTGGACTCGATCAGCGCGCCCTCCGCGCGTAGCGGTGTCCAATCGTTGCCGAGACCACCGGACCACTTCGAGAGTTGCGCGTGGTGCTTGTAGGCCTCGAAAATCCCCTCCAGGTCGTCAGGAACCGTCGTGAGGTAACACGAGGACAGTTGCGGGTGGGCCGTCCCGCTGTGGAACAGGGTGGGTGTCGAGGGGGTGAATTCGAGCTTCGAGAGGACGTCGTAGAACTCTTTGGCGCGGGCGTCGGGATCGTCCTCCTCGACGGCCAGGCCCATCGCGACGCGCATCCAGAACGCCTGGGGAAGTTCCAGATGCTCGCCGTCGTTCGTTCGAAGGAAATACCGCTGATACAGTGTCTCCATCGCCAGGTACTCGAAGTGATCGTCGCGTTCGGGCACGAGGTAGTCAGCGAGGGCGTCCAGATCGAAGTGATCGAGAAGTCTGTCATCCAGCAGGTCGGCCGCGACGCCACGTTCGATGTTTGCGACGAACGTCTCGCGGTAGGCGCGATCCAGATCGTCGCCGGTCAGGTCCTTGCCGATCACTTCGTGATAGTACCGCTGTCGAAAGACTCGGGCGGCGACGCGTTTGTACTCCGGTTTGCGTTCGATGCGGGCGGTCAGCGCTTGAAGAATCCCCTCGTACACTTCGGCCCGGTCGGCACCGGCGTAGAGATTCTCGTCGATCGCTCGCCGGAGGTCCCTCCGTTCGGCCTCGGTGACGGCCGGTTCGTCTTCGAGGGCGCGATCGAGTATCGATGCGATTCGGTCCGTGGAACTTGCTGTCTGATGGCTCATGTGTCTGATTCGTCGGGGGGGTCAGCCTCCGCGTCGAGGACGGCATCGAGTTCCCGGCGGAACTCCGCCGGGTCGGAGAAGGCCTCGTACACGGAGACGAACCGGAGATACGCGACTTTGTCGCGATCGCGCAGGTGCTCGGAGACGAGGTCGCCGATCTGTGTCGAGGCGACGATCCGTCCCTCGCGGTCGGCGAGGTCGTCGTGGATGGCCTCGACTATCGCAGTCACCGCTTCCCCGTCGACCGGTCGCTTCTCGACGGCCCGTTCGATGCCCGCCCTGAGTTTCTCGCGGTCGAACGGTTCGATGGCTCCGTCGCGTTTCCTCACCTGCAGGGACTCCCACTCGGGGCGTTCGTACGTGGTGAATCGGAACCCACACTCCCGACACTCTCGACGTCGACGGATCGAGGCTCCGTCGGCACTGGGCTCGGTGTCGAGGACGTGCGTGCGATCGTTCCCGCAGTCGGGACAGTCCATAGTTGTCACTGTCGAATCCCCGTTGAGACCCTATATCTTGGGGTTGTCTCGAACTAACTGCAAGATGTGCTGTGGGAGTGATCCCGATAAACCTTTGCCAACCGGATTGTTCTAGTACAAACTCATTTGTGTTATCGGGGGCGGATCGGCAGCGTCGTCGTGAGGGAGACCAGGTGGAAGACAGGGAGACACCCCGGTCGAAAATCAGGCTCGATCGGACGCGGATTGACCGGCCAGCGGGCCGAGTTTGAGCGAGACGGCGATCACAACCAGGGCGATCGCCAGGCCAATCTGGAGAGTCATCGCGGTTTCGATGTTCGTCGCCTCGGCGATCACGCCGACGGTGGCCGGCGCGAGGAAGAAGCCAGTCTGGGCGGCGACGTTGGCAACGACGTTGACGGGGCCGCTAAAGGAAGGCCGGGACTCGATGCCCATCGATATCAGCGTCGGGAACAGCCCGGAGATGAAAAAGCCGATCACGAAGATGAGTGCCAGCAGTGCTGGCCCAGAGGCGAGGACGAGCGCCGTGTACATCGCGACGACGAGGACGAAACCGACGCCGACGAGTAGGTCGGTAAACCGGTATCGTTCGGCAAGGTAACTGAACGCGAGTCGACCAGGGACGTACGCCGCCAGATAGATCGATAACGTGAGGTTGGCGACGGTTTCCGTGAACAGCTCTCCCGCGTAATACGGCAGCCAGTTGAAAAAGACACTCTCCATGCTGCCGACGAAGACCAGCGCGATCGCCATGCCGTATATCGCGGGTTCTCGGATCAGCACTTTCACGTCATCCAGTTCGAGCGACCGCTCGTTGTCGAGTGATTCGGGTCGGTCGAGTCGCCAGAGAGCCACCAGAATTGGGACCAGCGCGATCGCGAGGACGAGGTAGGTGACTCGCCAGGAATACTCCCACATCACGACGGTCACCAGCAACGGGCCGAGCGTCGCACCGACCGCCCAGGCCATCGTGTGCAGGCTCAACATCCGCGCTCGCGAGTCCGGATAGAGATGACTCAGCACCGACCGATCGAGCGACCGGAAGATGCCCGACGAGAAACTCCGGACGCCGATGAAGACGAGCAACAGAAGGTAGGTCGGCGAGAGGCCGAGAACGAGAACGCTGCCGATCGTCGCGGCGACACTGATCACGAGGAACCGCTTGATGTCGATCCGGCCGCTGGCCGCCCCGAACAGAACCATCGCGAGGACGAACCCGACTGTCCCTACCGGCGTCACCAGTCCGAGGTAACTCTCGCTCACCGTGAAGACATCCTCGAAGACCGGGACCAGCGCACCGCGAGTCTGGATAAGTGCGCCGTCTAGGGCGACGAACGCGAACAACACCACGATCCAACCTGTCCGGCGATCTCGTCTACTCATTGTCGAATCCTCCCGATGGCGCGTCGTCGAATCCTCCCGATGGCGCGTCGTCGAACGTATCGAAATACGTCTCCATCCGACTGAAATCTGCCGCTGTGATACGGTTTGACGGTAGCTTCTCCCCGAGTGAATTGTACGGTTCCATGCTGTGGGTGTCGATCATGTGACAGCCGAGGCAGTTCCCGTGGGTCCGAGTTCGAGGACGATCATGACGAGTGCAAGCAGACCCGCCAGTCCGATCTGTACGAGGATCGCGGTCTCGATCGACGTCGCATCGGCGAGGACACCAACGATCACCGGTGCGGTGGAAAACCCGACCTGGGCGGCGACGTTGGCGACGACGTTGACCGGTCCCGAGAATGACGGCATGGATTCGATCCCCATCGAGATCAACGTCGGGAACATCCCGGAGACCAGGAGGCCGACACCGAAGATCGAGCCGAGCAACAGGTACCCGTTCGCACCCATGAAGGCGATGTAGGTCAGTGCGGTCAGGAGGACACTCGTCGCGAGGAGGAGCCGCGTGAAGCTGTACCGGTCGCTGAGACGGCTGAACACCAGCCGACCGGGGACGTACGCCGCCAGGTAGATCGAGAGGACGATCCCGGTGATCCACCCGGAAAACGTCGCCTGGGCGTAGCTCGGCAGCCAGGTGAAGTAGATACTCTCGATACCGCCGACGAAGATCAGTGCCGCGATCATCCCGTAAACGGCCGGCTCTGACAACAGCGGACGGAGATCGCTGCGGTCAAACGATCGTTCGTTCGTGGTCCCCGTCGGTGTGTCCAGGCGCCACAGAAGGACGAACACCGGCACGGTCAGCGCCGCGAGAACCAGATAGGTCGCCCGCCAGGAGTACTGACTCAGAATCGCCGTCACCAGGATCGGCCCAGACGTCGCGCCGACCGCCCACGTCATCTCCTCGAGGTTGAAGATCCGAGCCCGGGACTCCGGATAGAGATGACTCAGCGTGGGGCGATCTAGCGCCCGAAAGATACCCGTCGAGAGGCTCCGTATCCCGACGAGACCGAGAAGCACGAGGAAGCTCGGAGCTGCCCCGAGCACTAAAAGCGACAGCCCAGTCAGCGCCACGCCGAGCAGGAGAAAACGCCGCACGTCCACCCGACCGCTCGCTGAACCAAGTGCCAGGATCGCCACCAGATAGCCGACAGTCCCGACCGGGGTAATCAACCCCAGCTGGCTCTTGTTGACCTCGAAGAACGTCTCGAAAGTCGGGACGAGCGCCCCACGGACCTGGATCATTGCACCGGTAAGGCCCACGAACAGGAAGATCGCTATCAGCCAATATTTGCGATTATCTTTTTCATCCACGTTATCTGACTTTATCCACTCGCGGAGTTAAACGTATTGAACTCCGTCCCCGGAAGCCACATCGCAGTTCACAGCGGAGGACGGAACGGACGTCGGCAGATTCAACATCGCGGGCGGCCGCGTTCGACGTGATGAGCGAACGGAATCGTGCGATCGTCTCGGTAACGGGCGTCGTCCAGGGGGTGGGATTTCGACCGTTCGTCTATCGGACGGCGACCGAGGAGGAGCTCGCCGGGCGAGTGAACAACACCGGCGACGGTCGGGTCGAGATCGTCCTGGAGGGCTCGGAGGCAGGGATCGAGTCGTTCCTCTCGACACTCCGGACGGACCCGCCACCGCTCGCTCGCGTCGAGAACGTAACGGTCACGGACAGTGACCCCGAGGGACTCTCGACTTTCGATATCGTCGCTTCGACCGATTCGACGGGCGGTTCGGGGACGATCCCGCCCGACACGGCAATGTGTGACGCCTGTCTCGAAGACTTGCGGGACCCCGACTCCCGGTTCTACGAGTACTGGGCGAGCGCCTGCGTCGACTGTGGCCCACGGTACACGGTCATTCGGGAGTTGCCCTACGATCGCCCCACCACGTCGATGGACGCCTTTCCGATGTGCGACGACTGCCTGGAGGACTACGAAAATCCAACCGATCGCCGGTATCACGCCCAGACGATCGCCTGTCCGGCGTGTGGCCCGACGCTCTCGCTGCTCGATGGCGACGGGAACGAACTCGCCGGTGGTGACGACGCGATCCGACGGGCGGGCGAACGACTCGCCGGTGGCGATCTCGTGGCGATCAAAGGGATCGGCGGGACACACCTCGCTTGCGACGCGACTGATCCGGAAGTTGTCGAGAGGCTCCGCGAGCGGACGGGTCGCCCGGAGAAACCGTTCGCGGTGATGGCCCCCGACCTGGAGACGGTCGAGTCGTTCGCCCAGGTTTCGGCCGACGAACGCGACGCACTCGAAGACACCCGTCGGCCGATCCTCTTGCTCGACGGCCGGAGCGACGACCGGCCGGAATGGCTCGCCGCCGTCTCACCGGGGTTGCATACCGTCGGTGTCATGCTACCGTACTCCGGATTGCATCACCTCTTCTTCGATCACGTCGACGGGCCACTGGTGATGACCAGCGCCAACATGCCCGGCGTGCCGATGGCGACCGACCGCGAGTCGATCCTCGTCGACCTCGACGGGGTGATCGACGCCACCCTCGTCCACGACCGGGAGATCGTGATGCGGTGTGACGACAGCGTCGCCCGCTTCTCCGGGGGACAGCGACGCTTCGTCCGTCGATCGCGGGGATGGGTGCCCGAGTCGCTGCCACTGCCCGTGGATACCGACCTCGACGTGCTTGCCCTCGGAGCTGAGTTCGATGCGACTGTGGCGCTTACACAAGCTGGCGAGATCGTTCCCTCCCAGTATATCGGCGACGTTGACGATCCCGAGACGATCGGGTATCTTCGGGAGACCGTTTCCCATCTCCGGGATCTGCTCGGCACCGATCCCGACGTGGTGGCCTGTGACGCCCACCCCGACTTCCTGACGACCAGTGAAGCCCGGAAGTACGCCAGCGAGGAAGGTATGGCAGGACCCATGCAGGTACAGCACCACCACGCCCACGCAGCCAGCTTGCTGGCCGAACACGGGCGCAAGCGAGCGATCGTGATCGCTGCCGACGGGACAGGGTACGGACCGGATGGGTCGATCTGGGGCGGAGAAGTGCTGGACACGACGCTCGCCGACTTCGAGCGCGTCGGCGGGCTCTCGACGTTTGCACTGCCAGGTGGGACAGCCGCGATCGAAACGCCCGCCCGAATCCTCGCGAGTCTGCTCGACGACACTGAGCGGATCGACGAGTTGCTGGTCGAAGGCGGTGCGGTCGAGACTGCGGACGAAGCAGCGACTGTCCGCCGACAGGTCAAGCAGAGCGTCAACACCCCCGTGACGACCAGCAGCGGTCGGTTGCTCGACGCTGTGAGTGCCCTGCTGGACGTATGCACCGAGCGCTCCTACGAGGGCGAACCGGCGATGAAACTCGAAAGTGTGGCGGTCGGTGGCGACGTTCTCGACTACGAGATCCCGTACGACAGCCGGAACGGGACGCGTGTGCTCGACTCCCGACAACTCGTCCGAGACCTCGATTCGCTTTCCGACGAACACTCGACCGCAGACGTGGCCGCGACCGCCCAGTGGACGCTGGCGCACGGACTGGCCGACGTGGCCGTCGAAGTCGCCGAGGACCGGGGGGTCGACACCGTGGGGTTCACTGGCGGCGTGGCGTACAACGACGCGATCATCCGGACGATCAGCGAACGGGTCGAGGTGGTGGGGCTGGATTTCCTGAGTCACGATCAGGTTCCACCGGGCGACGGTGGGATCGCCTATGGACAGGTCGCGGTGGCCACTGCCCGGGACAGTACCGATTGAGGCCGCAACTCACCGATCGACTTCACCCATGATCGTATCGAGACTGCCGAGCGTGGCGATGAAATCGGCGACGTACTCGCCGTTGGCCATCTCGGGAAGGGCCTGGAGGTTCGAGAACGATGGGCCGCGGATCTTGAACCGCGCCGGTTTGTCGGTGCCGTCACTGCGAATATAGATCCCGAGTTCGCCCTTGGCCGCCTCGACGGCCCGATACACCTCGGCGTCGGGTTCGGGCCGGAGGGTGCGCGGGACGTTCGACTGGATCTGGCGGTCGTCTTCGGGCCACTCGGCCAGCACATCGACGCACTGCTCGACGATCGCCGCCGACTGCTCGATCTCGCGCATCCGGACGAGTACTCGGGCGTAGTTGTCACAGCCGTCCTCGGTGATCACGTCCCAGTCGAGTTCGTCGTAGTAGCCATAGGGGTCGTCCCGCCGGAGGTCGTAGTCGATCCCGGATCCGCGGGCGACGGGGCCGGTCACGCCGTAGGACTTCGCGACCTCGGGGTCGAGGTGGCCAGTGTCGAGCGTCCGCAACTGGATGATCTCGTTGGCACTGAGCAGATCGTGGTACTCGGCCAGTCGATCGGGCAGGAAATCCAGAAACGCGCGGATCTCGTCGAGGAACTCCGCGCGGGGTTCGGGCAGGTCCCAGGCGACACCGCCGAGCCGGAAGTAGTTGAACATGAGCCGCTGGCCGGTCAGGTCTTCGAGCAGGCTCTGGACGCGTTCGCGATCCTGGATCGCATACATGAACGTCGCGGTGAAGTCCCCGACCACGTCCAGGGCATAGGCACCGACGGCGAGAAAGTGACTGAGTATCCGTGAGAGTTCGGCGCTCATCGTCCGGACGACCTGAGCGTACTCGGGCACGTCGATGTCCGCTAAGTCCTCGGCGGCACGGGCGTAGGCCCACTCGTTGAGCAGTCCGCCACCGCCCCAGTCCCAGCGATCGGGGTAGGGCATGATCTGGTGGCGGTAGGTGCCTTCCTGGCACAGCTGTTCCTCACACCGGTGGATGTAGCCGATGTCCGGTTCGGCGTCGACGACCTGCTCGCCGTCCAGGGTCAACTGGACGTGCAGGACGCCGTGGGTGGCGGGGTGGTGGGGTCCGATATTGAGCAGCATCGTGTCATTGGCCCGCTCGTGGTCGTCTTCGAGCGGATTGACGTTCTCCCGGTAGGTGACGATCTGTGGTTGGGACTGGTCGTACTCCGCCCGGAGCGGATGACCCTGCCAGGTTTCGGGAAGGAGAATCCGCCGCAGATCCGGGTGATCCTCGTACCCGATCCCCAGTAAGTCGTAGGCCTCCCGCTCGTGCCAGTCGGCCGTGTCGTACACCGACGCCGCGGACTGGCTGACCGGTTCGTCTCTGCTCGTCGGAACGACGACGCTCAGCTCCAGGGTCGGATCGTCGTAACTCCGGAGGTGGTAGATCGTCTCGAAGCGATCGGCGTACTCCTGGGCCGTGACGCAGGCGCAATGATCGAAACCGGCACGATCCCGAAGCGCTTCGAGGACGGCAGCCACGGCGTCGGCCCGGACCACGATCCCGGGCGCGTTCCCGTGGGTTTCACGATCGATGACCGCGTCCAGATCTTCGACAACTGTCTCCCAGTCACCCGATCGCTCGCGGCCAGTCTGCTGGACGGCGCCCATACTCCGAGGGAGGAACGACTGGGGAAAGCTGGTTTTGCCGAATTCACTAGTGCCTTGAAGTGCAGGTAGTAACGACCGGACGTGAAATCTCTCGCGGCGACCATGCGGGAACCGGCCGAGTGGCGGAACCCGATGCATACCTTCATCGCGGAGACAGCCGGCTTCGAGCGGGCGGAGTTGCTGATCTGGAACTTCTCTCGCGAGGCGCTGGACGTCCTGCTGTTCCGTGTCGTCGGGCCGATCGAGCCCTACCGGGAGGCGATCGAGGCCGCACAGTTCGTCACCGAGCACGATCTCACCCCGATCGACGACGACTCCTTTTACGCCTACGTCGAACACGAAACCCGCGAGATGGACCGTCAACTACGGGATTCCTTCGACGGCAAACACGTCGTGATCGTCCCACCGATCGTCTACCACGCCGACGGCACCACGCGACTCCGGATCGTGGGACGCCCGGAGGCCCTGGAATCGGTGGTTGCGGAGATTCCCGAGGCGATCGACGTCACCGTCGAGTCGATCGGCGAGTATCGCGGACCTTCCGGCGGGGCACTCGATCTCACGGATCGCCAGCGGGAGGTCTTGCGAACGGCTGTCGAGATGGGGTATTACGACGTTCCACGGGAAGCGTCGGTCAATGACGTCGCCGCGCGACTGGAGTGTGCGGCCAGTACCGTCTCGGACCACCTCCGGAAGGCCGAACGCGCCGTGATGGGCGGGCTGTTCGAGTGATCACTCCCGCTTGACGCCGGGATTGCTCACCGCGCCGTTGGCCGCCGAGTCGAAGTCTCGGTGGTACTTCGCCAGCACGCCCGACTCGTAGGTCGGTTCGGGATCGTCACGATCGTCGAGACGTTGTTCGATCTCGTCGTCGCTGAGGTCGACCTCCAGCGTCCGCTCGGGGATGTCGACAGTCACGGTGTCGCCGTCTTCGAGCGCGCCGATCGGCCCGCCGACGAAGCTCTCGGGGGCGACGTGTCCGATCATGGGCCCACGGGTCCCGCCGGAGAACCGGCCGTCAGTGAGGAGCGCGACATCGTCCTCGTGGCCCTGACCGACGACGGCGGCGGTAACGCCGAGCATCTCGCGCATGCCGGGGCCACCTTTGGGCCCTTCACCCCGAATCACGATCACGTCGCCCGACTCGATGTGGTCCTCCTGGACGTACTCCATGGCGTCCTCCTCGTTCTCGAAGATCCGGGCCGGGCCCTGGTGGTGGAACTCGTCGTTGCCCGTGGCCTTCAGGACCGCGCCATCCGGCGCGAGGTTACCCGTGAGGATCTTGATCGCACCCTCGGGTTCCTTCGGTTCGTCGATGGTATAGAGGAAGTCCGCATCGATCTCGTTCTCTGGCGGGAGGCGACCCTGCTCCTCTAGGTATTCGATCTCCTCGGCCAGCGTCCGGCCGGTGATCGTCATCGCGTCGCCGTGCAGGAGGTCGGCCTCCAGCAGGCGGCGGAGGACGACCGGCACGCCGCCGATCTCGTGAAGATCGTTCATTACCTTCTCGCCGCCAGGCTGGAGGTCGGCAATTTTGGGTGTCCGCCGGCTGATCTCGTCGAAATCCTCGATCGAGAGATCGACGCCGGCCTCGGCGGCCATCGCCAACAGGTGCAGAACGGCGTTGGTCGATCCGCCGATGGCGGTCTGCAGCGCGATGGCGTTCTCGAAGGACTCCCGCGTGAGGATCTCGGAGGGTCGACGACGCTCCTCGATGACCTCGACGACCAACTCGCCGGTCTCGCGGGCGACGTCGTACCGGCTCTCCTCCTCGGCGGGCGGGGAGGCACTGCCGAGCGGTGCGAGGCCGATAACCTCCGAGATGGAGGCCATCGTGTTGGCGGTGAACATCCCGCCGCAGGCCCCCGCACCGGGACAGGCGTTGCGTTCGAGGTCGTCGAGTTCCTCGTCGTCCATGTCGCCGGTGGCGTAGGCGCCAACGCCCTCGAAGACCTGGACGATGGTGACGTCCCGGCCGTCGTGTTCGCCGGGCATGATCGACCCACCGTAGAGGAAGACGCTGGGCAGGTCCGTCCGGATCATCGCCATCATCATCCCGGGCATGTTCTTGTCGCAGCCGCCGATCGTCACGAGACCGTCGACGCGCTCGCCGAAGGCCACCAGCTCGACCGAGTCGGCGATGACCTCCCTGGAGATGAGCGAGGCTTTCATCCCTTCGGTGCCCATGGAGATGGCGTCGGAGATGGTGATCGTGCCGAACTCGACGGGCATGCCGCCGCCCTCGTCGGTGGCGTCCCAGGCTGTCTCGGCCACGTCGTCTAAATGGACGTTACAGGGGGTGATGTCGGCTGCGGGGTTGGCGATTCCCACGAGCGGGGAGTCGAAATCGGCGTCGTCGTAGCCCATCGCGCGGAACATCGCCCGATGGGGGGCCTTGTCGGGTCCCTCCGTGACGTCTGTGCTCGGAAGGTCCGCGTCCTTCTCGCGGGAGAACCTGCCATCGTCTGACATGGCTCTATAGAACCTCGCGGCGAGTAAAAAGGACCCGGTGGGGCCGATTGTCTCCGATTCGTGATCGGAAGGAGAGCCTCGGGTTGTTGACTCCACGGGCATCCAGACGAGAACTGAGCCAACAAGAGCGTGTCATGGCCCATAGGTTGAACATCTACAGGCTGGATCAAGCGGCGTAGCGGCGCGTACAGGTCGGATGACGACTGCTATAGCTTAGAAGAAGATGTCGAGGAAGCTCACGATGGCGAACAGCCCGGCAACGATACCGAGGACGAACAGCGCGACCCCCCAGATGAACGTCCCGTTGACAAGCAGTTCGGCCACCATCAGCACGACGCCGGCCACGAGCAACAGGCCCGCGACAAGCAACTGGAGGCCCCCCTCTACGAGTTCGCCCAGATCGAGTTCGAACACGTCGAGTAGTTCGTCCATACGCGAGGGCTGTACAGCCAGTAGTAAAAATCCGATGTTAGAGTGACATCCTCCGCGCCCTGCTGTTTCCTACGTGATGCTTTCGCTGACACGCTCACAACAATCGGGAGAGACGATCCAGAAGACCGTCATTCGATGGCTCAAATACGCCGGAGCGAGCGTGTGCGTCACTCTGGATCGATTCCGGGGAGTGCTGTCAGGAGGAGGGGTTACGGAGAGTCAAGGAGAAAGACTCGCCCTTCAAGACGGGGAGGATGTCACGTTCCGGACCGCTGGGGAGTCCGATCGGCCGCGAGGTACGTCCCTTCGAGGTGATCGAGAATGCTGTCGACGATGGCCGCGTCGTACGTCCAGGCCCCGTAGAAGGACCCCTCGTCGCGTTCCTCCGCGAGAAGGGCGCTCTTCTGGAGCTCTTCGCCGCCGCCGTCGAAGACGACGAACCACGTCTCGGCGATCTCGTCGTTCTCGACCGGGTGGACCGTCCCGCCGTCGATATCAGGCGGGGGCGTGTCCGGCACCCCGTAGGCGTGTACTTCGACGCCACGCATCGCGAGGTCCGCGTAGATAGCCCGTTGCTCGGCAAACAGCGAGAGTCGCTGGAAACCAGCGTGAATCGTCCCGCCGCGAACACGACGCGCGCGATCCTCGATCTCGCGGGAAGTATAGAGCATCTGTTCGGTGTCGTAGGACGTGAACGTCGTCTCCTTGAGGGGTTCGAGAATCGGTTCGTACTCCCCGTCCGCGATACCGACGGCGTCCGCCCCCGGCGGGACGCCCTCAAGAAGTTCCCTGAGCGTCGGGACGGCGACGATCGAGCGGACGCGGTCCCGATCGCTGAGGACGGCGACGTCGGCCGGGCGGCCCGAGGACGTCGATACAGTCCGGATGCGGACGTTCTGCGTGCCGAAAAACGTCGCGAGGTCGGCAGCGATCGGATCGTCGAGAGCGCAGTTGAACAGCGTCAGCTCCTTCTCGTGGTCGTGTATCGCCTCGACGATCTGGGCGAGGGTCATCGCTACGTCCATCTCCGTCGCGATCCGACATATATCCGTCCCTGCCGTTCATTGACCGATCGGGACACGAGCCTTCAAGACACTCCTCGCACAATCGACACGCAATGACGCGGGTCTCAATCGGGGCGCGGCTCCACGCCGGCTTCCAGAACCTTTCGCTGGCTCGGGATCGCCTCTATGGCGGAATCGGGTGGGCAATCGAGAATCCCCGGGTCGTTCTCGCTGTCGAGCAAGCCGACGAACTCGTCTGTCCCCACGAGACAGTCGAACCGTACGCTCGCCGGGCGATCGACGTACTCGATCTCCCGGGTGCCGAGATCACCGTCGAACGACGGTTCGAGCGCCACGCTGGACTCGGCAGCGGAACCCGCCTCGCGCTGGCCTCGCTCGTGGGGATCGCCGACGCCTACGACCGGGCAGTGGACGGACGTGAACTGGCCCCCGACCTCGGCCGTGGCGGTCGCAGCGGCGTCGGTATCGCGACCTTTCTGGAAGGGGGTTTCGTCGTCGACGGCGGCCACCCGGTCGAACGGTTCACCCACAGTCCACCGGAGAGGGGGACCTGGACGACGCCACCAGTCGTCGCCCGCCACGCTATCCCGGACTCGTGGCGATTCGTTCTCGTCATGCCGACGGTCGATGCGGGCCAAAGCGGGAGCGACGAAGACGCGAGCATGCGCTCGATCGTCGAGCGGGCTGACCCGGGGATCGCCGACGAGATCGCACCGCTTGTGACCCAACGACTCCTGCCGGCGATCGCGACCGGCGACCGGTCGGCCTTCGGCGCGGCGATCACCAGACTCGGCCGACTCAACGGCGCGTGGTACGCCGACGAACAGGGCGGCGTCTATCGCCCGCCCGCCGGCCAACTGATCGAGCGACTCTCTAAGGTCTCCGGCGTCGACGGCGTCGGACAGTCCTCCTGGGGACCGACGATCTACGCGATCACGGGCACAGATTCGACTGATCGGGTGTGTGAGGCAGCCGAGGACGCCCTCTCCGAGGTCGGTGTCGACGGGGAAGTGAGTGCCGTCGCGCCCGATAATCGCGGGTTCGCTCTCGAAGCGTGAACGCGACAGCGGACGGTCGAGTGGGAGCTACTCTGTCGAGTCGAGTTCGAAAGCGACCTCCAGTTCGACCTGGTATTCCCGTCGATCGCCGGCGAGTTCGACGCCCTGCTCGGTGACTTCCGCCCACTTCACGTTCTCGAGGGTTTCCTCTGCGCGATCGATCGCATTATCAGCCGCGCTGTCGAAGCTGTCAGTGGACGCTCCACGGAGAAGGACCTTCTTGAATACCATGTGAACAGTCCGGCCCGCGGACGGATAAGCCTGCTTGCAGCAATTATTTTCCCCCACCTCGGCGCTGTGTGTGATTGACGACCGACGTGGGGTCCGAAACGCTCTCAGAACTCCTCGGGGCCGGGCGCAGGAACGCCGTCCCCGCCCGGCCCGTCGGGGCCGCCCAGGTCGTACTCCTCGCGCAACTCCCGGATGCGATCGCGGATGTCCGCCGCGAGTTCGAACTCCAGGTTGTCCGCCGCTTCCTGCATGCGCTCTTGTAAGTCTTCGATCAACCGGGCTGCGGCCTCCTCGTCCTCGGGATCGGCCGTCGCCGACCCGCCGGTGTCGGTCTTGCTCCCGGGAAGATTCGTCTCGCCAATGGCCTTCTCGATGGTGGTCGGTTCGTGACCGTGTTCCTCGTTGTATTCCCGCTGAATGCGCCGCCGCCGACGCGTCTCCTCGATGGCCGCCTCCATGGCATCGCTGGGGTCGTCGGCGTACAGGACCACCGTACCGTTGACGTTGCGGGCGGCCCGTCCCATCGTCTGGACCAGCGTCGTCTCACTCCGAAGGAACCCCTCCTGATCGGCATCCAGTATCGCCACGAGACTCACCTCGGGGATGTCCAGGCCCTCCCGCAGGAGGTTGATCCCCACCAGGACGTCGAACTCGCCCGCCCGGAGTCCGCGGACGAGTTCGTGCCGTTCCAGCGTGTCGGTCTCGTCGTGCATATACTCGACGGCGACGCCCGCCTCCTGGAGATACTCCGTGAGGTCCTCGGCCATGCGCTTGGTCAGGGTCGTCACCAGCGCCCGCTCGTCGTCGGGCAGGGCGTCCAATCTGTCCATCAGATCGTCGACCTGCGATTCGGCGGGGCTGACCTCGATCTCCGGGTCGACCAGGTAGGTCGGGCGGACGATCTGTTCGACCACCTGATCGCTCACCTCCCGTTCGTAGTCACCGGGCGTCGCCGAGACGTACAGCGTCTGATCCGTCTTTGCCTCGAACTCCTCGAAGGTCAGCGGGCGGTTGTCGTAGGCCGTCGGGAGCCGGAAGCCGTTCTCGACGAGGGAGTCCTTGCGGGACTTATCGCCCTCGTACTGGCCGCGGATCTGGGGGATCGTCTGGTGGGACTCGTCGACGACCGTCAGGAAGTCATCGGGGAAGTAATCGAGAAGGGTGTAGGGGGCCTCTCCCGACTCCCGGTCCGAGAGGTGCACGGAGTAGTTCTCGATACCCGAGCAGTAACCGGTCTCTTCGAGCATTTCGAGGTCAAATGTCGTCCGCTCTTCGATGCGCTGAGCGGCCACGAGGTCGCCCTGGCGCTCGAAATAGCTGACCCGCTGTTCCATCAGTTCCTCGATCTCCTCGATTGCCGCCTCGATCTGCTGGCCGGGGATCGAGTAGTGCTCTGCGGGGTGGATCAAGGCGGCAGGTTCCTCACTCACCAGGTCGCCCTCCAGTGGGTCGAGTTTCGAGATTCGGTCGATCTCTTCACCCCAGAACTCCACGCGAAGGGCGTAGCGGCCGTACATCGGGTAGATCTCGACAGTGTCGCCCCGCACGCGGAACGTGCCGTGTGTGAAGTCGACGTCGTTGCGTTCGTAGTTCAGATCGACGAGCCGCCCCAGCAACTCGTCACGGTCAATCTCCTGGCCCACCTCCAGCCGCAGGGACATGTCGACGTAGTTCGCGGGATCACCCAGGCCATAGATGGCCGAGACGCTGGCGATGACGATCACATCCTCGCGGGTCAGCAGCGAGCGTGTCGCGGAGTGACGCAGGCGATCGATCTCGTCGTTGATCGAGGCGTCCTTTTCGATGTACTTGTCGGTCTGTTCGACGTAGGCCTCGGGCTGGTAGTAGTCGTAATAGGAGACAAAATATTCGACGGCGTTGTCCGGAAAGAGTTCCCGGAACTCCTCGTACAGTTGGGCGGCGAGGGTCTTGTTGTGGGCGATCACGAGGGTAGGTTGCTGGATCTCCTCGATGACCCACGAGACGGTATTCGTTTTGCCCGAGCCAGTGACGCCCAGCAGGGTCTGTTTGTCCATCCCCGAGCGATAGCCCTCGGCGAGTTGCTCGATGGCGTCGGGCTGATCGCCTGCTGGATCAAAAGGCGCGTCAACGCGGAACGCGCTCTCGGCGTCGGGACGGTCTGGCGAGAGGGGGCCGCCGGTGTCGCTCACGGTTGTGACCTGCTACGTGCTGGAGTAGTTTTACCCGTTCGCTTGCGACAGGACGTCGCCAGCCCGTCACGCCACCTCGACCCACAGCGGCCCGGCCCAGGCGAGTCCGCCGTCGGCCTGCGCGAGGCGGACGTAGTAGGTGTCGGCGTCGATCCCGCGCTCGTCGTCGAAGGCCATGCCCGTGATCGGCTCGTCGTCCGTCCAGGATTCCTCGACGGTGTAGGCGTCGAGGTCCGCGTCGGAGTCGTCAGTCCCCTCGAAACGCCGCCAGTCTTCGTTGTTTTTGACGACCGTGAGCCGTTCGACGGGACCGGTCCCCGCCACGGCCACCGACACCTCGCGCTCGGCCGTCGGCGAGTCGACGGTGACAGTGCTGTCGGGATCAGCCACACGGGTGCCGTTCACGGCGAACTCGACCCGGATCCGGTGTGGCTGGCTCGTCCCGTAGACCTGCCGGTTCCGCAGGCTCTCGAAGATTGTCTCGCGGGAGAGTTCGGTGGCGTGGATGCCCGCGAGCCCGCCGGGATAGCTCGGCTCGTTCCAGATGCGCCAGATCAACCCCCAGCCGATCCCCTTCTCGCGCCACTCCGAGAGGGATGGCAAGTGAGCGTCGGCATGCAACAGCGAGTGGCCAGGACGCGCGTCGTGATAGTCGGCCGAGGCCATCAGTCCGACGCGGTTCCCCAACGCGAGGGCGTCCTGGACGTGGTGGCCCGGGCGCTCGGCCTCGCCGTGACCCATCTCGATCGGATGGTCGTTTCCCTCCCAGGCTGGGCGTTCGCTGTTTCCCCACTGGGAGTAGACTTCCGCGAGGGGCGCCACCTCGTCGTCGTACTCCGTCGCCGCGAAGTCGAACGGGTAGGAGGACTCGGCGCTGTGATGGGGCGCAGCCACCGCTCGTCCCTCGCCGCGTTCGTTGAACTCCCGCAGGCGAGCGAACAGTTTCTCGTAAGTGTCGCTCTCCGGGCTGATCGAGTCGAACAGATCCGCTTCCTCGACGCAGTCGAAGTAGACGTTTATGTGCCCGCCGACTGTCGGTTGCTGGGTCCACTCGTAGCCCAGCAGCGGGAGGAACTCGCCTTCGTCGGTGAACTCCCGAACGATCTCTTTCATCCGGGGGAAATAGCGGCGTTCCATCCGGCGGCGCTGGAGTCGCGGCGGGATGAAAAACCCCATCGTGTCGTGATCTGCGTAGGCGACTACGTCTAAGTCCATCACGTCCCGACCGAAGCGCAGTCCCTGCTCGGGCGTCCCACACCCGTCCGAGAACTGCGAGTGCAGGTGCAGATCACCCCAGAACAGTCGCCGGTCGGGTTCGTCCTCCGTGACCCGCACGGGATTGGAGACGAAGCGTTCCCCGGTCCCTTCGTGAGTGAACGTGAGGTACTGGATACCCGGCGTTTCGAAGACGATCGCGTCGATCGTCGTGAGGCCGCCGTTGCGGGCCGGAAAGGTGACGTGGTCGGGATAGATCGCATCACCGTCGGTCGAGTCGACCCGAAACGTTCCCCGGAAGTCGTCGATCAGGCGCTCACACTGGTCCCACACCTGGAGCGTCAACGCCACTGGATCGCCGGCGACGGCATCCGAGGGCACGATCGCGTGGGCCTCGGTGAACCGCTGATTGCGGTTTTCCAGCAGCCGACCCAGCGAGGGTCGCTGGCGGGCCATCGACCCCAGCGCCATCTTCGCCTTGTAGGCTATCCCCTCGGCCGAGGAGACGTCGTCCCCGTCGTTCGTCGCCATACGTGCGTGAAGTGGGGAAGGCGGATAAATCGGGGGGCGGTCAACAGACCGGTTTCGGGTTGACACCCATCGACTCCAGCGAGTCGGTGTAGGCGTCGTAAGCGGCCTGGATCGCGCCCGTCGCCGCCTCGGCAGCCCGGTCCCAGTCTTCGTCGTCCGCACAGACGGATTCCAGTAACTCGCCCGCCCGCTCCAGTTGCGGGTCTAGATCACCACCCACGTCGCGGAACAACTGTGCGGTCTGGGGATCGGCCTCGCCGACGAAGTAGCCGGTGAACTGTTCCTTTGACTTCTCGGCGGCGATCGTCCGCCCGACGAACCCGCCCAGGCGTTTGACAGTCCCGTCCAGATCGCGAAGGTACTGCTGGATGGCCGGGACCGCCTCGCCCGGTTCGTGATCGTCAAGTTCCCCCGCGACGCGTTCGTAGTGGTCGCGCTCCTCGGCGGCGGTCTCGGTGAAGGCCCCGGCGACGGCGTCGTCGGTCTCGTCCTCGGCCCACCGCTCGTAGGTAACGGCGGCGTGGTGTTCGGCGTCGGCGGCGGCCGAGAGGACCGTCTTGTCGTCCATCTCCCCCGCCGTGTCTGCGTACAGCGCCTTCGATGAGCCCAGTCGCGAGAGCGCCGTGTCGTTGTCCGATCGGATCCGATCGAGGAATTGCTCGGCGTTCATGTTCCCGGATTAGCCCGCCGACGGTTAGAAGTCACCGATGGCTGCAACCCTCGCGTCGGTTCGGGATGGCACAACACACAAGCACGCACGCCGTGAGATGGGAGTATGGAACGCATCCCCTTCGGCATCCAGCGGATGGACTCGCTCGTCAACGGGGGAGCCCCCCGGGGGACCGTCGTCCTGCTGTCGGGGGAGTCCGGCGCAGGGGCGCGAGAGTTCATGTACACCAGCGCGACAATCAACGGGCTCGCGTCCGTCGATCCCGAACGCCACGACCTCTACTACGGCGACCTCGCGTCGGACGCGTCGCTCCCCGAGGAGATCCACTACGTCTCCTTCACTGCCGACAAATCCCAGTTCGAGTGGGAACTCGCCCAGACCCTGGAGGAAGACATCGTCGAGGCCGGACTGAAAGCGATCACGTTCCAGGACCTCTCGACGGATTTCTTCCACGTTAGTCCCCTCCCACGGGACTGGTACGCTGACCGGACCCCAAGCGTGAAGGACTTGCGTTCACGGACCGACCGGGAGGGACTGCTCTCGGCGTTCGGCGATCTCATGTCCGAACACGCCGCCGACAACCTCGTCGTCATCGACTCGCTTTCGGATCTCATCAGCGCGGCCGAAGAAGAGGTCTCCTGGTCGGACGTGACGTACATTCTGAAGGGGCTGCAGAAAGCTGCCCATCGCTGGAACGGCCTCGTTCTCGCACACGTCAACCACGAGACGCTGTCGCCGGAGCGACATGGCCAGCTGGTCGACGCCGTCAACGGGACGATGCGATTCGAGTGGGAGACCGGCGGCAGCACGCGCGCCCGGACGCTCGTCGTCAAGCAGTTCCGCGGCGTGCTTTCGGCGCTCGAAGACGAAAACATCGTCCGCTTCGAGACCGAGATCGACGACGACGGCTTCGACATCTCCGACGTGCGCAAGATCCGGTGAACGCCGCGAAACGCGTCTCCGGACGCCAGTATCGAAGATGGGAACGGGTGGCAAACCCTTAACTGTGCGGTCGATGAAATCCCGGTGATGGCGAGCGAGTCGACGGATCCGGGGGACGTGACGGTGACGCTCCCCGCGGAGCTGCGCGAGTGGCTCGATACGCACGCCGCGGAACGTGACGTCGACCGCGACGAACTCCTCAGACAGCTACTGGAAACCTATCGTCGAACCGCCGATGGCGACACCCCAGATCCCGCCGAGGCAGCCGTCGATCGAGAGACGATCGAGCACGTCGTCAGGGAAGTACTCGCCGAGCGTCGCGAGGAGATCGTCGCTGCCGTCACGGCGGAAATCGAACCCGACGAGGAGACTGACGGACTCGCCGAACGCGTCGACAAACTCGAAGCCAATTTCCAGGAGAAGCTCGGAGACGTCCGAAAGCGGGTGATCCAGGTCAAACGGGAGGCGGACGCCAAAGCACCCGTCGACCACCATCACGACGCCTTCGATCGACTGGATGGGATCGACGAACGTCTGGACGAGCTGGCCGGCGACGTGGCCGCCCTCGAGGCCGAAATCGAGACGCTCGCCGCCGAGTCGGCGCTCGAGGAACTCGAAGCAAACATCGACGAGTACGCGGAGACGCTGGCGGAACGCGAGGAGCGCCTCGCCGATCTCGAGAACAAACTGCGGACGGTCGGCTGGGCCGTCAGCGACCTCCGGGAGGAGCAGGCCGGCCGCGGGACGGACACGCTCGACCGGATCAAGGCCGCCGCCGCCGGTCACGACGTCAGCCGGGCGGTCTGTGAGAACTGCGGCGACGCCGTCGAGCTCGCCCTCATGACTCGGCCCGCCTGCCCGCACTGCGAGGCGGCGGTGACCAACGTCGAGCCGGCGAGCGGCTTCTTCGGCAAGCCAACCCTGGTTACCGCCTCTCAAATCGAGAGCGGGACCGACGAGACGGATCCCGATCGGGACGTCTCGGTGTCCAGGAGTGAGCGACAATGAGCGGTGACGACCCGAACCGCGAGGAGGAGTCGGACGGAGAGAACGATTCCCGGATCGACGAGAAAGCGGAGGCTTTCGAAGTGATCGAGGAACCGGAGACAGGGGACCCCTTCGACGGGATCGACGTCGAGGACCGAGACGCCGATCCCTTCGAGCGGTTGGGCGACCGCGACACGCCGCCGGAAGCCGACCCTAGCGACACCAGTCCGGAACCGTTCGAGGCCGGCGGTTCCGATGCAGAACCGGGACCGGAATCGAGTCCGGAAAAAGGGGAAAGTGAGACGGGGATCCAGGGGACACCGACCGTTGACGACCCGGCGGACGACCCCTTCTCGGAGATGGGTCGCAACGAGCGGGCGGGCGATCCGTTCGAGGGACTGACGGGAGGGAGCGTCCGGGATGGGGAGGCGGCCCGGCCCGATTCAGATCTGTGGGAAGAACTGTCCCGCAGTGAGGTCGAACCCGAGACTGAACGCCACGGACAGCGTCGCTTTGCGGAGGTGTCGAAACACACCTACTGCGAGCGCTGCGAGCACTTCTCGGAGCCGCCGGAGATCGCCTGCGCCCACGAGGGGACCGACATCATCGAGTTCGTCGACTTCGAGACGGTCCGGGTCGCGGACTGCCCGATCGTCGCCGAACGCGAACAGCTGGCCGATATGGACCGCGAGCGATGATCGAAGGTGTTGCGGGCGGAGAGCGGGACAGTCTTACGGTCGCACGAGATTCTTCAGTCCCTCTCGGCGGTCCATTCGATCGAACGCTTGGGTGAGTCCCGCCAGGTCGAACTCCGCGGTAACGAGCGGGTCCACGTCGATTCGCTCCGTGGACAAGAGTGTGACTGCCCGCTCGAAGTCGGCCTGAGTCAGCGAGTAGCTCCCGTGGACGTCCCGTTCAGTGAAGAAGATATCGTAGGGACTGATCTCTAGAGTGACGTCTGTGTCGGGAACGCCGAAGATCAGGGTCGTGCCGCCGGAAGCAGTCACGTCGAAGGCCTGCTGGATCAGATCGACAGTGCCGACGGCCTCGATCGCGGCCTCGACCGGTCCGGCGACGTCGGTGATCGCCTCGCGTACGTCCTCGACAGCGTCCGGGTCGACGGTCACGTCAGCGCCGAGATCTGCGGCGAGTTGACGTCGCTGGTCGTCAGGCTCGGAAACGACGATCGGGGCCGCTCCGCGGTTCCTGAGAACCTGCAGGAGGAGCAGACCGATCGGTCCCGCGCCGAGCAGCGCAACCGAGTCACCTTGTCCGACACCGGCACGACCGACGCCATGGAGACTACAGGCGAGTGGTTCGGCGAAGGCAGCCGTCCGGAAATCGAGGTCGCCGATCGGTTCGATGTTCGTCGCCGGGACGCGTACGTACTCGGCGAAGGCACCGTCGAGAACGCGTTCGCCGGCACCACCCAGGGACGTGTTGTTCTCACAGAGGTGGGTCTGACCGCGTTTGCAATACGAACAGTGATTGCAGGGGATCGTCGGGTTAATCGCGACCCGATCGCCGACCGCAACCCCCCCGACGTCCGCCCCCGTCTGGGCGACTGTGCCTGCGCTCTCGTGGCCGAGAATGCGCGGCGGGTCGACAGCGAAGGTTCCGTGGTACATGTGGTAATCCGTCGTACAGACGCCACACGCGCCGACTTCGACGAGGACTTCCTTCGCCCGTGGCTCGGGCCGATCCCGCTTTTGTACTTCGATCGCTCCGACATCCGTCAGTACGGCGGCGTTCATCGAGGCAGTCATCGTTCGTTTCCCGGTGGGCGGGAAACGTGTTGACGTTTTGGGTCAGCTGACGCGGCGTCCCAGAGTCTGGGAAACTAATCATTCAAGCCGATAGAGGGCATTCGACATCGTATGGTGCAATTCTGCGACGAGTGTGGCTCGATGATGCATGCGGACGGCGAGGAGATGGTCTGTCAGAGCTGTGGGTATCGTGAACGCAAGGATCAGGGTCTGGCCGACGACTTCGTCTCGACGGAGGCCCAGAGCGACGACGACGTCATCGAGACCGAAGAGAATGCCAACTTCGAGGGGAAGCCGACCGCTGACGACGTTATCTGTGACGAGTGTGGCCACGGCGAAGCCTGGTACACGATCAAGCAGACTGCCTCGGCGGACGAACCGCCGACGCGTTTTTTCAAATGCAAAGAATGTGGCCATCGCTGGCGGGGATACAGTTGAAATCAGCGATCGAAACCGGCAACGAAGCGATCAGATTATAGAAGAGATCAATCAGCGTATTTGGCTGAATGGGGGGGGACGAGGAGAGTCTCAGGATCGTTCGTCGCCCGGGTTTTGGGCACTCGCCTCGATTCCGTCGGGGCCGACCTCGAAATCGAACCCGCTGACGATGGTGTGGAATCGCTTTCGGTGGTGACCGTCCGGATCGAACTGCATTTCCGTGCGGATGAGTCCGTTCTCGTCTAACCGTTCGAGCCGCCGGTAGATCGTTGGTCGGGACATCTCGGTCGCCGCAGCCAGTTCCCGACCCGTTCGTGGGCGTTCGACCAACAGCGTCAGGAGCTTTCGGGCGTACTCGTCCCCGAGCAACGCGAGTAGCGTCTCGCTCGATACGGTGTCCGGCTGGCATTCGTCCCCGTTCTGGCAGTCGGCGGTCGCGTCGGGGAGCGAGGGCTTCGCGACGGTTCGTGATCGTCGTCCGTTCATGCCTGGATGGTTGTACGCCGTTCCCCTGAGTGGCCAGGCTAGGTATCCTGACGTCACCGAGGCGTCCGTTCCCGCTGGTGGTGTCTGTATTACTAGCCTTCAGGACTTTAGGCGGACGGGACTAACTGAGACTATCATCACCAGATGACGACCCCAGGACCGTTTCCGAGCGGCGTGCCACGGGATCCGAAACCAGGAACGCGCGAGTCATGACCGACGACGACACGACGACGGAGCCGTTCACCGTCGAAGAGTGGCCCGACCCGGTCTGTCGCTTCAGGGACGACGACGGAACCTCGGTTGTCGAGGGGGTGAACGAGGCCTTCGAGACGACTTTCGGGCCTGTCACGCCGGGCGAACGGGTGAGGAGGGTGTTCGAGACGTTCGAGTTGTCGATCGTGCTGGGTCCGGACGATCCGACTGTCGTCGGCACGGAAGCCGATCGGCTCATCGTCGAAGCCCGAACGGGAGCGTCCGGGGCGAGGTCAGGAGACCGGTTTCTCCTGCGGGTCGTCCCGGCAGACGGGGGGTCCGGCGGAGTGTTCCTGTTCAATCCCCTTCCGGCCGGAGTCGCCCGTGAGACGGATGAGATCGGGCTCGATCACGTGGCAAGCGTGATCAGTCACGACCTCCGGAACCCCCTAGACGTTGCCAAAGCTCGCTTGCGGGCGGCTCGGGACACCGGCGAGACCGAACATTTCGAGCACGTCGCCGATGCCCACGACCGGATGGAACGGATCGTCGAGGACGTGTTGACGCTGGCCAGGGGACCCAACGTCGTCCAGCCCGACGAACGAGTGCAGCTGTCGGCTGCCACAGAGAGGGCGTGGGCGACCGTCGAGACCGACGATGCCGACATCGTCGTCGAAGAACCGTTGCCCACGGTCCTCGCCGACCCCGACCGCCTGGGACGGCTCTTCGAGAACCTCTTTCGAAATGCAATCGAGCACGGCGGGACCGCCGTGACCGTCACCGTCGGTCCGCTCGAAGAAGCTACAGGTTTCTACGTCGCCGACGACGGCCAGGGAATCCAGCCGGAGCGACGCGAACGCGTCTTCGATCCCGGGTTCAGTACCGACGATCACGGGACCGGGATCGGACTGTCGATCGTCGCCCGGATCGTCGATCTTCACGGCTGGTCGATCGTGGTCACTGATTCGACGAGCAGGGGCGCTCGCTTCGAGATCACTGGTCTCGAAACGGTTTGAGACGATCGTAGTCGATCAGTACCACGCGACGTTCCCGTGGCTGGATTTCCCGCTCGGAAACGCTGTCTTGCGGTTCTTTTACCCGGCCCACGGAGCCGAAAACGGAGTCAGTTCCCACGACTCTGTGATAGGATGAACGTAGAAGAGTTCACAGCCGAACACGCACCGACAGAAACAGACGAGACGTTCAGCCTGGAGAACCGATACACGCTCGACGTGGCGGTCGACGGGTCGATGTTGGCGAAAGCTGGTTCGATGATCGCCTACACGGGCGATCTCTCTTTCACCGGCCAGGCAACCCCGGAAGGCGGGATCACCGGCTTCATCAAGGAGGCCGCGACCGGCGAGGGCACGCCGATCATGCGCGTCGAAGGATCCGGCCACCTCTATCTCGCCGATCAGGAGAAAGAAGTCCAGATCCTCCGACTCGACGCCGGCGAATCACTCACCGTTAACGGCGAGGACATCCTCGCCTTCGAGTCGGGACTGTCCTACGAGATCACCGAGATTGACAGTCTTGCCGGGGCGTTCGCAGGCGGTTTCACCAACGTCGCACTCGAAGGGCCGGGTCACGTCGCCCTCACCACCCACGGTGATCCGGTCGTGATGGAACCACCCGTCACGACCGACCCGGGGGCGACAGTTGCCTGGAGTGCGACGACACCGGATGTCGACGTTAATACCAACCTCTCGGACATGATCGGCCAGGAGTCCGGCGAACGCTTCCAGATGCAGTTCGGCGATCCCGGCGGCTTCGTCGTCGTCCAGCCCTACGAGGAACACGCCTGATTCCCCTCCCGACTGGCGCAGGACTTCACCCCTCAGTCGATGACCGGTCCGGATCGGCCACTCGATCAGTCGCCTCGAACACTTCCGCCAGGAGCTTTCGCTGTCCGGCCCGGAGGTGGTGAAGGAGCGTCGGTCCGGTGATCCCGAGAGCGTCAGCGACTTCCTCGGCGGAACTCCCCCGTGGTGATTCGAAGTAATCGGCGAACAAGGCCGTTCGAAGGACCTCCTCCTGGCGGTCCGTCAACCGACCGCTCAGGCCGTCCCGGATTTCCTCGGTCGTCCGTTCGTCCCGCCGGCGCTCGCGCTTGGCGAGCACTTCGGCGTCGTACCGGTGAGTGATCGCGTCGGCGATCCGGCGGACGTCTTCCGACGGCGGGAGTTCGACGACGGCCCGATCGATGTCCGTGCCGAACGTGGCTGATCGGACCGTGCCACCCTGACTGAGGAGTTGCCCGAGGGGTGTCTCGGCGCGCTGGCGGACTTCGATCGACCCGCCACCGTCGTGCTCGGCGACGGTTCGCGTCCCGATCACCGACTCGTGCTCCGTCAGCACGGCCACGATCCCGTCCAGGGGCCGGCCGTCAGTCTCGGCGTCAACGTAACAGAGCAGCTCCTCTCCGTGAAAGATCACACCTATCACGTCGATCCGGGCATTCGTTTCGGCGGCCGCGGCGACGAACGGCGCGGCGGAATCCGACAGCCGAAACGTGAGTTCGACGACGCGATCGCCGGCGAGCAACGACCGGTTGCGAGTCGCGTTGACGGCGAAGCCGGCCATCTCCCCGACAGTTCCGAAGCTCTCGCGCTCGCGCTCGGAGAAGGCATCCCGTTCGGCCGCATAAACACCGACAACGCCGTAGACGCTCGATCCGTACGAAAACGGGACGGCGAGCAACGACCCCAGTCCGTCGGCGAAGGCCGCCCGACGGATCTCCTCGGGAACAGACGTGTCCTCACCGAGCGACTCGACGACCGTCGGTTCGCCCTGCTCGATCGCACGCAGTTCGGGCAGGGCTGGGTCGGCGTCGAGCGCGTCTTCGATCCGGTCGAGCGTGCGCCCGGTCGTCCCAGCGCAAGCCCGAAGAGTGATCTCGTCGGAGCCGACCGCACGCTCGCCGACCCAGGCGAATTCGTAGATATCGGTCTCGCCCAGTTGTCGGCAGATGGTTTCCGCGATCTCCTTTCGCGTCGAGGCCTCGACGAGGTCGCCGAGCACGTCCGCGATAAGTTCGTTCCCGATTGTCAGACGGTGAAGATCAGACCGTAGCGACGCGAGTCGCTGCTCGCGCCGATGGCCCTCGGTCTCGTCCTGGAGGTAGACATAGACGGTCTCCTCACCAGGAACGATATCGACCGCGAGCCACCGATCCAGCTCCGGGTAGTACTCCTCGAAGGACAGCTCCGCGTCCGGCGGGGTCTCGAACGCCCGAGTGACGCGACCCTCGACAGATGTCGGGAAGACAGCGTCGATCGACTCACCGGCGACGGCGTCAGGATCCACGTCGAGAACGTTCCCGGCGGCGTCGTTGCCGTCGCGAACGACGCCAGCCGGGCTCACCTCGAGGATCCCGATCGGTGCGTACTCGAGCCCGGTGTCCATCGTATTGAATTACCGTGCGGCGGCCTGTTAAGGGTATTCCTGTCGTGGTCCAGCTCTCAGGACGAGATCCGACGGCCGACGTACCCGCCGAGAGCACTGAATCCGACGACGTAGACGATCGCCAACAGTCCTCCGACTACGAGCGCCGCGACGGCGGCCGCCGCGCTTGCTCCGGGAAGGCCCGTGAACAGCCCGACGCTTACGAACACGAGCGCAACGAGTGCCGGGAGGATCGTGAACAGGCCGGCGAACGTCCCGGCTGCGACGCCGCTCGTCTCGCGCTCGGTCGAGAGATAACTCGCGGCCGCGCCCCCGAGGAGCGGCGACAGAGGGACGAAGCTCAACAGGGTGTTGACGATCGCGCCGACCACGCCGAGGATCCAGTGCGGCGTCCCCCGGCCGTCGCGCCGGGCGTGCCCGTGGGCCACGACGACGGCGATGGCGACCGAGACGATCGTGATCCCAGCAGCAGCGACGCCGATGCCACCCCACGTCCCGAACGCGACGAGCGCGTCGATCGCCTCCACCTCGGTGAGGACCTCCGACTGGAACTCCCCTTCTCGAATGAACGTCGCGATCTCCGGACGATCGACGGCAAAATACAACGCCGCGCCCCCAAGGGCGATCAGGAGTCCCAAAACGCCCAGAATTACGCCGATCGCCCAGTCGAGCGGTCGGTCGAAGGCGGCAGTCGGTGTGATCTCGGTATCCGTTTGGACGTCTCGTGTGGACGATGTAGTCGGTTCCATGGGGGCTCCAACGTGGTCGATGGACAAAACTCGGGTCGACGTGTTTCGCCGACGGAAACGTACGGCGTCTATCTTTACGTCCCGGCGGTTTATTCCCGAGTAGTAATGACGACAAGCACGCACGATCGGTGTGGCGTCGGCATCCGCGGCGTCGCGATGGCGATCGACTCGATCGTCTGGATCGCCCTATTTATGGTTGCGGTCTCTGCGGTCGGAGTCGTGAGCGGCGACTTACAGACCACGAGCGAAGGGATCGAAACGAATCTCGAAGGCGGGCCAGCGGCCGCGGGACTTGCCCTGTGGCTCGCCGTCTCGATCTTCTATCACACGCTGTTGGAGTGGCGATGGGGAAAGACACTCGGGAAGTATCTCGTCAGTATCAAGGTGACACGACCGGACGGCTCGACACCGTCGTTTCTGGGTTCGCTCGTCCGGAACCTCCTCCGGCTCGTCGACTGGTTGCCGTTGTTCTATCTGGTCGGGATCGTCACGATCGCAGTCTCGAAGACCGACAGACGACTCGGTGACCGGGTGGGCAACACGATCGTCGTGCGGCCTTAAGCGACGACTGGATTCCCGATACCGTCAGGGGAATTCCTTCCGAGCGACGACGCCCGAGGTCCCGTCGACGGTGGCGCTCACGACCACGGTGTCACCGTCCGAGTCGACGTAAAGGTACATGTACATATCGGCCCGTGGCGTCGTTGTCGAGGCCTCGTAGTCAGATTCGACAGCTGAAAACGTTACTTTCTCGACGTCGAGGTCCTCGGCGATCCCGACTTTAACGCGGTCTTGTTCGGCCTCGTAGGTAAACTCGAAGGCGTCGTCGGGGACTGCCTCCGCGACCGCCTCGGGCGGATCGACGGGCTTGCTCGCGTCCGGGGGCTCAGTCGTCGTCCGATCCGGCTGGCTGAATTCGAAGTCGAGAACGTCCTCACTGTAGGTCCCGCTGGCGATCACCCGCTCGTCTTCGACCGTGATCGAGGGGTTCTCACTCGCCGACCCGAACTGCGATTCGAACCGGGTGGCCGTTGCGTCATCGAGAGGACGCTGGACTGCGAGATCGGCCGTGACCTCGCCGTCCTCGGCGTCGAAGGTCACCGACGCGAAGATATCGTCGTCTGGCCTCAGAAGGGCGTCCACGGGGCGCTCGGATGGATCACCGAAATACACGTCCTCGAGGTCGATCGGTCCGATCCACCCGCCCCCGATGTGTCCGTCGCCGGCCGTCTCGATGAGCCACTCGAACGTTTCCGTCTCCTCGATTTCCCTGGCGTGGTCACCTTGTGTGGCCTCGACGACACGCCGGATTTCCTCTGCGGTGTCGGCGACGAGGACGGCAGTCTCGCTGATTGCCGTGACGCCGTCCAGCGTCTCGTCGTCGATGGGTTCATAGAGTGTGAATTCCCCGACTGATCCAGTTGCTTCGAGTCGAACGCCACCAATCGGCCCGTCAGATCCAGAACGTAACCGCTCTGTGGCTTCTTCGAGGTCGATCTCGCCCCGTCCGACCGCGACGGTATCCGCCATGAACAACTCCTGGATACCGCGGTCGGGCTGTTTGGGATCGACGAGATAGTCGAGTCCGGACACGGCGACGGCTATGGCAGCCCCAGCGACTAGCCGGCCGCCGACCTCGAGGGGCCAGGAGAGCAAGGGGTCATCGACACTGTCCGAGCCCGAGATCTCGGTGAGGACTTCGCGGGGGCCGCCGGTCGCATCTGTGGGAAGGATCAACGGCAACAGTTGCGCTCCCTCCGTCGTCTCTCTCGCGATGCTGAAGTCCAGATACCCGACGTGGACGCCCCCGTCGGTTGCCGGGATCCACTCTGCGTAGGATGGTTCACCGTCGCCGGAGCCGAGACAGCCACAGAGCGCGACGGTGGTCGCTGCCGCGCCGAGTTCCAGGAACCGTCGTCGATGGAGGGTCATCATAGATGGGAAGCGAGGAACGATCGGGTTATCGGCCGTTTGTGTCCGGCGGGTTGGACGACCAGCGGTAAAAACGATGTCATCACACTCCCTCGGCGTCAGTCGACTCGGGACCGCTCGACACATCGAAGTCAGGCAGGTCGACAGTAACGACGCTTCCGCGCGGCTCGCGTTCTGCGAACGATAGATCGCCGCCCAGTCGCGTCACGGTCCAGGAGACCAGCCAGAGGCCGACCCCGCTGCCGTGTCTGACCGGCGTCTCTTCACCTTCGAGGAGGACGGCCCGCTCCTCGGGCGGGATCCCCGGACCGTCGTCTGCGACCTCGATTCGTCCGCCGTCGCCCATCGAGCGGACACGGATCGTCACAGACGGCGTTTCCCGATCCGAATGCGTCACGGCGTTCTCGACCAATTCACTGATCACTGACTCGATCGCATCGCGATCGGATCGGATCGCGACGTCATCGAAGGCATCGAGCGTAACGTCGGCGTCCGTCGCTCTCTCGGCGACCCTCAGCCCGATAGCGACGAGGTCACAGCGCTCCCGGTCGAGGCTTACCTCTGTCAGAACCCGTTCGGACCGCTCGACAGCGTCGGCAAGATCGACCAGTCCGTTCGCGAGCGTCCCGATCCGATCGAAGTACTGGGTCGTCTCCGCTCCCGGGAGTTGCCCGTCACGGATCGGTTCCGCGAACCCCCGGATCGCGTCCAGATCGTTCCGGAGGTTGTGTCGGAGTACCCTGTTGAGTACCTGGATCCGCTGTTCTCTGGTTTGGCGCTCCGTCACGTCCTCGAACCGGTAGGCACGACCGAGCACGTCACCGTCCGTGTCGTCGATCCTGGTCCGGTCGACGACGAACTCCCGACTCCCGGCGGTTGTCTGGAGCGTGATGGGCTGTTCGACAGAGAGATCCGCAGGCATATCCGCCACGTCGGCGATCGACTGGTCCCGGAGTCCGGCCGTCTCGACGCCGAAGGTTTCCCCAGCGGCCCGGTTCACGTCCAGTAGTCGCCCGGTCCGATCGACGACGATCACGGGGACGGACATCGCATCGAGAGCGGTCTCCCGTGCGAGATGTCCCGCCACAGCCCCCCGTTCGAACGCGTCGGTACCGAACCCGATCCAGGCGAGGATCCCAACGACGATTGTGATCTGGAGGAAGACGACGCGATAGATCGATACGCCGCCCAGTTGCCCGCCGTACCCGATCGCGAGTGGGAGAAACGTGATGCCGACACCCCCGAGGACGAATGCTGCCGCCGAGCCCAACGGCAGGTCGTCGTAGGTCACCGCCGATCGCACGAGCAACACCACGCCGAGCAGGCCCAGCGAGAACACCGCCACCTGCAGGACGAACGTCGTGAGATACGAAAGCTGGCCGAGTACCCCCAGCCGAACTCGGCCCGTCTGCTGGCCCCAGGTGAGCCCCGTGCTCACGACTGTCAAGGCGCCGAGGAGCACGATCCCGACCCAACGCCGCGGCGTGATCGTCGGCCCGCGACCGGTGTACTCGAAGACGAACGCGATCCATAGCAGCGACGCGAAGGCGTATCCGCCAATGAGTAGTAACTCGCTGACCGCGTCGAGTTCGATCGGCACCACGCCGGACCGGCTGAACGCGATCGCCGCGCCCAGGCCGGCGAGCAGAACAGCCAGCAGCGCGAAAGGGACGACCCCCGGATGGTCGTGTCGCGCGGTTCGCCCCGCGATCAGGACGCCGGTCCCCAGCAGGACAACGCCCAGCGCAAGCCAGACGAGCCAAATCACCGTTCACCCCCTCCAGCGACCGCTCGTCCGGTTCCGGGCGTGGTATCCGTAGGGAGGGAAACGACGACGACCCGTCGCCCGTTTGTCGTCCACTCGACGGAGAGGTGGCCGCCGAGTTGCTCCAACGCCAGGCGCGTGACGGCCAGCGGGAGATCGGCGTCGAGTTCGTGCCCCGTACTGTCAGTCACGTTCGGTCGGTCGTCGGCGACTCGGATCGCCGGCCCGTCACTGTCGACGGTGACGTCGATCCGCGTCGACGCGTGGGCAGACGCGGCCGCAAGCACTGGTTCGAGTAGTGACGCCAGCAAGGCCGGACTGACCGTCGTCTCGATGGATTCGCCGGAGGCGTCGATCGCGATCTCCGGACCCGATCCGGTGGCGATCGAATCGCGGAGTTCCCGAAGGACGGGGCGAGGATCGAGTCGCTGGTCTGTACGGGTTCCGTTCTCGGCGAGAGCCCGTTCGATCGACCGCGTCTCCGCGACGAGCGTCGTCAGTTCGGTCGTCCGCCCCCAGATTCGGTCAGCGACAGCCGTGACGTCGGCGGATCCCGATTCGGTCGCCCCCGTCGTCGCCTCGTCGGCCACCGCGGCCATGCGCTCGCGGATCACTTCGACGACGAAGCGGCTGAGTAGCGTCAGCTGTTCCTCCCGCTGCCGTCGATCGGTCACGTCCGTACAGCGTACGAGAGAGCCAAATGAACGGCCCTGTCCGTCCGTGACTGGGTCAGCGGTCACGGAAACCGTCGTCCCGTCCGCCAGTTCGACTCGGTGTCGTTCCCCGTCGCTCGCCAGCTCACCGGGATCGAAGGTGGTGGGGAATATCGACTCGATCGGCTGCTCCATGGCCGACGCTCGCGAGACGTCGAACAACCGTTCCGCGGCAGGATTGAGGTCCTGGAGTCGCCCGCGCCGGTCGAAGATGAGGATCCCGTCGGCTAACTCCTCGACGACGCGATCCCGACCCAGAACTCGTGCGGCCGGCGGCGTCTCGAAGACCGGATAACGGACGATGGCGACCACCAAGAGTCCACTTGCGACCGACGAACACGCCGGGAGAAGGACCGGCCGCTCGAAGATCTGCGCGACGAAACTCCCAAACAGCAATGTGATCGCACCGACAGACAGTAATACCGGCTCCCGAAATCGGACTGCCTGCTGGCCGATCGCCGTCCACACGAGCAGGAACACGCCGATCGTCACCAGAAAGCCAACCAGGAGGAACGTCACCGTCAACATCTGAAAGGCGAGTGTCGATGGGGCCCTGAGCGCGACCACCGCGATCGAGACGGCACCGAGTGAGACCCCTGCCACGATTACGGTGGTCGCCCGGATCACGCGCCGGGATCGACCGGTGTATCGAAAGGCGAACAGTACCCACAGCCCGCCGGCGATCACCGCGGTGGTCGTCCCGATCACGACCCAGGCCGTCGCTTCGAGATCCCACCCGGTCACTGCGAGCACCGCGTTCGGCGGCGTGAGATCGGCGACGAACAGATGCAGAACGGTCCCCACCGCTGAGACCACCCCGACACCCAGTAGTGCTCGGGCGCTTGCACGCTCGCGATGCCACAGAAGGGTCAAAGCGAGCCCGACGGCTGTCAGTGCCGCGAACGCGGTGATCCCGAGGCGGAGTGCACTGAGAGGTTCCATGTGTCGTTCTCGAATGGGATGTCGCGTGTGGTCGGTGGCATCAGTGATGAGTCCCCGATGGGAATCGGAAAGATGCCCGCCACCGCATTCGAACGCCCGACTGTGCCTCCCGTTGGAGGGGCGCGACACTTGGACACCGGGGTTCGGAGAGCGGGGCCAAACGCGAGCACTCAAACTGACTGCTGTAAGTCATTTCGGTATCGACCGCCCGAATGCGGGCGATCGTACCGGTGAACAGTTACAGCAGTTCGTATCAGTCGTTCGCTGGGACGGGCGTCGGCTGTTCGAAACGGGATCCTGTCCGGTGATCAGTTTCGATGACAGCGCCGATTTCGCCGTCGATCGTCACCGAGAACGAGTCGACGACGGAACGGTATTCTTTGTGGTGGTGACCCTCCTCGGTGTCGATTCGGTGGTCGGTCTCGACCAATCCAAGGTCGACGAGGGTATTGAGTCGTCGGAACGCCGTCGGCTGGGACATGTCGGTTACTGTCGCGACGGCTTGCCCGCTCCGGGGTCGGTCGAGGACGGCCTCGAAGGCCGCCCGCGTGTACTCGTCGCCGAGTGCTTCGAGCAGCGCCGTCGGGTCCTCGTGAAGCCGCTTGTCGTCTCGATTCGCCGCTGGCGGAGCCGCTCGGGGAGAGTCGGGATCAACTCGGGACCGGACTGGTTCGCTCGACATCAGTATCTCCAGAGAGCTGTCCCGGCATGGTAGCGGTGACAGCTAGCTATCGAGGGGCAGGCCGTCGGGGCACTCTAGCTATACAGACCCTGTCGATCGACACCGGCCGTCGCTCGATCGGCTTCGGTGTTGCTGGCGGAGTGAACGGTGTTCGACGTCGCTCGAAGGACCGACATTTATAGGCGGTCGCCGTAGAACTGTGATCGATGGGTGCCCACGAGGAACTCCCGCGAGCACTAGTGGTGGACGACGAACGGGAGGTCGCGGACGCGTACGCACTCCGCCTGCGGGGGCTCTGTGACGTCGAGACTGACTACGACGGCGAGGCGGCACTGGAGACGGTCCGGGATCGCGAGATCGACGTGATTCTCCTCGATCGTCACATGCCCGGCATGTCCGGCGACGACATCCTCGCAGAACTCGCGGCGATGGAGTTCACCGGACGGGTCATCATGGTCACGGCGATCGATCCCGACTTCGACATCCTCGATATGCCGTTCGACGACTACCTCTGTAAGCCGGTCGATCGCGAGGACGTCCGGGCGGCCGTGACCCAGCAGTGTACCATTCTCGGGTACGCGACACTGGGGGAGTACTTCAGTGTCGAGGCGAAGCGACGGGTCATCGCAGCCGAACTCCCAGCCGAGCAGCGGGATTCCCACGAGGCCTATCAGCGCAAGCAGGACCGGTCACGGCAGCTGGAACAACGCGCGCGCCGACTTCTCGACGAGACGACGAACCTCCTCGACACCTTCGACGAGATCGCGCGGGAAAGTGGATGAATCCACCGTCAACACACCGAGGGAGTCCGCAGGGTCGGGTGGGGATTGAAAACCGGTAGACGCGTGGGAGGGTCCAATATGCGCATGCCCGCCTCCGAGCCCGGCGGGCAAGGACAGCTACGAGGCGATGGGTCATCAAACAGTGAAAGTATTTCCGAACGAGAAACGTCGTGTTCAGGGATTCCCACCACGCTGCGTGACTTTGGGATAATGTTCGGCTGTGCCCAGTCTGGACGAAATACCGCCGATGCCCGCGGCTGACGGACCACTCGCGACCGCTGGGCGAAGAATGACGTGGCGAACGCGTGAGTTCGGGGCCGGCGGGACGATCACTCGACGACGACGATTCCGGTCATCCCGACGAGTTCGTGGGGGATACAGACGTATTCGTGCTCGCCCGTAGTTTCGAAGGTGTGGACGTAGGACTCGCCGGACTGGACGGCACCCACCCCGTTCTCCCAGCCCTCGCGGGCGGCCGCTTCGTTCTCGAAGGCCCCGGAAGCCCAGTACTCGGCGTTCTCAGGAATGCCTTCGTCGAGTGCCGTGACCGTGTGGGGTTCCCCACCGACGAACTCCCAGGCGACGGTATCGCCGGTCTCGACAGTCAACTCCGCCGGCTCGAAGGCGGCGGCCGTCATGTCGACGACGTGATCGACGTCTCCGGGAACGCCTTCGGCGACGTTCGGCCCGCCCTGGTATTGCGTTTCACTGCCGCCGGATTCGCCGCCACCACCGCCACCGGCGCTGCCGACACTCGAACCGGCCAGGTCCAGGTTCAGCGGGACATCCTCGACAGCGTCGACCAGCGCGAACTGGGCGTACAGCGCCGCGTCCGCGAACGACGCGGCGGTCCCCTGAACGTCACCACCCTCGTCCAGCGCGGTGATGAACGCTTCCAGGTGGCCCTCGAACGTCTCGTAGGCGTTGTGGTCGGACTCCTCGAGCAGTTCGTGGACGCGGGCCTCCTCGAAACTCCCAAAGGCGTCCTCGGCGACGGCTACGGCCACCTCGCGCTGTGGTCCGCCCGCGCTCTCGACGACAGCGTAGGCCGAGGCGATCACCTCGGCATTGAAGTTCTTCGCGGGCGCGTAAACGTCTTCGCCCCCGTCGGCCGCTTCGATCACTGCGCCGATGCTCTCCTCGAAAGCCTCGTAGGTCTCCGCGTCGGCGTGCTCCAGAGCCTCGTGGTAGCCGCCGGGATTACCCTCGAAGTGCTCGAAGACCCCCTGTGCGATGGTCGCCGCGCGGTCGGCCTCACCGAGCGTAGCCAGGACCGCAGCGTCGAACGCGCGAGCGCTGACGAAGGCGGACTCGGCTGCACTCACCGCGGCCGTCCCGCCGGCAGTCGTCGCGAACGCAAGCAGCGTCGCCTGGACGCCCTCGTAATGAGTCCTGACGGCCTCGTCGTCCTCGGCCTCGAAGGCCTCGATCACGCCCGCGAGATGTTCCTCCTCGAAGCGGTGGTAGAGATCCTCGCTGACGGACTCGACGGTCTCGTGAAAGTCGAGTTCGTTCCCCTCGAAGCGCTCGAACAGCCCCTGGGCGATCGAGGCGGCCTCGGCGGGCTCGCCCAGGCGGTACCGTTCGCGCGCATCGGCGAGCCGAGCACGGAAGAACGCAGCCTCGACCAGTGGGGCGTTCGAACCGGCCAGGGCCCCGATCCCGGCGACGAGATTCGAGTCGACCGTGGCAGCGGCGTCCTCGATCGCGCCTGCATTGCCCTCCTCGATCGCAGACTGTAGCTCCTCCAATCCGGACTCGAAACCCTCGTAGGCCTCGCCGTCGGCCGATTCGAGCGCGTCGTGGGCCCGCGCACCCTCGAAGTGTGCGAAGACGTCCTCGACGACCGTCGCCGCGCGGTCGGTCTCGCCGCGCGCGCCAAGCCAGGTCGCATCCGTGATCCGGGCGCGAGAGCCCGTGAGGGTCGCGGCGTGAGCGATGCCGGTCGAGGGACCACCCATCGCGGCCAACGTCGCGCCATCCCAGCCACGGGCCTGCGCGACCGCGATTTCCCCCACCCCGGCGGCGACATCGCTCTCGGCGACCGCGTAACTCCCCTCGATGGCCGCCTGGATCGCCAGATCGGCGTTCGTCGTCGATTGCTCGGCGTTCCCGGAGCTGGCGGCCGTCACGACGCCGTCGAGACCGCTCTCGACGGTGTCGAGAATCGCCCCATCGGCGTCCTCAAGCGCACTCTGTGCTGAACTCCCCTCGAACCGCTCGCGGGCGTTCTCGGCGACAGTCCGCGCGGCCTCGAAGGCCTCGATGTCCACGAGATAGGACGCGTCGTCGATCGAGAGGGCGAGTCGCTGGAGGGCAAAGGCGTTGGCCGCCGCGTCGTCGACGAGGGACTGCTGGACCGTCTCCAGATGCGACGTGGCGGTGTCAGCCGCTTCGTGGGCACGCCCAACGTCCCCGGCGTCGAGTCCCGCCGTCCGAAGGGTCCCCAGTGCCGCCTCGAACTCCTCGTAGGCCGTCTCGTCCGTCTCCTCTAGCATCTCGTGGGCACCGTACTCGCCTGTCGCACCCTCGAAGCGCGCGAAGACGTTCTGGGCCACGTCTGCCCCCTTCCCGGCCGCTCCAGCCCGCCCCAGCGTCACGGCGTCCCGGATGCGTGCGCGCATGACGTTCCACTCCGCCGCGACGGCAAACGATGCATCGTGTTCGGGGGCCGAACCGCCATCCGTCCCGTCGGTCGTCCCGCCGATCTCGGCACAGCCGGCCAGCCCGGCGGTGGCAAACAACGCCGCTCCCTTCGTCAAGACCGCTCGTCTACTCGGTGCCATGGATTTTAGGCTAGCCTAAACAGTGATAAGTGCGTCGGTTTTTAGGCAAGCCAAAACGAGGAGTCGATAAGCCCGCCAGTCGCCCCGCACAGGCAAGACCCATCGAATCGAGGTCAACCCGGACACGTGCCGGAATTGTGAGAATTACGGAAGTACGAGGAGAAAGCTCCGTCGTTCAGGGCGGGGAGGATGTCAAGCGACGAGTACCCAGGCAATCACCACGGCAATCCCGCCGAGCGTCGTCGAAAGTACCGACTGGACGCGCAGCCGATCCAGCAGTTCGTGTGACGTCTCGGTGACGCCCGCAGCCTGATCGATCTCGCCGCCGACCTCACACGAGGGGAGAAAGTCCATCGCGACGTGGAGGAACACGCCAGCCGCGAACCCGAAGACGACGGCGTTTATCGTCGGTGTGTTGGGCAGTGCTACCAGCGCGACCGGGAGTGCAGTCAGTCCAACGCCGGCAGCGGGCAACAACAGTGGCACAGTGGACTTCCCGTCGAGTGTGAGTCGACGAGCGGCGGCGTAGCCGGCCGGACCCTTATGGGAGACGATCGCCACACCGAGTAACAAGCCGAGTTCCGGCATCTGCCCGTAAATGACTCCGATGATCAATCCCGCAGATAGCGCGTGGGCGGCCAGTTCTGTCGCCGTCGTGTCCATCGGAAGATCGAGATGGGAGAGTCGATGGCCGATCGTGTGGGCGTTGTAACCGGCGAGGATCCCGGCGGCGATGCCGAACCCACCCAGTCGCGGGTCCTGACCGATCGCCTGGGGCACGAGAAACGCCGCGGCGCTCGCCACCATCGCGCCGCTGGCGAGTCCATAACCCCACACCAGTCCGCGGGGATGTCGATCACTCGAGAGGGTTCCGACGATCGCTCCGCCGGCCATCGCGGCGAAGGCGACCCAGGAGATCACGACGAGTTTCCCGAGTCCGTCCCCCGAATCGGGCCAGACAATCGCCAGGACCGTCAGTCCGACCAACAATGCCGTCGAAATCGTGCCGAGAAGCGTCTCTATCCGGGAATTATTAAGGTACATCCCGAGGTTAATACCCATCGGGCGAGCATTCCGGATCGACAGATATCAACGTGTCGGTGTGGGGGGACAGTCGACAGGTCAAGCCCCCGGGCATCGCCTCGACAACCCATCTCCTCGCGCCCCTGGCTCACCGGTTCGCCAGCAGCGATTGCGGTCCCACCGATCAGGAGAGCGAGGACCACCAGACCGACGGCCAGTGGCCGGAACCGGTCTGTCGTACCCATTGTCGGCAGTGCGACCCTGTCGGGGAAAGGTGTTATCGCCGATCATTCCCCGTGCCGACATTTAAGCGGCTGCCGGTCGTTGGTTGGATCCGATGACTGATTCGACGAACGCGGACGTAACGATCGTCGGCGGGGGATTCGGCGGACTCTCGGCCGCCTGCCACCTCGCCGAGGCCGGCGCGGACGTCACGATCCTCGAGAAGAACGAACAGGTCGGCGGCCGGGCCAGTCGCCGCGAACGCGACGGGTTCGTCTTCGACATGGGGCCGTCGTGGTATCTGATGCCCGAGGTGTTCGAACGCTTCTTCTCTCACTTCGACCGGGAACCCGAGGAGTACTACGAACTCGAACGGTTGGCTCCCCACTACAAGATCTACTTCAAGGATGGGGACGAGGTGGATATCAGCGCGAATCGCAACGAGAACCGCGAACTCTTCGAGTCCTACGAGGAGGGCGCAGGCGAGGCTTTCGAGGAGTACCTCGCGACGAGCCAGCGCCACTACGAAACCGCGATGGAGGATTTCGTCTACGAGTATCGCCCCACCTGGCGCGACTGGATCGACCCCGCACTCCTCCGGGCCACACCCGTCGGCCTGAAACTCCTGGGATCGATGCAGGGCCACGTCGAGGACTACTTCGAACACCCGAAACTCCAGCAGATCGTCCAGTATACCCTCGTGTTCCTCGGCGGCTCGCCGAAGAACACGCCCGCAATCTACAACATGATGAGCCACGTCGACTTCAATCTCGGCGTCTACTATCCCCAGCCAGTCGATGGCGGCCCCGGTGGGATCGGGGCGGTCGTGAACGCGATCGTCGATCTCGCCGGGGAACTGGGCGTGACGATCGAGACCGACACAGAGGTCACAGAGATCACGCGTCGCAAGGACGGGTTCCTCGTCGAGAGGGTCGACGGCGAACAACGCCGCCCCGATGTCGTGGTCGCAAACACCGACTATGCCCACGCGGAGCAGGATCTCATGCCCGGACACGAACGCCAGTACGACGAAGCGTACTGGGAGAGCCGGACTGACGCACCCTCGGCGTTCCTGTTATACCTGGGTGTCGAAGGTGACCTTCCGGAACTGGCTCACCACACGCTCGTCCTCCCGACCGACTGGGACGATCACTTCGAGGCGATCTTCGACGATCCGGCATGGCCCGACGATCCCTCCTATTACCTCTGTGTCCCCTCGAAGACCGACGACGACGTCGCGCCCGAGGGCCACAGTAACCTCTTTGCGCTGGTGCCGATCGCACCCGGTCTACCCGACGACGAGTCGATCCGCGAACGCTACCGTGACGACGTGATCGGCGACATCGCCGAGCAGACGGGTATCGACCTCGAAGACCGGATCGTCGTCGAGGAGAGCTTTTGCGTCTCGGACTTCGCCGAACGGTACAACGCCCGCAACGGCACGGCGATGGGCCTGGCACACACCCTCCGCCAGACGGCGATGTTCCGGCCGCCAATCGAGTCCGCTGCGGTCGAGGATCTGTACTTCACTGGCGGCGACACCACGCCCGGCGTCGGCGTCCCGATGACGCTGATCAGCGGCGAACACGCGGCGAAAGCGGTACTCGAAAACGCTCGATGACGGCGGCTGAATCCTCGGGAACGGGGCCGATCGACCGCCTCACGCACTTGCTGGTCCTCTCTCGCCCACGCTTCTGGCTGTACCTTGCCGGGCCTGTCGTCGTGGGCGTCGTCTACGCTGCCGACTCGACGTCCGAGTTGCTCACCCCGCTATCAGTCGCGCTGTTTGCGTACTTCCTGGTCCCCGCGAACGTCTTCCTCTACGGTGTCAACGACGTCTTCGACGCCGACGTCGACGCCGAGAATCCGAAGAAAGACGAGGGACCGGAGGTCCGTTTCACCGGCGACCGCTGGATCGTCTTCGCAGTGATTCTCTCTGGACTACTCGCGCTCCCGTTCGCCCTCGTCGTCGGATCCGCGGGCAAGTTCACGCTCGCGGCATTCCTCGTCCTCGCCGTCGAGTACAGCGCCCCGCCGCTTCGATTCAAAACCACGCCCGCCCTCGACTCGCTGTCGAACGGACTGTACGTCCTGCCGGGCGTCCTCGCGTTCACCGCGGTCGCGGGTGACCTCCCGCCGACACCGGCGATCGTCGGCGGGTGGCTCTGGACGATGGCGATGCACACTTTCTCGGCGATCCCCGACATCGAACCCGACCGCCGGGCCGGCATCAGGACCACTGCGACCGTCCTCGGTCGGCGTCGGACCTACGTCTACTGCGGGAGTCTCTGGGCGCTGGCCGCCGGGGCCTTCGCCCTGGTCCACCCGCTTTTGGGCGCAGTCCTCGCAGTGTACCCGCTCGTGCAGGCCGGAATCGGTCTCTCGGGCGTCGCGGTCGAGCGCGCTTACTGGTGGTTTCCAGCGATCAATACAGTCGTCGGGATGGCACTCACGATGGGCTATCTCTGGAGGCTGATGTACGGTGGTTGAGTTCGACCGCCGCGCACTGGAGAGACGACTCGACGCTCTCGTGGCCGAGAACCGCTTCACCATCGCAGTGGTCTTCCCCGCGATAGGTGCCGTCATGCTCGTCGCCAGCGCCGAGGGCTGGTTCCCACCGTTTCTCGAATTCAACCCCTATCTGGTACTCTTTGGAACGGCCGTGATGCGCCTGCCGCTGATCGCCGGGGTCGCGCCGCTGATCGATCGTCGGGCCGCCATCGCGATCGCCGGGCTGACACTCTACACCTACGGGATCGAATTCGTGGGCGTGCTGACTGGGCTTCCGTACGGCAACTTCGAGTACGTGATCGACCTCGGACCGATGTTGCTGGATACTGTGCCCGTGGCGCTGCCGATCTTCTTCTTCCCCTTAGTCCTGAACGCGTATCTGCTCTGTCTGCTCTCACTCGGCGACCGTGCCGCGCTGACCCGAATTCGACTGCCGGCAGTCATTGCGACGGTCCTCGCGATGGACCTCGTACTGGATCCGGGCGCTGTGGCACTGGGATTCTGGGAGTACGCACCCCCGCTCGCGGGTGACAGCCCTTGGGCAAGTGCGACCGCAATCCACTTCTACGGCGTTCCACTGTCGAACTACCTCGGGTGGGTGCTGAGCGCGAGCGTCGCAGTCCTCGCTTTCGACCTGGGCTTTCGCCGGGTCGGATTGCTCGACCGACTGGAGCGGACGGCGTTCATGCTCGATGACCTGGTGAGCTTCGTGATCCTCTGGGGAGCGATCAACGCCTGGTTCGGCAACTGGCTGGCAGTTGCCATCGCCGGCCTGTTGGGCGCCGGCCTGCTGGCGACCGACCGCTTCGACTTCGCGGTCCGGGAGACGGTTCCACTGGTCGGTTCCTGGCGGTGAGTCCGAATCTGCTCGCGTTCGGACACGGGTACGTCTATCGTCGGAGATACCGTGCCGTCTTTGCCACTGGCGTTACACCTTTCCAGACTCCCCTGCCACCTCGAACCATGACACGAACGGAGCTTGCGTCGGCAAGTGACTCGCTCACGACGGCAGCCGACAGCACCGACACCAACGCCGATCGACTCGCGGATCTTGCGGGACAGCTCGACCAGCTGGCCGAGGCGGACCGCGGCCCGGACCACGGCCGACTCGCGCGCATCCAGACCGCCCTCGACGAAATCCAGGAGGAAGTCGACGACGAGACGGCGGCGACCATCCAGGACGCCCGGACGGAGATCAGCGAGTACCGGGCGACTGTCGACGGCGTGTAGGACCAAGCGGATAGCAGGTATCACTCACGCCGAATCGCCGGCCCCATCGATCCACCGTTCGACGTGCAATTCACGGTCGCTGACGTCGGTGAGTCGTTCGAAGAACCGACGTAAACCGGCGGATTCCGTCGCCGGGAGAACGTGTAACTGGAGTGCCCCGTCCCGAATCGACACCCGGAAAACGTCGCTCGTTTCCTCGTCACGGACCAGATAGACGACCATCGGAAGATCGTGGAAATCACCGTGCCGATAGGGACCGCCCTCCAGAACGTCATCGAGGAGTTCCCGAAGATCCAGCCCGTCCGTTTCCGTGGGTTCGAGCCGGAAGAGAACGGTACCCTCATAGGAGAGACGACCCGCCCGATCGTAGGTTCGGCTGGGGCGGGCCGGGATCTCGAACGAGGGAGGATGTGTCATGCAGACAGGGATTGCTTGGACGGCCCGGGATTTGAACCCACGGACTGTTTTTGGTCGGCCAAGCCGTATGCGGCCGCATGTGCAGTCGTTATGGGGGAGTTCACACGACCGGATGCCTGTGACCCTCCCACCGGATCGAGAGCGGGAATGGCCGTCCGTCGATCGAGAGACTGCAGTTTCGCTACTCGAACCCACACCGCCCGAAGCACTCCGGGTCGATCCTGTCTCGCAGGCCGTCAACAACCCGACGAACGACGGCCCCGGACTCCTCACGCCGATCGACGAGTGAGCGGATCGCTATCGAAATTGTCCTGACAGATAACTTCGTCCCGACGGACATCCCAGAAGGTCAAAATGGGAGGTCGAAACCCCTCGATGACAGGGATCGACTACCACTCAGCGAGACTTCCGTCGTCGTGGTACCACAGCGGCATTTGCCAGTTTACATCCTCTTCGGCCCGTTCCTGTACGTATTCTTCGTCGATCGAGATTCCCAATCCCGGCTTTTCAGGCGCAGTCACGAACCCATCATCGAACTCGAAACATCCGGGATCATCCAGGTACGCCAGGCGATCGTTGTTTGTCGGAGCATGAATATCGAGGTGTTGGGATAGCATGTGAACGTTCTGTGTGGCTGTCGCGACCTGAAGACCACTCGCAAAGGAAATAGGACCGAGTGGACAATGAAGAAAGATGCCGATATCGTAAGCTTCCGCCATCGTGGAGATGCGATGTGTTTCAGTCAGTCCACCCGAATGTGACGGGTTCGGCTGAATGAGATCCACCGATCGATCCGAGAGGACCGTTCGATATTGCCATCGCGTGTACAGTTGTTCGCCCGAGGCAAACGGTGTCCTGGTGTATTGTTTCAATCTATATAGATGATCGACATACTCCGGTCGAAGGGGATCCTCGTAGAACATCGGATCATACCGATCCAGTCTCTCCATGATCGGTTTCAACATCGACTGAGACACGCGACCCCTGAGATCGACGGCAATGTCGATCTCATCGCCGACGTGCTCTCTCGTGATCTTCAGCGCCTCGGAAGCGTCATCGAGAACTGAAGGATCCTCTATATATTTCATCCGAGATATCGGGACGATTTTTATCGTATTGTAGCCGTTTTCCTTGGCTCGGGCTGCTGCAGCCGCGATCTCAGACGCTTCGTCACCCCCAATCCATTGATACGTTTCGACTTGATCTTTGACGGCGCCACCCATCAATTCGTATACAGGTGTCCCGTAGTGCTTCCCTTTGATGTCCCAGAGGGCTTGATCGATACCGGAGATCGCACTCATCAATATCGCACCCCCTCGGAAGTGCTTTCCACGGTACATCGCCTGCCAGTGACGATTGATCTCCAACGGATCCTTCCCCATCAAGTACATCTCGACAATGTCTGCTACTGCGGCCGAAGACGCACGGCTATTTCCCTCCGTGACTGGTTCCCCCCACCCAACGATCCCTTCATCGGTGATCAACTTGAGAAAAACCCACCGTGGCGGAACGTTGTATAGTTCGTAATCGACAATCTTCATACGAATTAACCGAAAGCCAAGCACTTGGATTTATGGAATATGATCAACTAACGAATATACTCATGAATATTGAATATGTGCGTATGTGCCAATGAATGTGGAAGACCCAATCGTAGTTGATCAAAGACAGCGGCAAATGGTTGTATGAACCGGGTACGATGAGCGCGTTTCTCGTCGAAAGCGACCTCAACTAATTCGTCGACCAGATCGGATCCTGTCAGTCCCCTATCACACCGTGAACTGTCGTTGAAAACCATCACCGTCCCTTAACACTCAGGCATCTATATTATATTGAGAATTTATATAACGAGTGAGCTCGGTCGAACACCCGGGTCAATGATCGATTCAGATACCGTTTAGATCGTTCCACGTTTGTGATGCTACCGAGGACCGATAGTCAAACTGATGGGTTCCAAGACTCGATAGTGGTTGATCCCAGCCGCTCGAAAATCAGTTGCGGTCGAACAGGAACAAATATAAATGAAACCGAAGGTGTCTATTCGCCCTTGACGAACGTCACTGGACAGTGTGCTTCAAGCATGATGTCCTGAGCGACGCTTCCGAAGACTGCTTTGCCACTCGGTGACCGCTTGCGTCCGCCAACGACAATCCGGTCGGCATCGACCTCGGTCGAGAGATCGACGATCTCTGTGGCGTGATCCCCTACTCGGCCGCGGATCCCGTATTTAACGTCGGCTTCGTCGAATGCATTGGTGAGTGTCCGAACCGCACCGTGTCGCTGAGCGACGTCGTCCGGGTCTGCTTCCGATATATTCTCGAAATCTAGCCGATCAACCGTGTTTTCGAATTCTTCCGGAGTAAACACGTGTGCGATGACGACTTCTGCATTCGACGGTGTGGCTATCTCCAGGACTGCTTCTGCGAGTTCGTCGATACGATCGCTATCTTTCGGCCCGATAGCCAAAAGGATGGTTTCCAGTGTCATGATGAAATCTACGTTTGTATTACTATACAGGAAACTATTTAAATATTTTCATCATATTTCAGATCACGTTATACCACAGAAATTTACGATGGCTTGACCCTTCGATTGATATTATCGAATTCTTATCTATCCAATCGACATCAACATTTGTCTACTAGTCGTCAGGAAGTTAGAACTAGTTGTGAGGGGCCTTCCTATATGATTCAATGAAGATATTTGGGTCGTGTTCAAATACGCTGGTTGCACGCGAACACGACCGATCTGAGTCAGTCGTCGGCTGTTTCTGCCGTGGTACGACTCGAATAGTTTGAGAGCGAATACGTTCTACGTTTTATCTCACAAAATATACGTTCGACACTGTTCCGATTTCCGTGGCGTTCGACGCTGAAATCGATGCCGTGTCGATTGCAGGCGCCTTTCATTGACTGCGATCCATCGATGAGAAACACGGGGTAACGAGACGCGAAGCGTCTGGTTTGCACACCAGAAATCAGAGATTTCTGGGACGTCCTCGACGTCGTGTTTCTCACGCAATCCCTGGAAAACGTATGAGCGATAGCGGGGCTGATCGTCGGTTCAATCCTCATGTGAAGCAATTCAGTTGTTTCGGGATCGTCGGCAGCGGACAACCAGTATTTTTCTCGTCGAGTCGGATCACGGTTTACTCGACCACAACGTGATCCGGACGGTGTCCAATGTCGAGCTAGACCGGCTTTCTGAACCCAGTTGTGAACAGTCGAACGAGCGCGTTAGACACCAAATATTTCAAAAATTATAACATTATCTGAGATAGATAATACAGCCGGATATAGTCGAATATTGAACGTCATCAGAGATCGCGGTGTCACCTCGCGCTTCAGAAACGCGACATGGATCTGGTCGGCACTACCGCCGAGGGGTGTGTTTTCGGGTATAAACACAGCGAAAACGTCACGCCTCACTCTTCAATCCGCAACTGGACACCATCCTGATTCGTAAAAGAAATTTATCAATTCTCTCGATGCGACCAGGATAGGACTGTTCTTCGACGGTCACCCAGGGTTGACCAGTCGGGTCCGCCGATCGGAAAAACCTTGGCCCTTTACACAGAAGACGGAATATGGAATACGCCGATACGGTAGTGCGAGCGGTTCGACTCTCCGTCCGAAACCCGTTCGCCATTTTACTAGTCAGCGTCGGCGTGAGTGTATCGCTGCTCCCGTTCGTAACTGGTATACTCGTCGCCGGAACGCTCGGAGCGATCGTCGGGCTCTGGACAACCTCTTTGCTCCTCGGATTCGTCAGCGTCGGTGGCGCGCGCATAACCGCCACCGTGTATGAACGCAGGGTCTCGATCGGGACGAGCTACTTCTGGGAGGGTGTCCGAGAGGGATGGGTAATGGGGTTGGCCATCGGAATTGGGACATTCTTCGTTTCGCTGTTCGCCCTCCTGCTTTCGATGAATACTCTCGGGGGTGCCCTCGGAATGAGTATCATCATGTTCGGGGTGTACGCTCTCTTGGCCTGGTATGTGTTGGCGTTGTTCGTCCTCACAGTATGGGGCGCTTCCGACGGTCCCGATGGGATCGAGGCGTCATTCCGGCAGGGTGGCATCGTCCTCGTCGAGCACCCGATCGCTGGCCTGTGGGTCCTCGTCCAGACGATCGGATGGACGCTCCTCAGCATTCCACTAATCATCGCGCCAATCTTGCTCCTCCCGGGGTTTGTCCAGCTCGTCGCCACTGCGATAATCCGACGAGCTATCGAGAACGGGGAAGACGAGTCCTGAGAGATGGGACGGATCAGACGTCCTCGTCGACGATAGTTCCGACGGTCAAGTCACCGGCCTGCGCGATATCGGTCGCAATCCGGGCCGCAATGAGGCCCAGCGCACCGGGGAGGAACACGAAAACCGTGACGACCGTCAGGCCGGTTGCAAGAGCCACGAGGAGCGACACGAGCGCGAAGGCCGTCCCGCGAAGAGGAGCAGTGACGAACCGGAGAAACCCGGCTCGAAGGGCCGGTCGAAGCGCGCTCCCGTTCCCCAGTTCGGGAGATGCCAGCCCGACGACGAGGTACCATAACACGAGCGGGAACCTCGCGAAACCGGCCACAAACGGCCGATACGTGCTCGGCGCCAGATTGGGCAAGACGACGGCAGCGACGATCGCTCCGAACGTCACTACGCCGAGCCCCATCCCGACGCGGGGAGACCTGATCGCTGCCTCGAGACTGGGACGGACCTCGATCTGGGTGCCCCTGTCGATGACTGTGGTAGAATATCGAAAGAGTCCGACGAGTGCGATACCCACCAAGAGACAGGTTGCCCACAGACCGCCGAGGATCCCCGATACAGATCCCACCGCGAGCGACACAACAAGAGGAATAACGGTGAACCAGACGATGAGAGAGAACATCACGATCCCGACGAAGTTGCGGGCGACCACACGGACCATCCGATTGATCGCCTGTCGATATCTTTCCGTTTTTTCGGACATCGTTGTTCGTTTCGTTCTCTCGATCCCCCTCAGTTTGAGAGTGTCGATACAGTGGAATCGTCACTCGATCTCTACGGGGTTCTCCGGTCAATGACCGAGCTTCCGGACCGGTTCGCCCCGAGAGGGTGCGTCAGAAGAGTACAGTTATCCTTTGAGGCCACCGACAGTAAACCCGCGCACGTAGTAGTCCTGCAATGCGTAGAATATGATGACCATCGGGACCAACGCGATAGCAGCTCCGGCCATCAATGGTGCCCAGAGGGTCCCCGTCCGACCGGTGAAGAAGCCCAACGCGACCGGCATGTTGTACAGTGCCTGGTCACGGGTCAACACGAGCGGCCAGAGGAACGTCCGCCACGAAACGATGAACGTCACGACCCCGAGAGTCATGAGGGCCGGCTTCATCATCGGGACGACGATCCGCCAGAACACGCCAAAGCGCGAACAGCCGTCGATGAGCGCGGCGTCCTCAAGGTCGGACGGAAGGGTTTTGATGAACTGGCGCATCAGGAAGACACCGAATCCGTTGAACACGAGAGGCAGGATCACACCAACCCTGGTGTTCGTCAGGCCGAACTGGTTCAGCCAGGTGTAGAGAGGAACGAACAGGATGACTGGAGAAACCATCAGGGTTCCCACTACGATGAGGAATGTGGCGTCGCGTCCCCGGAATTTCAGGCGAGCGAACGCGTAGCCGGCCAGCGTGTCGATGACCAGGACAGTCAGGGTCGCCCCGCCAGCGTAGATGAGCGAGTTCATGAAGAAAATAGCGAAGGGGGTATCGAGTAGGGCAGTGTTACCCGTCCAGACATTGATGTAATTCTGGAAACTCCAGGCCTCGGGGATGAGTTTCACCGGGAAAATCGGAGCCCATCCATTGCCCATGAGTGAGAGTAGCATCATCACCACGTATGGGCCTGCGGTAAAAGCCGCTAAGACGAATAAATAGCCGTGTGCGGCGAAACGCTCCATGCGCCCCCGGAGGGTTCCTGGTGGTTCGAAGAGCAGTTCGTGATCATCGCTCATCGTCGATCACCTCTTGGTTTATCGTGTTTATATGCATGAATTCTTGTATCCAGGTCATTGGTAGTACTCCGCGTTACTCTGGAGCGGCTTGTAGAGGAGCAATGCGATGACCACCGTGACGACGAGCATGGCCATCGCCGTCGCCGACGCGCGGCCGAACTCGTTGAACGAGAAGGCCAGTTCGTACACGAGATAAGAAGGAACCATCGTCGCGTCAAGAGGGCCTCCGCCAGTCATGACGAATACCTGCGCAAAGCCAAGTCGGGTCACCATGATCAGCTGGATCACCACAAGGAACAGTGTCGTGGGCTTCATCAACGGCCAGATAACGTACCGGATCTTCTGCCATTTATTGGCGCCGTCAATCGCAGCCGACTCCATTACCGAGGGTGGAAGCCCAGAGAGGGCTGCTAAGTAGATAAGCGTCGAGAGACCGTATGCCCAGATAAGAGACATGATGACCGATGGGAGCGCGAAGGTCGTACTCGACAGGAAGGGGATGTATTGCTCAATGAGTCCGAGATTAAGTAAAAGCGAGTTGGCAATCCCACCTTCAGTAGGGAAGAGGAAGAGTCGCCAAACGATTCCCCAGATGATCGGGGGACCGGCGACCGGGACGATGAACGCAACCCTATAGAGTGCACTCCCTCTCAACTTCTCTCTGAGAAGGAGAGCCGTCGTGAATGCGAAAAAGAGGTTCGTCGGGATCTTTACGGCACCGATGATAAGAACGTTCTTCAGCGATATCCACCACGTGCCGTAATTCATCAACCAAACATAGTTCTCAATTCCAACGAACTCCCCTGGAAGGGCTAACAGCGTGGATTCGGTGAAGCTCAGGTAGACACCGAATACCATCGGAAATCCGATCACGAACAGGATGACCAGTACCTTTGGAAGGGCGAACAACCATCCCTCGATGGTCTCCTGCTGGTGAAGGGAAAGTGATTCTATGCTGAGCCGACGCTTCAAAGACTGCACGGCGTCGGGTGAGACTGATCCAGACTCAGTTTTGGATGCCATGTATCGAGGTCTGTTTACCTTCAGGATGATTACTTGTTACGGTGGAAGATGAGACGAATATTCTGGACCCTTAATTCGATCCAGCCTTCGGCTCTGGCTTGTTCCAGCCGATACTGTCCTCGGCGACTGTGGTGCCTTCGACCTCTTTGACCACATTCGCCCATTCGGTCTCTGCCTGGGTGAGCGCCCGCTGTGGGTTCCGGTTGTTGCTTTGGGCGAGTTGCTGTAGCGCTCCGCCCATCGCCTGCCCGACCCGACCGCTCCCGATTCCCGTCGGAGAGTTCCGCACGGGCGCACCTGCCTCGGTCGTCTTGATGTCGGGCCATCGGCTCTTGATGGTGTCATAGAGTTCCTGGTAGTTCCGGTAGGACTCGTCGATCCGATCCATCAGTGCTTTCCCGCCTGTCTGCTCTACGAAGTCAGAGACGCCCTCCGATTCCATGAGTTCGTAAGCACCCCGGTTGGGAACCGACTGCGAGGAGACGTTGAACCACTTGTACTGGTTCCGAGCGTTGTTGCGGAACTTGATGAACTCCGCGGCGGCCTCGGGCTTCGCCCCGACTTCCTCCTTGAACGTCGTCATCGAAATGACGAGGTTCCCGAGTCCGGCCTCGTACATCAAGTAGTCGTTGCCCCCCTTGGTCGGGTACGGGATGATCTCCCAGTCGATCTCTGCATCTTGGCCGAACTGTACCCTCGAATACGTGGTGTGCGATAAGATCCCAATCTGTCCGGCCGCGAACGGTTCCTGGGTCTCCAGGAAGTCGTACGCCATCGGATTGATCGTCCAGCCTTCCTCGATGGGCGTCCCCCAGAAGGTGTTCCAGGCTTCGAGATCAGGGGTAGACGCTGCCGTGAGGACGTAACTGTCGTCCTGACGCTGGAAGGCGTTCCCGACGAGTTCCCCGGCGGTTCGATCCGGCCCCCCGAGATAGTTCACCCACTCGGTCGTATGGGCGTCTTTGAGGCCGAGCCCGGTCCCGTTGACGGTCGTCCCATTGACAGTCGTCCCATCGATCGCTTCGACAGCATCGAGATACTCCTGCCAGCTCCAGGTGTCAGATGGGAGCTCACCCAGCCCGGCGGCCTCCCACGCGTCGACGTTCACGTAAAGCAACCCCGGTTCGAGCCCGGAGATGAAGGGCGCGCCGACGACACCGCCATATTTCGCTCGTTGGGTAGCCAGGTCCTTCTCGTAGAAGTCGCCGAGCCACTCGTCACTGACATAATCCTCGATGTACACGTACGGGGCTTCTTCTTCGATCGTGCTTCGGTCTTTGCCTGCCGTATCGTAGTATTGGTTGGTGAACGTCCAGGCGACATCTGGGGCATTGTTGCTCCCGATGGCCGTCTTTACCTTTGTCCGGTGGTCGCCGAAGGGATTTGTCACCTGCTGTACCTCGATCCCCATGTCTGCACCCGGACCACTGTTGAACTCTTCTACGATCCTGTCTTCGCCCTCGTTCGATGGATCGGTCGAGTGTGGCCACCGCCAGTACTCGATGGTGGTGACGTCCTGAACCGCTCCCGTCGTCGTGCCGGTAGAAGTCATGCCATCGGAGTCACCCCCACTGTCTCCCTCGGTCGTAGTGTCGTCACCGCCACAGCCAGCGAGTGCGGAAATACTGGTCGCGCCCGCGAGCCGTAACCAGTTTCGGCGGGTGACTCGCCGTCCCGATCCCGTGGATATGTCTTTCGACGTATTCTCAGCACTCTCGTTTTGTGCCATATTGGCGAATGTCTTTAGCAATGTATATAAATGTTTCTATGAATGTCTCAGATAGGACTCAGATTAGTCGCAGAACCATCATTATATTTCAAACGCTGAGGAAGGGAATGCCGAGTCAGAGCGCGATCGAACGTCGTGACCGATGACAACCACAGTCGGAACGGCGGAAAGAAGTCACCATGAGTACTGTTGACGTGGATACAAACCCCGTTTATCTCGAACGAATTACTGACAGTTGTATCCAAACACTACCCGAAGAGTTACGCTTCGGTCTTCTCGGTAGTCGATTCGTCTTCCGTCACGAACGCATCGGCTGCTGGCGCGCCTCGGTTGATGATCGCGTCGCCGGTCTGTGAGTCGAACAGATGAATCTCGTCGACGGGAAACGCGACGGAGATGCGATCGCCGGGTTCGAGGTCGGTAGAGCGATCGACCGCGATGGTCGCCTCCTTCCCGTTTATGTCGGCATACAGATACGTGACGTCCCCCAGGGGCTCGACGACTTTGACGTCGATCGTGAACCGATCCTCGCCGCCTTCGGCCGCGTCTTCGCTAAGGATCTCCTCCGGGCGGATCCCCAGGACGTACTCCGAACCGTCGCCGTCGATCTCGCGTTCGATCTCCGGTGAGATCGTCACGTCGAAGTCTTCACTCATCAGCACGCTGTCTCGGAGTTCGACGTCGAAAAAGTTCATACTCGGCGAGCCGATGAATCCGGCGACGAACTGGTTGGCCGGTTCACTATAACACTCGTCTGGCGAGCCAATCTGTTGGAGTTCCCCGTCGTTGAGAACCGCGATTCGGTCGCCCATCGTCATCGCCTCAGTCTGGTCGTGGGTGACGTAGACGGTCGTCACGCCCAGATCCTGCTGGAGGTCCTGGAGTTCGGTTCGCATCTGGGTTCGTAACTTGGCGTCGAGATTCGAGAGCGGTTCGTCCATGAGGAACACTTCTGGATCACGGACGATCGCTCGCCCGAGCGCGACGCGCTGCTGTTGGCCCCCGGACAGTTCGCTCGGTTTCTTCTCCAGGAGGTCTTCGATCCCCATGATCTCCGCCGCCTCGTTCACCCGGTCGTCAATCTCGTCGTTAGAGAGATCCGTCGTCATCCGCAGACCGAACGACATGTTCTCCCGGGCTGTCATGTGCGGGTAGAGAGCGTAATTCTGGAACACCATCGCCATGTTCCTGGCTTTCGGCTTCTTCTCGATGACGGATTCGCCGTCCAACAGGATATCGCCCCGTGTCGGCTGCTCCAGGCCAGCAACACACCGGAGAGTCGTGGTTTTCCCACAGCCAGATGGACCGACGAGAATCAAGAACTCGCCGTCCTTGATTTCGGCGTTGAACTCGTCGACCGCAACGATCTCTCCCTCGTCGGGATCGCTGAAGATCTTCGTGAGGTTATCTAGTTCGAGCGTCCCCATACGTACACAACTGCCACAACATGTATAAGTATTTTTCGTCTGCAGATTCGATCATGGTCATTTTGTCTAGGGCAGTGGCGTCGGTTTGTCGAAGACGATCGGAAGGAAAGAGACGGCTACGTCCGCTCCCCCGGGTTATCACTCGTCGAGATCCCGCAACGCTTCCCGAATCAACGAGTGCGTCGTAGAACGGTTACCACACCCAAAAGCAGGATCAAGACTGCGGTGTAACCAGTTCAATGATCTTCCTGTTTCCACGGAAATCCCTCCTTGTAAAACCGCCAGACTGTCGGCCGACGAGCTCAGAGTTCGGCGTCGGGGTCCTGTAACCGCTGGATATCGGCGTCGTCCATCGGAGGAACGTCGCCGAGAGTGGCAGTCCGGTGATAGATGCTCGCGTTGCTCTCGATGGCGAGAGTCCGTTCGAGTGCTTCTGGCAGGTCGCCACCGATCGTGATAAGTCCGTGATGTCGGATGAGCACGGCCCCGGCCTCTTGGACCGCGTCGCTCACGGCCTGGCCCATCTCCTGACTTCCGGATGGCACGTAATCGATGACTGGAACGTGATCGCCGACAAAATACGCCTGATCGACGTGGACGGTCGGGATACTGTCTTCGAGAGCCCCCAACGCTATCGCGTTCTTCGGATGGGAGTGGACAACGGCGCGAGAGCCTTCGACGACATCGTGGACGTTCAGGTGCATCGGCGTTTCGGAGGACGGTTCGTATCCCGAGGGCGACTCGACGACCGAACCCGACCCGTCGATGACCAGCATGTCTTCCGGAGTCATCGTATCGTAGTTGATCTTCGACGGCGTGATCACGATCCGATCGTTCTCTCCCGCCGGTCGGATGCTGACGTTCCCTGCGCTTCCGGTATTTCGTACGACACCGTTCGTGACTAAATCAGTACACGTACGGAGTACCGTCTCCCGTTCCTCCTCGAACATACTCCGAGATCACAATGCGACCATATGAATTTTTTGAAAGCCGGATCTTCGATCCGAGCTTTCCGGGCCGTTTTCCATGACTGACGGGACCTATCAGTGGCGACCCCTGCCTCGGAACGGATCTGCCTTCTTCTCTCCCCTGGGATGAAACGGGGGCATGACACTAGCAGTCCTGTCACGATCGGCCCCGATCGAACGGCGTTTGGCAGTCGACGGATTCATCATGATCTACAAAAGTAAATATTAAATATGAGGGACGGGTTGAGACTATCTGGATTCACATGATGCCGGAGAACAGCCACTTCATCGACGGACAGTGGCACGAGGGCGAGGGAGACAGTATCGCGGTAGAGAACCCGACGACAGCGGAAGAAATCACGACAGTCAACAACGCGACCGAAGGGGAAATCGAGGAGGCCCTCACGGCGGCCAGGTCGGCTCAAGTAGCGTGGGGACGCCGGCCGCCCGTCGAGCGGGGAGCTTTGCTCAGGGAGACCGCCTCTGTGATCGCCGAGAACGTCGAGGAGTTGTCGGACCTGTTGATCGAAGAGCAAGGGAAAACGCGAAGCGTCGCCGAGTTCGAGGTCAGCGCCACGGCCGAATACGTCCGCTATATGGCTGATTGGGACCGCCGGATCGAGGGGGAAATCCTTCCGAGCGATGATCAGGGCGAATCGATCCATCTCGTTCGCAAGCCCTACGGGGTCGTCGGCGCGATCATCCCCTGGAACTTCCCGTTGTTCGTCCTGTTCCGGAAACTGGCTCCCGCGCTGGTAGCCGGGAACACGGTCATCGCCAAACCGAGCGAGGAGACGCCGCTGTCGACGCTTCGGATGTGGGAACTTGTCGAGGAGGAGGTCGACTTCCCCGACGGTGTCGTGAACTTCTTGACCGGAGACGGCAGCGTCGGCGAAGGGATCACCAGTTCGGACGTCCTCGATCTGATCTCCTTTACGGGTCACCGTGACACGGGGATCGCCATCGCACGCGAAGCGGCCAAGGACCTGACCGAGACGCAACTCGAACTCGGCGGGAAGGCCCCGGCGATCGTCTGGAAGGACGCCGATATCGAAAAGGCGGTCGAGCGCATCCTCAAGGCGAACACCTCCTTCGCCGGCCAGCTCTGTACCAGCGTCGAGCGGATCTACGTTCACTCGGACGTACAGGAGGAGTTCGAACGGACGTACACGGACGCTGCCGAGGACCTCTCGGTCGGGGACCCGGCCGAGGATCCCGACATGGGGCCCCACGTCAACGAGGCCGAACTCGAAAAGACCCGGGACGCGGTCGAACGCGCCCGCGAGGAAGGCGCGAAGATCCTCACCGGCGGGGGACCGCCCGCGGACCGGACGAAGGGGTACTGGTACGAGCCGACAGTCGTGACCGACATCGATCAGGACTCCGTGCTGATGGACGAGGAGATCTTCGGCCCCGTCAGCCCGATCGTGTCAGTCTCGTCGTTCGACGAGGTGATCGAGTACTCCAACGAGACCGAGTACGGCCTCTCGGCGTACGTCTACACGGACAGTTACAGTACTGCGATGCGTGGGGCACACGAGATCGAGTTCGGCGAAGTGTACGTCAACCGGACGCTCGGCGAGGCTCTGCAGGGATTCCACACCGGCTGGAACCAGTCAGGCAACTCCGGCGAAGACGGCAAACACGGCGCGCTGAAGTACACTCGACTCAAGACCGTCTACCACAACTACGGCGACGGCGAACCCGGCTGGTGATCGGCCGACCCTGCCACCGTCGGATGCGGTCCAATCCCGCTTCGACTCGTCTCTTTGCGCGCGGACGCTTTCGTTCACGCCGAGATTGCCAGTATACCCCCAAATCTCCTGAGACAGCCAGTGTACCCCGAATCCCCTGAGACTGCTATTGCACCCCAAATCCCGAAGATATATTATACAGGATACGGAATCTGGAAACTACGGAGGAACACCATGCAAGACCTACCCACGAGTGCGTTCGGCGACGATCTTGACGACTTCGAGATCGAGATTCCCAGCTGGGGACTCGGTCGTGCGGGCACACGATTCGAAACGTATACGTCCGATTCCGAGCCCGACACGATCGAGGAACGGATCGAAGCTGCGCGCGAAGTGTACGAGTACACCGGCCACGGGAAAACCGTCTCGCTGCACTTCCCCTGGGACGGCTCGACGCGTGAAGACGTCGAAGCCGTCCGCGGCCTCCTCGAAACCGAGGGGCTACGGGCGGGCGCGGTGAACGCGAACCTCTTCACGATGCGCGAGAACGCGACCCTGGACGACCGTCTCCGATACGGCAGTCTCATCTCGCCATATCCGGACGTCAGGGACGCAGTACGGGAACACATCTACGAGTGCATCGACTGGATGCGCCTCTTAGACAGCGACACGTTGATCCTCTGGCTGCCGGACGGGACGAACTCGTTCGGTCAACTGTCGTTTTTCGACATGTACGATCGGGTCGCCGACCAGCTCGACGAGATCGAGGACGAACTCCGGGACGAGGAGGAAGTGCTCGTCGAATACAAACCGTTCGAGCCGGCGTTCTACGCGACTGCCATCTTCGATTGGGGATCGGCACTGTCGTTCTCCGAGGCGGTCGGGGAGTCGGCGTCCGTCCTCGTCGACACCGGCCACCACCTCCAGGGAGCGAACGTCGAACAGATCGTGGGCTACCTCTCGAAGCTGGATGAACTGGGCGGGTTCCACTTCAACGACAGCAAATATGCTGACGACGACCTCGTGACGGGCAGTCTCGATCCAGCCGAGGTGTTCCGCATCTTCACGACGCTACGGGAGGCCGACTCGCGTGGATTGCTCGACATGCACGACGTCTCGTACATGATCGATCAGGCCCACTACGTCCGAGATCCGACGGATGCGATGATCGAGTCGGTCGAGAACGTGCAACTCGCATACCTGCGGTCGGGCCTCGTCGACTTCGAGGAGCTACACTCCTACCAGCAAGACGCCGACATCAAAGGGGCGGAGGCCGAGATCTACTCGGCGATGCGGACGGACGCCCGTCCCGCCCTCAAGGAGTGGCGCGAGGAGAACGACATTCCGACTGACTGGCGGGACGCCCGGTCGGAGTGATCCATGAATCACGTCGCAGTCGATCTGGGCGCCAGCGGCGGGAAGATACTGCGGGGAACGATCGCGAACGGGACGTTGGATCTGGAGACCGTCCACCGTTTCGAGAACCGACCGATCGAACGGGACGAACGGTACGTCTGGGACGTCGATTCGCTGATCCGCTCCATCGTCGAGGGACTGGAGAACGTCGAATCGGCGGGCGAGACGATCGACACACTCGGGGTCGATACCTGGGGTGTGGATTTCGGACTGTACGCCGACGGTGAGCTGCTCTGTGACCCGTACGCCTACAGGGATCCCACGCTCGAATCGACGCTCGACGACGTTCTCGAAACAGTGTCCAAACGGGAAATATTCGAGGCGACAGGTATCAACCACTGGAACGTCACGAACACGCTCTGGCAGTATCATTACCTGTGGCAAGAGGAGCCGGAAATCGTCGAGGAGGCGGATTCGATGGTCATGATGCCCCAGGTGATCGCCGAGCGACTGGGAGCCGACCCCAGTTCCGAACTCACGATCGCCTCGACCACGCAGATGCTTGACCCGGAAACCGGGGAGTGGGCGTCAGACCTGCTAGACCGACTCGACCTGCCGAGGGAGTTGTTGCCCGAGATATCCGACATCGGATCGTCAATCGGGACTCTCAGGACGGACGCGCTCTCGGACGTCGACAGCGAAGCCGAGATCCTGTTGCCGGTGAGTCACGATACCGGGGCCGCCGTGACGGGATTGCCGCTGTCGGGGACTGACCGGACGTTCCTGAGTACCGGGACCTGGTTCGTCTCCGGGATCGAAGTCGACGAGCCGATCCTGACAGACGATGCCTTCGAGTTCGGCGCGTCGAACGAACTCGGCATCGACGGGTCGGTCCGGTTTCTGAAGAACGTCACCGGGTTCTTTCTCTTCGAGGAGTGTCGCAAGATCTGGGCAGACAGCGACGTCGACCACAGCTACGACACGTTGATCCGAGAGGCTCGCTCGCCAGAGCGCGACGGCCCGCTGATCGATCCGGACGACGACCGGTTCTCGATCGAAGGCGACATGGTCGAAGACGTCGGGGCGTATTGCCGAGAGACGGACCAGTCTGTGCCAGGAAGCGCGGGAGAGGTCACCCGGAGCATCTTCGAGAGCCTCGCGGTGAAGACCGCCCTGACGATCGAACGGCTCGAATCCATCGCCGGTACGGACAGCGACGTCGTCTACCTGGGCGGAGGCGGTGTCCGGAACGAACTGTTCTGTCAAATGCTCGCCTCGGCGCTGGGACGGCCAGTCCGGACCGGTCCCGTCGAATCGACCGCCGTCGGCAACGTCCTCTCGCAGGCCGAGGCGACCGGACGGATCGTCTCGATCGAAGCCGGCCGGGAGGTCGTCGAGTCGAGCATCGACGGGTCCGAATTTACGCCACAGGACGAGACGTACTGGGATTCCAGACGGAAGGATCTCAGGAGCCTTCTTGAGGACGACTGGGCGTGAACGCGGGGCTGGCGGCCGAATGTCGGGTCCCTGAAACCCGTTATGTCGCCGATCAGATGGCTGGCCGAACCGTTTGGATGGTGTGTTTCGTCTCTTCGCCGCTCTCCGTGCCGTCTTTCATGCCGTAGCCGGACCAGAACTTCGAAACCGTTCCCAGCGACGTGGCGTACAAAGACAGTCACCGACTCATGCGACCGAGAACTCGTATTCCCCGGCTCCGACCGAGAGGACAAGATCGTCCCCGTCCCGTTCCACTGATCGGACGCCGTCCGGCGCGCCATCCGACAATGACTTCGCCGATTCGATCACAGACGCGTCCGCCCCATCGGGCAGCCGGATCGTCGCGTTCACGTTCCACGGAACCGTCGCCGTCAGCTGGTAGCTGTCATCCTCGCGCTCCCAGTCGACGGCGAGCGTTCCGGTCGGTGTCTCGACGCTGGCCGAGACCCACTCGAGGTCCTCGACGAGCGACGGTGCGATCGTAACCGATTCTGTCACGGGATCGTCTTCGAGCTTGATCCCGGCCAGAACCTCGTAGAAGAACTCCGAAACGTGAGTAAACGGCGAGTGATTCAATGAGTTCATCCCTGAACCGACTTCCTCGTCGGAGTTCCAGCGCTCCCACATCGTCGTCGCCCCCTGGCGCACCATGTACACCCAGCCCGGTTGCTCGGGTTGGCTGACGACCTGGTAGGCAAGGTCGGCGTAGCCGTGCTCGGCGAGCGTATGGATCAACGGCCGCGTCCCCAGGAAGCCACTCTGGAGTTTCCCGCCGTCCGAACGGACCTTTTCTGCGAGGTTCTCGGCCACGAGATCGACGTTCGCCTCGGGGACGAGACCGAGGAACAGCGGGACCGAGTACGACGACTGAGTCCCCGGCCCGTAGACGCCCGCTTCGGGGTCGAAGAACTCCTCGTTGAACGCGTCGGCGATCTCTATCGCGCGTTCGCGGTAGTTTTCCCGATCGGTTTCGTTGCCGAGCGTGTCGGCTACCTTCGCGAACGTATCGACTATTTGGTAGACGAACGCGGTGTTGAAGAGGTCGTGTGGGAGACCGCGCCGACCATCCGCGTTCTCGAAGGTGAGCCAGTCGCCATACTTGCCGTACTGGTCCGGAACGAGGCCGTCCTCGGTACTCGAAGACCAATACTCGACGTACTCACGCATCCCTTCGTAGTGTTCGCGGAGTACTGCTTGGTCCCCGTCGTGGAGGTACAGGTACCAGGGGAGCATGACGCGCGTGACCGTCCACGTCGGATCGCCCACATCCTCGTTTGACTTGTTGGGGATGACGTCCGGGACGTACCCCATCTCGGTGGCTGCGTCCTCGTGGTCGCGGGCCCACTTCTCGTGGAAACGGGCGCCATCGAAGTTGAACAGGAGGGACCGCGTCGCTATCTGGGCGTCGCCCGTCCACCCGAAGCGTTCGTCCCGCTGTGGACAGTCCTCGGGGATCGAATGGGCGTTCCCGCGGAGTCCCCAGACGGCGTTGTGCTGGACCTGATTGAGATCGTCGTTCGAACAGGTAAACTCGCCACGCCGGTCCATCGCGGTGTGGACGACCTTCGCCGTGACGTTCTCCGGATCGAACTCTCCCGGGTAGCCACTGATCTGGGCGTACCGGAAGCCGTGGTAGGTGAACCGTGGTTCGTACGTCTCGATCCCGTCACCCCTGGATATGTAGGTGTCAGTGGCGTCGGCTTTGCGGAGGTCGATGAGCGACAGATCCCCGTCCTCGGTGAGGGTCTCGGCGTGCCGGAGCGTGATCTCCTCACCCTCAGCGGACCCCTCGATGTCGATCGACAACCATCCCGTGATGTTCTGTCCGAAGTCGAGTATCGGCCCGTCCGGGTGTTCGATCACCGTCTCGACGTCCAGCGTTTCAACGACACGCATCGGCTCGATCCGTTCCGGGCGAAGCGTCCCGTCCGGGCCGTCGACGACTGTCGCGGTATCCCAGTCAGCGTCCAGCCCCGGGCGGCTCCAGCTGTCGACCTCCCGACGCGCATCGTACGTTTCACCCTCGTAGAGATCGTTCGAAACGATCGGACTGGACGAAGCCTGCCAGCCGCCGTGCGTCGAGAGGGTTCGGGTCGAACCGTCTTCGAACTCGATCGTCAGCGTTGCGCGCGCACGCGGAGACCCATCACTGCTCCAGTACGCACTGCTCTTCGAAAACCGACCCCGGCCGAGCCACAGTCCCAGTGCGTTCTTCCCTTCGGACAGCTCGTCGGTGAGGTCGAAACTCGAATAGAGAACGCGCTGTTCGTAATCCGTCCACGCCGGGTCAAGTCGACGATCGCCAATTCGTTCCCCATTAACGAACAGTTCGCCGTAGCCGAGTGCGGCGACGTGGATCCGTGCCGATGCCACCGATCGGTCGAGGTCGAACTCGGTCCGGAGTTGGGGGGACGACGATGCCATCCGCGACCCGTCGTGTCCGTTCACGAGATGATCCCGGCCCCAGGTACGCGTCTCGACCGACGAAGACGCCTCGACGTCGCATCCCTCTGCGATATCGGTCCCGGACCCATCCTCGACCGTCAGGCCGCCGAGCGCGAAACACTCCCAGGCAGAAACGCGTTCGACCCGTCGGTCGACATCGCGATCCTCGTGGAACGGGGACTCGATAACCGGAGTAAATTCGTGTAGTTCGGTCGCGGTGATCCGAATATAGCGACCTCGAACGTCGAGACTCTCGTGGGTCTGTGTCGGAACGCTATCATCCGGTTGTCCGTCACCTTCGAACCCACGCTGGACGTCGGGTTCGTGTTCGACGACGAGCGTCGGATCCTCGAAGTTCGGTTCGTCCGCGACCTCGATGCGATAGGCGTCCGGGAAGCCGAACCCGTCGAGCGGATCAGCCGTCCAGGAGATGGCAACCGTAACGTCGTCCGGCGTCGTGACGAGATCGATCGGTTCGGTAGGGTGTAACGTTACGCTGGAGAGATCGTAACGGTCGCCGAGATCGACCTGGACCCATTCCGTGGTGGACTCGTCCGGATCCAGCCACTGGCTGCGCCAGCCGTTCGAATCTCCGACGCCCGGTTGGTGAGAGATCCACTCGCCGTGCCAGTCCTCCGGAGCCAGCGCCGTCGAGAACGCCGCCGGTTTCGCCCACGCTGTTTCCCCGTCGTCTGTCCAGAGCTTCACCGACCAGTAATACGTTTCGTCGGAACCGAGTCGAGGTCCGTCGTACCGAACACCTGTCGCCCGGGAAGTATCGACCCGCCCCGTGTCCCAGAGGTCGCCCTCGCCAGCGGCGACAGGCTCGGACTCCCTGCCAACGACGAGCCGATACGCTGTTTGATGCGCACCGCGACGGTCCGTTTCGGCGGTCCAGGAGAAACGCGGCGCTGCAGTCGGATCTACGTTCTCAGGGGTAGCCTCGAACTCGACACGAAGTTCCACAGGACGTGTCTGACTATCCGTCTGGCCAGATGAAGGCATAGATCGGTGTTCTCTCACCTCCCGGATCAATCTTGCGGTCACGAACCGTTGTTACACCGCATTCTCCGTCACTTCCGACTGTGATAGAGAGTGAAAATAACCCAAGTCGAAACGGTATCTGTGGGAGGACAGCACCCGCGGAATCAGGTGACGGCTCCACCGGACGCGAGCACGACGAACGAACCAGATCTATCGACAGGCGAACGGTCGAGCTCGGCTACGTGCGAGGAACGATCCCCGACAGGGCGACTCATACCTGGGGCATCCTGACGCCCTCATGCGTTCGGTATTACCGAACGTATTGGGACCATCCCGCGATCCGACCGACGGTTCTGAAATCCGGTCGAGGGTACTGATGAACTCCCCGGAGATCAATACAAGAAGACAGAGCTGAGTTCGATCAGTACGGAACCGGGAGTGAGAAAGGTTCTCTCCCACGTATTCAACAATAAACGATTATCTGGAAAAGTGGGATCCGTTGCTGGATATGTCCCGGTTGGAACGAACGGTCACGGACGAGGACAGGCGTACCATTCGAGAAGGACAGAACGACAGGAGGATAACATGCCGTTCGACAGGATGTTCGCCAATACCGAACGAACGTTGAAACGTGCGATATCAGCCGGTAGCCCGGATATACGTCCGAGAACACTGTGATTACGGACAACGATCATTGAGGCTCTATCCAAATATTGCGTATAATCATTATAAATTTTTGACGAGGTTTAGAGTGACGTTCGGTAATCCGGAACACATATGTTGAGCACGGTCCAACCATGGCGTAATGACTGAACCAAACGACACTGAAGTGCCGGTGAAATCAGTCGGAACAGCGTTCCGGATCATCGAACTCCTCTCGGAGGGGGGAGCCACAGGAGTGACCGAACTATCACACGAGCTCGATCGCGCGAAAAGTACAGTACACGATCACTTACGGACCCTGGAGAACCTCAATTACCTCCGACACAGCGACGATGGGACATATCAACTCTCATTAAAGTATCTATATATCGGGGGGAAGGCGCTCGAACTGTCGGACGAGTTTCAAGAAGTGGAATCGAAAATAGCGAAACTGGCAGAACTGACTGGGTCCACCGCGAGCGCTTCTGTCTTGATGGACCAGACTGTGTTCTGTGCCTCCGTCCATCAGTCGAAGGATTCACAGAACACGTATTTGAGACGTGGGCTATCGCTGCCGCTTCACTGTACGGCACCCGGGAAAGCGTTGTTAGCAACTACCGACCAGGATGATCTCCTAGATCGAGTCAGTTTTACGGAATATACAGAGAAGACAATCACGTCATACGAAGGGATGGAAAAAAAGCTACATGCTATTCGACAGCGCAATCTCGCGCTGGAGAAAGGAGAATACGTTGAAGACATCGTCGGCGTGTCCAGCGCGATTCACGAGAGAAACGAGGAGAACGGGATAGCAATCAGCGTTCACGACTCACAGGAACGTCTCACTGGCAAACGATTACAACAGGATGTGCAAGGCCAGGTACAACAGACCGCACGACAGATCGAATCGGATATTTTGGACTTCTAGCGCGGGGGGAACGCTGTTCGGACGGACCAGAAACAGCAGAACAGTAGAATGGGACTTGACTAACAGAAGTACAATCGTTATGAGGATGGCGGGAAGATCATACATTGGATCGTTGAAGTCGCGTTTCGCCCGGGACTACAGGCGATCCAGTTTTGTTGATACGATCAGGACGACAGTCTTTGTTCCCACCACCTCACACCAATCGTTTTGACCAGTTAATTTCATTGATACTTATGCAGTTGTATAACAGATGTACTCCTGTTATATTTAGAGTGCAATCGAAATCTACCACACATAGCGACGACGATCGCTATTATCTAATACCACATACGTACGCGTGAAACTACGTGAGGTCAGCTCTGATGGAGTTCGCGATACTGAGGACCTGCCCTGCGATGTCTTCGGAGAGATGCCGCCCATTGAGTCGGTCGGAGCGTCCGTGAACTGCGATGGCCGCGGCCCGATTACGTTCCGAGGGGGCGATCGCTGCAGCGACGCCGACGATCCCGTTGTAGTGTTCTCCTTTGCTGAACACGATCTCTTCGTCACGGATGTTTTCGATGTAGAGGTCGAGTTCCTCCCTGTCGGTAATGGTCGCTTCGGTGATCTCTGTCAACGAGATATTATCGAGCAGCGCCGTGACTTCCTCCGGAGGGAGCGACGCCATGATTGCCTTTCCCGGCGCATTCGTATAGAGGGGCAACGGTTCTCCTTCGAAGAACTCGGGCGACCAACCGTCGGTCGGTTCAGCGATGTACACCGGAACGATATTCGTTTCCTCGAGAACGAACAGAGTCGCGGCCCTGTCGGTAGCAGCCGCGAGAGTATCGATCTGCTTTCGGCCGTTACGATAGACCGGCAATCGAGCGCGTGTGCGGCTTCCGAGGGTGAGAGTCTCCAAGGCCGGTTCGTACTGGTCGTCGCGATGCACTACGTATCCCTGGTTGCACAACGTCGAAAGATGATTGTGAACGACGCTTTTCGATACCTCGACGCTCTCAGCGATAGCGGTGACCCCCACAGGGTCGTTGGATTCGATCAGCGTCTCCAGAATAGTTAGCGACGTCTCGGTCGAGTCCACCGTGTACGATGATTCTGTCCCCATTCTATTCACTATTATTGATACTGTTGGATATAAACCTGTTCATTCGTGCAGAACAACGACGGCGGAAAATCTCGGCCCTATACGACATATGCCCTACTATAAATCATTATATATATCAGATGCGGGCTGACACTGCCAATCGTGCACGTTTTTCTCTGCAGAACGCCGGGAGCGATAGACGACAATACCAGTCATCAGTACCCATGGTCGGTATCGACGATCGCAAAAACAACAAATATCGGTAGGGCCGTCAGGGGACAACGAGGTTCTTCAGCCCCTCGTTTCGCTCCATGCTCTCGAATGCGTCGGGAATCTCGTCCAATCCGAGTTCTGCCGAGATCAGGGATGCAACCTCGATACGTTCCTGGCGAAGGAGCGAGACGGCACGTTCGAAGTCCTCCTGAGTGAGTGAATACGTTCCGTGGAGGTCGACTTCCGTGAAGTAGACGTCGAACGGACTCAGTTCCATCGTCGCCTCCTGATCGGGGACGCCGAATATCAGCGTCGTCCCGCCGTCTCTGGTGACGTCGAAGGCCTGCTGAATCGTCTCGACCGCACCGACCGCCTCGATACCGACCGCCACCTTACCAGCGACACGGGTGATCGCTTCGACCGTATCTTCCACCGCAGTCGGATCGATAGTCTTGTCCGCGCCGAGTTTTTCGGCCAGTTCCCGGCGACGGTCGTCCGGTTCGGAGACGATGACCGGTCCGGCACCCCGGTTGCGAGCGACCTGGACCAGCAGCAACCCGACCGGGCCGGCGCCGATCAGCGCCACCGGCTCTCCCTGTTCGATTCCTGCACGGCCGACTCCATGGACGGCACAGGCGAGCGGCTCGGCGAACGCTGCGTTCCGGATCGGCAAGTCGCCAATAAGTTCCACATTCGTCGCGGGGACCCGTACGTACTCCGCGAAGGCCCCGTCCAGAATGGTCTCGCCTGCGCCGCCGATTACGGTGTTGTTTTCACAGAGATGGGTCTCGCCCCGCTTGCAGTACGAACATCGATTGCAGGGGATCGTCGGGTTGATCGCGACGCGATCGCCCGGTTCGAACCCGTTTGCCCGGGATTCGACGATGGTTCCGGCGCTCTCATGACCCAAGACCAGCGGTGTCTCTACCCGGAACGAGCCGTGATACATGTGAAAGTCCGTCGTGCAGACGCCACACGCGCCGACTTCGACGAGCACCTCGTCGTCTGCCGGCTCCGGACGGTCCCGTTCGACGACCTCGATCGATCCGATATCCGTCAGGGCACTTGCCCGCATTACCACTCACCTCGCTGAAAGCGGCCGGCTACTATCGATCCGAGGCACACTTGACGCTGCGTTCGTACTGCTGTCTTCATTGATCCACGTTGCGTAAGAAGTTCCAAACACTTAAATATAACGAGTGTATTCATCCGGAAAACAAAGTCGAAGCTCCGACGCGACCGTTGTTTCGGGGAATCCCTCGAACCGATCACCCATCTCGTCCGAGAGACCTGTAGACGAATTAGCTGTCATTTCTCCGGGTGAATGGTAAGTTGTTTGATTGTTTGTGGATCGAGACTGCTACGGAGGAAATAAAGTATTTAATTATTTTGTCTATCTCCATATACCGATAACGATTAACAGCAATCTTTATGCACAATGATTGCATTGATGCAGATGGGTGAAACCACATGGCAAGAGAATCGAGCAGGCGGAGATTTATCAGTGCGACAGGACTCGGTCTCGTGACTGGCCTCGCCGGTTGTCTCGGTGGTGGAGACGGAGACACCACGCAAGACACCGGCAGTGGGAGCGAAGACAATACGCAAGACACCGGCAGTGGAAGCGAAGACGGCACGGAAGATGCCGGAGAGGGGGGCGGGGATCTCGCGATCCCGCTCAGCGAGTACGAGGGAGCCGACATCGACTGGCGACAGTTCGAGGGCTCGGAGATCAACATCCTCGCACCCCAGCACCCGTGGATGGACACGATCGAGCCGGCGATCCCGGTTTTCGAGGAATTGACCGGCATGACGGTCATCACGAATACATTCCCGGAACAACAGTTCCGGACCAAACGACTCACTGACCTCACGACCGGGGCTGGCGAGTACGACGCCTTCTGGAACGTTCGGACGGTCAACCAGTACCGCAAATCCGGATGGCTCCAGCCCCTGGACGAGTTCTTCCAAGATGATAGCCTCTTCGACGAGAAATGGTACGATCGAGACGACCTCTTCGACGTCGTCAAGTGGCGGTGTCACGCCGACGGAAAGTGGGATAAGTGGAGCGGACTCCCGCTGAACACCGAAGTTCAGGTCCAGTTCTACCGGACCGACCTCTACGAGAAGCACGGTCTGGAGGTCGCCGAGACGACAGAGGAGTTCATCGAGAACGCGAGGACGATCCACGAGAACGAGTCAGACGTCATCGGGACACTCGGTCGTGGACAGAAGGGTTACGGGATGGCCCCCTACATCCTCAACACGTTCGTCCAGGAGTTCGGCGCGAACATCTGGGATAGCTTCCCGGACGACTCCGGTCTCGACTCCGAGAAAGCGATCGGGGCGGCCGACTTCTATGTCAATCTGTTACAAGACTACGGCCCGGAGGGTCCCGGTTCGTTCACCTGGAGCGACGTCCTCTCGGCGATGCAGTCGGGAACGGCCGGACACATCGTTTCTGACGCGAACCTGTTTTGGCCCGGTCTGACCGATCCGGAAGCCTCGGATGTCGCCGACCGTATCGGCGTCGCACCGGTGCCGTATCCCGAAAGCGGATCGTTCGGTCCCAATCAGTCGACTTGGCAGATGAACACCTCGCAGTTCGCCGATAATTCCGCCGGGGCGTTCCTGTTCATGATCTGGGCGACCTCGAAACCGACAAACAACTGGATGCATATCGATCAGGGCGCCGGATTCTCGGTCCGGCGTGGCGTCTGGGAGAACGACGAGTTCCGGTCGCGTGTCGGCGAGACGTACGCCGACGTCACGATCGAATCTCAAGAGGCTGCCAACCCCATCTCCTTCGACGAAAACTACCCCGAGTGGGGACAGAAGTACTCCGAGGAACTGCAACGGGCGATCAATGGAGAAAAGACGCCGACGGAGGCGATGAAAGCAGCAGCCTCAGCAGCTGAAAACGCCTTCTGAAGGAGTCTCTCCGTCACTATTTCAAAGAAATGATGAACGCAACCACAAAAGAATCATCACACGCGTCTGTATCAAGCCGATTACGAGAGTTGTGGAACCAGTATCTCCCCTACTGGTTGATGACACCGATGGTGCTGGTGATGTTGGTCATCACCATCTTCCCGGGGGCGTACGACCTGTATTTGAGTCTCGTCAAGTACAAGATGACCAGCCCCGACACTATCGGGGAGTTCACTGGCCTGACGAACTACGTGACTGCATTCACGGAAGCGGGCGCACTCGATTCGTTCGTGATTACGATCACATTCGTCGGCGGTGCACTGGCGTTGGAGGCCGTATTCGGGTTTGTCATTGCTGCATTACTGCACGGCGTTGAATCCGATCGGACGGAGACGTTCTATCGTGTCGTGTTCATTCTGCCGATGGCCGTCGCGCCGGTCACGCTGGCGACGATATCCCGGATCATGCTCAACTCCGAGGTCGGGATCATTCCATACTTGATCGAGCAGCTCACCCCATTTGCCGCGCCTGTCTTTCTCAGTGACATTCCGTTGCTGACTGTTACATTGGTCGATGTCTGGCACTGGACGCCGTTCATGTTCATCATCTTCTACGCCGGGCTCTCGTCGGTTCCCCAGACGCTCCTGGACGCGGCGCGGGTTGACGGCGCACCGCTGTGGCGGCGATACGTGCATGTCATTCTTCCGTACATGAAACCAGTGTTGTTCGTGGCCATCCTCATCCGGATGATCGACCTGTTCCGACACTTCGGGCTCGTCTTCAGCCTCACTCGTGGTGGGCCAGGGACAAGTACCCAGCTCGTGAGCCTCAACATCTACGAACAGGGCTTCCGGTTCGTTGATCTCGGGGCTGCAGCGGCCATCGCCGTCGTCTATCTGGTCCTCATCATCGCTATCGCGAACGTTCTGATCGCAAAAGTCGGCTTCGAGGGGGTGTGGGAATAATGGCGACAGCAGATTCAGAGGAGACGCTCAAACACCCCGAACGGCGCTTCTCGAAGGATACCCGGAACCGACTCACCGCAATCGGTCGACACGCCGTGTTACTAGTCTGGGCTGTCGTCGTGCTGTTTCCGCTCTATTGGCTCGTCTCGATGTCATTAAAGCCGGCGCGAGAAGCCATCGCCCTGCCACCGAAGTGGCTCTTCGTCCCAATTTTCTCGAACTACGCCGAACTTGCCCAGAACGGCGAGTTCGTCTACGCGTTCTTTAACACCGTGTTCATGGTGTCAGTGTCGGTGATCGTGGTACTTCTCATCGGCGTGCCGGCGGCATACGTGCTCTCGCGGTACGACATCCCCAGACAGCGCGACGTCCTCGTATGGATTCTCTCCTCGCGGATGTTGCCGCCGATCGCCGTCGTCATCCCGTTTTTCGTCATCTTCCGCAAGCTCAACCTGTTCGACACGCGGATTGCGATGATGTTCATGTATATCACGATCAACATATCGCTGGTCGTGTGGGTCATGAAGGCCTTCTTCGATGGCATTCCCGAGACGCTCGAGGAGGCCGCTCGGGTCGACGGGGCTAGCCGGTTCCAGTCGTTCCTGCGGGTCATTCTCCCGTCGGCCAAGCCCGGAATCTTCTCCGTCGCCATCATCAGCTTCATCTTCGCCTGGATCGAGTTGCTGTTCGGGCTCGTGCTGACGAACCAGACCGCGACCACGGTGTCAATGCAGGTGTATCAATTCATCGGCGTCAAGCAGATCGAGTGGGGGATGCTGGCTGCCGCCTCGACAGCAGTCATCGTGCCGGTGCTGGTTTTCCTCATCGCCGTCAACAAGTATCTCGCCGCTGGACTCAGCTTCGGCGTGGTGATTAAAGAATGAATGAGACAGATTGCATGCAAGCGGTATCGGACGGAGAACAGATCGATAAGACAGAGTATCAACGCACTGCCGTAGAGGGACAATAATGGCGCGGATCAAACTCGACAACATCACCAAGGAGTTCGGAGACGGAGAGAACAGTATCGTCGCGGTAGACGACGTAAGTCTGGAGATACACGACGGCGAGTTCGTCGTGTTCGTCGGCCCCTCGGGAAGCGGGAAGTCAACCCTGATGCGAACCGTCGCCGGCCTCGAAGACCAGACCGACGGTGACGTCGTCATCGGGAATACGATTGTCAACGAACTCAGTCCGTCGGATCGAAATATCGCAATGGTCTTCCAGAACTACGCGCTCTACCCCAACATGACGGCCGAACAAAACATGTCCTTCGGCCTCAAGATGTCGACGGACCTTACTGACGACGAGATTGAACAGCGAGTCACGGAGGCAGCCCAGATGATGGGGATCGAAGAGCTACTGGACAACAGTCCTGGAGATATGTCGGGAGGTCAACAACAGCGGGTCGCGCTCGGGCGGGCGATCGTCCGTAATCCGAACGTCTTCTTGCTCGACGAACCGCTCAGCAACCTCGACGCCAAGCTCCGGACGGAGATGCGGACGGAGATCAATCGCCTCCAGAACGATCTCGACGTGACGACGCTGTACGTCACCCACGATCAGACGGAGGCAATGACGATGGGCGATCGGTTGGTCGTGTTGAATCAAGGGCAACTCCAGCAGGTCGGCACACCACTGGAGTGTTTCTACCGGCCGGCTAATCAGTTCGTTGCCGGATTCCTGGGTTCTCCCTCGATGAACTTCTTCACCGGCCACGTCGAGGGCGGCACGTTCCGCACCGACGGTATCGACTTCGATCTGACTGAACGCATTCAGTCGTCACTCGGAGATCGAAACGAAGTCACGCTCGGGATCCGTCCCGAGGACATCGAACTGCACGAAGAACCCAACAGCGCACACGGGTTCGAAGCGGTGGTTGACGTTGTCGAACCCATGGGGAGCATCTCCTACGTCTATCTCCGTCCCGAAAAACAAGAGAGCGAGAAGACGTTCGTCGTCGAGACGGAGGGCCAACGCGCGACGACTGTCGGCGATCACATGTACGTCGAGTTCCCGCCGGAGAGCGTTCACCTGTTCGACATCGACTCGGGCGAGACGATCCACCAGCGCCGACTCAACGAAGACGCTGAGGAGGCACTCCGAGACCGGATGGAAAAGAACCTCTCGGCGTGATCGCCGGGCGAACGGCGTTCGATCTTCGTCCCGTCCCTTTGCGATACGGTCCAACTCCGTTACGTACCCTGCGTCCGACTACGGCCGCGTCCTGACGACTGACGGCCGAACCAGGCCGGGACCGTCGATTCGATTTCGGGACCCGATATCCCGGGTCCGCCAACCGGTACACTCACACAACACCGTGCCTGTGGAACTGCGATCATCAATCCCATTTCCCGGGAATGAAACACAACTTTTTTCACTGAATAGAGCACGATTTCAGACGATGCAGAGTGCAGTACTAACAGAGTCACTAGAGTTCGAGATCGAAGAACGTGATAGACCCTCGCCAGCGAGCGACGAAGTGCTCGTCGCGACAAGGGATGTCGGAATCTGTGGTTCGGATATTCACTACTGGAGCCACGGTCGTATCGGAGATTACGTCGTGGAGAATCCCCTGATCCTCGGTCACGAGAGCGCCGGAGAAGTCGTCGAAGTTGGGGATGATGTCGATACCGTCGAACCCGGCGATCGAGTCGCGCTCGAACCGGGCGTCCCCTGTCGTCGATGTGAGTATTGCAAGCGCGGCGAATATCACCTCTGTCCCCAGGTGACGTTCATGGCAACGCCCCCGGACGACGGGACTTTCTCGGAGTACGTCGCCTGGCCAGCCGACTTCGCGTACGTGCTACCGGAGGAAGTTTCCACCCGAGAAGGGGCACTCTGTGAGCCACTCAGCGTCGGCCTTCACGCAAGTCGACTCGGGGATATCGGGTACGGCGATACCGTCGCTATCACCGGCGCCGGGCCGATCGGTCTTCTCGCGATGGAGGCGGCAAAAGCCGCGGGCGCAAGCGACGTGATACTCACGGATGTCGTCGAAAGCAAACTGGAACGTGCTGCCGAGCATGGTGCCGACGAAACAGTAAACGTTGCCGAGCGGAACCTCGTCGAGGCTGTCGAGGAATACACAGATGGACGAGGTGCCGATGTCGTTCTGGAAGCATCCGGTGCGAAGTCCTCCATCGAGAACACGCTTGAAATCGTCCGGCGGGGTGGAGAGATCGTCCTGATCGGTCTCGCCGACGAGGCGACGGTCCCGCTTGACATCCTTGAGATTATCGACAACGAACTCCACATCCACGGATCGTTCCGCTACGCGAACACGTACGACGCCGCCGTCAACCTTCTCGCCGACGGCGAGGTAGACGTCGAGTGGATCATCGACTTCGAAGAACCGATGGAGAACGTCGCCAAAGCCTTCGAACGGGTCCACGGAGGCGAGGATGTCGTGAAGGGAATGATATCCTTCGAGTAATACCAACCGAAACTTGCCGTCCTATTTCGAACGGATCAAGAGCAGCCGGCCGTCGAATCACATTTTGTCGAACTCCCGAAATACTATCAGGCACACCGAAACGCGAGGGATCTCGGCGGCGACAGGGATGGGCCAGTCGTTTCAAGTGGCTGCTCGCGTAATCCTCCCGCATGGAAATCACGGACTTTGAACTGTTCGCGGTGCCGCCCCGGTGGCTTCTCCTCAAACTGGAGACGGACGAGGGGGTTGTCGGCTGGGGCGAGCCGATCGTGCAGGGTCGGCTGGAAACAGTTCACGCGGCCGTCACGGAACTGGTCGAAGGATATCTGCTCGGCAGGGATCCGTGTCGGACTGAGTACCATTGGCAGAAACTCTACCGGAGCGGTTACTTCCGGGGCGGGCCGATCCTCATGAGCGCGCTCGCCGGGATCGACCACGCGCTGTGGGACATCAAGGGAAAGCACCTGGGTGCTCCCGTCCACGAACTACTCGGGGGACACACCCGAAATCGACTCATGGTGTATCAGTGGCTTGGCAGCGACAGGACAGAGGAAACCGTACAAGCCGCCGAAAAAGCGGTCGAAAACGGGTATCAGGCCTTCAAACTCAACCTCCCGCAGAAGGTCAGACCGGTCGAGACGGGTGCTGTGATCGATCGGTGCGTCGAACAGATAGCGACGATCAGGGAGACGGTCGGGACGGACGCGTTCGTCGGCGTGGATTTTCATGGCCGGGTTTCGAAGCCGATGGCTGCTGAATTGCTCAGACGACTCGAACCCTTCGATCCGATGTTCGTCGACCAGCCATTGCTCCCGGAACATCATGACGGGTTCAGTAGACTCAGCGATCAGACGACCGTTCCGCTCTCGACGGGCGAACGATTGTACTCCCGTCACGATTTCAAGGGGCTGTTCGTCGAGGATGCCGTCTCGGTCATCCAGCCGGACGTGACTCACGTCGGCGGGATATCCGAGATGCAGAAATTGGCATCCCTGGCCGAGACGTTCGACGTCGCCGTGATCCCGCACTGTCCGTTAGGCCCCGTCGCGTTCGCGGCCAGTCTGCAGGTCGGGTTTTCCTCACAGAACGTCGTCATGCACGAACAGGATATCGGAATTCACGAGCCGGACTCCAGCTCCCGTCTCGCATTGCTCGAGGAACCTGATACGTTCGGATTCGACCGAGGATACGTACAACGACCGACGGGTGACGGACTCGGAGTGACGGTCGACGAGGAGTACGTCCGTGAGCAGACACAGTCGCACGTGAACTGGCAGACGCCCGTCTGGCATCATCAGGACGGCAGTATCGCCGAATGGTGACTCGGCCGTGCTACGTCAGTGGCACGTGTCGCCGAGTAGCCGGATTGACGGGACGTCCCCGGGAATGTGTCCTCAAAAATAATATCCTACGGCAGTCAAGCAACGTACGACGACTCGGTACCTTCGGACTTACTGTTCTTCGAGGAGGGCATCGACGGCTTCGCGCGTCGGCAGAGGGTCCATCGCACCGGTGTCCGTCGTCGCGAGCGCACCGACAGCGTTGCCGAATCGGACGGCATCGGTGAGTGAGTGCCCCTCGAGGAGTCCGGTGATCGCGCCGGCAGTGAACGCGTCACCGGCACCCGTGGTTTCGACGACATCGACGTCGAAGACGGATCGATCAGCCTCCGCAGGTCCCCACGGTGCGTCGTCGGTCGCCAACGCGTAAGTGCCATCGCCACCCTGCGTGAGAAATACCGTGTGTGGGCCGTACGCCGTCAACTCCTCGGCGACG
>NZ_SPQG01000005.1:0-14199 GCF_004944975.1 Halorhabdus amylolytica
TGTGCGTGCAACCCGCGTCCGCCGTCGGTCAAGGGTGGTGCGAAAACCCATCATAGGTGAAAGCCCCGCCCTTCAGGGCGGGCGTAGCTTACAGATTCGCCTCCCGATCAACAGGGTGTGCCTGTGCACTTTCTCTGTCACCGTTGCTCGTGACCTCGAGAAACACGTCATCGAGATCAGGCTGGACCGTTTCGACACCGTCGAGTTGCACGTCATTTGCTTGCAATCGATTCATCAGCCGATAGAACCGCACCGAGTCCGCCGCGATTTCGAACGCAATCCGGTCGCCCCGCCGGTCGACATCCGTAACATCGAACTCCGAGCGGAGCGCGTCGATCAATGAGTCCTCGATACTGCGAGCACTGATTCGATACCCCGTGGTTTCGAAGCCATCTAGCAAGTTCGGGACTGTATCGTCGACGATGACGCGTCCCTCGTTCATGATGATAACACGATCACAGACGGCCTCGATAACGTCCATATCGTGACTTGAAACCAGTAACGTCAGTTCGTGCTCCGCAGCGAGACGGACCAGTTCTCGCCGGATCGTCATAGAACTCTCGACGTCCAATCCCAGCGTCGGTTCGTCGAGAAACGCCACCGAGACGTCGCTGGCGAGGACACTCGCCAGCGAAACCTTCTGTTTCATCCCCCGGGAGAGATCCCTGACCTGTGTATCCGCTTTCGACTCGATCTCCAGGGCAGCCAGCAGTTCGGCGTGACGATCCGCCAGCGAATCGGGATCGTGCCCGCGGATGGCCGCGAAGTACCGGAGGTTCTCCCGGACGGTGAGCCGCCAGTAGTCGTTGCGTGCTCCCTCCAGCATCGCATCGACGTGCTCGTACGCGCGTCGTGGATGCTCGTATACGTCGATCCCGCGGACCCGGACATCACCAGCGTCAGGTCGAACCAATCCCAGGATCGACTTGATCGTCGTCGTCTTTCCGGCACCGTTGGGGCCAAGCAGACCGACTACGTCCCCGGACTCAACCGTGAAGGAAACGTCCTCGACCGCGGTAACTGCGTCTGAGCCGCTTCCGAACGTTTTCGAGAGTCCATCGACCGAAAGAGCCGGCGTCTCGGGATCGCTCCGTGGTTGAGGGGTCGGTCGACTACCTGACCCACGATCTCGGGAGGAGGGCTGACTCGCTTGTTGTGGGGGACCTGTCATCGATTCCGTTTCGGCTTTGTCCAGCGGTCCTGGTAAATGTACCACATCACTCGGCGAGGGATCTGTGTGACCGGCACATCGCAGGATGGTCAAAGAACGGTTTGTTTCTCCAGGACGTTTTTCTCCGAATCGACCTCAGTGGACACATGGCGTTCGACCGTGAACACGTCCTTCCTTTCGCCCTGCTCGTAGTCGTCGTCTCCGGGGGTTGTCTCGCCCCGATCGGAGGTGCCGCTGAGAGTACACCGACGGCGGCCGACGCTACCGAACGGCAAGCACCGGACGACGCGAGCGCGGGTGACGCCGAGGACGGCCCACGCGAAAGCGGGACCGATCTGGACGATTCCCGGTCCGGTCCCGGCCTGGCCGAGGCGATCTCGACGAACGGCACGCTCGATCGAAGCGAGATCACGTACTACCCCGACAACGACACGATCCGGTACGTGGCTGCCTACCACCATACCAACCACGAGGAAGTCGTCAACGGCACGGCTCCGCCCGACCGCGAGCCGATATACGAGTTCGTCCCCGCCGAGGAGTGGCTCGCAGTGCAAGCACCCTACGCCGGGGCGGACGCCGTCCGGGAGCAGGTCACGTCGCGACTCGCTGGCAACCACAGCCTCTCGACCGGCGTCTCCTCGGCGGACAACGGAACCCGGGTCACCGTGGCGACCCGAACACTGTTGTCCCGGGACGGCGAAGTGCTCTCGACCCCGAACGTGACGTTCGACCGGATACAGACAGTGACGCCGACGAACGTGACCGTCACGATCAGCGTCGGCGAGCACTCGCTCACCCGCACGTATCCCGTCGAAGTCCGGCGGATGGTCCTCCAACAAGAGTGACGCGAGTCGCTCGGCCAGGATCCCGCTCGTCAGGAAACCGCGCGTTCGAAGACGAGGCCGACTGTCGTCCCCTCGCGGGCGACCGTCTCGACGAGTTGCCAACCCTCTCTCGCGTACTCGTTGATGATCGCGTCCAGATCACCCATCTCCTCCCTGGTCGCCTCCGTCTCGTGGATCGTGTAGACGTATTGCTGGTCGGACATGCCCGACAGTTGGTGTCCCGTTGTGAAAAAGACTGACATGGTTACGGGGGACACGCTCTCACGCGACTGTGCGGTACGACGACCGGCATTGCTAACGGTCGGGGGGACTGACTCGATCGGGGCGTGTCGGAGCCCACTTTATGTGTCGACGACAACAAAGGGTATGGAGATTACCGTCTTGCTCGTTGTCGCCCTGGCGTTGCTGATCGGCGGCGTCGTGGGCAGTTTCGTGCCGATGGTTCCTGCAGGCCTGCTCTCGATCGGTGGCGTCGTCGTCTACTGGTGGAGCACAGGCTACGTGACCCCGGGCCCGCTCGTCCTCGTCGGTTTCCTCGCCGTCGGTCTGCTCGTCGTCGCGGTCGACTACCTGGCCGGGGCGATCGCCGCGAAGGCCGGCGGTGCCTCCACGCTGAGCAGTCTGGCTGGCGCAGTCGTCGGCTTCCTGCTGTTCTTCGTTCTCGGCCCGGTGGGGATCGTCCTCGGCATCGCCACCACGGTGTTCGCTCTCGAACTCTACCGGGGACGGGCCAGAAGCGAGAGTCTGAAGGCCGCCGGGTACGCTCTGGTCGGGACGCTCGGTTCAAGCGTGATGCAGTTCGTCCTGACGCTGTCGATGCTGATCGCGTTTCTCGCCCTCATCGCGTTCTAAGCCACCTTTTCCCGCCCGGGTTCGCCCGAAGCGCGAGCCTCTCGCGGCAAAACGTGGGCGAAAAAGACGCTCCCTCACGACTGCGTCGTTCGGGACCGTGAAACGGTTCGCGTCTTCGACGCTCACCGTACGCTCATCACTGATAGTCCACTTCGCCTTCACCTTCACTGACCCAACTCCCTCGATCCGGCTCACGTGACTCCAGCGGATCAACATCCTCCACCTTTTTCTGCGTCGGGTCGCTCGCCACGCTCACGGCTTCGCCGTTCGCATTTCAGAGACGCTCCCATCGGTCGCGTCTCGCTTCGCTCGCGACCTCTCCTTGAAAAACGTGGGCGAAAAAACGCTCGCCTCCGCTTCGCTCCGTCGAGTGAAACGCGGCCTCCGGCCGCGTACGCTCATCACTGATAGTCCACTTCGCCTTCACCTTCACTGACCCAACTCCCTCGATCCGGCTCACGTGACTCCAGCGGATCGATGTCCTTGTACCAGGGGACGTTCTTGAGTTGTTCCTTGTTGTAGGCCAGATCGTCTTTGGTGTCGCCGGTGAACTCGAAGTTCTGGGTCAACACGATAGCGTCGGTCGGACAGACCTCCTCACAGAGCCGGCAGTAGATACACTGGCCGACGTGGAGGTTGTACTGCTCGCCGTTGCGCTGGTCGTCCATGACGATCTGGATGGTGTCGTTCGGACAGACGTTCTCACACTGCCGACACCAGATGCACCGCTCCTGGCTGTACTTGTGGACGCCACGGAAACGGGGGCTGACCTCCGGCGCTTCCTCGGGATACTTCACGGTGAAGGTCTTCCCATCCAGGGCGTGTTTCATCGTCGTCGCGAGTCCTTTGAGGATACCGATCATGCGTGGTCACCTCCGATAGTAGCGGCGGCCGTCCAAATGGGGCTCGGGCGAGCGCACATCAGGCGATCACCCCGACGATGACGGCCGTCAACAGCAGGTTCGCCAGCGAGAGCACGAGCAAGACCTTCCACCCGAGTGCGATCAGCTGATCGATGCGGAACCGAGGCACCGCCGAGCGGGCCCACTGTGTGAACAGGAACACCGACCAGATCTTGATGGTGAACCAGACGATACCCGGCAGGACCGGTCCGGCGGGCCCACCCAGGAACAGCGTTGTGATGATCGCCCCGCCGAGGAAGATGTGGATGAACTCCCCGAGGTAGAACAACACGAAGTAGACGCTGGAATATTCGGTCTGGTAGCCCGCAACGATCTCGGTCGGTGCTTCGGGAATATCGAATGGGTTCCGGCCCACTTCGGCGAGGTTCGCAGCCATGAACAGCGCGAACGCGAAGGGGTTGACGAACGCGAACCAGTTGGGGATCGCGACCGGGCCCAGAGCCAGCAGCGTCCCCTCCTGGGCGGCGACGATCTCGCTCAGCCGGAGCGTTCCGGCGAAGATGACAACCGATGCTCCCGTCAACACGAGGGGAATCTCGTAAGCGATGTTCTGGGCGACGGCACGCAACCCGCCGAGGAAGGAGTACTTGTTGTTCGACGCGTAGCCGGCCATCAACAGACCCAGCGAAGCGATCGACGCGACGGCGAAGACGTACGCCAGACCGATCTCCGGATCGGCGACCTGGATGCCCGACCCCATCGGGATCACGGCGAAGCCCAGCAGTGCCGATCCCGCGAGGAGGATCGGTGCCAGATCGTAGGCCGGCCGATCGGCGTCCTCCGGGATGATCAGCTCCTTGGAAAGCAACCGAACGGAGTCGACGACGATCGTCCCGATCCCCGCAGGCCCGATCCGGTTGACCGAGATGCGATCGGTGAACGCGGCGGTGATCTTCCGCTTGGCGTACGGGCCGGCGACCGCCGTGTTCAACAGCACGAACGTGCCGACCAGTCCGGCGGCGAGAATGGACACGCCGAAGACGACGAGCGGCCCGGCGGTCGACGCGTCCAGCCCGATCAGGTTCAAGATTCGATCAGTCAGCGTCACGGCCTGCAACGGGATCATCGGTCTACCTCCCCGAGGACGATGTCGAGACTGCCCAGCGAAGCGACCATGTCGGGGATGTACTCGCCCTCGGACATGACCGGTAGTGTCTGGAGGTTCGAGAAGCAGGGACTGCGGATCTTGAACCGTGCGGGCTTGTCCGTTCCGTCGCTGCGAATGTAGATGCCGAGTTCACCCTTCGCACCTTCGACCGCCCGATAGATCTCCTTGTCGGGGTCCGGGCGGAGCGTCCGAGGGACGTTCGACTGGATCGTCCGGTCGTCTTCGGGCCACTCGGACAGCAGGTCGGCACACTGCCTGATGATCTTCGCTGACTCCTCGACCTCCTTGAGACGGACGAGCAACCGGGCGTAGTTGTCACAGCCGTCCTCGGTGATCACGTCCCAGTCGAGTTCGTCGTAGTAGCCATAGGGGTCGTCCCGTCGGAGATCGTAGTCGATCCCCGACCCACGGGCGACCGGCCCCGTCGCGCCGTAGGATTTGGCGGTCTCGGGCGGGAGGATCCCCGTGTCCACGCAGCGCATCTGGAAGATCTCGTTGCCCGAGATGAGGTTGTGATACTCCTCTAAGCGGTCCGGGATATCCGCGGTGAACTCACGGACTTTGTCGAGGTACTCCTCGCGCGGTTCGGGCAGGTCCCAGGCGACCCCGCCTAGTCGGAAGTAGTTGAACATGAGCCGCTGACCGGTCAGGTCCTCAAGCAGGTTCTGGACGACCTCCCGGTCGCGGATGGCATACATGAAGATAACGGTGAAGTCCCCATAGAGGTCCAGCCCGAACGTTCCCACGGCGAGCATGTGCGCGGCGATCCGCGTGAGTTCGGCGCTCATCGTCCGCAGCACCTGGGCGTACTCGGGCACGTCGATATCCGCTAAGTCCTCGGCTGCCCGCGCGTAGGCCCACTCGTTGAGCAGCCCACCGGGGGTGTAGTCCCACCGGTCGGGATAGGGCATGATCTGGTGGCGATAGGTGCCTTGCTCGCACATCTGCTCCTCACAGCGGTGCAGGTAGCCGATGTCCGGGTCGAGGTCGACGATCTGCTCGCCGTCCAGGACCGTCTTGACGTGCAGGACGCCGTGGGTGGCGGGATGGTGTGGACCGATGTTGACGAACATCGTGTCCGCGTCCTCGCCGTCACCGCGATGATCCTCCTCGAGCGGGTTGGCGTGCTCACGCAGGGGCACGACCTGGGGCTGGGTCTGATTGTAGCGTTCCGAGAGAGGGTGTCCTTGCCAGGTTTCGGGCAGGAGAATCCGTCGCAGATCCGGATGGCCCTCGTAGTTGATCCCGACAAGGTCGTAGGCTTCTCGCTCGTGCCAGTCAGCGGTGTCGTAGACCGGGGCAGCCGACTCACTGACCGGGTTGTCCTTGCTGGTCGGGACGATGACGCTGAGTTCCTGAGTCGGGTCCTCGAACTTCTTGAGGTGGTAGATCGACTCGAAGCGATCGTCGTACTCCTGGGCCGTGACAGCCGAGCAGTGATCGAAGCCGGCCTCCTCCTTCAGTGTCGAGAGAACCTGCTGGACTTCGTCGGGCCGGATGACGAACCCTTCGGCGTTGACGTGGTCCTCACGGTCAAGGACGCGTCCGTCCAGCAGCGCCTCTAGCTCGTCGTAATCCAGTCCGTCCTCGTCGACGCCCACGTCGGGTTCTACCGGGGTTCGATCCTGCAAACTCATGGCGAATCAACCCAGTTGTACCGCATGACGAGGTCCTCGGCGTCGATCTGATCGGCAAGATGCTCGACGAGTTCGTCGTCCTCGAGGTCGCCGAACTCCTCGAGTTCGTATGGCTTGACGACCACAGGCGAGGATTCGCCGTTGGCGATGCGCTCCTGGAGTTTGGCGACCCCGTAGACCAGCGCCTCGGGACGGGGCGGACAGCCCGGGACGTGAATGTCGACCGGAATGACCTCCTCGGCACCCTTGAGGACGTTGTATCCCTCCTGGAAGGGGCCGCCGGAGATCGTACACGATCCCATGCCGATGACGAACTTGGGTTCGGGCACCTGGTCGTAGACCCGCTTCATCCGCGGGGCGAACTTCGAGACGATGGTCCCGGGGACGATCATCACGTCCGCCTGTCGCGGGGAGGCCCGCGGGACGCCCGCGTGGAAGCGATCGAGGTCGTGTTTGACCGCGTAGGTGTGCATCATCTCGATCGAACAGCAGGCGATCCCAAACTGCAGCATGAACATCGACGAGCCACGGACCCAGTTCATGAACTGATCGAACTTCGTGAGAATGAACGGCGAGGAGCCGAACGCCTCACGCAGTCGTGAGTTGAACCGGTCGTCGACTCCCTCGCCCATCCGGGCCTCGCGAGTCGATTTCGTCTCGGTGCTATCGGCCGGAGATGTGTGATCGCTGCTCATGTATCACTCGCTGTACTGCCGCTGTGCGCGTGGACTGCGCACCCACCTGACTGCGCCGTTACGCCACGCCCAGGCGAGACCGACGGCGAGAATGCCAATGAACGCTACCATCGGCACCAGGGCCTGGCCGAGACCGACTGACTCGACGGCGTCGTTGTAGATGACCGTCCAGGGGAAGATGAGGACGGTCTCGATGTCGAAGACGACGAACAACAGCGCGACCATGTAGTACTGGATGTTGAACCGGATGCGCGTGTCGCCCGTCGGCACCTCGCCGGACTCGTAGGTGGCTCGTTTGCTCTGTTCGGGCACGCTGGGACGGAGCAGGGCCGAGACTGCGATCATCGCCAGCGGGATGACCAGTGAGACGGCCGCCAGCGCCCCGATCGCGATCCAAGGATTGCTCATTCGGTCTCTCTGGATCGGTTTGGGAGCGGTCCCACATAAGGGTTCAGTGTTCCGGCGGGAATCGCCCGAAGTAGCGGCTGATGTTGCCGTTTTTGCTGGGATCGGCCCGATCTCTCCGACCGCTCTCCTGTCGACCGAAGCTGTCAGCGTCCCGTTCGCCCTGACGAATCCGGCGGAATGTCCGTCACTCGCTCCTGAACCCGGGCGTACCACGTTCGTGAAGATCCCGGGAGACCTCGCCGACCCCCTGCTTTAGTCCCTCGTGGTAGGCGACCAGCCTGTCCCGCAGTTCGGGGTGCTGGCGGGCGAGGATCTGGACGGCCGAGAGGGCGGCGTTGAATGACTTCCCGGCGTCGACGGCCACGATCGGCGCGCCCTGGGGCATGCCGATCACCGAGGGGAGGGACTTCTCCTGAACCGGCACGCCGATCACCGGCAGCGGATAGGCGATCGAGGCAGTCATGTTCGGGAGGTCGGCGCTCTTGCCACCCGCGCCGGCGATGATGACGTCGAGTCCCCGGTCCTCGGCGGTTTCGGCGTAGGTGTACATGAGTTCGGGCGTCCGGTGGGCGGAGACGACAAACGTCTCGAAGGTGAATCGTGATTCTGGTGGATTTTCGTAGTCGGTCTGCTCTTCGAAGCCGAGTTCCTCGGTCAACACGTCGTAGGCACCCGGCCGGCCCGATTCTGAGCCGGCCATGACGTCGAGATCCGAGTCAGACCCCATGATGATCGCGATCTCGGGGGTTTCGCCCGTCGGTCGATCCATCGCGGCCTCTGCTTCGAGTTGGTCGATCAACGACTGGACGCTCTCGGCGGTCGTCATGGGAGAGTGTGTTCGTGGACAGTGCCTAATTCTGTCGGGATCGGTCGGACGAGGACTGCTCGGCTTGTGGATCGAGACAGCTTTCGGATGAGATCGAATTCGGGAGTCGATAACGAGTCGATCCGAGGGGACTCTTTAAAGATAATATATCTTATCTTTCCCCCATAAAATAAGAAATATTACTAGTCCTTCAGCGGTTGCGATGACTGCCGATCAATTCCGGTGTTCGCCACGGATCAGTCCAGGCGGTCCGCTCACAAGGAGTTTTGCACGATTAAAATTTGTCGGCAAATAGATACGATCGGGTCGACCGGGAACAGGGAATGGGAAGAATAGTTATTTAGCCAAAACCGACTGATAGCGAACCATATTCTCCCCTCAACGGTTCAGTTCCTGGCAACTAGTGGATCGTCGTGACGGAATACTTATATAAAAGCAGAGAGTCCGATAAATCCCGTTCTCGGACCACTTTCCTCGAATTTAGTTCCGATATCCCGATCCGTTCGAGGAAGAACACTACTCCCCCGGAACCGTACTGATCGCCCAGGTTCACGGGCAGACAGTCGTGAGCCAGTCCGTCGTCCAGCCAACTCCCAATGGTGTGTTTCTCGTCCCAGATGACCAGAATCATACGAGAAAGAAGATATATTTATTTCTGGTAGTTTTGGCCATTCAATGCCGGTTCGGCCCATCGATCAAGTGCGCATATCTCGGAAGACGAACCGACTATCTACCGGTAGCGAATCGGGACACCCCATCGACCGGAACCGCTATCGAGACCGTCTGTCCACCAAAAGGGTCATTCACGTCAGTCAGTGGTGGTGAATGGTCGATACTGATGACTGGTCGAAAGGTCTCTCCCGGGGTATCGATAGCCATATCTGACAGTAATATATCATACCGATGTGCGGAGAACAGTCACGTGGACAGCCCGTCGATCACTCGTCGACGTCGCTGATTCCGTGAACGAGGGCATCGCCGGTCGACATATCGAAGAGATGTAAGTTAGATCGATCGAAGACGACGTCTATCGTCTGTCCTTCTTCGATGTCGACGTCCGAATCGGCGCCCATGAGGAACTGGTCCTGGGCGTTCTCGTTGTCCCCGACGGAGACCGTCTCCCGTGCGATCGGGTCTTCGAACTGGAGATAGACGTAGATCTTCTCCCCGATCGGTTGCATGACGTCGACGTACGCCTCGATGGGACTCGTCGTGGGGATCGAATCGTCCACCGCGTTCTCCCAGTGGACATCGTCCGGACGAACGCCGACAGTGACGTCCGTGCCGTCGGAAAAGTCGGTCCCCTCGAGAGAGACGTCGAACTCGTCGGTAGCCAGCCGACCGTCGGTGACTGTACCGGCAAACATGTTCATGCTGGGGGAGCCAATGAAACCGGCGACGAAGACGTTTGCGGGCTCGTTGTAACATGTAAGCGGCGGGGCGATCTGCTGGAGTTCACCGTGATTGATGATCGCGATCCGGTCGCTCATCGTCATGGCTTCCTCCTGATCGTGCGTGACGTATATCGTCGTCACGTCCAGTTTCCGCTGGATACGCTGTAACTCGGTCCGCATGTGTACCCGGAGTTTGGCGTCTAGGTTCGCCAGCGGCTCGTCCATCAGGAACACTTCCGGTTCCCGAACGATTGCACGGCCGATGGCCACTCGTTGACGTTGTCCGCCGGACAACTCGCTCGGCATCCGATCGAGCATACCCTTTAATTGGACGATCTCGGCTGCCTCGTCCACCCGTCGATCGACCCGGTCTTTCTCGACTTTCCGGACGCGCAGCCCGTAACTCATGTTATCGTAGACGTCCATGTGCGGGAACAGCGCGATATTCTGGAACACCATCGCGAGGTCCCGATCTTTGGGAGGGAGACCGGTCACGTCCTCACCGTCGATGTTGACTGTCCCCTCGGTGGGTTCGGTGAGACCGCCGATCGTCTCAAGCGTCGTCGACTTGCCACACCCGGACGGCCCGACCAGGGAGATGAACTCGCCGTCCTCGATGTCCAGGTTCATGTCTTTGACTGCCGTAACGTCGTCGTATCGTTTCGTTATTCCAGCTAGGCGTACCGATCCCATGATGCTTCGGGGTTTGGCATCATCGTATATATCCTTTTATGTTCGTATCCCGATGTGACCTGTTCTATCGTCTGGAGCATCACCCTCGGTTCGGGGGGACGACCCTGTCCGTCCGCAGAAGGACAAGTCGGTTCGGGGGGACGACCCTGTCGTCCGTCAGGCGAACCCGGCGGTGGATGGGGTTCGATGAAAAAAATTATTGCCTAGGATGGGAAAGGGGAGATTGTATGAGTTCAGATAGAGCCGTATCTGACAGTACAGAAACCAGATCGATCGATCGTCGGACGTTTATCTACTCGGTCGGAGCGACCGGGGTCGGGATGTCCCTCGCCGGGTGTGGAAGTGGGGGAGACGATACGCCGACCGAGGGAACGGGGACGACCATGGATTCAGGGGGCCAGGATTCCAGCGGCACCACGTTGCAGATCACCGCTCACCAGGAGTGGCAGGACAACGCGGATGCCGTCGTGAGTGCATTGCACGACGCCGGCATGTCGGAGGACATCGACGTCAACATGATCTCGCCCGGGCAGACGACGGGGGACGCCCAGGCGCAGTACCAGCAGTGGCTCTCATCGAACGTCGAAGAGCCGGATCTGATGGTCTTCGACGTGGGCTGGACGAGACCGTTCATCGCCCGGGACCAGTTGATGGATATCACGGAGATCCTCCCGCAGGACGCTGTCGATCGGGTGACCGGGGACTACTTCGGTAGCATGACGGACATCGTGACGGGTCCCGAAGGTGGACTTTACGGAGTCCCTCTCTACATCGATCTACCGACCATCCAGTACAACAAGAGCCACGTCGCAGAGGCAGGTTACGACTGGGAGCAGTACGCCACCGATCCGATGTCATGGAAGCAGTTCTCCCAAGAGATGAGCGACGTGTACGAACAGGCCGACGTGGAGTATGGGTTCAACTGGCAGGCACAGTCAGGCCTGCAGCTCTCGTGTTGTGTCTTCAACGAGTTCCTCACGTCCTGGGGCGGGGCCTTTTTCGGTAATCCCCAGGAGAACCTGTTCGGACCGATCGGTGATCGACCGATCACCGTCGAGGAAGAGCCCGTCCTGGAGGCTCTGCGGATGGGCCGGGCGTTCATCCACGGGAACGACGCGCCCGAGACGCTGGACTCGGTGACCGGGAACATCACCTCCACGGAAGCCTTCCAGTGGGGACTACAGCCGTCGATGCAGCCACTTACTGACGGTAACGCGATCGCACTCCGGAACTGGCCGTATTCGATCAACATCAACGGGGCCGAGGACGCTCTGGGGGAGGACCTCGGAGTCATGCCGATCCCCTACGGAGTCCCCGAAGGAGAGGGCAAGTATCCGGGAACCGGCGGATCGGTCGGCGCGCTCGGGGGCTGGAACTACGCGGTCAACCCCAACACCAACAGACAGCAAGCGGCGGCCGAGTTCCTCGAAGCCATGACGAGCGAGTCCTTCCAGAGTGCGAACTTCGGTATCGCCGGTCACATCCCGCCGGTCCCCGGGACGCTCTCAGAAGCGACGGACATCGACATCATGGGACGGTACGTCGACGCGCTATCGTACGTCGGTGAACACACGATGTCACGTCCAGCGACTGTCGTGTGGTCCCAACAGTCCCAGTTCGTCGCCCAACAGGCGAACGCGGCCTTGCAAGACGGCGACGTTGCGGGCGCCATGAGTAAGCTGGCTGATCAACTCGGAAACGTCGAACAGCAATACGCCCAGGAGTAATGTCCCAGACACATTCACGTGCAGGGTCGATCCGATCCTGGCTCCGACAACCGGGGCTGTACGTCGCCAACCGCATCGAACGGTTGAGTGATACGCAGTTCGTCTACCTGATGTTGCTCCCGGTGTTCGCGCTCCTGGGAGCGATGGCGTTCTGGCCGCTCATCCGGACGTTCGTCCTATCCCTGCACGCGGACAACCTCCTCGGAAGCGGCGTCGGTCAGTTCGTCGGCTTGGAGAACTATATCCGAATCTTCACCGGCGAAGCCATCCTCCGACGGCCGTTGCTGAATCTCGACCAGCTATTCATCAGTGCCATTCCCGTGACACTCATCTTCACCGTCGTCGCGGTGGTGATCGAAACGATCCTCGGGTTCGGCATGGCGTTGATCCTTAACGACGAGTTCCGCGGACGGCGATGGGCTCGACTCGCGTTGCTCCTCCCGTGGGCCGTCCCGATCGTCATCCAGGGGATGATCTTCTACCTGATGTTCACCCCCTCAGTGGGATTCATCACTGAACCGCTGCACAGTCTCGGACTGATATCGAGTTCGCCGCTCTCGAACAGCCAGGACGCACTGTTCATCACGATCGCCGCCGACATCTGGAAGCAGTCTGCGTTCATGGCGCTGCTGATTCTCGCCGGGTTGCAGAGCATCGATCGAAACCTCTACGACGTGGCGAAGATCTCGGGCGCATCGAAACTCCAGCAGTTCCGCACGATCACGTTCCCGTTGGTACTGCCGGCGTTGATCGTTGCGTTGCTGTTCCGTTCGATCGCAGCGCTGAAAGTCTACGGGACGATCGAGACGATCTCGAACTGCAACACCGTCCCGTCGGTGAGCTGTCTCGTGGTGTCGATGTGGAACGTCAACCGGGTCGCCTCGGCAGCAGCCATCGCGTTCGTCGTGGCTGCGATGATCGGGGTATTGCTGCTCGTTTACTTCGCCGCGTTCAGGAAACAATCCGCGGCAGGAGGGCTCTGACATGTCGACAGAAACGGATCGGAACGTCGTCCAGCGAGCCGCGAAGCGTGGGATCGAGAACCCCGAACTGGTCTACAGGGGAGTGAAGTACGCCGCCCTCGGCTTCTTCGTCCTCATGTCCCTGTTCCCACTGTACTGGCTTCTCGTCCTGGCGCTAACACCGAACACGGAGATTTCGAACATATTCCTGCTACCGAACGGGTTCAACCCGGGGGCGTTCGTGACGATCTTTACCCGGCGGCCGTTCCATCTATACGTCCTCAACAGCATCATCATCGCCTCGTTGACGACGGTGATCATCCTCGTTCTCGGGAGCCTCGCGGGATACGTCTTCGGCCGCTACGACTTCCGTGGCCGGACGGCGTTGATGCTGGTCGTGCTCGTGATCTCGTACTTCCCACCGGTGGCGTTCCTCATCCCGCTGTTCCAGCTGTTCACCGGGAACGCCTCCCTCTTCGGGTTGCCGTTCCCCGAGATCTACAATACGCCGTGGGGGATCGTGATGCCACTGAGCGCACTTCTCATGCCGCTGGTCATCTTCATCCTCAGTACGTTCTACAGCCAGATCCCGGACGGTCTCGAGGACGCCGCACGCATCGAAGGGTCGACGCGTCTCGGTGCGCTCTACCGGGTCATCGTCCCGCTTTCGGCACCCGGGGTCGCGACTGCGGGCATCCTGTCGTTCATCATCGTCTATAACGAGTTCTTCTTCTCGTACCTGATGGTGTCCGGCGACGTCAACAACTGGGCGCCCGTTCTGCACGGCATCTTCCAGTTCCAGGGGAGTCAGATGGTCTTCTACAACTGGATGGCCGCCGCCAGTCTGGTCGGCATCATCCCGATGGCGATCCTGGTGATCGCCGGCCAGGAGAAGATCGTCAGCGGACTCACACAGGGTGCGCTGAAGGAATAACTCCCGGTTCGTTTTTTTTTTTTT
>NZ_SPQG01000005.1:14244-125783 GCF_004944975.1 Halorhabdus amylolytica
TCCCTCTATCGAGTATCAGTTCCAGGTTCGAGGGCTCACTCCTCGAATACGTATATCGGGACCTTACAGTGCTGGCAGGCCAGCACTTTCGTGGGCCCTCTGGGACCGTGTCCCCCACAGCAGGACTCGTTCATCGTGACCAGTTCGTTCGCACAGACGGGACACGAACTGAGAAACTGACGGAGTGATCTTGCGGCCAGTCGGGCAGTTTCCGATGGGACACCGGTATCTTCCAGCGTCCGGACTGAGGCGACATCCGCGACCGCCAGTACGTGAGAGACCATCCTGTCGGCTTCGACGCCACCCGTCCGTTCCTCGAGTGCGTAATAGGGCGTTCCGCGATACTCGGTTCGTTCCGCGTCGACGCCGGGATAGGTCTCTTCGATCTCGGCACTGAGTGTCCGACCACGGAGGGCCGCCATCCGGTCGCGCCACTCACGGTGGAACTCCTCGGCAACCGTTACCTCTGCCTCGCCGAGGAGAACGTCGTTCTCGAGGAGTATCTGGAGAATGCGTCTCCCCCGTCGTTCGGCCGGTTCCGTCCCGGCGATCCCCATGGAGACGGTCTCGTTCCCTCCGGTCGACGTGCTGTCTTCGCTCATCCCTAGCGGGGTCGGTTCAGCTCCCCTTAAATCTACTGACGGCGACCGGTGCGGACCGTGAACCGTCCGACGGGCGCCCCGTTCAGGATCGGTCGAAGTCACGTGTGAGACGAGTTCGACAGTGAGCGAGCGGGCCGAACCCCGGCCGCCGTTCAGGGGCGGTCCAGATCGCGTTCGGTGTGGGAGCCGTCGTAGACGGCCGTCGTCGGGTCCGTCGCCGGCTCGTGACCGACTGCATTCCCTTCGGAGACCACGGAGGCTTCGATCATCCGTTCCTCGCGGAGTTTGGGGAAGTCTCCGTCGCGTTCCTCGACGACGAGCGTGTCGGTCGACTCGTCCCATCGAAGCGTCGTCCAGGCGTACTCGCCGTCCTCGTAGTCGTACCCGTCGCCCCGATCCTCGTAGACATCGAAGGACGCGTCAGCACCGGGATAGACCCGGATCTGCCACGGCGCGTCCGGGTTCTCCTCGGTGTGTTGCTTGACCGGCCCCATCGGCAGGATGCTTCCAGCCGGGACGAAGATTGGTACCTTTTCGAGAGGTGCGTCTGCCAGGATCGTCTGTCCACCGTCGTACCGCCGGCCGGTCCAGAAGTCGAACCAGTCCGTCCCCTCCGGCAAGTACACTTCGCGGGCTTGGACTGTGCCGTCGAGCGGTTCGGACTCTGGTCCATAGTACATCGGTTCGGTCACAGGACAGACCATCAGCGACGGGCCGAACATGAACTGATCGACGATGTCGTGGACTGCCTCGTCCTCGCGGAAGTCGAAGGAAAGATGGCGGAACATCGTGTACTCGCGGTGGGTTTCCCACCCGGCCAGCGAGTAGATGTACGGCAACAATCGGTAACGTAGTTCGTCGAATTTCACGATCGTGTCGTAGGTTCGATCGCCCGGCTCGCCAAAGCGCCAGACCTCCCGCGGCGTGTCGGTCCCGTGAGAGCGCAACATCGGAAGGAAAGTCCCGAACTGGAACCACCGGGTGTACAGTTCCCGGTAGCCCTCGTCCTCGTGGCCATCCGGGTAGTTGCCGTCGATGAACCACTGCGGTGCGCTATCGACGAAGAACCCGCCGACATCCAGCGTCCACCTGGGATTCCCCGTCGCGGTGAATTGCAACCCATCGGCGATCTGTTTCTCGAGGCGGTCCCAGGTCGCCTCCACGTCGCCCGACCACGTAATCGCACCGTAACGGTGTTGGCCAGGATAGCCGCTACGTGTGAGATTCACGACCCGTTTGTCTTCGGTGGTTTCGCGTTGGCCCTCGTAGATCCCCTTCGAATGCAGGAGGGAATAGGCGTTGATGTATTCGGGATCGATGACCGTCTTGAGCGCGTTCGCATTGTGTCGCGTGCGCTCGAACGGCTGGAGTTCATCATCGAGGCTCCAGTCGGCGGCGTACGGTTCAGTCGAATCACACCACCAGGCGTCGACCCCGTGAGAGAACAGCCCGTCGTCGGCGTGCTTCCAGTACAGCGCCCGCGCGTTCGGGTCGAAGACGTCGTAGTAACCCTGTTCGTTCTCCGGTCCGGGGACGATGTCCGTCTCGTCCATGATGAACCCGTTGTCCTCCATTTCCTTGCGGTCCCGACCGGAATGCATGTTCGGCCAGACGGAAATCATCAGCTTGACGCCGAGATCGTGGAGGTCCGCAGTCAATTGATCGGGATCGGGGAAGCGATCGGCGTCGAAGGACTTCTGTCCCCACTGGCCCCACTCGGCGTCCGGCTGGTTGTCCGGGGCGAAATTGGTCTCGCCCTCAGATGGCCAGTACTGCCAGTCCTGGACGATCACGTCGAGGGGGATCTCCCGATTCCGGTACTCCTCGACGACCGAGAGCAGTTCCGACTGGGTCTCGTAGCGTTCTTTCGACTGGACGAACCCATAAGCCCACTTCGGGAACAGCGTCGGATCACCGGTCAGGGCCCGGAACCCGGCGACGACATCGTCGAGGTCGGGGCCGGCGACGAAGTAGAACTCGAGCTGATCGTCACATTCCGACCAGAAGTACGAACCGTGTTGATCGTCGTGGAACGCGGCGAGGGAGTAAGTGTCCCAGAGGATACCGTACCCTCGCGTCGAGACGATCGCCGGCATCGCGACCTTCGTGTTCGTCTGGTAGAGGTGCTGCATGTGGTCGCGGTAATCGTCGATGCCCTCCTCGTGTTGTCCGAGGCCGTAGATCGCCTCGTCGTCCGCGAAGTCCAACGCTACTTTCGTCTCGTAAGCGGTTCTGGATAACGACGGTTCGGGCCCTGAGACGTCGTCCCCGACAGCCTTCTCCTCCGGGGACACTTCGGCGATGTGTTTGCCACCGCTGGTGGGCTCACCGACGTACCGGGTTCCATCGGCATCTCGCCAGGTGAACGCCGCCGTTTCACGGTCGACCGCCAGCGTCACCTCGTCCGTCGAGACGGAACAGGTCTCACTTCCCGTTCGAACCGTCCAATCGACATCGTCGTCCGGAAGTGATTCCACAATGAAACTCCCGTCTGCGGGCGACACCGTTTCGCCCGTATAGACGACCCTGAAGACAGAATCGGTTACAGGCTCGACCCGCAGAACAGTAGCCGTCGATTCGGCTGCTGTCGAATCGGCACCGACCGCGAACGTGACGCCGTCCGAGTCAGTACGCACAGTCTGTATACTCATTGAAGCACCAACGTAGTTGGGTTCTCCACAAACCATATTAAACCTTGTTCAATCATCCCCGGCGGTGGCCAACAGACGATCGCTGCTGTGAGAGATACCATACACCACGGGACCGGCGTGATCTTCGCTGGAACGCGAATTCCGTCCTCGACGACGTGTCACTCCAGGATAGATAGCTGGAACGAGCTACTGACACACCCTCAAATATGGTCAGAACCGATTCGGAAATGAACGAGCCCGAGTAGTTCGACTGCGTTCCTCAAAAAGGAACGGTGTCGTAAACGTTTGGGTGCCCGGACCCCGAATCCAGACGTTTGGGCTGAGGTCCCTCCCTATCGACGTTTACCGAACCGACCGCCGACACACGATACCAAATAACCCGAAAACGTCGATTCCGCTACTATACGGGGGCTGTCCTCAGCCCACTCGGGACGGATAGATAGTCCTCTTGAGGTGTGTAGTGAGGGAAATACGGACCGTTTGAGGCCGTGTTCCGCCCTCCCAGGACGTGAAATATGTTCCCCACAGAGGAACAGAGGTACAGAAATGCCGAATTCGATCGTGTACGATGGCAACTACGTACAGTTGCGACGGTAGATCGAGACAGAAAACGACGTGGGAAGATGGGTCGTGAGTGGCCACAGCACCAATATAATAACGACAGTACATCTGTTATGGGATGTAGGAACTGCACGTATCAGGAAGCCCCCGTTCGGGATTGTGGGCCTTCGGGTACGAAAACGACCACGTGGGGTATCCGAAGAGAACAGTACTGGGCTCGATACTGGGGCGCCGATCGCGCCGGCCTATGGATCTGTGACAGCTCCGCAGAAGACTGGAACTCGTTGACTGGCTCCACTACGATCGACTCGACCGACTTTGGGGACGTTCCTCGAAGCACTCCCCAGCGGTGTTTCCCCTTCCGTACTCGGATCGAACCGCGAAGTCCGGTCGTTATCGTTTCGTCCCGAGACAGTCCTCTATCCGGCTATGGTGGTGGACCCAGGGCCGAAACCTCGAAACCACGATACTGTTGGGGTCCCCCCTAGACATATTAAATATCTCTGTTGGTTAAAGAATTGCAACAGAATAATTATATTTTTGCCGTCATCCCCATTCGCTGTTCGACAGGCCGAGAGCTGGTTTAGCTACGCTCTGTCCGAATCCACTGAATTCGGGCGATTTTGGGACGATATCTCCAATTTTCCGCGCGTGCTGTCTGAATCCCTAAATTGTCTCGAACATCGTATCACGTACCGATTGACGGTCGTCGTACCTCCTATATAGACAGTATTGGCCCCAATACTGGTGTTTGAGCTATTTCAAGTGATCTCTGGAACGTACCCGTTACCTTCCCAACCCCACTCATTGGTTATCTGATGGTTCCTCGATCTACCCGCCTTTATCACGAAGGGTTCCCCAGAACACTCAGATTAATTTTATATATTCATATTTTATAAGTAGGAGGGAAAGACTAGTCACTGATCGATGCCAGCGTACCCCTCTCGGCAAAGAGTTGGTCAAACAGATGGAGTCGTCCCGTCAAGGAACGGAGCGGAATGAGTTTCCCGCCCCGTTCGACGACCCTGGGCGTGGTATTTCCCGGCCTCCGAAGTTCGAGACGTACGGGTCCGTGGCGGCGGACGATGTGTCCGTCCGATCCACACACAGTTCCGTAGGGCTTCACGTCCGTTCCTCCTGAAGGAACAGGTTGAGACCTCCACGAGCGCGTGCATGTCCGAGAATCGTCACCTATACCATGTCTAATGTGCTCGAATGCCATACTATATCATAACGATTAATAACCTACTGAATCCGGATCTCGATTGAAAACTGGCGTCGCTGGAAACGACGTTCCCCAGAAGGGAATACCGTTATTAAAAGCCGACGTGTACGCGGGGTATGGGCAATCGTTCGGGTGCAGGTCCGCCGATCCAGTCGGTCGACATCACCTGTGATATCATCGACGTGATCGCGGAAGAAGGGCCGATCGGCGTCTCCAGATTGGCAGAAACTCTCGGCCGTTCGAAGAGCACGATCCACGACCACGTGACGACGCTCGGTGAGAACGAGTTGATCGTCGAGCGCAATGGGGGGTACTGCCTCAGTCTGCGACTGGCGGGACTCTCCCGGCAGGCGAAGAAACAGCACTCTGATTTCTCGATCGTCCGAGAGGCCGTCGACGAACTATCGTCCAGAGTAGGAGAGCCTGCACACTTCGGCAGCGAGGACTTCGGTAACTTGGTCTACCTGTATCGTACTGATAACGACGCGGACGTCAGTCAGCCGTATCGGCCGGACGTCGAGGAACCACTCCACTGTACGGCTCTCGGGAAGGCCATCCTGGCATTCATGTCCGACGAACGAGTCGGGGAAATCATCGACACTCACGGACTCGAACGTCGGACGCCGAACACGATCGCGGATCGTGCCGAGCTCCTAGAGGAATTGGAACGGATCCGGGCACAGAAATTCGCGACCGATGACGAAGAACTGGCCAACGGGATGCGTAGCGTCGCGGCGCCCATTATGGACGACGACGATCTGATCGGTGCCATCGGCATCTTCGGTCCCGTCTCCAGGTTCGACGACGAGCGAATCGACAACGAACTCTCCGATCAGGTCAAGCGGGCCGCCAACCTGATCGAGATTAATTCCATGTTTTCCGAATGAGAAACAGTGGGCGAAAAGAGTAACCGATCAACGTCTTGAGCGAACAGGGAACGGCCGAACTGGCACGTAGCGGTCCGGATAGTCCATACGTCGACGTCACGTTCGCCAGTTCTCGATGGAATAGGAACGGAGGAAGCTATTGAGATCCTCGGTGGTCGGAATACTTCCCTGCCGGACGAAGTACCCGGCGATCGCGTTCCCGAGTGCAACTGTTTCGTGGGGAGGGAGTTCCAGGATCAGGCCCATGATGATTCCGGCGTTGAAGTAGTCGCCAACGCCGGTAGTCGAAACCGGATTGTCGGTCTGGGGGACACCGATGCTGACTTGCTCCGAATCGGTTACTAACACGGATCGGGTCGCCCGATGGGTGACAAAGCGAGTGACACCCAGTTCCGCTCGTGCTTTGGCCGCCGTTTCCATCTGTGATCGATCACCTCCAGTCGAACCGGACAGCGCCGCGATGTCCTCAGTCTCGAACTGGTTCGCCGAGACGGTGACCGGGACCTGCTCGTCGAGTCGAGACAACATCTCACCACCTCGTTGAACGACCGAATTCGGTCGCTTACCGATGTTCCCCGGGTCGACGAGGACGTGTTTCGGCGGCGAATCGAGTGACGGGAGGAGTTCTTCATGTAATCCTTCGAGTATCGAATGCAAGTCACTGATTTCGGCCCAGTAGCCGATACTGAGCAGTGCGGCACCGTCTAAGTGCGTGGCGAGTCGATCGAATCCGACTTCCTCACTGAGTGTCGTCCAATCGAGAAACTGCATCCCTCCTGCCTCCGTCAGCATGAACTTCCAGTCGTCGAACTCGATCGCATCCGTGTACGCCGGATCGCCGAGGGATTCGAGTTCAGACCCACGAAAATCCTCGCGGAAAATCTCATTGGGCGGCTGTCCGAACATCCCGATCATTACCGGATCGTACGCCAATTGTTCGAGGACGCGCGAAATGTGACAGGTATGACCGCCGACTCTCCTGTTTGGAGTTGTCCACTTCAGGAGTAGCGACCGCTCTGCTCGTGCTGCCGCCGAAATCTGCTCACCGAGCTCGGCGAGATGATGGACACGACGAGAGATCTCCTGATCAGGCCCGTCATTGACGATCTCCCGAATGCGATCGACGTACCCGTCGAACCCGAGAACGACCTTCTCACCCCCTAACTCCGCCGGGATGTTCGCTATATCGGAGTCCCGAAGCCCGTCCATATGAGACATGTCCCGTTGTTCCACTTCTAGATACGTATATGTTAGTACACCGAGCGAGTGATCGATGTCTGTGGTGGATATCAGGCCGACCGAGGCGAGAGTATCCCCACTCTACCAATACATCAAGATAACATACAACATATTTAGATTATGTGTCTGCTGGAAAATTATCGCTGTAAGTCCAGCGCGGCTCGAACGGACGAAGTGATTGGTCGTCTGCAGTTACTATCGGATCGAGTCGGAGTAGACGAAGTTACGGCCAGCAATTTCCCGTTCAGATCTCCTTTTGTCGGCTTTGGATCTATAGATGGACTGTCTCGATCGCAGATATCCTTATCGAAGCAAACTGCTGTCGATATTCGGTATAACGTCGGTATCTGGCGCTTTAGCCCCCGTTCAGATAATCACCGTCGACGAATCTCCACAGAGACGTCAGAGTCATCTGAATAGGAGAGGCATGGACGCCGCCACAAGAAACGATCGATGACGAAATCATATATTACCCTATACCTCTAAGAAAATATAATTTTATTTACCAGAATCGGATGGCTTCGAACCCGGATTTCGATGTCACACGGTAGGATGACACCGCAGACGAACCGGAGACAGTCAAAAACTGAGATGAAGACGGGCGGACGAAAAGACGAACCGTGGTCGACAGGACGAGCCGTCCCGAACGTTTCCGGGTCCGCCGACGTGGCGTGGAGGGGCCTGCGAGGGAGTCACTGGAACGTCAATTCGTCGCGAATCTCGCGAGTCTCTTCGAGCAACGCCGCTGGATCGCGATCGTCGTTCCCGACGGTCGTGACGTGGCCCATCTTCCGCAGGTGATAGACCTCCCGCTTGCCGTAGTAATGCATCGACGCGCCGTCGGCTTCGAGAACGCGATCGACGTTCCGAAGCGTCGCCTGTTGTCGCCCGTCGACATCCCCAAGGATGTTCGTCGTTACCGTCGGTGAGCGGCGGTCGGTTGCTCCCAGCGGCCAGCCGGCGACTGCCCGCAAGTGTTGTTCGAACTGTGAGGTCAGACTGCCTTCGATCGTCCAGTGCCCGGAATTGTGCGGCCGGGGTGCGATCTCGTTGAGCAGGATGTCACCGTTCGCTGTCTCGAAGAGTTCGATCCCGAAGACGCCCCGTCCGTCCAGCACGTCCAGGACGTCCATGGCGACTTCACGGGCGCGTTCTCGAACGGCGGGATCAGCCCGGGCCGGTGAGACTGTCTCCCGGAGGATCTCCTCGCGGTGGATCGTCTCGGTGACGGGGAACGTATCGCGCTCGTCGTCACCCTGCACACCCATGACAGCGAGTTCACGCTCGAAGTCGACGAACCCCTCGACCATCGCCGCGCCGGACGGATCCCCCAGGTTCACGCCGGGAGCGGCCTCGACGATCGTCTCGAAAGCGCCCTCTAGGTCTTCCGGTGACTCGATCGGAACGTTCCCGCGACCGTCGTACCCGCCCTCGCGGGCCTTCAACATCGCGGGATAGCCCAGCTCATCGAGTGCGTCCCCCAGTTCGTCGACCGAGTCGACACCGCGAAACGGTGGCACCGGGACTCCCGCGTCTTCGAGGCGGCGCTTCTGGACGAGTTTGTCCTCGATCGTCCGGAGCGTGTCGGGATGCGGGTGAACCGGCGTCCCTGTCTCCTCGCTCACGGAATCGAGGACGTCCGTCCCGGCGAGTTCGATCTCGTAGGTGAGGTAGTCCGACCGTTCGGCGAGTTCCGTCAACGCCTCGCGATCGTCGAAATCGGCGACGATCTGTTCGCGAACGACCGGCGAGGCCGGTGCCTCGGGCGTCGGGTCGACCACGAGCAGGTCCATCCCCAGCGGTGTTGCCGCCTCTCCGAGCATCCGGGCGAGTTGCCCGCCGCCGACGACGCCGACGGTCGGGCCGGGTAGCGTTCTGGCCATGGGTACCTCGCGGTTCCCCAGTCGTAGTCAAAAGGGTTGCCCTGGAGATCGACGACGAACTACGGCGAAAGAGCGTCCCTGAGAACGCCGCATCGAAGCGACGTCCGAATACGACCGACGACGAACCACGGTAGAGGAGCGTCCGGTGTCAGGTCTCGCGGTTCCAGAAGTCCTCGTGGACGTAAAACGTCGCTTCCGAGCCGTGCGTTCGGAGCTGGTAGGTGAGTGGGTGATAGTCCTCCGCGAGCTCGTCAGCCGGGACGGTGGGATCGGCGTCGCGAGTGATTACGACGGGGACGGGATCCTCGCCACTGGTCCGCTCGAGGAGAACTCCTGTGTCGTTCATGCAATCGGTCTCGGCATCGTAGGCGACGAAGTACCAGTTCAGCGGGAGCGTGTTGCCCCACTCCGTACAGACCGGCCTGAAATTGTAGTCGGCGCTTCCCGGATCGTCCCTGAGATAGCCGCCGTCGTCCGTAGACCCGTCGTAGACCAGCACGTCAGTCCCGTCGTGAGCGGGTGCGATCGACTGAATCTGATCCAGGACTGGACGGAGGTTGTCACCCGGCTGGGCGTACTGGACGATCGGATTGTCGTCGGCACGGTCGTTCGGCGCGTAGGCCGTGGTCAGCGCCGTCGAGACGACCACCAGTCCAACCAGTCCGACGACGACCACTGATAGGCCGACGTCGATCCGATCCCTCGCTCGATAGGCGTCGAGTCCCCATCGACAGACCGTCCCGAGACCGGCAGCAGCCACGATCGCAAGCGGAACCAGTACGTGAGTCATCCCCCACGCCCAACCGGTATCGATCGACAGTGCCAGGGGATACCCGACCATCGACGCCACACCGGCGTAAAACATGAACAACACCAGCGGTCGGCTCTCGGCGACGGCGTATCGCTCCCGGAAGAAGCCGACGACCGCAAACCCGACGAGCGGTCCTGCCTTGAGGGCCATGCCCTCGGCCATGCCGCCGATCCGCGTCAGATAGTCCCCGACCGTGAGTTTCTCGACACCCCCGCCCCAGGAGACGTACTCAGTGACGCCGTAGGTGAGCGTGTGACCCACCAGTTCGGGGAACTTCGTCGGGTTGCCGATGGCGTCCCAGAGCCCGACGTTCGCACTCGGATCCGCGGGCGGATAGGTGAGTCCGTCGAGTCCGGCACCACGCGGTGCGAAGAAGACCACGAACAGCCCGCCAAAGACCGCCCCGAGTGCGATGGCGTGGCCGACGTATCGCCCCATAGTCGATCGATTTACGGCGGCGACTCGTTCGCGTGCCGCCGCCAGCTTGCTCGTCGTGAATCCGATTCCACTCCGGTAGTTCCGCGGTCGGAACATCGTTGCGTCCAGCAACAATGCGCCCGCTCCGAGCCACGTCAAGACGTACAGAATCGCGTTTTCCTTCGAAGCGACACCGAATGCCAGGGTAACTGTCGCCGCGTAGAGGTACCGTGTCTTCCGGGAGGCGTGAAACCGCAGAAGGAAGCCGAACGTGGCGAACATGAACGTCGTGACCAGCAGATCGCTGCGCATGAACCGCGAGTAGTAAAGCAGGACGGGGTTGGCCGAGAGGAACGCGGCCAGAACGACCGTCTCGACGTCATCGAGATGGTCGCGGTACAGCAAGGCGGCCAGCGGTAGCAGGCCCCCGACGATGGCAACCGGGACGCGCGTGGCGAAGTCATTCGTCCCGAGAAGGTCGAAAAGCACGCGATCGGCGTGTTGGATGAACGGTCCATGAATGATGTACCGATAGGCGAAGTGACCGGTCTCGCGGGTGTAATCGACCCAGTGCGCCACGCGGGCCTCGTCCCAGTGGGCGACGCGGAACCCCAGGAAGGCAAAGCGGGCGACCAGACCGGCGATCGTCAGCGCGACGACGGCGACGACGACCGGATGTGCGCGGACAAACGCAATGATCCGACCGACGGCGCCGCCAGTGGAGGGGGAGTCGGCAGCGTCTGCAGCCTCGGACATATTGGCTTGCTGTGTGCCGGGGGGTTAGAATCCTTCTGGTATCGTGTCTCGCTGGCAACGACCGCGTTCGGGGCGTGGTCGCCCGCCGGAGCGGTACATCTATTAGCGCCGCGGAGTCAGGACAGATCACGACCGCGGATGTGCCGGTCCGCACACGATAGACTGGCGATCCGTAAGGAGACACTATGCATATGGACTTCGCCGAACGCGTCACGCGAGTCGAACCGAGCGCCACCATCGCGATCAGTAATCTCGCCGCCGAACTCGAGAGTGAGGGCGTCGACGTCGTCGACTTGAGCGTCGGCGAACCCGATTTCGACACGCCCGAAAACATCAAAGACGCCGCCAAAGCAGCGATGGACGCTGGAGCGACGGGCTACACTCCCTCCGACGGAATCCCCGAACTCAAGGACGCTATCGTCGAGAAACTGCAGGCCGACGGTCTCACACAGTACGGAACCGAGAACGTCCTCGTCACGCCGGGTGGTAAGCAAGCGCTGTACGAGGTGTTCCAGACGCTGATCGACGGTGCTGACGGGTGTGGCCCGTCAGCTAGCGGGAGTTCGTCCCGCTCTGGCGACGAGGTTGCCCTCCTCGATCCGGCGTGGGTCTCCTACGAGGCGATGGTCAAACTCGCCGGCGGCTCGCTGGCTCGCGTCGACACCGCTGCCCACGGGTTTGATCTCGAACCGGCCCTCGACGACCTCGCGGCGACCGTTTCCGACGATACGGAACTCCTTGTCGTCAACTCCCCGGGCAACCCCCACGGGTCGGTCTACTCCGACGCTGCCCTGGAGGGCGTCCGTGACCTGGCCGTCGAGCACGACATCACCGTGATCTCGGACGAGATCTACAAAGAGATCACCTACGACGGCCGCGAGGCGACCAGTCTAGGTACCCTCGACGGGATGGCAGACCGGACGATCACGCTCAACGGCTTCTCGAAGGCCTACGCCATGACAGGCTGGCGGCTGGGCTACTTCGCCGGCCCCGAGGACCTCGTCGAGCAGGCCGGAAAACTCCATTCACACTCGGTGACGTGTGCGGTCAACTTCGTCCAGCACGCCGGCGTCGAAGCGCTGGAGAACACCGACGACAGCATCGCGGAGATGCGGGCAGCCTTCGAAGGACGGCGGGACATGCTGGTCGACCTCTTTGCCGAGCACGGCAAAGACGTACCCGAACCGGAAGGCGCCTTCTACATGATGTTGCCCGTCCGGGAGGATGATCAGGCCTGGGCCGAGGAGGCTGTCGAGGAGGCCGCCGTCGCCACGGTCCCGGGCAGCCCTTTCGGCACGCCAGGGTACGTTCGGCTCTCGTATGCGGCCAGCCAGGAACGCCTCCGGGAGGCCGTCGAGCGACTGGCCGACGCTGACTTGCTGTAGATCTCCTGTTCGGTGTTTCATAGGAAAGTACTTACTACGTGACGTTTCAACGGTGGGTATGTCCCCCACGCGCCGCCAGGTCCTCCGCGGAGCGGTGCCGGCAGTTCTCGGACTGACAGGGTGTGTGAGCAGCGACGGCCCCGACAACGACGGAGACGACGATTCCTCCCGTCGCGAGGACGACCGTGCAGCCGTCGAAGACAGCGGACGCGTGTCGGATCCGTCGGTCGTGAAGCCCCGCAATCCCGACGGGCGGCGCGTCCTCGACCCGCCCGAGGACGAGTACGGTGTCGGCTTTCTGGTCGGATCGACAGAGACGGCGGAGGCCCTGCGATTCCAGCCGGGTGTGCCGTCGGCGGACGTGACCGCGACGCGGGAGTTCCTGGCCGCGACGGACTTCACGGAGGAGACAGTCTACGTCACACACATCCGGCCCAGGTCCTGCTACCAGTACCGGATCCACTCGGTGACCTGGCAGTACAGCGACGTCGAGTACGAGTACTGCCGTGAACTCCGGTCGCCCGACGAGCAGTGTGTGGCCGACACCCGGGTCGGCATGGCCCTTTGCTTTCGATTGCCGGCCGTCGTCGACATGGACGTACACTCCGGCGGCTCGAGTGGCCGCTTCCCGTGTGAGGGGAGCACCACTGACTATGCTGTCATCGAGAGCAACGCGACGGTGGGGGGTACCACGACGACCGAGGACACCGCGGGTGAGGACCGATGACCCGACTGTCTACGCGCAGAGGATTTCTCGCCCTCGCCGCCGCAGGGGCCACTGCGGGCTGTCTCGGTCGTGGTAACGGTTTCTGGGACGATCCGCCGGCTTTCGACCGCTCCGGGCTCGAGTCGGTCACCGACCGACCGGTCCCGGATCGGCCCGCCGTCATTCCGGTCACGCTGACCGAGGCCCAGCGTGGCACCCTCCGCGAGCGCGTCGAGAGCCGGCTGGCGACGATTCCCGACCCGCTCACCGCCGAAGTGCTCCCGAACGGAACGATTCGGGAGGCGATCGTCGACCACCGGGCCGAGGCGCGGTCGGCCCTCGGGAGGATGCGATCGGCGTCCACAACGGTGGAGACAGTCGAGGCGGCGGCCGACGCGGCGGCACACGCCGGGCGAGCGGCGGCCGCCTGGGCGGCCGTCCTCGTCGATCGGTCGCCGGCCGACGTCGTTCTCACGGACGCCCAAGCGGACGAGAGGGTACAACGGGCTGAGAGGGCGTTACCGGGCCGGGCCGCCGACGCCCAGTCGGCGATCGTCGTCTACGGCGTCCTCGAGTCCTGGCTCTCAGAGGCGAGCCACCACAGGCTCGCCGGGGGCACCAGAAGTCCCCTCCGCGTCGGCCGGGACGCCGCAACCAACGAGCGCGCCTGGGCGTGGACGACCGCAGCCCCATTCGTCCGGGCCCGCTACGAATCGAGCCTGGCGGATCCCGAGCCCTTCGGTGACGCCCTCGAGGACGCAGTCGCCACGCTGGCTGAACCCACCAGAGAACGGTTGGTCGAGTTCCGACGGTCCGAGTCCGCCGACATGCTGTACAGACAACCCGACAGGGACGCGCTCGTCGAACGGGACGTCCGGCGAGGCGAGCCGGGAATGGCGCTATTGGGGGAGAAGCTGGATGAAGTGTATCCTGACTACCACCTGCGGACAGTCGTCTGGTCCGAACAGCGATCCTACCCGGCCTATCGACTTCGCGAAACCCACTGGGTGTACGCCGCCCTCGACGCCCTCGAGACGGTGATCGCCCGCATCGAGGACGGCGCGGACCTGTTCCCTTCCGACGCCGCGGCTGTCCGGAGTGTGCGACGTGAAGCGACCGACGCCGTCGATGTGCTCGCGGGATCGAACCGGCCGCTGGAACGGTTCGTCGCCTCGCGCCTCGCCCGAACGCTCACGGAAGCGGACGAGGCGCTGACGGACTCGGACTCCGACAAGCGGACGATCGCGAGTGTATACGGCGAGTACGTCTGGGCCCGGCTGGTCGCCGATGCGACGCCGGCCGCGACGGAGACGATCGCGTCGGCCCTCGAGTGAGGGCGTCCTCGAGCGGGACCGGTCTCACAGGCGATTCGGCTCAGGAACGCTGTTCGTTCTGTCGTCCCGTCGGTCGCCCTCAGCCGGCCAACTTCACGACCCCGCCGGCGGCGATGGCGACTCCCGCGGCCAACGTCACCATAATCCCGATACCCGGGTCCGTGAACGCGCCGACGAGTTCCCCTTCCACTCCACCGCCGAAGACCGAGCCGGGCGAGACGACGAATATCACCGCGATCAGCGCGATCACGACACCGGCCACGACCTCACCGATGCGAGCGAGGTCGTTGTCCGGGACGCCGAGGGTCAACACGACCGCGACGACTGCCAGTCCGATCGTCAGGATCGGGCTGAAAAGTGGAAACACTGCGTCCGAGATCATGTCGAAGCCGTTCGCGCTCCGTCCGTCGCCGAGGTCGCCGGTGATCGTCAGCCAGGGGAGGAATGCCCCGAGGATCGCGGCCAGCGCACCGACGCCGATCAGCCCCGTTCCGACGTCGAATCGTCTACGTTCGTCTCCTGACTGTATTGACATGTGTAGATAGCTTCACGAGCACGCTACCTAAACGTTGTGGCCCGCGTTTGGGTCTTCGAGTGGTGGCGAATCCGTACTCACTCGCGCGTCGCGAGAATCCGTTCGACGATCCGGCCGGTCGAGAGCACCGCGCCCTCGTAGTTCGGTTCGTACGCGCTCGCACGGCGGACCGTACAGTCGATCCCACGCTCGGTGAGCGCGTCGGCGATGTCCTTCCGGTCGTGGTGCTGGTCGTAGCCCAGCACCAGCACGTCCGGGTCGATTCGCTCGACAGGGACGAAGATGTCCTCCGGGTGGCCGAGATGAACCTCGTCGACAGGGTCCAGCGCGGCGACCATCTCCCGACGCTGGCGATCCGGAAGGATCGGCGACTGCTTGTGCGTGACGTTCTCGCCACGGGCGACGATGACGTGCAGGCGATCGCCCATCGTCGCCGCCTCCCGGAGGTAGTGGAGGTGACCGGGGTGCAACAGGTCGAAGGTGCCCTGTGCGAGTACGTCGGTCATCGACTACCCTCCTCGTTGCCAGCGGCCATCGGTACCTCCTCGTTGCCAACGGTCATTGGCGATCCCCCTCAATGTCAGCGGCCATCGGTACCTCCTCGTTGCCAGCGGCCGTCATCATTTCTCTTCCCCGTAGTCGCTCATCGCCAGCCCTCCCGGCTGTCTCCCTCCTTGCGGAGTTCCCGGTCGATGTCCTCCTGGGTAAAGTCGAAGAAGGACTCCTCGGGTGGCTCGACGTCGAAGACATCCAGATCGATCGGCTCTCCCTGGCTGTCGAAGGCTTGCCAGTCGTCGCGTTCGTAGGGGGCGCCGACGATGATGTGGACATCGCCGCGCTGGAAGGTGGCCAGATCGGCGTCGCTGGGCTGGAGGACGCCGTTGGGGTGGGAGTGAATCGAGCCGACACTCTGGATGTCGTTCGGGATCATGCTCGTCTTGACGGTCGCACTGACTGGGTTGGACTCGGTACCCGGGATGACCAACACGTCCGTGACGACCGTCCCATCGCGGTCGAGACCGAGCGATCGGGCGTCCTCCCCGCGGAGCATGCCCATGTACTCGTGGGGGTGGCTGTCCCGACTCGCCGCCATCGCGAACGACAGAGCGGCCTCGGCGATGCCGATGACGCCTTCGGAGCGAAACAGCCGCATAGGCCACGATCCGGTCGGACGCCTTCTAAGGGTTCCGATGCGTGTAGACTGCCCAAGATCGGGTACGGGTGTCTACCGGCATTTCCAAAGCTTGAAACCGCGACGACGCCGAAAGAGAGCTATAATGTCGATTTCGTCTGATTCCGAGGACGGCGAGGCCGAGGGTTCGGCCGACGACCGTCCAGTAGTGTACGACCTCGATCCGCGCTGTCCCTTCGAGGCTGTCGAGGAGGGCATGATGTATCACGCGACGGTCAACGGCGTCGTCGAGTACGGCGTCTTCGTCGACCTCTCGGAGGAGGTCTCCGGACTGGTCCACGAGTCGAACCTGCAGGCCTCCTACTCGACCGGCGACAAACTGATCGTCGAACTCGAGTCCGTCCGTGATAACGGAGACCTCGCGTTCGCCGAGCGCCGTCCGGACGATTACCGGACTGTCGCCGTCGAGTACGACGACAGCGTTGACGGCGACGACCTCGCGGAATCGATCGGCGAGTCCGTCAGCCTCGAAGGGGAAATCGTCCAGATCCGCCAGACCGGCGGTCCGACGGTCTTCCAGGTCCGGGACGGCGCCCGGATCGTTCCCTGTGCGGCCTTCGAGAAGGCAGGTGTCAGGGCGTATCCCGACATCGACGTCGAGGATCTGGTGACAGTCCGTGGCCGCGTCGAGGAGCGCGAGGACGCGTACCAGATCGAAGTCGAGTCCCTCGAAGTGCTCGAGGGCGAGCACGCCGAGGACGTCCGTGACCGTCTCGAATCCGCCAAGCGGGAGGCTGCCGAGCCACACGACGTCGAACCGCTCGTCGAGTGGGACGCGATGGAGCCCCTTCTGGAAGACTTAGAAAGCGTCGCCCGGCGACTGCTGGAAGCGGTCATCGAAGGGCGTCCCATCCGGATGCGCCATCACGCTGACGGGGACGGTATCTGTGCGAGTGTCCCGCTTTCGGTCGCCCTGGAGAACGTCGTCGAGGAGATCCACGCCGACGCCGACGCCGCACGTCACAACGTCAAGCGACTTCCGTCGAAGGCGCCGTACTACGAGATGGAGGACGTCACCCGCGACCTCAATCACGCTCTGGAAAGCCGCGAGCGCCACGGGCAGAAACTCCCGCTGTTGCTCATGCTGGATAACGGTTCGACCGAAGAGGACACCCCGGCTTACCGTAACCTGGCACACTACGAGGTCCCGATCGTCGTCATCGACCACCACCACCCCGATCCCGACGCCGTCGAGGGACTGGTCGCCGAGCACGTCAATCCCTACCTCCAGGGCGAGGACTACCGGATCACGACGGGGATGCTCTGTGTGGAACTCGCCCGAATGCTCGACCCGTCGATCACCGACGATCTGGAACACGTTCCGGCGGTCGCCGGGCTCTCGGATCGCTCGGAAGCCGAGGCGATGGTCGAATACCTCGATCTCGCCGCGGATGCCGGCTACGGCCGCGACGATCTCGAGGACGTGGGCGAGGCGCTGGACTACGCCACTCACTGGCTGCGCTACGACGCCGGCGAACCGCTGATCCGGGACGTGCTGAACGTCGACTGTGACGACCCCGATCGCCACAAGGAGATCGTCGACTTCCTCGCGAGTCGGGCCGAGCGCGACGTCGAGGAGCAACTCGACGCCGCAATGGACCACGTCGAACACGAATCCTTAGAGAACGGCGCCGAACTCTACCGGATAGATGTCGAGAACGCGGCCCGCCGGTTCACCTATCCCGCCCCGGGAAAGACGACGGGCACCATCCACGATCGGAAGGTCGAAGAGACCGGCGACCCAGTTATCACGATCGGCTACGGGCCGGACTTCGCCGTCCTTCGGAGTGACGGCGTCCGGCTGGACATCCCCGAGATGGTCGAGGAGCTACGCGAGGAAATCCCCGGCGGCGGCGTCAGCGGCGGGGGCCACCTCGTCGTCGGCTCCATCAAGTTCGTCGAGGGACGGCGCGAAGACGTCATCGACGCCCTCGTCGAGAAGATGACCGATGCCGAGATCGACGAGGAACTGCACAGCTCGGCGGCCTTCGCCGACGACGTCTGATACGGATTATTGTAGATTATTTCCGGATGACGCCGAGCCGGGGGTCGACGGATACCGGTACATCACGACAATAATCCGTATGAAACGTAGATTCTCCCGTCGATCGGGCCAGTGACCTCAGAATCTGTCTTCGATAGCGGTACTCCCGTTCTCGACGGCGTCAACGCCGACGCTTCCGTCGAATTCGATCCGTCGACCGACCAGCGTCGCGCCCATGACCGTCAGGAGAACGACCGCGGCGAGTCCGATCGAAAGCCGCCAGATTGCGGCCCGCCAGTCGCCACGGAATACCCGCTCGTAGTAGCCCGCAGGCCCCTCGCCCTCCAGGACCACAACGACTTCCCGATTCTCCCGCGCGGAGTGATCGTTCCAGTTGAGACTCCCCAGAAGCACGATATCCCCGTCGATGACGACGCCCTTGGCGTGGATCTTCCCGAATCGATCGCGAGGGCGGGCCAGCCTGACCGAAAGCGACGCGTCGGCGCGGTCGGCCCAGCGTTCGAGTTCCTCGGCCACCGCACGGTTGTCCTCCGCGGCGTACCACGCTCGCGACAGCAGGAGTCTTACATCGACGCCACGGTCGGCAGCGCGTTTCAGCGCCCTGACGAACGCCTGCTCTGGGCCGCCGACGCCGACCTGGACGACGCTGATCGACTCCTCGGCGCCGTCGAGCCGTTCGATCACGCCACTCTCCGCGTTGTCCGGGGCCACCAGCAGCGCCGCGCCAGTTGCCCTGTGGGTCCGGGGCCGATACCGTCGCTGGAAACTCCCATTCGTCCGACCCCCTTCGCTGAACGCACGTCCGTCGCGGAACTGCTCCCAGTGAACGGCGTCACGCCACCCGATGTCCGCCCGGAACGTCGCGACGAGATCAGCGACTAGCTCCCGCTGGGTGAGGAGGACTCCCCAGCCACGGCTTGACGTCCCCCCAGTCCCCGCGGGTTTCCAGTTCTCCGTGAGCACCAGCGCCCGGTCGTCGACGACGGCGTACTTCGCGTGATGGTGATCGAATCGGGCGTACGGTCCGTCGACGACCCGTACGGTGACGCCGTTCGCGACGAGTCGATCGAGCAGTTCCGCCTGACGTCTGCTCATCCCGCCGACTGGGCCGCCCTCCAGCAAGACACGTACCTCGACACCGCGCTCGCGGGCGGCGATCAACGTCTCAGTTGCCCGCCGTGACCGAAAGGTGTATCCGGCCAGTAGGATTCGGTCGTCCGCGCTCGCCAGTACGTCGCTCGGCAGGCCACCGGCATCGGGCAACACGAACGTCCGCACCCGTCCCGGTCCGGTAGTCCGGACGGGGACGTCAGTCCCGCCGAGAAGTTCCCACGAGATCCCGCCGTCCTTGACGCGTGCGACCTCGCCCTCGGGGGCGTCCCGGTACCCGAGACGGGCGACGACGCGGTTCCCGTCGCCCACTGTTAGGTTCTCGCCGCCGTTTGCGAGCGCGAGGTGTCCGTCGAGTTCGTACACTGTCGCGTCGGTCATGTTTCTCGCTCTGTCGGGATCCGTCGAGAAGACGATCTGACCCGAGACGGTCACGTTCGGCAGGGCGACAGTTGCATCGTCGTCGGCCAGCGTCCAGCCCGCCAGGTTCGTCCCGTTCGGAACGGACAGCGCCACGTACTCGCCCGCGTCACCGTCGGCGACCGGATTGGGATAGACGGCGACGATTGCTGTCTCCCCCGGTCCCGGGACGCCGACAGTGGTCGCTACACCCCCAGCAAGGACTCCAGCGACCAGCAAGCCGACGACTATCCGACGCACACGGGTGTCTGGGTGCGGTCACGTACTTGAACCCGAGGTGCTGCGGTCACGTACTTGAACCCGAGGTGCCCCGGAGCGAGAACGAAGCGAGGAGAACTCAGACGCCTGCCGCCTTCTCTGCCTCGACCTGTACCACGTAGGAGCGATCGTCGGCGTATTCGCCGGCGATGTGCAGCGCTCGTTCGGTGCCGATCTGCCGCAGTGCCCAGGCCGCACTGGCCCGGACTTCGTCGACCTCGTCCCCGTCGAGGACGTCCGCGAGCGGGTCGATCGCCCGGGTGTCACCGAGCAGACCGAGCGCCCGGGCGGCCGCCGACCGGACCCCGTCGTTGTCGGCCGCCAGCCTGTCCGCGACCGCCTGCGTCGCCTCCTGGCTACCGATCTCACCCAACGCCTGCAGCGTGACACGCTGGAGCGCGGGGTCGCCGTCGCCGTCGATAAAGTCGACGAGGGTCTCGATCGCTCGCTCGTCGCCGATCTTCCCCAGCACGCGGACGGCCTGTTTGTCCCGACGACTCGCGCGCTGGGCGACCGGCTCGTAGGCCTCCGGCGGGGCGATCCGCTCGAATGTGTCGAGGATATTCTCCTCCATGAACTCCGAGTCCATGAGATCGAGCGCCAGCAGGATCGGCTCGACGTCTTCGGACTCGCGACTCTCCTTGTAGCGTTTCTCCCAGACGAGGACGGCGTTCAACTCCGGCGGGTAGTCCTTGCGGTGTTCGCCCTCGATGACCTCGTAGAACCCCTCGTATTCGAGTTTCCGCCGGACTGAGAGATCGTCGTATCCTTCGGCGGCTTCCAGGTCGTCGGTTAGGGTCCCCGCCGCCTCAAGCAGGGTTGTGATGGCCTCGCTATCCTCGTCGGGATCGAGGTCCAGTTCGGCGATGGCCTCGCTCGCCTCGGTGAGTGCGTCGCTCGCCCCCTCGACAGTGTCGGCCCCGGCCACGTCGGCGTGATCGGCGACGGCTTCGCCGAACGTCGCGACGGCATCCAGTACCTGGGCCTCCCCGTCGTCCGTCCAGCGGGTGTCGGCGACCGTCCCCGCACCCGTCTGGACTTCCTCGGCCACGTCCTCGACGTAGGGACCGCGCTGGTCCTCGATACTGTCACGGAGATCGGACAGTCGCGACTCTAGTTCCTCCTTGGGGTCGCCCTCGTCTTCGTCCTCGGGTTCCGGCAGAGCAGCGTCCGCGACATGGGTCTCGATCTCGTCGAGGTTTGACTCGATCCCGTCGAGGTCGGCCTCGGTGTCGGCGTCCTCGAGTGCCCCCTCGGCGACGTTTAGGCGTTCCTCGAAGTACGCGACCGTCCCCGGCTCGGCTTCGATCTCAGGATCGGCCCCGTTTCCGGCAGTGGGTTCGGGTTCGGCGTCCTCGCTGTCCTCGTCGCTCATGCCCCGATCTGCGGCGCTCGCGGGCAAATGCGTTTCCCTTCCATGAATGGATCACCGCGATCGGTACCGAACAGTTGCCGTTCGAGCGATCCCTCGACGAGCGCTACGACTCGACGCGGGGGTACAGCCACGGCGCGAGCAGGAGATACGCGAGTGCAGCGACCAGCAGCACTCGTGGGAAGAGACGATGGAAAACGGCCGGCACGGCGACAGCACCGGTCTGAACGATCCCCATCGCGAGCGCGTCTCTCGCCCGAAGATCGGGGTAGGGGATGCGTGTGACCATCAGGTACGCGAGGACGAAACTCGCCAGCAGAATCCAGGCAACCCGGAGGTTTCCCGCGAGCGTCGCCGCCGCGAGGACGGTCGCGACGAGCGTTGTCTGGACGCCCTCGGTCGTCCGCGTGTCGATGTCGTAGGCGGTGTACATCGCCAGGCGGACGACCGCCGCGGCGACGACCAGCGCCGGAATGCCGACAGCCACAGTCAGGTGTAGCGAATCGGCGATCCCCAGGAGTTCACCCCCGTTGCCCCACTGGAGGCGGGCGAGACCGACCACCATCGCCGCCGGAGCGACACCGAAGGAGACGGCGTCCGCCAGCGAGTCGACGAACTCGCCGACGGGCGTCGAGCCGTACCGCCGCGCGACGAGTCCGTCGAGCCCGTCCGCGATCGCCGCCAGCAGGATCAACCGGGCGGCCAGCCGGGGCTCGAAGGGTGCGAGGACGGCCGCCGCGAACCCGACGAGGGCGTTGACGACCGTCACGATGTCGGCGGGGCCCAGCCGACCCAGGAAGCGCGGCCGTAGGTCCATATCCATGGCGTCGGCGAGGCCAGTCTTAGTCCGTTCGATCTACAGGTGTCCTCGATAAAGCCCTCGGATCGAGCCGGCGATCCCGACGGGAATCGGGGGACCTTTGTCGACATCGGCCCAAACCCGGACGATGGATCGACGTGCGTTCCTCGCGAGTGCGGGTGCGCTCACTGTCGGGCTGTCCGGCTGTCTCGCCTTCGGGAAGGACGAGGACTACGACGTAGGGATGTCGGACTCGCGGTTCCTCCCGGCGGAGTACCGCGTCCCGTCGGGGACGACGGTCGTCTGGAAGAACACGAGTGCCCGCGCCCACACCGTCACGGCGTACGACGCTTCCCTACCGGACGGGGCCGACTACTTCGCCTCCGGTGGCTACGACGACGAGGACGCGGCACGGGACGCCTGGTTCGAGTCTGGCGGCGGTGCGATTTACTCCGGGGAGACCTACGCTCACACGTTCGAGCAACCCGGAACCTACCCCTACGTCTGTCTTCCCCACGAGTCGGACGGAATGGACGGCGTGATCGTCGTTGAATCACGTGCTACAGTGACTGGGGAGTGATACGGATTATTGTCGATTATTTCCGGATGACGCCGACCCGGGGGTCGACGGATACCGGTACATCACGACAATAATCCGTATGAGCCTGCGTCCTAGAGGAGGGACACGTGTCACCTATCGGTGTAGCGACGGCGTTTACCGTCCTGGCCACCTTTCGGGCGTATGGATCCGTCGCGGAACCGGCGAGAGTGGGCCGAGCGGACCGGCGAGTTCTCGCCCGCGTATTACGCAGATCTCGGCCCCAACAAGGTGAGCAACAGCCTCGTGACGTTGCTCGAGTACTACGTCGACCGGGAAGCGTCGATCCTCGAAGTCGGCTGTAGCTCCGGGCGACACCTGGCGCATCTCCAGGCGAACGGGTTCGAAAATCTCACGGGGATCGACATCAATGACGACGCCTTCGCGGTGATGGCCGACGCCTATCCGACCCTCGCCGACGCGGGAACGTTCTACACGGGTGCGCTCGAAAACCTCGTCCCCGAGTTTCCGGACGACGCCTTCGATGTCGTCTACGCGGTCGAGACACTCCAGCACGTCCACCCCGACGACGAGTGGGTGTTCGGAGAACTCGTCAGGATCGCTGAAGACCTGCTCGTGACCGTCGAGAACGAAGGCCCTGATCCAGACGGGCGCGAGACGAGCGGGACGGTCGACTCCGTCGACGGCGAGTTTCCGATCTATCGCCGCCACTGGGGACGCGTCTTCACCGATCTCGGGCTCGAGGAAGTGCTCAGTAAGCCCGGCAAGCCCGATACGATCCGTGCGTTTGGAACGCCGTGAGATCGGTTGCGAATTATCGCCCGAGGAACGTGTAGCGTCGCGGCCCCACCGCTTTTGGGACCCCGATCCCTGTCTGAGAGTGTGACAGCCTCTCCGATCGATACTGACGACGAGCGGCGGCGGGTCGTCGAGGAACTCCACGACCACCTGGCCGCGACAGCCGAACGACCCCTCGATCGGACGGCGAACCGATGGATCGGCGAGGCCCAGGCGCTCGCGGCCGACCTCCGCACAGCACCGGACGACGCGGACCTCGTTCGCAAGCGGGCGGCCGACATCGCTTCGCTACTGGCGGAGGTCGACGATATCGACGATCCGACGGCGAACGACCACGTGGCGGCCGCAGCGGACCTCGCTGATCGACTCCAGGCAGACTGACCGCCGTTGGAGATGGACGCGAGACCGCGACGCTCGTTTACCGCCACCCTGCGGCCCGGGAGCGGCCATGCCACGACTGCCGACCTGAAACGTCGACAAATCCATATCTCACCATCTCCTGAAACGACTATGTCACGGAGCGCATTGCCCACCGATCAGTCGACCACGCTGGCCCGTGATGCTGAAGCGTTGGAGCCCGCGGAAACGGAAACGGCGACGTTTGGCATGGGCTGTTTCTGGGGCCCTGACGCCCTGTTCGGAGCGAAGGATGGAATCGTCCGGACGCGAGTGGGCTATGCCGGCGGCACCGCGAACGATCCGACCTATTATGCCCTGAGCGATCACACCGAAGTCGTCCAGCTCGAATACGATCCCGAGATCTGGACCTACGCCGAACTGCTGGACGTTGTGTGGGCAAATCACGACTGGACGACCTCCCAGAAGCGCCAGTACCGCGGTGTGATCCTCGCCCAGGACGACACACAGCGGGAGATCGCCGAGCGCTCACACACGGCGCTCGCGGACCGAACCGGACAGTCGGTCGCCACCACGGTTGAGACACTCGAGCGGTTCTATCCCGCCGAAGCCTACCACCAGAAGTACGAACTGCGGACGCTGCCCGTAGTCGCCGACGAACTCGAAGACCTGTATGGCGATGCGTTCACTGCCTCGACGGTTGCCGCCCGCCTCAACGGCTTCGCCGCCGGCTACGGGACTGAGGACCAGCGGCATGACCTACTGGCGACACTCGACCTGCCACCACCCGTCATCGACGAGGTTCGACGACGACTCTGAAAGTTGTCGTGTCACGCCGACCCATCGGGTCGGCATCGACGGCTGATTGTCCAGTCCAGGCCGAGCAACGAGGCAAATGCTTATTCGCGATCCACCCAACGACAGCCTATGAACAGACGACTCGCTATCGGGCTCCTCATGGGGGCTTTCCTGGGGATTTTCTGTATCTTCGGAGTCGGGCTCCGGATCGGGTTCGACGGCAACGAACTGTTTCTGTTCTCGATGTGGTACAACCGCGTCGTCATGGGGCTCGTGATCGGGCTGGCGGGCGGACTCCAGTTCGCCGATTCGAAATACAACGTGGTCGTGCGTGGGCTCGTCTTGGGGCTTGTCGTGACCGCGGCGATCACGTTCACGAGCGAGTTCCGTGACTGGCCGAGTTTCTTCGCCGGCGTGGCCTACGGTGTGATTATCGATTGGGTCGCGACCCGGTATAGCTGAGCTGTCGTTGGAACTCGATAGTGCCGCGGTCGATCATCATCAAAATAATGATTATCTCGATAATGACCCTGTATTCCCCGGTCGGTGAACCCCTCGTTGCCCGTTCAGTCGTTTCCGTCGAAAGAGCCTGTCATAGAACGCTTCGGACGGTGTACCTCTCCAAGTCGTCTCAAGACTCGCGTGCAAGATACAGGGCGCGTATCTCACACAGGGCTTCGTCCGGTCCAATATTAGTAGACGACGGACACCGTTGTGCTCCCGAAGTTTCGAAGCTGATCCCTCGATTTTATATCCACCTGGTACCATCATAAAGAATTTTTATTATTAGGTATTTGAACATTATATATGGGTAATTCAGCGGATCGTGGAGTCACGCGACGGGAGCTCTTGGCAACCGGTGCGACAGGCCTCGGGCCCTTACTGGCCGGTTGCCACACGTGCGCGACTAGTTTCAGATCGTGGGACGACCGGCTTCGTGTTGCCGTCGAGGATGTTCGGATCGGCCCGCCCCATCAGTACGTACTCCGAGTTACGCATCGGGGACCCGACGATTTACCGGACGAAAGTAATCGGGATTCGTTTGGCACTCGCTATGAAGGCGTGACAATATACGCATTCTCTCACGACCGTTTGCAGATTGCGTCGACCGATGTCGGTCGGATGGACCATGGAACGACTGAGCGTCGCCGGGTCGAATCCGACGCATTTCCATTCATCGTAACTGCGACCGCCGGGTCTTTCGAGGATGTTTCCGAGAATCCGTGCTATTTCGCTGACCGCGGTGCCCACATATTGGCGTATCTAGGCGAGTTCGATTCGTCGGTGTCGGTCGATAGGAGTCCCGAGACGTTCAAATCCGTCGCTGGGGACGGTGGCCATAACTGGACCAAGATCGGTCGTCTCCGTCTCGACGACGGACTGCCGCCAAGAGAGTGGGTCTTCCAGCGGGCGAAATGCCTCCAACATGCGAGCATGCAGGTGGATTCCATCCCTACACCATCGATGGCTGCCTTGGAAGTAGATGACCCGTGGTACGACGAACGGATCGAGCAGCCGACGGTTCATCGAGAGCATGATGTCGGGGTGAAGCCGGCTGATACCTTTCGAGAGGGGCACGCCGAACAGTTCAAGACGGCGCACAGTACGCTCGACTACGAGGCGCTGCCGGGACAGATCAAGCAAGCGATCGTCGAGGAACGAGATCTGGGGTGGGTTAGCGAGGACGAGTTCTACCGCCTCATGAGCGATCTCGAGGGACACGAAATTGGCGACGTCGACGCACTTCCCGATTGTGAGCGATCCTACGTCGTTTGCAATGACGACAGGGGCGTGAAGTGCAACGGGTCGAAAGCCGATTTTGGTGGCAACATAGGTCGCTACTTCTGGTATCATACTACCTACCAGGGGAGATCCTTCGTCGTGGTCCCTGGCCAGGTCGAGAAGTGGCTCGAATCGGACGCGAGCACGCCGGAACCCTGTACGGGCAGCCGTGAAGAGTTGTTTCAGGTCACCATCTACGGCAAGGAAGAGCGATATCGGGGACTGGAGAGCGCGACCGTCGGTGCCGACGTACCCGAATATCTCGCGGAGTGGGCCAGGTCCGATCCATCTAGTTACTCCCACCGGTCGGCATCTGAATCTCGGTGGGTGCGGCTGATCCAAATTCTGGAAAGTGACGAGTCGATCCGCCTCCCCCAGTGCCAGTGGGAGAACGTCCGGTGCGTCCGCAATGGCAACGAACGCTGCGGTTCCGGGCATCGAGAGGCGTTCTACGTCCTCGAGGTCGACGGTGAATCCTGGTGGTTCAACTTCGAGTACAAGTGGTCCGGAAGCTGAAGGCCCACTCAAATCCGGTCGGTAGAAAGGCAACACGCCGCAACGTATACCCCGGTGGCTGAACGTCGATCACGACCAGGGATGGGAGTCACTGACTCCCCTCAAATCGATCGGTGGAATCGATTTATATCGGGCTACGGTGACTCCCTCTCTGGTGATCTGACCGACCCAATCCGTGCTGAATAGAGTCTCTGTATCTTGCACTGCCTTCTGTAATCATATCCACATCGACATTTTTCTCTGAGTTGCAATGCTGCAAACCGGCTGTGAACGGTTCTATTCCACCCTGTGTAGGGGTAGATCACGGCGTGGCTGCGTCGACGTTGCCACTCGATCCCGCAAAGGGAATGTCGATTTCGAGCCCGTCGTAGGCCAGCGTCGGCTTCTTCGCCTGTCCTGCTCCGTCGCCGTCGAATTCGATCACACCGATGTCTTCGAGTTCGGAGAGGTTCCGATGGACCTGTTTGTAGTCTCGATCCACCAGGTCGGCGGCTTCGCTGATACTCGCAGGGTCGTGTTGGGAAATCGTCTCAAGCAGTTCCAGATTCTTCGGACTGAGGAGTCGGCTGAGTTCAGCGTACGAGTCGAGATTGAGCACTGGCTGGGCGCCGTCGAGATTTTCACCCTCTTGGGCTGCCTTGATGCGGCTACGCGTGTGCTGATCGAGGCGGTCGCGGTCGCCGACGGTGACTTTGAGCGAGGACATGGTGTCTCTCCTGGCGGCGTCCTACGTCGACCAGTTCCACGAGACGGGCGTCATCTTTTCAACTTTCGTCTGGCGGATGGTCACGTCGACGACGTAGCCGTTTTCGACAGCCTGCCAGTCTTCGGTGGTCGTGTCGGACGCCATCCGTCATCCTATGGTATTAGCTCCATAGAAATAAACCTATGGACTCAATAACATGGGGTTGGGAACTCCTGTTCAGGCAGTACACCGTTCCAGGCCCGTTCTCGTCTCCATCTCTGGATTGCACCGCAGCAAATCAGCTATAGATGCTTCTAAGACACGGAGTCCAAAAGGAAATGAGCGCGTCTATTCGTCGACTTCGACGCTGGTCTCCTCTTCCTCGGCGACTTCTTCGGGGTGGGCTTCCAGCGTCGCCTTCTGGATCTCGACGCGGCGCAGCGGGTAGATCGTCGACGCTTCGTTGTAGATCGCACTCGAGAGGCGTCCCTCAACGATGCTGTCGATGAGGTCCTCGAATGTGCGCTCCTCGGCGGCCTCCTCGATCATGTCGACCATCTGCTCGCGGATGGCCTGCTCCTGGCTCGCGTCGGCCTTCTTCGTCGTCAGCGCGACGGGCTGGATCTGGACGCGGTAGTCGTCCGTGGTCAGCACCGTCACGTAGGCCTCGACTTTCGAGGAGCCACGACGCACGAGACTCCGCAGGTAGTCCCGCGTGAGTTCGTGCTTGATGAACTCCGTGTAGGCCGTGTCGCTGCCGATATCCGTGATCCGGAAGGTCAGCTTGGTGTTGTTCTCGCCGGCGTCGTTCCGGAGGTCACCGAGGGTCGTCTCGATGGTCCGGTCGATCGCCTTCTGTGGTTCGTCCGCCAGTGTCTCACCGATCTCGGCCCGGTCGAACTCCTCGGGCGCGAGGACGGTGTACCACTGTTTCTCCTGTCGCTGTCGTGATACTGATCGTTCACTCATGGGTATCGGTGTGTTGCTCTGTCGCAAGGTCGGCGGCAACCGCGAGGTTGACGACATAATCATCTACTGTTGCGGCCAGTCCGCCGGTCGTCTGTCGCTCGATCCGCGTCTCGACGGTCGCGCCGTGGGTCGTCGTCGCCATCTCCTCGGTGTTATCCGGTGCCAGTGCCGCGGCGATTCGCGCAGCCAGTTCCCCGTCGCCGTGGTCGGTCCTGATCGTCGCCTCACGCATCGCGGCTCACCTCACGGATCGCCGCGACGAGGCGATCAACGTCACCCGGATAGGGCTGGACCGCCAGATCGGCGTCACCTGTGACCCGTCCCGAGAGGTCGAAGGATTCCGTCGCCGTCTCGAGGACGGCTGCAGCCGCCTGATTCTCGGTTGCGGCCAGGGCGACCCGGCCGTCGCCGGCGACGAGCGCCAGTGGCTCTGGTGATCGGTAATCCCGAAGCAAGCGGGCGACGGTCTCGATCGGACCCTCGCTCTCGGCGACAACGAGCCCCGAATGACGCTGGATCGACACCGCTCGCAGTGCCTCGTGGGCGCTGCTGGCGTGCGATCGCCAGGCCGCGAGGGCGTCCTCGCGAGCGTCGTGGCCAAGCGCGAGCGCGACGGCTGTGCCGGGATCCTCCCGGACGGCCGCATCGAGGACGTCGCCGTATCCTTCGAGAGTTGCCAGTGGGCCACCCGCATGGGGACGAAGTGCATCCGCAATGGACTCGGCCGCCCGTGCGGACGCGTCCTCGGCGTCGACGGTCCGCAGGGCGACCAGCGAGGCCAGTCGACGACGCCCCTCGTCGTCTTGTGGCTCGGCCGTCGCGTCGGCAAGCGCGTTCCGGACGGCCTCCGGATCGCCCGAGAACGGCGCGTACAATCGCGTCGAGTGGGCCAGTCCGTCGACCGGGTCGTCGGTCGGGACGGCCACGCCAGGTCGGCGTTCGATGCCCGCGTCGGCGATCACCTCGGCGAGTTGTCCTGTCGGTTCCGTGCCGGCTGCGAGGACGCCTGCGGCGGCGACGACTGCGTTCGCCGACTGGTCGTCCAGCGATCGGGCGACCTCGAAGGCCACCGCGCTCGCAGGTTGATCTCCGCCGAGCGTCTCGTCGACATCGGGGCGCTCACGATCCAGCGCGAGCGTCACGTCGGCTTCCGTGCCGCGCGTGACCTCACCGGTCTCGACGCCGATCTGGTAGGGGATGTCGATCGCGTTCAGGCTCCGCGCGAGGACGCCAGCGGCCGCAACGCCGTCACCCGTCGCTGCCGGCGCGAGGCGGACGAGTCCGGCCTCTCGCAGGCCCGCGGCGAGGTCGGGGGCGGCTGTCTGGCGACCGGTCGCGGCCATCTATTCGAGGATCTCGACGGCGACGTCGTAGCTGTAGGTGAAGTCCTCGTCGAGTTCGTCGCCGTGGTAGTAATCGACGAGGCGGCGGATCTTCGCCTCCGTGTTCTGCAGGGCGCGTTTGTTCTGGTGGTCACCGGGATTCTCGTCCATGTGCTCCCGAAGACGCACGGCCCGCTCCATCAGGTTCCGGAGGTCCTCCGGAAGCTCGGGCTCGGCGTCGTTCTCTTCTAAGATCTCGGTCACTTTCTTGCCGGTGACCAGTGAGATATCCGGGACTGGCGTGCCCTGGACGCCCTCGTCGCGAAGCTTGATGCCGATCTCGCTCGGGCTGTGGCCCTGTTCGGCGAGTTCGACGACGTACTCCTCGACGGCGTCACTGTCTACGTCACTCCACTCCGGCGGTTCCGATGCCACCGGTTTGTCCGAATCGGACGAGCCGCGGCGGCGTGTGTGCATTCGTGCCATAGTTGATGGTTGGAACGACACAGACCGCTACGTGTGGCCGCTCGCGGGTCCGAAAACCGGACGCCGAACGGCCGGACACGTCCGCAATCCCAAGTCGCGCACGGCGAAAGAGGCCTGGGGAGCCCCGACAGGTCGGGACGCCCGCGCGACGAGTCAGATTTGCGGTCGTGTGTTCCCAACAGTTCAGTCGGTACTCGCGCACTAAACGGTTTCTACTCCGGATCGCATTGTCGTGGACGGAACAGCGACAGCTCCGCTCGAAGTGAACGTGGAGGCTGGCGCTCGCCGTCACCCTCGCTTCGATGGGTTTAAGAAATCGCGTCGGATATCCTTCGTTGCATCGCGGGCTCGTAGATCAGCGGTAGATCATCCCCCTGGCACGGGGAAGGCCGCGGGTTCAAATCCCGCCGAGTCCATCCGAAATTTACTGCCGTACCAAGGGACCGTCAGAGCGACGAATCCTCGTCATTAGAACCTCTCCGGGGCGATCCCAGAAAAACATATCACCCCTGTGAGAGAGGGATTCGTTCGGGGACGGAACGCGCCCCATCACGTCTGGCGATGCGCGCCAGGGAACAGGGGTGTTCGGCGTGAGTTCGATCGAGGTCGATCTCGACGCTGTCGAGATCTGCGAGTTCTGTGGAATGCCGATCCTCGACGAAGATCAGCGCTGCTCCGCCCTCGATGATGGGAGGTGCCAGCCATGAGCGTCGACAGCGCCGACGTCGACGCCCCTGGTCGGGAGTGGACGCTCGCCTGCCCCACACAGTCGAAGAGAGAGCCCCAGCCCGTCGACGTCGACGACCCGCGCGTCACCGCCGACCGGCTCTGTGATCACTGCCTTCCCGACGGCGAGATCCCGGAGGACGTCGAGACCCTGTTGAAGATCGGACGCTACGACAAGGGGATCCACCTACCGCTGTCGTACGACGGCGAGCGGTGTAATTTCGGCCCCTACGACGACTACGTCTCCTACAAGCAGCTCCTCGAGGAGATGACCGTCGAGGAGTTCGACCGCCGTCTCGAAAACGGAGGGTCCGCGTGATGTCGACCGACATCGATCACACCCCGGACCCTCAGGACCACGTCGACAATCTCGATCGCGTCGAGGTCCACATCGAACACTCTCCCGAGCAGACGCTCATCGCCGCCGAACTCGAGCACGGGAGTGTCGTCGCTGCCGTCGACGTCGGTGAGATTGCCGTCTCTGACACGGTCGAACTCGGGCGAGATCTCCGTGATCTCTTCGACGATGTCGTTTCGAACGGAGGGGATCGGTGATGTCGACGATCGCCGACGACATCTCTTGGAACCTCGAGGAGCAGCTGGTCGTCGACATCGACGAGCGGGCAACCGATCGAGCGATCGAGATCCTCGAAGAAAGCGGTCCCGACGAGCGCGTGAGCGTGCGTCGCGTACTGGAATACGCTCGCGAGGACCGGCCCGCTCGCGCCGTGCGAACCGGCGACTGGTCCCGGATCCTCGAGCACAGTGACGGCCGGCTCGCGATCGTCTCCTGGACGTCCGCCGCGATCACTGAGATCGGGCTCCAGACCGACGACGAGGGTCGTCGTCCCTTCGAGATCTGGACATACTCCGGGCTTCGCGAGCGGACCGGCGGCTACGATCCCATCACGATCGAGGGTGCTTCCAAACGGAGCGTTCGCGATCTTCTCCAAGGAACGAGTCCCGCTCTGGTCCCCGTCTGGGAGAGTCACTTGCGGCCCAAGACAATCGCCGACGGTGGCACGTCCCTTGACGGGTTTGATCAAAAAGGTGCATTCCCATATCCTGGCTCGAAAGGGCAACTCGCGAGTTGGATCATTGATCACTTCCCCTCTCACAACTGCTACGTCGAACCGTTCGGGGGAAGTGCCGCAGTTCTACTCCAGAAGCCAGAGAGCTCAGTAGAAGTTCTCAACGATACAGATGGTGATATTGTTCATTTCTTCGAAGTGCTTCGCGACCGAGAAGATGAATTGATTGCGTGGCTTGAGAACACGCCATTCAGTCGGGATCTGCATCGGAAATACTCTCGGCAGTATTACGCCGGGTTTCGACCAGATAATGATATCGAGCGTGCTGGAAGGTGGTTCTATCTTCGAAACACCCAATTCGCACAGAAATACACGGGTGTGAGCGGATTTAGGCTCAGTCGGAGCCGGAACCACGCCAGTTCTTATCAGAACCGGTCGGAGGAACTCCACGCCGTCGCGGATCGTCTCCGCGACGTTCAAATTGCAAATCGTGATTACGGAGACCTTGTCGATCGAACTGATGGAGAGAAGACTCTCTACTATTTCGATCCTCCGTATATCGACGCTGGAGACGCTCTATATTCACATGAGAACGCCTTCGATCACGAACGCTTCACCGATATTCTCGATTCGATCGAAGGGAGTTGGATCGTCTCGTACACAGAACTCCCGAAAGGGCTCGAAAGCGAATACAGGGTTGTTGAGAAGACCGCACGCGGGACGATGCGCTCTGGTCAGGGTGACTGGCACCAAGAAAATACAGAGCGGCTGGTGATGAACTTCGATCCGGACCGGATTTCGAAGTTCGTCAATGAAACCACGTGCCAACAGACGCTACCTGTAGGTACAGACGAGGATTCTCATCAGTCGACAGATGACGGCTCAACGCTGCTGATACCGTCGTCTGCAGGCACAATTGCTGATCAGGAGGGAGATCGATGAGCCTCGCTATCGAGGGCTTGTCGATTCCACGGTCCACGCCGAAGGATCAAGGGACGACCCTCCAGGAGGAAGTCATCGGCGCCGTCGACGGGCTCGAGGCCGTCCCGGACGACGTCGTCGAGTGGTGCGACGCGATCGCCGTCGACGCGATCAGTCCATCCGAGCAGCTGCCCGCGCTTGGACTCCCGGTTATCGAGCGAGGGACGCGCATCGAGATCAAAGGCGCGCAGATCGAGACCAGCAACGGCACTCACACAACGCCCGGCCGCTGGTACGTCAAGCGTGCCGCCCACGAGCGCCTGCTCGCACGACGGGGCGTGTACCTCCTGGTAGTCTATCAGCCTCTTCACGGCGTCGAGAGCGCGCTGCTGGCGGCCGCCAGTACGCTCGATACGATCCTCGACGAACACTGGTACTCGGTCGACTGTGAGCGATCTGAGGACACCGTCGCAAAGGTCAGCTGGCCGACGCTGATCGCTCGCGACGACGTCAACCCGGATGTGGGGGGTGGTTCCGGTGCCGAGTAAACACTCCCCTTCGTCGACACAGGATCGCATCGAGTGCCCGGATATCGCTGAGGAGATCGGCCACGATCCGGCCCGGTTTCTCGATCACGACCTCATGACGTCGGAGTACCAGCGTCTCGAGATCGAGCGAGACAGCTCGGGGTCAGTCGTCGAAGCCAGGACAGTGCCGGATCGATACTGCTCGACCGGCGCTGCGTTCGTGAAGTCGATCATCTCGGGTATCGATCGCCTCGAGGTCATCGACGCGTGGCTCGAGGTCGAAACGCAGCGCCTCGATCGAGGTCCCCGCAAAACCGTCGTCGCCGAACTCAACCAGCGACGCGCGGAACTCGAAGAGATCGGCGAGCGTCCCGATCGTCTTCCCGAGGGACCGCGCCGTCCCCCCAAGTGGTACCACCAGGACGACGACGGTGACAGTGACGATGAGCAGCTGACTGCGATGGAGCAGCTGGAGAAGCGGGCCGCGACAGACGGGGGTGAGTCGCCGTGACGGCGAAGTACTCCGCCGACTCTAACGGCGACGCCAGCGAGTGGTACGACGATCGCGAGATCGTCCTCGCTCGATGGTCGGATACCCCGTTTGTCGGTCATCGACACCGTCACGAGACCGTCGAACAGCGTCTTGTCGTCGAGTACATCCACGAAATCGGCGTTGATATCCGACACGAAGTCCGATCCGACGATACTGAAAAGTTCAGCGACAACTGGAGTGCCGTTGAGACGATCGAAGTCCGGGAGTACGGCGCTCGTCACGATCGCCGGCCGGAAGCGAGGTGGTTGGAGTGACGATATCGCAGTCCAGACCCCAGGATCTCCCTCGGGAAACCGTTCTCAGCCCCGATGTCGATCCGCATACCGGGATCATCCACTGTCCGCTCTGTGGGCAGACGCTCGAAGATGTCGGGACACCGCTCGTCCCTCGACGTTTCCTCGAGGCCGACATCGACGACGATCGCCAGGAGATCCCCGTGTTCGGGTTTCGCTGTGAGAACCACCGTCGCGAGGACGTGATTATCCCAGCACCGACCGACCGGGCTCCAGAGTCGTACACACGCGTCGACGCACGTCTTGACGATCGAGACGGTGCAGTGCCTGTTGCCGTCCCCAATCCGGTGATCGACGCATGAGTACGACTACTCCGGCCGCTGTTCAGGACTTCCAGTCTCAGACGCCCAGCCTCGAGCCCGATCTCGATGACGATGATGACGCCAACGCCGCTGGCGAGTGGGAAACCCTTGACTATCCCGATCCGATCACGCACGGGATCGGTGTCGAGTCGGTGATCAACGATCTCGATGACGACGATCGAGACGACTTCGCGTATCGCCGCCTCTGGCGCGCGTGGCGCGACGCTGTCGGTGACCCGTCCAACGAGCCATATGTCCTCATCGAGGATATCCACGAGCGTCTCTCGTGGCTCGATGACGACTTCCCAGCCCATCTCGTCCTCAAATCGAAGGGCTGGAAGGTCGGAACCGATCTCGGTGAGGACGGTGTCGAGGGACAGCGCTACGAGTATAGTCTGCAGGTCGAGCGCTACGATCCTGAGATCGACGCTGACGACCCGAAAGAGACGATCGAGCGCTCACGCAACAATCTCCGGACTCCGGTCTCGTACCAATGCTGGATCCAGCCACAGAACGAGGATCTGGTCTACCAGTCCGGCGATAATCTCATCTGCCAGTACGGTGAAGGGACGAAGTTCCGAACCCAGACTACCTACGCCGAGGCTGGCGAGGCGATCGCCCGGACGATCGCCGTAGTCTCCCTCGCGTTCGACGCCCTCGAGATCGACCGCCCAGCTTGGGAGACGATGAACCGTGAGTCCTGGCGGCTCTGGAAGGGTGAGGTCCATCATCGGATTCCGAAGACCATGATGTCCGCGGTCGTCGCGAAACTCCGTTCGATGCGAACATTAATCGAGTTCGGCGGCTCCGGTGATGCCGAGGGTGGCGGGCGCTACCGGAACGGAGCCAATGTTGAGGAGCGAGTCGTTAGTGACATGTGGGACCGGATCGGCTTCGCCGGCTTCGCCGCTAAAGATGGTATCCAGCTCGGCCAGAAGGTCTATCGAATCACAGGGAACCCTCGAGACTCCCGGCTGAAAGAACCGAAGCTCGAAGCCTTCTTCGCCGGGACTGACGACGATACGAGACTGCCCCACGTTGACGACTGGAGTATGTTGCGAGGGACTCTCCGCCAGCTGGTCAGCGCGACTGCGATTCGCTCGGGTATCGAGCACTACTCGCTTCAGGAGGACGACTACTACAAGCCCGATGAGCGCGAGATGATCGACACGATCGTCCCGAAGGGCTGGCGACGCGCGATGCGCGAGGCCAACGAGGAGCGCGAGGAGAGTATTCTCCGAGTCTGTTACTCCTCGCTGACGAAGGCCCGCTGGGACATCCTGTATCTTGTCGGGACGCTGGACGGCGCTAAGTATGACCAGCTCGTCGATCTCTCTGGCTTCTCCCGCGACTACGTGCGGGAGATCGTGGCCGAGTTCGAGGAAGAAGACGTCCTCCGCCGAACGACGTACCCTCGGCTGGTCGTCTTCCACAATGAGGAGTTGCGGCTCAATTCGATCGAACGCCTCGAGGAGATCCATCCGGATCGGTCGCTCGACGATATCTGCGCCGACGCAGAGGAACGAGTCGAGCGCCGTCGCGAGCAGCGCGAGCAACGCGAGGAGACTGACGACCAGAACGACGACGTCGACGACGCCTGCGCCGACCAGGAGGACGTCGACGACGATCGTCCCGAGTGGGTTCTCGTCGAGGACCTCCGATACTCGGCCGCCGATATCGGCAGGTACCTTGAGAGTGGCGAGATAGAGCCTGACGACGCCAAAATACGCGCGAGCGCCTATAACTGGCTGGAATAGCCTCCGGCGCTCGCCCTCGAGCCCACCTGGGCTCGGTAGCTGCAGCACTCTCTTTTTTCGGTGTTTTTCGTCGTTCTTGTCCCATCTATTTCTAATTATTCTCGATAGTATCTTGTTCCGTATGTTTTAGTAGGGCAAATATCGTCGCGCCTCGCGCCGATCGCCAGTTTTCCGCTCGATTCCGTTCCACGCCAGTACCCTGCTCCGCGTGTTCTCACTGTCTTCAATACTTCTTTCCGCAGATTTTGGTCTGTATCTGGTGCCGGGTCGCCCCAGGTACCCCTACGGTAATTGCCCCTAAGGGGCTGGTCCAATTGCGCGCCTCGCATACCGCTCGGCGCGCTCGTAATTTGGGTAATCGGCAGAAACTCCACGGAGAAAGGGTAAAGCGGGGGATGCGGCGTGTTAAGCAATCAGGGCAATCCTGTCCCGACTGCCCTTACGGTAGTGTCATCCCTCGTCGACTCTGAACCACTCACCACACTCCGGACAGTTCGTCGCGCGGAGGATCTCACCGTCCGCGATAGGATCCTGTTTCTTTTCAGCGCCACAGCTGGGACAGGTTGTAATCATACGGCGTCGAAGTGATCGTACTTCTGCTCGGTCGTTTGTAGCCGCGAGTGGCGGAGTCGGTTCCGAACGTTGTAGAGTGTGAACCCATCGTAGACGGTCAGCATCCGATAGGCAACCGAGTGGCGTAGCGTATGAGCACTGACGTCTTCGACATCACCCTGACCAGCATGGGAGTGCGGTCGAACCTCAGCACGTCGAGCGCAACGCTGGACGACGTCGTTGATGCCCTTCCCAGTCATCCGGTCGGCCTTCCGCGACGTCACGAGCGCGTCCTGGTCGTCATCGCGGGTCGCCAGGTAGGAACGAAGCGTCCGGACCGTCCGGAGATCGCCTTCGGGGTCCAGCGTGATCGTCGCGGGATCGGGTGTGCCGTCGGTCGGGTAGTCCTTTTGGACGGCGGGACCGCCTGGGAGCCGGAGGACCTCGTCCTCGAGGTCAAGCATCCCGCGATCGACCCGTGAGAGTTCCGAGCGCCGGAGGCCCGTGTCGTAGAGTAGCGCCACGATCGCCTCGTCGCGGTGTCCGTGACGACCTTCGTGAGCTGCGTCGCGCATCGCTTCGACTTGATCTGGCTTCAGGAAGTGAATGTTCGAATCTACTGATTCGGTGGTCCGCTCCCCAGTCGACATATAAAGAAGGGGTACCGCCAGGGGCTTGAATGTTCGTTTCTGTATAGGAGACTCGAACATTCAATAGAGCGGGTCCACGTAGTCACAGCGATCGCCACACCTGCTCGACGAGGGATTGGAGCCCAGACCAGATCGCTCCGGACAGCCCCTCGATCTGGACGACCAGATCGAGCCCAGGGACGGCGAAGATGAACGCAACGAACAACCCGACTGCGACGATGCCGATCCAGACCATCGTTCCAATTCGAGACAGCAACATAGTCACATCTCGCAGATGGTAGAGACCGATCAGGACTGACGCCGCAACGACGACCTGCCCCGGCAGCCCCAACCAGTGCAGGATGTCAGCGATCATCGTTACTGGCTATCGTTCCCGCCAGCCTCGATCTCGATTTTGTTCACCTCGTCGGGACCGCTCCGCTGGCGGTACCACAGGTACGCTCCGACACCTGCCAGGATGATCACCAAGCCCAGATAGTCCTGAAGTGCGGACACCAGCGAGTCGATCACACCTGGAGACAGCACTTCCATCACGCCGATCCCGAACAGGCCGATACTGACCGCGAAGATCGACCAAGAGAAGAACCCGACCTGGCGCATCCCCCAGAAAGCCGCCAGTGGGACAGCTGCCGCAACGATCAGCACGACGATGTCCGAGGAGATCGGGATCACGCCGGTCATGAGCCCGCCAACGACTGCGAGTGCTCCCAGTCCGGCCAGTGCTGTTCGGTTCGATGCGATCGACCGGCCGACCGACAGGCTCGTCTTTGTGATTGTCATGCTCGTACGGCCGATCCAGACCGCGACCGATCCTCCAAGTCCAGAACTCGATGTCGACGCTGTCCCGCCACGCATCCGGGTGATCGCGATGCCGAGACCCGCTACAGTGACCAGGCCGGCCGCGATCCAGAGCCACGGGAGCCCAGAGGCCTCTTTCGGAACGGGGACCGGGCCGATACTGTTCCCGCCACCGGATCCGTCATCAGACACTTGCGCGTTATCCTCGAGGATCCGCCACGTCTCATCGCTGTCGTCGTCGACGAATGTCGCTGGCGAATTGGCAGTGTCCGAATCGAGGACGACATCCCGCGACAGCGAGTTTAAGATATATTCGATGCCAGACTGTGCCCGGTAGTACCGGACTTCGACCTGATCTCCCTGACCACCGGGTCCTGGTCCGATATCCAGTTTCGGATTCGTCCCGGGTTTGAGGACGTCTACTCGGACATCGCCGGTTTTCGGCTCGACCATCGTTTTCAGGTACTTGACCCGGAACGTATCGCCATCTTTGCTCTCCGGGAGGTACAGCTTCTGATCTCCGTCCGCCTCGATCACCGCGTAGTCCGACGTCGGATAGTCGTCCGAATACGCATAGTGAACGCGCCGCCCATCAGCCGTCGTTCCAACGTTCACGTGGAACTCATTCGTCCGGTTTTCGATTCGAAGTTCCGTGTCGAGAGATTCTCCTGGTTTTGACGGATCCGTAATCGTGACCTCGCCATGTGCGACCTCAATCTTCCGGCCGACTGCTTCGACATCGACCGTTGCGCCGCTGGGTAATTCTTCGCCGAACTCATCCGACAAGTACACGTCCACTGTCGTCCCATTAAACCGGAGATTCTCTGCCGCAACCGAACCCCATTCACCACCGTCAACGCGGTAGACAACCGATTTGATTGCACTTACGCTGTCAGACTGGAATGGGATCGTCACGGCCGCGTCAGCGGTCGCATCTGCATACGTGTAGCTCAGGTTATATCGCTCTTCGAAGGCTGTCGTGTTGTACGAGACACTCACCTGATTCGAGGCGCGGTGACTGTACTCGAGATCGGCTCGCATCGCCGGCGCATCTGCCGAGACCGATCCCGTTGAGACAGTTACCGAGTTTGAGCCATTCGTGACCCAGGCTTTATCACCAGTCAGTTGAGTCGTTTCCCCATCATTGAGTTGCCCCGTCGTCCCCAGCGTGTTCCCATTGACCGATACAGAAACATCGTTCGGGACAGTCCGCTCCTCGATTGTGGCGCTGATATCAATTGGCCCATTCGCCGTCATGATCGTCCAGGACTCATCTGACAGCGATGGATCGATATCACGAGTTACTGACTCGGACGGGCCCAGTTTTCCATTCACCGACGCTTCTGGGGATCCGTCCCCATCGATATCCAGCGCCGGATCCGAAGAGTACAGTCGCTCCGTGTACTCGACCGTCCAGTCCGGATGCGGCCCGCTTGCGACTGACAAGTCGATCGTTGTCGAACCAGCCGGCAAAGCCGAGATTTCTCGCGTGACCGTCTGGCCATCAGTAAGGACACCTGAATACGATGCGTCCGTCGATCCATCACCATTAACATCCACCGACGGAGACTGGGTCGCTGTCCGCTCAGTGAACTCAAGCGACCAGTCGACAGTGTATCCGCCCGTCGATGGAGAAATCGTCCGCGAGCCTGGTGACAGCGAGACAGATCGCGTTACCGACTGTCCGCTATTCAATACTCCGCTATAACTCGCTTCTGAGTTGCCGTCGCCATCGACGTCCAAACCTGGGTTTTTGGTCGCCTGATGGGCGTCGTACGTGATCGTCCAATCTGGAAGCGGCCCTTTGTTTGTCGACGTGTCGATCGACGTTGATCCGACTGGGAGTGACGCGATCTCTTTGGTCGCTGTCTGACCGTTGTCGAGCGTTCCTGTGTATGTTGCATCCGCGGACCCGTCTCCGTCGACGTCGACACTGGGGTCCTCGGTGAGTTCGACGTCATCGTAATCGACGGTGTAGTCGACCGATCCTGCGTCAAGAGACAGCGACAGCGATGAGGCTGACGCATCAATCGGGAGACCTGTCGATTTGGACTCCCCATCGGTGAAACTCCCGAAATTGTGAGAGTTTCCGTTTCCATCTGAGACAGATACGGTTGACGGCGGTGCTCCCACCATTTTGATTTGGGCTGTTTGAGAGGCGCTGCTCCAACCGTCATAGTCATAGTTTATCAGCCCTGTCCCGCTCGCTGTTGTCGCCGGGCGGATATATCCAGGATTATAGAAATCATTTTGAGGGTCCGCAGGAACGAACTGAATCGTGACTTGATTATATGCCGACGCGTCGAATTTCTGAATATCAACTGTTGTCGTTCCACTTGGCGATATTTGAGCCCCGCTCTTCACCATCGTCCCGTCTGTCGCGTCGTTGTCCGTTGAATCGCCCCCTTCAATGTAAATCTGTGCTGTTGAGGGGTTTGAATAATCGGACCCCCCGTCAGTTGTGATCGATAATTTATCGATCGTATCCGGAGGATTGTTTAGTCGGATTTCCGACGAGACGTTGCCATTGTAATATCCAAATAGCATATAACTCCCTCCGCCGAAATCAGATGCGGACAATCCGTCACTATATCGTGATATTCTCGACGCAGTGACCGACATCTCTGGGTTACCCGAGACCGGCCCCTCGTAGAGATGCCCGGATTGTGTAAGGGAGATCGACGTATCGCTCGATGTCGAACCCGTCTCTGTTCGGGACGTGACATCGCGGTTGCCCTCGAACGTGATTTCCGGCTTGTTGTTCGAGGACGGTCCGTATGGAGCGAGTTGGCCGTTCACTGTAAGCGAGCCGTCTCCCGTTCCAGAGGGTGTATATCGCGATCCCGTTCCCTCGCGTCCCGTGAAGGTCACCTGCGGGGACCCAGATGCGGGACCCGTCGGATCGAGATTCCCGTCAACATCGACTTGAATCGATCCGCCATCAGTCTGGGATACCAATCGGGATGTCGACGACCCTCGTCCAGTGAACGAGATCGTCGGCTCGTTATTCGCGGACGGTCCGACTGGTGGTTCATCGCCAGTGATTGATACCGATCGGTCTCCTGTGCCAGTCAACGTTTGGTTCAAACCCGTGTAAACGCCGCCAGAGAACTCTACCATCGTCGACGGCGGATCGACGTTCCCCGCGATGGCGGCGTCGATTGTCTCTCCTGGGCCAACAGTCGTCCCTGTGACTGTGTCTGTATCGCTAGTCACTGTTCCAGTCACATTTGCGGCCGGGTTTGTGACCGAATCATAGGATTCGACCTCGTAGCTGGCCGTTGAATCGTCTTCGTAGGTTCCAGTCACGCGCACCTCTCCCGAGAACGTCACGGTGTTCGTCGAGAAGTGCGGAACCTCGAAAACTAGATAGCCGTCTACGTAAGTCGCTGAGGCTGTCCAAGACGAGCCATCATCGTGAGTTCCGCGGATCGACTGCGGAGTATATCCCAGTGCGTCTTTCAACTCGCCAGCGTCGATCGCGACTCGGCGCCCATCGTCGTGGGACTGATCACGCAGGACGATCGCCATGCCATCGCCCTCGAGGACGGCGCCGTCTGCACTCATGATTTCAGACGCTTGCGACCGCGTCGTGAGGATCACTTCCAACGAGTCTGCGTGATCGCTCGCAAGGACACCTCCAGATAGCTCGTCAGCTGACAGCGGGATCGACTCGTTGGAGGGAACGTCCGCGCTCACCTGCGAGTCCGCGAGCGTGACCATGCCCGCCGGCGCGGCCTGTGCGGACCCGACCGCGTACGGAGCGACCGCGCCCGTCACGAGCATGATCGCGAACGCAATCGCCAGGACGCGTGTAGTACCGCGGCCGGCCGCGCCAGCGAACGGAGGCGAGCGGGCACGCGGCCGGTCGAGCGGTCGCTCGTGTCCACGTGCGACTGCGCCTCTCTGCGCGCTCCCAACCGGATCACGACATGCTCACCTCGCGCTTTTCGAGGTAGTAGTGAAAGACGACTACCACGGCCATCCCGGCCAGGATCACGGGGTTCTGAACGGCCAGCGGCCACGTCAGTCCGATAACCGCGAGCATCCCCAGCGCGGTGACCATCGCGCCAGAGACGAGGATCGAGACGGTTCCACCGCCGGATGACTGTTGCATCCGGACGCTCGGGTCCTCGTCAGACCGGATTCGCCAGGCGACGACCAGCACGAGGTAGACCGCGATCGCGGTCGCGAGGGCGAATCGGATCGGCGTCTGGTGCGGGATCGCGTCGATCATAGACCAACCTCCTCTGCGGAGACGCCGGACGCATCGCCGAGCGCCGCGTTCGATTTGGGTTCGATACCGATGTCAGCGAGTGAGCGTTCGATCATGGGAGTGACTGCGTCGACGTCCTCGATGGTAACCGTCGAGGCAAACCGGACCCGTGCGTGTGCTTCGGCGAGACGCTGGAGAGCGTCGAGTTTCCGCGCCGTCACGGGCAACGGCGGTCCCTCGTAGTCGCCGGACTGTTCGATCGCGTCGGAGTAGCGACTCGGCAGATCCGTCTTCAGATCGACGTACCAGTCTTGCATCCGCTCGCGAGCAGCCTCGGACGCGACCGGCCGCACGCGCTGCTGGGCGGCCGCGAGGTACGCCGCGAACGCGTCCGCGTCGATCTCGCGCGTTATATCGCGCGCGTCGACGTCGTCCCCGCGGTCGAGTGCGCCCGCGTTCTGTCGGGATTCGACGACCGTCTCCGCGACTTCACGTTGCTCGGACTCGTCGAGGTCCTGCCTGATCGTAAAGATCAGATCAAACCGTGACAGGAGCGGCGACTGGAGTTCGACCTCGTCGACGAAGTCCCGCGTCGGATCGAAGTGACCGCCGACCGGATTCCCCGCCGCGAGCAGCGCCGCCTGGGCTGGGAGTGTTGCGTTCTTCCCCGCTTTGCTGACGTGGACTTGCTGAGACTCGAGCGCCGTGTGGAGTGCGTCGAGGTCCTCCGTGTCACCCTTGTCCAGCTCGTCGACGATCGCCAGCCCTTCGTGAGCGCGGACCAGCGTCCCTGCCTCGATCGACCATTGCTGATCGGAGAAGTCGTCTTTCGTCAATGACGCCGTCAAACCAGCCGCCGACGAGCCAGTACCGTCGGTCTTGACCGAGCGCGGAACGACGTCACTGATCGCCTCCAGGAGTAGCGTCTTGCCGACGCCAGGATCGCCGATCAGATAGACGTGGCTGTCGCCTCGGTGGTAGTTCCCGTCCGGACCAGTGCGAGGGAACGATCCGATGACCTGGAGGACTAACGCTCGCTTGACCAGCGGATAGCCCTGAACCGAGGGAGCAAGCGAGTCTGCCAGCAGGCCCAGCGGATCCGGATGCTCTTTGATCCGCTGGATCGTCTCCGCGTACCCCTCGACATCGAGATCGTCAAGCGCGCGCTCTTCAGTCTCGATGCCGTGGGCGACGAGCATCCGCTCGTGGACAACGTTGCCCTTCCGGGTGATCGGGACGAGTTCTCCGACGACCGTCACTCGTCGGCCGCCTTCGATCGCACCGTGGCCCGGCAGGTCATCGTGGACGTGCGCGTCGATGTACTTCGTCTCGCCGGCTGCCTCCTCGGGCGGTTGCTGGATCCGGATCTTCTGGTAGTCTTGCCACTCGGACTGTGTCTCGTTGATCCGGAACGGGCCTTTCATCTCGCAGCCCTGGCACTCGTGGGGCTCGCGGATCAACCCGTAGTCGGGTTGGGAGAGTCGAGTGAGCGTCCCGCAACGGACACACTCGAACGCTGCCCGATCCAGTCGTGGCTCGACTTCTGTCCGCTTGGTGATTTGCCCGCGAACCGCGACAGATCGGCCGATGTACCGCGATGGGCTATACGTTCCGACGACGTGCGTGTGTTCGCCGGGCGCGTTCACGAACCGGACGCGCGCCATGCCGAGTCGACGGACGTCGGCCTTGAGGTCGGCGTGCTCAGGATAGGCTGCCAACGCTTCTTCGGCCGCGTCAGTCGAGTCATCCGGACGTGAGATGACGTTCTCTGCGAGTCCTGGCGCAACCTTGTCCAGCGCGTCGAGATCCAGCACGAGCGTTCGCTCGTCCGGATAGGACTCCGCGAGATCCTGCACCTCATCGTGGGCGATCTCCTCGATCGCATCGAGCCACTGCGTCGATGGATTAGTACCGACGCTCACCGTCGATCACCTCGGACGAGTCGGGGGTCGCCCCCAGATCGGGCGGCCGGGGGAGCGTTCGCAATCTGAGTCAGATACGCGCGCGTACAACTGACCTCGATTTTCCGAGATTTTCGGGCCGATTCCGGGCTCACGCCGGCTCACCCCCGGATTCCGCCTCTGACTTAAAGCCCCGATCCGGTTTGGGAACTCGAGCGACCTCGATCTCTCGCTGGTCTGTCGTCGACCGCATCTTCACCACTCGAACCCTACCCTGATCGGCGAGATCATCGACGAACTCCAGGTCTTCAACCGGAGATTCGAGGTCCTCGATCACCTCTGCTCGCGTCACGTCGATCTTCCCAGTGCCTGGCGCTTTGACGAACAGCCGATGATCCGACTGATTTTGCCACTCTCCGAAGATCGAGTCATCGAACTCGACGCTCGGGGTCGGTTCGTCGCTTGACTCGTCGGTTTCGACTGGTTCGACCAGCGTCACTCGGAGCCAGCGCTCGTCATCGACACCGTCGACGTCGATGTCCGACCAGCCGAAGCGCGTCCAGCTGTCGGTCTTGCCGTCCTGGTAGCAGAGGCCGAGACCGGGATCCTTGTCGGACATGAACTCGCTCTTCATACCGACCGTGCCGAACCCGAGCGGGATCGACGAGGCCCGTGACCGACGGGGGTTGGCCCGCCCAGGCATACAGATCCGCCACTCGAACTGCCGCCGGATCCGCGGCGCGATCGTCTCTTCGTGATGAGCGAACCAGACCATCGAGAGGAGCCGCTTCCTCGAGGACGCCCACAGCCCACGGAGGAGTTTGATCTTGTCGCGTAACCGATCGCCGGCGTCGTTGCTCGCCTCCCGCGGGAAGATGTCGTTCGACTCGTCGGAGATGAACGTCCACCACTCGAAGGGGCCGTATTCGGTCCGAGCGAGCAGGAACGCGAACCACCAGTGCGTCTGTGGGGTCGAGACCTCGCCACCGTCGACGTCCGACTCCGACCGGAACGGGAGCGATCCCGGCACCCGGTTGGACCGTTGCGTCTCCTCTTCGCACCCGCTAAAACTCGGATCGGGATAGACGACGTTGAACGAGCCCTCGGGCTGATCGCCCAGCTGGTCGCAAAGATCGCGGACGTCCTCGTAGCGCTTGACGTCTCGGACAACATCCTCGAGGTCCTCGATCTCCTCCCGAAGCGTGTCCGCCTCCTCGTTCATCCAGACAGCATCGACGTCCGCGTTCTCTGGGAGGAACAGCGTTGTCCAGTCACGATACGGGAGCCATCCAGAGCGCTCGCGAGACCCGCGCCAGATGACCTTTTCCCCGCGTTCCATCTCGACGGCAGAGATGTTGAGTGCGAGTGTCGTCTTGCCTGAGTCCTTCGGACCGGCTACGAGACAGTCCGCCCCCTTGCTCGAGGACGTGATCTCCGGGTCCCGCTCGTGGATGAGCATGTCCGGATAGGTCATCCGATAGCCCTCTCGATCGCGGAACGTGTCCGGATCGAGGGGACTGATCCCGTAGCGCTCCCGGATCTCCTCAACGTCGGTTCCCCAGTACTGGGGCGGACGCTGTCCCTGCACCCGCTCCGCCTGGATCGTCCGCTCTCCGTAGTCGTAGCCGTCGGGCGGCCCGCGTTCGATACGCTCTGTATTGGTCGATTTGCTCATGTTCCTGGCGTGGCCTCCTGGAGACTGCCCTGATCGCTCAGTTCACCCGCGCGGAGTTCCCTGGCGGCCGTCGCGAACGTCGGCAGCAGCTCCGCGATCGCGAACCGAAGTCGGTACATCTCTGCGTCCCGATCGTCACCGACCAACTGACCGACAGCGTATTCGTCGCTCATGATGTCATCCGCGTAGTCCTCCTCGAGTTCGCCGTACGTCGCCGGACTCAGCGAGTGTAACCACTGCGAGATCGCCGTCCGAGAACCGAACCCCTCAAACAGGGATCCGAGAGCATCCGCCTGCTCGAGATCCAGCCGCACGAATGCCGGCCGCATCCCGACGTTCGCCTCTCGCTTCGGGTCGATCTGGCGCCAGTCCGGATCCGACTCGGCCGGGCCAGTGGCTCGCTCCGACGCGCGATCTCGGAGATGGTTGTACGCTCGCTGGCAGGCGGGCGCGACGATATGATCGACCAGCTGCGAGCGGTACGCTCGCGACTTGTCGAGATCGCCCAGCAGTCCGGATAGGAGCGTCCGGTCTCGCTCCAAGTCGATCGCCGGCCACTCCTCAGCGACGTATCCGAACGTGCGGACGGCGATCGCCTGCCACCACATCACCGCCGTCGTCCGAGTTTCGATCCCCTCGATCAGCGCTGGGAGGCGCTGGGTCGATCCCGAGGGCAACGTCCGAGAGTGCCCGCCACGATACACCAGCTGTCGCTGCTGGAACTGGAGGACGTCCAAGGCCGCACGAGTCGTCCGGCGGACGCGATCGCCATCCTTCTGATCGTGACTGGGAGGGGACCCCCCGGATGCGGGTGGGGTGTCAGTCGCCATGACCTACCCCCTCGTCGACGTCCGGATTGTCGACATCAGCGCCGGCATCGCGACGGTCGTCACGGAACGCCCCACGATCGACTCCCGTGATCCGTTCGTTCATCCGCTCAGTGACCGTCGCGTCGCGCTTCTCGGCCGCATCGAGGATCTCCTTTTGCGTCTTCGCCCGCTCGTCGTACTTCGCCTGCCGCTCTTCCTCGAGCGCCATCGCGTCCGCGTAGCCGACCTGGCGAGCCGTCAGCATCCCCTCGACATCGGACCAGTGCTTCGGTGCGACATCGAAGTCAATGACCGCGTCGCGAGCACGGATCGACATGAGCAGCGTTGGGAGCAAACCCAGACCGATTGCGAGTGGCTGGATTCCAACGAGCCCCATCACGGTCGCGAACAAGACACCGAACCCGAGCGCACTCTTCGCGAAGAACAGCCAGTTCGGCGTCTTCAGAGCCTGAACAATCGGATGGGCGTCTTCGTCGGGCTCGGTCGTCAACGGCGGGTCGAACGATAGAGTCGCTGGCTGGAAGTGGACCAGTTGTTCGCTGTCCGGATCCAGATCCAGAAACAGATCGATATCACTGCCGTCCTTGCCCTTCTCCGTCATCCGCATCTTGTCGACCGGAATCGTCGCCGGCTCTGCCCAGACCCGGGCAATCGCTGCCTGAAGTCCCCGCGGGACGATCTTCCACCGGCCGCCCTCCCGGACGATCGGTAGTACCTTCTGGTACCGGTACAGCGACTCCTGGAAGTCCTTGAAGACGCCACGAGGCGAGGAGTGCTTGCGGACCTCAACTTCCGCGTCAGCCGGCATGTCGTTGTCCGACCAAGGTTTGATCGGAGCGACAGACGACCGAACTGTCTCGATCAGTCCGCTCTTCGGATCATCTGCTTCCCCGTCAGCGCCTCCGTTGCCACCGATACGGGACCCTCCGTCGGCCCCCAGGTCCACCAGCAGATCGTCAGCATCCGGCACCAGATCTTCTGCCGCCCACTCGCCGATCGGATTGTAATCGCTGTTCCGGAGGCGATCCGCGTCCGAGAGGTAGTACTTCGTGAACGCGAGCGACTGCACGCGTCCGCTCGCGGTTGCTATCCGACCGACGAACGCAAGCACGCCCAGCCACGCGCCCATGATCCACGGCAAACGAGCGAGGATCACGACGATGTAGTTGAGCCAGGCCGTGAGAACGATCAGCCCGCCGATGCCGAGAACGATCGCCCAGATCACCCACGGGTATCGCGGCCCGCGTCCGATCCGATCGAGCGTTTTCTTCCCGCCGATCAGTCCAGCCGGAATTACGATCAAGCCCGGGATCAGCGCCGCTTGCGCCGTAAACCACCACGCGTCGCCCAGAGAGTCGATCGACGTCCCTTGCATCGCCGGCAACGAGTCGTGAGTGAACCGCCACTGGGCACCGTCGACCCGCTGCCCGTCGATCTCCAGCCACATCGTTGCCTCCCAGTCACCGTTGTAGTGCGGCTTGAGGTCGATCTCCGTGAGACCGCGGCCACGCGGTAGGTCGATCGTCTTCGTCTGGACTGACTGGTTGGCGGCCACCGAGACCGATCGAGTGCCCGACTCGGACTGTATCTGTTGTGACCCCTCTTGCCAGTAGACGATCTTGAGCGTCGCCTCCTCTGTGTCGACATCACGGCCGAACCGGACGGAATACAAGTCGATCTGATTCGTCCGTAGCTCGGCTCCCGGATCGAGGTACTGCCAGCTGGTCTCGAACGGATGGGCCGGCGTGTACCGGACCGCAACCTGCCCCTCCCAGCCGAGTGAACGGACCGATGCAGGTGTCTGATCCGACTCCGGGGCGGCGCCGTACGATCGGAGTTGCTCGAGATCGTACTGGCCCGTCGTCGTATTCGCCGTCTGGGTCTGGGACTGCCCGCTCGCGACCGGCACGATCACCGCGGCGACCGCCAGACCGACGAGTGCAACCACGAGGATGCGACGCTCGTCCATCTAAATGGGCACCCCCAGAGACTCGGCCGTCTCGGCCGTTCCCTCGACGACGATATCGATAGCCGACAAGATCAAGGCCGGCCGCAACACCGCGAGCGCGATCACCGCGCTGGCGAGGAGCAACAGCGCGATCGCTTCCGGGTCGATCTTGACGAACATCGCCACGTCAGAGCACCTCCGGGAGTCGATCGATGAGCAGGATCACGACGACGACCAGAGCGATGCCGGCGACATCCGACACCGATAGCGGCCACGCCAAAGCCGTGCAGAGGAGGCCAGTCCAGGCCATCGCCCACAGCGGGACCATCCCGGGGATGAGATGCCGAGAGATCCCAGACCGGTATCGGATCTCGTCGTCGATCTCCTCGAGACTCCGGACGCTCGGATGGATTCGCTCGAGGCCGTCAAGCCACCACGGGAGGCCCGACAGGACGACCCAGACAGAGATCAGGACACGCGGGACCAGCGAGAACTCCCCACTGTATCCAGGGCGGAGCGTGTATATCGCACCCGCGAGGGTTAATGCGCCGATCAGAATCGGCATTTTCACGTCCCACAGATCTCGCAGGGAGATACCTCCGTCCTTGCGGGACTCGTACGCCAGCCGGTCGACAGCCGACTCTCCTGGGGCTTCGATCGATTCAGGCATACTCGATCACCACTCCGAGGCCGACGACGATCAGCGCGCCCACGAGGAACGACGAGGCCGTCACCGCCAGTTGGCCGGAGAGCCCGAAATAGCCTAATCCCGTGACGACGAACGAACTGGCCAACACCGGGGCTTCCGTCACTAAGCCACCCCAGACCTCGCCGCCGAGCTGGGCGAGTTCGCCCATGAACTGGACGACGATGCCCAAGAGGACAACGACAAACACCCGCATCGTCGAGAGGATCCCGCCGGACACCTCCTGAACCCGATCGCCCGCGCGTTCGGCCGTCCGATCAACTGACTCTCCCTCACGACGGTCCCGTAGCGCACCGTACAGCGAGTAAGCCAGTATCGGGAGCGACAGCACGACGACGCCGACGATGATCAGTGTTCTGGGGGTTGTCGGGACCTCAAGCACGGTTCCTCACCCCCGTTCGGAGTCGATACAACTGCTCGGATCGGTACGTCGAAATCGAATGTGTCATGGTTATAACCTCTCTTGGACGCCGTCTATCAATCGATTCAACCGGAGGACGCCGTACAGCGTGGCTGCACCGACCAAGACCGCCGTGCCGATATGCGTCGGAATCCAGGGCACGTTCGGCGCGATCGTCGCACCGAAAATGCTCGACAAGGAGAACCAACTGCCCGCGTAAGCGGACAGGTACCCGATCAACGGATCCCAGATTCCGCCGAGATAGCTCATCGCCAGCGACAAGGCTGCGAACGGGTGGACGGCCAGCCACAGCAGGCTCTTCGAGTCGTCTCTCTCAGTGCTCACACGAACCACCCCTTGATCTTCGACAACGGCGACCCCAGCGAGCGGAGAGCCATCGGGGCCAGCGACCCGATCGTGATGACCAGGCCGTATCCCACTGCGAAGATCGCGGCCGCCCACAAGAGGACAACCACGATCGGACCGAGTGGGCCGGCTGCCTCAGCCGCCTGCTGGGTGAGTGCCAGGTAGCCCTCGACGAGGCTCAAGATCGGGATCATGATCGCATTGAGCAGCGACATCTCCGGGACCTGTGGGGCGTTCGAGCCCGGTACCGAGGCGAGCGGGCCGACGATCACTCCCGCAAGATACCCCGGGATATCCACGAGCGAGAACAAATCCCACGTCTGGCCGCCGAACAGTGGTACGTCGCTGTCAGGCGTGTACTCGAAGCCCGCCATGATCATGATCGCCGCGAACAGCATCCGGTTCGCCGAGAGGAACCAGCCTGCCGCCGTGCTCAGGAACAACCCAGCGACTGCGCCGGATGGGTTCCTGAAGAACGCCTCTGCCGTCGAGAGCCAGTCGGGTTTGTTGAAAATGCTGAACCAGCTAGTCCCGCCTCCGCCACCACTTGGATCTGGAGGAGACGGCACACCAGTATCCGAACCTGGGTCACCATCTCCTGGAGACGTGTTCGCCACGTCAGAGCACCTCCCCGATCGCGTACCAGACGGCCCAGCCGCCGACGAAGACGACTGCCATCATCCCAAGTGCGACGTATCCGGGCTGATCAGCCATCCAGGCGGTCGTGTTGTGGACTGCGATCCCGTAGATCGAGCCCATGTCGTAGCCATCTCCATCGGAGAAGAACGACACGAACAGACCGATCCAGTCCAATGGCGCGGCAACGAGATCGGCGAACGCTATTGCCTGTCGGCGGAGGAACCCGAGGACCCCCGTGACGACCGCGGCGATCCCGCCGAACGTCGTGATCTTGAACATATCCCCGAAGGCTGGGCGAGGGTTGTCCTTTTCTTCGAGGCTATCAAGGCCGTCCCAGTCTTTGACGAGGTCATCACTGTCTACCATGGCTGACGCACCCCCGTACCGCACGCGCGCCGTTGGCTGGGGGTCGTCAGCATGGCTACTCGTCCTCCCCACCACCCCAGAACGGGATGATGTCACCGACGAACGGTGCGTCAGAGTCAGTGACGTTCTGGCCCAGCTGGAACAAGTACCAAGCGATCCAGACCAGAGCGATCGCGATGATCGCGCCTGCGATCCCTTCATTGCCGACTGCATCGGCTGACGCCTGGAAGCCACTATCAACGACCTCAGCAATGCCCGCGGGCAGGGCAGCCAGCAAATCCCCGATCGCCGATGTGACCTGCGAGACGATGTACCCGAATCCGACACCGAGCGCACGGATCGGATTATTGAGCAGGTACGTGAGGGCGATATAGATGCTTCCGACCATCGCACCCAGGAACGACGTGATCGACCCGTAAGTCCGGGCTTTAGAGATGAACGCGCTTGTCTGTGGCACGTTCGTGTTCTGGTCGCTCCAGTCGCCACCACTACTGGACATGAGGAGTCACCCCACCAGATTACGGAGACGAGTGACCACGATACCGATCGCGCCGACGATACCACCGATGATTGCCCCGAACGTCGCGGAGATGCCGCCGTCCTGCTGGGGCATCACCGCGCCACCGCCACCGGCCTCCTGCATGTTCGTTTTGATCTCGTCCCACTTGTCCTGCGTGTAGCGATGCTCTTCGTGAACGACGATCGTCTGGCCGGGCTGGATCGTATCGTCGAGGACGACCCGCTGTCCCTCACTGTCGAACTGGGCAGTCCGGCCGACCATCGATCCTAGATTGTCGAACTCAGTATCACCCGCGCCCTCGATGTACTCGACAGCCACGTAGCGGTCGCTCGGGTGCTGCTGGGTCTGGGTTAGCTCGAGATCAGCGTGCGAGAGGTCGTACGCCGTCGGCACTTCGAGCCGATACCAGTAATCCACGGAGACATCGTAGCCGGGATACTTGTCCGTCTCCGTCGCGTTGATCTCGATGTCTTCTGCCGGGAGGTCAGCCGCTTCGTGCTGCACCGGGATCGATAATCCATGCACGATCGCGCTTGAGAACGCATCCCCGAACGTCGACAGCGAGTGGACGTCGTACGGTCCCGTTGGCTCTTCGATGACTTCGGTTTCGAGTTCGTCATCATCGTCTGAGTCGACCCGTTTCTCACCGAACGTGTACGGTGACATCGCTTCGGCGTTGATCAACGGCATCTGCGTCACGACGTCACCGTCACTAATCCGGACCTCCAGCGCCTGGATCTCGCTCAGCGTCCCGTCACCGCTACCCTCGACAGTCCGCTGACCCAGTTGGACCTGGAGGACGTTCCCCTCTCCGGTCGCGTTCGCGAGAACGCCATCGTCCGTCTCCTGCTTGCTCGTATCCAGTAGATCGACAGCGACGTAATCGCCGTCAGCGTCTTCGACGCGTATCTCCGCACTCGCCCCGCTGGCGGCTGTCGTCACGTCCGACGCGATCGATAGGTACCGTTTCTCAGCGTCGCTCGTGATCGAGACATTCGAGTAGCGGAAGATAGCCGTGTCCCCGCTGGTCATGCCCGTCGCCGAGACCTCGACTGCGTCGACGTTCGATGCTGTCGACGAGTCAGAGATGGATGCTGTTACTCCGGACGGTTGCTGGCTGACCGTCCACTCGCTTCCATCGAGCGCCGAGGCCGAGTTTTCCGTTTCGTCGCTCTTGCGCGGGAACTTGTTGAAGTCATCGACAGCGAGATCAGTCGCCGTTACACCATACGGATTGTCGACCGACTCGTTGACGTCCGCGTTCGGAGCCAAGAGATCCCCCTGGTTCCCCTCGTACGTCAGCGGATCGTCCCAAGAGAGATTGTACTTCTGGATCGTGTACGACCCCTCGTTGATCGTCGGATTCGCCGCACCGGAGTCAGCAGCGAAGACCGCTGTTGCCGCGCCAGCCATCGACGAGAGAACGACGACAGCAGCCGCCAGAACAACGAACGATCGTCTCATCGATCGCCTCCCTTGTGCGTGGTTGTGGATTCAGTACGCGATTCGTGAGTTGTGGAATACATCGGTGAACTGTCTGAAAATCCCCGTTTGCCGGCTGGAGAATGCCGTGTTTGATACTGCCGAGACTCCCGAGATCGACCAGTCACGAGTGAACCAACTCCCGAATCCCGTCGCCGAGCGTCGCGATCGTGATCAGTGTCGCGCGGCCCGCCTCTGATCGCGGCTCACGGGAGACGCCACGCAACTCGCTCGCGGACATCTCGTCAGCATCGATACGACCGATATCGTGCCCGTTTTCAGGGTAGTCCGGCCCTGGAAGGCCAGTTCTCGATTGACCCATTGTTGCCCCGCGCATTATGCGCGGACGCGAGGCCATGCCGGACAGATGGTAATAAATCCGAGAAAAATAGCTATTGTATACCTATTGTATAGTTATTGAATAGGTATTGTATACCTATTTCCTACCAATATGGATAGGTGTTCACAGGCAATTCTTAATATCAAGGCTACAGATGGATGCACTATGCCACATAAAAACGCCCTTGCTCGATCCGTGTCCTCTTCAGGAGACAGCTACTCGATTACTCTCCCGAAGGCGTGGGCACGAGATCACGACGTCGACGAAGACTCCGAATTGAAGATCGCCGAGATGGAGGATGGACGAATCACCTTTGAGATTTTCGAATGAACCGACGAACGTTTCTCTCAACGTCTCTTGTAGGTATTTCTGTCCCAGGATGTCTCGAAACAAATAAGAACACAAATAGTAGAACTAGTCAAACTTCTTCGAAAGGATCACCAGTTCAAACAACCAACCATATCTCAGAATCAGACACCGAACAAATTGGATCTGGTGAACCAACAGTTCAACCTACGAACTCGGCGACAAATGCAAGATCAGTCCTTAATTTCGGTGAATGGGCTCAAATACGTACTGTTGGGGTAAGGGTGACATCAGTGAATGAACGTAAAAAAATCCCACTCAATACGACCCGGGAAGATATTGACATCTGGTATGAAGCAGAAGGGAAGTTCATACTTGTAGAGTACGTGGTGAAAAGATTAGTTTCTGGGTACTTTGAACCTCCAAATAATTATTTCGGTGTGGTTTATGATGGTCAGAAATGGCAGAATAAACTCCCTAGTGACGAAGACGCTCAATATGAGAAAAAAGGCACTGTGTCAAATGTCGATTACTATAGTTCCGGATTGAAACGACAGCAGACCATAGCTGACGAACTTGACAAAGGGGAAAAAGCAAAAACCTGGTCATGGGTGGCAGTACCGGAATACGTTGATCCGAAATCATGTTCAATCGGATGGTGGTGGTCAGAAGCTGACGGCGGGAAATGGCAGGCACTTTGGACTCAGTGATTCACTTTCCCAGCAACTTCTTGAGAACATAGAACGGCAGTACGATCAGCCACACCAAGAACTTCAGTCCGACTATCAGAAGCCAAATCATAAATCGAAACGGCATGAGGATCAACGCGCCGATTGGTCCTGTAGAGCCGATTGTGGACGGCCAGCCCGTAGCGACTTTCGTCGCGGAGGGGAGGCTATTGACTGCACTTGCAGGCGTGAATTCCGTTGAATTCCCGCTACTTGTACTCTGACCGCTTGACGAGAGATCCCCATTCAGCGAGTCGGCATCGACTTTGTGCTCGAACTGGTTGCGGACATCGCTGACGTACTGTGGACTACAGTCCAAGCGGTCGGCGATCTCCTCGTTCGTTAAATCCGGGTCTTCTACCGCCAGCGTCAGGATGTCCTCCTGGAGGCCGGTCAGATCGACTTCGACGTTCGGCATCGATCAATAATTCCGACGGTCTTGAACAGTCCCGTCAGCTTTGTGGATGACAAGCGTGTCACCACTGCCCGCCTCACGTTGCCCCGCAGACACGGCCGGACTCTTCTTCCGGTGATTCGAGATGACTGAGCCCCCTTTCTTCTGGAGTCGCCACTGATTGCCACTTGGAACGACATGGTATTCCGTCATACCCGGCCATCTCACCCGGATTCAACATAAAGTTCTAGGTTTTACTGAGTTTGTAGAATTCCTCGGATTCACCGCCCATTACGGCAGTTTAGAACTATTTGGTATTCAATATGTTCCGTACCGCCTGTGTTAGCTACGCGCTGGGACCAATTTCACTTTCATGCTGGTATTCACTCACGGTTTTATATCCCGGCGATGGACGAGAAATCGTGATCACAGACGCTCGTGCTTTACGACCGGAGTTCGTCCCTCAGGACCTGCACCATCGCGACGGTCAGATCGATCATCTCTCGTCGATTCTTGACCCGGTCACCTACGGAGAGCGAGCCGAGGACATCTGTATCTACGGTCCTTCTGGCTCGGGCAAGACGACGATCGCGAAGTTCGTCCTCAGACTTCTCGAGGCCGAGACGCTCGGCGTGCGCTGGGGCTACGTCAACTGCATGGGCGACACCAGTGGCGCGGCCGTCCTGTACGAACTCGCTCGTGAGCTTGGACTCGGTGCTGATCTCCGTCGCGAGGGGTTTTACAGCGGTGTTGCTCTCGATCGCATCCGCGAGAGCGATGACCAAATCATCGCCGTCTTGGACGAGGTGGACGTCCTCGACGATTCCCAGACGCTCCTCTCTCTATACGAAATCCCGAACCTCTCGATCATCACGATCACGATCGACGAATCCGACTGGCTGGCCGAGCTGGACCCGCGCGCTGAATCGCGCTTCCAAAGTGCAGAGTCCGTCCACTTGGAGTCGTACAGTTTCACCGAGTTAGTCGACATCCTGGAGAGTCGCGTCGAACACGGGCTGATCTCATCTCGCGTCGACGACTCGGCGATCGAACGGATTGCCGATCTCGCCGCGGGCGACGCTCGGCACGGGATCGCGTTGCTCCGACGCGCAGCTCGGCACGTCGAAGAGCAGGACATGCGCTCGCTCACGCCCGCGGTCGTCGACGCGATCGTGGACGAGGCCGAGATGGACATGCGCGAGCGTCGCGTCCGCTCGCTTGGGACCCACCAGCGGATCCTCTTCGAGATCATCGAAAGCGCTGGCGAGATAAAGAGTGGCGAGCTACACGAGGAGTACGAACGGGAAGCCCAGCACCCGAAAGCGAAGAGTACCCGTCGGAAGTACCTCGCCAGCCTCCAACGCTACGGGTTGATCGAATCCGAGGGATTCGGCCGCGGGACGGTCTACTGTGCGACATCCACGACGGCGTGATCACGGCGCAGCGGTCGCCGTATCGCCAGCCTCTGGATCGAACGGGAGGTTGATAGTAAGCTCATCGAACCAGACGACTGGACGCTTGCTCTGGCCGTCTTCCTCGAAGAAGATGATACCCAGCTGGGCGAGTCGAGTGAGTTCCTCGTGGACGTTCTTCACGTCTCGATCGACGACACGAGCTGCTTCGTTGATACTGGTTGGCTCTTCCCGACGGATCGCTTCGATGAGATCCAGGACGCGCGGGGTCAGGGTCTCCAGGAGATCGTCGTAGCTGGTGAACGAGAGAGTCGGCGCGGAATCGACCGCATCATCCTGGGCGAGTGCCTCAAGATCCTCCGTGACGTCATCATGGAACTCACTCGACGATTTCACAGTCACGACGAGCGTTGATTCCGCCCGAAGCTGTTCGCGTTCCATCGGGTGCAACGGCGGCGTAGTATCGTTCATGGGTATCACCGTATCGTGGTCTCAATCGACCTCGAACTCGGATTTCGGGATCTCGCTCCAGAACCGTTCCCAGAGTTCGACCATCCCGGGGAATTCGATGATCTCTGGATCAGGGTCCGGTGCGACGTGCAGTTCGTGTCCTTTCGTATCCTCGTGTGAGTTGTCGTACCGACGGATCGTGCCGTCGGCGAGCGTCCGGGGTGGGTCCGGCTCCGTCGCACCGTAGTGGAGCTTATAGGCCCACCCGGACGAGTACGTGTCCCGATCGGTCCGCATGCAGAACACACGGACGAGCGTTCCATCGGGATACTTCTCCACCTTGCTCACACCATCGAGATCATCGCCGGTCCACGAGACCATCCTCATCTATTGGTCTATGGGCCAACGGTATAATACTATTGGTCAGTAAGCCAACGGCGAAAACAACTCAGACGGTTCGGTCGAGACGTTCGACGCCGGGTCGATGCCCAGCTCTTCGAGATCATCCTGGCTCGGAGGGGTTCCCTCGCCGTCGATCCCGGCCAAGGCTTCGTCGAGGTTTTCGAGTGCTGCTTCTCGGGTCGAGCCCTGCGACGTGACGCCGGTCGAGACCTCTTCGGCGATCCAGACGTCCGCGTCTTCACCCCGGCGAAGCGTGATCTCGACGGGGGTGTTGTGATTGCCACCCCGTCGATCGACGTCCGAACTCATAGCTAAACCAATAGTTGGTTGACGCATAAGGTTTGTCCGCCTGCGTCGTCGCGTCGCGAACCCAGATATTCGCGTTTCCGTTCGCTTTCCGTTCGCGAGAAAACCGCCAGACGGCAGTACTTCCGTTCACTTCCGTTCGTCTTCCGTTCATTCGGTGATTTCGAGAGTTTCAGACGGATCTCGCTGTCGATTCTGACCGCAAAATCGGCCGTCTTTGACTTCCGTTCGCGGGGGTGCATTAGCGCCTTTACAAGACGCTGTCTCCCTCCGCGTATGCAGCGCTCGACGAAGCGACCTGACCGTATCGAGACCGAGAAAGTCGCTGGCGAGAAGACGAAACTCCGGATCTGGCACTCGGATCCCGAGTATCAAGCCCGGATCGAGGTCGAGCGCGAGGAGAAATGGCAGTTCGGGATCGACGAGGAGAGCGTCGCGACGCTCCTCTCATCGACTACCGAGAGAGATGACCTTGCTGGCGAGCCGGAGATCCCCGATTGGCTCTCCCAATCGCTCGCTGAGATGGGTATCCAGGGGGTCGAATCGGCGTGATCGTCACGAACACTCGCCAAAATATCTCAGGACGAGAGTTCGTCTTCCAGAAACTCGCCGAAATCGTCGACAGAATCGTATTTATCCCGGTACTCAACAGCAAGTCGGCCGAGATCAGTGATCTCATAGAGGCCCGAGTTCTCGGCCGGCCCGACTTTGCGAACCAAGTCGTAGTCCTCAAGCTGAGGCAGTCTCACGTTCACATGCGATCGGCTTTTGTCGATTTCCTTCCCAATGTTTACGGCCACGTTTCGGCCGTCTTGGAGGCATTCGAGGATGAGGAAATCAGTAGGGCGCTGAAGCTTCACGTCTGTGGTCTTATCGGTCACAGTCACAGCCTCCGTCCTTCATACTTCTTACAAGAGATGGTAATTACTAAAAGTTGCATGGTATGGCTGTTACCAGCGGTAACTATTTGTGGTTGGAGTAAGCATCGGCTAGGCGAGACCGACGCGGCACTCGAAGGGTGTCCCTACCCGGCTGAAAAGCAGGGTGCGACACCGTGGATCCAGCACGGTGCCGCGTCGGTCACCAACGACCTATGCAAGCCAACGAACCCCGACCTCAAAAACGCTGCCGTCAGGACGCGTCGCCAGTCAACCAGCCGACCGAGTGCCCGCGCTGCGGGACGCCGCTCGTCGCGATCACGACGCGCGGCCCGTCGACTCACGAGGCCCAGCCGTGCGGGTGTCTCGTCGGATCCAGTCAACTGCTGCTCAACGACCAGTCATGACTGCAATTTCGTCCGATCACGACCGCGATCGGCACGACGACCCGAGTATCGACTTCGAACTCAAACGTTCCAGCGAGACGGAGGCGATCGGGCGTGAGTGACCTCCAACCGATGGGTCCCCAGGAGGCCGTTGAACTGTATCTGGATGCTCGTGAGCCCGAACTCTCCGAGAAGTCGCTCCAGAACCAGATGTACCGGCTTCGGAGCTTCGTCGAGTGGTGTGAGTCTGAGGATATCGGGAACTTGAACGACCTCACTGGTCGCGATCTCCATCGGTTCCGCGTCTGGCGAGCGAACGGAGAGAGTGACCGATACGAGGAGGTCAGCGCGGTTACACTGGTCGGCATTCTCCAGACGCTACGGAAGTTCTTGGAGTTTTGCGCCAGCGTCGATGCCGTCGAGCAGGGGCTTCGCGAACGCGTGTTGATCCCCGAGATCGATCCGGAAGACGAGTCCAGCGACGAGAAGCTGTCGACTGACCAAGCGAAGAATCTCTTGGAGTATCTCAACCGATTCCAGTACGCCAGCCGGGATCACGTCATCATCGCGATCCTCTGGCATACTGGGATTCGGCTGGGCAGCCTTCGAGCGTTCGATCTCAAGGACTTCGATGCCGAGGAGCAATACCTTCAGCTCCGGCATCGTCCGGAAACTGGTACGCCGCTGAAGAATGGAACAGCTGCGGAACGGAAGATCGCTGTCGGCGAGCACTACGCTCAGGTGATTGACGACTATATCCACCATCATCGGTACGACGTCGTCGAGTCGTCTGGACGGGAGCCGCTGATCGCGAGCCGACAGGGTCGGCTGACTGAGGCCCCGATTCGACTGACTGTGTATCGTTGGACACGCCCTTGCATGATCGCTGATTGTCCCCACGACAAGAGTCCAGAGAGTTGTGACTGGATGCGTGATAACGCAAGGGCGAGCCGTTGCCCCAGTTCGCAATCCCCTCACGGTGTGCGCCGTGGGGCGATCACTCAGCATCTTCGTGACGGCGTCCCCGAGGAAGTCGTCACCGATCGGATGAACGTCTCGTCGGACGTTCTGGATCAGCACTACGACCAGCGTTCCGAGCGCGAGCGCATGGAAATGAGACGCGAATTCCTTGACAACTGAAACATGATCAACTCATTCCCGCCCACGAACGACATGCGGACCGCAGCGAATACAAGGGCATTCGCACCCCGCCGAGTCCATTGTTCTGTCGCTCGCAAATCGCGAGCGACGCGCTTCTGAATGTCCGAGGCGGGATTTGAAGTAGAGAAGACGCAGCGTCGAGCGTAGCGAGACGACCGTCTTCACGTGGTTCAAATCCCGCCGTCCTCGCGAGCAAGTCGAGCGAGGGCTCGGAAGACGAACGGAGTGAGTCTTCCGGTGAGTCCACTCGACCCACTTCGTTCGTCTCGTTCCCTCGGCGACCCTCGCGAATCCTTCGGATTCGCTCAGTCCTGAGGGACGCTCTGCGTCTCTCAACCTTCGCGGCGACAATGTCGCCGCTCAGTCCCGCTATCTTCGTGAATAGCGAGGGAGCTTGCTCCCTCGAACCATTCGCGCGACATTGCCGCGCGAATACGAGTCGAACGAAGGCTCGGAAGGCGCTCTCCGTTCACAGGGCCACATTCCCAGTAGTAAAGACGGTTGCCACACTGCGAAACGACACTCACAACGAAACGAGCTGTGCCAGAAATATCACGGTTAGCGCGACGGACAGCGCGGCCATTCCGTACGTGAAAAGCCCCCACTCCGCCGGGTTTTGCGTCCCTTCTTCCGGATATCGTACCCCAACGAGTCCGCCGGCCAGGATCGATAGTGCGACGCCCAACTGGCCCAGCGCGGTCACGTCCAGTCGGAACTGGGAGACGACCACGTACTGGGCCAGGAGAACCAGCCCGCTATAGACGAAACAGAGCGTGACGAACCGCGCGGATCGCATATGAGTGAAACTCACAACCAAGCCGTATATTCGTGACGCAATATACGAACGCCGCCGAAACGCCGTTCGCGTCGTAGACAGCGAGATCGGTCGTTTCCGTCACCCGCCGAAGACCTGCGTCTCGGGCAGTTCGAGTTTCAGGAATCGCGGGAGAGCCACGACGACGATCCCGGCTTCCAGTACACCGACAGTCAGGAACGCGGGGGCGTACCCGATCGCGGTGGTGAGGACACTCCCGACGACCATGCCGGCGAGAAAACCCAGGTTACCAAAGAGGTTGAACCCGCCCATGGCGACGCCGCGATCGGTTGGCCCCGCCAAGTCGCCCACCAACGCCATCGTCGCCGGGGAGATGAGTGCACCGAAGATCCCGAGGACAACCATCAATCCGCCGGCCATCAGCGGTGTCGGTGCAAAATACACCGCCAGGATGGCGATCCCATATGAGAACGACCCGAGTACGATCGGACGTTTCCGACCCACAGTGTCCGAAAACACACCCAGGGGGTACTGCAGCAGGGCGAAGGGGGCGAAAAAGAGACCAAGCATGATCCCCGCTGCAGGGGCGTCTAGCCCGAACGTGTCCCGGAAGTACGCCGTCCCGATCAACGCGAAAAAGCCCGCCGTGAGTCGGTCGACGAATCCGAAGGCGAAGGGATACCCGAGTGCCGGGCTGGCACGTACTCGCTCGACAACCGACCGCAAGCTCAACTCGTGACCCGATGGTCCCCGGTCTTCGAGCCCCAGCGCGAGGAGTCCTGCGAGCAACAGGCCGCCACTGGCCACCCACAGTGGGAGGACGGTTCCGATGGCGGACAGCCCACCGCCGACGGGCGCGCCAAGCGCCGTCCCCAGGCCGATAGCGATCCCGGCCGCCCCCATGTTCCGGCCGTGTCCCCCGTCCAGATCCGTCAACATCGTCATCGCCAGCGAAAAGGCAGCCACTGTCAGTGTTCCCTGGAGGAACCGGAGAACGAGGACACCCTCGAAAGAAAGCAGGCTGTTGCCACCCAGGACGGCGATCGCTGCGTAGCCGATCGCGCTACCGATCGCCCCGAAGACGACGAACGGGGCGCGACGACCGACGCGGTCACTCAAAGCGCCCCACAGCCCGGCAAAGACGACGAACGCGAGGAACTCGACGGCCAAGAACCAGGTGCTTGCGTCGAGCCCACGCGTTGCGCCGAGTCGCTCGACAAGGTCAGCAACGCCCGGATAGAGGAGAACTTGCGCGAACAGTACGACGAAGATGACGAGCGCCAACACGGTCCGGTCCGGGTGAAGTGACGGTACGTGGAGCCGATCGCGGAAAGGATCCAGGCCGGCCATCACTCGATCTTTGGTGATCGGTCCGAAAATAGGCGTCGCTCGCGGGAGTGGCGATTGTCGACGGTCCGCGGATGTCACGGTCGTTCTTCGGACGCCTGACCGTCGTCGACGTGCCGTCTCACTGGGATGGCGGGGCTCAGGTCACGTTGACGTCAGTGAACTCGAATCGCGCGCCGCCGGACTCGCTGTCGGTCACGGTCACGTCCCATCCGTGGGCGTCGGCGATCTCCGCGACGATACTGAGACCGAACCCTGTCCCCTCGTCGGTCGTCGAGTAGCCGGCCTCGAAGACAGTCTCCCTGTCCTCCGGCGCGATTCCGGGACCGTCGTCGGCCACGAAAAAGCCGCTTCCCTCGTCGACGTCGCCGACGGTGATCGTCACGGTCGAGCCGCCGTGTGTGACGGCGTTGTCGATCAGATTTTCGAGTAATTGGGCGAGTCGGTCGGGGGCCGCCCGGATCGTGACGTCCGTCTCGACCCGCAGGTTCGCTTCTTCCGTCGGGAGAACTCGCCAGCGTTCTTCGAAAACAGGGCGGAGCGCGACGGGTTCTACCGCCTCGACCGGCTGGCCTTCCCGAGCGAACGTGAGGAGGTCCTCGATCAGTGCCTCCATACGATCGAGCGCGTCCGAGACGTTCGCGAGGTGGTCGCTGTCACATTCCTCGGCCGCCAGGGTCAACCGTCCCGTCGCGACGTTCAGGGGGTTTCGGAGGTCGTGGGCGACGAAGCTGGCAAACTGATCGAGACGCTCGTTCTGTCGCTGTAGCGTCCGCTCGCGCTCCTTCAACTCGGTGATCTCGTGGGTGACGCCGACGACACCCTCTATCTCGCCGTCGATCCGGAACGGCGTCAGCCGGTACTCCAGGGCCTCGTGGCCGTGACCGGGGAACTCTCCGTCGACTTCCCCGTGGACCTCCTCGCGTTCGCCCGCGAGCAGTTCGGCGAAGGGATCGTCCGTGTACTGTGCCCGCACCTTCGGGAGGAGATTGCTCTCCCTCCCTTCTAGTCTCTCGCGGGTGGTACCGTAAAAGTCGGCCAGGTACTCGTTGACGAGCGCGAAACGGCCGTCCGCGTCGTAGATACAGGCGGCCTCCTGCATGGTGTTGACCATCCGCTCGTAGCGCCGAAGTTCACGTTTGCGTTCCACCTCTTCCGTCACGTCCCGCGCTGAGGCGACGAACGCGACGACCGACCCCGACTCGTCGGTAACCGGCCTGACGGTCCCCGAGAGGACATACCGGTCCCGGCCCGGCGGCGATCGTTCGATCTCGAACTCGACGTACTCGCCGTCCGCCACGCGCTGGGTGAGTTCCCTCGCCTCGGAGCGTTCGACCTCGCTCCACCACGGCGTCTCCCAGAAGGGCTCGTCGATCACGTCCTCGCGATCGGCGTCGACGTAGGTCATCGTCGTATCGTTGATCTGTCGAATTCGGCCGTCCGGGGTGACCACGGAGATGAGTTTGTCCGGATCGTCGAAGATAGCTCGGAAGCGACGCTCGGCCTGTCGCTGTCGGACCCGTGCACGCCGTCGTTCGACGGCGTTCTCGATCCGGTTGGCCAGAATCGCGTACTGATCGACCCCGCCCCCCTTCTGGAGGTAATCCGTGACGCCCGCGGAGATGGCCTCGCTCGCGATCTCCTCGCTACCCTTGCCCGTAAAGAGGATGAACGGAAGATCGGGATAGTCCTCGCGCACGGTTTCGAGGAACGCGATCCCATCCCGACCTGGCATCTCGTAATCGGAGACGACGCAGTCGAAATCACCCCCGTCGAGCTGTGCCAACCCGGTCTCGGCGTCACTGACCGTCTCGACGGTGAGGCGATCCGACTCGTCCTCGAGCAGTTCCGCGGCCACCGTCGTGAACTCGACATCGTCGTCGACGTGGAGCACGACCATCGAGTCGGTCGGGACACTCATGACTGATGAATCCCTGTCTGCTATTCTCACACGAGATATATAAAGACCAACGCCACAGCAACGACCGACTGGACCGTCTCAGGACGGCCGCTTCCCCCGCGAATATCAGTCCATTTATATATCCTGTAAGGAGTTTCGTCGCTGGTCGCGAGTCAGTCAGCTCCGAGAACGGTTCGACCAGTCTGGTTTTCTCGAAGGCTGTCCGTTCCGTGCGGGTCGCGAGCCCGACGCGACGTCGACGTCGTTTCGACTGTGATTCGAGACGTCGCGGCCCGGGGAACACTGAACCCGACCGTCCGTCAGCGACCGGTGAAGCCGCTGTCGACCGTCAGTGCCTCGCCGTTGGTGAACGACGCACCCTCGGAGCAGAGCCACAGCACAGCGTCGGCGATCTCCTCGGGCTTGCCCAGACGCTGCTGGGAGTGCATGCCGGCGATCTGATCGTGCATGTCTTCGTTGGTGGTGATGCCGGCCTCGTCGAGCAGCGGCGTCTCGATGAACCCGGGACAGATCGCGTTGACGCGGACGTCTTCGCCAGCGTACTCCCAGGCCGCGGTCTTTGTCAGCCCGAGGACGCCGTGTTTGGCGGCGACGTACGCCGAGGATCCCTCGAAGCCGACCTGCCCGAGGACCGAAGACATGTTGACGATCGCTCCACCGTCGTCCTGGTCGGTCATGACGTCGAGTTCGGCCTTCAGCGCCCGCCAGACGCCGTTCAGGTTCACGCCGATCGTCGCCAGCCACTCGTCCTCCTCGACGTCACCAGCGTAGGCTTCTGGCCCACCGATCCCAGCGTTGTTGAACGCGATATCCAGTCCTCCGAACTCGTCGACTGCGGTCTCGACCATCACCTCGACGTCGTCCATGTCGGTGACGTCGACGTGGACGAAAACGGCCTCGCTGTCCGTCTCCTCGTTGATCTCGCTCGCCACGTCTTCGCCGCGCTCGTCATCAACGTCCGTGACGACGACGTTCGCCCCGGCCTCGGCGAACTGGATCGCCGTCTCACGTCCGATACCCGACGCAGCGCCGGTCACCACTGCGGTCTTGCCCGCAAAATCGTAGTCTGCCATTGCGGTCGTAACTACCCATGGACCGCACTTGACCCTGTGAGTGATTCCCGTAATCCGATAACTGCCGACACGCTTTATGAGAGATGGGCGTCCGGAAGCTGTTTTCCCCGGCACGTTCATCCGACGAGCGACTCGACGTACTGCGTGACGTGATCGTCCATCCGCCGTTTGAACCCCGACTGCCTCGCCAGCCGGTCGAGTTCGCGGGCGACCAGACTGCCGTACTGGAGGGCTTTCTTCTCCCGGAAAGCCACTCGATCCGGCAGCCACTCCCGAGCCGCCAGTCGGAGTGCGTACTTGCGCTCGTCACGATCCGAAACCAGTAGCGTCCCGGGAAGTGACAGCGCCACACGCACGACCCGATCGTCGAGCAACGGCGCGACGGGTTCGACGCCCGCGTCACGTAGCGCGAGGACATCCCGTTCGAGTTGTGCAGGTAACGAGCAGAGTACCTCTCGGCGGGCACCGCGTACCGTGTCGGCCTCGACGCGGGGATCCTCGGGCGCCCCGGCCACCTTCGCGTAGCCGCCGAATAGCTCGTCAGCGCCCTGGCCGACCGCCAGCCGCTCGAACCCGTCGGCTACCGCCCGTTCGGCGATCAGATAGAGCGGCAACGCGATCCCGACGTCCATGGCGTTCGTCCGGCCCGTCGCCCGGACGACCGCCGGGACGGCGTCGACGAGCGTATCGTGGTCGAGTTCGACGACGCGAACCTCGCGATCGAGTAGCCGGGCGGATTCCCGTGCCGCTTTCACGTCGTGACTGTCGGGAAATCCCGCGACGTACAGCGGGACGTCCAGCCGGGCGGCCAGAAGTGCCGAGTCGACGCCGCCGGAGAACGCGACTGCCAACCCGTCAGTGTCGACACTCCCGAGGGATGCGTCGATCGCCTCGCCAAGTTCCGCGACCGCCGGCGATCCGCCACGAACAGGATCGGGAAGCGACCAGACTTCCCGTCGGGTCTCGTCCGGATCGACGACGTGACCCGCGGGCAGCGGCGTAGGATCGGTCAGATTCGTTCGGTCGAACGCCCACTCGTCGGGGTCGTCGCCCTCGAAAAAGAGCGGCTGGCGACCGAGGACGTCCCGGACGAGACGGCCGTCGATCTCGCCGGCGAACCCGCGTGTCCCCGGAAGCGACTCACCTGTCTCGATCGCCGGTCGGACGATGTCGGGGTCACCTCCTCGCAACGTCGGCGTCGATTCGTCACTCGGACCACGAACCATTGTCACTCCAGAAACGAGGCGAGGCGATTGTGGATACGGCGTTTGGCTCCGCCGGCAGCCTGTCGGAAGCTGATATGCCAGGGTGTCCGTCGCCCGTCGGTTTGCGTTCGGCCGTCGACGATGGCCGAAAGAATGGAATCCACGGACCGCTCGTCGGCGTCGACCAGCGTGACGGCCCGCCCGACCATCTCGCTGATGTGGGCGTCGCTGCCGGCGGTCTGGGGGATACCGTGCTCGCGGGCGAACGTCCTGGCCTGGCGGTTGGCCATCCCAGTGAGCAGCCGGGAGTTGTACACCTCGATGGCGTCCGCCCGCGCCAGTTCGACCCGCGATATCTTCGCCATGACGCCGCTTCGGGATTCCTGAAATGGATGAGGAACAACGGCGATACCCCCCAGATCGTGAACGCGGTCGAGGGTTTCGCCGAAGGGCAGCCCCTCGGGGATCCGCTCCTCGACGCCGAGCGCGAGGACGTGACCGGCTGCGCTGGTCACTTCCATGCCGGGAATGCCGAGCAGGCCGTACTCCGGTGCGAGTTCTGCCGCCCGGAGGCTCGCGTCGATCTCGTCGTGGTCGGTCACCGCCAGGGCGTCGAGTCCGGCTGTCTTGGCCCGGGCGAGCAAATCCTCGACGGGATCGCGGCCGTCGTAGGACAGCGACGAGTGGGCGTGTAACTCGACGGAGAGCACGACTCCCGGTTGACCGGGCAGCACAAAAAGGCCCCCGGTCTCCGGCGATTCCCCCCGGAAGACCAACACGACGGTCCGGACAGGGTCGCCGCGACCGGGATCGCGTTCCCGCTCAGTCCGCCGAAGCCGGATCTTCGAGACCGATCTCCTCGTCGGTCAGGTAACACTGTGGGTCACGCGCCCAGAGGTCGCCCGTCGCTGCGAGCGCGCGGTGGCGCGAGCCGCCGCGACACATAGCGTAGTAATCGCAGTCCGGACACCGGTCGGGAACGTGATCCTCCCGATCGCGGAGTTTCCGCAGGATCGGGTTGGATTCGTCCTCCCAGATGGCGCTGAACGGGCGGTCCCGGACGTTTCCCAGCGCGTAGCGCTGCCAGTGGGGCGTGAGGTGGACGTTGCCCTGATAGTCGACGTCGGCGATCGCGTCGCCAGCCTGATCCCCGCCGATGTCCTCTAAGGTCTCCCGGACTGACGCGGCCCGTTCTTCGCCGAGTTCGTCCAGAGCGTACTGATAGACGTAGCCGGCGTCGGCGTAGTTACCCGAAAGCACTGTCTCGATTTCGTGACCGCGCTCGTGGGCGTCAAGCGTTAGCTCACAGACCCGCCGGACGGCCCGGCGACGGGCGTCGTGATCGACGTCGAGATCCATGACATCGTTGTCGTCGTATTCCAGGTGAGCGAACTCGAAGCGCTCGATGCCTTCGAGGGCCAGCATGTCGAGAACTTCCTCCATGTCGGCCGCGTTCGCGTCGGTGATGGTAAATCGGACCGCGACCGGCAGGTCCGCAGCCTGGGCAGCCTCAATGCCGGCGAGGGCGTCGTCGAACGCACCTTCCCGGCCCCAGATCTCGTCGTGGCGATCCGGGAGACCGTCGACAGCGACGGCGGCATAAGAGAGGCCGGCATCGGCGAGCGCCTCGCTCTTCTCTGCTGTCAGCAGCGTGCCGTTCGTTTCGATGACGGCCTCCAGTCCCAAATCGGTCGCATAGGCGATCAGTTCGGACAAGTCCTCACGCAAAAGAGGTTCCCCACCGGCAACCCGCAGGACTTCGACGCCGTAATCGGCCAGATCGTCGATGAATCCCTTTGCTTCGGCCGTCGTCAATTCGCCTTCGGCACGCCCCGGACCGGCCGCATCACGGTAGGCACACTCGAGGTTGTCTCCGCCGGTGACGTGCCAGACGACGGTCGCCCCGCGCGTCGATTCCTGAGGGATCGCGGTCGTTGCCTCGTCGTTCTCGGTCCCGAGGAGCGTGCTGACCGGGATCATGCCGTCTCACCCGGCCTCAGTGCCGGATCGGTGTATCGGGCCACCGCCTCCGCAGGGGTGAGCCACAGTGCGACAGGGTCCTCGAACAGCGTCGTGGCCTGTTCGTGTGCTGTCTCCCGATCGTCAGCTGTGACGCTGCCGACGTGTCTGAGCGGCTCCGCAGCCGACTCGCGGGCGAAGACTTCCCACTCGCGGGACTGTCGTCCGCGGGGCCGCTCAACCTTCTCGAACGTGTTCGCGTCGTCCGTCATTGCCCCACACTTCTCCGTAAACCTACAAACGATTCCCGCGAATTCTCAAGGATTGGGAACGGGTCGGGTCGGTCGACACGGCCGATAGGCGCCTTCTACCCCGGAAACAGGAGTGAAGGAACCAGCAATATATTCCGGTTGTTGGTGTATCCATCAGAATTATTTAACGATGTGGGTGGCGGAACACGACCGAGGTAAGTCAGTCGGAGTCGCGAGCAATTCACTCGTAATGGGGATCTTCGTGGTCGGTCCCGTCGAAGCCGGGGTCGAACGTGTCGGGTTGTTCCTCGCCGAGAACGTCGATCTCGGCCATGAGGCCCTTGCGGGCGACCCGCGAGAGTGCGTGATCGACCAGTTTCACGCGTTCGGGCACGGGGAACTTCATCGTGCCGACGAAACAACTGCCCGGCGGGACCGCCATCGTCTGGACGAACTCGTCGGGTCGGGAGGCGACCGCGCCGTTGGGCCAGGCCTCGCTCCAGACGTTGCCGATCGGGTGGAAGTTCGAGGTGAGGTTCGGCCCGCCGGTGACCATGTAGACGCGAGCGGTGTCCCCGACCTCGACCTCCAGGGGACCGTAGCGATCGGCGGCGTAGGCGTACTTCTCGCCGTTGAGCAGGACGTAAGAGGGGTTCTCGGCGGCCATCGACGCCATGTCGAAGGCGTGGTGGCCCTTCTGGCCGGTCGGCAGGTCGGTGTAGACGTCATGCTGGCCGAAGTAGAACTCGTGATCCACCTCGGGGAGGCCATCCTCAGGTTCGACGAGGATCAGTCCGAACATGCCAGCACTGATGTGGTAATCGAGGTTCGGCACGGCACAGTGATAGATGTACGCGCCCGGATACTCCGCCCGGAAGCGCATCTTGTTCTCCGCGCCCGGCGCGGCGTTGGTCGCGACCGAACCCCCGCCCGTGCCGTAGATCGCGTGGAAGTCCACGTTGTGAACCATGGCATTGTCGGGCAGGTTCTCCATCGTGAACTCGACGGTGTCACCGCGACGGACCCGATACATCGGCCCCGGGACCTGCCCACCGAAGGTCATGTAATCGAAGGTCACCCCGGGTTCGATCTCGGCGGTGACCTCCTCGACTTCGAGCGTGATCTCGTGAGTCGTGGGTTCGTCCCGATCGATCGGGTCAGGAACGTCGGTCGGATCGGCCGCCACGCTCTCGGCGTCGGTCTCGCGGGCGGGCCGGGGCGTCGTAGTCGTCTCTTCCGCTACCTCACCCGCGTCCGGCGCGGCCAGACAGCCAGCCACCGACGCCGCCCCGCCCGCACCGATCGCGCCGAGCAGTCGCCGCCGCGTCGTCGCCAGGATGCCGTCTGAATTAGGCATACCTAAAATCCTTGGCTACAGCCCGATCAATCGACTGGCGAACGTGTTCGGACGGGCGGCGGGGCCACGGGGGAAACCGAAACACAAATTCCACAGAAGCGCCCAGAGGGAGATATGCTTCCCTCGCGACGATCGTGTGAGACCGCCATCGCCGGATCCCCGAGACGGGGAGGGCCGGAATGAAATGGTCCGCGATCCGTTCGCCGCCGACGAGGCGCCCGATCTCCAGGACGTACTGGACGCGCTGGACGATCCGGAATGTCGGCGGATCGTCGAGGAACTGGACGAACCCATGACGGCGTCGGAGATCTCGGAGGCGAGCGACATCCCGCTCTCGACGACCTACCGGAAACTCGATCTGCTAACCGAGGCGTCGCTGCTGACCGAAGGCGTCGAGATCAGGCCTGACGGTCAGCACGCCTCGACGTACGAGGTGGCTTTCGAGGAGGTCATCATCGGCCTCTCGGAGGACCGCGAGTGTGAGGTCCAGATCGCCCGTCGGGCCCGGACAGCCGACGAACGCTTGGAGAACCTGTGGTCGGAGGTGCGCAAGGAAACATGAGTCCACACGTCTCGATAACGGTCATCGCACTGAAGACGCTCACCCTGCTGCTGGGTGGCTTGATCACGTTCCTGGCCTACCGGGCTTACCGGCGAACGCACTCGCAGTCGCTCGGTGCCCTCGCGCTCGGCTTTGCCATCGTGACGTTAGGTGCATTACTGGCGGGCATCAGCGATCTGATCGTGGAATTACCGATCCAACAGACACTGTTACTGGAGTCGACGTTGACAGCTGGTGGCTTCGCAGTCATCGTCTACTCGCTTTACACCGGCGATTGAACGTCTCCCTGGACCTCAGTTTTCGGCGGCGTCGGTTTTGTGATCGTTTCCCACGACGTGGAAATCCGCTGGCGATTATATCCCCACTGCATTCACACGTTCATACAGAACCAGAGAATGCAAAGCAGTGTCGTCATCGTCACCGCGGCCGAGATGATCGTCCTTGGCTGTACGGGTATCCTCGCGTATCTCGCCTTTCGGGCCTACCGGCGGACCGGCTCGCCCTCTCTGTGCACGCTCATGATCGGACTGGCGCTGGTCGCTCTGGGCTCCCTGCTCGGCGGTGCGCTCCACCAGTTCGGCGCGTTCAGCTTCGACGCGAGCGTCGGAATCGACAGTGCCTTCACCGCGCTGGGATTCGTGGTCGTCCTCTACGCGCTGTACGCCGACAACGCCCGCGAGGGTTTTTCACCCTGATCGCTTGCGGTTCCGCGTGGGGAACAGCGACGTCTGCCGACGACCGGAGCGTCCCATCCCGACGCGGTTTTCAGCGACGAGTCCCGACTCCCCACTATGGAACGCAGACGGCAGTTCCTCTCTACGCTCGGGGCCGGCCTCGCAGTAGGCTCTCTGGCCGGCTGTTCGAGCGGTTCGAGCACCGAAACCGAGAGTCAATATCCCGAATATACGGACATCCCGGCGTCGGTCGAGGAGTACCTCTCGAATACGAGTAACTTCGACGGCACGGGCGTCGACCGGACCGACGCCGACGAGGTCTCCGTCACGGTCGGCGCGCAGGGCAACGGCGCCAACTACGCCTTCGATCCCGCCGTCGCCGCGGTCAGTCAGGGGACGACCGTCGTCTGGGAGTGGAACGGCCGCGGCGGCGCTCACAACGTCGTCTCGAAGGACGACCGTGATCCGCTGGACAGCGGTACTGCGATCACCAGCAGTAGCGAGACCTACGAGCACACCTTCGAAGAACCGGGCGCCTACCTCTACGTCTGTATCCCCCACCGCATCAACGGGATGAAAGGTGCGATCATCGTCGAGTGAAACACGACCGGGGCTCGTCGCTGCGCCAGTTGCAATAGAAGAGCATGAAGAGCCGCGACTACCGGATGCCGAGCAGTGACTGCCCCCCGATTCCGTTCGGGAAACGGAGCCGAATTTTGCCGAGGGCGGATCACAGGACCGATCCGTGGGTTCAAGTGCGTCGATTCCCGCTTAGGGACGCCCTCGTCGTTATATTATCCGCCACGGATCTGGGCCCCAATAGCGATATGCGATTCCGGAACTGTCCTTTCAAGTTCGATAATTACGTCCCTATGTTTTTATAGGGATGTGCGAAATCCCGAGCAGGTTCAGACGGATTTGAATTAGTCGGGTAATCAAACATAATGATCGAACAATTCTTACCGGATTTTGTACGGACGAGTTATACGAGAAAGATCGCGCTTGTCGCCGTGCTCGTGATGCTCCTCGTTGGAGGGATCGGGTTCTCGACGCAAGCAAGCGTTTCGGAGCGAGTCACCGATCAGCAGCGTGCGACAGTAGAAACCAACGCTCAGCTGGAGGCGAAGGCACTCGGCCAGTGGATACAGGGACAGAAAGATCAGGTCCGTGTCCTCTCGAACCATCGGGGGATCGATGCGGACGCGCCGGAGGCGACCCAGGAGACGTTGCGGGCGGAACTCGAGCGGATGTCCTCGGCGACAGTCGCGTTGCACTACGTCGAGCGGGACAGCGAGCGCATCGTCGCGAGCACGAACGGATCGCTCGCCGGCGCCTCGCTCAACGCGACGAACATCTGGTGGAATCCGAACGTCGGGTTCGCCTTCGAGAACACCAGCGACGTGATCGAGTCATATGTTTATAAAGATGGTAGCGGGTCGTCCGTCGCGCTCGCTTCGTCCACGCCGGACGGCGAACACGCCGTCATCGCCGTAATCCGGACAAACGTCCACGCAAAACAGTTCAGTAGCTCGATCCGGGATACGAACACAGTCGTCATCGGCGCGACGACCGGAATGGTCCTTTTCGACGAAAACACCTCGAATCTGCTGACATCCTACGGCGGGGAGACGAATACGACGCTGGAAAAGCGCGCAGTCGGTGCGGAGGACTCGGTCAACGGAACGCTCCTGACTGACGCGAATGTCGTGGGGTACGCGGCGGTGCCCAATGCGGACTGGATCGTCGTGAAGGAGGCACCCAAATCGGCGGCACTCGCTGTCCGGAACGCCGTCCAGACCGACATCGTCTTCCTCATCGCGGCAGCCCTTGCCGGCCTCGTCGTGATCGGGGCGATGATACGATACGGCCCGATGCGATCGCTCAATCGACTCGCAACACAGGCGAGCGCGATCGCTAACGGTGACCTCTCCGTCGAGATAGAGCGGGGCGACCGCATCGACGAAGTGGGACAGGTGCGGGCCGCGTTCGTCGAGACGAAGGCCTATCTGGACGGAATCGCCAGGAAGGCCGAGGCGCTGTCAGATCAGCAGTTCGATGACCCAGTCTTCGAGGAGGAAACCCCGGGAAAGCTCGGGGACGCCCTCGAGAGGATGCGGACTGATCTCCGGAACTATGTCGAAGAGGTCGAGCAGGCCCGCGAGGAGGCCGAACAGTCCCGGCGGGAAGCCGAGCAGTTGGCCACGGCGCTCGCCTCACAGGCTGAGGAGATCGGGAACGCGGTCGAGACGGCTGCAAACGGCGACCTCACCGAACGGATCGACGCGGAAACCGAAGCGGACGCGATGGCGGAGATCGCGGCGGAGTTCAATCGCCTGCTCGAGGACCTCGAATCGACGTTTCGCCGCATCCGAACGTTCGCGAACGATGTCGACGAATCCAGCGCCGGGATCGAGACGAGCGCCGCCGAGATCACGGAGGCAAGCGAGGACGTGAGTACGTCGGTCCAGCGGATTTCCGAGCGCGCGACCGAACAGAACGACACGATCCAGCAGGTCGTCGACGAGATGACGTCCCTTTCGGCGACCATCGAGGAGATCGCTTCCTCGTCCGAGGCGGTCGCCACTCAGTCGGCGGAGGCGGTCGATGCCGGCGAGGAGGGCGTCGAACTCGCCGAGCGGACGATCGAGGAGATGGACGCGATCGAAACCCAATCCAGTGCCGTCATCGAGGAGGTCGAGGCACTGGAGTCGGAAGTCGTCGAGATCAGCGAGATCGTCGCGCTGATCAACGAAATCGCCGAGCAGACCAATATGCTGGCGCTGAACGCCTCCATCGAGGCTGCACGGGCGGGCGAGGCCGGCGAGGGGTTCGCCGTCGTCGCCGACGAGATCAAGAGCCTCGCCGCCGAGACGGAGTCGGCGACCCGGGAGATCGAGGAGTTGATCGAGGGCGTCCAGGACACGACAGCCGTCGCGGTCGAGGATGTCCGGGAGATGGACGGCCACATCACGGACGGACGGGACTCGGTCCGGACGACAGTCGAGCGGTTCGAACGGATCGTCGAGCAGATCGAGGACGCCAACGATGGAGTGCAATCGATCAACGACGCGACCGACGAACAGGCCGCCTCCACCGAAGAGGTCGTGAGCATGGTCGAGGAGGTCGGCGGATCGAGCCAGGAAACAGTCGAGATCGCGGAGAACGTCTCGGCGGCGGCCCAACAGCAGGCCTCGGCGATCACCGAAATCGCGAATCGGATCCGGAATCTCTCCCAGGAATCTGCCCAGCTCCGGGAGTACATCGAACAGTTCGAACTACAGGACGACGATGGGACGGACACGACCGGCACCGATCCGGTGTCGTAGCCGGGCGCCGACAGCAGTCACGCGCGCATAGTAAGCGATAAGCAGCCCGGGCGGCGAGGACTCGCCAATGGCCCTATCGGACTCGGACCGCGCGGTCGTCATCGAGGAACTCGGCCGCGATCCCACGCCCCCGGAGGCGGCATTGTTCGAGAACCTCTGGAGCGAGCACTGTTCGTATCGCTCTTCGCGCCCGCTTCTGGGCGCCTTCGAGAGCGACGGCGAACACGTCGTCGTCCCGCCGGGCGACGACGCCGGTGTCGTCTCCCTCCCCGAGGCCGAAGATACCTACCTCGCGATGGGCATCGAGAGTCACAACCACCCCTCTTACGTCGACCCCTACGACGGCGCGGCGACGGGGGTCGGCGGCATCGTCCGGGACATCCTCTCGATGGGCGCGTTCCCGATCGCGCTGGCGGACTCGCTTTACTTCGGTGACTTCGACCGGGAGTATCCCCGGTACCTGCTGGAGGGCGTCGTCGAGGGTATCTCGGATTACGGCAACTCCATCGGCGTTCCCACGGTGGCGGGTTCGACCACCTTTCACGAGGATTACGAGGAGAACCCGCTGGTGAACGTGGCCTGTGTCGGCCTGCTGTCGGCCGATCGACTCGTCACTGCCGAGGCCCAGGAGGCAGAGAACAAACTCGTCCTCGTCGGGAGTTCGACCGGTCGGGACGGCCTGGGTGGGGCCTCCTTCGCCAGCGAGGACATCGCGGAAGACGCCGAGACCGAAGACCGTGGCGCCGTCCAGGTCGGCAACCCTTACCGCGAGAAGCTACTCATCGAGGCCAACGAGCAGTTGATCGTGGAAGATCTCGTCGAGTCCGCCCGGGATCTCGGTGCGGCCGGCCTGGGCGGGGCCTCCAGCGAACTCGTCGCCAAGGGCGGGTTCGGCGCCGAGATCGACCTCGACGCGATCCACCAGCGCGAGCCCGGCCTGAATGCGACGGAGCTCCTGTTGTCGGAATCCCAGGAGCGGATCGTCTACGAGGTTCGCGAGGAAAACGTCGAACGCGTGCAGGAGATCGCAGAACGGTACGACCTCGGGTCGGCAGTCATCGGCGAGGTAACTCCCGGTGGCCGGTACGTCTGCACCAAGGACGGCGAAGTCGTCGTCGACGTCCCCGCCGAGTTCGTCGGCGAGGGCGCGCCGCTTGCGGACCTGACGGCCGAGGAACCCACCCAGCCCGAACCCGATCGCCCCGAGATCGATCTCGAAGTAGCCTTCGAAACGGTCGTCGGCCATCCCAACACCGCGAGCAAGCGCTGGGTCTACCGCCAGTACGACCACGAAGTCCAGGTCCGGACCGCGGTCCCGCCGGGTGACGACGCCGCCCTGCTTGCGATCCGGGAGGCGCGCGCGGACCGGAGGTCCGCGGAACGGTCGAGCGGTGATAGCCGCGAGACGGGGCTGGCGATCTCGGCCGGCGCGGAACCGACCTGGACGGAGACAGCTCCCTACGAGGGAGCGCGAGCAGCAGGGCTAGAAAACGCGACCAACATCGCGGCCAAGGGCGCTACCCCGCTCGCCGCTGTCGACTGCCTGAACGCCGGTAATCCGGAGAAGCCCGACGTCTACGGCGAGTTCAAGGGCATCGTGGATGGGCTGGCCGACGTCTGTGCCGACCTCTCGGTCCCGGTCGTCGGCGGGAACGTCTCGCTTTACAACGACTCCGCGACGGGGCCGATCCCCCCGACGCCGACACTGGCGATGGTCGGCACCAAGGACGGCTACGACGCCCCGCCGCTGTCGCTGTCGGGCGAAGGGACACTCGTACTCGTCGGCGATCTGGCACTGGCCGGTGACAGCGAGCCGCGACTCGGCGGCTCGCAACTCCTCGCCAGCGAGGGCGGGACCGACCGATTCCCCGAACTCCCCGACGATCCCGCCGGGCTGATCGAGACGCTGGCTGACGTCGCCGATTTCGAGGAGACCCTGGCCGTCCACGACGTGAGTCACGGCGGTCTGGCGGTCGCCCTCGCCGAGATGGTCCACGACGAGGTGGGAGCGGACGTCTCGATCGACGTCACCGACCCCACGGGCGCACTCTACCACGAGCAGCCTGGTCGAGCCGTCATCGAGACGGCCGAACCGGACGCCGTCCGGGACGCCTTCGACGGCGTTGCACCGGTCGTCTCGATCGGCAAAGCCGACGGATCGGGGACGCTCTCGCTGTCGATCGGCGACGACACGCTGACATACGACGCCGGGACGATCGCCGATCTGCACGCCGTGATCGGCGAGGAACTGGAGTGAGAGTCTACCGTATTCGTGACGCCTACCGAGCGCTACGATCGGTTGCTGGACCTATCGCCCAGCGCCAAACTCGTCTAGAAGGTACTGGAACTAGAGTTACCGCTGACACCGGCGGCGATCGCCGAGAAATCCCGCTTCCCGAGCGGACAGTCAGACGCGCACTTTCGATCCTCACCGAGGCACGCCTCGTCGAGGAACGCGTCAACTTCCGGGACGCCAGTCGCCGCCGCTACGCCCCGCGGCCGGTCGCCGACCCGGCTGGGGATGAAGCGGTCAACGTGGGCTGGGGATGAGGCGGTCAACGTGGGATGGTGACTTCCGAGAGGTGTTCAGTCTTCCTCACGTTCTTCCGAGAGGTGTTCCCACACCTCGGCACAGCCACACCCGTCTTCGACGCTGTCGAGGTGGTCATCGGGCCGTTCGTCGTCCGTTTCGTCGTACTCCGTCGTCGATTGTCCGTCTGTGTCAGTCATTCAGCACCACTCCTCGTACTGGTGGACGCGTGCAGGATTGAACGCGACCGGCGCCCGATCAGTCCCGTCGTAGGCCTCACGGTGTTCGGCATACGGAATCCACAGGTCGCCTTCCGGATCGTACTCGCGAGCCATCGCCTCACGGGCGCGGTCGGCGTTCCACTCGGCGAGCTGTTCGACCGGTGTCAGATCCGCAAGCGGTCGGGCATCGAGCGTGGGTTCGGCACGGTCGAAGGCCGTCCGCCCGCGATCGGTCCGGACCAGCAGCGTCGACTCACCCTGCCGGCTCCCGACAGTCCCGACAGTGATATCGGCCGTCTGTCCGGTTGCGTCGGCACACTCCAGACAGCCCTCGAGTATCGCACCCTCGAAGTCCGAAAGCGGCGCGCGCTCCTCGCCGCCGTTTGCCAGGTCGATCCGGATCCCTTGTCCGACGAGGTCCAGACCCGTCACGTCCGCGGGATCGAGGTCGTACTCCCGGGCGAGGACGTGTTCGAGGCCCTCGTCGTCCAGGGCCTGCGTGCAAGTGAGCGCCACCGTCAGGTCGACGTGATCGAGGGGGCGCGGTTCGTCGAAGCGTGATTCGCGGTAGGGGCTCCGATCGAGCGCGGTGACGCCCTCGATCACACAGGGTGTGCCCACCAGCGCCAGGTCGGGATCGGCCGGCAGGTCGGCGTCGGCGATCAGATCCCCCAGCTCGGCGAGTTGCAGGGGCTGGGTGAACAGCGTGCCCGCCCCCGCGCGGACCTCGGCAGGTGTGGTCGCCAGCTTCGGCGTGGCGAGACCGGTACCGTCCGCGGCCTCATCGGCGACGACCGCGGCGTCGATGCTGCCCGGTGCTTCGAGGAGTGCTGCCAGCAGTGCGGTCACGACCCCGCCGTGCTGGGCGTCGGGAACGTCCTCGGCGGCGCTCGCGGCGTAGGCGTCCTCGACGTGGCCGATCCCCTCGGTGACGTCTTCCGGGTCGGCGCCCTCGAGTGTGGGCAGGCGCTCGTAACGCAGACCCGCCCGCGGACAGGTGTCCCAGCAGCGCGAACAGCCGGTACACATCTTCACCAGCGTCGGCCGCCGGTCGCTGTCGGCGATCCCAATGGAATCGGAGGGACAGGCCGCCACGCAGGCCCCACACTGGACACAGCGGTCGGCCTCGATGACCGCCTCGTCGAGGTGGCGAAAGCGGACCTTCCCGTCCGGCGGCGATACGTCGGTCGTCGGTTCCCGCGGATCGTCGCCCACGGCGGGGGTGCGGGGCTGTCGTTGTGCCATCAGTCTGACCCTCCCGGTTGCACTGCAGTTGCTGTCTCGGCCTCGGCTGGCGCGAGCACGTCTACCAGTCGGTCCTCGGAGACCCGGCGGCAGAACTCGTAGAGTCGCTCGTCGTTGCGACCCTCGCGTTCGAAAAGCTCGGCCAGGCGTTCGATCGCGGCCGGCACCGCCCCGATCGGGACGCGTGGCGCGACCCAGGTGGCGAACTGCGGGTCGGTATCGAGTTTCCCACCGACGGCGATGTCGGCGGCACTCTCGACCCCGGCATCGGTCTGGCGAGTCTCCCCACGGATCCCGATATCGTCGATCTGTGGCTGGGCACAGGAGGCCGTACAGCCACTGAAACGTAGTCCAACGCGGTCCTGCTCGATCTCGACGCGCTCGTCCAACTCGGCCGCCCAGCGCTTCGCGCGGGCTTTCGTCTCGACGAGAGCGTAGTTACAGAACTCCCGGCCGGTACAGGTAACGACGCCGCGCGTGAACGGCCCGGGATCGGGCGAGTAAGCTTCGAGGATTGGTTCCGCCCGCAAGTCAGTGAGATCGGCGTCAGTTACGTCGGTCAGCAGGAGATTCTGCTGGGTGGTCAGCCGGATCTCGCCGCTTCCGTAGTCCTCCGCGAGGTCGGCGATCGCCCGGAAGTCCGTCCCGTCGATCCGACCGACCGGGATCGAGAGGCCGACGTAGTTGGTCCCGTCGGCCTGGTCGTGGACGCCGACGTGATCTGGGTGGTGATGTGTCACAAGGTCCTCGCCTGCCGACTCGAACTCGAAGGGGGCACAATGCTGGAGTTCCGCGCGGAACTGCTCGGCACCCCACTCCTCGACGAGGAAGCGCAGGCGGTTGACCGCGGTGTCGAGGTAGCTCCCGTGTTCGATGAACAGATCGGCCGTCGCACGTACCACGTCGACGACCTGCTCGGGTTCGACGAACACGTCGAGGTCGCTGGCAATCCGCGGACTGTCCGAGAGCCCGCCGCCAGCAGCGAGATTGAAGCCAAGGCGGTCGTCCTTCCGGGCGGGGGTAAAGGCGAGGTCGTTGATCTCGGGTTGAGCACAGGCTCCGGCACAGCCGTTGACACTGACTTTCAGTTTCCGGGGCAGGTTGGCGTACCGGCGATCGGCCAGGAACGCCTCAGTGATCGCCTCGGCAACCGGCCGGGCGTCCAGCACCTCGTCGGCGGCGACGCCCGCCGCGGGACAGGAGACGACGTTACGCACGGAGTTGCCACCGGTCTGGAACGTCGAGACGCCGGCCGGATCCAGCAGGCCCCAGATCTCGGGGACGTCTTCCATCTTGATCCAGTGGAACTGGACGTCCTGGCGGGTGGTCACGTCGAGATAGCCATCGCCGAACGGTGACCGCTCGGGGTCGCGATCGTCGGGCAAGGTGGCGTACTCCTCGGCGACAGTTCCCAGCGCACGGGCCGCCTCGGCGGTCAGGATACCACCGGGGATCTTTGTCCGGAACATGAAGTACCCGCCCTGCTTTTGCTCGTAGAGGCCGACCAGTTTGAGCTTCGCAGCGGCGTCCTCCCCGAGAGCTTCTTTGACTGCCTCGGGTCCCTCACTGGCGTGTTCGCGGACGCGACGCTTGATCTCGGTCGGATCCCAGTCGTCGGTCTCGGTACGGATCCAGTCCTCCAGGCTCCCCTCGTAGAAACGGACGTTCTCGAAGCCGAGATCGGCCAGCACGGCGAAGACGTAGCTCAGTCGCCGTGCCGTGTTACAGTAGAGGACGATCGGGCGATCCGGTTCGAGGCCGTGTTCGACGAGTAGCGATTCGATCTCCTCGTCGGGACGCCGTCGTCCGGTCTCTCCGTCGACGAAGACCCCCCAGTCGATCTGGACGGCCCCCGGGATGTGAGCCTGCTCGTACTCCGGTTCCGTCCGCGTGTCGATCACGGCGGCGTTGCTCTCGACGGCTGCCTCGACGTCCTCGCGATCGGCAACCAGCTCGTCATCGAGATCGCCCGACTCGTATTCGACCGGGGTTACGTCGGGGAGGTCGGTCGTGACCTCGTGATCCCGCTCGTAGACGCTGTAGTCACCATCCAGCAGGTAGAGGTCGCCCTCGTGGCCGAACGCGGCGAGCGTCGCCAGAAAGCGCGCTGCGTAGACGCCTCGATCGTCGTCGTAGGCGATCACCGGGTCCTCGGGACCGATACCGGCGTCGCCGAGCCACGCCGCCAGGTCCTCGGGGGCGGGCAACATTCCCCGTGCGATCCCGGTCGGGTCCCGGAAGTGATCGACAGGAACGTTGACCGCACCGGGGACGTGACCGAGACCGGTGTAGGCCGAAGCATCGCGTACGTCGACGATCGCCGCGTCACGATCGCCGAGTTCGCTCGGCGGAAGGAACTCGATTAGATCCATGTGTGAGTATCCGCCATTCAGGCACCGTCCCCCATAACGCGCGCTCTCGTTCCATCTCTTGCCGCACTCAATGACAAAACAAACGTGGATATATCTTCTCAGAATGTTGGATATAGCTCTGAAAGCAAGAAAATATTCGATTTATCCATTTCAGACGGAGTGATAACGATAGTCCGATGGGGTAGTCCGACGGGATAGGGGAATTTGTGATGAGTGGGTACCCCTCTTACTGGGGGCCATTACAAGCAATAGCCGACAGCGATCACTCGCCGTAACGCCATCGATAGTTCGTTATGGATTTGGGACCACCGACAGACCTTCGACAAGCGGCGTCGAAATAGGCGGAAATTATTGCTGCTTCCTTGGAGTGCGGGAGCAGACTCACAACCGGGACGAGACGGGGTAGCGAGAGCACAAACAATCGTCGACACGATCCCAGTCCGTCACAGAAACGGGATCGGATCAGTCCGCATCGGCGGTCGGCACGAGGATACGGACCGTGGTCCCATCTGCGTCGACGTCGAAGGACAGTGAGCCACCGACATCGGTCACGGTCCAGTGGACGAACCACAGTCCCAGCCCGCTGAGATGGGCGAGTTGATCGCGTTCGTCGGACTCGATGATCCGTCTGACGTCCTCGGGGATGCCCGGGCCGTCGTCCGCGATCTCGATGAGAGTCATGCCCCGCGGGGCGTCGATAGTCGAGACCCTGATCGAGACCGTGGGCGTATCGCTGTTGGCGTGGACCATGGCGTTGGTGAGCAGTTCTTCTAGTGCTGCCGAGAGCATGTGATTGGCTGCGACAGGGACGACGTCCGGGACGTCAACCGTCAGGTCCACCGCGTCGGTCAGTTCGTCGTGCCGATCGGCGATCATCGGGACGATCCGGGCGAGGTCGAAAGTCTCGACGGACTGACTCTCGCTCAGACGCCTGATCTGACCGGCCCGTTCGATGTAGGAGACGATCGCTTCGGCCTTGCGGGTGATCGTCCCGCAAGTGTCGGCGAGGTCGTCGTTCTCCAGGGTGGCTTCGACGTACTCGGCGTGACCCTCGATGACGTTGAGATCGTTCCGGAGATTGTGACGCAACACCCGGTGGAGGACGTGCAACTCCTCGTTGCGTCGTTGTAGTCGCTCGTTCGTCCGTCGGTGTTGTCGACGACTCGCGACGCTGATGGCGAAGATGAACCCGGCGGTGACCAGCACTTCCAGACCGCCTTTCGCTGCCTGGACCTGGCTTTGGAGTGGCTCACTGAAGGTACGGGCGAAGACGACGTCCGAGACGTACAGTCCGACGAACCCGAAGAGAAGGTACACCGCGGCGATGCGCCCGGGAGTCAGTTCCCACCGCGACAGCGGGTCAATGAGACTGCTCAGGATACCTCCCTCGGGCCGGGCGCTATTCGCCCGCGAGACGTACTGGTCCATGTGTCATCCTAATATTCACAAATATAAATGAACTATGGGAATGTAGTGGATTGCCGGTTTTCGACTTCGAGACGTCGGGTATCGCCACCGCATGAGATAAGTTAACAGTAAGAACCGCGCCTGTCGACCGAACGCGGGAATCGGCTGTCTCGACCGGGGACTGACCCACAGGTTGAGGTGAACTCAGGCCCAAACTCACCTGATGCTCCGAACGCTTCGCCGCCTTGGCTACGGCTGGATCGCCCTACAGGGACTGCTCGCCGCTGCACTGCCGAAACAGGTCGTCGGACTCTCGACGAAACTCTCGCTGTCTGGCTTCGAGAACGCCGACGAACTCGATCCGAAACCCTGGTACCTCACCGCGGTGCGGGCCACAGGTGTCGGACTGATCGCCGCAGGCCTGACGGGACTGTTGCTGGAAAGTCGCGACGACAACGAGAACGAGGAACCGTCCGTCGCCATCGACGCTCCCGAATCCGACGAGGACGCCTGACTATCGTACCTGCAGATATTTGCCTACTTGCCCCCACGCCGCCCGGCGGGCGAACATGTTCGGCGACGATGGCAGGGGCAGAACGATCGAACGCCCACGCATGCGAACGCTCACGCAGGAAGTCGACACGGACCGGGGACCACCCTTGGCGGTAACACTCCAACACGTTCTCCTCGCGGTGGCGCTGGCGCTGGCCGGGCAGTTACTCGCGGCCGCAACCGTCGGGAACCCGATCGGTCTCTCGGGGATCGCGGTCTCGCATCTCTTTCTGGCCGGGTTCGTTGGGATAACGATCATGGGTGCGATGACGCAGTTCGTCCCCGTCTGGTCGGGGGTTGCCTTACACTCCCAGCGATTGGCCGCCCTCGAGGCGTGGTTGGTCGCCGCGGGGCTGGCTGGGTTCGTCGCCTCGATGGTCGCCGCCGAACTGACACTGTTGCACGTCGCCGGGACGCTACTGGTCGCGGGCATCTGGGTGTTCGTCTACAACGTCGCCCGAACGTTGTGGCAGGCGCGGCCGCTGGACGTCACCGAGGCGCACTTCGTGATCGCGCTGGCCGCCTTCCTCGTGCTGACGGTCCTCGGGTACCTGCTCTCGCTGGATTTCACCCAGCCGCTGTTCACGGGCGTCTCGGTCACGCGGCCCGCGGTCGCGAGTGCTCACGCCACCGTCGCGGTCTTCGGCGCGTTCGTGACGACGGTCTTCGGCGCGCTCTACCAGCTCGGCGAGATGTTCACCCAGGCCGACGACGACCGCCTCGATGTCGTGATCCAGCGCGTCGAACTTCTCGCCTACCCCGTCGGGGTCCTCGCCCTTGCCACGGGTCGTCTCCTCGGACACGCCACGACGGCACGGGTCGGCGTCGTTCTCGTGACTGGTGCGGTCGCGCTGGTCGGCGTCTACCTCGCTCGAAAGCTCTACCGCATGCGGACCGAACTCTCGACGGTTCTGGTCAGGTACGCCGTCGTCGCGGTCGCGATGGTCGCCTGGGCGGCGGTGACGCTGCCGGCCTGGCTGGCCGAGCCCGCGAACCGATTGACGGTGCTGGGGACGGTCGCCAGCGAGCCGATCCTGCTGGTCGGCGTCTTCGGGTTTGTGGTCGTCGGCACGCTGTATCACATCGTCCCCTTCCTCGTCTGGCTCGAAACCTACAGCGATCGCATCGGCTACGAGTCCGTCCCGATGGTCGAGGATCTCTACGACACTCGTCTCGCCCGTGTGGACCTCCTCCTGCTGTTCGCGGGGACACTGCTGGGTGCCGTCGCAGGTGCGATCGAAGTCCCTGCCGCGGTCGAACTCGCTGGACCAATCGCTGTTGGGCTTGGCCTCGCCGTCGTCGCCGTGAACCTCGGGTTGGTCGTCGCCCGTCACGGCCCGCTCTCTCCCCGCGGACTCCTGATCCCGCCCCTCTCGACCGAACGATCTGAGGACGCTTGACGGGATCGCTGTCGAACATATTCGGGAAAAGTGCTGGGGGGACGAGACCAGTACGATAGGGTATGCAACGGCTCGGATCCACCGGCGACACGTTCGACGACGAGGGGACGTTCGTGCTCGAACACCTGCCCGAACCGGGGGCGTTTCTCGACGGTCACGACGTGCTGACCGACGAGGACCACACCGAGTTCCACGCGACGACGTGGGAGATTTTCGAGGAGCGGGGCGTTTACGATATGACCTTCGGGTACAACCTGGCGAAACTGAACCTCGATACGCGCCATCCGAACGCCGGGTTCCGCTACGCCGAAGACGCCGACGAGGAAGGCGTGCTCCGGGCAGAGTTCACCCCGACCACGGAGTTCTGTCCGGCGGGTAATTCCCTCGCAATTGGGGCGTTCCGCGCCTGGAACGGCCTTCCCGAGCGTCACGAGTACGACCTCGTCCGGGTCCGGGTCGCCGAGATGCACAACGAGAGTGCCTCGCTGAACGACGACCTCCGGCAACTGGAGCAAATTCTCGAGGAAGACGGCGAGGTTCCCGGACCGGACGCCCTGCGGGAGGGATCGGCGTGAGTTCCAGGGATCCCGTCGCCGCGAGCGAGGCACCCGCCGATCGCTCGCAGGTAGAACTCGACGTTCGGACCCTCGGACCGCCCAAACCCCTCAAGGAAACGCTGGAAGCGACCGCCGATCTCGCGGACGACGAGGTACTCGTCCAGTACAACGACAGGAAACCCCAGCACCTCTACCCGAAACTCGAGGATCGCGGCCTGACCTACGACACCGTCGAGACCGACGACGCGACGGTGACGGTGATCTGGCGCGAGAGTTGAGGCTACGCAGCTGTTTTTCCGGAGGAATCCCGCGGCGTTATTCGCCCCAGTCCTCTTCGAGTTCGGGGGCGGGTTCGAGGGTCGCCGGATCGACGGCGACGACCTCCAGTTCCGCGCCACAGGTTGCACAATCGACGATCTCTCCGACTTCGACGTTGTCATGCAGGGAGACCTCCGCCCCGCACTCCGGACAGTCACTCATACGCGTGGAGGGATGCTCGCCGGTGACTTTAAGGGCGTGATTCGTCTCGCAGACGCCGCGACGAAATATGAACGCTCACTGAGACGATCGTGCGCCAGACTCTTCCACTGAGACGATCGTGCGCCAGACTCTTCCACCGAGACGAACGTGTTCCTGACGGCCGATATTCCGGTCCGTAAACCGAACGTGTTCCGTTATATCCCCTTATATTGGGGGTTACTAAAGGAGGGATCGGGCATGTCCCTAGAGTGTTTGCCGATAACGGATATAAGTGTCCGATTGATCGACAGACACAAATGGTAGTTGACGATATCGTACCAGAGTGGTTTCGGGTGGACAATGGTAAATAAATCGAGCCCGTATTCGACCGTTCGTCAAGTGAGGAGTGGGAGGGGCGGCACCGACGCGGCGAGGATAGCTGAGCGGGGAGAAACGAACGACGCCGGTTTGTCGGGGAAGGTGTCGGGATGGGCCTGATCAGGATGACCAAGTGGCGGACGTTGCTCCTCGCCACGATCGGATTCAACTTCTCGTTCCTGATCTGGTTCTCGTTTGCCCCCTTCACGGGCCCGATGGCCGAGGAATTCGGGCTCTCGACGGCCGAGATAGGGATCCTGGCGAGTGCGGCGATCTGGCTGGCCCCGTTCGGACGGATCCTGACGGGGTGGCTCTCGGACAAGTTCGGCGCGCCGACGGTGTTCGCGATCGTGCTGGGATACGTCGGCGTGTTCTCGATGGCCTCGGCGTTCGCTCAGAGCTACACCGTCTTCTTCGTCGAACGGCTGATCGTCGCGACAGCGGGGATCACCTTCGTCATCGGGATCCAGCACGTCTCGGAGTGGTTCGAGGAGGAGAACCTGGGGATGGCCGAGGGGATCTACGCCGGGATCGGCAACGCCGGGGCGGCCGCCGGCGCGTTGATCCTGCCGACACTGTTCTACGCGGGCTGGAGCGGCCCGATCTTCGAGACGCGCTGGCGGGCAGCCTTCTTCTACACGGGGGTCGTCGCCATCGTCCTCGGGATCGCCTACTACCTGCTGGGCGAGGCCGCAAAGAGCGAGGAGAAACGCCAGGCAACGGCCGACCAGGCCAGTTTCGAAGACTGGATTCACACCGCCACGCGCTACGGGACAGTCGTGCTCGCGCTGGCGTACGTGATGACCTTCGGCCTCGAACTGTCGATGAACGGCTGGCTGGCGACCTACTACCGCGAGGGCTTCAACACCCAGAACCTCGCGCTGGCGAGTTACTTCGCGGCGACGTTCTCGGTCGCGGCCGGGCTGTTGCGGCCGATCGGCGGCTACGTCAGCGACGTCCTCGCCCGCAAGGAAAAGAACATCATCCCGTTCTTTGCGGGGCGATACCGCGAGCAGTGGACGTTCGTCACGCTCTCGTTCGTCGTCGTGACGATGGTCGGGATGACGCTCGCGGGCCTCTCGGGCGAAGTCCTGATCGCGGTCGGGACCGGCTTCATGGTCGGGATGGCCTGTGCGTTTGCTGAGGGATCGATCTTCGCGCAGGTCCCGGCGATGTTCCCCAACAGTTCGGGGGCGGTTGCGGGGGTCGTCGGCGGCGTCGGGACCGTCGGCGGGATCGTCTACCCGCTGGTTTACTCCTCGACGGCAATGCCGAACCTCCACATGGGCTACACCGTGGTCGCCGCGTCGATGGTGCCCATCGTCGCGCTGACGGCCTGGGTGTTCCAGCCGAAGATCGCCCGCGTGGCCGATCAGGCCGGGTTCCTCCAGAGGGGCGACCCACCGACAGCGGCGGGTGGTGACGACTAATGACGGGCACTGTCTGGACTCGCGGCGTATCGGACGACGGACCGAATGACTGCAACCGGAGGATGTGATACAATGACACATAAGAAGGAAGACTGGAAAGCGGAGATGTACGGCGACGAAGTGCGCGCAAAGATCGAGGAGTTCGCCAAGAAGGGCTGGGATTCCATCCCCGAGGAGGAACGCGAGCAGTGGTTCTCGCGGTTCAAGTTCTGGGGCGTGTTCCACCATCGGGGCGGCCAGGAGAGCTACTTCATGATGCGGTTGACCAACTGCGGGGGCGTTCTCGAACCCGGCCAGTTGCGGGCCATCGGCGAGGTAGCCCGTGAGTACGCCACCGGTCCCGTCGAGAACCCCGAGTTCGGCAACGGCTGGATCGACTTCACGACCCGTCAGTCCATCCAACTGCACTGGCTCAAACTCGAGGACATCCCCGAGATCTGGGAGAAACTCGAGGCCGTCGGCGTCTCCTCGCGGTCGGCCGGCGGGGACACGATGCGCAACATCTCGGGCTGTCCGGTCGCCGGCAAGGCCGAGGAGTACGTCAAGAGCCGCGAACTGCTCGACGAAATCCAGGACGGCATTCGGGGTGACAACGCCCTGGCGAACATGCCCCGGAAGTTCAACATCTCGGTGACGGGCTGTCGGCAGGGGTGTGCCCAGGATGCGATCAACGACGTCGGCCTCGAAGCGGCCCACACCATCGTCGATGGGGAGGAACTCAAGGGCTTCAACGTCCGCGCGGGCGGCGGCCTCGGCGGCCGCGAGCCCCGCAAGGCTCGCTCGCTGGACATGTTCGTCCGGCCCGAGCAAGCCTACGAGACCGTCCGGGAGTTCGTCGAACTCTACCACGAGGAGGGTAACCGGGAGAACCGTTCGAAGAACCGCGGCCGGTTCTTTGTCGACGAGTGGGGCACTGAGAAAATACGGGAGGAAATGGTCGAGCGCCTCTCCTTCGATCCCGAACCCGCCGGGACGGACTTCCGCGGCGAGTACACGTACAACGCTGGCAAGCCCATCGAACGGGGCGCTCACGACCACGTCGGCGTCTACGACCAGAAAGACGGGACGAACTACGTCGGCCTCTCCGTGCCGGTGGGACGGATGCCCGCCGAAGACGCGATCGAACTCGCCGACCTGGCCGACGCCTACGGGAGCGGCGAGATCAGGCTCTCCCGCCGACAGAACCCCCTGCTCATGGACGTGCCCGACGGCAACCTCGCGAACCTGCTCAACGAACCCCTGCTCTCAGAATACCGGCCCGAGCCCAACCCCTTCGAGCGGGGCGCGATGGCCTGTACCGGCACGGAGTTCTGCTCGCTGGCGCTGACCGAGACCAAGGCCCGGATGGCTCGCATGCTGCGCTGGCTCGGCGCGAACACCGACCTCCCCGACGACGTCCAGCGGATCAAGATCCACTACTCGGGCTGTACGGCCGACTGCGGCCAGGCGATGACCGCCGACATCGGCCTCCAGGGGATGCGCGCCCGAAAGGACGACGAAATGGTCGAGGCCTTAGATGTCGGCGTCGGGGGCGGGATCGGCGAGGACCCCAGCTTCATCGAGTGGGTTCAACAGCGGGTCCCAGCCGACGAGGTCCCGGGGATGATCAGAAACCTCGTCGAGGCGTATGCAGCACTCCGGGAAGAGAGCGGTGCCCGCGGCGGGCACCGAAACGGAGACGGCGAAGCCGTCGGTGGCCAGACCTTCCGGGAGTGGGTCGACGCCACCGGCCACGAGGCTATCGTCGACCTCGCGGAACCCGAGGAAGTCTCCGGCTACGAGGACCCCTGCCTACACGACGCCAAGCAGTCCTGGTACCCCTTCGACTCCGAACCCAGTCCCGCGCCGACCGACGCCGACGGGACGCCGATCGAGATGGGTGACTGAGATGGCCGAAACACTCGTCGAGGGGGGCGGGCTGTGAGCGAGTGGGTCTCCTCGACCTGCATGCGCTGTGCCGTCGGCTGTGGCCACGTCCAGATGGGCGTCGACGAGGGGTACGGTCTCGACACCGTCCGCGGGGACTCCGCACACCCGGTCAACCAGGGACTGGCCTGCGGGCGCGGGATCAGCGAGACGGCTGAACCCGAGGGCGACTGGCTGACCCAGCCGGTGATCCGCCGGGACGGCAAGCTCGAGGCCACTACCTGGGACATCGCCATCGGCCGGATCGTCGCCGAGTTCCGGGATCGACTCGACGACCCGGACCGCATCGCTGTGTTGGGCAGCGGCCAGCAGACCAACGAGGCCGCCTACGCGCTGGGAAAACTCGCCCGCGGCGGCATCGGCACACAGTATTACGATGCAAACACGACGCTGTGTATGGCCTCGGCCGTCACCGCCTACTACGACGCCTTCGGCAGCGACGCCCCGCCGCCGACCTACGACGACATCCCCGACGCCGAAACACACCTCGTCTGGGGAGCCAACCCCCGCGTGGCTCACCCAGTCATGTTCCGGTGGCTCGCCGACAGCGCCGATGACGAGGGGTGCGACATGATAGTCGTCGATCCCGTCCACAGCGAGACCGCCGAGGCCGCCGACGGCCACGTCGCACCCGACCCCGGCGGCGACCTCGACCTCGCGCGCGCTGTCCTCGCGCGACTCCTCGGGACCGGCAACGTCGACCGGGCTTTCGTCGAAGAAGCGACCACTGGCTTCGAAGAACTGGTCGAAGGGCTGCCCGATTCCGAGGCGGCCGCCGACCGGGCGGGCGTCGACATGGAAGCGGTCGATCGGCTGGTCGACCTGCTCGAATCGGACACGCTGATCTACTGGGGAATGGGCGTCAACCAGTCAGTCCAGGGGACCGACACCGCGGGCGCGCTGATCGACCTCTGTCTGGCCACGGGAAACATGGGGTCAGGGACCGGCCCGTTCTCGCTGACCGGCCAGGCCAACTCCATGGGCACGCGGGTCTGCTCCTCGAAAGGCACCTGGCCCGGTCACCGCGCGTTCGACGACCCACACCACCGGCAAGTCGTCGCCGACGCTTGGGACGTTCCCCAGGATCGGTTACCCGAGGAGACCGGGCCCGGCCCGGTCGAGATCATCGAAGCCATCGAGGACGGACCGGTCGACGCGGTCTACGCCGTGGCGACCAACCCGGCCGCCGGTGCGCCCGACGCCGAATTCGTCTCAAAGGCGCTGGACGATGCCTTCCTCGTCGTCCAGGACGCCTTCCGGACGGCGACCGTCGAGCACGCCGACGTGATCCTGCCGGCTGCAACCTGGGGCGAAAGCGAGGGCACGACGATGAACATGGAACGGCGGGTCTCCCGCGTGCGGGCGGCCTCGGACCTCCCGCCGGGCGTCCGGAGCGATCTGGACGTCATCGCGACGATCGGCAACGCCCTCCGGGACAATCTCTTCCCCGTTAGCGACCCCCAGGCTGTCTTCGAGGAGTTCACCGACCTGACTGCGGGCACCGCCGCCGACTGCTCGGGCATCTCCTACGATCGCCTCGCCGAGGAACTGGCGATCCGCTGGCCGGCACCCGACGAGACGAGCGACGCGGGCTATCGCTATCACGACGACGGCGAGTGGAAGTTCCCGACTCCGTCGGGTCGGGCCCGCTTCGCCGGCGGCACCGGTCGTGAGCAACCGGAGCCGCCCGACGAGGCGTACCCGCTGACGCTGACGACCGCCCGCGAGGCCGACGGCTACAACACGGGCGTCCGCTCGCGGTCGGCACCCGAGGAGCCCGACCTCCTTGTGGCCCGGGTCCACCCCGAGACCATCGAGACCCACTGCGCGGGCCCGGGCGGGACCGAGCGGGTGCGGGTTGCCTCCCGGCGCGGGACCGTAACCGCCGAGGTCGACGCCGACGAGGCGATCCCGCCGGGGATCGTCTGGCTGCCGATCCACCACCCGGCAGTCAACGAACTCACGATCCCGGCGACCGATCCCGATTCGGACGAACCCAACCTCAAGCAGTGTGCGGTCCGGCTGGCACCCGTCGAGACCGCCGCGGCGCTGGCCGAGAGCGGGCGGGCTGACTGACGCTGAACAAAACCGCGTGACTCACGCCGATCAGTCCTCGACTTCACCGCCGTCGGGAGCCGCCTTTCCAGCCTCCTCTCCTTGCACTGGTGTCGCCTCGTCACTCGCCGATGACTCGTCCCGCTTGTACTCGTAGGGCGCGCGATCGCCCTCGCTGTCCGCGTATTCCGGATTGGGAACCCAGCCGCCGTCCTCGTCCTGAATCATGTACTCCCCGTAGTAAGGAACGCGCTGGGAAACGGTGTCCCGCAGGGCATCCTCGATGGCTTCCTTCGAGCGGTCGCCCAGCGACCGGAGATCGTCGTTGCGGTTGAGACAGCCCTTGAGGTAGCCGTCGTGGGTGACCCGGACGCGGTGACAGTTCTCACAGAAGTCCGTGTTGCCGACGGGATCGACCACCTCGACGAGGCCGCCCTTGTCGTCCTCGGGCGTGCCCTCGATCCAGTAGCGCGTCCGGTCGTGCATCTCCCGGGCAGTGACGTCGCCAGCCTGTTCGGCCAGCCAATCGTGGACGCGGTCGATATCGACCGCCCACTCCGGGCGGCCGGCGAGTTCGGGCATGTACTCGATGAGTTGTAAGCGCAGGCCGTCGTTCTCGGCGACGTGTTCGACCATCTCGGGGACGTACCCCGCGGTGTGTTCGAAGACGACCATGTTGAGTTTCACCGGCGCGAGACCGGCCTCCAGGGCCGCCTCGACGCCCTCGAGGACGCGATCGTACGCACCGGACTGCGTCAGCGTTGCGAAATCCTCGGGATCCAGCGCATCCTGGGAGACGTTGACCCGTTCGAGACCGGCATCCGCCAGATCCGCCGCCCGATCGGGCAGGAACGTACCGTTGGTCGTCAGCGAAACCTCGAGTTCCTCGGGCGTTCGACGGACGATCTCCGCCAGGTCGGCCCGGAGCATCGGCTCGCCGCCGGTAAACTTCACCGCCTCGACGCCGTGGTCGGCGGCGACCTCGAGAACGCGGACGACCGCGTCCGTCGAGAGTTCTCCTTCCGCGGGGGCCATCGGTCCGCGGGTATCGCCCAATCCCTCGTTGTGACAGTAGACGCAGTCGAAATTGCACCGGTCGGTCAGGGAAACCCGCAGGCCGGCGAGTTCACGACCGAAGTCGTCCTCCAGCATCTATCCTCACCACGGGGTCCGACGTCAAATAGGCCACGCCGAACGCCGTTCCCCCGACCGGCCCAGTCGTCCGACCCGAGCCTTCAAATACGAGGGCGCGACCACCCCCGTTGCCGTGTCGGGTGACACAGGAGTCTCGACGAGCGGGGGGATCGTCGATGAGTGATCGCGCGTTCGTTGCAGTCGCCTCGGGGAAGGGGTGGCACTACGGAGAGACGGCCTGGGACGACGACCGCACCCGACCGGCAGACGGCTGGCGTCCAAGGGGGATGGGCAACTCCCGCGTCGTCTCGTTTCGAGATGTCGTCGACGCCCTCGATTTCGCCCGTTTCGAAGGGACTACCGTCGCTCGAGTGACTGTGTCGACGACTCGCGACCCTTTTGTGAACGGCCCGGTTATCGAGGGACGTGACCGACACGGGAGACGGACGCGAGGCTGCCGGCGTGGACACTCCGGAGCCGATGATCGATCCGTCCCCGTCAGCCGCCCGCGACGCCGTGGCGCGAGCCGTCGATCGGGGCGACATGGTGACCGTCTTCGGTCGATGTACGGTGGAGTACGACGGTCGCGCCGCCAGTACGCTCGGACCCGGCGATCGACTGGTCGTGCTCAAACCCGACGGGACCACCCTCGTCCACACCGACGAGGGCCACCAGCCGGTCAACTGGCAACCGCCGGGTTCGACCCACGAGGTCGACATCGCGGACGACGAACTCCGCATCGAGAGCCACCGAACGGGGCCGGAAGAGCACCTCGAGGTCACCTTCGAGTCGATCACGTACGTGACGACGGTAGACGTGTCCGATCCCGAAGAGCTGTCGTTGTCGGGCACCGAGGAGGACCTCCGCGAACGCGTCCTCGCGGAACCGGCCCTGGTCGAACCGGGGTTCGAACCGCTCGCGACCGAGCGATCGACGCCCGCGGGTGCAATCGACATCTACGGCGAGGACGCCGACGGGCGGGCGGTCGTCGTCGAACTCAAGCGCCGACGCGTCGGGCCGGACGCGGTCGGACAACTCGACCGATACGTGGGAGCATTGACCCGTGACCTCCACGCCGACCGGGAAGTCCGAGGCGTTCTCGTCGCCCCGTCGGCGACGGATCGTGCGCGGGAACTGCTGGCCGAGAAGGGCCTGGAGTTCGTGGCACTCGATCCGACGCCCGAGAAGTGAGACGGCCGTCCGCTGGCTGCGGGCGTCAGCCACTTTTTGCCGTTGACTGCCGGGCGTCAACCCACTCCTTTAGCCGCTGGCTACCGAACGTGTACCCGTGCAACCGAAGGTGTGCGTCGTCGGCGCCGGGATCGCCGGGGCGGGAGCCGCCCACGCGATCGGGGAGTCGGCCGACGTGACGGTCTTCGAGACCGACACGGTCGGCGGGCGAATGATCTCGGGCCACCGGAACGGCTGTGTCTACGATTACGGGGCCAACTACGTCGACCCGCCTGACGGACGCGTCGAGGAACGCATTCGTTCAGTAGCCGGGGAGGAACTCGTCGAGACGACGGGCGACGTGTGGATCTTCGATGGAGACGGCGAGATCGAGGAAGGACGACCGAACCAGGGCCCCAAACTGACCGGTCGGAACGGGATCGACAGGATCGTCCGGGCGTTTCTCGACGCCAGCGGGGCGACGATCCGGGAACACACCCACGTCGAACACCTCGCTCGTACGCCCGACGGCTGGCGGGTCAGTGCTGGCAAAGAGGAGGTCGAGTACGACGCACTCGTCGTAACGCCGCCCACGTGGGATCTCTTCGCCGATGCGGACTGGGAAGCCGACGTGCGAGAGACGCTGGTGGCCGCCCGTCAGCGCCAGTCCTACCGGACGATCGACTCGGTTGCATTGCACTACCCCTTCGAGGTCGACGTACCCTACTACGGATTGGTCAACACCGACAAGGAACACGCCGTCGGCTGGCTCTCCCGGGAATCGTCTAAACCAGGTCACGTTCCCGACGGGGAAGAAATCCTGATCGTCCAGCTGAGTCCGGCCTGGAGCGCAGGTCGACCCGACGCCACGCCCGAGCAGGCGGCCGACTCGGCAGCCGAACACGCGGCCGCGCTCCTCGGGGACGACCGCCTGGCGGATCCCGATTGGTGGGATCACGAGCACTTTACGCACGCGCTGCCCGGCGACGGGATCAATCCGGCGCTGTTCGAGTACGCCCTCGGACACGACCTCGGACTTGCCGGCGACTGGCTGGCAGGGACCGGTCGAACCCACGCGGCCCTCGAAACCGGACTGGACGCCGGACGCAGTCTCGCAGGGCGGCTCTGACGCAGGGAAGAAGACTTATCTCCCAGACGATGGACGGGCGAGTATGTCACTCGACCCGACAGCGGGCGATGCGGGCCCGATCACCGACTATATCGAAGAAGGCGCACGGATCGCCTCGATTCTGCTCGTCTGGGGCATCATCGCCGTCGCAGTCGGCTGGCTGTTCGACGACGTTATCGCAGCCAGCCGCCCCGGCGCGTTCGGTCTGAGTGTCGGCTCTATCTTCTGGCTGACGGGCGTTCTCAACGCTGTGCTGTACGTCTGCTTCCGGACGGTCGATCACTACCGACGGTGAACGTCGTTACCCGCCACCCGATGGGATGGGGATTTCGAGCAGGATTTCGTCACAGTCCTCACAGGAAACGGTCGCGACCTCGTAGTCGTTACAGCAGGAAGTCACCGTTTCCGTGTCGAAAGACGTCCGTCCACCACAGTCGGGGCAGAACTCCAGATACAACCGGACGCCCCCGGCCAACCGGCTCCGCTCGACGGGCGACCGCTCCTCCCAGTCGTCGTCCTGACGTTCGAAGACGCGACAGGCGGCGAGATCGGCGACCATCGCGGAACGTGAGACCCACTGTGCGAGTGACTGTCCGTCGTGACGGGCGTACACAGCCCGTTCGTCGCTGTCGATCCGAACCGTCCCGTCGACGTCGAAGACGTCCGCGAGTACCGCCGCAACGTTCTCGTCGTCGAGTTCGTCGATCGCCGCCCGCCAGGCGTTGCGAAACGACGGAACCACTTCGAAGTCCTCGCCGTCCCCGGTGAACTGTAGACAGTCGATATCGAGCAGCGTCCCCTCGATATCCGGACGGCGATCGTCAGCCGCGTCGTCCCTTCGCGCTCGTTGCCCGGAAAGTGTCTCCCACGTCTCCGCACACCCGCCGCCATCGATCGCCTCCGAGACCTCTTTTTGATGGCGTTCGTACCCTCGTCCGTCGTCATCAACATTGTTTGACATTTCAGTACGTATCACCACCATATATTTTTAAATCTATTGGTTGGACGTCTCAATACCCGTCGTTCCGATGCCCATTGACGAGTATTTCCGGCGAAGTGGTGGTCCAAGGGACATGAACGGGAAGTCTTCCTCGAACACGCTACGACCGGATCCGATCACAGTCCGAAGCGGTCTCGTCGACGGGACCGAGGAACTGCCAGTGAAGCGATCCAACGCCGTGGATCGACGGTTCGAGGATGACGTCAAAGAGAGCGGACGTCGATCTCGTCCGGCAGACGCCGGACGCAGGACTCCCCCGCTTCGAACATCGTCAGTCACTCGTGGCAAACACCTGGAGGGTGAACAGGAGAAACAGGGAAACTGCCTTTCGTCCCCGTGTGAGGTTTGAATAGCGGTCACTGGACCGATGCGGGTACCAGTCCGTTTCAGGTGTCGACGCGGTCGTGTCGTTACTCGCCAGTGGCTGTGCGCTCGTGGCTGTGATCCTGATCGTGCTCGTGGGCGTGCTCTTGGTCATGGGAGTGACTGTGCTCGGTCTCGGCCCCGCCAACCACGACGACTTTTACCTGCTTGACGCCGCCGATGGCCCGCAGTCGGTTGGCGAGTTCGTCGATCTCGCCGGCAGTGCCGCCGACCACGAGCGTCTCCATACAGCGGTCCTCAGAGAGGTGGATGTGCTGGACGGACGTGACGACATCGGCGTACTCGTGTTGGATCGTCTGGAGGCGACCAGCGACATCGCTCTCGTGGTCGTGCTCGTGAGCGATGACGATCGTCCCGTAGTGACGGGTCTCGTCGCCGCGCTCCCACTCGTAGGTCGTGAAGAAGTCCCGCAGGGCATCCCGGACAGCCTCCGATCGACTCGCGTACTCCCAGTCCTCGACGATCCCGTCGAGTTGGTCGGTCATGTCGGGCGGCAACGTCAGACTCACGCGATCGAGATCCTCGGCCATACGCCCGATTGGCCCGGTGGCCATATCAGCCTTGCAGCTTCCGTTCCCAGTATTACTCAAACTCCGAAACGTATTATTACCTGGGACGGCTTACCCACGTCCATCGATGCACATCCTCGACGGATACCTCGATCTGTGGGTCGCCGCGGTCGCCGCCCTGACGTCGATCGCGGTCCTGGCGTTCGCGGCCCGACGCTCCGCGGGCGAACTGGACGGACCGCGGGCGCCGCTTCTGGGCGTGACCGCGGCCGCGATCTTCGCCGCACAGATGTTGAACCTCCCCATCCCGGGCGGAACGAGCGTTCACTTCGTCGGTGGAGCGTTCGCGGCCATTCTCCTCGGCCCGCATCTAGCAGCACTGGCGATGACCGCCGTCGTGGCGGTCCAGGCGCTGGTGTTCGGTGATGGCGGGATCGTCGTGCTCGGCGGGAACGTCCTCTCGATGGCTATCGTCGAAGTATACGTCGGCTACGCCATCTTCCGGGTACTCCGTCCGTATCACGAGCGCGTCGCCGTCGTGGCGGCGGCCTGGACAGGTATTACTCTCGCTGCCCTCACGAGTGCTGTCATGCTGGGAGTGTCGCAAGCGTTCGCCTACGACGTGGGGACTGTGCTGTCGATCATGGGCGGGTGGCACGGCCTGCTCGGCGTCGCCGAGGGAGCGATCACGTTACTCGCTTACGAGTTCGTCCGCGAGACGCGTCCGGATCTGGTGGCCGACCGGACGTCGACAATCGATCGCCGACGGCTCTTCCGTCGTGGGAGTGCTGTCGTCGGTGGCCTGGTCGTCCTCTCACCGGCGTTCGCCTGGGCAGCCGGCCGGGTCGGATATACCGAACCCCTGGAACATGCCGCGGAGGCGACCGGCGCGACCGCCCACGCCGTGACGACGCTGCCGGGGATCCTGCCGGACTACGGGATCCCGGGGGTCGATCCCTACGTCGGGACGCTCGTCTCCGGAGTAGTGGGGGCGGCGCTCGTGCTCGCTATCGGCTGGCTCGCCGGACGTCCGCTGGACCCAGACCGTGAGCCCCGTTGATCCAGTCAGTCGGTCGGCCGGCACACTGACTGATCGTGCGCGCGGACTCCTCCGGGACGAACGCGTCGCCGAACGGCCGGGTTGGCTCCAGGCCGTCCACCCGGTAGTGAAATTGCTCGGTGTCTTCGCGCTGATCGTCGTCACTGTCACCTTCGACGCCCCGGGGCCACCGGCAGCCATGCTCGCGGTGACGCTCGTACTGGCCGGTCTCTCCCGTCTCCCACCGAAGGCCCACGCGCTCCGGACGGGCGTGCCCATGGCCGTCTCGCTGGTGATCGTCGCGCCCCAGGCCGTGGTCTTCTCGGGGTCGGCACTGGCGGGACCGATCACCGTACCGGGTGCGTCCTATGTGGCGACGTTCGTCCTCCGGGTCGGGGCGAGCGTCTCGTTGCTCGGACTGTTGCTCTCGACGACCCGGTTCGCGTCGTTGCTCGGCGCACTCCGATCGCTTCGCGTGCCGCGAACGGCCGTCACGATGCTCGCGATCACCTACCGGTACCTGCTGGTCGTCTTCGAGGAACTCTCGCGGCTCGTACTCGCGCGCCGCAGTCGGCGACTCCGGTCCGCGACGCTTCGGGAGTCCTGGCGGGAAGCCGGGGCGCTACTGGGGACCTTTCTGCTACGGGCGCTGGATCGCGGCGAGCGCGTCGGCCGCGCGGCCCGCTCGCGGGGCGGAACGACGGGTCGGACGTACGTCCGCAGGCAGGCGATCGGCGTCGCGGACGCCGCGTTTGCGTCCGTCGTCTTCGCGGCTGTCGCTGCAGGGGTGTTGCTGACGTGAACGCCCTCGCTGCTCGCGACCTCAGCTTCGCGTATCCCGACGGGACGACCGCGATCGAGGGACTCGACTTGACGATCGAGGCGGGCGAGCGCGTGGCGATCCTCGGTCCCAACGGCGCGGGCAAGAGCACGTTGCTGTCGCTACTGGCAGGCCTTCGCGAGCCAGCGGGCGGGGAGATGTCGTACTTCGAGACTGACGACCCGGCCGACGAACTCCGGGACCGGATCGCCCACTGTCCGCAAGCGCCCGCGGACTATCTCTTCAACGCGACCGTCCGCGAAGACCTCGAATACGGCCCGGCACAGTTGGGGATCGACCGCCGGGAGGCCGCGGACCGGGTCGACGCACTTGCCGCCGAGTTCAAGCTCGAATCCCTGCTGGAGAAACCCCCCTTCCGGCTGAGCGGGGGCGAGCAACGCCGCGCCGCGCTGGCGGCCGCACTCGCCGTCGAACCCGATCTCCTCCTGCTCGATGAACCCGTCGCCGACGTGGACGCCGGCCACCGCGAAACGATTCTCGACGCGCTTGACGCACGAAACGAAGACGGGACGACCATCGTCGTTTCGACCCCCGACGCCGATCTGGTGGCCCACGTCGCTGATCGGGTCGTCCTGCTGGACCACGAGGGCTCGATCGTCCGGGACGGACCGGTCCGGGCGGTGCTCACTGACGATGAGCTCCTGGGAGAGGTGGGTGTTTCACCACCACAACTCGTCGAAGCCTTCCAGCGGGCCGGCGTCGAGGATCCGCCGCTCACTGTCGAGGAAGCGGTCGAGCGACTGCGGGACGGTTCCCACTGCTGATCCAAAGGGCTGTCAATCCTGGCCCCCTGGACCCGGGCATGGATGCCAGTGAAGTGACCCGCGAACTCGTCACCATCCCGAGCCACCGCGGCCCCGGGAGCGACGAGTCCGCAGCCGGCGAATGGCTCACCGACTGGCTCGACGAACGGACGAACGCGACCGTCGAGCGGGACGACCACGGCAACGTATTCGCCCGCCGCGGCGAGGGGACGACGTTCGCGCTGGTCGGCCACCACGATGTGGTTCCGCCGGATGCCGAACAGGTCACTGACGGGGAGTACGTCATAGAGGAGCAGGACGGCCGACTCTACGGCCGCGGCACGGCGGACATGAAAGGGTCGCTGGCCGCGATGCTCTGTGCCTTCCGGGACGCCGACGTGCCCGACGATGTCGAACTCGTCTTCGCAGCCTTCGCCGGGGAAGAACAGGGTGGAGAGGGATGTCGGGCGGCGATCGCGGACGGGTTCGCTCCCGAGTACGCCGTCGTCGGCGAGGGATCGACTGGATACTCCGCGCCGGGCGTCACGGACGTTGCGATCGCTCACAAGGGACGACGCGGGAGCACGGTCGTCGCCGAGGGCGAGTCAGCCCACGCCAGCGAGGTCGCCGCGGGCGAGAACGCTATCTACCGCGCGACCGATGCCGTCGATATCCTGCGCGAGATCACGTTCCCGTCCACGACTGTCCAGGATCACGACGTCAAAGGAAGCCTCGCCGTCACGGAGATCGAAGGCGGGTCGGCCTGGAACGTGATCCCCGAACGCTGTACAGTGATCGTCGACGAGCGGACGGTCCCTGGCGAACGTGCATCCATCGAGCGCGTTGCGGAACTCGACGGCGTCACCTGGACCGTCGAGCAGGACCTCCCGCCGATGGCCTGTGGGGACGAGGACTTCGCCGACGTCGCATTAGGAGCCGCCGAGGGTGTCCAGGACGGCGATCCCGAGCACGTCGTCAAGCCCCACGCCACGGACGCGGGCTGGCTCGCAGATCGGGCCGGGACGGAGTGTGTCGTCGTCGGCGCAGCCGAACCGGGCGAGGCCCACACGGCCACCGAGAGCGTCTCGCTATCCGTGGTCGAACGCTGTGATCGTCTCTATCGCGACCTCGTCGGCGAGTTCGGAGCAGTCACGTCTGCCTGAGGCCGACCCAGGTCCGGAACCGTCGGGCCTTTGCCAGCCGGGACCGAACCGGGAGATATGTCGAGTACCACGTCAGGCGCTTACGACGACCTGCTCGAACACGTCACGCAACTCTCCTACGTCGAGGACGCCGGCGGCCTGCTGCGCTGGGACCAGCAGGTGATGATGCCCGAGGGCGGCACTCCGGCACGGTCGAAACAGCAGTCGGCACTCTCGACGCTCCATCACGACCTGCTGACCGACGACGAGTTGGCGGGTTATCTCGACGATCTCGACGAGGCGTCGCTCGATCCCGGACAGCAGGCAGTCGTCCGGGAAGTCCGACGGGAACACGAACGCGCCCGGAAGGTGCCCCGCGATCTGGTCGAGCGAATCTCCGAGGCGACGAGCGAGGCGCTGCCGGTCTGGGAACAGGCCCGCGAGGACGACGACTTCGAGAGCTACGCTCCCGTCCTCGAAGAACTGGTCGATCTCCGCCGGGAGTACGCACAGGCGATCGACCCTGACCGTGATCCCTACGAAGTGCTGTTCGAGGAGTTCGAGCCGTATCTCGGGCTGGACACTGCCGAGCGCGTCCTCGAAGAACTCCGGGCGGAACTGCCCGATCTGATCGACGCCGTCGCGGAAAGCGACGTGACCCAGCCCCGTCCGTTCGATGGTTCCTACGACGTCGACGATCAGGAAGAACTGGTCCGAGCAGCCCTGGACGAACTGGGGTTCGACTGGGATCGGGGTCGACTGGACACGTCCGCCCATCCGTTCACCTCCGGGACGCAGTTCGATGCCCGGATCACGACGCGTTTCGATCCGGAGAAACCGCTGGACTCGCTGTCTTCGACGATCCACGAATTCGGCCACGCGACCTACGCCCTGGGACTGCCGGACGACGAATACGGGACGCCGCTGGGTGAGGCCCGCGATCTGACTGTCCACGAGTCCCAGTCCCGGCTCTGGGAGAACCACGTCGGTCGCTCGCGAGCGTTCTGGGAGTTCTTCCTGCCGACTGTCGAGGAACACTTCGGCGTCGAGACCACACCCGAGGCGGCCTACGGCGCGGCCAATCGGGTTTACGACGACAATCTCATTCGGGTCGAGGCGGACGAGCTCACCTACCACATGCACATCCTCGTCCGCTTCGAGATCGAGCGCGACCTCATCGCGGGCGATCTCGACGTTGATGAGGTGCCGTCCGTCTGGAACGACAGGATGGAGGAGTATCTGGGGATCCGGCCCGACACCGACGCCGAGGGCTGTCTGCAGGACATCCACTGGACGAACGGTACCTTCGGGTACTTCCCGACGTACTCGCTGGGGAGTGTCCTGGCGGCTCAACTCTATGACGCTGCCGACGGGGAAATTGGCCCGATCGAGGAGGGCATCCGCGCGGGAGAATTCGATGATCTTCGGACGTGGATGACCGAGAACGTCCACAGCCACGGTCGGCGCTACACGACCGACGACCTCGTCCGCGAGGCGACCGGCGAGGACTACACCGCCGAGTACTTCATCGAGTACGTAACCGAGAAATACGGCGACCTGTACGATCTCTGAGACGGACGGTCACATCGGCCGTCGCTCATACTGTCGGCTATAATCCCCTGAAGAATTTCGGCATTCCGTGGTGCCGAATATCTTTACGAAGTTATAGCCGACAGTATCAGTCCGGGAATGCTGTCGCCGGTCAGCTACACCAGACTGAAGAGAAAGCCGAGGAACCCGACGACGAACGTGAGCGTCAGCATCTTCCCCACGGGGATATCGTGGGCGACAGCGAGGCCGATACCCTGGATCACCGCCTGCCAGACGAACCCGACGAAGCTGGTCAGGAGAGTGATCGGCGATGCAGTCGTCGTCGCGTTTTCGATGAACCCCGCGGCGGCTGCCGGATCGGTAGGAACGTCTCCCAGCACCGCGAACAGACCGAACCCCGTCATCGGGAGGAGTGCGATGGTGACGAGTTCGGCTTCGCCGACGACGGCAAGCGTCGTTCCGAACCCGCCTTCGCCGTCAGCGAACCACACGAACACGTGCAGGATGACCGCGAGGAGGAGCCACCCAACGATGACGCCGACGGCGATCCCGAAGATAGCGCCGCCGATCATGCCACCGGCTTCCGACTGTGCTGCCGGTGAGATATCGACCTGGTCGAAAAGACGGGTCAGAAATACCCAGAGGATGACCGACATGGCGAGTGCCTCAAAGATGACGATGCCGGCCGCGAACGGAAGGGAAGGGCGTTCGAAACTCTCGTAGTACTCGCGGGGATTCACCAGGGGGGTCTTCGGCATTGTATTTTCAACTGACAGTACTACCTCGATAAACATTTCGGTGTGCCGAACGCGCCGCTTATCCCGATTGATCCGAAACGTCCGCCATGTCACTGCCGGCGCTCGATCCGGAACAACTCGATCGGTACTCCCGCCAGATCGTCATGGAGGACATCGGCCCGGACGGCCAGGGTGCCCTGCTGGACGGTTCAGTCCTGATCGTCGGCATCGGCGGCCTCGGCTCGCCGATCGTCCAGTACCTCGCGGCCGCCGGAGTCGGCCGACTCGGCCTCGCCGACGGGGACAGCGTCGAACGCTCGAACCTCCAGCGGCAGGTCATCCACGGGACCGACGACATCGGCCGACCGAAAGTCACCAGCGCAGCCGAATTCGTCACCGATCTCAACCCCGACGTCACCGTCGAGACCCACGAAACCGATCTGACGCCAGAGAGCGCCGAGTCGTTGATCGCCGAATACGACATTGTCGTCGACGCGACGGACAACTTCCCGGCGCGCTTTCTCGTCAACGACGCCTGTACGCTCGCCGGGACGCCGTTCGTCCACGGCGCCGTCTACCGCTTCGAGGGACAGGTTGCCACCTTCGACGGATCGGGCCCCTGCTACCGGTGTCTGTTCCCCGAGGCCCCGCCGGAGGGGGCGATCCCGGACTGTGCGACCGCTGGCGTTCTGGGCGTCCTGCCGGGGACGATCGGAACGATCCAGGCGAGCGAGGTCCTCAAACACCTCCTCGATGTCGGCGATCCACTGGCTGGCCGGATCCTCCACTACGACGCACAGACAGTCGATTTCGAGTCCGTCCCGCTCCGGGCGCGTCCCGACTGTCCGATCTGTGGCGACCAGCCGGCCATCGATACCGTCACCGATGGGAACTACGGGGGCGACTGTACCCTTCCGGAGTGATGCAGGACACCTCCGACCCGCAATCGTCACTCCGCTGTTATCATCGTCGATACTCAGGACCGTGATCTTTTGCGATTCCCTATCGAATGTAATGTATAGATGCCCCGGTTTGCGACCCGCGAGTGGCCCGTCAGGCTCGAGACGCCCGGCTACGTCGAGTTGGTCCTCTCGCTGGTCATCGTCTGGGGGTTCGCCGACACGCTCTCGACAGTGGTCGCGATGACGGCCACCGGGTCGGCCGCCGCGGAGATCAACCCCTGGATCCGGACGCTGTTGACCCACGAGCCGCTGCTGGTGATCGTTCTGAAGGGGGCTGTGGCGCTTTACGTCGGCGTCGTGCTGGTGGCCTGCCGGGACGTGGTCGAGACGGTGCCCGGATGGCGGCTCTGGTTCTTGAGTCTGATCGCCGCGGGGACGGTCGTGGTCATCCAGAATCTCGCTGTCGTCGCCGCGACGCTGTGATCAGAAGGGAAATCTCTCGCGCATCCGGTCGACCAGCGAGTCCGGGTCCTCGTCCGTCTCCGGACCGATGACGTCCTCGTCGGGACGGATGATCGTCCGCTCTTCTCTCTCCGTGACTTCGATGAGGTCGTCGGCCTTGAGGTCGGCCAGTGCAGTCTCCAGCCGGTCGATGTCGACGTCAGCCCGCGAACGGATCTCGAAGACAGTCATTCCTTCCCCGGCCCGTTCCGCGAGCGCGTCGAGCACTGCCACCTCCGCCTCGTCCCGATCGCGGTACTCCGGCTTGACGTCCATACGGTCACTTTCGACTGGCCGGGTCTTACGCTTGTCCCCGGGAACCACCTGATTCTCCCAAGCAGTACGCTTATAACTCGGAGGGGGTGACTTCATGGCAATGGGTATCAAGTGTTCGCTGTTCGGGCACGCCTACGGCGAGACGGCCGTCGAACGCGACCGCGAAGAGCAAGGGAGTGAGGTCATCATCACGATCCGGGAGGTTGAGACCTGCCAGCGCTGTGGGGAGACGCGGGTCGTCTCCGAGAACAAGGAAGTGACGACCATCGAGACTCCCGAGGAAGTATCGCCCTCCGGAGGGAGCGAAGAAGCGGCTGTGACCCCGGGAGACGAAGATAGCACTGAGGGGCCGAGTGCACCGACGACGGAGACGTCCGTCGGCGCCGAGATCGTCGACGCCGAAGACGGACAAGCAGTCACGACTGACGAACCGAGTGACGCGGACGCCGATGGAGCCGACGGACCCGCCAGCGAGAGGATGCCACCGGCCAGCGGAGAGGGGAACGGCGACGAGTCACCGCCGCCTGTCGAGGACGACGGTGTCATCCTCGAAGATGACGACGAACCCGACCGGGATCCAGGCGAGTGGCCCGAGGAAACGGAGGCCGACGCGTCCGATCGGGAGCACACGCCGTCGAGGACCGACGGGATCGAACGGTTCACCGACGACTCCTCGACGAAGTCCGGCGACGAGGCGGTGGAATCCACCGGCCGGGGCCAGCCCTCGACCGACGACCCCTCGGGAGACGTGCCCTCAGATGCGGGAGACAACGCCGAAGCGTCCGACGCGGGACCGATCGACCGCGCCGACGAGTCGGAGGTCTGGTCGAAAGCGGACCCGGACCTCGACGCCGACCGGTCGGGGGCCACGGTGACCGTTCCCGAAGGGAAGTTCCGCTGTCCGGAGTGTGAGTTCACGACGCCGGTCGATTCGTCGTCACTCCGGGAAGGCGACTTCTGTCCGGAGTGTCACCAGGGCACGCTCGTCCACGAATCGGGGTGATCGACGGCGACGCGAAAAGGGTAAACCTCCCCTTCTCGAACGGCCGCCCATGCGTGAATACAAGATGCGTCGCGGCGAATATCTCGAAGAACGGATCCCCGACATGGAGGCCACCGTCGAGGACTACTTCGGCCCGATCTCCGGGACCGAGTCGTACAATGACACCGAGTTGTTCGTCGTCGAGGACCCCGACAATCCCGTCTTCGAGTACGTGACCGTCGGGACCGTGCCCTACGACGGCAAGAAGGACAAACTCGCGCTCGACATCGAAGAACGGCCCGCCGAAGAGGTCATCGCAGAGGGTCACGTCGAAGCCGCCGAGGAAGCCGTCACGATAAAGAACGACTTCCTCGAGGAAGCGACCGGGCGTGACGCCAAAGCCCGCCGCGATTCGATGAAGCGGTCGGTCGAGGACGATCCCGACGCGCCCGACGACGTCGCCTGACGCTCCCGCGTCCGATTATCGCCTCCAGAACCACCCCACTCGACGATCGATAGGAACTCCCCCAGGCGACGGAGTGGATTACTGTCCGAGCCGTTCTCGGCTGATAGCCACGTCGGACGGAGTGATAATGAGTTGATCGTCGTCCTTCTGGACGATGTCCCCACCGACCTCGTTGGCCACCTGTTTGAGTTCGTCGCTGATGTGCTCCATCTCTCGATCCTGGGTCGTGTGGCGCGTGATGTCGGCCACGACGATGTCGCCGTCGTAGACGGCGTCCTTGATCTCGATGACGTCCTGTTTCTCGCCGATCCGCGCGATACGGACCCGGGTATCCGCGCCCTCGACGTCCAGATTCACGTCATCGGCGTCGAGTTCGACGTAGTCCTCGGTCCGCCGCGAGGACCCCGTTCCGCCCAGAATCTTGCTCATCAATCCCATACGCGTGTGACTGGCCGGGACGGGTATAGGTTTTACGTCAGACGCGACCGCCTGGACCCGCCTCGGTGGCCCCCCGTCAGACGATACCTTCCGGCGTGGCGCCGACGGTCCCGTGACGGTCCGTTTCGCCGTCGCCCTCGGAGATCGCACTCGCGGCGTAGAAGGCGGTTTCCGGGTCTCCCGTGCGCCACCAGTGATAGTAGGTCTTGGGCACCAGCCACAGGCGACGCGTTGTCGACAGTGAGGTGTCCTCCCCGAGGACATCGTACCCGAGGTCCCTGATCCGGCGGTGATGTTCCGCATAGAGGACGGCCGATAACAATACGGCGAACTGGCAGTCTGCAGGGAGATATCTGATGCCTGCGACGCCGTGGCGGTAAAGCGACTCCGTGCGCTGGAGCTCCGTCCGGATCGCCGCCCGCAGATCATCGGTCATTTCGCCGCGTCGTAGCTGGGGCTCGGTGATACCAAACCGTTCCAGAGTCTCTTTGGGCAGGTAAACCCGATCGTAGTCACGGATGTCCTCTCTGACGTCACGGATGAAGTTGGTGAGCTGGAAAGCTTCCGCCAGCGACCGCGCGTGCGGTTCGGCCGCCTCGCGTTCCGCGGGATCCATGACGGTCAGCATCATGTTCCCGACGGCGGCCGCCGATCCGCGCATGTACGCGGACAACTCTTCGTGAGTTTCGTAGCGCGTCTGTTCGATGTCCTGTGCCATCGCGTCGATGAAAACGTCGATCTCGGCCGGGTCGAACGACTCCCGGTCGGCCAACGACCGGAATCCATCCAGCACTGCCCGATCCTCAGCCGACAGTACCGCCTCGTCGTACGCGCCTCCTTTGGCGGCGCTCCGGATCGTTTCCAGCTTTTCCCGTTGGATCGCCGCTGACGGCGGGTCCGGTTGATCGACGACCTCGTCGGCGATCCGGAAGAACGCATAGAGGACGTACGTCGCCTCCCGTACCCGCTCGGGGAGAACCCGTGTCGCGACGTAGAACGTTGTCCCTGCACGTCGGTGAATCGCTTTACTCGTGGTGATGGGTTCGTCTGACATCGAGATCGGTCGTGACAGTGATCAGATTAGCGTTCGTCGTTTGTAAGGCTACCGACAGTCACAATGCGCGTCATGTCCTGCTGTTGATCCTGCTAGGGCAACGCCCCTCATAAGCGAGATACCCTATCAGTTGGGTACCTCGAGTGAACGGATCACCCCATGGCCACACGACTGACGGGTGGACGAATCACTCGTCGGTCGGATATCGACGAACGTTCGGACACCGCCGCCCCCCTCGTGCGCCTGCAGCGGCCGGCCGTCACTTGGACTCACCGACGTCCGGCGGATTGACAAATAGGCCGTCGGCGAGGATCGTCGCGCCGACCACCGAGGCCCCAAAGACGCTCTCCTGGATGGAGACTGGCGCGACGACCGCGATCAGGATGGCCGTGAGGAACACGAGAGGGAGGGTGACGAGATATAAATCGTACCGGGAGACGCGCCGAATACGCGGCGTTCGACTGGCGATCCCTCGCCAGGAGCGGTCTCTCACAGCCATCTGTTTTCACCTCGCGTAATGCTATTTTCTGTACCTACTAAAAGATTCGGTAAGACTTTATACAAACATACTCGAAACGCTTTGCCACGTTCCATGAGGGTCACATCGATGTCACACAAATATATACAAATAATATGAGTATGATATCGACTTTGGCTCTGTTCCAGTTTCCGTCCATCAGGATCTTCGCATTCGAGCGTTTCGCGGAGCAACGGGGGACGGTTCCACGTCGACACCGTCACGTCGTTTCTGACGGGACTCCCTTCACTTCGTTCGGCGATACACCGGGTAACCAGGGCACTTCCGAGCAATCGGCCCAGTACGTCCGGACTCGCGGTTCCCCCCGTGGCCGCTTGCTCCGCAGAGAATTCCCACTGTGATCGGGACCGTCTCAGTCGACGACTTCGATCCCGCGGTTGTTGACCGCCGCGGGGTCGAGTCCGACCTCTTCGAGAAAGCCCTTGTATTCCCGCTCGCACTGTTCGGCGTCCTGTTGCTTGTCGCTGGCCCGATCACACAGCGCCACGAGGTCCTCGGGCACGTCGTTAGTGTGGACGATCCAGTGGTTGATGAGATCGGAGAGTCGGCGGATGGGCGAGGTGAAGTGGCCGTAGATCTCGAAGTTCAGCGCGTGATGGCCGCCGAAGGGGTCGTTCATGTATTTCGCACGGGGCATCACCTTCATCACGGCCCACTGGATCTTGTCGAGCTGGCGTTTGGGGGCGTCCTCCAGGGTGGCGTTGACGGCCATCCGGGGATCGTCCCAGGCCTCGCCGGGGATCGAGACGCCGTCTAAGTCCTGGATCTCCTGGAGGGCTTCGCTCCACTCGTCGGGACTGGGCTGGGGATGGACGCGATACATCGCTTCGAGGCCGCGATCCCACATGAGGACGTGTGTGACGGCCTTGTTGGCTTTGAGCATACACTCTTCGATGATCGTATGGGCGCGATCGCGCCGCGGGTTGAGGACGAGGCTCCCATCCTCCTTGCGCTGGTCGTGCATCTGATCGGCCAGTTCCCACACCTGCTGGGTCTTCTCTGCGAGGTCGACCGACTGGTCTTCGAGGACGTCCGCGGCCGTCTCGGGTTCGTCGAGCAGGCGCTCGGCTTCGGTGTAGGTCAGCCGCGCGTCGCTGCGGATGACTGACTTGTAGATCTCGATGTTCTCGTAGGAGAGGTTCTCGGGATCGAGGTGCATCTCGACGGTGTGTGCGAGACGATCCTCGTTGGGGACCAGCGAACAGACCGTCTCGGCGAGGATCGGCGGCAACATGTGGACGGTGTATCCCGGCAGATAGACAGTGTTGGCCCGTTCGACCGCAGAATTCCACATCGCGGTGTCAGGGGTGACGTAGTGAGTCACGTCGGCGATATGCACCCAGAGAACGATCTCGTCGTCACGACGCTCGATTGAGATAGCGTCGTCGAAGTCCTGGGCATCGATCGGGTCGGTCGTCCAGGTCGTGAGGTCCCTGAGATCCCGTCGCTCGTCGATTTCATCCTCGATTTCGGATCGCACGTCCTCGGTCCGCTCCTCGGCCTCTTGCAGTACCTCGGGCGGAAAGGCATCGGGAATCTCGAACTTCTCGAAGAGTTCCTCGCGCTTGTTCTCCAGGTGGCGGGCCAGTTCCTCGTCGATCTCGACGGGGCCTTGCCCCTCGGGCGTCCCCGCGGCGGCCTGCTCCTCCTCTTGGGCGGTCATGGCTACCGGTAGGGTCAGCCGGTAGGTAGGCGTTTCGACAGCCCCGTTCGAACCGTGGGACCCGACGGTCGACACGTCCAATGTCGCTGTCGTCCCGCTATCTATCATATACAGTATGGTCTCTCTCGAACGACCCTCTGGAAAGTTTCTTAACGATTCCACTGGACACTCAAAGTGATATGAGTGATGACACGAACCTATCCGACGAGGCCGAGGGAGACGGGGCGAACGACGGGGACGACGGATTCGAACGCGCCGAACCCGAAGTGACAGCGGGGAGTACCGCGGACGACGGCGAAGACGACACGGAGGCGACCGACGCCGAGACCGATCCAGTCGCGGAACTAACGCGGCGCGAGGAACGGCTCGATCAGCGGGAACTCGGACTGGACAAGCGCGCCGAGGATCTGGAACGACGGTCGACGGAACTCGACGAGCGCGAGGAGAAACTCAGGGAGCGCTCGACGGAACTTGAGGAGTACCGCGACGAACTGGAGGGTCGTGAGGAGCGCATCGCCGAGCGGGAGGACGAACTCGACGAGCGCGAGGCACGGATCGACAACCAGGAGGAGGCTCTCGCCGAACGGGCAGACGAACTGGATCGCAGGGAGCGAACCCTGCAGAACTACGTCGGTGACCAGGTCGTCGACATCGAGGAGACGATCGGTGACACGATCCAGGAAGCCGTCTCGTCGGCGATCGTCCACTACGAGGACGACGACGAGTCTGACCTTGGCACGACCGGGAACCTGTTACTCGGGCTGGCCGGTGTCGCGCTGCTGGTCGGCGGTACCGCCAACGCTGTCGCGGAGATTGCCGGGAGTTCGGCGACGCTGCTGTCAAGTTCGACCGGGAATCTCGGCGTCGGCGCAGCGCTGATACTGATCGGGCTCGCCGTCAACCTGGTGGCCGTCTCGAAGCGGGTATAAACTACCCACCCTACTTCGCTCGGCCTGTCGACGTGGAGGCTGTGAGCCTCCACTGGGGCTTTCGCGTGGACTCCCGCTCTGGCCGGAATCTTCGGCAGGAGATTCATACTCTCCGTTCGCGTTCAGCGTCCCGCGATCTGCTCACGGCTTCGCCGTTCGCATGGTCCGAAGGGTCCCGATCCCTCGCTCTTCTCACGGCGCTTCGCGCCCGTTCGAATGGGCAGAGGGACCGCCGGTCCCGCTCGACTTGCGGCCGGAGGCTCCGCCTCGAATACGCTGAGGACGACGACGACCTGTCGCGAATAGTCCTACGCCGTCCCGGTCGTGATCTTGGAGTGAAACGTCAGTTCGGTCCCTGCCGGCCCGGGCACGACCAGACCCAAAGGCACTTTTTCTCCGACCGAGTAGTTCCGACCGTCAGATGTCCCGCAGTCCCTCGTTGCCGGATCGCCCGACGCTTGACCTCGATCCCGAGATGTCACCTTCCGAACGGCTCGTAGCCCTCAAGGAACACTATGCGGAAGTGCTTCGGGTCAACGAGGAACTCCACTCCCAGCTGGAGGCCGTCCGTGAACGAAAACGTTCCCTCGCCGAGGAAGTCGACACGCTCGAACGCGAGAACCAGGCGCTAAAGACCTCCTCGCTGTACATCGGGACCGTCGAGGAAATGACCGATGATGGCGTCATCGTCAAGCAACACGGCAACAACCAGGAGGTCCTGACGGACTTGCCGGGATCGCTTGCCGACGAAGTCGAACCCGGCGAGCGGGTCGCGATCAACGACTCGTTCAACGTGAAGTCGACTCTGGAAGCCGAGACAGACGCCCGCGCCCAGGCGATGCAGGTCGAGGGGAGCCCGGACGTCACCTACGACGATATCGGCGGCCTCAAAGAGCAGATCCGGGAAGTGCGTGAAGCTGTCGAGGAACCGTTGCTCAACGCCGAGCAGTTCCGCGAGGTCGGGATCGACCCACCGAGCGGGGTCCTGCTGCACGGTCCGCCGGGGACGGGCAAGACGATGCTGGCCAAAGCGGTCGCCAACCAGACCGACGCGACGTTCATCAAGATGGCCGGCTCCGAGCTGGTC
>NZ_SPQG01000005.1:126029-201912 GCF_004944975.1 Halorhabdus amylolytica
GGAACCGGATCAAGAGGGGCGCGAGCACATCCTCGAGATTCACACCCGCGAGATGAACCTCGCCGATGGCGTCGACCTCGGCGCGGTCGCCGACGGGACCGACGGCCTGACCGGTGCCGAAATCGAGAGTCTGACCACCGAGGCAGGCATGTTCGCGATCCGCGACGGCCGAACCGAGGTCCGGCGCGAGGACTTCGAGGACGCTATCGAGAAGATCACCGAGGAGGACTCCGAGGCGAGCGTCGGGACGCCGGTCATGTTCCACTGAGGACTCGTTTTCGCATCCGGAGCGCACTTCGGGTGTCGCTCAGCCGAACAGCCCTTCTACGTCTTCGTCCCTGGCCATCCGGCGCTCCACGTGTTCTCCGAGTCGTTGGCAGATGATCCCGCGAGCGTCAGGTTGCCGGACGTAATCGAAGAGGAACGTCACGAACTGACTCCCCTCGTCGCCGGCTTCGAGATCGGCCTGTGCGTATTCGATCGCCTGCTCGATCAACTCCTCGTCATCCTCGGTTTCGGCGATCGCGTCAGCCACGAGGAGCGTCCCATCGAAGTCCAGATCCTCCAGGCCCACGGCCTCGCCGTGACGGGTCAACGTCGGCGGATCGCGACGGTCGACGACCGAAGGATCCTCCCGCAAGGCACCCAGATAGCTCCGGACGGGCGCGAGGTCCACGCCGGCGAACCCGTCACCGTAGCCTTCGAGATAGGTCGGGGCCTTCTCGGCGAGACTTCGTGCGCCCGCCGCGTTGTCCACGGTCGCATGGTGAATCGCGACGGTGAACTGGATGAGTCCCTGCAGGAAGTCCTTGCGCTCGTCGGCGCCGCTCATGCCGATCCAGGAGTGTTCCCAGGCGTCGTGGGCAATGCGGTACTGTCCCGCGTTGTACAGTGCGATCCCGGCTCGCAACGCGGCTTCCATATCACCCGATTGTCGACGACGGGCCTAAACGCTCCGGGATATCGACGTCACGCCCGGCGTCGCATGACCAGTCGTTTCCTCTATATTTCCCAACCCGGCAAGGTTTTCATTCTCTGGTGATACCACCCGAGTATGAGCGAGACGACAACAGACGTTACCGCCGTCTCGGGCGGGACAGTCGGACGGTATCTCCGGGAGATGGGACCGTCGTGGGTCGCCGGGGCGATCGCCGCGGGACCGGCGTCGATGGCGAGTCTGATCACCGCTGGTGCAAGCTATGACTACGCGCTTTTGTGGGTAGTCGTGCTCTCGGCAGTCGCCGGTGCGTTGGCCCAGTACCTCGCGATGCGGCTGGGACTGCTCACCGAACGAGGGATCGTCGGCGTCGTCGAGGACCACCTCGGCGAGTCCTGGGCGTGGATCCTGGTGGCCGACGCGGTGATCGCCGCGGGTGTCGCCCAACTGGTAATCATGAACACTGTCGCTTCCGTGTCGGCGTCGATCACCGGGCTGGACGCCCGTCTCTGGGGTGTACTCTGGGCGTTCGTCCTCGCGGCCGGGCTGGCGGGTCGCGGATATCGGTTCGTCGAACTGGTCGCGAAGCTACTCGTGACTGCGGTCGTGGTCGCGTTCGTCGCCTCGCTGTTCGTGGTTCCGATCGATCCCGGCGCCGCAGCCGGAGGGATCGTCCCGTCGCTGCCGGGTAGTGGGGCCCTCGTCGCAGCAGGCATCCTCGGCGGCGCGGTCCACATCACGCTGATCACGATGCACTCCTACACGATGCGAGCCCGCGAGTGGACGGCCGAGGACTACGACCTGGCGACCGTCGACATCGGTGCGTCGATGCTGGTGGCCTTCGGGATCTACAGCGTCGCGATCTTTCTGGTAGCCGCAAGCGTTCTCTCGGACCCGGGACTCTCGACGGTGGGCGCGGCCGAGGCGCTGGGGCCGCTGGTCGGCCCGAGCGCCGAGTGGCTGTTCCTGCTCGGCCTGGGCGGGGCTGCGATCTCGACGCTGGGCGGGAACACGATCGTCCCGCCGTTCCTGCTGGCGGACAAACTCGGCTGGGGTACGACCGTCGAGGACGATCGCTACCGTGCCCTCCTGGCCGGCTTCGCACTGCTGTCGGCGCCCGGGGCGTTCATCGGCGGGGACGTCCTCGGTCAACTCGTCCTCGTACTCGCCCTGGGAACGGTCGGAACTCCCTTCGCCATCGCAGTCGTCCTCTACCTGTTGAACTCCGGGGCAGTCCCCGAAGCGAACTCGACGGTCGCGAACGTCGGCGGACTCTCGTTGCTGGCCGTCGCGGGCACGCTGGCGGCCAATTTCGTCCGTGAACAGGTTAGCGCAGGCGTCGATCCTCTCTCGGGCGCGGTGCTGGCGTTCGCCGTCGTCCTTGGCCTCGCCACCGTCGGATTGCTCGGAAAGTACGTGCTCGAACGCCCGAACGCCGCATGACTGCCGGGACGGTCCCGCTCGAGGGTACAACCCTGCTCGTAGGTCCCTCGGAAGTCGGCAAGACCCACCGGACCGCGCAGGCACTGGATGCCTGGATCGACAATCACGGAACCGACGGCGTGGTCGTGCTGGAGTTCGCACCCGAGATCGAACGGGACGGACGCCTCCTCGGCGGGCGACTAGAGCGGTTCAGAACGGTCCCGGACGGCGTCTGGCACGGCGTCCTGGACGCCCACGCTCCGCGGGCAGCCGCTGACTCCCAGGATGAAGCCCGCAATTTGGCCCGGGACAACGCCGAGCGGGCGAAAGAGATTCTCGACGGCACCCCCGAACCCGTCGCGGTGTTCGTCAACGATGCGACGATCCCGTTCCAGCACGCGACCGGGAAACCCGAGCGACTCACCGACTACTGCGATCGTGCCGACTGTGCCGTCCTGAACGCTTTCGAGAGCGACGAACTGGGTACCGACGACCCGGTCTCCCGGCGGGAACGAGCAGTCCTCGATCGGCTCCAGGAATGGGCCGATCGGACGATCCCACTGTCCGAGCGATAGGAGGCGGGTCGGGGATATCGTCGGCCGAGCCAAAAACGGCCACTCACGTTTCGTCCCACACGTCGGCGATACGGGTATCGATCGAGAGAAAGATAACGCATGAGCCAGAGGGTCCGGGTAGATGGTCCCCCTCCGTCGGCTGTACGGTCGAGCGAAGACGCGGCTGCTCGCCGACCTGCAGGAGGACCCCTACCTCCCCTGGATCCTTGCTGCAGCGGCGTTACTGTCGGGATTCTGGTTCTGGCACCGGCTCCCGAACGCCGCGACCCGGGACGAGTGGAGTCGTGCGATCGACCCGCTGATGGCCGTCCGGTCGGTCGTCGCAGACCCCGGATTCGAGGGACTGCAGGACGGCGTCGCCTGGGGCCGCGTCCCGTTCGGGGCGACGTTCTACCTGTTCGGGTTCGCCCTGGTACCGGTGCTTTCGGTCGCCGTCCTCTCGGGAAACGTCGAGGCTGTCCTCGGACCGTTTCCGCCCGAAGGCGAGTTCGGGTACTTCCCGCTGTGGAACGAGACGCCGGCCTGGTTCTGGAACGGTTATCTCGGCCTGGTACGGCTGTTCTCCGTCGCCTTTGCGGTCGGGAGCGTCTATCTCACCTATCGCATCGGGACCGCGATCGCTGACCGGGCGACGGGGCGACTGGCCGCTCTGTTGTTGACGCTGACTTTCGGTTTCCTCACGATAGCCCACGAGGGCGGTGAGGATATGCCGGCGCTTTTCTTCCTCCTGCTCGCGCTGTATCTGCTGATCCGCTACGTCCAGGGCGGCGAGTGTCGGCTGTTCCTCGCTGCGAGCGCGATCGGCGGCGTCGCGATCGCGTTCAAACTCACCGCCGCGCCGGTGATCGGCGTGATCGGCGTCGCTCACCTCCTGCGTACCCGCGGCCAGGAGAACTGGCCGCGGTCGCTGTACCGGCCGCGGCTGCTGGCGACCGGCGCGGCACTCGGCGGTCTGACGATCCTGCTGGGGTTCCCGACGGGACTGGTCGGCGAGTTCGGACTCGTCGCCGAGCGACTCTTCGGCGGCCCGGTCGGTCGGGCCACACACGCCACAGGGCCCGACGCACCCACCTGGTGGTGGTTCCTTCGGCAGTATCTCACCGGACTCGGCTGGCCGCTGTTCGTCGGCGGCGTCGGAGGCGTCCTCACGACAGTCGCACTCACGGCGCGGCGGCGAGTCTCTGGCGGGATGGTTCTCGTATTGACTGCGCTCGCCGCGTTCGTCGCATTGTTTGTCCCCTGGCACGACTTTCGCGTCCACCACCTGTTGCCGACCTTCCCGCTCGTGGCGATACTGACCGCCTCGAGCCTCCTCGCACTGCGCGACCGGCGAGAAACCGTCGGACGGGTGGCGATCGGTCTGCTGCTCGTGAGTTCGGCCGTTTACGCTGGCGTCGGTGTCCTCGGCTACGCCGACATGCCCCGCGATCAGGCTGTCGACTGGCTGGAGGAGAACGCCGACGAGGGGGAGACGATCGAAGTGTATCGCCGACACTTCCAGGACACGGCGCTCCCTCATGGAGCGTCGGTCAATCATCTCTTCGGGTCCGAAGAGGCCTACGAACGGGCCGATCCGTGTCCGACCTACGTGCAACTCGGGTATCGCGATCTGCTGTACCTGTCCGAGGGGTCCTATTATCGGTCCGACCAGGATCGGGCCGAGTACGTTCGGGCGCTATTCGACGGGGAATATGGCTACGAACTCGTCGCCGAGTTCGGTCCCAGACCACGGAACTTCGTCCCCGAGCGCCCGACGCCCGGGTCACTCACAGACCTACTTTCACTGGGAGTTATTCCCCAGACCGGCCACTATGCCGACGAGCAGGAACTCCAGCCCAACCAGTACACGGCGATCCTGAAACTCACGGGCGAATGCGACCAAGATCGCGATCCGCCGTTCTGAGAAGAAGGGGTCACTCCCTGCCGGCCTCGAGTTCGCCGTCCCAGCCTTCGAGTCCGGGGGCGAGACTCTCGACCGGACCGTCGACGCCCTCGTAGGCGGCGATGAGCCGGGCGGCCTGGACGCTGGCCTGTCCGTGCGGACAGACCGTCACGACCCGCTTTGCGCCCTCCAGTTCCCCGACCTCGTCAGTCAGCCTCGGCAACGGGACGTTCTCGCTACCCGGGATGTGTCCCCGTTCGAACGCGTCAGGTGAGCGCACGTCGACAATCGTCACGTCAGTCCCGGATTCCAGCAAGTCCCGCAACTCTGCGGTGGAGACTTCGCCGTCCATGTCGTCCTCTCGGGGAAGCGCCGGGAAAACGCCGACGGTTCCACAGCATGCTCCCGCCCCTTACAACAGCCCTTCCTCGCGGGCCAGTAGTAACCCCTCGATGGTGGCGTCGTTGGCGGGATCGGCCCGGGCTCGTTCGAACGCCTCCTCGACCGGAACGGTCGTGACTTCGAGGAACTCGTTTTCGTCTAAGTTCGTCTCGACCGGTTCGAGGCCCTCGGCGAAGACGATCCCGCGCTCGTGGCGCATCGCGCCCGTCGCGACCCAGAAGTCCTCCAGTAGGGAGACGCCAGCGGGGTCGAATCCGGTCTCCTCGCGGAGTTCTCGCGCCCCCGCCCGGGTGTAGGATTCGCCGTCCTCGACGATCCCCGCAGGAAATTCCAGGCAGTGCTCGCGGATCGGGGGGCGGTACTGCTCGACCATCACGAGTTCGTCACCTGCCAGGGGCACGACGACGACCGCGGGCGGGAGTTCGGCCCAGTAGTAGCGCTTCGTCGTTCCGTCGGGCTGTTCGACGCGGTCGTATCCCCCGTCGAACCAGCCCGTCTCGTACTCGACGCGCGATTCCAAAATCGGCCAGTCGTGGGAGTCGTCACTCATCAGTTGTGCCTCCCGGATCCTGCGTTACCGTGAGTCGATAGTATCGGTTGTCGAGGCGAACGTAGATGGCCTCGCCGTCGTTCGCGTCAGGATTGCGTTGCCGTAAGGCGCTGAGCTCGTCGAACGGCGAATGGGTGAACGCCTCCTTGAACCCGACGTAACCCCGCCAGTAGGGCTCGGAACGGCCAGCCCCGTCGCCGGTTGCATCCGCCACGGCAGCCGTCGTGTAGGGATACCGGCGCTCGTCGAGGTCGCTCCCGTTGATCGCGGCGTGATCGTCGACGGGTGTCGCAGTCAAGTAATACGGATCGCCGGCCCGGATGTAGTTCGGCAGCGCGCCGAGGGCGAGCAGGGCGAAGACGACTCCGAGGATCACCAGCAGGGCGATCCGCGTCCGCCGTCGCATCTATTCGCCCTCCGTCGGTGGTTCGTCGGACGCCTCTGGGGCTTCCTGGGTTGCGTCCGTTTCGTGTAGTACGTCCCGGTATAGCCGTCCGAACGCCTGCCGTCGGAGCGTCGCGATCGCGGCTTCGCGGGCGTCAGCAAACGTGGTCGCGACGATCCGGTCAGTGAAGGCGGGCGCGTGCCAAACGATGCCGTCGACGTGTTCGGTTCCGGTCTGAACGACTTCGGCGTCCCGGTCCGCACAGAACGTCTCGAACTCCTCGCGCGTGCCGACGTGGACTGCAAGCAGCGAGGCGAACAGCGCGTCGTGACCGGTCGCGATCACGTCGTCGGTGATCAGCCGATCGTACTCTTTGCCGTCGAGTCCCATCGCCCGTCCGACCTCACGGACGACGGTCCCGGCGGCTGGATCGAGATCGGCGTACCGCTCGCGTACCTCGGCGACGGTCTCGGGCGCGAACAACCCCTCGGTGTCCATATCCCGCCGTTGGACGGGGGCCCACTATTCGGTTTCGCCCGCGTCCGCCGAGACGTCCCCGTCGTCACGTTGGCGTGCCGCACGCTCGCGGCGCTCCCTGGTGAGTTCGTAGGCCTCCCGGAGGGCTGCCTGGGCCTCGTCGTCCAAGGGCCGGTTTGCATTCGCCCGAACGCCTTCTCCCTCAGTCAATGCGTCGAAGGCGATGCCGGGTTCGTGACTGCTGTCCTGAAATGCGGTCGAATTTGGAATCCCGGTGTGATCGTGATCGTCGCCAGCGACCGGAAGATCGACCTCCTCGGCCTCGCCGACGACGCGCTCGGCCAGGCCCGCGTCGTCCTCCTCGGCCCAGCCCGGAGCGTGTTCCTCGAGCCAGATCTCGTGCTCGTCGTCGCCCAGTAGCGCCGTGAAGGCCAGGTGGTCCGCCAGGTGTTTGGCATCGGCCTGGGGCGCCTCACAGACCGGGCACGCGTATCCCATGTCCGAACGCAGGCGGGCCCGACGGAAAGACCTCTCGCTACCCCCAGGTCCGGAGCATGACCAGCGCGTCCTCGCCGTCGTCGTAGTACCGCGGGATCGTCCGGCGGTGGACGAACCCCGCCTGTCGATAAAGTCGCTTTGCCCCCTCGTTGCTCGCCCGGACCTCCAGCTTGATCGATCCCACGCCGGTCGACCGGAGTGTACAGACCGCCCGTTCGAGGAGCTGTCGACCGATCCCTCGTCGTCTTCGATCGGGGTGGACAGCCAGATCCTTGACGTGACCGAGCGCCTCGCCGTGGTTGGGGATGGCGTCGGCGACGACGTATCCGACGACGGTTCCGTCCGGGGGCGCATCACCACGGCCGACCGCCACGAGGAACGCAGGCGCATCGAGGAACCCCTCGAAGGCCGCGACGGACCACGGTTGCGGAAACGACTGGCGCTCGATATCGGCGACGGCAAGCAGATCCGAGCGCCTGGCCGACCGGATGAACGGGAGCGTGGTATCTCCCGGAACGACTGTCGTCACAGACAGAGCTACGACAGGGGACTACAAAGACGTGGCGCCGGGCCGACGACTCCCAAAAGACACTTACTACCCGACGGTCTACCTCGTTATGCACCCATTCGGGTGCCACCCCAACCCCCACCCCAACTTTTCGTCTTTCCGTCGACCCGTGACCGGTTGGTCCGTGACGGACGTTCCCGGTTCGGCGTGGACCGGAATAGACGGTGTGCCGACAGCCAGCGGACTCTCGATCGCTGTCACCTTATCCCGGCGTCTCCAGCGAAAAGATCCTCAACGGTGCGTTTCGGAGGAGTGCCGATCAGTCGTCGGCCGGCGTCCCACCGGTCCCGGAGCCCTCGTACTGCATCTTGGTGTGGGGAAGTTTCCCGCCGTCGGCGAGGATCTCGCGTTCACGCTCGGAGGCGTCGAGATACCCGGTCGCCTCCCACTCGTCGTTGACGCGGATGGTGAACTCCTCGGCGCCCGACCGGACGGCACCCGCCACGTCGTCGACGATCTCGATATCGTCGCCCTGGTCGATCCTCTCGTAGGTTTCCTCGTCGATTTCTAAGGGCAGTAGGCCGAAGTTGAACAGGTTAGCCTTGTGGATGCGCGCGAAGCTCTGGGCGAGGACGCCCTCGACACCCAGGTACATCGGGCACAGCGCGGCGTGCTCCCGGGAGGAACCCTGACCGTAGTTCTCGCCAGCGACCAGGAATCCACCGTCGGCGTCCAGCGCGCGCTGGGCGAAGTCCTCGTCGACCCGCGAAAGGGTGAATTCCGAGAGTTTGGGGACGTTCGATCGGTACATCAGGATGTCCTGGGTTGCAGGGATGATGTGGTCGGTGGTGATGTCGTCGCCCATCTTCAACAGCGTCGGGCCGCCGAGATCGGCGTCCATCGGATCTTTCAACGGTACGTCCGCGATGTTGGGTCCCTTGATGAGGTCGTCGTCGACGGCGTTCTCGGGCTCGATGATGTCCGTGTCTGCGCCGTAGTATTCGTCGGGTAGTTCCATGCCCGGAGCCTCCAGATCGCCGAGTTCGTCGGCCAAATCCCGTGGATCGACGATCTCGCCGGCGATGGCCGACGCGGTCGCGACTTCCGGAGAGACCAGATAAACATTGTCGTCCTCGAGTCCGGAGCGACCCTCGAAGTTCCGGTTGAACGTCCGCAGGCTGACCGAATCGCTCGCGGGAACGTGGCCGATGCCGATACAGGCCCCGCAGGTCGCCTCCGAGAAGTTGACGCCGGCGGCCATCATCTCCGAGGCCCAGCCTTCACGGGCGAGCATCTCGGATGCCTGCTTGGAGCCGGGCGCGACGATCATCTCGGTCGTCGGGTCGATCTCGCGGCCTTCGAGCATCTTTGCCGACGGGAGGATGTCTTCGTAGGCACCGTTCGTACAGGAACCGATGATGACCTGCTCGACGTCCGTGCCTTCGACTTCACGGACCGGAACGACGTTGTCGGGCATCGACGGCGTCGCGATCAACGGTTCGAGGTCCGAGAGGTCGACCGTGATCTGATCGTGGTACTCGGCGTCCTCGTCGGGGCCGATCTCGACGTACTCGTCTTCGCGATCGAGGCGTTCGAGGAAGTCCCGGGTCTCCTCGTCGGTCGGGAAGATCGAGGTGGTGGCGCCCAGTTCCGTGCCCATGTTCGTGATGGTCGTCCGCTCGGGCACCGTCAGCGTCTCGACGCCCGGCCCGGTGAACTCCAGCACCTTGCCGACGCCGCCCTTCACTGAGAGGCGTCGGAGGAGTTCGAGGATGACGTCCTTCGCGGTCGCCCACTCGGGAAGTTCGCCCTCCAGACGGACGTTGACGATCTCGGGCATCTCGATGTAGTACGCGCCACCACCCATTGCGACCGCGAGATCGAGTCCGCCCGCGCCGATCGCGAGTTCGCCCAGGCCGCCGGGCGTCGGCGTGTGACTGTCCGATCCGAGCATCGTCTTGCCCGGCGCGGCGAAATGCTCCTTGTGCACCTGATGGCAGATACCGTTGCCCGGCCGCGAGAAGTACGCACCGTACGTCCCGGCTGCCGAGCGCAGGAACCGATGATCGTCGGTATTCTTGAAGTCAAACTGATATGTCTGGTGATCACAGTACTGGGCGGCCAGTTCCGTCTGTACCTCCTCAAGATCCAGCGCCTCGAACTGCAACCAGACGAGCGTCCCCGTCGTGTCCTGCGTGAGTGCTTGGTCGATCTCGATGCCGATCTCCTCGCCGGGTTCGAGTTCCCCCTCCACGAGGTGATCGTCGAGAATCTTCTCCGTGAGCGTCTGTCCCATATCGTCCGTGGAAACGCCGCGGACGGACATAAATCCCCGGTGTTGGCGCGAATGCTGCGGGTTTGCCCTCCTGTGGTTTTTCGAACCACGATGATCGACCATGTCGATCCTATCGGGCTGTTCCGACCCGAAGAGACAGCGGTGCGGGGCCACCGTATTGTGGGTAACCGATCGTGTCGGACTCGGAGGCCGGACGACGAGGTGGGACGATCGACGTCACCCGACGTCGGAACGCTCTTGGTTCCCGTCGGCGATCCCTCGGCCATGTTCAAGAGCGGTCACTTCGTCGCCGCACAGCTCGACGAGCTCCGGGACGATCAAATCCAGCCCAACGGTGTCGATCTGACACTCGATGCGGTGTTCGAACAGGTCGAGCCCGGACGCATCGGCCGCGACGGCAAGACAGTGGGCGATCGAGAGCGTGTCACGCCGACGGACGACGGCTTCAGTCTCTCGCCCGGCGGCTACGTTGTCCGGTACGCCGAAGTCGTCCGGATCCCCGAAGACCACGTCGGATTCCTGTTGCCACGTTCCTCGCTCCTCCGGAACTCCTGTATGCTCGACACCGCCGTCTGGGACGCCGGCTACGAAGGACGTGGCGAGGGGCTGCTCGAAGTCCACCACGAAATCGAACTCGAACGTGGCGCCCGGATCGCCCAGCTTGTCCTCGCCGATGCTGCTCACCGGGACACCTATGAGGGGGAATACCAAGGCGAACACGTTGCCTGATCGTCGTTCACACCGGAACGTGACGGGGCCAGCTAATCACCGTCGACAACTCACATATATACTACCTGAATATACAAGTGCTACCGTTATGTGGCCGGGCCCGGGATAATGGAGGTACGGTGTTGGCGCAACCCGCTGACATCGGAGCCCGTGCCTCTGACATACCTGTGCTCCGGGTTGCCGACACCGTGCGTGGAACGGGGGGAGTTCCGCCCGATCCCGATTCTCGTAGCGTCCGTGTGTCGCGAAAACGATGATCTGTCCCGTCCAGTGAGACTGCGACGAGTATCGCGTACTTTATGCCATGACGACACATTTGTCCGAACAGACCAGCCACAGACAATGATTGCCTGTTGTCGTTTCGACGCCGAAGTTCTGGAAACCACCTTCGCGGAGCATCCGGATCTCAGTCTCGAAGTCGAGGGGCTTCACGCCGGGGAGTCGATACCGTTTCGTCTCGTTTTCTGGGCACGGGGCGCCCCGGCCGCTGATCTCGACGTGTCACTTGCGGCCGATCCGACCGTCGAAGACGTGCGACGACTCGCGACGACCGACGATGCGGTGCTCTATCGGTCGATGCATCCGGGAGATCTACCGGCAGTGTCGATCTACAACGCCGCGATCGAACACGACGCGCTGTTGCTCGCGGCGATCAACGAGGGGGACGGGTGGAACGTCCGGTTCCGGATTCCGGATCGCGACGCACTCTCAACGCTCTGTGAACGGTGTCAAGACCTCGGGATCGGGGTCGACGTCACCTCGATCCACGACCGGGACGACGCGACCTGCTACGGGTTCGGTCTGACGCCCTCCCAGCGCGAGATCCTTACGCTCGCCTGGGAGCGGGGTTACTTTTCGGTCCCGCGGGAGACCACGCTCGCCTCGCTGGCCGACGAACTCGACATCTCACAGCAAGCGGCCTCGGAACGACTCCGGCGAGGGCTGTGGGTGCTCGTCTCGAACACCGTCTGTGAATGTGACGTGGACGGAAACACCGACATGGCGTGAGAATCTAATCTCTCCTGGCGTGAGAATCTAGTCGCTCCACAGATCGAAGGACATCTATAGCTGCCCGGTTCCGGGACGATGGAGAGCGGTGCTCGGACACGCCGCGGTCGATACGCATCTCCAGAGAAATCCGGCGATCGTCGTTCTTTCACGGCGCGAAACTGGTGGGAGTTCCTATATATGTCACGGCCATCGAATCAGGTACATGTGCCCTGAAGATCTATACGTGATTCCTGACGAGGCCGAAGAAGGAGGAACCGGCGAAGTCTGGATTCAGCCCCGATCTGTCGACGAGATTGTCATCGACGCGATCCTCGAAGCGACCGAGTACGACGCCGCGGACCTCGATCCGCTCGGCGAGTACGTCGATTACGACTCGCTCGGTTCGCTGTTCGACGACGCGGATCTGGAAACGCTCTCCTTCGAAGTCGATACCTACGAGGTGACGGTCCACCAGTCTGGCGCGGTTGATGTCGTTGACGCCAAGTGACCGCCCGAATCACCTACACCCGCCGTGAACGGCGGGGTTTGTCGGTGGACTCCCGGTCTATCCACTATCCTGTGGAAGGCGAATATTCGCCATTCCCGTTCAACGTCCCCGACTTCAGGGCGAGGTGATGGGTCGCCCCTCCAGAACCAGACTTGAGCCGGTTCTGGATGTATCTGTGTGCGATATTGCGTGCCGCGTTGTAGTCGGCGTGTAGCTCTTTGCCGCACTTCTGGCAGCCAAACTCGTCGCCGTCGCGGTTGTCCTCGTGGGTGAACCCACAGTCGGCGTGACTGCACCGCTGGCTGGTGTAGGCTGGATGGACTGACTCGACGGCGATTCCTTCGGCACGGGCTTTGTACGTGGTCTGGCGTTTCAACTCGCGGAACGCCCACTGCTGGAATTTCGAGGCGTTCGAGATACGTTCCCGTATCTGTTCTAAGTCCTCGAACACGATTACCGAACAGCCCTGCGACACGGCTTCTGCGACCAGCCGCTTCGAGGCTTGGTGTAAGAAGTCCTCGGACCACCGGGCGAACCTCTCCCCGATGGACTCGATGGTAAGGTGTGCGCTCCGCGTGCCCTGCTGTTGCAGGCGAGCGCGGCGGCGTTCGTACTCGCGGCGCTTGTGATTCAGCAGGTCGGCGTTGCCGATGAACGCCCCCGTGCTGGTGACAGCCAGATACCCGTCCACGTTCCGGTCCACGCCGAGAACTGTTCGGTTCTCGGCCTCTCCCGACGACTCGTCGCGTTCCTGCGTGACGGAAACGTGGAGGTAGTAAGTATCGGTCTGGCGGTCGTAGCGGAGTTTCGCGCCCTGCTTGGTCCACTCGTCGCTGTCCATGTACTCGGCCTGCGGGGAGTCCTCGGGGTAGACGTACTCGGCGTGAACACGACCGTTGCCGTATGCCGCCAACGAACAGTAGCCGTCGAAGTAACTGATGGCGTTCGTATTGTAGACGGTCGTGTTCGAGGTGAACACGGGTTTCGAGGTACGTTCGCCGTTTTTCATCTTCTCGACGCACGTTGAGAGTGCGTCGGCGGCATGGTTGACGGCGGCCACAGTCAGGTCCGAGTGCAACCCGGTAGCGTCCCGTATCTCGTCGTAGACGAGCGGCTGTAGCCGAGAGCGCGACGTGATCACGTAGCCGTCGTCGTCGCCCTCCCATCCCCGGTCGGCAAACCGCTGTGCGGCGTCCCGAAACGTGTTCATGGTGCGTTTCAGGTCGTCGCGGCGCTCGTCGGGGACAGAGAGTTTGACGACGGCGGTACGCTGAATCCCCATCTACACTCCACATGTGGCACTATCTACATATAAAAGTCGGGGAGTTAGCTGTGCAGTGACGTGGTAGATGTTCGTGGGAGCTTACGCGATTCCCGCCCGCCCTGTTCGGCGCTCGGTTCCGACAGCAAGTGTCGGAACACTCTCGCCTCACGGTAAGGGCGGGACTCCCTCGCTGTCTAAGGTGGTCGCCTGAAACAACTGAATCTCAACACCTTTACCCGCGGCCGCCCCTTCTGGAGGTATGACTCGGATCGCGCTCATCGCTCACGACGACGAAAAACCCGAGATGATCGACTTCGTCCGAACCCACGAAGACGTTCTCGAGGGGTTCGACCTCGTCGCCACCGGGACGACCGGCAAGCGAATCATGGACGAAACTGGTCTGGACGTCGAACGCAAACAGTCCGGGCCGCTTGGCGGTGACACCCAGATCGGCGCTGAAGTTGCCGACGAGGCACTTGACGGCATCGTGTTCCTCCGGGACCCACTGACTGCCCAGCCCCACGAACCCGACATCACGGCATTGCTTCGTATCTGTGACGTCCACGACACGCCCATGGCGACGACACGGACCTCCGCGGAGTTCCTGATCGAGGGACTGGCCGATCGGTGAGCCCCGCGCCCGCTATCGAAATCCTTTTGCTGTCGCTCACCGACCTTCCGAACGCGCCGCCTTAGCTCAGACTGGGAGAGCACTCGACTGAAGATCGAGCTGTCCCCGGTTCAAATCCGGGAGGCGGCATACCCTTCTCGGTTTACATGCCGGAAGGACAACCCCCCATGAGGGGCGTCTCCGCGCATCGACAAACTCCAGGGGTGAGGTGGCGTGCAGCTGATCGAGACTGCACCCCACGAGTTTGCCGCCCACTATCTCTTTACGCGGTACGGTATGGAGCCGTTCTTCGCCTTCGATAGTCGGATCAAAGAGGGAGATGGCAGTCAGCGCGGATCATTCGAGTACCGTGGAGAGAAGTGGGACGTTTCACTCTCATATCGGGATTCAGGACTCGCGCACCCTGGGAGTCACCTTCCCTCTGGAACCGAGTTCCAACTCGAATCGATGCGGGAGTTCGATCTCCACGTCCAAAGCGCGGACGATCCGATCGGAGAGCGTTCATTTCATGCTCATATTGCTCCACGCTGGCAGGGCATGGAAAGCGAGAACGGACAAGAGATCTCGATCCCCGATGGTGTCGATGAAGGCGTAAACATCCACATCCAAGGCTCGAATATCGAGTTTGCGGAGTATCTGAGTCTCATCAAATCCGCTGTTGAGTCTGTGGGAATCAGCCGTCATTACTTCCTCAGGGCGCACGAGTTTTCGACGATTCTGGATGCGGAACGCTATGTCCGCGTTCATGAGGAAGACAGTGGGTCAGTACATGCTCGCGATGGTCCTCTCGCCCAATTAGGCCATCTACTTGAAAATGACCGCTCAGGCCGCCGTAAGTTGGTTCAATTCGATAGTGACGAGAGAGGGAGAGACCAGCCTGGGTACTATCATACAGCGACTCTCGGACCAAAGCGAGTCCGTGAGGCGTTCCCTGATCATGAGCTTCCGAAAGAGGTCAAGCACTACTACGCACGAGAAGCAGTTAATCTCGACTCCGACCGCTCGGTAGCTCATCCGAAAGTTGGCGTATCGTATCAGCGATCGTTCTGGGATGAGCAACTGGGGGCATCGAAAGCGGATATCGACAAACTGAACGAAGAACTCGAGGAGACACTTCTCAGTGTTCTCTCGGAAGCAGGTCTCCCAGTCCGGCCTGGAATGGGAACCTACGTTGAAGACGCATATTTCCAACCTGCCGAGTCTGATCGAGAACGGAATCTCGTCGAGCTTGATTTCACTCAGATCAAGCACCGACAGGAATCAGTCGTCATCAAGCACCTTGCCGATGGAATTTCACCAACAGCTTGGGATACGTTGGAGGCTCTAGTCACTGATGGCGGTGAAGTAAGTCCAAAGGATATTGCGGAAGAAGCGGATCGTCATCCAGGTAGCGTTCGGCGAGCTCTTGATCAAATCCCCGAACTGGTAGAACACGAATATGGCAGTGTTTCGCTCCGATCGAAGTACATTGCTGATCTCGTACACGATGCCGTGAGAGAAGCCAAGGAGGCCACAAGACGAGCCGCTGAAGCGGGAGCCAAGGCGATGGAAGCAGCTGAGAAGGGGCTCGACGAAACCACTAGTACGTTCATCGCTTGGGCAGCCAAGCATGATATTGACCTTCAAGACCGTGAGGGTGGTCCGCTCCGGTTAGATTTTGGGACGGTTGATGAGGTTCGGCGGCTGTTACGAGAAGGATACGAGCTGTGGACTGCTGCGGATATGCCCGCAGAACGATTTCGGATGGCGACGGTTCGGTACAAGCAGAAAAGGGATGCTGGCTACGAATCAGTCGACGCGACCGAGGTACAATCATACACTACGGAGGCATGGCGGTACTTAAGATGAGATGCGACAGATCAGTGGCAACACTGTCTAAACAACGGGAATTGCGGTAGAAACCGACGTTTCTGAGCGGAAATTTGTACCAACACCCCCGAGGAGTTCTGTGAGAGAGTAGTATGTGTTTTGATGAAGTCCCCTTAGGGACACGCCTAATATGGAATACAACAAAGAGTACGGTTCTGATGGTCGGATCACTCTCTATATTCAGATATTGAGGAGATATCCGAAGAGAAAGCAGAGGCCAAAGACTAATCACATCTCATTGTGTTGGGAATCCCATGCCTTCCCCCTTTGAGTTCGGCGATGTCGAGATATCGAATTTCACCGCTGATGAAACAGCAAAGTTTCTCCGGAGTCTACTCTCGGCTGAAGCTACGTCCTGTGGTATGGGTCTAGAGAGTTATCACGTTCCTATAAAAGTCAATGTGCCAGATGGAGGGATAGACGCTTTAGCAGAAAACAAATCTGAGAACCGGACGTCATTGATCCCAACTGGAAAGACGGGCTACCAATTGAAGCGTAGTGATCTCTCCCCAAAAGAATGTGAGAAAGAGGTTTTAGATGAAGATAGTGGAGAGGTAAAAGAAATGGTTCAGGAGGTTCTTAAAGAAAATGGAACGTATACTTTAGTCATATTTGATGATTTGACAGACAGGAAAATAAAAAATAGAAAAGAAAGACTAGAGAATACATTCGCTTCCCACGGTTTTGACTCAGCTGCTGTCGAGATATTCGACGTTAGTAAGTTAGTCACAGTCGCACAACAGTATCCAAGTCTTGCAGTCCGCTACCACCCCCAGATTGATGTTGGTGTTGATATCGACACTTGGGCAGATCGTCAGTCAGTCTCATCAATCCACACCTACGTAGATGGTGGTGATAGAAAAAAGTATCAAGATAATATAAAGAGAGGAATAACATCCTCGAATACCGCTTCAGTAACACGAATCACAGGCTTATCAGGAGTTGGTAAAACTAGATTTATATTTGAAATATTAGATAAGGACGCTCTGCGAGGGCAAGTTATCCATACAAGTGAAAAATCACTAAGTCAAAGTCAATTAATACAATATTTAGAAATAAATGACAATGTAAAATGTATCTTAGTTGTCGATGAATGTTCGCCGGAGTATCATGAATCGTTGGTGAATAAATTTAGAGAGCGGGGCAACCGGATTCATATAGTAACAATATCTGATAGTCTCAAGCAAGTTAGTGCGGATATTCAAGTAGAGTTGAAGCCCCTAAGTAAAGACATTATTGAAGAGTTGATTAAGAGAGAAAGACCAGATCTAAACCGAAATGCGATCTCTAAAATTGTTGAATTCTCTGATGGATTTCCGGGTATCACGGCTACTCTGCTGCCAACGATTGAATTCGGCGGATGGAACTCAGAATTAGATCTCCCGGCGGGTACTTTGATGGACAAATTATTAGTTGGTAATGAGAAAAAAGAGGATCGCCCGAATCTCCGTGACATAAAGAAAACACTAGAAGCATTTGCGATGTTCGAAAGAGTTGGGTGGAAAAACCAAAATGGGGATTTAAGTGACGAATTTATTGAGGTTTATGAGTTATTTGGACTAGATTCCGTAGGAGAAGAATCAGAAGTCTCTGAAATAGTCTCATATGCTAAAAAAAGAGGACTACTTAACGGAGAATCTGCTCTGAGCCTTCAGCCGTTACCTCTCGCACTTCTACTCATCAAATCACGTTTGGAAAGAGATCAGATCACTTCTGATCTTTTGGAGCTGCCCCCCGGATTAATTAGGCGTGCAGAGAGACGAATACCATACTTTAATGCATTTGAATCGGGGCGTGATTGGGTTGCGGATGTTTTGAGTCGGAGAGGTTGGTTTAATAATACTGCTCTACTAGAAACTGAATCTGGAAGCCGGATTTTTAAAGCATTAGCTCAAGCCTCAGCTGAAGATGGAATAAAGGTTTTAGACCGATTCTTCCGGATGCGGTCACTTTCCGAGTTAAAAGATTTCAAAGAAGGACGAAGAGGAATGGTAAGGGCACTCAGGGGGATTGCAGTCTGGGACGCTACTTTTGATGATGCAGCGGGCTATCTTCGACGGTTAGCAATCGCTGAAAATGAGAGGTTTGCGAACAATGCCACAGGTATCTACACAGGACTGTTTTCACCAGTACCGGGTCAACTATCTCCTACTGAACGTAGGCCAGCAGATAGATTGCATCACATTGAAGATGGTTTGAGAGCGGAGAACGATAGAGAGTTTGACTTGGCAGTTGATGCTAGCAAAAAAGCACTCAAAACTCGGAACTATCAAAAGACAGGACATCCGGAGCGGCAAGGAGCAAGAGAATTTCCTAACTTTTGGTACCCAGATTCCCGAGAAGAGTGGGTCTCATATTTCAAATTAGTCTGGGAAACTCTTGAAGAGTGCATATGTGAATTGGAAGAAGAGAGAAGAAACAGAATCCTAGAGATATTGTCCGATGCCGCTCGAGACTATGTATCTCTCTCCGATGAACTGGATGAACTTGTGCGAAACTCATTTAAGGACCTCTACGAGGAAGACTGGGACAACTCACAACAGATAATTAGTTCGATCATATCAATAAATAAATTTGAAGCAGAAAACCTTGATGAAGAGGCGAGAGAAGCATGGGCTGAGATCGAGGGTTGGGCTGTTAATCACTCTTATCACTCAAGATTCATCAGATATGTATACATATCTCAGGTATATAGATCAGAAGAAGAGAAAGAAACGAGAAGAAGGAACGTAAATGAATTAGCAGAGGAGGCATTCTCAAATATTCAACATCTTCGTCAAGAATATGACCTCCTGTTCCAAGACGATGTTACCAAAGGATATGAATTTGGTCAGGAGATCTCAAAGAGAGATTCGGAGAGTGAGTTAATTGACGAAATATTGGATGAACTTGCTGAACGTCACCCAAAGCAACTTCCCTCATTCGTAATTGGATATTTGCTAATATTAGAAGAACGTGACTCTGATAGATATGATAAAGTTATTGAAGAGATGCAAGAAGGGGCACTACAAGATTACTATCCCACCGTTGTGCGGATGATAAGTCCAACCGACGAAAAAATTCAAGAAATTATTGATGAGGTTGAAAGTGGCACCCTTGATGTAGAGGCCCTTCGAGAATTTGGTAGATTACCTAGTCCTCATAAAGCCATATCAGAAAAGCTTCTACAAGAGATATCTCGACGCTTATTAGAGTCAGACAGTCAATCAGCCCATATAGCACTAGAACTGCTATATTCCTTCTACGTCTATCCAGATGATAGTCCAGATCCAGATGAGAGCTTTCTTTTAAATTCGGTCACACATCAAAACGTTCTGGTACTCCCAGAAAAGGGTCATACTCATACTCAATCTCATGAGTGGCAGAAAATCTCAGAGGAGATACTAGATGAGGATCCAAATCTTGCTGCTGATATTGTCGAAAACGTAATTGAAGCATCTGTTGAGGATGGTCATTTTGTGAGACTTACTAGTCATCACAGCGGGGTTCTCTCAAAGTGTGTAGAGGTAAATCCAGACGGAGTCTGGGAAGTGGTAGCAAGCAAACTTAGTGAAGAAGATTTCAAGTCCTGGTGGACGACACAATGGTTAAGCGGTAACCTTTCTTTAGGTGGTCCAATCTTCCATAGGTTTGATTGGGAAGATGTACGTGAATGGATCGAAGAGAACCGTGAGGATCATGCGCCATTCGTTGCAAACTCCATGGGAATTCACCTTCCCGAGGGACCAACGGAAAACACCCTAACGCGGGAAATGTTAGTAGAATACGGTCACTTGAATGATGTAAGGAGTTCTCTTCGAAGTACCTATCTGTCAGGACACTGGGCTGGCTCTTCAGAAGAACATTACAAACAGAAGCGCGACGAAATAGAAGAATTTCTCTCAATTGAAGAGGCGAGAGAAAATCCTTCAGAAAGTGTGTTTTCTTGGGGAGAATCTCTCCTAGATCTCCTTGAAGATCGTATCGCAAGAGCAGCAGTCAGGGAAGAACTGCTCGGAATGAATTAATTCCAAATATTCACTTCGTCACTGTTGACCAAGAACTACGACACGGAAGCCGCTATAGCAGGCTGATCCGCCCCAGTCCGAGCCAAACGGTGGTTTATGATGTCGCACTTGTCATTGAGAACTATCCATGCGAATCGAGCGCAACGAGAACCACCACTCGTATCGCTGCTGGCTCACGCCGGACGAGTACAAGACCCTCAAGCAGAGCGCAGGGAGCTACCGCGACTCCCTGATTATCCAGCTCGGTGGTGAAGTCGGACTCCGTTCCTTCGAGATCCCGCAGATCCATCCGGAGCACATCAAGCACGTCGACGGCCACGCCAGGCTTCGGGTTCCCAAGGGGAAGGACACCGAAGGAAGCGGTGGGAAGCCTCGCGACGCCTACCTTCCCGAGCAGGTTGAGAGTGAGTTACTTCGCTACGCCAACGTCGAAGACATTGATCGAGATGAACCGATCGTCAATCTGAGCGAGCGTTCCGTGCAGCGCCGGGTCAAAGCGACCGCCGAGCGCGTCGCAGAGGAAACCGGAGACGCCGACTGGCAGAAAGTGTCGAGTCACGATCTCCGGCGCTACTATGCACAGACCTTGCTGGTACGCGAGCGGATGAATCCGCGTGTGGTGATGGAAGTCGGTGGGTGGTCGTCCTTCTCCGCGGTAGAGCCATACCTGAATGCGCCGACGGCTGAGGTTGTGAACCGGGAATTCGAAGACATAGTTTTCAGTTGATTCGTTTTGGAGCAGTTTGTGTGATTGCGTTCGAATGTTCAGTACAGGACACTCACACAACGATCATTCTGCTGGTCACCCGCTATCTATCAAGAACGCCGTACAAGATACAGAGCGTGTATGCAGCAGAGCGCTACGGGCAATTCCCCTAATTAGCACCAAAACGGGTTGAATGGTGACGATGGATCCGGACATAGAACATCGTGGATCTCGAAAGCAACATCAATAATTTCACCAGCCGCGCCTGTACCTATGAGGACCACAATTATTATCAGGATCACGATGACTTGTAGGATTTTTCCAATCATGGTTTGACTCCGGGTGTCATTACCGGGTGAAAAAAGAAAGTGATATTGAGCGTCAGCATATATGCTGAGTTTAATACAATGGAAGATTCGTACCACAAGATCGTGGACAGCCGACGATATAGAGGGGTTTTAACTTCAGGTGATGTAGAATTTATTAATGATCCAATAAATAAAGAAAAAGGCAGACGAGATGCCAAATACAGAATCAGAGAGAGGATAACAAATTCAATTCGGGATTTAGAATATTTACATTACCAACTCCCTCGTAGACAAAAGAGACGTCTTGGGAACAAACTTCACGATGATTTATCAAACGTAGATCGGGTTCTGAACTCTGCTATTGCATTATTGTACAGTATCCATGCAGGTGAAGAACACCCTGTCGAAGATTCCATTTTGGGAGAGAATATAATCCCGTTTGAAGATCGGACTACGAGGATGGTGGCAAATTCACTAGCCTTATTGGAGTTAGCAAAAGGGAAGAGACCAGATATTAATATAAAGATAGATATTAATTCTACAGAACCAGACCCACAACAAGTTATCAATCGCGTTCTGTCGGGAGATGGAAAATGGATCGATATTCATTATCTGTCAAGAAGGAATTCACTTGTCCCTTTACTCGATAAAATCATCGAGTCCGAAAAATCTGTTATAATAACTTCTGACTATCGGAATGACAGAGAATTAAGGATCGATTCTGATTACGCAAAGGAAATGAAAAAGAAGGCCAGGAGATTCGAATAATATTCGGGCCCCAGCATAAAGGCGGATAATTCTTATTTCTCATTAGTTCTCGATTCGCATCATCCGCAGCGTATGTATCACCGTTTCCATCGTGAAATAAGCACAAGATACGCGCCTTGTATCCAGCACGGCTATCAGAATAGCTCTATGAACTGGTAGATAATCCAGTCATTAATTATTCACTCCTACTTATCAGCCGTTTCATCGATTCTTGGCTCGAATCAATACTGCGTGAGGAATTCTATGTTATTAGTTCGACTGGTTGATATGAGGTTTGTGGAAGTCTTCAATCACCAGAGAGAAGCCAGATGATAACCGCACCGTGCTGATGGTGTGGGTGCTGAAGGCCGTCAAAAGGCTCGATAGCGGCGATCTCAACGTCGATGTCGTACCAGTACGAAACATCACGCTGGAACTTCTCGGCGATCGTTTCCGCCCGTAATTGTTCGTACTCCTCATTGTTCTTCTCGTAGTAGAGCCCGAGGAGTCCGGTCGGTTGGTCGAAGCCGGAGTCGACTAACTTTCGAGCGTCGGTGAGCATCGACGACAAGCTGCGCTCAGGGAACGGGCTGAAGACGCTCTTGTACATGTTGGGATCGATGTTCCCATTGTCCAGCCGGAACCGGAGTAATTTGGCCTCGATCGGGAGACGAACGCCGTCGGTCTCGACGAGCAGGTCACACCGCTGCTGGCTACCTGGATATGGAACCTCAGTCTGGATATCGCCAGCGCGATCCGCTTCCAATTCGTCGAGGATCATCTCAATCTGGTTCTCCTCCTCAAAGGGACCGATACCAGCCTTCCATCGACTGTGCTGTGCGTCGGCATCAGCTTGTGGGATCACGTCGGCAAAGTGTCGAGCGACTCGTTGGAGGATCACTGAGGGATTTGACATGCATTCCAATGACTTCGGGTAGCAGATAGCGCTTTCCCAATCATCTCGAAGAAGGGGAAGACAGGTGCTCAAGGCCTCACTCGTCGCAGTGAGCCAATTCGAGCGGTAGAGCGATCTCAAGTAGCGCTAAAGCGGCGGTATCGGGGGTAAAATCCCTCCCCTCATTCCGGTGATCGTTCGCCCCGTCCCAACACAGAGCAAGAACAGGGGATACAGGGACCTTAAGCAGCGCTCAAGCGAAAGAACAGCCGGCGGGCAAGCACCCCTTTGAGCGGTGGTCGTTCCCGGTCAGTCCGAAACGAACGGGAGAGACCACCCAGAGAAGGGCGCTCAAGGGGTGGTTTACCCCCGCTGAAGCGGTGGTCTCAGGATCCGGTATCGAAGAGCACCGAGAATAGCGGAGCGAAAGTGCTCAAGCGGCGCTCAAGCGAAAGAACGACCGGCGGGCAAGCGCCCCCTTGAGCGGTGGTCGCTCCCGGTCGTTTTGAGAGAAGGGAGAAAGACCACCCAGTAAGAGGGTGGTCAGCGGGTGATTCACCCCCGCTGAAGGGGTGGTCTAAGGGGCCGATATCGAAGACCACCGAGAATAGGGGAAAGAGGGTGCTCAAGCAGCGCTCAAGCGAAAGAACGACCACCACCGAGGCACCCCTTGGAGGGGTGGTCGTAGCCGGTCGATCTGAAACAAAGGGGAGAGACCAACCGGAAAGGGGGTGCTCAAGGGGTGGTTTGGCCCCCTGAATGGGTGGTCGTATTGGCCGCTATCGAAGAGCACCGAGAATAGCGGAAAGAGGGGCCTCAACCAGCGATAAAGCCAGAGAACGACCAGCGGCGAAACACCCCTTGATCGGTGGTCGTTGCCGGTCGACCTGAAACGAAGGGGCAAGACCAACGAGAAAGTGGTTACTCAAGGGGTGGTTTGCCGCTCCTTCAGGGGCGATCTCGGTGGTAGGAATTGAAGACCAGCAAGATCAGCGGATAGAGGGCAATCAAGCAGCGAAATACTTCGCTTGAGCGAGGGCGGATAGTTGGCTGATAGCAGCAATGTTTGCTGCTTCCCGATTTCGACGGAATTGAAGACCAGCAAGACCAGCGGATAGAGGGCAATCAAGCAGCGAAAAACAGGCCGTACGAGCAGCGGTCGAAATGGGTAATTGGTCGTTGGTCGTCGATCAATCGACAACCATCCAGGCAACGATCAAAGGCCGAAGGAAAACGGGTTACTCGGACTTACCCGGTTATTGATTCGGGTGTTGCGACTTCCGTTCGAAGACCATCGTCGTCGTCAAAATTGGCGAATAATGTCCCTCATAGCATCATACACTGATCACGCATGCAGCATATGGATTACTAGAGGACGGTTTCACGATCTCATGATCAAGAGTTATACCCACACTATTTTCTAGCCGTAGTCTATTGGTTTGGTCGATGACCGATAGAATTATTGATGTTACACGTTGGGAAGAATCTAATGGACCAGACTACGACGAGGAAGACGTTGATCACATAGTAGCTGATGAGGATGTCGATGAAGTCGTCTACGGCGGATCTCTTGACGGTGAAGAACTCGTTCGAGTGCTTACTACGGTTGAGGAAGACGGTAGAGAGGTAGACTACACCGTCGATCTTTCTGAATCGGTGATTAGAGAGGCAGCAAATAGGCTTGATGACATTGACGAGTGAACAGACTCAGAATTTTATAAGTAATACGATCCGGATGGACTAATCAAAATTGTGCTGACTGACCACACCACTTTCGGACAGACCGAGTTGTTGTGTAAGATAACCGCCCTGTATCTTGCACGAGGTTTTCTACCAATTCTAATATAGGTACTACTTCACTATCTTCGGCAAGAGCCCTACAGAAATCCGCATCAGCAGATTTCACATCAGGATGGATATCGCCGTTCCGGGAATCCCTGACAAGTTAAGACGAACTCAGTATTAATTTTTTTAATATACGACTGTTGATAACTGACGCATGTCAGCCTCGGAATCAAAAGCAGCGGTGTGGGACGAGTGGGTGACAAAGACCATTCTGTCGGATGTCCGTTCCGAGGAGACGCCTGATCCTGTCCCGATGATCGACGAGTCGGGGTCTCAATTGGAGATGACTGACGCATATGACTCCTATCGATTGGGCCGTGGAAGTGGCGATTATCTATATTTGCTCTATCTTCTTGCGGAGCCTGTCGACGGACCGTCTGCTGTCATCCCTGTCTATATCGGCGAAACAAGCCAGATCGCAACCCGGCTCATGGACCATTTCAGAAAGTTACGGGATGCCCTCCCCATCAAAGACTGGGAAGACGATGGCTCGTGGGGTAGTTACGGGAAGTACGATCACATTGCGACAGTCTACGACCGCGCGGACTCTCCTCTCTACGCCTGGGTAGTCGACGTTACCGAAATCGACACTGGTCCGTATGGATATCCCACGTATCGACAGGAACTTGAAGCCAAGACAGTCGGACTCGTCCATTCCCACCCGCGGTTCAACCGCGTTTTTGCAAACCGGGATTTTGTGCCGAACAGAGTTCCCCACGAGATGGGGAAGGTCGGACCCGACTGGGTTGATCTCGACCACAATGACTCAAACGAAGAAGCAAAAATGGTTGCTGATATCGAGGCACGCGAGTTGAGCGGCAAAAGCAAAACATCGCTGTGGCACGACTGGGTTGAACAGACAATCTGTCGTGAGATTCACGATTCCGATTCAGAAGACCCGATTCCGCTGTTCGAGACGGACGACGATCTTCTCGTTGAACTTACGGAAGTGGGATCGTCGTCGGTACTCAAGCGTAGTGACGAAATCGATGCTCGAATCCGCAAAGAAGGGAAACGTTGTGTCCACAGCGATGGCGTGACAGACGGCCCCGATGGATTGCTCTATGTCATGTACCAGCTCGCCTCTGACGGCTCATCGCCAGAAGATATTATTCCACGATATATTGGTAAGGCAGAGGCCTACGGGAAGAAGAACGAACTGAGTGCCAACTTCGAAGAAATCGCATATGATCGGACTGGGACTCGGAGTTTCGCTCGTTGGGGTGATGGCAGCTACTGGCACGTCGGTGAGTTGTCAGAGACCGTGTTTGGCGTCGATTCCAAGAAGCTCAGTTGGGCTAGCGAACTCTTTGAGCAGGGAACTCGTCGGTTGAAAGACCAGACGTATCTCTGGATCAGGGCCTGGGACCCTCACCACTATCCGGGACCGTACGGGTATCCGGCGTACCTGGCCGAGGTGGAAGCCCTGTTGATCGGGCTGGTTTACGAGGCCTACCCTGAGCACCTCCTCAATCACGCAGAGGTGCCAGACATGGCGCCTGCCAACCGGACCGACTACCAGTTCCGACCCGCTACTGAGTAAGGTGTGAAGTTTTCTATGACACGCTGGAATACGTAACTAAGTGTTTCTTGCCAAAGCAAATGCCCGACCACTAGCCGCGAGGTCTAAGTGGGTTACTTTCACTGCAGCCGTCTCGCTTCCCACAATCGTTTCAAATAGAGAGTCCACTACTCTGAGACAATCCAGATGAGCGAGTTCCCGACTTCACGGCTCTCGATATCTCCTTTCTCGTCGATCGACTTGAGACGAGTGTAGGCAGTCCGGCGGGTACAGCCGACTTCATCGGCGATTTCAGAAGTACCCGCCATGCCATCGAGGTGGCGAATTGCGTTGACGAAATCAGAGTCCGAGTAGCTGGTCGTGTACTTCCCGGACTCCTCGTCACGATCTTTCCCTGGCACTGTTTTCCCCTTCGAGTACATCACGTATGTAAATAGTGAATCCTCCTACAGCATGAGTCCCTTTTCCTCAGTGTGTGATGGGGAAGCTTTATCACCATTACACAGAATAGGAGATGGTAAGAGAAACCGGTCCCTCGGGGCACAACCAATCGAGAAGTGCCCGCCTGTTAGGCCCAGGCGGGCCGGGTTCTCGGAGACCAAGAACCCATGACGACAAACGACCCATCGACGCAAGAATGCACCGACTCGGAAAGTGACTTAGACGACCTAAACGTTCATTCTGACGTTCTCGCGGTCAAACTCACGGCACAGGCGACGATCGAGGACACATTACCCGAGTCTGTTACCGAAGAGGAGGCTGCAACAATCGTTTCCGAGCACGTCGAGCCAGCCCGGCGTGCGCTCATCAAGCCCGGTCGTGATCGTACGAAGGCGCTTCGAGAACTACAAGCGGCGCTCCTACAGCTCCAGACGGCGCTGTTCGGTGAGGAAACAGATAGCGAGGGATGTGAGCCACCAGCAACCGTTGAAGTATCGGTTCAGGTGCCGAGAGATGTCGCTCGCACAGTAGGCGCGGGCCAGCGGTAGATAGCGGGGTAGCTTGTCCGAAGTAATATAGAATGTGAGATATTTACGATGCTTCCAACCTGTGTGATATCTGAGTCTCTCATCGCTGTAATGCGGTACCTTCGAGGGTTAGTAAATAACTTAATTATTTGCTTAACAACAGGTTTGAAGTATGACAATCAGGAATATCTGCACTGTACAATCGGAGGCGACACGAAAACGATGACTCTCGACAATTGGAAGGTGCGAACGGCAGGCCGGTCGAAGCTCACCAGGCTTCGGCCCGCCGTTCTGAAACGAATGGACCGGGAAGCGATCTTCCCGTCTCTAGTTACTAGCGCTAGATACTTAGATCTTCGGGACGACGGCTTCCTGGTCCGGTTTCGCCGGCCTTACCGGCGCTTCATCGGATCATGGATTCACAGCACGATGAACTAGCGACTGGTAGTATCGTCCTCGAGGAACACCGCCACACCGGGGGTGGGCGGGATGATTGAGCGGTTCGGCCACGACAAGATTCGTCTGGTTGAGTGTCCTGCCTGTGGGACCGATCTACGCGACAAGCGCGTCTCACACCACGTCGCATCCCACACACCAAGCGAGTTCGGTCTGTCGCCGAAGGGGGTGATTCGGTGACGGCGAAAAGCACAGACGGGGACCAGTTCGTTCAAGAAAACAAGGACACCCTCGTCCGCATCCTCAAGCACGGAGACGACGAGTTTGTCCGTGCTCTCGCGCTGAGTGCGCTCGTTCGGTACGGGAGCGAGCCGACGTTGCACGACGTAGAAAGCGAGATCGAGCGGGCTAAGGAGGAGGTGTAGACGGTGACTGCCTCAGCTCTCGCCAGCACTGGCGAACTCTCGAGCTTCGCGGAGGATTTCAGTGTTCTCGTCAGCAAGTTCGATGAACCGCTCGACACGCTCGATGTCGTCGAGCAGCTCGGGATCGTCGCGAGCGATCCGGAGCAGTTCGGTTCGCGTCTTTCGTTGGTCCTTTTCGAGTTCCTCCATCGCCGCGGCGTCGAGCGCCTGGTGGCACCAGACACAGGTAGGTTCGTCTCGTGGCGTCTCGTTCCCACACCGAGGGCATGTGACCGGTGCGATCGGATCGGACTCGTCTTCCTCAACGTCGACGCCGTGGGCCTGGGCAATGGCGCGATCGTTGGCATCACCGAAGACAGCCACGTATCGGGAAGCGACTTTCGACCCACGGTCCCAGCCGTGGTGATCCTCGATGTGAGCCTGATTCACACCGTCCGACGCGAGATACGAGGCGGAGGACTTCCGCATTCGGGTAAACGTCACGTCTGTGTGGGTGATACTGGCCTTCCGGGCGTGCTTCTTGAGGATCTTGAGCTTCATCTGGTAGCTGATGTCCTCCGGTTTGTTCAGCTTCGACCAGAGGGGCGCATCCGGCTGTTCCGGGGCGGGATGAACGTTCAGCCACTGCTTGAGATAGGGTACAGCAGTCGTCAGGACAACCGACCGCTCACCCTTCTTTCCATCGACGGAGATTCGCAGGCCGTACTTGTGGTCAGAAACGTCGCCGACGGTCAGATTTCGGATCTCCCCGCTCCGGGCACCCGAGTCCCACGCAACAGCGATGAGTGCCTTGTCACGGGCGTGTCGGCACTCGTTGAGCATCGGCTGAATGTGGTCGTCCCACCAGAGCATCTTCGCCGGGTTCGGCATCGGGTTATAGTCCTTCGATGTGGTCGCCGAGACCCACGAAATGCTGTCGGGGATCTCGTCGCTGTCGCTGACGTGCTTCCCAAACATCCGAAGAGCAACTCGGTAATCCCGATTCGACTCCTCGTTGTCGTAGGTGTCGTGAATCCAGCGGACGATGTCCTCGGCAGCTCGCTTGTCTTCGAGGGCGTTAGCCAGCCCACCGACTTCCTCGGCGATACGCACACAGTGTCTGAGGAGCTTCTCACGGCGCTCTTTTCCGTACTGGCTACCGAGCAGGGCAAGCCGACTGTCGAAGGCCTGGAGTACCTCCTGATCGTCTCCACTCATCTCCTCGCCGCGCTCGATTCGGTCCTGCAGATTCTCGATTCGGCGATCTGCGTTCCTCGTCATCTAGACGGGGGGATGTCATGTGGGCATGTAAACCACCAGTTGAGGTCCGGGAGGCGGCATGCCCTTCTCGCAGCGAACAAATTCGTGAGGCATGAGAGTGGTATCTGACCGGATTTGAAATAGACCAGAAAGGCACAGTGAATCGAGAATTTCTGGGCGTGGTTCACAATTCGGGAGGCGGCATGGAATCCCGAGGGAGCTCCGTCGTGTCGAACCAGCGACTCGTCGCTGGGTTTTTCACGGGGCCTGCTCAACAGTCACCCGATGCAACGTCGCGCGGCTGCCCTCATCGCCCTCTCGGTCCTCGGCTCGGTCTCTGTCATCGCGGTCGCCACTGGCACGACCCCGGCGATGGCCCTCATAGTGGAGTCACAGAACGGAACCGTCAGTCAACTGGATATCCCCGCCGAAAACGTCTCCGCGGACGAGCGGGTACTGGTCAATGCTGACCTCTCAAGTGCGCTTGCAACCGATCGTGAACGGCTTCGAGCGACAGTCGATTCCGGCGCCTTCGGACGTGCTTTCGAGGCGAGTCCCAATCGAACGAGTCGGATCGAGACCATCCAGCGAACCCTCGACGCGATCGTTAGTGAGAGTAAACAACTACGCGAACAGCGGAATGAAGCTGTCCGGGCGTACAACCGTGGCGAGTACAGTTCCGAGGAGCTGTTCCGGGAACTCGCCCGAATCAGCGCGTCTGCTGGCGGCATCCGTGACCGGGTGACCACCATCGAGACGACGGTAGAGCGTAGCGAGTTCTCGATGCCGCCAGATGTCGCCGCTCGCCTCTCCAGCGTCGAGGCGGAGGTTGTCTCCCTCGACGGGCCACTGACCCAACGCCTCGTCCGGACGACCCGTGCCGAACGTCCCGCAGGACGACTCTCGCTCCGAAGTAGTGAGGACGGCATCGTCATGGGAGCGGTCGACGGCGAGACTTACCTCCGGGAGGCGACAGTCTGGACTGCCAGAGCAGAGACAGGCGAGAACGTGTTCGGGTCCGACGGCACGTCCCCGCTGGTATCGGTCCACGAGCGGGCTCAATCCGTCTATCCGTGGGCGTTCGAGAATCTGGTGTCGAACCCGAGCATCAGCGGGTTCGGCGACTCGCCGGTCTACCCAGTCAGCCTCAATCACGCTCACGGCGAACTCGAGACGTATTTCGACGGACGAACGACGGACGTTTTTTTCGAAGTCCAGCGTCTCAGTCTGTCGTCGCTACCGACGACGACGGTCGCGACCGAGCGGGCCGAGTTCTTCTCGATCGAGGTTAACGAGACGACGAGCCGTGGACTGCTGTCAGTCAGCGTCTTCGATGCGGACTCCGGCGACCCGGTCTCTGCGACTGTCTCCGTCGGCAACGAAACGGTCGGAACGACCGGATCCGACGGCCGGCTGTGGATGCTTCCGGTGTCGGATTCGGAGACGATCACCGCGCACAACGGTGAAGGATCCGTCTCGGTCACTGTGTCGTAGCTCGAAGAGTCACTCGTCATCTTGGTCGTAGCTCGAAGAGTCACTCGTCATCTTGGTCGTAGCTCGAAAAGTTAGTCGTCATCTCCCTGGTTGTAGCTCGGGGGGCGGTCGTTCCCCCAGTTCAAGTACTGGAACGCGCCCACGGCCATCAATGGACGGACGTGGCATCAGTCCGGTCGTCGGTACGTGTGTAATCGTCGTGCTGACGGTCCTCCTCGTGGCCGCCACTGGGACGATCATGCTCGGTGCGGACCACCATCAAAAGCCGGCGACGACGACACGATTGAGCGCCAGTGTCGACGCCTCGGACGATCGGATCGCCCTCACTCACGAGGGTGGAGACACGTTGGCTCCCGAATCACTCGCGCTTCGGGTCAGGATCAACGGCACGCCCCTCGATCGACAGCCGCCAATCCCGTTCTTCGCCGCGAAGGGGTTTCGCGCCGGCCCGACGGGACCGTTCAATGCGGCGACGACCGGCAAGTGGACGGCCGGCGAGACCGGATCGATCCGCCTGGCGAGCACGAACGCGCCGAACCTGACTGCCGGCGCCCGCGTCGAACTCACCCTGCTGGAGGGCGAGGACGTCCTCGCCACCGTCGAGACGACGGCCGGATAGAACGGGGACGGGCCATCGAAGCATACCGGAAGGAGCGACGGATCAGCGCGGGACGCGAGCGACAGTCGTGATGGCGATGTCCGGATCGTACGACGGTCCCATCGTCACGTGTTCGATCGACTCGAAGCCCGCGGCCTCGAACATCCGGTCGGCCTCCTCGGCGTCGTAGAATAGCATGATTGCGTCGGCGAGTTTCTGGAAGATAGTCGAAGCGGGATAGTTCGGGCCGACGACGAGCACCTGCCCGCCCGGACGGGCGACACGGCGACACTCCTCGAGGGCCTCGACGGGATTGGGCCAGTACTCGATCGATCCCGACGACCAGACGATGTCGAACGTGTCCTCGGCGAAGGGGAGGCGTTCGGCGTCGCCCAGACAGAACTGGACCGGGCCACGGGTACCGAACTTCTCGAAGGCCTGCTCGAGCTGATGGGGACTCTGATCGAGGCCATAGACGTTTTCGGAGTGTTCGAGGATCCCTTCGGTCCCGAATCCCGTTCCACACCCGACGTCCAGGACCCGGTCACTCTCGTCGATCTCGAGCAGTTCCAGGGCCTCGCCACGCATCTCCTCGTTCCAGATGAACGGGTTGATCCGGTCGTAGATTGTCGAGAGGTACTTGTAGAACAGCCGCGCACGCGACTTGTCTTCCAGAAAGCCCATCGTGGCCCCGTTGGGTCTTCGGGGGCATAATTCCATGGATCGAACGGATGTCACCGGGACCCGGTCGAGAGACCGACCGGATCGGGCAACGGTTGCCGGATCAGAGGGTTCGGAGGCGCGAACACTTCGCAACGCCCAAATAGGCGCTCTCACAACCGACGTGTGATAGATGCCCAGGCCCGAGGTTCTCGACCGTATCAAGGAGGCCGAGCAGGAGGCGGCGGAGATCGTCGAAGAGGCCAAGGAGGAACGCGACGGGCGCCTCGAGGAAGCCCGGAAAGAGGCCGAAGCGATCCGCGATCGGGCCCACGAGGAGGCCGAGGAGACGGCCCAGGAGCGTCTCGAGAGGGCTCGCGAGGAGATCGAGGCCGAGCGCGAGGAGATCCTGGCCGAGGGGCGCGAGACGCGCGAGCGTTTGGAATCCCAGGCCGAGGAACGCATCGAGCCGGTCGTCGAATACGTCCTCGAAGCGTTCGAGGAGGCGGTACATGCTCAGACCTGAGCGGATGAGCCGGGTCTCGGTGACCGGCTCGAAGGCTGTCATGGCCGACGTGATCGAGACCGTCCATAGTCTCGACCTGCTTCACATCACCGAGTACGACGGCTCCTTCGAAGGGTTCGATCCCGGCGATCCGGGCGAGGGCGCCGACGAGGCCTCGAACAGGCTCGTGACAGTCCGGGCGCTGAAGTCGACGCTCGGCGTCGAACCCGAGGACGCGGGGCCGACGCGACTGGTCACCGACGAGGCACTGGAGGACGAACTCGAAGACATCCGCAGGGAGGTAAACGACCTCGACGACAGACGTGACGAACTCGAACGCGATCTCCGGGACGTCGAAGAGGGGATCGAGCGCATGGAGTTTTTCGTCCGACTCGGCATCGATCTGGACCTCCTCTCGGGGTACGACTCTCTGTCGGTTGCGGTCGGCGAAGGGGATCCCGGGGAAGTACAAAACGTACTCGACGGGACCGACGCGATCGAGGCCGCCGAAGTGTTCTCCGAAGGGACTGCACTGGCTGCCTTCGCCAACCCGGCCGACGACCAGGTGCTCGAGGACGCTCTGGTCGGGACTGACTTCGAGGCCGTCGAGATTCCGGACGGCGACGGCGACCCGGAAACGTACCTCGAGGAACTCAGACACCGTCGCCAGCGGCTGGAATCCCAGCTCACGACGGTCGAGAACGAACTCGAGGAACTGAAACTCGACGTCGCCAGCTTCCTGCTGGCGGCCGAGGAGAAGCTCACGATCGAAGTCCAAAAGAGCGAGGCGCCGCTGACCTTCGCGACCACCGAGAACGCCTTCCTCGCCGAGGGCTGGATCCCGACCGACGAGGTCGACCGCTTCGAGGACGCACTCGGAAAAGCCGTCGGCGACCACGTCGCCGTCGACGAACTCGAACGCGCCGACTACGACGAGGACGGCCAGCCGACAGATCGCGAGGCCGTCGACACCGAAGGCGGGATCGACGCCGACGGGAGCGAGACTGCCGAGGTGGCGCCGGACGGTGGCACACCGGACGGGACGGTCGCCGACGGGACGAGCGGAATCCTGCCGATGAGTACGGGGATGCCGCCCGTGGTACAGGAGAACCCCGGCCCGGCCCGACCCTTCGAGTCACTGGTCGAGGTCATCAACCGGCCGAAGTACTCGGAACTGGACCCGACGGTCGCGCTGTTCCTGACGTTCCCGCTTTTCTTCGGATTCATGATCGGCGACCTTGGATACGGACTCCTGTACGTCCTGCTGGGCTACGTGATCTATTCGCGGCTGGAGAGTGACGTCCTCCGGAGTCTCGGCGGCGTCGGCATGTGGGCCGGCGGCTTCACCGCACTCTTTGGCGTCCTTTACGGCGAAGTGTTCGGCCTCCACCAACTCGGGGAAATCGTCTGGAACGGTCATCCACCGATCCACAAGGGGCTGCAACCACACTACATCGCCTTCGCCCAGGCGTGGCTACTGGTCAGTATTATCGCTGGCGTCGCTCACCTGGCCGGCGGACGAGCACTGGATTTCGTCAACAACGCTGGACACGGCCTCGGGGAGGCGTTCGTCGAGAGTGGCTCGTGGATCATGCTCACAGTGGGACTCTGGTTGTGGGTCTTCAGCACGCACGTCAGTGGTCCCAAGCCGGACTTCATGTTCGAAGTCCTCGATAGCGGTGGTGCTCTGCCGCTTGGATTCGCCGGCTTCTCCCCAACGGTCGGGCTGGCTGGTCTCGCCGTGGCCGGCGCCGGGTTGGCCCTGGCGGTGTACGCGGAAGGTGGCATCGCCCTGATCGAAAGCATCACGCAGGCGTTCGGGCACGTGGTTTCTTACACTCGACTGGCAGCCGTTCTGCTCGCGAAGGCCGGGATGGCCCTCGCAGTGAACCTGCTGGTGTTCGGTGCGTACATCCACGAGGGGGAGTTTCACCTCATCTTCTTCAATGGCTTTCCCGAACACGGGACCGTCATTTTCGCGGGCCTGGTCAATGGGAGCGATCCTGTGATGATCGCGCTGGGCTGGCTCGGCGGAATCGTCGTGCTTTTGCTCGGCCATCTGCTCGTGCTGGTACTGGGCATCTCGTCGGCGGGCCTGCAGGCGGTTCGCCTGGAGTACGTCGAGTTCTTCAGCAAGTTCTACGAGGGTGGCGGCAAGCGATACAGTCCCTTCGGGCACGATCGGGAATACACAGCTGAAGGCTGATTTGGCGTGTTGACTGCGATAGGAGTCGGTCTCGTGGGCTGTTCGGGAAGGGGTCGGTCGGATCGAACTGGGTACATTTGATCGACCGGTAGCGACGATGAAAGCGGCAAAATCCGAGATAGCGGAGCGGTTTGAGAAGTTTTATGAACGTGCTGGAGCGAAGTGACGTCTGTTCGGATACACCATACGGAATCCAATCATGAGCGTACTACCAACCCTGACGGACGTCATACTCCAGACGTACGAATCGGATCCTGCAATCCCGGCCCTGGCTGCGGCGGCACTCGCCGTCGGGCTAGCATCGTTCGGTGCAGGGTATGCCGAGCGTGGAATCGGCTCGGCGGCTGTCGGTGCCATCGCCGAGGACGAGAGTCTGTTCGGCCGTGTCCTCATCCTGACGGTCATTCCCGAAACGATCGTCATCCTGGCACTGGTCGTCGTCTTCCTGACACTGTCGTAGTAACGAGGTTCTCGAAGGTATGAGCCTCGAAACGGTCGTCGAAGACATCCGCGAGGAAGCACGCGCGCGTGCGGAGGAGATTCGCACCGAGGCCGATTCGGAGGCCGAGGAGATCGTCGGCGAGGCCGAGGCTGAAGCCGAGGAGATCCGCGCGCAACGCGAACGGGAGGTAGAGCGCCGGATCGAACAGGAGCGCGAGCGGCGGCTCTCCAGTGCAACCCTCGAGGCCAAACAGGAACGTCTCAAGGCTCGTCGGACGGCCCTTTCGACGGTCCGCGAACGCGTCGAAGAGCGTCTCGCGGAGCTAGAAGAGGACCGTCGCAAGCGCCTCACCCGCGAAACGCTCGAGGCAGCCCTCGCAGAGTTCGATGGGGGCGAGATCGAAGTGTACTGTCGGCCGGCCGACGAGGAGTTGGTCGAGGGCATTCTCACCGAGTACGACGCGACGTTGGCCGGCGAGGTCGAGTGCCTCGGCGGCGTCGTCGTCGAGAGCACCGCCTCGCGGGTCCGGGTGAACAACACGTTCGACTCGCTGCTCGAGGACGTCTGGGACGACGAGATCCGGGAGATCAGTGACCGTCTGTTCGCGGACGAGGACCTCGAAATCGAACCCGAGAAATGAGTCCACGAACGAGAAGTTCCGGCGGTTCGAGCAATTACGAGTACGTGGTCGCGCGGGTCCGGGCCCGCCGGGCCGCGCTGTTCGACGAGGACGATTACCGCAAGTTGGTCCGGATGGGAACGGGCGAGATCGCTCGCTTCATGGAGGAGACCGAGTACGAGCGGGAGATGAACGCCCTCGGCGCTCGCTACTCGGGGGTCGACCTCATCGAGTACGCGCTGACACGGAACATGGCCAAACACTTCGAGGACTTACTGGCCTGGGCCGAGGGCGAACTGTACGAGAACGTCGCCCGGTACCTCCGGCGCTTCGACGCCTGGAACGTCAAGACGGTCTTGCGCGGGATCTACTCGGGCGCCGACGCCGAGGCGATCGAATCAGACCTGATCCGGGCCGGCGAACTCACCGATGAGACGCTGGATCGACTGGCGAGTGCGGAGTCGATCGAGGGCGTCATCGAGGGACTCGAAGGGACGATTTTCTACGAGCCGTTGCTCGGATCCTTCGAGGACTTCGAGGCCGAAGAGTTGCTCGTCCCCCTCGAGAACGCGGTCGACCGGACGTTCTACGAACAGTTGATCGAGGACCTGCCGGACGAGCAATACGCCGACAGGGCGACACAGTTGTACCTGGAGTTCCTCCGGGCGGAGATCGACTTCCGGAATCTCCGGAACGCGCTGCGGATCGCACGCAGCGGTGCCGACATCGACCCCTCGGAGTACTACATCGATGGCGGCAGTCTCTTCGATGCCGAAGAGGTCCGGCGACTGGCCGGCGACAAGGACCTGCTCGTCGAACACGTCCGGGAGAGCGGGTACGGCGATGACCTCGAGACCGCCCTGGAGGAACTGGCGGCGGCCGAGGACCTGATCGGGTTCGAGCACGCCCTGGACGCGGCGTTGCTCGAATATGCCGATACACTGTCCTACCGATATCCCGTATCGATCACGGCCGTGCTGTCGTACATTCTGGCGAAGGAACGCGAGATAGACAACATCCGTGCGATCGCCCGCGGCCGCGAGAGCGGGCTACAGCCGGACGAGATCGAACGGGACCTGGTGATGCTATGAGCAAGGAGATCGCGGTCATCGGCAGTGCGGACTTCACGACTGGCTTCCGGCTGGCCGGCGTCCGGAAGTTCGCCAACGTCCCGTCCGAGCCGAACCGCGAGGAGATGGACGAGGCCGTCACGGGGATGCTCGAGGACGACGAGGTGGGGATCATCGTCATGCACGAGTCGGACCTTGAGCACCTCTCGCGTGACGTCCGCGAGCGGGTCGAGACGAGCGTCGACCCCGTCCTGGTGACGTTGGGCGGCGGCGCCGGCAGCGGCGGGTTGCGCGATCAGATCAAACGTGCCATCGGTATCGACCTGATGGAGGAGGAGTAAACTATGAGTCAAGCTACGAGTACAGACGTCCGTGAGGACGGCGTCATCGAGAGCGTGAGCGGTCCCGTCGTCACGGCGACGGGCCTGCAGGCCCGGATGAACGACGTGGTCTACGTCGGCGAGGAGGGCCTGATGGGCGAGATCATCGAGATCGAAGGCGACCTGACGACGATCCAGGTCTACGAGGAGACCTCGGACGTCGCACCCGGCGAACCCGTCGAGAGTACGGGTGCGCCACTCAGCGTCGACCTCGGCCCGGGGATCCTGGACAACATCTACGACGGTGTCCAGCGTCCCCTCGAAGGCCTAGAGGAAAAGATGGATTCGGCGTTCCTCGATCGCGGGGTCGACGCTCCCGGGATCGACGTCGAGAAGACATGGGAGTTCACGCCCACCGTCGAGCAAGGAGACGAAGTCACCGCCGGCGACATCGTCGGGACCGTTCCCGAGACCGAAAGCATCGAACACAAGGTGATGGTGCCGCCCGATTACGAGGGGGGCGAAGTCGTCGAGACCAACAAGGGCAACTTCACCGTCGACGAGACGGTCGTTTCGCTGGACAATGGCGAGGAGATCACCATGCACCAGGAGTGGCCGGTCCGCCAGTCCCGACCCGCCGGTGACAAGGAGACTCCAACTGACCCATTGGTGACAGGTCAGCGCATCCTGGATGGGCTATTTCCGGTAGCCAAGGGCGGAACAGCCGCAATTCCGGGCCCCTTTGGTAGCGGGAAAACTGTCACCCAGCACCAATTAGCCAAGTGGGCCGACGCAGACATCGTCGTCTACGTCGGTTGTGGCGAGCGGGGCAACGAGATGACCGAGGTGATCGAGGACTTCCCGGACCTGGAGGACCCAAAGACCGGCAAGCCCCTCATGTCTCGGACGAGCCTCATCGCCAACACGTCGAACATGCCCGTCGCGGCGCGTGAATCGTCGGTCTATACCGGTATCACGATCGCGGAGTACTACCGAGACATGGGCTACGACGTGGCGCTGATGGCCGACTCCACCTCGCGGTGGGCCGAAGCCCTCCGAGAGATCTCCTCGCGCCTGGAGGAGATGCCCGGCGAGGAGGGCTATCCCGCCTATCTGGGCGCTCGCCTCAGCGAGTTCTACGAGCGGGCTGGTTACTACCAGAACGCAAACGGCACCGAGGGATCGGTCACGGTCGTCGGGGCAGTCTCGCCGCCGGGTGGTGACTTCTCCGAGCCAGTGACCCAGAACACGCTGCGGATCGTCAAGACGTTCTGGGCACTGGACGCCGACCTCGCCGAGCGTCGACATTTCCCGGCGATCAACTGGGACGAGTCGTATTCGCTGTACCGTGATCAGTTGGACCCGTGGTTCCAGTCCGAGGTCGCCGATGACTGGCCGGAGATCCGCCAGTGGGTCATCGACACGTTGGACGAGGAGAGCGAGCTGCAGGAGATCGTCCAGCTGGTCGGCCAGGACGCACTGCCGGCCGACCAGCAGCTCACCCTGGAGGTCGCCCGTTATATCCGGGAGTCCTACCTCCAGCAGAACGCCCTCCACGATGTCGACACGTACTGCGAACCGGAGAAGACCTATCGGATGATGCAGGCCATCAAGAGCTTCAACGACGAGGCCTTCGACGCGCTGGACGCAGGCGTCCCGGTCGACGAGATCACGGATATCGACGCAGCACCACGGCTCAACCGGATCGGAACGACGGAGGGCTACGAGGAGTTCGTCGGGGAGATCGAAGAGGACATCGAGGAGCAACTGCGGGGGATGTACCAATGAAAGAGTACAAGACGATCACGGAAGTCAGCGGCCCACTCGTGTTCGTCGAGACGGACGAACCGGTCGGCTACGACGAGATCGTCGAGATCGAGACCGGCGACGGCGAGACCCGCCGTGGTCAGGTACTCGAATCGACGAGTGACCACGTCGCGGTCCAGGTCTTCGAGAGCACGCAGGGGATCGACCGGGAGTGCTCGGTCCGGTTCCTGGGCGAGACGATGAAGATGCCCGTCACCGAGGAACTGCTCGGGCGGGTACTGGACGGCACCGGCCGGCCGATCGACGGCGGACCGGACATCGTCCCGGACGAGCGCCAGGACATCGTCGGGAAAGCGATTAACCCCGTCTCCCGGGAGTACCCGCGGGAGTTCATCCAGACCGGAATCAGCGCCATCGACGGCATGAACACGCTGGTCCGGGGCCAGAAGCTTCCGCTGTTCTCGGCGTCGGGGCTGCCCCACAACGACCTGGCGCTGCAGATCGCCCGCCAGGCGGAAGTGCCCGAGGAGGACGAGGGCGAGGACAGCGAGTTCGCCGTGGTCTTCGCGGCGATGGGGATCACCGCCGAGGAGGCCAACGAGTTCATGGACGACTTCGAGCGCACCGGTGCGCTGGAACGCTCGGTCGTCTTCCTCAACCTCGCGGACGACCCCGCGGTCGAGCGGACGATCACGCCGCGGCTGGCGCTGACCACCGCGGAGTATCTGGCCTTCGAGAAGGGGTATCACGTCCTGACGATCATGACGGACATGACCAACTACTGTGAGGCCCTCCGGGAGATCGGGGCCGCCCGCGAGGAGGTCCCGGGTCGCCGGGGCTATCCCGGATACATGTACACCGACCTGGCAGGATTGTACGAGCGGGCCGGTCGGATCGAGGGCGTCGAGGGGTCGATCACCCAGATTCCGATCCTCACGATGCCCAGCGACGACGACACCCATCCGATCCCGGACCTCACCGGGTACATCACCGAGGGTCAGATCTACGTCGACCGGGACCTCAACAGCCAGGGGACCCGGCCGCCGATCTACGTCCTGCCCTCGCTATCGCGGCTCATGGACGAAGGGATCGGCGAGGGGCTGACCCGCGAGGACCACGGAGACGTCTCCGACCAGCTCTATGCCGCCTATGCGGAGGGCGAGGACCTGCGAGACCTCGTGAATATCGTCGGTCGCGAAGCGCTCTCCGAGCGTGACAACAAGTATCTGGACTTCGCCGATCGCTTCGAGAGCGAGTTCGTCGACCAGGGCTACGACACCGACCGGACGATCGAAGAGACCCTCTCGATCGGCTGGGACCTGCTCTCGATGCTGCCCGAGGAGGAACTCAACCGTATCGACGAGGAGTTCATCGAGACTTACTACGACGCGGGTTCGGACGCGACGATCGAGGCCGCCGAGGCCGACGACTGACGCGCGATCCCAGGCGGTAAGTGACGCCCCCTCGAACTGCCGCCCATGGTCGAAGCCGATCCGGTCACGCGCGGCGCGCGCAACGGGTTTCTCGTCACCATCGTCGCCTTGATCGTGGTCGGTGGGTACCAGTTCGTCACGATCGGCACTGTACGGACACCGATCGCGGCGACCTGGCTCATCGCCGCACTCACGTATTACGGCTCGCAGTATTACTATCGCCATACAGACGACCCAGCGGGTGACACCGAAAACTAAGCGGCAAGTCGCGCCTTCGCCGCCGAAACCTTCCTCCGGGGCGACCGCCAATCGTGAGCCGTGTCTCTGCTCGAACGCGATCCGAGCGCGACCCGGGTCGACGATCCGCGTCGGCTGGCCAGCCTGCTCCAGTGGCTCGGGTGGCTCCCGCTCGTCGGACTCGCAGTTGTCTATCCTCTGGTCGCGCCTGTTTCGGACTTCGTCCGGTATCTACCACTGCTCGCGAGCGTCGTGGTGTTCGGAATGCCACACGGTGCGCTGGACTACGTGGCACTGCCGCGGGCGCTGGACGACCGGGTGACGTTGCGGGGACTGGGAATCGTGACCTGCCTCTATGCGGCCCTTGGCGTCGGCTACCTGGCGCTGTGGTGGATCGCGCCGCTTCCGGCCGCGATCGTGTTCATCGCGTTGACATGGTTCCACTGGGGGCAGGGAGAGCTGTACGTCCTCCGGGACGTCTTTGGGGCGACCTATCTCGATCGATCCCAGCAGGTTCTGACGGTCCTCGTCCGCGGTGGCTTGCCAATGCTCGTCCCGCTGGTGTCCTTTCCGGACCGCTATCAGGCCGTCCTCGGGACGTTCGTCGCACCGTTCGGCGGGACCGTTGGGGAGTGGTCGGTGTTCGATCCCGGCGTTCGCCTCGCGCTGGCGGTGACTTTTGGCGTGGTAACGGTCACAACGCTCCTGCGCGGACGGCGACTCACAGAGGACAGCGGAACCGACGCCTGGCGGCTCGACGTCGGCGAGACCGCGCTGCTGTGGGTCGTCTTCCTCGTCGTCGAGCCGGTTCTGGCGATCGGGGTGTACTTCTGTCTGTGGCACTCGGTCCGTCATCTCGTCCGGGTCGGCTGGCTCGACGGACGCGTCCGAGAAGCAGTCAGAGAGAGGCGATGGCCGCGGGCGATCGGCCGGGTCGCTCTGGAGGCCGCGCCGCCGACGGTCGCTGCCCTGGCACTGATCGGGGGGCTGTTCGCGCTGGTACCGGCGACGATCGCCGCGGGAGCGACCGGTGACGCCGTGGGACTGTATCTCGTCGGGATCGCGGCCCTGACCCTCCCACATACGGTGATCGTCACGTGGATCGATCGCCGGCAGGGGCTGTGGCTGTGACCGCTGATCGATGCTCGCTGAACTATCGATCGCACGTGTGGACGATCCGGTCGGCAGGGCTGGGCTGTGACCGGCAATCGATGCCGGGATCGGCTTCCTCCGGCGCTGGCTCGCCGACTGAAAAGGATTAACTGGATGGATCGGATAGACTCGGATAATGGCACAGGACGTCAAACCGACCCGGAAGAACCTCATGCAGATCGAGGACCGGATCGAACTCTCCGAACGGGGCCACGACACCTTAGAGAAAAAGCGGGACGGCCTCATCATGGAGTTCATGGACATCCTCGATCAGGCCCAGGACGTCCGGGCGGACCTAGAAGAGACTTACGACCGCGCCCAGGATCGCATCGACATGGCGCGGGCGATGGAGGGGGACGTGGCCGTCCGGGGGGCGGCCGCCGCCCTGAAGGAACATCCCGAGATTACCACCCAGTCGAAGAACATCATGGGCGTGGTCGTCCCACAGATCGAGTCGACGAAGGTCCGCAAGAGTCTCGACGAGCGGGGCTACGGCGTTCTCGGGACGAGTGCCCGGATCGACGAGGTCGCCGAAGCCTACGAGGAACTGTTAGAGCAGATCATCCTCGCAGCAGAGGTCGAGACAGCGATGAAGGAACTGCTCGACGAGATCGAGACGACCAAACGCCGCGTCAACGCGCTGGAGTTCACGTTGCTGCCCCAGCTCAACGAGAACAAGGAGTACATCGAGCAGAAACTCGAAGAGCAGGAACGCGAGGAGATATTCCGGATGAAAAAGATCAAGGCCAACAAAGAGGCCGCCGAGAAGGCCGAACGCGAGGCCGAGCGCGAGGGAGGCGAAGCGGCCGGGTCCGCCTGAACGGCGTCGAACGGATCGGGCGTGTGTCGATTGCGGACGGGACCATTGACACTGACGAAACTGCGTTCTCCGTGGTCAGTCCGGCGGTTCGGAAGCGGTCGATGAGCTGTTGCTGTCTCCGGGAACGTCGACGTTCCGGATCGGTGGCGCAAGCCAGAACAGCGAGAGTGCACAGACGACGAAGATCCCTCCGAGGACGGCGACAGCGCCAACTGGCGAAAACAGGTCGGCGAACATACCACTCCCGACGCGGAACGGGATACCCGCGAGCGCACGGATCATTGCGATGGCTGAAATGACAGTCGCCCGTCCCACCGAGGCGATATGGTCGTTGATGTACCGGCTGGAGATCGGGAAGACGAGACTGTTCGATCCTTTCATCGCGAAAAACATGGGGAAGACAGCGACGGGGACCAGGGGCGGAACGAGGTACAACAGGGCGATCCCCATTGGCAACAGGAATATCGCGCGTTTGACCCCCAGGACGGACTCGACCGTGGCGGCGTAGTCGCTTCCGACGGCCGAGACGGCCATGAACGACGCATAGAGGAAGCCAAGCGTCGCAGCCTCCGGAATCCCGTAGCTCGCAAGGACCGCGCCGTAGGTCTGTTCTAACGTATCACGGACGATCGGCTGAATGTACATGTCCGCGGTCAACAGTGCGCCGGAGAACAGCGCCATGTAGACGACGAACCACCGGAGTTCGCGGGAGGTGATCCGCTCCCGGATGGTCGGGAGGGCCTCAAGCAGTGGAAGCGACCCGTCGTCGTCCCCGCGGTCCTCGGCATATGCAGCGTTTTTCGGGAGCAAGAACACCGCGGCGACGTTGACCAGACTGAGCGCAACCGCCGCGTAAAACGGGTACAACGGGTCCAGAACGTACAGGAGACCGCCGACGATCATAGTAACCGCCCGGACGGCCTTGCTGACCGCGCTGGCCCGGCCGCTGATGCGCGTGAACTCGTCGGTGATGTCGTGCTCGTCGAGAGTGTCGTACAGCCAGGCGCTCCCGCTTCCCGAGACGAACGTGTGGCCAAACGAGAGAGTGCCGAAGACGAACAGAAAGCCCCAGATGTCCGTCGCCACGAGATAGCCGGCGTTCGAGATCACGAACAGCACGGCTGCGATGGCGAGGCTGTTGCGCCGACCGATCCGGTCACCGATCCAGCCGGTCGGAATCTCCCCGCCGACCACGACGATGGACTGGACCGTCGCGATGATCCCGATCTCGGTGAACGTCAGGCCGTTCAACAGCAAGAAAAGCGTGTAGATCGGGTACGTAAATCCCGGGCCACTCGTCGCCCGATAGACGTAGTACTTCAGGATGGTTCGGGACGCATCGACCATAGGGAAGGCGAGTACCCGATTCCAGTGCCCGCCTTTTCAATATGTCGAGAGCGTCGCGCTCGCCGTCGCGTGCGGGCGTCCAGAAGCGGTGGCGATGGCCGCGACCGCGACGTCGTCAGGCCCCGTCCAGCCACTCCTCGGCGAGGATAGCGTACCGACGGGCGTCGACGTACCGTCCCTCGTAGAAGGTCTCCTCGCGGTAATGTCCCTCCTGCTCGAATCCGAGTTTCTCGAGGACGGCCCGGGAGGCGTCGTTGGGTTCGACGACCATCGCCCACACCTTATGAAGGCGCCGCTCGCCGAAGGCGTGATCGAGCAACAGTCGGGTCGCTTCGGTGACGTAGCCGTTGCCCTGCTCGGCCGGGGCACTCCAGTACATCAGCATCCCGACGTCGTGGGGACGATTGATCCACGGGATGGCGACCTGGCCGACGCGCGTCACCGCGTCAGCATCACCCGTCCGCAACGCCTCGGCCGGCCCCGTACAGACGAGAAAGTCCATCTCGTCGTCACCGTCGTCGTAGATTCCCTCCTCGAAATGTTCGGTTACCTGATGGCGGGTCCGCGGGCTGACGTCAGTGAGCGGGCGACGAACCGCCGCACTGTTGCGGTGTTGGTGGTAGAAGTCGGCGTCTTCGTCCTCCCAGGGGTGCAAGGCGACGGTCTCTCCCATGCGGAACGCGGGTCCCGGCATCACTCAACCCTCCACTCGGTCGCGAGCAGGCCGTACCGCACGACATCGACGTGGTCCCCCTCCAGGAACGCGGCGTCGCGCATCCGACCCTCCTCGGTGAAGCCGAGCGACGCCAACAGCCCCCGCGAGGAATCGTTGGTGGCGTAACTGTCCGCCTGGACACGATGGAGCCGGAGTTCCTCGAATCCGTACTCCAGCAGGAGCGAGACTGCCTCGCGGCCGTACCCTTCGCGCCGGTGTTTCGGCAGGATCCAGTAGGAGAGGTCGGCCACGCCGGGCGTTCGATCCACCTCGGGGAAGGTGACGGCACCCACGAGATCACCGTCCACGCCGGCGGTGAACCAGTAACTGTCGTCACCGGAGATTGACTCCTCGTAGAACTCCTCGACCGTGTCGCTGTTTCCGGGCGTGTCGATGCCGAGCGGAACCCGGACGTCCGGGTCGTTTCGGGCGCGCGTGAACGCGTCGAGATCCGACTCCGCGACGACGTGGAGGTCGACGCGATCGCCCGACTGGAAGACGGGACCAGGCATACCACTTCCTTCTAAGGGTCCCGTCAAATCGTTTGTGTAATGGGCGTGTATCTCGCTGATGGCCCTCGGCTGCTGAAGGCCTCCGGGCCCACCGACGACAGGTTGACCCGGGCGAGTCCGATCGCTGCGGGTGAATCTCGCCCTCCCGAAGTGTCGGGCAGTCCGTCTTCCAGCTCGGCCCCGTCGTTCCATCACTGCGCCGATCTCCCGATTCGATCGCACGGGAACTTTTTGTACGTCGGCGATCCAGATCGGCCATGGACTGTCCGGACTGCGACAATGGGTTGCTCGCCTTCCGGGTGCCGGCCGGCCAGCGGGAGTACCTTCCCGGCGAGGAGCCGGGGGCGGCGATCTGCCCGCGGTGTCTCCGGCTGGTCCCGGTCGCCGACCCGCCCGCGGACCTCCCCGACTTTCGGGCCATCGACGACGCCTTCCCGGCCGAACCCGAGGCCGCGATCCCGATGGCGCTCGCCCTGGGACTGCTGTCCTCTCTCGCGGTCTACCGCCAGGAGATCTCGGTACTCCTCTCGGACGTCGAACGGGCCGGCGTCGATCCGCTGCTGGTGGTCGACCGGCTGGCATTCGCCGACGGTGTCGAGACGCCCATCGATCTGGAGGGCAGGCGCCGACAACTCGAACAACTGCTGTGAGGAAGGACGGCTCCCGAGCGGGAACCGCCCGCCGAGAACCGTCGACGACCGGCAGCAACCCAACTGGTTGGGTATCGTTGCTAAGACTGTCGCATCCAATTGAACAAATGCAGTGGCTGTGCCACTGCCGACCATCGAACGTCCGGAGACCACTCGGTGTACCCCCAACGTTCCACTGGCGTTTCGATTGCCGGTCGCCGGGATTCCGGCGGCCTACCTCCGTTTCTGCGGCGAGGGCCGATCGAACCGATCGGCGTCCACGGGCGCGGCGAGGGTCGATCACACGCCTGTCGAATGTCGATCACACGCCTGTCGAATAACGCAGGATCCCCGCGATGCCACCGAAAGCCGTCAATAGCTGTTCGCCCTTCTCGAAGTCCGTCGAGACGAACACCGTCTCCGTGCCGCGTTGTCCAGCCAGTTCCATGAGGTGTTCGATGGCGTCCTCGCGTTTCTCTAGATCCACCTCTTCCCCGCAGGTCTCGCAAGTGATCTCGGGCGTCTCCGCGTTCCGATCGAGCAGTTCGTACTCCGTGTGACCGTTCGGACAGTCGTACGTGGCGACGTCCTTCCGAAGATCCTCGCTGATGAGCAACTGTTCGACCGATCCCATGTTGAGGTTCTGTCTGGTCTGGTCGAACCCATAGGTCGCCTTCTTGCCGTCGTGCAGTTCCGAGAAGAACTCCTCCATGACCTGCTTGTCCTGGAGGATCTCGTGTTCGGCCAGGACATCTTCGGCGGCGTCGACGAGATCGTGGAGCCCGGACTCGTCGGTGTAGGCCACGTCGAACTTCCCCAACACCATGTCCTGGAGTTCGTGGTGGAGATAGTCGCCGTCCAAGAACTCGTCCTTGGTCGGGGAAGGACCGCCGACGAGGATCCCGTCGAGGTCGTGACGTTCCGGAACAAAGAGGTCGTTGGCCATCCCGGCGACCTCCTGATAGAAGTTGTCGATGGCTTCCAGACGCAGGCGGGCGAACCGCTGGGCGGACTGGCCACCTTTCCGTTGTTTGCCGGGGACGAGCGAGGAGGCGGATTTGACGGGTTCGACACGCTTGCCTTTGAGCCAACCGACGTTGGCCTCCCGGCGATCGAGGACGATCAGCCCGAACAGACCCTTGTCGGCGAGCATCCCCTCCAGTGGTTCAGTGAGAAACTCCGAATCGCAGTGATACCGGAAGGACTGGATCGGGTCGGGCGGGCTCTCTAAGACGCGGGTAATCATGTCGCTGCGGCCGCCGCCGGTGTCGATCGCGCCGGAGAACAACACCATGCCGTTCTCGGGCGGTTCGTTGTCGTAATAGCGGAGGCGATCTTTGATCGACTTCAGGGCGTCCTGGACGTTCGTCCGGGTCTCTTTGGACTTGATGTTGCTGGCCTCGCTGTGTTCCTGGGTAACGTGGGCGACGACGTCGCTGATCAGGGTGTCCTCGGGGACGTAGATACTCACGAGTTGCGTACCCGACCCTCGGTAGTCCTCCAGCTCCTCGATGACCTTCCGGAACTCGTATTTCTGCCGGTCGGTCTGGCCCCCGTCCTGTTCCTGACTACTCATTACTACTGTGTAGCCGGATGACGGGTAAGTATGCTTTGACCGCGGGGTTCCCTACGGCCCGTTATAGCACGAAGAGTCCGGAAGCCCGCCTTCAGGGCCGACCCGACAGCCGAACATCGATGACCTGCGAGAGTTACAGCGGGGCGAAAGCCCACCTTCAGGGGTGGGTAGCTGACACTGGGATCTGATGGACAAACGGCTTTATATGGGAGCCATGTGAGTGTTCGAACATCGAGGGATGACGGGACACGTCTTCACTATCGCAGGCGGCAAGGGCGGGGTCGGGAAGACCACGACGGCCGTCAACGTCGGCACGGCCTTACAGGAGGCCGACTACGACGTCGTGACCGTCGACGCTGACCTCGGCATGGCGAACATGGCGGCCATGCTCGGCGTCGAGTTCGACAACAGTCTCCACGAGGTGTTGGCCGAGGAATCGGCGATCAGCGACACACTCACCGAGGGGCCGGGCGGACTGACAGTTGTCCCGGGTGAACAGAGCCTCGAAGCCTTCGCCGACGCGGATCCGGCCAAACTCAGGAAGGTAGTTAAGACGCTGGTCAACGCCTACGACGTGGTGTTGATCGACACCGGCGCCGGCCTGAGCCACGAGGCGACAGTCCCGCTGGGGCTGGCCGACAGTGTCCTGCTCGTGACCACGCCCGACGAAGTCGCCGTCGGCGACGCGAACAAGACCGCCGGGCTCGCAAAGCGTGTCGACGGCAAGGTCATCGGCTCGATCCTGACGCGGGCGACCGGCCCCGAGGACATCGAGGCCGTCACTGCCGACCTCGAACACGATCTCCTGGCCGTGATTCCGGAAGATGCCGAGGCGACCGCGGACGAACCGCTGGTGTTGAACTTCCCCGATAGTCCGGCCGCGAAGGCCTACCGTCGGCTGGCGGCGTCGCTGGTCCGCATCCTCGAAGGCGAGTCGGCCGAGACCGTCACCGACGAGGGGACCGAGTGGTTCCCCAGTGAGGAGGAAGCGACCGAAGACGAGGAAGACGACGAAGAGGGATCCGGCGGTGTCTTCGGCGTCTTCGGTCGATGACTCGACTGTCCTGTCCTGGCAGATCCCGTCATCCTGCGTTCTCCTAGCCACCGGCCGCCGTGTCGTTTCTCGGCCAGTATCGTCGCCACGACGGTCAGACTGACACGGCTTCAGCCGTGAGAGGATGTCAAGAGTTGCTGTCCGACACTACATCGACTCCGGAGCGGCGACGCCGAGGACGTCCAGCGAGTTAGCGATGGTCGTCCGCGCGGCGGCGACCAGCGCCAGTCGGGCTGGCCGCGTCTCCCCGTCCGCGTCGAGCACCGGGCATTCCCGGTAGAAGACGTTGAACGCCTCCGCGAGGTCGCGCGTGTACGTCGCGACGACGTGGGGCCGGAGTTCGTCGGCCGCCTGCTCGATCACGGCCGGGAACCGGGCGATCTCCCGAAGCAGGTCGCGTTCCGCGGCGGTCGTGAGGGCGTCGGCGTCGACCGCATCGGGTACCTCCTGACCGGCCCCACGACCTTCCTCGATGATGCCACAACAACGGGCGTGGACGTACTGGACGTACGGCGCCGACTGGGCCTCGAAGTCCAAGGCGCGTTCCCATTCGAAGGTGATCCCCTTCGTGGGTTGTTTGGCGACGACATCGTACCGGACCGCCCCGATCCCGACCTGGTGGGCGATGCGTTCGACGTCGTCAGAATCGAGGTCGTCGCTCCGTTGGCGGTCTTCGAGGCGATTTTCGACCTCGTCGCGGGCGCGATCGATCGCCTCGTCGAGCAGGTCGTCGAGGTCGACGCCCGTCCCCTCGCGGGTGCTCATCCCGCCCTCCGGTAAGTTGACCCACGAGTAGAAGACTTGCTGGAGCCGATCAGTGTCGTGACCGAGGAGGTCGAGGGTCGCCGAGAGCTGATCGGCCTGGAGCTTGTGATCTTCGCCGAGTACCGTCACCGCACGGTCGAAGTTGTCGAACTTCCACTCGTGGTGGGCCAGATCCCGGGTCGTGTACAGCGAGGTGCCGTCCGAGCGAAGAAAGACGAGGTTCTTCTCGAAGTCGGGCAAGTCGAGTTGCCAGGCGTCGTCCTCGAAGACAGCCGCGTCGAGGTCCTTAAGGCGGTCGACGACGTCGTCGGTCGACCCGTCGCGCATGAACCGCGTCTCCTTGACGAACTCGTCGAACTCGGCGGGCAACCGCCCGAGAGTCCCACACATTCCTCCCAGCACAGTGTCGACGACCTCGCTCACGCGCTCGTAGGTCTCCTCGTCGCCCTCTTCGAGTCCCTGGAGGATCGCCTGGATCGCCTCCTCGGCGGCCTCGCGGTCGCTTTCGCTGGCTTCCTCGAGGTAGTCGTTGCCCTTCCGGTAGTACCGGACCATCTCGTACTCCGGGGAGTCCCGTTCCGGTTCGGGCAAGGCGCTCTCCTCGAAGGTCTCGTAGGCCCAGGTGAAGACGGCGATCTGGCGGCCGGCGTCGTTGACGTAGTAGTGGCGTTCGACATCGTTACCGGCGTATTCGAGGACACGAGCCAGCGCGTCCCCCACGATGGGGTTGCGCGCCCGACCGACGTGGACCGGGCCGGTCGGATTGGCGCTGGTGTGTTCGACGACGACCGACTCGCCGGTGTCGGGAAGCGTCCCGTAGTCGTCGGCCTGTGCGGCCTCGAGCGTTTCGTCGAAGTACCGGTCACTCGGCAGGAAGTTGACGTAGGGACCCCGCGTTTCGACATCCTCCAGGTATGCATAGACGTCCGGGTCGATCTCGGCTGCAAGGTCGGCGGCGATCTCCGGTGGTGGAGCGCCCGCCACGTCGGCGAGTCGATAGGCGACGCTCGAGGCCAGGACGGCCGGTACGTCTTCCGGGGGGCGTTCGATCCCCAGATCGTCGGTCGGAAAATCGAGCGCAGAGAGCGCGTCGCCCATCGCCGCGACGACCGCCGAACGAAATGACAGGTACATACCTTCGCTTTTCCAGCGCCGGATATAGGGATGACGGACTCGGCCGGTCGAGCCGTCGAGTCGTGAGCACAAGGCCGTTGTCCCATCGTCGAACGTGCGTCACCAGTCTGGGTGTCGGTCGCCACACCGGCCCAGACGGGCGCGACCTGCGGGGGATTTATAGCGTTCGGTACCGGAGTTCCTATCTGATGCAGACAGCAGTTCTCACCGAGGATCTGGCGTTCGAGTTCGAGGATCGTGAGCGACCGACTCCCGACAGCGACGAGGTACTCGTCGAGATGACCGACGTCGGGATCTGCAAGTCCGACGTCCACTACTGGGAGCACGGCAAGATCGGCGACTATGTCGTCGAGGACCCGCTGATCCTCGGGCACGAGAGTGCGGGCGTCATCGCTGCGGTCGGCGACGATGTCGAGGGACTCGAAGCCGGCGACCGCGTCGCGCTCGAACCGGGCATCGTCTGTGGCCGGTGTGAGCACTGTCGCCGCGGGGAGTACAATCTCTGTCCGAACGTCGATTACATGGCGACGCCGCCCTTCGACGGTGCCTTTGCTGAGTATCTGGCCTGGCCGGCCGACCTCGTCCACCCGCTGCCCGATAACGTCTCGCTGGTCGAAGGTGCATTGTGCGAACCGTTCGGCATCGGCCTGCACGCAACGAACCGTGGCGACGTGGGCCACGGCGACACCGTCGCGATCCTGGGCGGCGGGACGGTCGGCTCGCTCACGATGGAAGCTGCAAAGACCGCGGGCGCGACTGACATCATCGTGGGTGACATCGTCGACAGCAAACTCGAGCGCGCGAAGGAACACGGCGCGGACGCGACGGTCAACGTTCGCGAGGGTGACTTCGCCGCGACTGTCGAGGCGTACACCGATGGCCGGGGAGCCGACGTCGTCTTCGAGGCGACCGACTCCGAACCCGACGTCGAAGCGTTGATCGACGCCGCACGGCGCGGCGGGACGGTCGTCATGATCGGGCTTGCCGACGAGGCGACCGTCGAGGTCGACGCCTTAGAGATCATCACCAACGAACTGGACGTGCTGGGTTCCTTCCGGGACGCGAACCGCTATCCGCCGGCGATCGACCTGCTGGAAGACGGTACCGCCGACATCGAGTGGATCGCCGACTTCACCGAACCGCTGGGCAACGTTAAGGAAGCCTTCGAACGCGCCCGCGATGACGACGACGCGATCAAGGGTATGATCTCGATCGGCGATTGAGACGTCGACAGCCCACAGGCACCGCCGGGGTCGTGGGTCTTTTCTCCGTCGATCCCGGAGGCAGTTGCGATGACAGAGGACGCCCGCCAGGTCACCGATCCCGACTACCACAGCGAGGGCCACACTGCCGCCCAGACCTGCGGGTGGACCGACAACGCACTCCAGGGCGAGGGGCGGTGCTATAAGTACGCGTTCTACGGCATTCGCTCGCATCGTTGTATCCAGATGACACCCGTCGTCCGGTGTAACGAGCGCTGTGTCTTCTGCTGGCGCGATCACGCCGGCCACACCTACGAACTCGACGACGTCGAGTGGGACGACCCCGAGGCGGTCGTCGACGCCTCGATTTCCCTCCAGCGGAAACTCCTCTCGGGATACGGTGGCAACGACGCGGTCCCACGCGAGCGTTTCGAGGAGGCGATGGAGCCGCGTCACGTCGCCATCTCGCTGGACGGCGAGCCCACGCTGTACCCCTACCTGCCGGAACTGATCGAGGCCTTCCACGACCGGGGAATCACGACGTTTCTCGTCTCGAACGGGACCGATCCGGAGATGCTCGCCGAGTGCGACCCGACACAACTGTACGTCTCCGTCGACGCCGCCGACCGCCGGACGTTCGACGACGTCGTCAAGGCGGTCGACGAGGACGCCTGGGATCGCCTGATCGACACGCTGGACGTCCTCGCCGAGAAGGACGACACCCGGACCGTCCTCCGGACGACGCTGATTGACGGCGATAACATGTCCCGGCCGGCGTGGTACGCCGGGATGGCCGCCCGTGCTGACGTCGATTTCTACGAGTTGAAAGCCTACATGCACGTCGGCCACTCCCGGGGACGGCTGGATCGATCGGCGATGCCGGATCACGACGCCGTCCTGTCTTTCACCGAGGCTGTCGGGGAGTTCCTGCCAGAGCACGACGTACTCAAGGAGTCGGCCGACTCCCGGGTCGCGATGCTCGCCAGGGAGGAAAACACCTGGGTCGAGAAACTCGCGCCCGACAGCGATTTCTGGGAGCAGGAGGCAGCCGAGTGGACGCCGAAGGGCGGCCGGCCCTGAGACCGACGAAGCTCTCTCAGACCCGTTCCGCGATTTCGTCGACGGTTTTCAGCGCGTCCCGGACCATCGGCGCAGTGACTTCGAACGGCTGGTTGTGGATCGTTTCCGCCTCGTCACAGGCGGCAGCGGCGACCGTCTCGAGTTGGTCGTCGGTCGGATCGTCCAGCCCAATGTCCGATAGTGCGACCGGCAGCCCGATCTCCCGGGAGAACGCGACGTAGTCCTCGAGGAAGGAGTCCTCGCGTCCTTCCAGGACGAGCTGTGTGATCGTGCCGATATTGACCTTCTCGCCGTGAGTCGCGTCGTGGGTGGCCTCCAGTTGGGTCAGCCCGTTGTGGACCGAGTGGGCCGCCGCGAGCCCGCCGCTCTCGAAGCCGAGCCCGCTCAGTAGCGTGTTCGCCTCGGTAACGGCCTCGACGCTCTCGGTGACGGCGTCGCGTTCGACCGCATCGAGTGCGGAGCGGCCGTGTTCGCGCAGCGTTTCGTAGCAGAGTCGCGCTATGCGATGGCCGGCGCGCGTGGGTTTGCCGCCGACGACGTTGTCGCTGTCCGACCGGTAGGTCGCGTCGGCCTCGAACCAGGTGGCAAGTCCGTCTGCGATCCCCGACCGGAAGAAGCGCACAGGGGCGTCCGAGACGGTGTCGGTATCGACAAGTACGAGATCCGGGTGTTCGTCGTAGAACCAGTAGTCCTCGAACTCGCCGCGTTCGCTGTAGATGACCGACAGGGCACTCGTCGGCGCGTCCGTCGAGGCGATGGTCGGCATCGAGACCATTGCTCCGCCGTCGATGTTCTCCCGGACGGCCTTGGCAGTGTCCAGGACCTTGCCACCGCCCGCGCCGATGACGACATCGGCGTCACGATCACGAGTGAATTCAGTGATCCGATCGACCTCCGATTCGGAGGCTTCGCCCCGGAACTCGACGGAACTCGCTGCAAGTCCCGCCTTGTCCAGGCTGGTCGACACAGAGTCTTCGACGAGATCGAGGACGACCTCGTCGGCGATCAATACCGCTCTTTCGCCCAAAGAAGCCGTATGCTCGCCAATCTCGTCGGCGACACCGCGTCCCTGGACGTACGCTGCTGGTGATTTGAAAATCTTGGACATGCTCGTTCGAAAGATACCCGGCTCGAATATATAAGCCCGACGCGAGACCCTTCCATCGTGACCGATACGCGTCGTATCCCCACGGAATTCCGGACTGTATCGGACACGTAGAGCGAATATACGGAACCTCTTCGGAGGGAGACCATCTGACAGGACGGTCCTCGCACGGTCCCGGTGTGCTTATCCGTCACCCGGGCCAACCCCGGATTGATGGTCGAACTCCCGGGCGAGGACATCGGATACGCCGAACTGGCGACACTGAAGTTGCTGGCGCTTGCTGGCGCGGTCGACGGCGACGCCAAGATATCCTGTGCCGGGCTGGCGTCGAAACTCGACGCCTCCAATCAGACGGCATCTCGGCGATTGCAACGGCTGGAGGACGGCGATCTGCTGGCACGCGAGATCGTCAGCGACGGCCAGTGGGTTCGGATCACCGACGACGGCGAACGCCTCCTCCAGGAAGAGTACGCCGAGTACCAGCGCATCTTCGAACACGGCATCGGTGTGACGCTGTCCGGCGACGTGTCCAGCGGCATGGGCGAGGGCCGTCACTACGTCTCGCTGTCGGGCTATCACGACCAGTTCGTCGAGAAGCTCGGCTACGAACCCTACCCCGGTACGTTCAACCTCGACCTCGATGAGCGGAGTACGCGAGCGCGAGCGCGAATGAACGCCCTGGACCCGATCGAGATCGACGGCTGGGAGGATGGCGATCGGACCTACGGCCCCGCCTACTGTTATCCGATCACGCTCGAAAGCGACGACGGAATCTACGAGAACGCTCACGTCATCTCGCCCGAGCGGACCCACTACGGCGACTCGGAACTGGAAATCATCGCGCCCGACGAACTCCGGGACGAACTCGCTGTCGCAGACAGCGACGTGGTGACAGTGCACGTCCACGAGCACTGACGGGTGCCGGGGCTCCCGCAGGACGCCGGAACCGTGAAGACTCTTAACGGAGGGGTGCTTTGAAGCGGGTATGAGTTTCGACGACATGGACGTCGGGACAATCTGGATGGACGGCGAATTCGTCGACTGGGAGGACGCCCAGGTGCACGTCCTCACGCACGGCCTGCACTACGGGACAGGCGTCTTCGAGGGCGTGCGGTGTTACGACACCGAAAACGGCCCGGCGATCTTTCGGTGGGAGGAACACCTCGATCGGCTCTATCAGTCGGCCAAACCCTACGGGATGGATATCCCCTTCGAGAAGGACGAACTCACCGAGGCGACGATCGAGTTGATCGATCGCGAGGAGTTGCCCTCGTGTTACATCCGTCCGATCGCCTTCTACGGCTACGACATGCTCGGGTTGAACCCCGGCGATGCACCGGTCAGGGTGTCGATCGCCGTCTGGCCGTGGGGAGCCTACCTCGGCGAGGAAGCTCTGGAGGACGGCGTCGAGGTGGCGATCTCCTCCTGGCGGAAGTACGCCTCCAGCCAGATCCCGACCAACGCCAAAACCACGGGGCCGTACGTCAACAGCGTCCTGGCGAGTCTAGAGGCGGAAGAGAACGGCTACACCGAGGCGATCCTCCTCAACAAGGACGGGCAGGTCGCCGAGGGGCCCGGCGAGAACCTGTTTCTCGTCCGGGACGGCGAGATCTACACCCCCGGCCTCGCCGAGTCGAACCTCGACGGCATCACCCGCCGGACGGTTATCGACCTCGCGGAGGAACGGGGATACACGGTCCACGACGACGCGACGATCTCGCGTGGTGAACTTTACACCGCCGACGAACTGTTCTTCTCGGGGACGGCGGCGGAAGTGACGCCGATCCGGAGCGTCGACGACGTCGAGATCGGTCCGGGCACGAAGGGGCCCGTCACCGACGAGATCCAGACCGCGTTCTTCGAGGTCGTGGAGTCGGGCGACCGCGAGGAGTGGTTCACGTACGTTTGAGCGCCCGAGCACCGGAGTGGGTGGCGTTCAGTTCGATTCCGTCCCGGTCGCGTCCTCCTCGTCGGCGATGTCCTCGACATCGACTTGGATGACACTCTCCTCGCTCTCGCCGAACCCGGCGCTGAGAATCCGCGTCAGCGCGTCCTCGACGCGCTCGTCGGTTTTGGTGTAATCCTCCGGTTCGACCTCGACGACGAACCCGGTCGTGATGTTCGGAGCCGTCGGGAGAAAAAGAACATCTCGGCCGTCGTCGGTCGACTTCCCGGTCAGAAATGCAGTCATGCGCATCCCGTTCCAGGTTTCGAGTTTCACGGGGGCCTGGAGTTCGTCGGTCCCGGTCAGGGCGGTCTCGGCAGCCATCTTCGAGGCGTTGTAGACGACACGTAGCCCCGGCAACTGGTTCATCAGGTCGTCGATCGCGTCCTCCAGGAGCGCACCCAGTGCCGTCCGCATCAGATACCCGACTGCGAACACCAGCAGGATGAAGACGACGATCGTCACTGCGACCCGTAGTGGCTCCGGTTCGATCGCGATCGGCACGGCCTTCAGACGGTTGTACAACCACAGGAGGACGATGACAGTGACCAGCAAGGGCGCCAGTACGATCAGGCCGCTCGCGAAGTCGCGTTTCCACGTCGAGGCCATTGATAAAAACCTGTAGTGCAGTCGTAATCAGCCTTCCTTTCGGATCGAACTTCGCCATCGACATGGAAACCGGTAGATGCCGTCGTAGCGAACCCGAGCGCGCTACCGCTACTCCCTGTTTTTCGTGAGTCCGGTGGCGATCTGGAGCAGCGCGTTCGTGACGATCAGGGCGGCGGTGGATCGCCGATCCGGTCAGCGGCGGTGGGCGTGGCCGACGTACAGCGCGAAGACGTTGACCGCGAGGAGGGCGAGGAAGGCGAGAGCGGTCGTCGGGCGCTGGAGGCCGGAGACGAGCAACGGCAACTGGACGAACGGCAGCGCGATCGCGGTCCAGAAGGCGACGCCTCTGACCGGCTCCAGCAACAGGCGTCGGCTGGTCGCGGAGTTGGTTGACTGTGCGTCAGCGGGCGGTCCAGTTTCGGCGATCGAGGGCGTCGAGCTTGACATTGGGGACACCGTCTGTTACATACGATCCATAGACTGGACAGACCATATAACCTCCAGAGCCTTCGTCTCGTTTCGACCCGTTTCACCCCGTCTGACGTGAGTCAGATACGTTTTACTACGGTTTTAGAGGCCCCAATACATTTTATATGGAGCTCTCAGAGCGTTTCATCGGGACCGGATGAAAAACGGACTGACAGTCGGTTTCGGGGACAGTCCCGGCCGAGTGCCTCAGGTCGAGGAGATCGTCAGACGGGGACAGTCAGATGCCTCTGTCGCCTGACACAGTCGATCGCAGGGGTGGTCAACGAGGGAGGCGAGTCGGTCGGTCCCGGCCTGGGGTAGTTCGAAGCCGATCCGGTAGGCTGTCTCGGCGTCGAGGCCCACGTCTACCTCGTCCGCGAAGAACCGCTCAGTGACACAACGGCGCCACTGGAGGTGTCGGGCCAGGGATTCGCCGTCGTCGGTCAGCGTCGCCCCTTTGTAGCGTTCGTGATCGACGAAGCCTTCCTCGCCAAACTTCGCGACCATCTCGGTTACGCTGGCGCGACTCACGCCCAGACGTCTCGCCAGGTCGCCGGTAGCGACGCGTTCGCGATCGGCCAACGCACACCGCAGGAGCCCACAGAGGTACTTACCGCCGGTGCGCGTGACCGGTTGGTCCTCGAGCGAAACGTCCGCACAATCCGATCGAGTGTTGGTCATGGGTTCGGGTCCCCCCACTGCCGGTCCGACCGAGCGGTGTAACGCGGCAGCTAGCGATCACTACAACGAGCCCCGGAATAACCTTTCGGACGATGTTCAACGAGTTAGAACGTGGTCGTCTCAGACGAACGCGAGGAAGGCATTCGAAAGTCCCTCCACGATGGTCTCCCAGACGGAGACGTCGGCCGTGATCGCGAGAACCGTGTCGGCTGCGAAGAAGGTGAAGATGGCCGCGCCGGCGAAGTGGGCCTTCCGGAGGTTCACGAGGTGGGCGAACCGGTGGAAGAAGTAGGCATTGAGCAGGCTCACGGGGATGATCGCCAGCATTTCGCCGACCCAGATGGCCGAAGTCGCGCCGTAGTCGGCCGCCAGGCCGATCGTCACCAGCTGGGTCTTATCGCCGAACTCGCCCGCAGCCATCATCGCGAAGATCGGCAGCCAGCCACCCAGGAGCGCCGGCACCCGGTAGCCGAGAACCGACACGTCGAGATCACTCATCGCAGTGACGCCGCCGTCTGTCGTCGCCGTCTCCGCGTTCGGCTCCGGCGCCGATCGGATCATCAGAGCCGCGAACAGCAGGAACAGGCCGGCAGTGAACGCGTCGAGGTACAGTTCCGGGAGCGCGTTCTTGATCGCCTCGCCGAAGACGATCTCCAGAGCGGTCCAGCCTGCGAAGGCGCTGCCGGCCGCCGAGACGACGACCAGCGGATGGTACCGTGTCGAGAGCCCGGCGATGATGAACTGAACCTTCTCGCCGGGTAAGACGGCCAGCTGGAAAGCGAACGCGACGACGACGATCTCCAGGAACTCGCTCACTGTCCAAACACCCCCTGTGCCCGGGATGTACTCATCGAACCGTCACTTCGACGGACTGCAGTCATCACCACGTCACCTCCCGTTCACGGGACGCACTCATAGGCCGGGCACCTCCTCAGTGGCGGCGTCGCTCCTGGCCGCGGCCGAGCGCACGTAGATGCGATCGGCACTCGACTCCGGAAGCTGTCGGCTATCGCACTCGCACTCCATGACGTAGGTCCCAACAGGCGTGATCTCGACGATCGTCAGCTCCCGACCGGGCACGATCCCCTCCTCCTCGAGATACCGGAGTGTCTCGGCATCGCGCTCGCGGACGCTGGCGATAACGACCGTCTCGCCCGCCTTATGGGCCGAAAGCGGCTCGACATCCTCCTCGACGGGTGCCTCCAGGTCCGCACTCGGGATCGGCTCGCCGTGCGGATCTACGGGTGGATGGTCGAGTTCGCTGGCGATCCGCTCCTCGAAGTCCTCGCTGATGTGGTGTTCGAGCCGTTCGGCTTCGTCATGGACCTCCTCCCACTCGTAGTCGAGATGTTCGACGAGATAGGCCTCGAGCAACCGGTGGTGGCGGATCGTCTCCAGGGCGATCGCCCGACCGTGTTCGGTCAGCTCGACGCCGCTGTACTTCTCACGTTCGAGCAAGTCCTCCTCGGCCAACTTCTCCAGCATCCGCGTGGCCGTCGGTGCAGTCACGGAGAGCGCGTCGGCGATCGCCGACGTCCCCACTGGCGGCCCGCGCTCACGTTCGAGTTCATAGATCGTCTTGAGATAGTCTTCCATGATAGCCGTATCCATGTTGACCGGATTTAGATACGTCTAACTCTTAAGTCTGCCGACTGCAAAATGGAGTTTGCAGAGACAGTGAAACTCAGCGCTCGCCCGGACTACCCACGCGATCGAGGAAGGTCTCGCCGTCGAGATCGAACCGCATGGCCGGTTTGCGCGTCAGCGCCACCGGATCGGCGTCGGGGTCGGTCAGGTTCCACTCGTCGGTGATCCGATCTGTGAGATAGTAGCCGGCACGCTCGTTGCCGGGTTTGACGTACTTCTCGCTGAGCCTGATCGGATCGCGTTCGAACAGCCCGCCGGGTTCGCGGCCCGCGACGATGGCGACGTACTTCCCGTCGGCGCCGACCCGATCGTAGTGGAGTTCGCCGTCAGTGGCGCGTTTCGCGTGGGCGTTGTCAGCGTGGTCGGCCAGCAGTCGCCGCTGCCCGTTGGGATCGAGACCCTCGGTACTGACGACGGTGTCGACGGTCCAATAGCCGATCAGGTAGCGGTGTGGGTCCCCACCGTCGACGGGCGCCAGTCCGGCGTAGAAGGCCACGATGTCGCCCGACTCCAGGGACTCCAACAGTGGGACGTAGCGCTGTCTCCGGTCGACGCTGCCGCGGTGCTCGCCGTAGGTCAGCGCGTCGAAGTTGGGATCCCAGTGGAGCGGCCAGCCGGCAATCCGGTCGGGATCGGTGATCCAGGCGTCGTCGCGGCCGGGTACAGGTCTGATCCGCGAGAGCAGGTCGGCGGCGACGCCGCCGCTTCTCAACTTCCAGGAGCCGAAGGTCTCGGTCTCGTCGGTCTCGGCGGTCTTCTCGGGGATCGGGATATACTCGAACGTGCCGTCGGGATACAGCGGGAGGTTCCGGCCGACGTTTGACTGGTCGACACCGACGCCGGCGAGGATGACAGTCATGACCAGTTTATAGCAGCGGCCCGGAAAAACGCCCGCGTCATCGGCAGGACGACGATACGACCCCGGAAAAACGGGGCCGACTCAGAATTGACCGAGCAGGTCGGCCATCTCGATGGCGCTCTCGGCGGCCTCGCTGCCCTTGTTGCCCTGTTTGACGCCTGCGCGATCGATGGCCTGTTCGGTCGTATCGGTCGTCAGAATGCCAAAGGCGATGGGGACGTCAGTGTCCAGGGTCGTCTTCGCAACGCCCTTGGTCGCCTCCGAAGAGACGTACTCGAAGTGGGGAGTCTCCCCGCGGATGACCGCGCCCAGCGCGATCACCGCGTCGTACTCGCCACTTTCGGCCATGCGCTGAGTCGTGAGTGGGATCTCCCAGGAACCAGGCACGCGAGCCACATCGATGTCGTCCTCGCTGGCGCCGTGGCGCGTCAGCGTGTCCAGCGCGCCGTCAAGTAGTTTGCCGGTAATGAGGTCGTTGAAGCGGCTGACCACGATGCCGAACTCGCGGCCGCTCGCGTCCAGTTCGCCTTCCAGTTCCGTCACGTCGTAATCTGTCATTGATGGTATCTCCGTTGGCGTCAGTCGGTGTTGAACACATCGAGTTGGTGGCCGAGCTTCTCGGCTTTCGTCTCGAGATACGATTCGTTCTCCGGATTGGGTTCGATCTCGAGGGAGTCGGTCTCGACGTCGAAGTCGAAGCGTTGCAGGGCCTCGACTTTCCGAGGGTTGTTCGTCAGCAGCCGTACGCGGTCGAGACCGATGTCCCGAAGCATCTGGGCGGCGGCGTCGAAGCGACGTTCGTCGGGCTCGAACCCGAGTTCGCGATTGGCCTCGACGGTGTCGTAGCCCTCTTCCTGAAGCTGATAAGCCTTGAGCTTGTTCAACAGGCCGATGCCCCGACCCTCCTGGTCGAGGTACAGCAAGACGCCGCCTTCCTCACTGATGCGGGCCATGGTCTCCTCAAGTTGGAACCCACAGTCACACTTCAACGAGTGCAGCGCATCGCCGGTCAGACACTTCGAGTGGATTCGCACGAGCGGCCGGTCCGTCTCGAGGTTCACATCGTCGAGATTGACCAGGGCGACGTGGGTCTCGCCCATATAGTCGTACCCGTAGAGATCGAACTCGCCGAACTCCGTCGGCAGACGCGTCTCGACCTCGCGGGAGACGAGTTTCTCCCTCAGGTAGCGGTATTCCAGCACGTCCGCGACGGTCACGATCGGCATGTCGTACTCGTTGGCCAATTCCAACAGGCGATCCTCGCGAGCCATCGTCCCGTCATCGTCGACGACCTCGCAGATGACCCCCGCAGGACGGTGGCCGGCGATCCGCACGAGATCGACCGCGGCCTCCGTGTGTCCCTCGCGGTCGAGGACGCCGTCGGCCCGGGCCTCCAGAGGGAAGACGTGACCGGGCTTCTCGAAGTCAGCGGGCTCGGCGTCCGGATCCACGAGCGTTCGGATCGTCTCCGCGCGGTCGTATGCGGAGATCCCCGTCCCCGTCGAGACGGCGTCGACCGAGACAGTGAAGCGCGTGCTCATCTCCTCGGTGTTCTCAGAGAGAGGAACCATCTGTTCGAGGCCGAGCGCGTCGGTCAGTTCGGGAGCCATCGGCGCACACACCAGCCCGCGCCCGTCGGTGAGCATGAAATTGATCTGCTCGGGCGTGACGGTCTCGGCAGGGACGACCAGATCGCCCTCGTTCTCCCGCCCCTTCTCGTCGACGAGCATGATCATCTCGCCGGCCTCGAGGGCCTCGATGGCGTCCTCGACGTCGTCGAACCGCGAGCGATCGCGGTCGGACTCGACGATACTCATCCCGATCCCTCCATGGCCCCTAACTTCTCCATGAGCTCGGCTCCTTCGGCGGCATCGCCGTCACCGAAGGCCGCGAGGCGTTCGACGTACCGGGCGAGGACATCGACCTCGAGGTTTACCTCGTCGCCGACCCTCGTCTCCCGCAAGGTCGTCTCGTCCTCGGTAAAGTCGGTGATCGAGACGCTGAACGTCCGGTCGACATCGACGATCGTCAGGCTCACGCCGTCGACGGCGATCGATCCCTTCGGCGCGAGATAGGGAAGCAAGTCCTCCGGGGGTCGGATCGAGTAGATCCGGGCTTTCTCCTCGCGCCGGAGGTCCGTGACGACGCCCGTCCCGTCGACGTGACCCGTCACGAGGTGGCCGCCGAGGTCGTCAGTCAACTGGAGGGCAGACTCCAGATTGATCGGACTGTCCGGCCCGAGTCCCCGTAGTGTCGTCCGTCGATAGGTCTCGGGTGTCACCTCGACGGTGAACGTCCTCGCCTCGCGATCGGTCTCGACGACTGTCAGACAGGGGCCACCGACGGCGACGCTGTCGCCCGGCTCGACGTCCGTCAGAACGTCGCTATGAACCGTCAACACGAGCGCGTTCGCTCGCCGGTCGACCTCTCTGATCGTCCCGACGTCTTCGACTATCCCCGTGAACATCTGTCCGTCCTCCCGGTTCGGGAACCCCCCGGGTCGATCCGCCGGTCGTCACCACGGGTCGTCGGGCCCGCCGTTGGCGTCGACTCGTTTCCGTCTTGTCGCTCCATTCACGTGGCTCTTCGTCGCTCACCTGTATAAAATAATTGGAATCGATCCCAATTGTGTATAGCGCCGACCACGACGGCGATATCCGGGTGTCGTGACACTCCCCGACCCTGAAGGACAGGACTTTCGGCTCACATGCCGTGAGAGGCTCCACGTCGGTGGTCCCGGTCCGCCGATCGCACGATCGGCGGCACTGTCGGTTCCCTAAGTGGAGTGTTCACCCGAACGGCCCGCGATCGCCGCCGAAACCCTCCTCCATGACCGCACACTCGCCGTTCTGGTCGATCAGGACGCGACCCTGATAGCCGCAACTACCGTTGTTGTTGTACTGACAGCGGGTGCAGCGACATTCGAGGTTCTTCGAGGAGTTGCCGATCGACATACAGTGTGGTTTGTGACCCAGCCACTTGGAACCTTAGCCGCCCCACAGTCACTCCCGGTCGAGCAACGCTTCCAGCAACTGGATCGAGAGGGTCTTGTCCAGCGGGTCGTTTGCGTTCCCGCAGTGGGGTGACTGGACGCAGGCCGGACAACCGCCGTTGCAGTCACAGTCAGCAACCAGTTCGTGGGTCGTCGCCGCCAGTTCGCCAATCGACTCGTAGCCAGCCCCCGCGATCCCGACCCCACCGGGATAGCCGTCGTAGATAAATATCGTACTCCGGTCGGTGTGGGGGTGGTGTGGCGTCGAGAGTCCACCGATATCGCGTCGATCACACAGAAAGGAGAGGAGCATTGTGGCGATCATGGCGTGCTCGGCGGCGTGGATCCCGCCCGGGAAGTCGCCGGACGCCCGTAATTCCCTCTCCAAATCCGATGGCAACGCATAGTACAGCGCCCGCGTCCGAAGTGTCGTCTCGGGAAGCGACAGGGGCTCGCGAGTGATCGCCTCGCCCGAACGGGCGTCGTGGCGCTCGAAACCGGTGATCTGCTTGTGCATAGTCACGTCCGCAAACCGGACCGGCACGTCCGCCCGATCGGGGAACGACTTCTCACGTAAGTCCTCCTCGACGGTGATCGTCTTCTCGTGGAGGACGCGGGTATACTGGTCGGCGTGGGTCCGATCGAGCGTCGCGACGTCGTGATCCAGGTCGATATCCACGACTTCGTATTTCGTCCCCTGGTGGTGGTAGATCGCCCCCGGGTGGGCGTCCCGCAACGCATCGCCGAAGGGGAGCGACGCGATCACGTCGTTCGAACCTCGCTCGCGGAGGCGGATATCGCGATCGTCTGCCGTCCGCAGGCTGGTTTCGTGCTGGGGACTGCCGCCGCCGTCGTAGAGCCATCGCGTCCCGGCATCTGTGGTTCGTCGGTCGAGATCGCCACGATCGACGAGTTCGCGTACGACATCCGGGAAGGTTTCGCCGAAGTGGCGGTCGTCGTCCGGCGACAGCCAGTTCTCCCGGGCAGCCGACCGGACGTGATCCGGGAGGATCTGGTCGTTCCCGGGATTGGTCAGAGCCTGCTCGGGTTCGCGGTCGAACAGCGCTTCCGGGTGGCGGGCGACGTACTGGTCGAGTTGGTCCTCGCCGGTCACCAGCGCGACCAGGGCGGGGTCTTCGCCTCGTCCCGCCCGGCCCGCCCGCTGGAAGGTCTCCATTCGCGTCCCCGGGTAGCCGTCGAGGACGACCGCGTCCAGTCCCCCGACATCGACCCCGAGTTCGAGCGCGTTCGTGCTCCAGACTCCACGGATCGACCCATCGTGTAGGCCTGCTTCCAGTTCCCGGCGTCGATCGCTCGTCAGCGCTGCCTGGTACGCCCCGACCTTCGTCGCCAGCTTCCCCTCGCCACGCTCCCGGAGCGTCCGGGTACTCTCGGTCGCGTAGCGTTCGGCCACCTGCCGGGAATCGGTGAAGACGACCGTCTGCAATCCGCGCTGGAGCAAATCGACGAACAGTCGCTTGGTCTCGACGTGTCGGGAGCGCCGGCGACCCTGCCCGCCTTCGCCGCGCTTCTCGGGCGGGTTCCAGACTACCCACTGCCGGGGGCCAGTCGCGCTGTCGTCCTCGCTGAGAAGGCGAAACGACGATGCCGGCTGGTTGGTCACTGTCGAAGCGTGCTCGACCGGATTGCCGATCGTCGCCGAACAGCAGATGTACTGCGGTTCGGCGTCGAACCGTTCGGCCAGTCTGTTGAGTCGCCGAAGGACGAGCGAGACGTGACTGCCGAAGATCCCGCGGTAAGCGTGAACCTCGTCGATCACAATCGTCTCCAACCGCTCGAAGAACCACTCCCACAGCCGGTGAGCGTGGGGCATGATCCCGTAGTGGAGCATGTCGGGCGTCGTCAACAGCACCGTTGGCTGGCGCTCGCGGACAGTTTCCTTCTCTGAGCGGGAGAGTCGCCCGGTGTACCGGTCCACAGTCACCCGAGAGCCGAACCCGAGCCCGTGGGCGAGATCCGAGAGCGTCTCGGCCTGGTCGTTGATCAGTGCGACCTGCGGGGCGACGTACAACGTCGTCGCCGTTCGGTCCATCGCCCGTTCGAAGGCGGGGACCGTATACGCGAGACTCTTTCCGCTGGCCGTTGGAGTCCCCAGAACGACGTTTTGGCCGTTCCGGACGGCATCGATCGCGTCCGTCTGATGTCTGTAAAACCGCTCGATTCCCTCGCCCTCCAGGGCAGAGGCGAGCCGGTCGAGCACGTCGAGATCGCCGTAGGCCGCCTCCCAACCGGGGAACGTCCGTTCTTCGGCGATCTGTCCCTCGTAAGACGGGCGATCACGAAGCCACTCGAGAACGTCGTCCACGCGCTCGCTTGTGGTCGCGTCGTCCTAACGGTTGTGTTCGTGTTCCCAGGACCAGAAGGAGCGGCGGCACACAACACCACCAGTGCATCCAAAATGCCGTTGATCTGTACTGAGACAGTCGTCCAATCGGGCTGAACACAAGGTATATCGCATTACTCTCTCAAAACTATATGTGACTGGCTAATGCAAGTCAGCTATCAACACGCGAATCCAAACGACGGTCGGGAATCATTCCTTCTCAGGTTCGACGATAAGATCCACGATCAGAAAACGTGCATCCTCGTCGACGCAGGAGAACGTGTAAACTTGGACGATATTCTCGCCGAAGACGAGTACCTCTCGGGAATCTGCTTGACGCACGCACATCTCGACCACTATCGTACGCTGGGATCGAATCTCCGTGACGGAGCGCCGATCTATGCCACACCGGAGACTGCACAGGCAATCACGACGCGGCTGGACACCGAGGCCGAACACGCCGATCTCGGTGCCCCCGACGATGTTCGGGAAGCCCTCGAACCGATCACGGACTGGACGAGGATCACGAACGACGTCCGCATTCATCCAGTACCAGCCGGGCACGCGCCAGGTGCCAGCGGGTTCGTTGTCCAGTTTTCCGACGGGAACGACCGGCACCATCTACTCGCGACGGGTGATTTCACCAGGCGTAGAGCAGCCGGCTATCCGGGAATCCAGACCGATCTGCCGGTCGATGCAGTATTCCTCACAGGAGCGACGAATTCGACCTTCCGAGACCAGTTGACCAGCGCGGTTAGGACTGTCATCGAGCGAGCGACTGCTGGATCCACAGTTCTAACCACAGCCAGTGGATCGAACGGCGTCCACCTCGCATATCTCTTATCGCACATCGGAGACACCACCGAGACGGCTATACCTGTCACGGTTGCTGGCCGCGTTGGGACGCTCTGGGACGCCTTCGAGTACGACCATCCGGCTGTCGAATCCGTGCCGACCTTCGAGAACACCGAAGAGATCCTCGGGCCGGGACGTGTCACGATTGCCGGGCCGGAGGTCCCCGTCTCCGGAAGCAGCGAGCGGCTGTTCGAGGCCATCGAGGACGACGAAGGAGCGACGCTCGTACAGGTGACCAGCGGTGCATTCGAACCGGAACGGTCGGCTGTCTGTACTGTCGATGCATACGAGGTGAGCAACCATCCGAGAGAGGTGACGATCGATGCAGTCGTCGAGGATTTCGCACCGATCCACGTCGTCGTTACCCACCAATGCGGTCACAGTGCCGACCGATACAAGGACAAGTACGACAGCTTCGTTTGGGCGACAGACGACCGCAAGCAGTATACCCTCTACGACGGTGAATGGTCCGGGCCGCCGTGGGTTACGGATGCCACCCGGAGACGCGTCCGTTCCAGATTGTACCGGAATAACGGATCGACCGTCGGACGATCGTTCGACAATGCCGAGGTCCCGTTGCCGACCGTCGATCGTCACGACGATATCGACCTTGAAGCTGAAGGGATTGACATGGAACGGCTCGCGGAGGACCGAAGAGTCGGTAGTGCGCTGACAGAGACCCAGCAATCGTTCGAAAGCGACACCAACGCAACCGACGGCACTGCTGTCACGGACGGAGAACCGTCGGATTCGGTAGCCGAAGACGGATCAAATGGTTCTGCAAGTACGTTCGAAACTATCGAAGAGCCTGAAATAGAGAATTCGACCCAAGATCCCGCGTCATTGGATGAAATTATCGACCGCCTGGATCGGATCGAGAACGAAGTGACTGGCACCCGGACCCGTGCGACGGTGGTCGATGCGGGGGATGATGTGACACTCCTTCGCTTGGAACAGGAATCGCTCGAAACCGAACTCACTCACGGACAATCCATCGGTATAACACTTCACGGGAATCGGATGAGAGTGACATCTCGAAAAACAGGGAGTAGTATTGAGGCGGACGATGCATAAGACACACCTCGATTGACGGGTGACGTTCCCCGTCAATCAACTCACGGTGTTCTCGATCCTGGCTGTCTCGCCAGTCTCTGCGGACTCGTAGATCGCTTCGATCGCTCGCATGTCGACCAGACCGTGTTCGCCGTCAGGCTCGGGTTCCCGACCGGCCAGCAGACAGTCGGCGAAGTACGCGAACTCCTCTTCGAGTTGGTGAACCTGGGTGACGTCGACGTCGTGGCGTTCGCCGTCGAGCCGGATCTCCAGGCCGCGATCGTCGCGCTCAAAGAACGCCGGGTCGATGATGATCTGTCCGTCCATTCCGGTCACACGGAGAAAACTGTCGTGATAGGCGTTGTGGTTGGCAGTGAACAGAACAGGCACGTCACCCCCGAAGGTCGCCCGGACTGAGACCTGTTCCTCGACGTCGGCGAACTCTTCGTGGGTCGACCCGGTCGCGGCTGCAACTCTCACGGGATCGGACTCAAGCAGGAACCGCGTGGTGTTCAGCGGGTAGATCCCGATGTCCATCATCGCGCCGCCGCCCGCGAGTTCGGGATCAAGCCGCCACTGATCGCTCGCGTTGCCATCGAGTTCGGCGACCATGCGGTGGGACATGTTGCCCTGCACCTGGACCACTTCACCGATCACGCCGGCCTCGATCAGTTCCTTCGAGCGGCGAATGACGGGATCGAGATGCATCCGGTAGGCGATCATGAGCGACACGTCGGCTTCCCGAGCCGTCTCGACGAGTTCAGTTGCTCGTTCCGCGTCGGTTTCCATCGGTTTCTCACAGAGTACGTCCTTGCCGGTCGCGGCCGCTGACTCGACGTACTCCAGGTGGGTCGCGTTCGGCGTCGCCACGTAGACAGCGTCGAACTCCGATTCGGCGACGCCGTCGTGGAACTCCGCGGGGGTGAGAGCGGTCATGTCGTGGTCGTCGGCGAGTCCCTCGGCACGCTCGGCGTCGACGTCGACGATCACCGTCGGCTCGGTGTGTTCGGCCCGTTCGAACCCCGGCAGCGCCCATTCGCGGGTGAACCAGCCGGCACCGATCAGGGCGACGCTGACGGTCCCCTGGATGTTGTCGGTCTCCCAGTCGCGGCGCCCGAAATCCTCGAAGTACTCGGAGAGAATCACGCCACTGAGTACGGAGTACCGGAGCAAATACGTTGTGGGTAACCCGAGTGCGATCTCGACGTGTCGGTCACGTCGGGCGAAACTGACGTCAGGTCAGTGCCGCTCCGATGTGAGAACGGGCGTCTGGTCGGTGCCGATCGGATATCGAAACGACTCAGGTCGCTTCCCGTCGGACGCGCGAGGAGAGGGCGGCGAACGTCCGGGTAGAGCCGTCCTTCTCGACGAACGCCGCGACTCCGGCCTCGCACGCCTCCCGTTCGAGGTCTTCGGTCGGCGACGCGGTAAAGAGGATGAACGGAAGGTCGGGACGGCGCTCGGTAACGCGGTCGTAGAGTTCGAGTCCATCGATCCCCGGCATCCGGTAGTCGCTGATGACGCAGTCGATCGACGGATCGCCCTCGACACGTTCGAGGGCGTCACCCGGGGCACTCACCGGGACGGCGTCGACGCGTTCGAGACGACGTTCGAGGAACGTCGAGGCGACCTCCGCGAGTGCGAGGTCGTCGTCAACGACCAGCACCCGCAGGCGATCGCAATCCCGTGACGGTCGGTCGACATCCGTGTCCATGGCAGTGTCAGGATGATGTGAACTACGGCTCATAAACACCGGTCGGCGTGTTCTGTCGCTGAAAAACCGCCGTCTGGAGTCGGGCGGAGAGCCCGGAAGACGGGCGGGACGCCCACCACACAGATATCAGCTACCGTGACCCACAAGTACGCCAGTCACATATATCGTTCCGTATACCCATGGGACGTGCCCACAATCGACAGTCGATCCGCAGGGAGCGTGGCGATCGGCGGGGGTCGAGTCGACAGGCGGGAATGGCGGACAGTCGAACAGGGGTCGAGACCATCGCGACGCGGGTCGAGACAGGCCATGACAGGGACTGAACCGACGGCTGCAAGTCGGTCAGACGACGAGACGGTCGAAGAAGTGGGGGAGACGGTCGGGCGCGTCATCGAGAACGTGGGTGAAGTCATCGTCGGCCACCGCGAGGTGGTCGAACACATCCTCACGGCGATGCTCGGCCGGGGTCACATCCTCTTGGAGGACGTTCCCGGCGTCGGCAAGACGATGCTCTCGCGGGCGATCGCGGCTTCCTTCGACTGTTCGTTCAAGCGCGTTCAGTTCACACCCGATCTGCTTCCCTCGGACGTGACGGGCGCAAGCGTCTACAACCAGGAGACCGGGGCTTTCGAGTTCCGGCCGGGACCTATCTTCGCCAACGTCGTGCTGGGAGACGAGATCAATCGCGCGCCGCCGAAGACCCAGAGCGCTCTGCTGGAGGCCATGGAGGAACAACAGGTCACGGTCGACGGACAGACCCACGCGGTGCCACAGCCGTTCACCGTCATCGCGACCCAGAACACCGTCGAGCGCGATCGAACCTACGACCTGCCGATGGCCGAACTCGATCGCTTCATGAAGAAACTCGAACTCGGGTATCCCGAAGAGAAAGAAGAGAGCGAGATGCTCGAACGGGTCGTCGGGAGACATCCCATCGAGGCAGTCGAGCCAGTCGCAACCCTGTCGGATCTCGAAGCGGCCCGCGAGGTGACCGCGAACGTGACCGTCGAGAAACCGGTCCGGGAGTACGTGACACGACTGGCCCGGTACACGCGCGAGCACGCCGAACTCGGCGCAAGTCCGCGGGCGTCGTTGCTGTTGCTACGGGCGGCCCAGGGCCGAGCCGTCCTCGAGGGACGCGAGTACGTCATCCCCGACGATGTACAGACGGAGGCGGAAGTCGTCTACCCCCATCGGCTCCGAACGCGCCTCGACGAGACGCCGACCGGTGAACTGTTCGAGGAAACGATCGACGCGGTCCCACTCGAGTGAAGCGATGCGACTGACCCGACGCGGATGGGCGACGATCGGCGCGGCCGTCATCGCCGTCCTCATGGCGTGGACGTTCGGGAGTCGGGCGCTGAACGCCGTAGCCGTCACGGCGGTGATCGCCTTCGCGGTCGGTGCCGTCCAGCTCCGGTCGGTCGAGGTCCCCTCGATCGAGCGATCGACGCCCGAGTCGGGCTTTCCGGGCGAGACGCGAACCATCTCGATCGACGTGAACGGTACACGGGGAACGATCGTACGGGGACACGACGCGATCCCGGACGGGCTGGCATCCGTCGGGAACGGCTTCGAAGGGACGATACCGGTAGGGACGACCTACGAGGTGACCCTGACCGAGCGGGGCCGACACACGATCGGGCCGGCGACCGTCCGGCAGTCTGATGCGCTCGGCCTGATGGAGCGGACAGATCGCATCGAGGAGACGTCGATCCTCGTCTATCCAGCCGTCTACGACGTGGCCGGATCGGAGACACTGGCGACGGTCGTCGACCGGGCCGGGACATCGGAACGCCAGGAGATCGACCGACTCCGGGAGTACGTGCCGGGCGACCCGTTACGCGACATCGCCTGGAAGGCCAGCGCCAAGCGGCTACCGGAGTTCGTCGTCGTCGAGTTCGCGGGCCAGGGGACGACCGGGACGGCTGAACTCGCCGTCACGGCGACACGTGAGCGGATCGACGACGCCGCCAGCGCCGCCGCCAGCGTCGTCCTGTTCCTCCTCGATACGGGCCTCGAGGTCGGCATCACGGTACCTGACGGACGTCTCGAGCCGGGAAGCGGTCGACGGCACCGCGGCGAAGTACTCAGGTTGCTGGCCGAGACAGGATCGGGTACGATCGCGGAGCACACGTGGGCCGACGCCGACGTCCGAATCGTCGGCGAGGACGACGCCGTCACCGTCGACACTGGGGCTCACACGGTCGCTTTCGAGACCGTTCGGGCCGGCGACGGGACCGGCGTCCCGGAACAGTCGAGCGAGCGCGATCGGCCGGACTGGCTGGAGGTGTCGGCCACGTGACGGGGACTGAACGCGATCGAGTGACCGGGGAGGGACGAGGCGAGACTGGACGCGACCGCGTGACCGTCTCCACGCCGCTACGAGTGCTGGCACTCGGGGCGGCCCTACTGGTGATCGGGTCGTTCCTCGGGGTGCTCCATCACGTGGTCGACGTGGTCAGCGATCCCCGAACGTTCCTGACGATCGTGGTGCTGACGTTCGTCGGGGCGACAGTGCTCGCCCGGTATCTGACGGATAGACTGGCGTTCGTGCTGGCGGCGCTCCTGTTGGTCGGCGGGCTGGGTTGGTATCTCGCCGGGCTATCCGGGACAGCCCTGCAATTGGTCGGACACGTCCGGTACACGATCGCTCTGCTGACGGGTCAGTCCGTGCTGGCGATCGTCAACCTCGAATCGTGGGTGCTCGCGGTGACGCCGCCGCCCGTGTTCCTGGCGTGGTACCTCGCCGTCAGGCGCCGCTACGTCGCCAGCGCCGTCGTCGGCGGGGCGACGACGCTGTTCTTCGTACTCACCGGCGACGCCGGGGCGGAGCTGACGCTGCTCGGCGTCGTCGGCGTGGTCGCGCTCGTCGGGGTCGGCGAACTCGACCGACTGGAGGGGTCGATCGGCGACGCGGACGTCGTCGCGACAGTCCTGGCGCTGACGATCCTGACCTCGGCGACGGTGACGCTCGTTCCGACCGGCATGGGCTATACGTTCTCGCCCGATACTGGCCTCGAGAAATCGGGATTCGGCGGCTCCGGAACGTCCGACACGGTCGAAGCGAACCTCCTCGATGCCGGGTCGGAACTGCCTGTCCTGGGTAGCCTCGAACTCTCCTCGGCAGTCCGCTATCGCGTCCAGAGTGACGAATCGGAGTACTGGCGGGTCGGCGCCTACGACCTCTATACCGGCGACGGATGGATCAGACAGGGCGAGACCGGAACGCTCGACCGGCGACTGGGAACGCCGGCCGGCCGCGCCCGCGTCCTGGAGCAGACTTACCGACCCTTGACGTCGATCCGGACGATGCCAGCCGCCTGGCGGCCGAGCAACGTGACCGGGACGGCAGCGTCCACGGCACGTGCCACCAGCCTGGGCGGGCTACAACCGACGCGGGCGCTCACACCGAACGAGACGTACACCGTCAAGAGTGCCATCCCGGTCGTAACCCGCTCGGAACTCCAGTCGTCCGGAAGAGACTATCCCGCGTCGATCGAAGACCGCTATCTCCAGTTGCCGGATAGTACACCCGAGAGAGTCGGTGAACGGACCGGGCGATTGACCGCCAACGCCGACAACCCCTACGAGACGGCACGGGTGATCGAGAACTGGCTCGAGGAAAACAGGGAGTACTCGCTGAACGTCTCCCGGCCGTCCGGTGACGTAGCTGACGCGTTCCTGTTCGAGATGGAACGAGGGTACTGTACGTACTACGCGACGACAATGGCCGTCATGTTACGGAGCCAGGGCATTCCGGCGCGGATGGTCGTCGGATACGGCCCCGGACAGCGCGTGAGCGAGGACGAGTGGGTCGTTCGTGGGCACGACGCCCACGCCTGGGTCGAGGTGTACTTCCCCGACATCGGCTGGGTCAGGTTCGATCCGACGCCGACGGGTCCGCGTGAATCGATCAGGCAGACCGACCTCGAGTCGGCCCGAGAAAACGACGCCCCGAACGTCGACACCAACGACAGTCAGCGTGGGGAGTGGACGTCGACGCCCGGAGGTGTCGACGGAGTGACGCCGATACAGGGAACCAATCAGTTCAACACGTCGTCGATCCGGAGGGGACAAATCCCGGTGAACGCCACGATAACGCCGATCGGCCAGACATCGAGGGGCTCGGGTGAGAGTGACGACGACCGGACGGAGACGGAGAGGGTTGGCATCCCGACGGCCGAGGAGGCAACACTGGGGCTGCTCGCGTTGCTGGGACTCGCCGGCATGGCACGCCGGACCGGACTGAGCAGGCGGGCTTATCGGGCCGTCTGGCTACGCTGGCAGCCACGGGTCGACCCAGAGACGGACGTCGAACGGGCGTTCGAGAGACTGTCCGTGTTGCTGGCGCGCCGTCATCGCGAGCGCCGAACCGGCGAGACCGTCCGGGCGTATCTCGACGCAATCAACGCCTCCGGACTCGCCCGGCGCGTCGCGGCCATCCGGGAACGCGCGCGATACAGCGGGACGATCAGCGAGGCGGAGGCGGACGAGGCCGTCGAAATCGTCGACAAACTCACCAGGACGTGAAACGGAAGTCCCATCGTCGAACCATCACGGAAAGAACAGTTCGACGCGCGTCCCGTGGGAACGTCGATCACGCAGGCGCTGGCGGTCGCTTTTCGGCGGTACCGTGGCAAATCCCGACAGTGTTTAATAGGAAGATTCCCAACAACGGACTGTAATGTCGGAAGTCTGCTCGACGTGCGGGTTGCCTGAGGAGCTCTGCGTCTGTGAAGACGTCGCCAAGGAGTCCCAGGAGATCAACATCCGCATCGACGAGCGCCGTTACGGGAAGGAGGTAACGATCATCGAAGGGTTCGATCCGAGCGACGTCGACATGGACAGCCTGTCCTCGGACCTCAAATCGAAGTTCGCGTGTGGGGGGACCGTCGAGGAGGGTCAGATCGAACTCCAGGGCAATCACACCGGGCGCGTCGAGGATTTCCTCCGCGAGAAAGGGTTCAACGTCGCCTGACTCCTCGCTGTCGGGACGCGTCGCGTGTCCTGTCGGTAGCCTCGTGCTTTTCTCGTCACGAAGGTCGACGATCGGAAACACCCGCTCGGCAGGTCGGCTGATTGCCGCGAGAATCGGGAACCGACCGCCGAGGGCTCAAAACAGGACCGATAGCCGGAACTATCGGACCGATCCGATCCAGGAGTTGCGCCCAGGAGAATCGATGGTGGCTCGGATACGGCTCTCATCAGAAGGGGCTCAGTGGGGGTAACTGTTCGTCATCGCCACCGAACGGGTGTAGGCCGGCCTGCCTGAAAAGGACACGTGTTCGACGCGAAACACTCCACCGGGAGCTGATATCGGTGCAGCGAGAACTCACATTGTGGCCGATCCCGACGGCTCGATGGTGCCTCGATCGCCCGTCTCACACCGCGAAGGAATCACTCGCACTCGTGCCAGTCGGCGTTCGCCCGGTGCTCGGCCGCGACGGCCTCGATCCTCTCGGGTTCGAGTACGCCCCGATCGGTGGCGATCGCGTCAATCAGGTGCGGCGGCGTCACGTCGAACAGCGGCGAGATGACCGAGAGATCGGCTGGACCGTCGTAGACTATCCCCGGATCGGCCGACTCGATCGCGAAGTCACCGTCGGGACTGATCTTGTCGGCGGCCGCGACGACGATGAACTCGATGCCTTCGTGGGCAGCAGCGACTCCAGCGGCCCGTGTGCCGACTTTGTTGAGGACGGCCCCGTCGGGACGGATCGCGTCGGCTCCGACGAGGACGGCCCCGGCGCCCCACTCGTGGATCGCCCACGCGAGCCCCGCGTCCTGGGACAGCGTCACGTCGACACTGTCGGCCAGCGACTCGGCGACGGTGACGCCCTCCCTGCCCGGGCGAGACTCGGCGATCAAGACGGCGTCGGGATCGGCCTGTTCGAGCACCGTGCGGACGGTTCCCGACCGCGAGAGCGTGGCGATCCGATCCGGGAGGCGGTCGGCGGCGACAACGGCGGCCTCCTCATCGGCCTCGAGGGCATTGGTGATGGCTTCGCGGGCAGTGCGTTCGACACTTCTCGGCGTCGGATCCGCCCGCGCCAGCACTCGGTTGACGCGGTTCGCGACGACCGGCATCGACGGGCGTGCGTCGCGGATTTCTCGGCCGGTAGCGGCCACGCTGGACCAGTCGCCGTCCTCCCCCCACGCCGCCAGTCCCGCCTCGTCGCGTAGCACCGAAAGCGCCCGGACGGACAGCCACGCCGAGCCGTGCTCGCAGTCTTGGGCGACGGTCGAAACGTTCGGTCGGACGCGATCGTACGAGTCCCAGAGGTCCGGGACAGTCTCACGCCGGAGGATCTCGGTGGGATGGACCCACTCGTACTCGCTGGTCTCCCAGTCGGTCTCGACCGTGCGGCCCACGCTCTCGAAGAGGTACGGGTGAACGACCCAGCGCGTCCCACGATCTTCGTCGACCACGTCGAAGGCCTCACCACGCCGGATCAGGGTCACGGCGTCCGCCAGTCCGGTCTCCTCGGCGATCTCCCGTCTGGCGGCGGAGTTGGGATCGCCCTCCGCGTGGCCCGCAACGGCACCCCACTGCCCGCGGTAGGAACCGACTGCCTCGCTACGACGTAACAGCAGGACTTCGGCGTCGTGTCGGAGGAAGCAGGTGACGACTTCGATCTCCTCCATAGGAATCGATCGGGCGCCAGCGGCAAAGAAGACACGGCATCCGCCACTGGAGATCGGCAACGACGAGCCGGGGAGTTAAGGCCGCGCGTCCACGACGGCGGTGACATGGAGGTCGCTATCGTCAGCGATTCGCACGTCCCTTCCAGGGAACCCGGAGTACCGGACTGGGCACTGCAACGCATGCGGAATGCGGATCACGTCATCCACGCCGGGGACTTCGACTCCTCGAAGGCACTTGCCGACGTTCGCGGTGCCGCCAAGCGGCTGACCGCCGTTGCCGGCAACATGGACCCGCGATCGCTGGGGTTGCCGACGGTCGAGACCGTGACACTCGGTGGCGTCGAGTTCGTCGTCACGCACGGAACGGGTTCGCGTCGGGATTACGAACACCGCGTCGCTGGTGTTGTCGCCGAACACGCGGATGATGGGCCGACCGTCGGCGTCGCCGGTCACACCCACGAACTGCTGGACGAGGTCGTCGACGGCGTCCGCCTGCTCAACCCCGGGAGTGTCACGGGTGCGTCCCCGGCCGACGAGGCGACCATGTTGATCGCCGAGGTTACCGACGGCGAGATCGACGTGACAGTCCACCGAGGATAGCGAGGGCGACCGAAGGGAGACCTCGGGGAATGCGAGCGGAGAGTG
>NZ_SPQG01000006.1:0-86849 GCF_004944975.1 Halorhabdus amylolytica
GCATGAGGCGCTGGTAATTGACTTCGTTCCAGAGAGCGGCGGAAGCGTCCAACAAGTCCCGGAGCAGTTGCTCTCCGGTATCGGAGAGCGGTCGCACGCCGAACGTGTTGGTGCGCTTCACGACGACAGGTTATTATACTTTCAGTCTTAAAGTCTTTTCGTCATGAGACCTAACATCGATATTTCACACACGCTCGGCGGGCGAGTCAAAGACTACGCGGAAGCGAACGATTTGGACCTCTCGGAAGCCTATACAGAGGTTTTAGATGCAGGTCTGGATGCATTGGAGACACAGGACCAGCAGTAACGCGGCGGTTTCTTACCTGGGCTTACGCGCTTCACGCCCGTCCTCGAAAATCGAAGATTTTCGGTTGCAGCAAGACCGAAGGTCTTGCCATGCCCCTGTTCGGTCCTCGGTTCCGACCAGGTGTCGGAACACTCTTCCCTCACGGGAAGGGCGGGACTCTCGCGCTATTACAGGCGGGATCGAATTTATCTTGCTGCCGGGAAAATATCTATGGAGAGAGATGTACGAGAAAATCCTCCTCCCGGTCGACGACACGACCGGCAACGCCGAGGTGCTCCATCACGCCGCAGAGATCGCGAACTACCTCGACAGCGAGATCCGGCTGTTGCACGTTGCCGACACCGAACAGCACAGTGTGACACTCACCGACGAGGGTGTCGTCGACGGCCTCGTCCGGCGCGGCGAGGAGATCGTCGCGGAGGCTGGCGAGACCCTGGAAACGCTCGGCGTTGCACACAGCACCGACGTGGTCCAGGGGACGCCGGCCGAGACGATCGTCGAGTACGCCGAGGGGTTCGACCAGGACCTGATCATGATGTCCACGCACGGCCGTGAGGGACTCTCGCGGTTCCTGCTGGGCAGCGTCACCGAAAAGGTCGTCAGATTGTCGGACGTGCCGGTCCTAACTGCACGCATGCAGGAAGGGGACACGTTCGCGTTCCCGTATGACCGTATCCTGATCCCGACCGACGGGAGCGACACTGCGGAGCGGGCCGCCGAGCATGCACTCGATCTTGCGGAGCTCTCCGACGCGACCGTCCACGCCCTCTCAGTCGTGGAGACGGCCGCGCTGGGCCCGGACGTCCGCTCGGACGCGACCAGCGACGAGTTCGATCAGGGTGCCCGGGAGGCGGTCGCCGACGTCGCCGCCAGGGCCGAATCTCGGGGTATCGACGCCACGACGGGGGTCGAGACCGGGTCTGCCGACGAGGAGATCCTCGAGGCTATCGACGAACGCGATTGTCAGGCCGTCGTGATGGGGACGACCGGCCACCGCGGTGTCGACCGGATCCTGCTCGGCAGCGTCGCGGAGAAGACGGTTCGCTCGGCTCCCGTTCCGGTCGTGACTGTCCGGGTGGATGAATGAAAGCGGACCGCCGAACTGGACCGGAGCCGACGCGTTCAAGACCGCGGACGGCGAGATTTCGACAATGGCAGGCTCGAACGCGAAGGGAGATCGCCGCGAGCGCGAACTCGTCAACGAACTCGACGGCGCAGGCTTCGCGGTGATGCGTGCACCGGCCAGCGGGTCGGCCACCGAGCGGGAGTTACCGGACGTGCTCGCGGGCGACAGCGAGGACTTCTACGCGATCGAGGCCAAGTCAAGTGCCGGCGATCCGATCTACCTCGACGGAGAAGAGGTCGAGAATCTGGTATACTTCGCGCAAAATTTCGGGGCCAAACCCCGCATCGGCGTGCGATTCGATCGCGAGGACTGGTACTTTTTCCATCCTGCCGACCTCTATACGACCGACGCCGGGAGCTACCGCGTCAAAAAGGAGACAGCGCTGTCCGAGGGGACTGACTTCGCCGAACTCGTGGGAGAGTCCGAACGGACGAGCCTGACGGAATTCGACGGCAACGAGGAGTGATCGGTCACTCGAGAGCGAGCGGCGACTCGTCGTTTGATCCGTCACCGAGCATCGATGTTGTCGGCCGTTCGTCCCCTTCAGCGGCCGAACGCGTCTCGACCTGACGGCGTTCCAGCCGGGAGAGCGGGAACGCGTAGCGTTTCGGCTGAGTCTCTCTGGCGACATCGCCCACGTAGACGGCTTCGACCACTGGGTCGTCGCCGGGATACGCCCGGTTGGTGGGGTATTCCGCCACAGTACAGTCGGCATCAGGGAGCCAGACCCCCTCGGCAGTGTCGGACTGGACATCGACGACGTGTAGCCAGTCGCCGGTTTCGCGATCGACGACTCGATCGCCGGGTTCGAGGCGACAGTGCGGACAGAGCTGTGGGTTGGGGGCGTCCTCGGGGACGAACGTCTCCGTTCCGCAGGCGTCACAGGCGACGCGGCGCTGTCCGGGCGGCGAGACACGCCCCAGAGTCACCTCGAGAGCAACCCGGCGGAGGTGCTTGCAGCGCTGCTTGCGGATCTCGTGGTCGGGACAGGTACACGTTTGACCGGGCAGATCGACGACGTAGGTGGCGCCGCTCGCGCTGTCGACAGCGTAGCGCCCGTCGCCGATCGAACGGACGGCCATCGGTTCGGTCCAGGCCCGGGCCGCCCGCTCGTCCATCGAACGAGGGTCCGGTGCGAGTGGAACACGATCGTCCCGGACAGAGTGGTCAATATCGGTCATAGGGGCTCGGACGCGGCTCGTTTCTTGACTGCGTCCACCTGAAACTACGGTCTCGAAGCCCCTAAATCATGCGGCGGTCCGGCACACGAACGGCGTTCGGAATCCGGTGACGCTTCGAAGCGCTTTTGCACCGGCCAGCGGAACGGTTAGCAACGAACATGGATCGGGAAACGCTGTTGCAGGTCGCCGTCTCTACCGTCGTCGTCCTGCTTTTCATCGGCGTGCTGGCCGTTCTGAGTAGCTCGTTCACGACGGACGACACGCTGACGCGGACCGGCGGCTACGCCCTGGTCGGCGCGCTGTTCGGGTTCGTCGTCGTCATCTCCGCCGCCGGACTCCTGGTGACGCGCTACGGGGGCAACGAGGATGAAAACGACAGTGACGACGAGAACGGCGACGACGACAGCTAATCGTCACCGCTCTCGCGTTCGCGCCAGTCGGTCATCTCTGCTTCGTCCGTGTCCTCGAGTTTCGCCTCGTAGTAGCCGAGCGGATGGGAGATTTCCTCACAGAGATCGTCCATGTTGACGCAGTCGCCGTAGGACTGCATCGTGGCGCAGGCTGGTGGGGAGTATTCCGTCGGCGAGGTCTCCCCGCGGATGTGGTCAGTCTGGTAGCGGGTCATCTCCTCACCGAACCCCGGGTTCACCTCGTAGAGGTCGACAATCTCGTCAGTGGACATGCCGATCGACGCCAGGAAGGAAGTGATCGCAAAGCGGGAGTGATGGGCGAGGTGTTCGCCCTTCTGGATCTGATCGAGCAACGCGGTCATACACGGCGGGAACAACTCGGGGACGACCGCGTCGATGTCCCGCGTCAGGTCGAGTTCGTCAAGGCGCTCCTCGATCGCTTCGACGTCTTCGGTCAACGCCTCGGCGATCGCGTCGGGGACGGTAAGCGGCAGCCCCGAAAGGATCCTGTCCTCGACGGCTTGCCGGAGGAGTTCGAGCAGTTCTTCGCGCTCGACCGGCACGCGACCGTCGGCCAGCGAGCGGTTGACCAGGGCCCACTCCTCGCCGTACTGGCCGGCGGCCAGTTCCAGATATGGGGCGACGGCCACCGAGAACCGCTCGGCCTCGTTCAGCCCACCGGTTCCGATCGGTTCGACCGCATCCCGGCGATCGAACTCGGCCAGCAACGTCGAGAGATCGAGACCACGACGCTCGGTGGTCCTGAAGGAAGTCGCTTCGAGGTCCTCCTGGAATCGCTCGTGAGCCGTCGCGGCTTCCCCGCGCGCGTACCGATGGGTGAGCGCCGGCTGATCGATCAACGAGACGAGGACGCGGGCGACCGGATAGGAAAGCAATTCCACGCGCGGGCGACGGTGGGTATCGCCGACCGTTCCTTCGAACAGCGCCGAGACGACGCGCTCGCGACCGCGATCGACCGCCGGACCACGCTCGGCGACGACGGTCGCCAGATCGACATCGGCTGCCTCGACGGCCTCGCGGGCACTCCCCAGGAACGGATAGCGCGCGTGCAACGGCTCCATCGACGCAGGGGTACCAACCGCGGGCGAATAAACCCTCGGGAGCGGATGCGTCACACGCGAGCGTGACAGCTACTCCTCGTACTTCGACTCGATCTCCCGGATGACGCTTTCGTCCTCACCGCCGTCACTGACCGCGCGGGCGTAGCGCTGGTACTCGTCGCGACTGACCTCGACGGTTCTGGTCTCGCCTTGCCGGGTGAGACGCAGGCTGACCGTCCCGTGGGGGTTGTTGCGGACGTGATAACTCGCCAGCGCCGAGAAGACGAACCACAGGGCGAGACACCCACCCAGGAAGTAGACCACGGCGGTGTGAAACGCCAGCGACGACTCGCTGGCCGTCCAGTGAGCGGGGTAAGCGTGCCAGTACAGTACGACACCCGCGACGGCGACGAGCGCGCCGATCCCGACGCCGACGCGCTGACGTCGGGAAGCCGGTAACCCGGCGACCACGCCCAGCAGCGCCGCGGGGACGCCCAGGCCGGCGATCACGCCGGCGATTCGGTAGGAACCGACCTTCCCGAGGCCGAGAGTGTCGGATAGCGGCGTCGCGACGAGGACGATCGCGGTGACGATGGCGATCGCGGCGGCGGCGAAGACGACGATCCCCGCATAGACCGCCCGGGGATCGCGATCGCCCCACCGGGAATCACCGTAGGCGTCACCGAGACTCGGCATACCCGGGAGTTCGTGACCATCACACAAAACGATACGTCAGACGGGCGCAAGACTGGACCGGAAGCGAACGCGGAAGTACCGCGAAAACGAGCGGTGAGCGCGATCGGTCGGGCGAGGTCGACCCCGATCAGTCGGGATGATCGACGTACGAGAGCACCGGGCAGTCAGTCGCTCTGGACGCGCGGGGCGAGCATGTAGGTGACCGAGCCCTGGCCCTCGGCGATGTCGAAATGCATCTTCACAGGGAACTCCTCGCCGAGTTCCATCCTGACCTCGGCGTCGCTCGGAATCGCCTTGTTCATGTCCTTGAGGTAGTCCAGGGAGAACAGCGACCGGGCGGGCCCGGCTGTCAGGTCGATCAGGTCCCCGCGGTCTAGTTCGAGGTGGACGTCGTCGGTGTCGCCCTCGGCGTCGACGTAGAACAGCTCGTCGGTCTCCTCAACCCCCAGCGCGATGTGGTCGCTGACCATGTCAGAGGCCGTGACGGCCCGATCGAGGTCACGGCCTTCGAGGACGATCTCGGCGGCTAGATCCAGATCCGGCAAGTCGGGTTCCTGGCGGATCGAGTCGGGGTCGATCAACGCCAGCGTGTACTCCAGCCCGTCGATGGCTATCTCGAGTTTTCGGGTCTCCTCGTCGAGTTCGAGGTGGATCAGCTGATCAGTCTCGGCCATCCCGGCGATGTCCTCCAGTCGCGAGAGATTGACGCCGATGACGCCGCCGTCGGTCTCGTAGGATTCGAAGGCCGCCGCTTCCAGAAAGAGGTCGACCATGCCGACGTTGGCCGGATCGACGGCCCGGATGTGCAACCCGTCGTCTTCGAGCCGTAACTTGCACTCCTCGACCAACACGCTGACCGAATCCAGCGCCGCCCGCAACGTGTCCGCGCTCACGATGGCGTTGAACATCTTGAAGCGGGGTACGATCGCATCATTTAAAAAGACTTCATGTTCCGGTAGCGACGATCGCCGGTCCCCCGGCGAGATGGTCGGCAGATCACAGGCGGTTCGTCGAGTCCCCTGGACGGGGCCACGGCCGCAAAAGCCCACCCAGGAACACTACGCCCAGGAGGAGTCCACCGATCGACTGGGCCCAGGTGTGTGCACCCGCGAGCGGCCAGGCGAAGACCATTCCGAGGAGATCACAGCAAGGGGGGCGAAGTGGGTCTCGACTGCGGCCAGGTAGCTGACCGGGACCACCGCATAGAGTTTGTTTCGGCCCTGTGGGTTTCGGTTTCGTCGACGTGGTGTCCGTCGTCGGTGACATCGGAACGAGCAATGCCTGACGTGCTCCGGACGAGTCCACAGCGTCTCCATCCGACGTGCATTTCCCGTTCGACGGCGTCTGGACACGTATGAGCGCGGATTCGCCGTCGATCATCCCGGATCCGGACGGGAGAAGAGACACATGAGTGGGAAAGACGAATACTACAACAGGGCCAAACAGGAGGGGTATCGCGCCAGGTCAGCCTACAAGCTCCAGCAACTCGACGAAACGGCGGATCTGCTGGGCGAGGGCCGGACCGTCGTCGACCTCGGAGCGGCTCCCGGCGGATGGCTACAGGTGGCTGCCGAACGCGTCGGCGAAAACGGCCGCGTCGTGGGCGTCGATCGCCAGCGCATCGACCCACTCGAAGATTCCGACACCCCGGTCGAGACGATCCGGGGGGACATCACCGAAGAGTCGACCGTCGAATCGATCACCGACGCGGTCGGGTCGGCTAACCTCGTCCTCTCGGACATGGCGCCGAACGTCACCGGCGAGTACGAACTGGATCACGCCCGCTCGGTCCACCTGGCCCGCCAGGCACTGGACGTGGCCCTCGAAATACTCGACGCGGGCGGTGACCTCGCGGTCAAAGTCTTTGACGGTCGGGATCTGGAGGCCCTGAAAGAGGACGTCAAAGCGGAGTTCGAGTACGTCCGGGAGGTACGCCCGGATGCCTCACGTGATTCGTCCTCGGAACTGTATCTCGTGGGGAAAAGTCGCCTGACGGCACCCGTTCGGGAGGGTGACACCGTGGAGGTCGATATCGTCGACGAGGGCAGCGAGGGAGACGGGATCGCGAAGGTCGATGGGTTCACGCTGTTCGTCGCGGGCGCGAGTGAGGGCGAGACCGTGACGGTCCGGATTGACGACGTCAAACCGCGGTATGCGTTCGCTCAGCCAGTCGAATGAGAGAAGAGGGGTGGGTAAGCCGATCAGTCACCCATCACGGGCGAAGGTGAGCGGTCACTGCGGCGGACGAACCCGACGACGGCGTAGACAAATGGCGTGTCCAGCAGCGCGGCGCCGAGTTTGACGAGGTACTGGCCGACGATCAGTCCGAGCGCGTCGCCGACGGGCATGCCCTGGAAGGCGACGAACGCAACCGTGATGAAGATCACCGTGTCCACGGCCTGGCTGGTCAGCGTCGACCCGAGGTTACGCAGCCAGAGGAGTCGACCGTCGGTCCGGTCGCGCAGCCAGTGGAAGGTGAAGACATCGAGGTTCTGACTGACGAGGTAGGCGAGCATACTTCCGACGACGATGCCGGTACTCGATCCCAGTACGTCGGCGAACGCCGACTGGTCGATCTGGGAGGCCCCAGAGACCGGCGCTTCGATCGCGAGCCAGACCAGCGCCAGCAGGACGAAGTTCATCGCGAAGGCGACGTTGACCAGCCGGGTCGCATCCTGCCTGCCATACAGTTCGGCGTAGCAGTCGGAGGCGAAGAACGTCACCGCGTAGGCAAAGGCTGCCGCGGGGACGAGTACCGACGCCCCGGCGAGCGGGATCGAGACGGGCAGGTCGATCCCGACGATCTTGCTCGCAGTGACCTGTGACGTGACCAGGGCAGTGACGAACAGCGCGATCAACCCGAGCCGCGGGAGCGGGAGTGGTGAGGACCGGTCAGTGCTCATCGTCGAACCTCCCCTGTCGTTGGTCGATCTCGTCGAGGATGTCAAGCGTCTTGCGGATCGACGCCCGGATAGCCTCACTGCGGTTGACGAACTTGCCGTCCTCGCCGACGTGGTCGTCTAAGTCCGCGAGAAGTTCCTCGGGCACCTCGACGCTTATCTTGGGCATACTGGAAGATTCTCTCTGGAGTACTTCAGCGTCGTGTTTTCGTTCGGAACACCCCTCAACCATCCAACCTTTTTGCGATGGGTTGCGTACATCCACTATGGCACAGATTCTCGTGTGCTATGGGACCAGCGAGGGGCAGACCGAGAAGATCGCCGAGCGGATTGGCGACAGGCTCTCCGAACGGGGCCATCGCGCGCCGGTCAGGAACGTCGACGAAAGCGATCCGGATCCCGGCGGGTACGACGCCGTATTGATCGGTTCGTCGATCCATATGGGCGGCCACCAGTCGCCGGTCGAGACGTTCATCACCGAGAACCTCGAGGTACTCGGGGCGCTTCCGACAGGGTTCTTCCAGGTATCGCTCTCGGCGGCCAGTGACGATCCTGGGGAGCGTGCCGAGGCCGCGAACTACGTCGAAGACTTCGAGGAGTCGACCGGGTTCCATCCCGACCGCGTCGGACTGTTCGGCGGTGCGTTGCGGTACTCGAAGTACGGATTCCTCAAACGACTGCTAATGAAACAGATCGCAAAGCGATCGAGCGGCGATACGGATACCTCGCGGGATTACGAGTACACGGACTGGGGAGAAGTCGACGCCTTCGCCGCCGACTTCGCAGCGTTCGTGGAGGGGCGGCTCGGAGAACGATCGCCAGGGGAGGAGTGAAGATCAGTCACGGACGGTGACGGCTCGGCCACCGCTGTGACCGAGCGATTGATGGGGACTAGAGCAGTATCGAGTGACGAAACGAGCACTGGTGAGAGTATGGTCGAAGTACTACTCGTCGTCGGAGTTCTGATCGCTAGCTTCGTCGCGTACAACGTCGGCGGCGCGACGACCGGCCCGGCATTCGGGCCGGCCGTCGGCGCGGGTGCGATCGGAAAGGTCGCCGCCGCCGGGCTGATGTCGGTAAGTTTCTTCCTGGGTGCGTTCACCATCGGTCGCCGGGTCGTGGACACGTTGGGACGGGACCTGCTGACCGATCCGGGCGTGTTCACCCTGCCGGTCAGCATCGTCGTCCTCTTTTTCATCGGTGGGGCACTCCTGCTGGGCAACGTCTCGGGTGCGCCGGCCTCGACGTCGATGACGGCCGTCGGCGCGATCGCCGGCCTGGGGGTCGCCTCGGGGACGCTCGACTGGGCGGTCGTCGGCGGGATCGTCTCCTGGTGGCTCGCCTCGCCGATACTCGGCTTCTGGATCTCGGCAGTGGTCGGTCGGTACTTCTACCCGCACCTACGACGGTTGATCGCGATCGACCAGTCCGACGGGCCGCTCGTAGTCATCGAGTGGCGAGGGGTCCTCCCGCGTCCGGTCGCCGGATCGGGAACGAGTCGCCGGGAACTCCTCGGGACGATCGTCCTCGTGGCGATCGGGTGTCTGATGGCCTTCTCCTCGGGGACGAGCAACATCGCCAACGCGGTCGCACCACTGGTAGCCGCGGGCGAACTCGACATGGACGTCGCAATCGTCATCGGGTCAGTAGCGGTGGCGGTCGGGGCGTTCACTATCGCCCGCCGGACGATGGAGACGCTTGGCAACGACATTACGGACCTGCCGCTGACGGCAGCGATCGTCGTCGCGGTCGTCGCGTCGTCGATCGTCATCGCGTTGTCGGCGGCGCGCATCCCGGCGAGTTTCGTCGTGATCGCGACGACGTGCATCGTCGGGCTGGGATGGGGGCGGGCGACCCGCGCCGTCACCCTCGAAGACGCCGTCACCGACGGGGAGGCCCCGCAGGTGTCCGTGGGTGCGCTGGCCGCTGACGAAGACGAAGCCACCGTCGGAGAGCCGGGCCTGACCGACCCCGACCACCCGGAACCGGAACCGATCGAGGAAGGGGCCGACGACGACATCCCGGACGCCTCGGAACTGTTCGATCCGAAAACGACCGGGCGCGTGCTCCTCATGCAGAACATCGTCCCCGTACTCGCGACAGTCGCCTCCGTGGTGACGTTCGAACTCGTTTTCGCGCTGTGAGCGGGCGGTCGATCGGCGACGGCTCAGCCCGCCACGTCCAACTGTCGACCGCCGCCCCGGCGGCCGCCGAGCGTGACTACCCAGAGGACGGCGAGTCCGAAGAGGTACGCGAGCGAGGCTGGAACCGCCAGCAGTAGCATCGAGAACATTCCGCCCGGCGTCATGAGTGCCGCCACGGCGAAGAACGCGAGGACGACCACGCGCCAGCGCTTGTACATGGCCCGATATGGGACGATGCCGCCGCGGTCGAACAACAGCATCGTCACCGGGATCTCGGCAAGCAGGCCGATCCCGACAGTCGTGAACACGACCAGCCAGCCGAAGCTGTTGATCCGATAGGCGACGACCATGTGCGCTCCCAGGGCGTCGGCGGCCAGCCAGGAGATCACCGAAGGAGCGACGTACGTGTAGCCGACGTAACTGCCAGCCGTCAGTCCGAGGACGATCGAGCCACCCCAGACGAGCAACACGCGACGGTCGCCGGTGACGAAACCGCGTTCCTCCAGGGCCGGCCAGACGTAATATAACACGAGCGGCAGAACGGCCACGATCGCCAGCAACGTCGAGAACTTGATCTCGAAGATGAGGTGCTCGACGGGATGTAGTGCGACGATGTCGACGTCTACGGCCATCTCCGGAGGAAGCCGTGAGACGAAGTCGTTGCGGATGTCACCGATCCCACCGGAGTAGAGGTACATGAACGACGCGGCCAGGACGGCCCCGAAGACGGCCACGATCCGGAAGGCCTTGGACGTGAGCGAGTCGACGATGAACCGCAGGTCATAGAGGTACCCGCCGATGTCGTCCTCGGTGGTCTCCTCCTCGGTGAATGCGTCGACGACGCCCGCCGTCGTCTCGGAGACGACGTTCCCGCCATCGTCTGTGGCTTCGGCCCCACTCTCGTCGCTCTCGGCCCGCTCGGTCGCCTCGTCGAAGCGTTCGAGGATGAGTTCGGCCTTCTCGGCCTCGCCGTCGTCCATGGCTCGCTGGGCGTGAGTCAGCGCCTCCTCCTCGGAGAGAGACTCGAACGCCTCGGGCGGCGCGGCCTCGACGCCGGCCCGGTCTAAGTTGTCCAGGTCGATCGAACTCGGATCGCCCAGCGCCCTGGCGGCCGGCCCGGCCAGTTCGCTGAGTTGCCGGTTGACGATCCGGTAGCCCAGCCAGGCGACGACGAAGACGGCCACGAGTCCCGCCGCCAGCGCAGATACGAGGTCGTTGTTCAGTCCCGTCAGCTCCCCCAGCGTGGGGACTCCGATGTCGAACGGAAGGACGGCGAGGCCGTCGTTGAGGGCCGCGATACCGCCGCGAGCGAAGAAGCCGAAGACGACGGCCGCGGCGAGAAGGCCGCCGCCGGCCAGGACGTTCCAGCGGTCAGCGAGGGCGGCGGTGACGTCGATCCGCTCGCTGGATCGCTTGGCGACGACGACCGTCCGCGTGATCCGGAGGCTGATAGCGTACAGCCCGACCAGCGGCGTCGCCCACATGAGCTGGGTGAGCGGATCCGGCGGCGTGAACACCGCGCCGCCGGCGTATAGCCCGAGAACGGCGTACTTCCACTTGTCGCGGAAGGTCTCGTAGGGGACGATCTCGCTGTAAGCGAGGGTGCTCATCACGAGCGGAAGCTGGGCCGCGATGCCGAACGAAAGCGCGAGCAGGAAGACGAATTGTGCCCACTTGACGATGTGATAGGTCGGCGTCAGCCCGGCGTTGAGCGCGTTGTTCGCCAGGAAGGCGAACATGATCGGGAAGAAGACAGTGTAGGCGTAGAAGATCCCGCCGACGAACAGGAGTACCATTGCCAGCGCCAGCATGACGAGTTTCCAGCGGGCGATCGGCGTCTGGGGCCACCAGCCCCGGCGTCTGAGGGCGCCCCGCGAGAAGTAGACGAAAAGCGGGAGGGCCAGCAGGATCCCGACTGCGAGCCCGATCTTCACCTGCAGGAGGATCACGTCGAAGGGCGTGACAGCGATGACGCGGGTGGCCTCACGGGTCTCGACGCCCATCTGGGAGAACAGATCGGCCTTCAGTCGGTCCCAGACGTACACCCGCAGGAACCAGATCGAGCCGACGAGTCCGAGCACGAACGCGATGAATACCTTCTGGAGGTCCTTCTGGGCCGATCGAAGCATCGCACCCATGGTCTCCCGGCCGTTGGCGAGCGTGCGGCGGGTCCCATCGTCGAGCGCGCCGGACATGGCGTTCGATGTGGGTAACAGAACCCTCGTTATCAATTTATCCATCGCCCTGCCCGCGTTGGCGAAAAGAAGGCTTACAACGGGTGGGGGCTAACTCGCCGGAACGATGACCGACGGCGACGGCTCCGGGAACGGTGATGGGGGCTCCGATCCCCCGAGAGAGGGGTCGGAAGGGGCCGACGAACCCGGGGACGGCGTCGCCGACGAACCGACGGACACGAATACCGACACCGGCGAAGAGAGAACTGAACCCGACGATCGGGATCCTGACCGCCCCGCCGACTCGAACGAGGAGCGACCGGAAGCATTCGAATCCGACGAGCAACGCGAGAGCGGCGACGAGAGAACGGTTCAGGACGACAGCGAAGGAGCAACGAGGGACGACGGGCAGAACTCAACCGAAGACCACCGCAGTGAGGGGGACGGTGGAAGGGCAGCCGAAGACGACGACGGAGAAACCGACGAGGAAGGCGGGGATGGGGAAGCAGGAGACGGGAGAGAGGAAGGGAGCGACGATGCGGACGAGAAGTCGACCCGGAAGAATGCTCCCCGACGGGAGACGGGACCGAGTCTGGTCCCGGATGCCGAAGGGCCGAGTGAAGAGGGAGCCGCCAGCGCCGAAGGGCGGGCGTATCGCGGTCCCCCCGAGGGAGAGGCTCCGGTCGGAGAGAGTCCTTCACTCGAGGAGGCCGGAGAACACGCACCCGACGACGAGGAGATGCCACTGGCGGATCACGTCGAGGAGATGGTGCGTCGGCTGGGTGTCGTCCTCGTGTTGATGGCCGGGGTGAGTGCCGTGATATTCCCGTTCGGCGAGCAGATTATCAACGTGATCTGGTACTCGTTCCTGCCGGGCACCTACGAGCTGTGTCCGACGACGAGTCAGATACCGACCGATCCCGTCGGCGTGATTACCGCCGCGATGGTCGATGTCGGCGCGGGCCCCGGCGTCACGATGGCCGAGGGGGCGACGATCAAACCGGCATGTCCCCGCGTCTACCAACCGCTGGCGACTATCTTCGCCCGGTTCAAGGTGGCGACCCTGGCGGGGTTCGTCATCGCACTGCCGGCGTTCGTCTACGAGACGTACCTGTTCATGCGTCCCGGCCTCTATCCACGCGAACGCCGGTACTACCTCGCCGCGGTGCCGACCAGCCTGATCCTGGCGACGGTCGGCATCGCCTTCGCGTACCTGCTCGTGTTGCCGGCGATCTTCACGTACTTCCTGTACTACTCGGAGGGCGCCGCCGACATCGCCTTCGGCCTGACCCAGACCTTCGATCTGATGGTCCTGATGATGGGCTTTTTCGCCGCGATCTTCCAGATCCCGCTTTTCATCATGCTCGCGATCATGATGGGCGTCACCTCCCGGCAGTGGCTGGCCGACCGTCGGCTGCTGTTCTGGGCTGCCTTCGCCGGGATCGCCTTCATCTTCAATCCGGACCCAACGGGGATGGCGCCGTTCATCATCGCCGCGACGATGATCGCGCTGTTCGAGGGGACGCTGCTGTTGCTGTCCTGGACGGGTAGCGAGGGACTGCTTCCTTCCCCGGACGCAGTGGCTGCCCACCGACCGTACGTCTGGGTACTTGCGGGCGTAGCTGGATACCTCGCCAGTGACACACCGGTCCCCGAGGGCTACTACGAACAACTGCCCGGCCTCCTCCGTGGATTCATCGAAGGGAACGATCTGGTCGGGATGACGCCCCTCGTCGTGGGCGGAGTGCTCATCGCCGTCTACGAACTCGCCGTGTTCGTGTTACGCCGGTATCTCCCCGTGGGCGCGTGGCGCCGGAAACTGTTCTCCGGTCGGGTGTCGTTGTTCCGCGTCCGAACGCCAGTCTGGATCGTCTCGCTGGTGATCGGCTATCTCGCCAGTCCGAACCCGTTCCTGCTGGACCGGGCCGGGACTGTCGGGCTCGAACCAATCGAAGCGGCGGCACTGACGGTCGGCCTGATCGTCACTTTCGAAGTTGCCCTCGTCGTCTGGCGATATCTCCGCCCGGACGAGGACGAGCAGTTACCCCTAGAACGGTGACGCACTCACCGCCGGCTATCAGTTACTGATCGCCAGCCGCCGGGTACTCCGCGGAGAAGACGTCCGTGAGCGCGTCGGAGGACTCGCTACTCGCGGGTCGTTCCTCCCCGCTTGTGGTTTCCGAGACCTCACTACGCTCGATCTCGCTACTCGCGGGTCGTTCCTCCCCGCTCGTGGTTTCCGAGGGGTCACTTCCTTCAACCTCGCTGGCCGGGCTGACGCTCCCTGTGCGATACCCTTCGAGATCGAGAGTAACGTGTTCGAAGCCCAGATCGCCGATGTGTTCACGGGCCGCCCGGACGAACTCGGGATCCAGGGCCGCCTCCAGTTCCTCGGCACCAACCTCGATCCGGGCGATGCCGTCGTGATCGCGGACACGGAATTGCTCGAAGCCCCACGTCCGCAGGACACGCTCGGCCTTCTCGATGCGCGTCAGTTTTTCTTCGGTGACCTCCAGTCCAGTCGGAATGCGCGAGGACAGACAGGCCATCGACGGTTTCTCGGCCACAGAGAGATCGTAGTATTCGGCGATTTCCCGGACCTCCTCCTTGGTAATGCCGTGTTCGAGCAGGGGCGAGTAAGCGTCGAGTTCGTCGACGGCCTGGAGGCCCGGACGATGACCATCGCCGGGATCAGAGGCGTTTGTGCCGTCACAGACGGTGCCGATGCCGAGTTCGTGAGCCCGGTCGAACATCGCCGAGAGGCGCATCGACCGGCAGTGATAGCACCGATCGCCGTCGTTGGCGACGAACTCGTCGCTGTCGAGTTCGGAGAACGTCACCACGTCGTGGCGAATGCCAATCTCCTCGGCGACGCGACCGGCCTCGTCGAGTTCCGCTTCCGGGAGCGTTTCGCTTCTGGCCGTGCAGGCGACGGCGTCATCGCCCACCGCATCGGCGGCGATGGCGGCGACGACGCTCGAATCGACCCCGCCGGAGAACGCGATCAAGACACTGTCGCGCTCGGCCAGGTCTGCACGGGCCGCCGCGAGTTTGTCCTCGACGGTCCGCTGGCTTGATTCCATCGCCGTGCGGTAGGGATTGGACGCGCAAAAGCCCGTTGTCCAGGGGACCCAGTCGCTATCGGTGATCGACGTCCGCCCAGTCAGAATCTGCTGGTTACCGAACGATTACCCCGTGACGTCCCTCAACTCCACTATGGATCTCTCGCTCGTCGACCTCTCGCCGGTCCCCGATAGTGGCACTGCGACCGACGCCTACGAGAACACCGTCGCCGCCGCACGGCAGGCCGAAGCACTCGGCTACTCGCGGTTTTGGGTGGCCGAGCACCACGCGATGGCCGATACTCTCGCGGGAACCACCCCCGAAGTGCTGCTGGGTCACCTCGCCGCAGAGACCGACACGATCCGACTTGGATCGGGTGCCGTCCTGCTCAACCACTACAGTCCCTACAAGGTCGCGGAAGTGTTCGGCACGCTCGATGGACTCGCACCGGGCCGGATCGACGCCGGTCTCGGGCGGGCGAACGGCTCGCCGGCTGCCGACCGCGCCCTCGGGACCGACCGCCGCGTCGAGAACCCCGACGAAGATCACCACGAGAAGATCGACGCAGTCATCTCCCACCTTTATGAGGAGTATCCCGACGAACATCCCTACAGCGATCTGGAGATCCCGCGCTCCGGTGAGAGAACCCCGGTTCCGTGGGTACTCGGTTCGAGTCCGTCCAGCGCGACAATCGCGGGCGAACTCGGCCTGCGATACTGTTTTGCGGCGTTCATCCGGCCGCAGTTCGCGACGCGTGCCTTCGAGACCTATCGTGAGCACTTCGAGCCCTCGGAACGTGGTGGCGGCCTCGATGAACCCGAGGGGATGGTGGCAGTAAACGCGATCGCCGCCGAAACCGACGAGAAGGCAGCGCGCAAGCGGGCAGTGGCCGAAGCGTCCTTCGAGCGAATGGCCCGCGGGGTCGTCGGCTCGACGCCCTCCGTGGAGGAAGCGATCGACGAACTCGGCGGCGTACCCGAGCCGACGCCAGCCACCCTCGACGCGGGCGAGTGGCCGCGGGCGATCTCGGGGAGCCCGGAAACCCTCACGGGATTGCTCGACCAACTCGCCGACCGAGTGGGCGTCGGGGAAGTGATGATCCAGCAAGTCGTCTCCGATCACGCCGACGCGTTGCGATCCCACGAATTACTGGCAGAGCGCATCGGGCTCACGTCGTCCTGAACGGGCACTTCGAGTCCGATCCAGAGAGGGGGGCTTAAAGGAGAGGAAGGACCAAAAGGACTCAATGGCGACCGACGAGGCGATCGCCCGGGAGGCCTTCGAGACCGCGGCCACGATCATGGTCGTCCTCGACGCCGACGGGGTCGTTCGACGGATCAACGACAGGGGGTGTCAGGTGCTGGGCTACGACCGGTCCGAACTGGAAGGGGCGGAGTGGTTCGAGACGATCGTCCCGGACGGCAGCGACGTCGGACTGACCGAGGTTCTGGATCGGGTCCGGTCGGGCGAAGAGAGTGACGTCCACGAGAACACGGTCCGGACCAGCGAGGGCGAGATCCGGTGGATCAAGTGGCACGTCGCCGGACTGCGAGATGACGACGGGACGGTCACGGACCTGCTCGTCTCCGGGTCTGACGTCACCGATCGCGTCGAGACCGAGCGCCGCCTCAGGCGGTACGAGCAGGCCATCGAGAGTTCGACGAACCTGCTAGCTGCGATCGACCAGGACTACACGTACGTCCTGACCAACCGGCGCTATCGGGAGTTCTACGGCATCGAAGGGGCGAGCGCCGACGACCGGTCGGTCGCGGACGTGCTGGATCCCGAGCAGTTTGCGGAGGTCAAGCCCTACATCGACCGGGCACTCGACGGCGAGTCCCTGGAATACGAGACCGAACGCGTCGATCGTGACGGGAACGAGCGGACCTTTCATGTTCAGTACTTTCCACTGGAAGCCGAGAACGACACGATCCAGGGGGCAGTGGCGGCCTTACAGGACGTCACCGACCGAAAAGAGCGATCCAAACAGCTCCGCCGGGAGGTCGAGCGCCTAGAGGAGTTCGCGAGTGTCATCTCCCATGACCTGCGCAACCCGCTGAACGTCGCCCAGGGGCGACTGGCGCTGTTGTCCGAGGAGATCGACAGCGATCACATCGAGCCGATAGACCGGTCGCTGGAACGGATGGAGGTGATCATCGAGGACACGCTGACCCTTGCCAGACAGGGTAAGACGGTCGGCGAAACCGAGTCGGTGGCGGTCGCGGACGTGATCGGGCAGTGCTGGGTGTCGGTGGCGACCGGCGAGGCGGCCCTGTCCTTCGACGAGCGGTTCACGATCTGGGCCGACCGTGATCGCCTGCGACACGTCTTCGAGAACCTGTTCCGGAACGCGGTCACTCACGGCGGCCCGAACGTCACCGTCCGGATCGGTCGGACCGACGGCGGGTTCTACGTCGAGGACGACGGCCCAGGGATCCCGGACGGCGACCGGGAGTCGATCTTCGAACCGGGCTATACGACGGTCGAGAGTGGGACCGGGTTCGGGTTGACGATCGTCCGGGGGATCGCCGAGGCTCACGGCTGGACGGTGACGGCGACCGCCGGGACCGAGGGGGGCGCGCGCTTCGAGTTCGACGACGTCGACATCGTGGCCTGATCGATCCGGACCGGGCGCCGGCGGGCCGGGAGGTTTTTTCTCACGGGGCGTCGAGAGGTCAGTAGATGGATCTCACGGCGATCCCGGGCGTCGGTGAGAAGACCGCAGCCTCGCTTGCCGAACTCGAGGACCCCGAGGGCGCCATAGAGTCCGGCGACGTCGCCAGGGTCGCGCGGGCACCCGACGTCAGCCAGGGCAGGGCGGCACGGATCGTCCGGGCGGCGATCCGAGAGCGACACGACGACGAGGGGCGGTTCCTCGCGACGCCCCGCGCCCGGGAGGTCTACCGGGAGGTGCTGAACTTGCTCGAAGAGCGAACCGTCACCGACTACGCCGCCGCCCGCTTAGAGACGCTGTATCCGAGCACCAGTGAGTCCCGGATCGGGGAGGTCCGGGAGTTGAGCGAACGCGCGATGGAGCGCGACCCCGACGACGGCGTCCTCGCGGCGCTGGCAGACGTCGAGCCGCTGGAGCGGCCGGGAGACGTGCGAGTCCGGGACCGATGTCTCGCGACGACCGACGGCGAGACCTACGCTCGGGCCCGGGACGCCGTCCCCGAGTTGAGCGTCGAGGTCGTCGAGGACAGCCGTGATCTGGCGGAACTCGCCCGCGGGTACGCGACCGTGGTGGCGCTCGATGACTCCTTCGCCGGGGTGGACGTCGAGGGTGACGTCCGCGTCGAGCCCGACGCCCTCGAGGATCCGGTCTCGGTCGTGCCCGAGCGCCCGCTCGCCTTCTTCGCGCACAACCGCGAGCGGTTGCTGGCTGCGATTTCGGTCCACCGGGCGGCAGACCTCGATCCCCCGTGCGACCTCGACGCACTCAAAGCCGCACTGGATCGGCTCGACGAGGAGGGGACGCCGACCGGCGACGGGGAACTAAAGCGGCTCCAGACCGCCGTCGACGACCTCGATGCTGCCGTGAGCGAGGCCGAGTCGGTCGCCAACGACAAGCTCCGGGAGGCGATCGAACAGCGGGACGTCACCATCGAGGGCGCGGACCTGCTGTCCTTAGTCGAGCGCGGTGCTGGCGTCGACGAAGTGCTCTCCCGGGAACTGGCCGACGAGTACGAAGACGCCGTCGAGGCAGCCCGGGACCACGTGATCGAGGGGCTCGATCTCCGGGATGTGACCGACGTCGCGCGACGAGCCTTTCCTGAGGAACCGACGTTTCCCGTCGAGCGCGAGGAGAGTGTCGTCTCCCGACTTCGGGAAGAGCTCACGGCCGCCCGGGACCGCCGGGCAGAGCGACTCAAAGCGGAGTTGGCCGAGGACCTGGCGTCGATGCGCGGCCCTGCCGAGGAACTCGTCGAGGCGGCGCTAGAACTCGACGTCGAACTGGCGATCGCGCGTTTCGCCGCCGACTTCGAAGCGACGCTGCCGGACTTCGATGGGAGCGGCGTCACCATCGAGGGTGGGCGGTCGCCGCTTCTGGACGTGACCTTCGAGGAGGTCGAGCCGGTCGAGTACGACGTCGGGGGCGTCAGACTTCTCTCGGGAGTCAACAGCGGCGGGAAGACCTCGACGCTCGACCTGCTTGCGCTGGTCGTAATCCTCGCACACATGGGGCTGCCGGTACCCGCCGAACAGGTTCGACTCCAGCGTTTCGACGCGCTCCACTACCATGCCAAGACCCAGGGGACACTCGACGCGGGGGCCTTCGAGAGTACGCTCCGGTCCTTTGGCAAGTTGGTCACCGACGCCGCGAGCGAGGGAGAGACGCTGGTGCTGGTCGACGAACTCGAGAGCATCACCGAACCGGGTGCGAGCGCGAAGATCATGGCCGGCATTCTGGAAGCGCTGGCCGAACGTAACCAGACGGCCGTGTTCGTCTCTCATCTGGCCCGGGAGATCAAAGAGACAGCCGATCGAGAGATTGGGGTCGACGGCATCCAGGCGCTAGGTCTCGAAAACGGCGAGTTGCAGGTCGATCGCACGCCCCGAACGGACACCCTGGCCCGCTCGACGCCCGAGTTGATCGTCGAGAAACTCGCCGACGACGATGACCGCGGGGACGGTGAGGGTGACTTCTACGGGCGACTGTTAGAGAAGTTCGAGTAGGGGGTCCCGGGGAATCTCAAACGCCGAGCGCGATCGCAGTCCCGACAGCACCGAACAGCCAACCGCTCCCGAACCACGTCAGCGTGGCGAAGGCACGTCTGGCACCCGCCTCGGTCCACCTCGAAGTGGTGTCGGCGTACTCGTGCATTCGCTCGATCGTCTCGCCCAGGCCAACCGCGCCGGCCCAGGTCGTGAGGCCGAACCCGAACACGAGCGCGCCGAGGGCGAAGGCAGTGTCTGTCGCGCCCTTGGGCGTGTCGATCGATACCAGCGCCAGGGAGACGACGACGCCGACGGCGATCCCGGCAAGGACGATCCGGGCGGCGGCACGAACGGACCGGCCGGGATCGCGGGCCGGATCCCGCCCGGTCGAGGAGCGGGCGGCCGAATCCCCGGCGGGACGATCAGTCAACGGTCTCACGCATGCGAGGGTCGAGGGCGTCGCGCATGCCGTCGCCCAGGAGGTTAAACCCGAGTACCGTCAGTGCGAGCACGAATCCCGGGAAGAACGACCACCACCAGATGCCCGAGAACAGGCCGAACTCGACGCCATTGGAAAGCATCATCCCCCAGGTCGGTTCGCCGGGACTGGCACCGAACCCGAGAAAGGAGAGTGCGGCGATGTCGATGATCGCCAACCCGAAGTTCAGCGTCGACTGGACGGTGATCGGCGCCAGGCAGTTCGGGAGGACGTGCCGGACGAGCAGTCGCGGGTCGGTCGCCCCCAGCGCGCGAGTGGCCTCGATGTACTCGTCCTCCAGGACCTTCAGCGCGGCCCCGCGGACGACGCGGGCGAAGCGGGGCGTGTAGACGAGCGTCAATGCGGCGACCGCCCGCCAGAGACCGAGTTCCTCCGGGAAGATCGTCACCAGCGCAAGCGCAAGCAGGAGCGACGGGAACGACAAGAGCACGTCCATCGTCCGCATGATGACGTTGTCCGCCAGGTCGCCGTAGTAGGCCGCGAGGATGCCAAAGGAGATCCCGAGCACCGTCGAGGCCAAGACGGTGACGGTCCCGTAGAGCATCGCGTACCAGGCGCCGTAGATGACCCGCGGGAAGATGTTTCGGGCCTGGCCGTCGGTCCCGAACCAGTACTCGGCGTTGGGCGGGGTTTCGGCCGGGTTGACCCCGTACTGGGTCGCCATCAGCCCCTCCAGGTCGTAGGTCAACCGCGCGTAGATCGCCAGTATCGCCACGAACCCGATGATCGAGAGCCCGACGACGGCCAGGCGGTTGGCTAGCAACTGCGAGAGGAACGGGCTGGCACGCAGTCGTTCGAGGAGCGAGCGTTCGACGTCGGTCGATCCGGTGGCTGTTTCGGTGCTCATTGTTCGATCCGTGGGTCGAGAACCGAGTAGGTGAGGTCGACGACCAGGTTCACCAGCGTGTACAGGACCGCGAACACGAGGACGGTCGCCTGCACGACCGGGTAGTCGCTGCGGTTGATCGCATCGACCAGCAGCGTGCCGATGCCGTTGATCTCGAAGACCGTCTCGGTCAGGACGGCCCCGCCCAGTAGCGTCCCGAACTGGATCCCGACGATCGTGATAACGGGGATAAAGGCGTTACGGAGGCCGTGTTTCATGACGGTGATCTTCGCGCCCTGGCCCTTCGCGCGGGCGGTTCGCATGTAGTCCTGGCGCAACACCTCGATCATCGAGGAGCGCATCATCCGGGAAATCAGCGCCATCTGGTAGATACCCAGGACCACGACGGGCAACAGCAGGTGGGTCGCCGCGGAGACGAACGCGTCAAACTCCCACGTCAGTAACGTGTCCACCAGGATGAGACCGGTGATGGGTTCGAGGAAGTACTCGGAGCCGATCCGGCCGCTCGTGGGCAATAATCCGAGGAACTGTGCGAACAGCAGGATGAGCAGGGGGCCACTCCAGTAAATCGGGATCGAGATGCCACTGAGCGCACCGATCCGTGTCAGGTGATCGGTCACCGTGTCCTGTTTGACCGCCGAGAGGATGCCGAGCGGCAGACCGAAGACCAGCCCGGCGATCTGGCCCAGAACGGCGAGTTCGATCGTAATGGGGAGTCGCTGGGCCAGAATCGAGCTGACGGGCGTCCCGCGCTGGATCTGGTAGGACTGCCCGAAGTCGAAGGTCACGACGTCGCCCAGAAAGCGGACGTACTGTTGCCAGAGCGGATCGGCCAGCCCCAGGTCCGAACGGACCTGCTCGATGAAGGCCTGGCTGGCCCGCTGGCCGGCGATCGCGACCGCGGGATCGCCCGGCGAGAGGTGCAGGATGGCGAACACGAGCGTCGAAACGCCGAACAGCACCGGCACCAGCAGGAGGAGTCGTTTCGCGACGAACCGCTTCGATACCATTGTTCGATGGGGATACGCCGATGGACAAAAAGGTCCCGTCGTGGATCGCTACGTGAAACAGTGTTGATGGGTTAGCTCACTCGACGGAGACGTTTGTGAGGTACGGGCCGCCGATCGCGGCGACGGTATACCCCGAGACGGTCGAGGCGACGCCCCGGACTTCCTGGGCGTAGTCGATGTAGACCCAGGGGGCTTCCTCGTGGGCGATGGCCGCGGCCTGACTGTACAGGTCGGCGCGCTCGCCCTGGTCGGCGGTGGTCTGGGCGTCCTCGACGAGGCCCATGTACTCGCTGTTGGCCCACGCCGCGTAGTTCGACGTGTTGAAGCCCTCGGTGTCCCAGGAGACCCAGTCCTGGCCGTCGGGGACCTCACACTGGGGGTGCAACAGGACGTAACAGAAGTTGTCGGGGTCGGCGTTGTCGGTGTACCAGCCCGACAGGGTCGCCTCGTGGTTGCCCTCGCTAGTGTAGGTGAGGTAATCCGAGAACGGTCGGTCGTCGATGGTCACCTCGATGCCGATCTCGGCGAGGTTCGTCCGGATGGTCTCGGCGGTCCGGATCGGGGCCGGGTTGTACCCCCGGGGGTTCTGGAAGGTCGTCAGCGAGAACGAGAAGCCGTCGCCGTAACCCGCCTCCTCCAGCAGTGACTGGGCCTGTTCGCGGTCGGTCTCGTAGGGGCTGAGGTCGTCGTTGTGGCCGAACAGGGCCGGCGGGATGGGCTGGTCGGCCTGCGTGGCGATGCCTTCGTAGATGTTCTCGACGATGGCCTGGGTGTCGATGGCGTAGCTGATCGCCTGCCGGACGCGGCGGTCCCGAAACGCCTCGATCCGGGACATGTTGAAGGCCATGTACCCGATATTGATCCCCTCGATCGTGCGGACCTCGGCGGAGTCCGAGCCCTCGACGATGTCGATGCTGCTGGGGTCGAGCCCGTCGATTATCTCCATCTCGCCTTCGACCAAGGCCTGGGCGCGGGTGTTGTTCTGGCCGCGAGTCAGGAACAGCACCTCGCTGGGGTCGGGACTCTCTCCCCAGTAGTCGTCGAACGCCGTCAGCTGGATGCGGCCGTTCGCGTCGTCGAGGTTGGCCAGCTCGAAGGGGCCCGTCCCGACCATCTCCTGGTCGAGGTCGACGTCACCCTCGATGGCCTCCTGTGAGATGACCACCGAGGGGAACATCGCCAGGTTCCGGAGGAACGGGGCATACGACTGGGTGAGCGTGATTTCGAGTTCGTAGTCGCCGGCGGCCTCGACGCTGTCGATCCAGTTGCCCAGCGTGAAGGGGCCGTACGCGGAGGCGTCCTCGAAGTAGTACTCGTAGTCCTCGTCGACGAAGCGCCGATAGGTCGCGACGAAGTCGGCCGCGGTGAACTCGGTCCCGTCGTGGAAGGTCACGCCCTCGCGCAGGGTCAACGTAACCGAGTCCCCCTCCATCGACCAGTCTGTCGCCAGGGCTTCGGTGAGTGCAGCCTCGCCGGGCTGGAAGGCGATCAATCCTTCGTAGGCCTGGTTGGTTACCTTCGCCACCTCGCCGCTGGTGGTGTTCTGGGGATCCAGCGTCTCCGAGTGTGCCCCCCGTCCGTATCTGAGTGTCGCCCCGGTGGGTTCCGTCTCGGTGTCGCCGCCGGTCTCGGTCCCCTCATCGGACCCGGTACCGTCACCCGCATCGGCAGTCTCGTCCTCGGTCGTGTCGGCGTCGCCGCTGAGGCAGCCGGCAGTCGTGCCGACGCCCGTCACTGCGACCGTCGCAGTGCCGGCAGCCCGCATGAATTCCCGTCGGGACTGTTGATCGTCTTCGTGTACCATACAACACCACTATCAACCAAACCCCTTAAGCATGACGCAGACACTGCATCTATTCCACAAATATCGTAGTTTCCTGGATGTTCGATCACAACAAAAACTGATATTTGACAGACAGTCAGTTATTCTCCCGAAGAAGTGTGTAGATGGCAAGCCACAGGGTGGTCATTCTCCACGGACAGAGTCGGCTCGTCGTATTCACAAACGCTCTCGAAGGACTCAGTCAGGATCCGGGCGGCGGCGTCCCAGTCGCCGTCGACGAGACGGTCGAACGAACGTTCGACTGTCTCGCGGACGTCAGTCGGGAGCGGACCGCCGAAGAACTGGTCGAACAGGACCGCAGAGAGATCATCACCGCCATCCGGGACGGCCTCGGATCCGGATCCCGCACCGCCGGCCCCGACGACTGCGGCCTCCTCCCGGATCGCTTCGAGGTCGATGTCCCGGTCCTCCACGCGCTGGCGGTAGAACATGAGTTCGCGATACCGCTCCTGATCGATGTCCAGATCGTCCGGTGGAATGATCGCGGGGCACCGCGTACGGAACCGACAGCCCGACGGCGGATCGATCGGCGACGGGACGTCGCCTTTGAGAATCGTTCGGGCCTCCGTGTCCGCCAGCGGATCCGGCTCGGGTATCGCCGACAACAGGGCACGCGTGTAGGGGTGTTTCGGATTCTCGAACAGGGCCTCGGTCTCGGCGACTTCGGCGATCTGGCCGAGATACATGACGGCGACGCGATCGGAGATGTGACGGACGACCGAGAGGTCGTGGGCGATGAAGAGGTACGTCAGGCCGAACTCTTCCTGGAGGTCTTCCATGAGGTTGATGATCTGGGCCTGCACGGAGACGTCGAGCGCCGAGACGGGTTCGTCGGCGACGATAAAGTCGGGATCGACCGCCAGCGCTCGGGCGATACCGACCCGCTGGCGCTGCCCGCCGGACATCTCGTGGGGATAGCGGTCGTACTGAGCGCGTTCGAGACCGACAGCCTCCATGAGTTCCATGACACGCTCACGGCGCCGTCCCTCGGCGAGATCGTGGATCTTTAACGGTTCCATGATCGTCTGTCCGACAGTCATTCGGGGATCGAGACTCGACATCGGATCCTGGAAGACCATCTGCATGTCCTTGCGGCGCTCGCGTAGCTCGGCCTTCGAGAGATCGCCCAGGTCGTCACCGGCGAAGACGACCCGCCCGTCGGTCGGCGGATCGAGGTACAACAGCGCCCGGCCGGCCGTGGACTTCCCACAGCCGGACTCCCCGACCAACCCGAGGGTCTCACCCTCCCGGATGGTGAGGTCGATCCCGTCGACAGCTCTGACGCTGGGCCGACCGCCGCCCCACACCCGATCGAGGTAGCCGGAATCCTGCTGGTAGTACTTTTGCATACCCTCGGTCTCGAGAAGAACGTCCCCGATCTCGTGGTGAGCCGCTGAAGCGACCCCCGAGACACCGTATTCGCTGCGATCGAAGTCGTCGAGAATACACTTCGAACGATGATCGACGTCCGCGGACCCGTGCTGGGCGAACGGGATCTCCCCGGATAGACATTCCTCTTTGGCCCACGGACACCGCGGCGCGAAGTGACAGCCCTCGGGCATGTCGATGAGGTCCGGGACGTTACCCTCGATTGGTGTCAGCCGATCGGTGTCCTCAGTGGGAATGGACTCCAGAAGCGTGTAGGTGTAGGGATGGCTCGGGTCGGCGAAGATCTCCTCGACCGGCCCTTCCTCGACGATCTCACCGGCGTACATGACGGCGACGCGGTCACAGACTTCCGCGATGACCCCCAGGTCGTGAGTGATCATCAACACGGACATCCCGAGGTCGTCTTGGAGGTCGTCGATGAGATCGAGAATCTGGGCCTGGATGGTCACGTCGAGGGCGGTCGTCGGTTCGTCGGCGATCAGCAGGTCCGGCTGGCAGGCGAGCGCGATCGCGATCAGGACGCGCTGGCGCATTCCACCGGAGAACTCGTGGGGATACTCCTTGGCCCGCGCTGCGGCTTCCGGGATACCGACCTCGTCGAGCCGTTCGATCACCTCGGCGGCCACCTCCTCGTCGTATTCGCGACCGCCGATCGTCGGGAGGATTTCCCGGATCCCGTTGAGCCAGGTGTCCGCCGTACGCTCGCCGTACTGGTGAAGGCGCAGCGATTCGGCGACCTGCTCGCCGACAGTCACTGCGGGGTTCAACGACGTCATCGGATCCTGGAAGATCATCCCCATCTCGCCGCCGCGGACCTCCCGCATCGCGGACTCCGGGGCCGCCGTCAGGTCGACGATACCTGTCTCGATCGTGACGTCGGCGGGATCGACTCCCGTTCGGATGCGCTCGCGAGCCGCGTCGTCGACGTAGACGAACCCGTCGGCCGCGGCGTCCAGCGCCGCTTCGAGATCGGCGGCGACGAGACCAGTATCCTTTCCCGCCGAGAGATCGTTCGTCGCCGTCCGGACCGCCGCTTCCAGATCCGCAGGATCGCTCCCGAGGACGGACGTCGCGTCGCGCAGACGGTCCGCGATAGCGGGCGTCCGGCCGTCGGACCGGAGATCGGCGACACAGTCACGGAGCTCCCCGATCGTTTCGAGAGGGTACGGGACGACCGCGTCCGCGAACGTCGAGGCGAGCTCCGTGGCCAGTTCGGTGTCCCGGAAGGTGATCCGGCCCGAAGCGATCTCGCCGGGATCGTCGACGAGGTCCATCGTCGAAAGGGCGGTGACGCTCTTCCCGGAGCCCGACTCCCCGACCAGGCCGACTGTCTCACCCTCATCGATCGTCAGGTCGATGCCGTCGACGGCCTTGACGGTACCACGTTCCGTCTCGAACTGCGTCCGCAGGTTCGAGATCGATAGGAGATCGGTCACTGGGATGAGTTGGCGCACCGGCGGAAAAATACCTTGCGGGAGCGGACGAGCAACGTTTTTCCCCGTGACCGTCCGTGTAGGCACATGCCCAACGGTTCGACGGACGACGACCCGCCCGGCGGCGCGGACGAGGAGTCGCTCGATACGGCGACCGGCGATCCGACCGTGGACGGCGTTCCGCGGAACGTACAGGCTGGGGACGGCTGGCAGACGGTACTCGACGAACAGGCGGGGACTGCCGAGTCCTACCGAGAGGACGGCTGGGAAACGCTGGAACTCCACCCGGGGGACTCGGTGTTCGTCGACAGCGAGGACCGGACAGGACTTGACGTCCTGTTGTCCGGCCCGGAGTACGAGCGCCTGGAAGCAATGGCCGCCGATCACGGGTTCGACGAGGTCGAGGTTTTCCGTGCGGTCGAGGGACCGACAGTCTATCTCCTGATCGTCGAACGAGCCCGAGAGGAGGGTATCGCCGTGCTGGTGCCAGCGTATTACGATCGTACCCGGGCCAGCGACGCCCTCGAAACTGTCCGGACTGCCGGGAAGATCCGGCTGTTCTGTCGCCGACTGGACGACGACTACGTCGAATTCTGTCACGACGACCCCGCGCCGTTCCTGCCCGCCGAGGAGTGAACCGGCGGGCGACGTCACCCGACGACCCGGTACCGTGACGGACAGTCCCGCTCCGTTCGCCCGACGTCCGCACCGGCACTGGCGTCCACTCACCGCGGGACTGCCCGCGTCGCGGCCGCTTTGAACGTCGCGACGACGGGACGACCGGCCGCCAGTTTCAGGTATTCGACGCTGGCGAGCGTGACGACGACCTGCAGGGTCAGTTCATCGCTCACCGAGACCGAGACGTGGGCGATCGCTTCGCCGCGCTCGATGTCGGTCACGGTGCCACGGAAGCGGTTGCGCGCGCTGGTGTCCGCAGCGGGCGGGGCCGTGTCGGGGCGGTGGAGCGTGATCGCGTCGGCCCGGAACAGCACCTCGACCTCCGTCGCGTCCTCGAACAGCAGGGCGCGGACCGTTCCCGCACCGGTCTCGATCGTGGCGAGTTCGCCGTCGCGCTCGCGGACGGTCCCCGACAGCACGACCTCCTCGGTCCGGGCCGTTCCCTCGAGTGTGGCCTGCAGGCGGGCGAACCGTGCCAGCAAGTCCCGGGCGTCGTCCGTGAGTTCGCTGCCGCCGCCCTCGGCCCCGCCACGGCGACGCTCGACTAGCGGCCCGACGGCCGATTCGAGATCGGTCACCCGCTGGTGGGCCCGCGAGTACGACCGTCCGAGGGCGTCCGCGGCGGCGTTGAGCGACCGATGATCCTCGATCGCCCGCAACAGCGCGGCGTCCTCGCCGTCGAAGGTCACCCCGTCAATCCGCAGGTGGGCGGAAAAGCCCGCGTCCATGCCGCCGACTAGCCCCGGATCCGGCATAGAGGTTTCCACCACGGGGTAACTGTTGCGTTCGGCACAATCGTTATGTCCGAGAAGACATATCGTCGTTATATCTCGGATGACACAACGCGACAATCACCCGGGTACCGGGAATCCGGGGCGGGTTTCGCGCCGGGGATTCCTCGCAGGGGCGGCGGCCCTAGGGGGGTCGCTGGGGGGCTGTCTCGCCAGCGGCGCGAGCACGGTGTCGGTCCTCTCGGCGGGGAGTCTGGCGGCAGCCTTCGAGGAGCGGATCGGGTCGGCTTTCGCCGGGGCGACCGACCTCGAGTTCCAGGGAACTTACTACGGGTCCCGTGCAGTCATGCGGCTGGTCGTCGATGGCCAGCGCCGCCCGGACGTAGTGGTCAGTGCTGACGCAACTCTGTTGCGTGATCGCCTCCGGCCGGCGACGACAACCTGGGACGTGGTCTTCGCGACGAACGCGCTCGTGATCGCGTACAATCCCGAAACCGAAGCTGGGGAGCGACTCGCGGACGGCGAACCTTGGCATGCGGTCCTCCAGTCGGCGGACGGCCGAGTCGCTCGGACCGATCCCGACCTGGATCCGCTTGGCTACCGGGCGATCCAGCTGTTCGATCTCGCGGAGCGCTACTACGACAAACCGGGCCTGGCTGGGGCCCTCCGGGCCAATACCGTGATCGAGCCGGAGGAACCACAACTGCTCGCGGCCGTCGAGAGCGGCGAGCGGGCCGCCGCCGTCGCCTACCGGAACATGGCCCACGACTGGGACGTACCCGCCGTCGAACTACCGCCGAAACTGAACTTCGCCGACCCCCGGCTGGCAGACCACTACGCCACCGCAACCTACACGACTGCGGACGGCCCAACGTTGTCCGGACGGCCGATCCGGTACAACGCGACCGTTCCGGAGAACGCCGACCACCCCGAGGCAGGACGGCGATTCGTCCGGTTCCTCGCCGAGCGGCCGGCCCTGCTTCGGGAATCGGGGCTAGTCGTGCCCGACGGGGTTCCGAACGGCCATGGCGACGTGCCGGAAGGGGTGATGCCGTGACCGGCCCCGGTCCATGGCTCCTGAACCGCGTCAGACGGGACGGCCCGGTCGCAAGCGTCGCCGATCGCGTCCCGGTATCCATCACCGAGCGCGGGGATCGAACCCTGTCGACGCCGGGCGCGACCGGCCAGCGGACCGTCATTGCACTGCTGGGGGCCGTCCTGGTGGCGTACCTGCTCGGTCCGTTCGTCGCGTTCCTCCTGGAACATGGCCTCCCGACGCCCGGTGCCTTCGCCGATCCGGCCGTCCGGTCGGCGATCGTCGCCTCACTGGTGACCGCGCCGGTGGCGACGCTGCTGGCGACGGTCTTCGGCGTGCCGCTGGCATACGTCCTCGCACGGTACAGCTTCCGGGGGAAGCGACTCCTGGAAGCGCTGGTGGTGTTGCCACTGGTGACACCGCCGGTCGTCGGCGGGGTCGTGTTGGTGAGTGCCTTCGGCCGGCTGACGCCGATCGGGAAGGCCGCGGCGGCGTTGGGCGTGCCGCTGACGCAGGGCTACGCCGGGGTCGTCCTCGCCCAGACGTTCGTCGCCGCGCCCTTTCTCGTGGTCACCGCCCGCTCGGGGTTCGCGTCGATCGACGCCGACCTGGAGCGGGCCGCCCGGAATCTCGGGAAGGGGCCACTGGCGACGTTCCGGGAGGTCTCGCTACCGCTGACGCGGGGAAGTATCGTCGCCGGGATCGTCTTGACGTTCGCCAGGGCGCTCGGGGAGTTCGGCGCGACGATGCTACTGGGCCATCCCCCAGAGACAATGCCGACGCGTATCTGGGTTGCGTTCGTCGCCCACGGGACTGACGCGACGGTCCCGCTCGTGGTCGCACTGCTGGGTGCCGGGCTGGCGGTCGTGTTGGTCCTTCGACTGCTGGCTGGGCCCCTGGAGTTCTCGCCATGAGCCTGGCGCTGGCCGGCATCGAGACGACCCGCGGGGACTTCTCGCTGGGCCCGCTTTCGTTGACAGTCGAGGACGGCATCACGACGGTCCTGGGTCCCTCGGGCGCGGGGAAGTCCACGTTACTCGAACTGATCGCCGGCTTCGAAACTCCCGAATCGGGCACCGTCACCCTGGACGGCGAACGAATCGACGGACTGCCCCCGGAGAAGCGAAACGTCGGGATGGTCTTCCAGGATGCCGCGCTCTTTCCGCATCTCAGCGTCGCCGAGAACCTCCGGTTCGGCGCGCCCGAAGGGACAGACGTCGAGGGAACAGTCCGGACCCTGGGGATCGCCGACCTGCTGGATCGTGACACGACGACCCTCTCGGGCGGGGAGCGCCGACGGGTCGCCCTGGCGCGGACGCTGGTGACCGATCCCGACGCGCTGGTGCTCGACGAGCCGCTGTCGAGTCTGGACGCCCCGATCCGACGACGGCTGCGCCTCGACCTCCGGGACGTCTTGTCCGATCTCGATGTTCCGGTCGTCTACGTCACTCACGACCAAGAGGAAGCGGCAGTCGTCGGCGACCGCGTCGCCGTTCTCCTCGACGGGACGATCTGCCAGACGGGGACCGTCGGGAACGTCTTCGACGACCCGGCGACACCGACGGTCGCGCGCTTTCTGGGGGTCGAGAACCTCCTCGAAGGGACCGTCCGCGAGCGGCACGACGGTGAGGTGACAACGGTCGAGATCGGGGAAAGCACGGTACTCGTCGAAGAAGCGGTCGACGCTGGCATCGAGCAGGCGACCATTGGCCTGCGACCAGCGGCGATCGAGTTCGTGGGAGGGCCAGACTGGGAGAACACCCTCGCCGTCGACGTCGAGCGCGTCGTTCCGGGACGGAACGGCGCGACGGTCCTCCTCGCGGCCGACGGACTCGGGCGACTCACGGCCCGAACCGACGATCGGACCGCCGAGGCGGTTACCGCAGGCGAACGAACGACAGTCGCGATCGACCCGACCGCGATACACGTCTTCCCGCGCGGTCGGGCCGACGGTCGGTGAGCGACGGCCAGATCATTTCGAGCGCCCGGTGATCGTCACCTCACCGGAACCGGTCGTCCGCACGCCGGTCCGCGACTGCGTCGTCGCTGTCCGCGATCCAGCCGTCCGAGACACTCTCGGGCACGTCGAAGGCCCCCACGAGTGGTTTCACGTCCAGTAAGGGCGTCCCGTCGACCACGTCGACGCCGGTGACGTCGATCGTCGCGTCCGCGACTGCCTGGATCGCGACGACCGAGAGGCCGACGTTGTTGGGTCGAGTGGGGGCACGCGTGGCAAAGAGGCCACGCGGCCGATCATCGAGGAACGGTTCGACGGAAAGAGCTGCGTCATCGGGTGATTCGTGGAAGTGATACAGCAGGATACAGTGGGAGAACTCGTCGAGGTCGGCCAGACCCTCGGCGTACGCGTCCCGGAGTTCGACCGTTCCGCGCGCGTCGGTCCCGGCCGGCTGGATCGGCATGTCCACCGCCGACTCGAACGGCGAGTGGATCGTCCCGATCGGCTCGTAGGTGACATGATCGTTCGTCATGGGCGATCGATCGTTTCCCCATCCGATCAATGGAACGGTCCGCGTTTCGGGGCGACTTACAGATCCATGCCGCCGTTGACGTCGATGACCTCGCCCGTGATGAACGACGAGCGTTCGCTCGCGAGGAAGGCGACGACATCGGCGACCTCCTCGACGTCACCGATCCGGCCCAGCGGCGTGTCCTCCCGAACCTGCTCGATGATCTCCTCCGGCAGATCGGTCACCATGCTGGTCTCGATGAACCCCGGCGCGACGCAGTTGGCCGTCGAACCCTCGCGGGCGAGTTCGTGGGCCAGCGTGCGAGTAAAGCCGAAGATACCAGCCTTCGCGGTCGCGTAATTCGCTTGCCCGAGGTTGCCGCCCTTGGCGACGATGCTTGAGATATTGATCAACCGGCCGGACTCGGCCCCAACGATGTCGTCATAAAAGGTCTGCGTGCAGTTGAACGCACCGTCGAGGTGGACATCGAGGACGGCCCCCCACTGTTCGTGAGTCATGTTCTCGAAAAAGACATCCTGGTTGATCCCGGCGTTGTTGACCAGCACGTCGATCGAGCCGAAGGCTTCCTTGACGTCTTCGTACATCAGTTCGACCTGCTCGGGGTCGGTCACGTCGGCCTGGACGGGGATGGCCGCCCCGCCCGCGTCCTCGACCGCCGAAACGACCGCCCGGGCCGCCTCGGCCGAGCTGTGGTAGTTGACGGCAACTGAACAGCCAGCCTCGCCGAAGCGTTCGGCGATCCCGCGACCGATTCCCCGCGACGCCCCCGTCACCACACACGTTTTCGGTTCCATGGATCGATCGACGCGAGCGGGCGAGAAACCTTTTGGGCGTGACGCAATATTGGCCGGGCCGGATCGATGACGACCGATCGTTCTATATTCGGAAGAACTGGTTCGTAAGACGTTTTTGCTGGTGGCGGCGACCGACGAAGGGATGGACCTCAGTCGGGACCGGTTGCAGTTCTCCTCGCTGTACACGATGCGCTTTGCCGGCAGTTTCGGCTTCATGGCAGTGATGACGCTACTGCCGGACTATATCGAGGCGCTGGGCGCGACAGGGATTACTATCGGTGTGTTCGTGACGGTTCTGGAACTGGCCCGGACGGTCGGGATCGTCCCGATCGCGTGGGCAGGGGATCGCTACAGCAAGCGAACGATCCTGCTGGTCGGACTCGTGACGAGCGTCCTGGCCTACGTCGCGTTTGCGCTCATTTCGACGATTGAAGGGTTTCTTGGCGCCCGTCTACTCCAGGGGCTAGGGATGACCGGAGTCGGCCTCCTGGGGCTTGCGGTCATCGGCGATCTGGCGCCTGCAGACGGTCGAGCCACGTATATCGGGAAATTCAACGCCTACCGGATGGCTGCAGGAATCGTCGCACCGCTGAGCGCCGGGGCGCTGTACGCCTGGGTCGGTTTTTCGGGCGTGTTCGTGGTGGTCGCGGCGCTACTGGCTGTGGCTACCGTCGGCGTCTGGCTATTCGTCCAGAAAGACGAGGAGTCGATCGAGGGCTTTGCGTTCACGGATCTGGCGGTCAACCGACGCATCCTGACGATGGTTACGTTCCGGGCCCAGTACGCCGTCGCAGTCACGCTCGTTCGAAAGTGGGTGCCGATCTTCGTCGGTGTTGGGGCAACACAGGGCGGACTCGCCTACGGGTCGGTCGTCGTCGGCGCAGTCCTCTCCGCCGAGAAGTTCACGAACATGCTCACTCAGCCGTTCACCGGACAGCTCTCCGACCGGTTCGGCCGAACGCCGTTCATCGTCCTCGGCGGGGGTGCCTACGGACTGATCGCCCTTTCGTTCCCCTTCATTTCGGGTGCTGAAGGGGTGTTCTCGATCCAGGCCCCGGTCGTGGGGGCGATCACCGGCGCCGTCCTGGCGGCGATCGGCCTGAACGGATTGCTCGGGATCGCCGACGGCTTCCGGGAACCCGCGAGCATGGCGCTGTTCGCCGACGAGGGCAAGGGCGAGGGGATCGCCAGCAGTTTCGGCATCCGGTCGCTTGTCTGGAAGCCCGGCAGCGTCCTCGCGCCGCTGGCCGGCGGCTGGCTGATGGGTGCGTTCGGGATCGAATGGGTGTTCTTCCTCGGCGGGGCCGCCGCACTCTCGGGCGTCGGTCTGTTCCTCGGAATCCTCCTGGTCCAGCACGGCCGTGGGGCACTGCGGGAGTGGTGACGAGCAAGGAGTGACAGCCGGGACAGCGACACCGTCGAACCGCGCCTTTTGAAAGGATGGCTCGCAAACCCGAAGCCATGATAGTCGCTTTCGACTTCGATGGGACGCTCTCCAGGGACGAGATGACGACGTTCCTTGCCGAGAAGTGTGGTGTGGTCGAGAAGATGGACGCCATCACCGAGCGGGCGATGAACGGTGAGATCGAGTACGCACAGAGCCTCCGGGAGCGATGCGCGCTACTGGAGGGGCTAGATGACGAGGAGGCCGAGGACGCCTTCTCGCAGGTCCACCTCCGGCCCGGCGCGGCCGACGTGATCGCGACGTTGAACGATGCGGGCGTACAGACGGCGATTCTGACAGGCGGGTTCGAGCGCGGCGTCGGCGCGGCGCTCGATGACGCCGGCATCACAGTCGATCGGATCGTCGCGAACCGGTTGCCCGTCAAGAAGGGACAACTCACGGGAGACGTCGAAGGGCCACTGATCGAGGGTACCAAGGACGACGCACTTGCCGATCTCGCCGGGGACGTCGGTGTCCCGATGGATTCGACGGTCGCCGTCGGCGACGGCGCCAACGACCTGCCGATGCTGGAAGTCGCCGGCCTGGCTGTCGGATTCGACCCGAAACCGGCCGTCGAACCGGCCTGTGACGTTGTAGTCGAGTCGATGGACGAATTACGTGACGTCCTCGTAGCGGAAGGCGTCCTCTGATACGGATTATTGTAGATTATTTCCGGCTGACGCCGACCCGGGGGTCGACGGATACCGGTACATCACGACAATAATCCGTATGAGTCGGATCGGTCATCACTGGGTCGGCGAGATATGGTAACACAACTACTGATGTGATTCGCCATCGTGTGGGGTACAGACGTGCTCAGGCACTATCGGGTCCGTAGTCGGCGTCCTGGTCGATTTTTCGGACAACTTCGGCCGGATTGCCCTGGACGAGTGCATCCGCCGGGACATCCTCGGTGAGGACAGCGCCGGAAGCGACGACGGCGCGGTCGCCGATCGTCACGCCGGGATTGATCGTCGCCTGCCCGCCGATCCAGACGTCGTCTCCGATCGTGACGGGTTTTGCGTACTCCTCGTAGTCGTCGTCGATGCGTCGGCCCTGGGCGGGGAGCGGGTGCGTCGACGTGTAGATGTGGACACCCGGCGCAAGCATGACGTTCGACCCGACCTCGACCGGACACGCGTCGAGAATCACACAATCGTAGTTCGCATAGAAGTTCTCACCGACATGGATATTGTAGCCGTAATCGCACTCGAACGGCGGGTTGACGTGTGCGCTCTCGTCGACGGTCCCGAACAACTCCGACAGTAACTCTTCGCGTCGTTCGATCTCTCCATCGGCTGTCTGATTGTACTCGTGGGTGAGATTCCGTGCCCGACGCTTCTCTTCGACGAGCGTCTCCTCGCCCGGATCGTACATCTCACCGTTTTGCTTCTTGTGCCGTTCACTCGGCATACGACACGTACCACCTCATCGGTGAAAATAATTGTTATCTTTTTTCTTCACACATAGAGTGATTGTCCGGAACGCTCTCGGCGGAGCGACACGGGAGGTACACGCAGAGGCACAATGACCGGATCATCGACCGGACAATCCAATCACGCTACGGATGGAGTGAACACCGTCGTCAGCGAGGGCGTCATCTACGCCCAGCGCGATGCGGGTGCGATGAAACTCGACCTGTACGTGCCCGAAACCGACCGGCGGCCGCCCCTGGTCGTCTACGTTCACGGCGGCGGCTGGGTGATGGAGACGCGAAAGAACACACCGGATCTCGAACGGTACGCAGCCGAGTGGGGGGTCGCGTTCGCCAGTGTCAGCTATCGTCTCGCCCCGATCCCAGAGGACGCCGATCCCGAATTTCAGCCGGGGCCGGACAACCCGACGCCGAAAGGTGCTTTCCCGGCCCAGATCATCGACGTGAAGGCGGCGATCAGGTGGCTCCGGGACAACGCCGAAACCTTCGGCTTCGACGCCGAGAAAGTCGCCGTCTGGGGGGCTTCGGCCGGCGGTCACCTGGCGGCACTGGCCGCTACACTCGACGACGTCGAGGACCTCGCAGGTGAGGCGTATCCGGAACACGCGGTCGAGAAACGAGTCGCTCCGGAGCGATCGAGTGCCCTCCAGGCACTCGTCGCCTGGTATCCCGTCACCGATTTCCTGGAACTCCCACACCAGGCCGAGAGCGTCGAATCGATCCTGCTCGGGGGTCCGATCGACGACAACCCGGAGCGAGCGAGAGTCGCGAGTCCGCGAGCGCACGTCACACCGGACAATCCGCCCGCGCTCCTGATGCACGGGCGCGCAGACGACGTGGTTCCGATCCGGCAGAGCAGGATTTTCGCCGACGCACTCGCCGAACACGGGGTCGACGCCACGTTGTATGAAATTCACGACGAGGGTCACGTCTTCGGAGCGGAGTCCGAACGTTCGGCCATGGACGGACTCACAGCCGATCCCCGGCCGGCCCAGTCTATCACCGCGACTGCCCACGGCGACAAGGGTTCGACCACGGACGTGCTACTGGATGCCGTACCGCCGGCGGGCCCCAAAACGATCGAGCAGTTCCTGACCCGGACGATCCGCTGAAGAAGAGAAATCCCCCCCCTCTTCAACGCGTCGAGCAAGTGATCGCCTGTTCCTCTTCAACGCGTCGAGCGAGTGATTACCTGTTCCTCTTCAACGCGTCGAGCGAGTGATTACCTGTTCCTCTTCAACGCGTCGACCAAGTGATCGCCTGTTCGAGATCGTGAATGATGTCCGCCGGGTCCTCCAGCCCCACAGAGAGACGGACCATGTCGTCGGTGACGCCCGCAGCGGCCTTCTCCTCGTCAGAGAGTTGCTGGTGGGTCGTCGAAGCCGGGTGGATGATCAGCGTCTTGGCATCGCCGACGTTCGCCAGCAAACTGGCGAGTTCCGTCGATTCGACGGTGTTACGGGCCGCTTCGTAGCCCTCTTCGAGGCCGAACGTGATCATCCCGCCGTACCCGCCATCGAGGTACTCGCTGGCTTGCTCGTGGGTCTCGTGGGATTCCAGGCCGGGGTAGTTGACCCAGGAGACCTCCTCGTGGTCTTCGAGGAACTCCGCGACGGCCATGGCGTTCTCCGAATGGCGCTCCATCCGCATCGGGAGCGTCTCCAGACCCTGGATGGTCTGCCAGGCATCGAAAGGCGCTTGCTGGTTGCCCAGATCCCGTAGCCCGCGAGCGATCGCAGCGTAGGTGAACGCGGCCTCGCCGAAGCGCTCCCGGAAGTTGACGCCGTGATAGGCTGGGTTGTCCTCCGCGATCTCGGGGTAATCCTCGGCGTACTCGTCCCAGGGAAAGCTCCCGCCGTCGACGAGGATGCCGCCGATGGTGGTGCCCGACCCGTGGATCCACTTCGTCGTGGAGTTCCAGACCAGATCCGCGCCGTGCTCGATCGGATTGGACAGGTACGGCGTCGCGAAGGTGTTGTCGACCAGCAGCGGGACGCCGTGATCGTGGGCGATATCGGCAATACGTTCGATGTCCGGCGTCACCAGGGCAGGGTTACCGATCGTCTCGAAGTGGACGTAGGCGGTGTCCTCGTCGATGGCCTCCTCGTAGGCGTCGTAGTCGAGGGTGTCGACGAAGCGGGCTTCGACGCCCTGGCGCGGTGCCGTGTGCGTGTAGTAGGTGTAGGTCCCGCCATACAGTGCCGAGGCGGTGACGACGTTGTCGCCGACATCCGCCAGCAGGAAGGTCGCGAGATTGAGCGCCGCCATCCCAGAAGACGTGGCGACGGCGCCGACGCCACCTTCGAGTTTCGCCAGGCGTTGCTGGAGGATCGAGTTGGTCGGATTCATCAGCCGCGAGTAGATGTGGCCCTCCTTCTCTAAGGCGAACTGCGCGGCAGCGTCCTCGCTGTCCTCGAAGACGTAGCTGGTCGTCTGATAGATCGGCGGCGCGCGTGCGCCGGTGGCCGGGTCGGGTTCTTCCTGGCCGACGTGCAATGCGTCAGTGTGGAATCCGCGGTCGTCGTCGCTCATAGCGATCGGGTCTACGGTATCCGACACTGTATAAGTGCGGTACGTCCACCCGGATTCACCGCCGTCGACGACAGCCGTCTAGATTCGCCGGTATCCAAAGAGGATTTCGAGGCGGGAGCGCGGTCAGGTCTAGCCGAAACTGCGGATCGTCAGAAAATCGCTGGCGTCGCTCCCATCGAGTTTGTCGAGGTGGACGATCGGCGCATAGCCCACGTCCGGATCGATATTGACGCTCTCCTGGAAACTCGTCTGGCGCTGCCAGCAGGCTGAGTTAATCGTCAACACGTTGTGGTAGGTCCCGTAACCCAGTTTGTGGACGTGACCGGTGTGGAAGACGTCGGGGACGTCCTCCATGATGAGGTAATCTCGTTCCTCTGGGGCGATCCGCGTGTGACCGCCAAACTGTGGAGCGACGTGGCGTTTCTTCAGGAGTTGTCCCATCGCTCTGTGGGGATCGTCGTAGCTGGCCTTCTCCTCGGGCAGTTCGGCGATCACCTCGTCGAGGCTGACGCCGTGGTACATGAGAATGTCGACACCCTCGACGGTAACGGTTGAGGGGTTACCCGTGATCGTCGCGTCGTGGGCGGACATGATCGAGCGGAGTTCCTCGTCGAAGCCCGGTTGCGGTTCGGCCAACCGGACAGCGTCGTGGTTGCCCGGGATCATCACGATCTCCATGTCCCCGGGCACGTCCTTGAGATGCTCCGTGAAGGTCTCGTACTGCTCGTAGATGTCGACGACGTCCAGTTCCTCGTCCTGATCGGGATAGACGCCGACACCCTCGACCATGTCGCCGGCCAGCAGGAGATATTCCACGCGCTCAGCTTCCGGCGTGTGGAGCCACTCGGCGAACGCCCGCCAGGCATCGGCGTCGAATTCCTGGCTGCCGACGTGGACATCGCTGATCAATGCGGCGCTGACTTCCCGATCAGCCGTTGAGGGCTCGAACGTCCGAGGAACGTCCGGGAAATGGATCGCGTCGGCAAAGAGGATTCCACCGTCGTCAGCCAGCGTTCCCTCGATCGCGATCACCTCGTCGAAGAGGAGTTCCTCGACGAGATCGGCGATGTCCCGGTCCTTCATCACCAGGGCCGGGAACGTCCCGTTGGTGTCCTCGAGTTCGACCAACCAGTGACCGCTGGCCGTCGAGCGGATGTCGGCGACCATCCCGACGATCGCCGCCTCACTGCCTCCCGGCATCGACTCGACGGCGTTGGTCGGCCGGTGGTTGACCCGTCCCCGAAGTTTCCGGGAGAGTCGCTCGTAACGATCACGGAACACCGAAAGGAAATCCGAGTACTCGCCGGTGCCGGTCGACCGACCGGTTACGTCCCCGGTGATCGTCGGTTCCACGGGATCCCTGGTGCCATTGAGGTCGCTCGAAACCCCCTTCGTTTCACCTGGAGAACTCCTCCCCCCTTCGAGTGGTGCCGGATCGTCACTTCCAATTGAAATAGAGGGGGTCGAATCGCCCGTCGATCCGGACGTCGGTTCCGTCGGTTCGCCGGGGGCACTGGGAGCCGGTGGTTCCGACTTCCGTGCCTCGGTTTCGACGGCGGAACGAGCGTGATCGACGGAGAGTTTGAGTGCACCTTCGGGGACCGCTTCGAGTGCGCGTTCGATCGCCGTCTCGGTGTCGGTTGCCCCCGCGAGGATCGTGACGGCTTCTCGGTCCGCGTTGTACCCCCTACTCGCGAGTTCGTTGACGATCTGGGCGGGCGTCTCGCGAGGCACACTACGTTCACAGCGACCGTGCCAGCAAAAGCATGGCGGTCGCCATGCTCGTTAGAGCTTCCGCACGGGAGTCGTGTAGCCTGACCGGACTCGCGTCGGTCACCCTATCACGGGCGTCGGAAGCGAAGGGTTGTAGTCCTCGGGGTCGAACGGACGGCCGGATGAGCGATCCCCGCGACGAACAACAATCGTCCGACCGGGACGATCCGTCCCACGAGTCAGTCGACGACGACCGTCCCTCCGAGCGGTCCGAGGTGAACGGCCCCGACGAGGGAGTCCACCCCGAAGCTACTGATTCACCGCAGGACGATGCTCCTCCGTCAGACCGGACCGATCGAAGCCCTCCGTCCCGGAACGATCCGCCGTCGTCCGAGGGGCCACCGGAACAGGACCGACGGCCCGTCGATGGAGAGTCGCCACGAACCTCCATAGGTTCGAGTCGAAAGCACTCTTCGGAGCGATCCGATCTCGACCGAATGGGGGGCCGTAACGATCGTCGAACGGACCGAGGCCCACCACCGAACAGGAGTGAATCGACAGACGATTCCTCACGGTCCGGACTCGTTCTCTACGTCTTCGATATCGCAAGTAGCATCCTCATCGTTGCAGCCATCGGCGGGTTCCTGTTCGCCGCCAGTGGCGTCTGGCCCCCGCTGGTCGCCATCGAGAGTGGAAGTATGGAGCCACACATTCAGGAAGGCGATCTCGTGTTCGTCATGGAGGAACACCGATTCCCTGGTGGCGGGGCACAGGGGGACTCCGGTGTTGTGACCGCTCGTGAAGGACGGGAAACGGGCTACCGGATGTTCGAGGGGTACGGCGACGTGATCGTCTATCAGCCGTACGGAAGCACCGAACAGACACCGATCATTCACCGAGCGATGTTCTGGGTCGAGGAGGGTGAGAATTGGTACGACGAGGCGGACCCGGAATACGTCAGTAACGCTGACTCCTGCGAAGAGCTGGCGAACTGTCCGGCTCCTCACTCTGGCTTCATCACGAAAGGCGACAGCACGTCTGTTAGTCAAGACTACGATCAAGCGATGCGTATCACCAGTCCCGTCAGACCGGAGTGGGTCATAGGTACCGCCGAAGTTCGCGTTCCGATACTGGGAGAGATCCGATTGCTGACCGGCCAGACAGGGGCTAGATCGCAAGCACGGACGAACTCGACGGCCGCCGCTGTCGGTCCCTAAAAACGGGGTCACTACTGATTTCTGAGGACGGACGGCCAGGGATTCTTCGAACTAGGAACCACCATCAGTTCGAACAAGGAGCCACCATCAGTTCACGGGATCGTTTCGGAACATTCACTGCTGATCGAAGCGCGCCTGGATGAACGGCTGGACGTCCTCGATGTCGCCGAGTCTCGAATCCGAATGGAGGACCGCCTCGGTCTCCTCTAGGGGGACCGAGAGACTGATTTCCTTCGTGCGACCGTAGCGGCCCTTCGAGACGACGACGGCGTTGACGATTCCGAGCATGTCCAACTCGGAGATGAGATCTGTCACGCGGCGTTGAGTGAGAACATCGGCGTCGATCTCCTCACAGAGGCGCTTGTAGATATTGTAAACTTCGCCGGTGTTGATGTTGTGCACACCGTTTTGTTCCAGGAGGATGATCGCGAACAGGACGAGTTTCGACTGGGTGGGCAACGTGCGAACGACCTCGACGACCCGATCGAGTTCGATCTTCTCCTGGGCCTGACGGACGTGATCCTCGGCGACGAGATCTGTCTGATCGCGTTCGGCCAGTTCCCCTGCCGTCCTGAGGAGATCGAGTGCACGCCGAGCGTCGCCGTGCTCCTGTGCAGCGAAGGCCGCACACAGGGGGATAACGTCCTCGGATAGGGCACCGTCCTTGAACGCCACGTCCGAGCGCGCCTGCAGGATGTCCCGGAGCTGGTTGGCGTCGTACGGAGGGAAGACGATTTCCTCCTCGCCCAGACTGGATTTCACTCGGGGATCGAGGAAGTCGGTAAACTTCAGGTCGTTAGATATCCCCATGATCGATACCCGTGAGTTCTCGAGTTCGGAGTTCATCCGGGAGAGATTGTAGAGCGTATCGTCACCGCTCTTCTCGACGAGTTTGTCGATCTCGTCGAGCATGATGACGACGACGCGCTCGGTGTAATCCACGGCGTCGAAGAAGGTGTTGTAGACGCGGTCAGTCGGCCAGCCGGTCATCGGCACCTCCTCGAAGTCCTCGCGATCGCTCTCTAAGGATTCGATCCGAGATTCGACGCCCTCGATCGAAGAGAAGTCCGTATCCCCAAGCACATCCGGATCGGATTCGGCGCGATCGGTGAGTTTCCCCAGTTCGTCGATTCGATCGTCGATGTGTGCCTCGTTTTGCTCGATGAACTTGTTCGCGAGCTGGGCGAGGACACGATACTGCGTGTCGGTCACTTCACAGTTGATATACTGGACCTCACAGGGGACCTCGTACTTCTGGGAGGTACGTTCGAGTTCCTCGCTGACGAACTTCGCGCTTGCGGTCTTGCCGGTCCCTGTCTTGCCGTAGATGAGGATGTTCGACGGCGTATCCCCGCGGAGGGCAGCGACGAGGATCGTCGCCATGTTGTTGATCTGCTCCTCGCGATGGGGGAGTTTCCGAGGTGTATATGAGGGACGAAGGACCTCCTTGTTCTCGAAGATAGGTTCCCCGCTCAGGAGGTCATCGAACAACCCCCGCGAGGCCTCGTCCGCTTCCGAATCTTCGTCCTCGAAGACGATGTCGTCAAGCAGTTGCCCGTCGCGTTCCCGGTCTGTGAACGACGACGGTCGCTCCGATGGGTCGAGTTCCCACTCGTCGGTCTCTTCCGCGTCAGCATCGAGGTCAGTTTCGTCCGTATCTTGCATGTTCGTACGTGCCCCCTTTTTCGGGTGGAGATGCGCCCGCAAATCCGATATTCCGGCCTGAGACAGTCGATAGCAGCGATATCGAGAGATTTCGGACAAACGGCTGCGTCCAGTTGAACCACAACAACGGGTGGGTGAAAGAGTATTAAAAATTTCGGTTCAGCTGGTCACCCGTCCGTATCATCCCCACGTTTTGGCTGAACGTCGATCTCGAAGCGGTCTGAACGGAAATGTAGATGATATTGAAGTTTCAGACCCGATAATCCGAGGGTTACCAGTTGAAACCAGCAGTTCAGTTGCAACCGACCAGGTTTGGTGAAATCTGCCAGTTCGACACGTTTCCCAGCTCGAAGGGTCGCAGGCGTGACCGCGTCACAGTCTCGTTGATCCTGTCGATGAGAAACACGGGGCGAACGGGAGTTCCGACAGGATACCCCCACACCCCTTCGTTTCAACTGCAACTCCGCAAAAGAGTGGTGGGGAATACTTCAGTCGCAAGTCTCCTTCTAGAATCGGTACTTTTATGATATATACGATAAAACCAAAACCGTACTGCAGTAATCTCAATGTAGAGAGAGAGAGAAGATATAATCTAGGGATTTCTAGACGGATCCGCTCAGGGACGAATCCACTAGCGAAGACGGACGTCAGACGACACTGCTAGTCCGTCTTAACCCCGATATCCCCTCTATCTACTTTCTTCCGGATCCACTCTCGTATTCGTTATGAAATTCCATCACACCTTTGGACCCATCAACGCGGGAAATCGAAGAGTGAATAGAGTAAACCGAAGAGTGGACGGTGTGTCGGAATTCATTCGCCCTGAACGTCGAGATCGTGATCGTGATCTCGTTGTTCGGTGGTGTTCCACCTGAAACGAAGGGGTGGGGGGTGGAGCGCGTCCTCTGGAAGAGAGACAAGGGGCGTTCGAACGCGGTCAAGGAGAGTCATGGCGGATCGGGCTAGTTCTCCGATCGACTTCCAATCCCTAATATATCGGTATATTTATATATGTCTGACGTACAGTTAAGTGGATTCGACGTGCTACATCGGTCAGATGCCCCGATTCGCTCGGGCGCGGGAGGATAGGATGGGACTGCTCACAGAACTCAGAGACAGCATATCACGCGCGGCATCGACCCTGTTTTCCGAACAGGATCCCAAACGGATTGGAATTTACGGACCACCGAATGCAGGGAAGACGACGCTAGCCAACCGGATCGCCCGGGACTGGACCGGCGACGCAGTCGGCCCCGAGAGTTCGATTCCACACGAGACACGGCGTGCCCGTCGCAAGGAGAACGTCGAGATCGAACGCGACGGCAAGTCCGTCCAGATCGACATCGTCGACACGCCCGGGGTGACGACCAAGGTCGATTACACGGAGTTCCTCGATCACGACATGGAGAAAGACGACGCCGTCCGCCGGTCGCGGGAGGCCACCGAGGGCGTCGCCGAGGCGATGCACTGGCTACGGGAGGACGTTGACGGCGTCATCTACGTTCTGGACTCGACGGAAGACCCCTTCACACAGGTCAACACGATGCTGATCGGCATCATCGAGAGCCAGGACCTGCCGGTGTTGATCTTCGCCAACAAGATCGACCTCGAAGAATCTAGCGTCAAGCGCATCCGTAACGCCTATCCTCAACACGAGACCGTCCCGCTGTCGGCGCTTGAGGGTGACAACATGGACGAGGTCTACGACAAGATCGCGGAGTACTTCGGGTGATCGAGGATGGCTGAAGCAACGAGTAAACCACGCGATGGCGTCCAGATCGACCTCATCAGTGCTGAGCGGATGGACGGGCTGGCCAGCATGGAGAAGATCCGGATGATCCTTGATGGCGTCCGGGACGGTAACATCGTCGTCTTGGAGGAAGGGCTAACCCCTGACGAGGAGTCCCGACTGATCGAGGTGACGATGACCGAGATCAGCCCGGACGAGTTCAACGGGATCGAGATCGAGACCTACCCGCGCTCTGAGACTGCCGACCAGAGCTTCCTCGATCGCCTCATGGGCAAGGAATCGACGAAGAAGTTGACGGTGATCGGGCCGGCCAACCAGATCGAGACGTTACACAAGGACGAAACCCTCATTAGTGCTCTCGTCTCCCGGAAATAATGCCCCACCAGTGTACTGACTGCGGGACGACGTTCGCGGACGGCTCGACGGAGATGCTGTCGGGCTGTCCCGACTGTGGCGGTAACACCTTCCAGTTTCTCCCGGAAAGTTCGGCAGGCGACTCGAGCCAGTCTTCCGGAGCCGAACCTGAACCGACCCCCGATTCGGAACCTGCGCCGAGCGTCGACCGGTCGGAACGCCCGTCTCCGGGCGATTCAGTCGCGAAAACGGTCGGTAATGCGGCGAAAACTGTCAAGGACATCGTCGGGAGTGATCCCGACGGCCCGGGCACGTCCCCCGAGGCCGCCGATCCACTCGAGCCCTGGCCCGAGGAAGGCCCGGGACCGACAGACGATCAGCCGGACGGGACGACCCCGACTGCGGGAGCCGAGTCCACGTCCGCCGATCGACAACGGCGGGCTTCGGCTTCCAGGGCGGAGGACGTGGCCCAGACCTCCGCGCGATCGGCCGTCGTCGCTCCCGAGGAACTCCCCGAATCGGGAACCGCCGAGATGGCCGCCGGTGCTCCTCCTGCCGATGGCTCTCCGTCACCGTCCGATTCCCGGGTCGAGGGCTCTGAAACCGAACCGTCGGATAACGACGAAATCGATCGCCCGGGTCTCGAGGAACTCCGGGAGGAACTCAACGATCAGTTCGAGTCCATCCGCATCGTCGAACCCGGCCAGTACGAACTCAACCTGATGGAACTTTACGAGCGCGAGGAGTACATCATCGCCCTCCAGGAGGATGGGCGCTATCAGATTCAGGTTCCCGAATCCTGGTAAATCCGCGGACATATTTCCCGGCCGGATAAATCCGCGGACATATTTCCTGGCCGGATAAATCCGCGGACGTATCGTCCCGGTCTGTTCGTTCGCACAGCAATCCTTATCGGAGTCCCTGCCGTGACCCCGTACATGCACTATCGGGAAGTCTCAGGCGACCGCGAGTTCGTCGCCCGTCTGGCCCACGGCGAAGACTGGCGCGCCCAGATAGAGGACTTCGCCGCCAAAGAGGGGATCGAGGCGGCCTTCTTCGTCGGCCTCGGTGCCGTTCAGGACGCAACCATCTGGTACTACGATCAGGACCGCGAGGAGTACGACGCAGCCGAGTTCGACGAACCCCTGGAGGTCGCGTCCTGTGTCGGTAACGTCTCACTGCTCGATGACGAGCCGTTCGCGCACACGCACGCGGTCCTCTCGAGACGGGATGGCACTTCCCTCGCGGGTCATCTCGACGCTGCCACGACATTTGCCGGTGAACTGTACGTCAGGGCCTTCGAGACGTCCCTCGAACGTCATCACGACGACGAGACCGATCTGGACCTCTGGGAGTTGTAGATGCCTGGGGACATGGATCGTCAGGTGCGATAGATGCGCGAGGCCGACGAACGCTACTTCGAGCGCTTAGAAACCGGGCTCGACGAAGCCCTCGAGGTTGCCCGCACCGCTCGACAACGCGGTGACGACCCTTCGACCGACGTGGAGATCCCAGTCGCGAAGGACATGGCAGACCGCGTCGAGAACATCCTCGGGATCGATGGCGTCGCAGAGCGCGTCCGTGATCTCGAAGGTGAGATGTCCCGCGAGGAGGCCGCACTCGCCCTCGTCGAGGACTTCGTCGAGGGATCGGTGGGCGATTACGACACGAAAGCGGGCAAGATCGAGGGCGCAGTCCGGACCGCCGTCGCCCTGCTCACCGAGGGCGTCGTCGCGGCCCCGATCGAGGGCATCGATCGCGTCGAAATTCTCGACAACGACGACGGCACGCAGTTCGTCAACGTCTACTACGCTGGCCCGATCCGCTCGGCCGGTGGGACTGCCCAGGCCCTCTCCGTGCTCGTCGCCGACTACGCGCGAACCTTGCTGGACATCGAGGAATACCACGCCCGCAAGGAGGAGATCGGCCGCTACGTCGAGGAGATCGAACTCTACGACGAGGACACCGGACTGCAGTACTCGCCGAAGGACAAGGAGACTCGCCACATCGCCGAGCACATGCCGATCATGCTCGACGGCGAAGCCACCGGCGACGAGGAGGTCTCGGGTTACCGGGATCTCGAACGAGTCGACTCCAACAGTGCCCGCGGCGGGATGTGTCTCGTCATGGCCGAGGGAATCGCCCTCAAGGCCCCAAAGATCCAACGCTATACCCGCCAGCTCGAGGAGGTCGAGTGGCCCTGGCTCCAGGACCTCATCGATGGAACGATCGGCGAAGACGACGAAAGCGACGAGGACGCGGTGGACGGCGATGAGGATGAGTGGGAAGAAGACGGAACTCCAGACGAAACAAAGGGGATTGAAAATCGTGGAGAAAAGAACTCGCCACCACGCGCAGAACCCTCGAAAAAGTACCTGAGAGACCTTATTGCCGGACGTCCTGTCTTCTCACACCCCAGCGAATCGGGTGGGTTTCGACTGCGGTACGGTCGCGCGCGCAATCACGGTAATGCAACCGCCGGCATCCACCCGGCGACGATGCACCTCGTCGACGACTTCCTCGCGACGGGGACCCAGATCAAGACCGAACGTCCCGGGAAAGCAGCCGGGATCGTCCCAGTCGACACCATCGAGGGACCGACGGTCAGACTCGCCAACGGAGATGTCCGACGGATCGACGACCCGGAGGAAGCGAAGGAAGTCCGCAACGGTGTCGAGAAGGTCCTCGACCTGGGCGAGTACCTGGTCAATTACGGCGAGTTCGTCGAGAACAACCACCCGCTCGCCCCCGCGTCCTACACTGTCGAGTGGTGGCGCCAGGAGTTCGCCGAGACCGACGCGGATGTCCGGGCGATGGCGGACTCCGTGGCGGTCGATCTCGACGATCCCGGCCCGGAGGAGGCTTTGAAGTGGGCCCGGGAGTACGACGCGCCGCTGCACCCGAAATACACCCACCTCTATCACGACGTGAGCGTCGAAGCGATCGACGTGCTGGCCGATGCGATCGGCGACGGCGAGGTCATCACCGGGGACGGGGCGGCGATGGCGGGTCGTCAGTCGGCGGACGCCACGACTGGCGATCTCGTTTTGGCGAACGACGATCCCGTTCGAAAGACCCTCGAATCGCTGCTGGTCGACCATACCCAGACCGACGCTTCGCTCATCGTCCCAGCCTGGCAACCGCTCGTCGAGACACTGGGGTTCGACGATGACCTGACGCGTACGTGGACGATCGACGACCTCTCCGAACGGGCCCGAACCTACGACGACGGCGAGAACGCGATCAGGGCCGTCAACGAGATTTCCTCCTTCGAAGTGCGTGAGCGTGCCCCCACGCGGATCGGCAACCGGATGGGTCGCCCCGAGAAGTCCGAGGAGCGGGAACTCTCGCCTGCCGTCCACACGCTGTTCCCGATCGGTGAGGCCGGCGGCAACCAGCGTGACGTCGCAAAGGCCGCCGGCCACGCCGACGAGATGGGTGACGCACCCGGCGAGGTCGAACTCGAAGTCGGCCGTCGCCGCTGTGTCGACTGCGGGACGGACACCTACCGCCCACGGTGTCCGGACTGTGGCGGCGTCACCGAGTCAGTGTACGTCTGCCCGGACTGCGACCGGGAGGTCGAACCCGACGAGTCCGGGCGGGCAGAGTGTCCGCGCTGTGAGACGCTGGCCTCGCCGACGCGAGAGACCACGATCGACGTGGGTCAGGAGTACCAGCAGGCCCTGGACGCGGTCGGCGAGCGCGAGGTTGCCTTCGACGTGCTCAAAGGTGTCAAGGGACTTACTTCGAAGGAGAAGACGCCCGAACCGATGGAGAAGGGAATCCTCCGGGCCAAACACGACGTCAGCGCGTTCAAGGATGGGACGGTCCGCTACGACATGACCGACCTTCCCGTCACGTCGGTTCGACCAGCCGAACTCGACGTCACCGTCGAGCAGTTCCGCGAGTTGGGCTACGAAGAAGACATTCGTGGCGATCCGCTCACCCACGACGACCAGCTGGTCGAACTCAACGTTCAGGACATCGTCCTCTCGGACGGTGCTGCCGAGCACATGCTCAAGACCGCTGACTTCATCGACGACTTGCTCACCTCTTATTACGGGCTCGAACCGTACTACGAACTCGAAGATCGTGACGATCTCGTCGGCGAACTCGTCTTCGGGATGGCGCCACACACCAGCGCGGCGACTGTCGGTCGCGTGGTCGGCTTCACCTCGGCTGCCGTCGGGTACGCCCATCCGTACTTTCACGCGGCGAAACGTCGGAATTGTGACGGAGATGAAGATTGTGTAATGCTTCTCCTTGATGGACTTTTGAACTTTAGTATAAAATTCTTGCCAGATCAGCGGGGTGGGAGGATGGACGCGCCCCTGGTCATGTCCTCCCGCATCGATCCCGCAGAGATCGACGACGAGGCCCACAACATCGACATCGTCGAGGAGTATCCCCTGGAACTGTACGAGGCAACCCGGGAGATGGCCCATCCGGAAGACGTCGACGTCACGATTGCCGAGGATACGCTGGGGACCGACGACGAGTACACGGGGTTCAACCACACCCACGACACCAGCGATATTGCCCTCGGGCCGGATCTCTCAGCCTACAAGACCCTCGGTTCGATGGAGGACAAGATGGACGCCCAGCTCGAGATCTCCCGGAAACTCCGGGCGGTCGACGAGAGCGACGTCGCCGAGCGCATCATCGAGTATCACTTCCTGCCGGACTTGATCGGCAATCTGCGGGCCTTCTCGCGCCAGGATGTGCGATGTCTGGGGTGCGGCGAGAAGTATCGTCGTGTCCCTCTCACCGGGGACTGCCGGGAGTGTGGCGGCGACGTCAACCTGACCGTCCACGAGGGCTCGGTCAACAAGTATATCGACACGGCGATCCGTGTCGCCGAGGAGTTCGGCGCCCGGGAGTACACCAAACAGCGCTTGGAGATCCTCGAACGCTCGATCGAGCGCGTCTTCGAGGACGATACGAGCAAACAGACCGGGATCGCGGATTTCATGTGATGTCTGCGGGGCTGGGACTGATACGGATTGCTCTAACTATTTCACGTGACGACCGCCCGATTGCGGACGGTCGATATGGTAATGACTTAGAGCAATTCGTATGAGGATCGCCGACGGATTCTTGCCACGCGATCGCGTGGACTGAGATATGTTTCGGTCCGCCGGTATCGTTGGTTCGATCCGCAGGTCGCGTTGTCGTCGCGGTCGATCGAGGGTGGCCTAGCGTGGTCGCGATTGTAACGGTCGGGAGCGCGGTACTCGACCGCGTTTACACGCTCACGAACCTGCCGGAGCCCGACGGTGGTGCCTTCGTCACCGACGCCACCGAACGGGCAGGTGGCGTCGCAGCGAACGTTGGCTGTGCGCTCGCGGCCCTTGAGCACGATGTCGGGGTACTCTCCCGGGTCGGCGACGACGACGCGGCCGAGACGATCGTCGACTCCCTGCGCGATCACGGCGTCGATACCTCCGGAGTCCGTGCGGGCGAAGGCGCTTCTTCCTACACGCTCGTCCTCCGGGGGCCCGACGGCGATCGCATGATCGTCGCCGGGGGCGATAGCGTCCCACAGCTTCGACTCCAGGCGACCGATCGCGATCGGGTACGCGGGGCCGACTGCGTGTTTACGAGTGCTTACGCTCCCGACGCCGTCGTGACCGACCTCCTGGACCTCCGTGAATCGGGAGCTATCGAGGCCCTCGCGTTCGATCTCGCCGGTCCCATCGAGGAACTCGAAGGTCGCGGGACTGCGCCGGGGACGATCGACCGCCTCGCGAGGACCGCTGACCTATTCGTCGTGGGTGAGGTCGCCGCCCGCTCGTATCTCGGGACGGACCCACGGGACGCCGCCGAGCGACTGCGTGAGGCGGGGGCCGCCCGCGTCGCGGTCACCGTCGGTGCCGACGGCGCGTACCTGGCCGAGGACGAACTGACTCACATCGAGGCCGTCGAGACCGATGTCGTCGATACGACTGGCGCAGGCGACGCGTTCACGGCGGCACTGATCGACGCCTGGGTGCTTGGCGACCGTACAGCAGGCGTTGCGGGCCAGGTGGCAGCTGCTGCGGCGGCCCAGAACTGTACCGCACCCGGCCCCCGCGGTGCGCTCCCCACTCGCGAGGATCTCCCAGAGCTGTAATTTCGGCTGTCCGCCGACACGTCAGGCCGTCAGCGACTGTCGCCGGTTTCGGCCGCCTCGACCAACCGTTGTACCCGTTGCTCGTCGACGGGGGCGGTCGTCTCCCCGTCCTGCTTGAGCGCGGTACCGACGATGGCGCCGTCGGCGAGATCGAGCGTCTCGGCCACACTTGCCTGCCTGACGCCACTCCCGACGAATACTGGCGCCTCAACGTCGAGTTTATCCCGGGCCTCGACGACGCCCCGGAGGTGTTCGCGGTCCGTCTTTTCGCCCGTTCCGACGCCGCTGGCGACGATGCCGTCGGCGTGACCTCGCTCTAGCAGTTCCGCGACTTCCTCCTCGAGGGGCCGTTCGGCGAGTGGGGCTGAGTGTTTGACGTCGACGTCCGCGAGTATCGAGACATCGGTGTCCAGCCGTTCGCGAAGGCGGACTGTCTCGGCCGCACGGCCGGTGACGACGCCCTGGTCGGTGAGGCGCGCTCCCGAGTGGACGTTGACGCGGACGAACGATGCGCCGGCCGCCGCCGCAACAGACAGGGCCGCCTCGGCGTCGTTTCTGAGGACGTTGACGCCCACGGGCAGATCGATCTCCCGTTGGAGGTCGGCGACGAGGGCCGCCATCGATGCCACGACGTGTTTTGGCACGTCCTCGGCGTAGAACGGCGCGTCGCCGAAGTTCTCGACCATCACGGCGTCGACGCCGCCCGCCGCCAGGCGTCGCGCGTCCCGAATCATCGCGTCCCGGATCGAACTCCTGTCGCCGTCGAAGGCCGGCGCGCCGGGCAGCGGTGCCAGATGTACCATCCCGATGACCGCACGATCGCCACCAAAATCAAGACTCATCGGTCGATCCGCCCTCCCATCGTAGTACCCGGTTTTCCGCCCATGTACTCCTCGGCGATGCCGCCGTCGTGGACCATATCCACATCACGTCACGCGCGCAGAAATATGTTCAGTCGGTCGATCTCCTCCGCCCGGAACCTGGGTCTGGGTGAGCTACGACCTGGAGCGTCACGTTCACTCGTCGGCCGGGTCGATCTCGGTGACGAGACCGGGTTCGTCGCTGGCGATGAGGATGATCCGATCGGTGACGTCCTCCATCGTGTTGGCGAGATCATCGAACAGGATCGCGAGTTCGCGATACAGCAGCGGTTGCTCGATCGATTCGTCGGCGAAGGCGGTCGCGATGACGTCGTCTTTGATCGAGTCGCAGCGACTCTCCATGTCCCTGATCGCTTTGATATCGTCGTACAGCGTTTCGGTTTCGTCAGTTCTGGCGAGGGCTTTGACCAACCGCTCGACGACGTCTTCGAGCGTCGCTGTCATGTTCGCGACGTGGTCGGCCATCTCGGCCAGTCCCTCGAAACACGCGTTGTCGTGGGCCGGCTGCATGATCGGCAACTCCTGGGCGATCCGTTCGGTGAGGTTCGCCAGGACGTCGATCCTTTTGAAGAACTCGATGAGTTCCGTCTGGTTGTAGTTGAACCGCGTATTGAGCAACCCCATGTCCTCCGGATCGGAGTTCGTGATTTCGCTGGTGATACTCCGGATCATCCGATCGCCCTCGCTCTCAAGGTCGCCGATACGCTCGACGATTTCCTCAACGTCGTCACCACCAGCGTACTGTTCGAGCAGCGTCGGCAGCAGGCTGACACATTCGTCGAGGGTGTCCATGTATTCGTCCGTCCGTCGTTCGAGTTCCACTCCGAAATCCTCGCTCATATCGTAGCTTCGAACGGAGACGGTTAAGAGCGTTCCTGACCGCCGTCGTTCGGAGCGAGTCTAAATCGAGTCGTCGGTTGACCCGAGAATCGCGGTCCGTTTCCGGTCTCCATGAACCCCTTCGCTTCGGCCGCTGTCCGGACGGCCTGCTCGTCCTCTGGGACCAGCAGTTCGACTGCCATCCTCTCTGTTCGAGCGAACCTGATTGGTTCCTCGAGCAATCGTCGACAGACTCGCTCGGAGCCGGCGATCTGGGTGACGTGAACGGTCTGTTCCCGGGCGTCGAAACTCACGACCCCGATGATCTGCTCGTCACGTTGGCTCTCGACCGCGTCGTCGGCTTCGATTACTTCGACCGCGACGCGGACCGTCCGATCGTGGACGAGATTACGCATCACGTCGGGTGGTGACTCCGTGAGCGACGCCATGTGTTCGGCGTCGGCTTCGACAGCGTCGCGGAGGTGCATACAATTTGTTACTAGCTATCATCCCTTCAATACTGTCGTTTCACAATTTCTCTCGAGGGCTCGTTCTGGATACACGGTACAACCGTTCGATCTCGATGATCAGGGCTGGTTCGATAGTAAAATTTAACATATATGTGTAATTGTCTCTGTATCATATGAGGATAGTACCGATACCGGGGGAGATCTTGCGAACCAGTCTCTTCTTTTGACTGACGTTTAATGGGCTAGTCACGCTCGGAACCATACCGCTCGTCGTGGTTCTTCCGAGTTTATATATCGATCAGTACACAGCTCGTCGATCAGTTCGGCATGTTCGTGGCACTTTTGTGGGGCTTGATCGCATCGGGCGTATTACTAGTGGCCGGGGTTGGATTTATTATCCTCCTGGTTGTCCGGATGCTCGTCGTCTACGTCACCTTCGCGTTGTTACCGGTGTTGATGGGGTTCCAACTCGTCGAAGTCGGCCCCTGGTCGAAAGTGAATCAGATGGGTAAGAAGTTCATCGCGGCGAGTGGGAAACTCCTCATCTTCGGGGTGCTCATCACGGCACTTATCTGGGCGAGTACAATAATGATCGACTTCGATCGATACGACTCGTCGGGCGGGACGTTCGCCGGAGGCACGACAGATCAGGTCCAACCGCCAGCGGGGGAGTTCGGGTCGCCTGGCGGCATTTCGACACTGATAGTTGACTTTTTCAAACTGGTCACGCCACTGTTGGTCGTCAATTTCCTCGGATTTCAGTACGTGATGGAGGTGATTTGAGATGCTCCTGCAGTACGTCCAGCAGTCAATACTACAAGCAGTCTGCAAGCAGGGGGGATTGGGACACATGATTGTCCTGGAAAACGTGCGGACAGTCGTTCTTCTGTTCGGCATCAAGGACACGGTTCGATCGATCATCAACGACCTGTTCAACGCCGTGTTCGATTTCATGCTCGAACTCTTTGGGGATATTACGAGTTCCTTTTTGACGATCGATCCGGCCCAGCTACAGCCGTTCGAAGACATCTGGACAGTGGGGACACTCGTCTTTTTCAGCTTCCTCACCTTGTATGCTGCCTCGATGCTGGGATTGGCACAGGTTTTTCCAGGCGCTCAGCAGACCGACCCAGCCCGATTCTTTTCGAGAGCGCTCGCTGCGACACTCTCTCTGTGGATCGTCAACCCCCCTGGGTGGGGATCGGATCTCTTCTCGAAGGGCGCGTTCGGCTGGGCGTTCGTCGTCGTGAACGAGATCTGCACGGTGTATCTCGAGCAGGTCGGGACGACTTTCTCGTTTCAGAGCGAGACCCTCGCCGGCGCACTGGGTGGTGGATTCATTCTCCTCGGGTTCGCGCTCTTCATCGGCGTACCGATACTGGTATTCGAGTTCGTGCTCCTCGCCCTCCTCGTCGCCAGGCAGGTCATCATCTTCTTCACGTATGGGCTCTATCCCGTGTTGATCGTGTTCTGGGTGGCCGACGCCGGTCCACTGCGGTACGGCAAGCAACTCTCCTCGAAGCTGTTCAAAACGGCCATCACGGCACTGGTCGGCGGTATCCTCTTCGCGGCCGTCTTCACGACGGGCATCGCCCTCATCAGTGGTAATAGTCACGTCTTCGGTGGTGGCGCAGTGACCCAGGGGGCGAGTGGGGGTGCCCCCGTCGCGGAGGGCGTGTTCGCGACAGGTTCTTCGAGCGATTACCTGACGACTATCGTCTTCAAACTGATGGTCATCGGTGCAACGTGTTTGTTACCGACTCTCATGCTGGTCCAGATGTTGGGTGCAATTGGCAGTGGCATCACGTCGGTCGCACGACTGGGTGCCGCCGTCGCGTCGGGTGGCGCAAGTGTCGCTGCGTCGGGGGCGATGATGGCTACCAAGGAGATGAGCAAGAAAGGCGTCAAGAAGGGGGCCAAATCGGCAGCCAAGAAGGGCAAAAAGAAGGCCACACAGGGGATCAAAGATCAGGCGAAGTCCGCGGCAAGTACAGCCGCCGAGCGGGCGAATCCCGCCGACAGGGGGAGCGGACGGACGGGTAGTGGCGATCGCAATTCGGTCCTGAAGCGCAACGCCCCCCAGCTACAACAGTCCCAGCTCTCAGGGAACCAGTTTGACGGCGACGAATCAGCGACCGACGAGGATGACGGGACATCGGGCCGGTCGAAATACCGTCGACGATAACGGCAGGTGAGACGTACAGTCGGAACCGCGATTCACTCGTAGTGACATCGGCTTTGACAGACATAGCAACCATTAAGTACGCATATGGCACGTATTTGTAACGTACACCAATGGGGGTGCCGTTGGCGGGGACGATCCAGTGGTTGCTCGGCGGTGTCCCCAGCAACGGCGTCGTGTTGATCAGTTTCGGTCTCGACGCGCTCGTCGAGTGGATCAACACGCAGATTTTCAACGCGGTGTTCACGCTGCTCGGGTATCTCCTCAACGGGTCGATGCAGGCGTTGTTGCATCTGGAGTCCACTGCACTCAAGCAGTTCCAGGACATGTGGGAGCTGTCGGTGTACGTTTACTTCGCGCTGTTGACAATCTTTGCGCTGGCCCACCTCGGGATGTTTCAGTTCTTCCCGGACGACAAGAAGTCAGATCCGTACCGGTTTGCCGGGCGTGCGCTGGCGGCCACGCTGTCGTTGTTCATCGTCAATCCGCCGGGGTGGGGACCGACGCTGTGGGGTCGGGGACTGTTCGCGGCGGCCTTCGAGGTATCGAACGCGACAATCGACATGTTCCTGGAGTCGACGACGTTCACAGTGTCGGCGAGTCCGAGCACGGGTGGGGTGGGGTCGTTCGTACTGTTGTTGTTCGGCGTCGTGATGGGGTTGATCGTCACTGTCGGGCAACTGGTCATGTTCGTCGTATTGATCGCGCGGAAGGTGATCGTCTACCTGACGTACGGCCTGTACCCACTGCTGATCGTGTTCTGGATCGGGGAACTCGGCCCACTCAAGTACGCGAAAGCGGTGGCCGAGAAGCTGTTCAAAGCGACGGGGATGTTGATCCCCGGTGGCATCCTGATCGCGGGCGTGTTCGCGGTCGGGATGGAGTTTGCGACGGGATCGCTGGCGATGCTGGCCGGCGGGTCGGTCGACTCGGGCGGAGTTGACGCGGCGTTCGCGTCGGGGAGTAGCATGCATCCGTTGCTGGCGGCGGCGATGCCGTTGATGGCGGTGACGGCGATGAATCTGGTGGCGATCACGTACGTCGTCAAGTGGTTGAGCGGTGCGATGGGCGGTGCGGCCAGTGCGATGACGGGCAAAGCGAAGAGTGCGATGAAGGGTGGGGCGAGCAAGGCGAGCAGTGCGGTGTCGGCTGGCGCAGGTGGCGGCATGGTCGGTGGGATGACCGGCGGCGGCGACCGGACGGCAGTCAACAACCAGTTTGGCGGTGGGTCACCGGCCCCAGCGGGCGCTGGCGGCGGTGGCGGTCGTGACGAGGAGGGTCAGTCTCAGACGGTCAACGATACCGCGCCAGACCTGGAGCAGACGCCAATGTCGGCCCTCGATAGTGACCGCCTGGTCGAGGGCGACAGCGACTGGCAGGGATACACCGAGCCGACGACCGGTGGGGAATACGCGTCACCGGAGAGCGAGTCCGAGACATCTACCGAGGACGATTCAGCGTCGACAGAGAGCACCGAATCGTCCGAAGGGTCCGAGGAGTCACTGTCGGATCTGGAGAACCCGAAGGCGTCGGATATCCACTTCGAGGAGATCGAGCGCGAGGAGATGGGCGAAGCGATGACGAAGATGGACGACGAAGAGCGGGGTAAGTTGCTCTACGACGTGATGAACAAATCACGGACGGTGGACAATGCCCAGGGTGATGACGGGAACAAATACCTGCGTGGGCTCGGTGGAGATGCAGTGAAGGGGGCGGTAGGGACTGGAGTAGGGATAGCAGCAGCGGGTGGCGCGGCGCCGATGGTAGCGGCTGGCGCGGTAGCAGGTGCAGCAGTGCTCGGCGCTGGCCAGGGGATCGCTGGGACTGGAATGGAATCGATCACGTCGAAAATCGGCCAGGGGAAGGACCTGAAGAACTCGCTCACGAGTGAGCTATCAGAGTTCAAGTCGGAGATACAGGGCTGGGGCAACGAGGGCTCGGTGAAGACGGCGGGCTGGCGGACGGGCGAAAGTGGGGCTGGGAGCAGCGAATCGGATGGATTTGATGGGGATGATTACGTATGATGGAAAATAACACAAAGAAAAGAAGGATGAGTGCTGAAGTGGTCGGACACAAAGAAAGTGACTGTGGTGTTGAGGTGTTTGACGAGAGGGGTAATAGACACGTAATTACAATTGAATGGGATGGACACATCCAGAGACATTCTCAAGAATCATATCCCCACGAACCAGCCGACCGAACGTTCGAAGAGCAGAAGCTGATGACGCAGGTCGAGGAGCGGGCAAAACTCGCGGCCCAACAAGAATTTCCGGATGCAGATATTCTGCCGGCCGAGTGGATCCCGGAAGAACTCAACCGGGCGATGCTGGCCTTAGAGAAACTGCACGTGGACGACTTTGCCGAGGAGTTCGAGGAGTGCTATCGAATGCTCACCAATCCGGCCTCGGTCCCAGAAGTACCAGAAGACTCGGCAGAGATCATCTTCGCACCATTCCTCGTCAACGAGGACGACGAGGTGGCGTACGTGCCGACGCCAGTAATCAAATACCGCGACGAGTCTGGCGAGGCTCACTACACCCACAAGGAGTCGCGATACGAGGAACTACTGGACGAACCGCATTTGACGAAATTCCCGGTTACGCTACCACCGCTGGAATTCAAAGATGGGGACTACGAATTCCCGGACGGGTTCCAGATATTCATCATCGAGCATCTGCTGGCCCAACTCAGAGATGTTTATCGCCACGTCGGTGAGGAACCGCCGGAGTACTGCAAGGAAACGGACATCTGGGGCAAGCCACTGACGACAGAAGACGAGGAATACTACGACTAGTGACGACAAGCGTGGTGTGTGATGGCGTTGGACGGTCGATTTACACGACGCCGGACTTAGAGCAGTCCTCACTGGGGGAGTACAGCATGGGCGGCATCGGTGGATCGATCGCGGGACCAATTGGGGCCGGAGCGATGGCAGGCGGATTGATGGGCGGAGGCGATCAGACGGCAGTGAACAATCGGTTTAATAGGAGACCGATATCACCAGCGGTTCGACCTGAGTCGTGACTGTCAATGAGTCGAAACATATTGGGGGTGGTGAACCAACCTCTCAGACAGCGGATTACTATCCAGTAATTCGATTGGGGGACCTAACACAGCGGTCAAATAGGCTCGCTCCGATAGCTGTTGACATGTACGTCTCCCCAGCCGTCAAATCGATCAGTCGACGTCCGATCGAGGGTGCGTCGGTGACGGTGCTGCTCCGAGTTGCTGATGGGACCGACGTGGATACTGTCGGAGATGCGGTTCGTGAAGTGGGTGGCACCGTCGAATCGGAACTGCAGTTCAGGACACTGATGGTTTCGGTAGCTCACGAGGACCTTCCGGCAGTTTGTGCGATCGATGGTATCGAATCGATCGAGACCAAGAATACGCTGGCGATCGACGCCGACGGCGCGGGCGAAGACGTCGAACAACACCGTTTTCCGGAGAACTGACGAGGAGAGTTCGAGCGAGTGGCCGGATAGACGCAAACGTTTTGCCCACCCACAGACAACCTCGAATCAGCATGCCGGACTGTCCACTCGCCGACGATTGCCCCGAATTCACCGAGCGGATCGAGGGCATGGGGTGCACTCACTACGGCGACCGCGGGGGGGCCGAGTGGTGTAACCACTACAACCAGCCCATCTCGGATCTGAAGTCCCAGCCGGTCAAGCCGGGCGAGGAAGTCGTCGTCACCGTCGAGGATATCCACGAGAGCGGTGCCGGCGTCGGCCGGACCGAGGACGGATTCATTCTCCTGATCGACGGCGTCCTCCCCGAGGCTCGCGCACGGGTTCGCGTCACGACAGTCCACTCGAACCACGCCCGGGCCGAGGAGATCGAACGCCTCCCTCTCGAGGACGACGAGGAAGTCCAAACGGACGAGGTGGCAGGCGATGACGAGGAGGAAGCTGGCGAGGACGGACAGGAGGGACCTGATCGCCCAGAACTCGGTAGCCGGGACAACTTCTGGGGCGCATAAGTCCGCTGCGTCCGGTCGTCGCAGGCGTTACGTCTGGACAGTCCGGTTTTTCGCCGTCAACCGCTATCGGGTATGTCGATCGTTCGCTTACCCGTGGGTCTTTTTCCATCGCGGCGTTCACCCGTTGGTATGGATCTCGATCTGGCGGACAACGTCGCGCTGTGTACCGCTGCTACCAGCGGTCTCGGACTTGCGAGCGCTGAATCCCTGGCCGCGGAAGGTGCGGACGTCGTCGTCTGTGGTCGTAGCGAATCGCGACTCGAATCGGCTCGTGATCGACTCGAAGCCACGGGATCGGGCGACGTTCGTGCGATCCAGGCCGACATAACGGATCCGGATCACGCCGAGACACTGGTCGAGGAGACCGTCGAGACCTTTGGCGGGCTGGATCATCTCGTGACGAGCGCGGGTGGGCCGCCTAGTGGATCGTTCTTGGAAACGCCCACCGACGCGTGGTACGACGCCTACGACCTGCTCGTGATGGGCGTCGTGCGCATAACGCGGGCAGCCTATCCACATCTCCGGGAGAGCGAGGCGGGTTCGATCGTCAACATCACGTCCCGGTCGGTCCGGGAAGTCATCGATGATCTGGTGCTCTCGAACGCCGTTCGGCGCGCGGTCATCGGCCTGATGCAGACTCAGGCCCGCGAGTTCGCCCCTGACGTACGCGTCAACGCCGTTCTTCCGGGGGCCCACGAGACCGCCAGAATCGAGGAGTTGATCGAGGACGCCGTCGATCGTGGGGAGTACGACAGTTACGAGGCGGGCTACGAGGACTGGGGGAGTGACGTCCCGCTGGGACGCATCGGCGAGCCCCGGGAACTGGGCGACGTGGTCGCGTTCCTATCGAGTCCACGGGCGAGTTTCATCACTGGCGTGGCGGTACCGATCGACGGCGGCTCGATCAGGGAGTGACGGCGCTCCGGATCGGTGAGGGGCGGGAACGACTCACTTGAGTTCGGGACGGGCCATCGATAGTGCGATCATCACGCCGACAGAGACGATCGCGACGGCCATCGCGCCAACGTAACCGACCGGCGGAAGCCCGCCCCACGGCGGGTTCGGGAAGAAGAAGTCGACGATCAACACGCCGATCATACTCAGCGACGCCAGCACCGAGAGGGCGAACAGCCAGAACCAGACGTACCCGCGCATAGGTCCGGATTCTCCGGGCGAACTAAAGGAACTTCCGGGATCACGGTCGATCGAGATCGATGTCCCGGAATCGACGAGTGGCGTACCAGTATCCACCGGCAGCGATGACCCCGAGCACGATCGTGTACCCGGCCAGGAGTCCGACGCCTTCGAGTGCGTATTCCGTTAGCGTCAGCCACAGCAGTCCGAAGCCGATCGCGCCGACGGCCATCCCGCCCATGAAGAACGCGATCGTGATCAGCAACGAGGGATGGGCCCGTTCGACACTCATGTACTCGCGGCGTTCGAACTTCGGGACGGCGGCTCCCAATCCGAGTGCCGTCCCCACGCCGGCGACGACCAGCAGGACGGCGAGCAGCGACTGTCCGAGGACGAAGGCGGGCGAATATTCGACCAGTCCGAGCGGGGTCCCCACTCCGATCCCGACTACCAGTCCGAGGACGATCCCGGCGAGCATGCGTCCCCGGAGGAGCGGGCCGATCGCGGGGACACTCGTCAGCAGGAGTGAGAGCTGATCCCGGTCGTCGCCCAGCGGGTTCAAACAGAACGCGCCGCCCGCGAGGATCGATCCTGCGATGACCATCCCGGGGGGACCGATCGTCAATAGCGTGTGTGGATCCTCCAGAGCCGTCCCGCTCATGCCGAGCGCGCCGAACAGCACCGGCGTGAGGTGGGCGAGCGTTCGGGGGTCTCGGCGGGTCCGCAATAGGTATCGCCAGGCGATCCGACTCGCCGGCGTGAGATCGAACACTCTCGGCACGTCGTCGGTACCCTCGATACGGGGTGTCCTCCCGTCGCCGCCGACGTCACGGACGAGCATGTGTGTCTCGACGCGGATCGCGGCGACGAGCCCGAGCGGCGCGATCACGAGCAGCGCCGCGCTGATGACGATACCGAGTGCCTCGATCGTCGCCCCCAGTGGCGCGAACACGAGGCTAGCGTACGCCTGTAGTGGCCCACCCGGCAGTATCGATCCGATCGACCCTGGTTTCAGGTAACTCCCGTCCTCGAACATCGGCGCCAACGCGGCCTGGGTCCCGACGAAGATCGCGATAATGAGCCCCACGAACACCGTCGCACGGATCCACAGCGACACCTGTACTCGCTCGTTGACGTATCTGGCGCCGTCACCGACGAGTCTTCCAGCGACCAGCCCAATAGCCGCCACCGGAAGGGAACCGATACCCACGAGGACGGGAACCAGTGGACTGCCGGCCCCGACGCCGACGCCCGCGAGCAGGACGACTCCGGCGGGGACGAGGCCGGCCAATCCTTCCATGGTCCGCGTGACGAACCGACCGAGCGAGACGGCCGCCGGCGGGATCGACGTCCGGATCAGCGGCCCGACGACGCCGACCCGTGACTGGTTGAACCCACCGACGAACCCGACGTATCCGCCGGCGAAAACGACGCCGAGGTAGCTCGCGGCGAGCGTCCCGATCGGGAGCGCTCCGCTCGCGGCCGCCCGTCCGAATCCGGTCGCCTCCCCCCACAGGAGCAGTGGGAAGCCGACCGCCATCAACAGCATGAATCCCGTCCCCACGGTCTGACGGAGGTTTCCGCGAACGTTGCGAACGGTCGTGAGAAGCTCGACCCTCGCAAGTGTCCAGGCCGCCCTGAACGTTCCCTCGCTGGATCGTTTCGTCCCCGTCATTGCCAGGCTGTCGAAGGATCCGCGGTCAATTCGAGGAACGCATCTTCGAGGTCCCCTTCGCCGTCGTCGCTGGCTCCGGCGAGCCCGTCGGGCGATCCTTCCGAGACCAGCCGACCGTCATAGAGGACGCCTACCCGGTCGGCGATCTCCTCGACGACCGGCAGGATGTGTGTCGAGAGGAACACCGTCGTCTCACCGGCGGCTAGCTCGACGATCAACTCCCGGAGAGTCTTGGCCGCCCGGGGATCGAGTCCGGAAGTCGGTTCGTCGAGGAAGACCACTGCCGGGTCGTGCTGGACGGCCTGGATGAACGCCGTCTTCTGTTTCATCCCCTTTGAGTAGCCGTCGATGCGCCGATCGAGATCCGATTTCAACTCGAGCGCATCGGCGATCTCCAGTGCTCGATTTTTGACCTGGTGCCAGGGCACGTTTCGCAGGTCGGCGGCGAAGTGCAATTGTTCGCGTCCGGTCAGCTCGCGGTACAGCGGTGGCTCCTCGGGTAGGAGCCCGATGTGATCGACGAGACTTGAGCGATCGGCACAGTGGACGCCGTCGACGAACGCGTCGCCGTTCGTCGGCTCGCTCAGTCCTGTCAGGATCCGCATCGTCGTGGTCTTGCCTGCACCGTTCGGTCCGAGGAAGCCGTAAACGACGCCCTCGGGCACTTCGAGACCCAGGCCATCGACGGCCGTCGTCTCCCCGTAGCGCTTGGTGATCTCCCTCGCGGTGATCGCGTTCCCGTCGGCTGTCATTGCCCGCCCTTCGCCGACACCGCTAATAATAGGTCCCCCACGACTGCACGCACTGCAGTCGGTCTCCCTGGCCCCACTCGCTCACTACGTTTCGATCGGCTCTTGAGTTCTCCTCGCTCACCATGTTGCGACTGTTTCTCGGGATCCACTCGCTCACCACGTTTCGATCGTCCCCGAACGGATGTCTTCGACGCATCCCTGACAATCGGAGTGCTCCGGATCGAAGCACTGGGGACGTCCGTCCTCGTCTACGCTAACCGTTCGCCGTTCCGCGTGACGGCGGCAGACGATCCGGGCCTCCCCATCCTCGGAAAGCGGAAGGTCCGCGCGGGCCGACCGCTTGGCGTCGTCGTAAGCGTTCCTGGCTTCGGCCAGCTGTCGACCTGCAGACCGGAGGCTCGACCGGACGACCGCCGGGAGTCGATCCCTGTCCTCGGCCATACGAATCCTCCGGTCTCCCGACTCAAGAACTTTCTTGCCGCGCACACGCCCGTTACTCGCTCTCGTCGTGACTTTCACTTCCGGCCCGGTCGCCGCGACTTTAAGTAGGAGGGCGACCTACTATCGGGTGTCTCCCATCGAAAACACGCGGAGACAGCACAGCCATGACGGATTTGCATACCCATGCGGAAGAGATACACGAGCAGTTCGACGACCAGCTAGACGTCTCTCTTGAGGAGATCGAGGAGCGACTGGACACGCTGGTCAACGAGTACCAGGTCCCCATCAGCGAGGCCCGCCGGAGCGTCACTAACTCCTATCTCGACGAGGCAGGACTGGATCGCGAGGACATCGGCGGCGGTGGAGGCGGCAACGAGACGGTCCAGGCCGCCGACGTCGACGCGCCAGAGGAGTGGGTCGACATGACGGCGAAGGTCGTCGAACTCTGGGAGCCCCGGAGCGACGCCGTCGCTCAGGTCGGCCTGCTTGGCGACGAGACTGGGACGATCAAGTTCACCAAGTGGTCGAAGTCCGATCTTCAGGAACTGGCGGAGGGCGAGACCTACCACCTTCGGAACGTCGTCACCGACGAGTACCAGGGACGGTTCTCGGTCAAACTCAACCGGACGACGGTCATCGAGGGGGCCGACGAGGAGATCGAGGTCGGCGACGACGCCCTCGAGGTCGAAGGGGCCTTAGTCGACATCCAGAGCGGCAGCGGGCTGATCAAGCGCTGTCCAGAGGACGATTGCACGCGCGTCCTCCAGAACGGCCGCTGTTCCGAACACGGTGAGGTCGAGGGCGAGTTCGACCTCCGGATCAAGGGCGTACTCGACGACGGCGAGGAAGTCACCGAGGTCATCTTCGATCAGGAAGCCACCGAGAACTTGACTGGCGTGACCTTAGAGGAGGCCAAGGACATGGCCATGGACGCGCTCGACACGAGCGTCGTCGAGGAGGAGATGCAGGGGACGATCATGGGCCGGTACTACCGCGTCGAGGGGCCGACCTTCGGGCGGTACCTGTTGGCCGACGAGGTCGAGACGCTGACCGAGGCGGTCGATCCTGAAGCCGCCCTCATCAAGGCGAGGTCGATATAATGGCGGCGACGCCGACCCGCGAGGTCGCTCGTCGGGTGTTCGCGGGCGAGTTCAACGACGCGACCTACACGTTCAAGGAGAGTGATGACGATCGCGCGCCGGTGTACGTCCTCTTGCCGACGGGAGAACGCGCCAATCGGGTGTTCGTCGTGGGGACGCTGACCGAGACCGAGGACGTCGGCGAGGACAGCGAGTACTGGCAGGGGCGGGTCGTCGATCCCAACGGCGACACGTTCTTCATGTACGCCGGGCAGTACCAGCCCGACGCCGCTTCGATGCTCCGGGAACTCGAACCGCCGGCGTACGTCGCCGTGGTAGGCAAGCCCCGTACCTACGAGACCGACGACGGCGAGGTCAACGTCTCGATCAGGCCCGAGTCGATCACGCCAGTCAACGAGGGGACGCGCGATCGCTGGGTCGTCGAGACGGCCGAGCGAACGCTCGAACGCGTCCAGGGCTATCGCGATGCCGACCCGACCCAGGACGACTACGCCCCGGATGAGTACGTCCGGATGGCCCACGAGGAGTACGAACCGGCGATCGATAACTATCGCCGGCTGGCGGTCGAGGCCCTAGAGAGTCTCGAGGACGAGGCGGCCGATCCCGAGACCTGACCGCCCCGTCGTATTGCCACGATTCGCGCATTTTGGCCGGTGAGCGACCGTCTGACAAATCATTAAGTAGCTGGACGACCGATCGTCCGGCAACGATGAGCAACAAGAACAAGACGATCTCCTTTCGGGTCAGCGAGGCGAAGTTCGAGACCCTCCGGGAGATCGCCGAGGAGCGTGACATCTCACTGTCTGCGGTCTTCCGGGACTATGTCGACATGCTCGTCGACCACAGCGGAAAGGTCGAGGTCGTCCCGGAACACGAACTCAACGGCGGCGAGGAGGGAGACGACGACTCGTTCCCGCCGACGGTCGAGGTTCCGAAGGCCTTCGTCCGCGAGCACGAGCGCCTGGAACTGGAGGCCGATCACCTCCGGGAGCAACTCGAAGAATACCGTCGATACGTGACAAAACTCCGCGAGGAAGTCGACGGCGACGAGGAGGTCATCATGCTCGAAGATCTGGACGGCGACGAAGAGGACAGCGAGTCGGCCTACCGGATCGGCGAGTTCGAGGAGACGCTGTAGCTTTTCTTCGACGCCTAGAGTAACTGTTCGCGTCGCTGTTTTGCCTGTTCGGCTACGTCCCGCTCTCTGTCGACGTCAGCCAGCGATTCGATCGCTTCCAGCGTCCGGACCGAGTTGTCGAGAAAGGAAAGCACGTCGCCGGGATAGGCATATAGCATGTACTCGTCGCCCATCACGTCGACGATGGCGTCCGGACCGAGTCCTCCGGCACGCAACTCCAGTAGATAGCGGACGAACTTTTCCTCGGGGTGCCCACAATGGGGTGCCGAGTCGCAGTCACAGTCCATGAAGTCCTCGGCGAAATCGAGGACCCGATCCTGTGTGGCGTCGTCCAACTTCGCCAGGTTCTCCCCGTGGAAGAGTACGTCCAGCGTCGCGCCGGAGAAGGCACTCTTCGGGAACGAGGTCTCTAGCTGGGAGACGAGCTGGCGGTGATTCTTGACGTAGATCTTGTCGGTGATCGCCACGACAACTGCATCGAAGGTATGGTCGGTCAAAAGCGTCCCGGAAGTAACGACGGCACCCATCGACGGGGGAACGTCCCCCTGCCACGACCCGCTGATCGTGGTTCCACATCGCGCCGATCCGGAGACGACGGATACCGGCAACGGGGTACAGCAGTCCGGCCGAGTCGTAACGTATTTGAACGACAACTAGGTAGTTAGAGGTGCTCTCAGCGTGTCCGGGTTAGGGTAGTGGTTATCCTTCAGCCTTGTGGAGGCTGAGACGCGGGTTCGATTCTCGCACCCGGACCTTATTTTCACGATTCACAAACATGAATTTTATTTGGAGCTGACGACTCTCGTTTATTATACAGTGCGGTGGCAAAGTACTTGTGCAGGAATTTCAGTGTCCGACGTGTGAGCGCGTGTTCGAAACGCGGCGTGGTCTTGGCATCCATCATAGCCGTCGCCACGGTGAGCAACTGCCGAATCGAGAGTGTGCTGAATGTGGCGAGCAGTTTTACTGTGAATACGAGAAAAATACTGTTCGGAGGACTGTCGATCGAAGGCGATATCGTACGCAGGCGAACAAAATCCGAAGTACTCCGGTGGCAAGGAGACGACGACCTGCGACAGCTGTGGCACGGAATTTGAGTACTACCCCTCTGAGAAGGAGGGGGTTCTATGCAGCACTTGTGTCGAATCCGTTTCATGGCGGGAGTTGCCCGAAATCGACGGACCGGCTAATCCACGCTGGAACGGTGGGAAAGCGACGGTATCGTGTGACGTTTGCGGGACGACCGTCGAACGATATCCAAGTGAGATGGAAGGTGAAGTGACCCTCTGTAGTCCAGACTGTCACCACAAATGGCTCTCCGACGCTTTCAGCGGTAATGGTCATCCAAACTGGCGAGGTGGTGACACCGGAAACTACGGTCAGGGCTGGAACGCAGTCCGCCGCGAAGCGCTCGAACGCGACGAATACGAGTGCGTACACTGTGGAATTGACTCCGATAGTCTCGGTCGGAATCCCGACGTCCATCATATCATTCCCGTTCGATCTTTTGTTACATCAAATAGACATGGAAAAACTGATGCCCACACCATCGACAATGTCGTTTCCTTGTGCCCGTCCTGCCATCGCCGGGCGGAGTTCGGAAATATCGAAGCGGCCACACTTCGAACGGAAGCAAATATCGTGAATTCGGACTGATGTTCCAACTGATTTCAGTCACCTATCGTTCGGAGTAGCTATCCGCCACACCCCTTCGTTTCCACTCGAGACTCGTTCACACGGAAACGAGTCACTCACGAACGCGCTGGAACACCCACCCGACTGCGACGCCGAGAACGAACGCGCCGAGTAGTCGATTTCGACCGTCGAACCGGACGAACCGGGTGTTCTCGTCGGTGATTTCGAGCGCACCGATCGGTTTTGCGACGACGCCTCCACCGCCACCGCCGCCCGAACCGTTATCGGTCGAAGCGTTCTCGTCGTCTCCATTTTCGGTGTTGCTCGATCCTTGGCCGAACCCGCCGCCAAAGCCATAGGAAATCCGGGAGACGGGCACGACGGTCCGGCCATCGCGTTCGATCGCTTCGCCATAGACCCGCTCGACTCCGGCACTCTCCCGAATCGTCTCAATCGCCGCTGTGACTGCATCGTGAAGCTCCATGATCGTCCGGAGTGACGAACAGCGGGCGGATAACGATTATCCCGCGTAGCGGCGTTCGTTCGCCGTTCGGACGTGTCACACTACGTGGCGTCAATACCCCGAAGAGAAAGGTATAGCAGTGTCGCTCTCTCAGGTGGAGCCAAGATGGCCACAGAGAGCGACCAGCGCGATCGTGGGTTCGATCACACCGAGATCGAGCCCGCCTGGCAGGAGGCATGGGCGGAGGCGGACGTCTTCCGCATCCCGGACGACGCCGAGGACCCGGCGTACGTCCTGGCGATGTTCCCTTACACGTCGGGGAACCTCCACATGGGCCACGTCCGCAACTACACGATCACTGACGCGTTCGCCCGGTTCGAGCGGATGCGCGGCGAGGAGGTGCTCCACCCGATGGGGTGGGATTCGTTCGGTCTCCCCGCGGAGAACGCCGCCGAGGAACGCGATACGAACCCCCGGGACTGGACGCTTTCCTGTATCGATTCGATGCGCGAGCAACTCACCCGGATGGGCTTTGGCTACGACTGGGAACGCGAAGTAGCGACCTGTGACCCGGACTACTATCGCTGGAACCAGTGGCTGTTCGAGCGCTTCCACGAGGAAGGCCTGGTCGAACGCCAGGGAGCCGAGTTGAACTGGTGTCCCTCCTGTGAGACTGTCCTCGCGGACGAACAGGTCGAAGGCGAGGACGAACTGTGCTGGCGGTGTGACACACCGATCGAAACCCGCGAGATGGACCAGTGGTTCCTCTCGATCACCGATTACGCCGAGGAACTCTACGAGGCTTTAGACGACCTGGAGGGGTGGCCCAACAACGTCCGGGAGATGCAGCGCAACTGGATCGGCAAGCAGGAAGGCGCCAGCGTTGCCTTCGAGATTCCCGGCTACGGCGAGGTCGACATCTTCACGACCCGCCTGGACACGATCTACGGCGCGACCTACTTTTCGCTGGCACCGGGTCACCCCGTTGCCCAGGAGATCGCCGAGAAAAACGACGAAGTCGCCGAGTACGTCGAGATGGCAGCGGCGGCCGACGAGGACGAACTCGACGTGACCTCGGGCGTGTTCACCGGGGAGTACGCGATCAATCCCGCCACTGGCGAGGAGATCCCGGTCTACGTCGCCGACTACGTTCTGACGGACATCGGGACCGGCGCGCTGTACGCTGTTCCGGCCCACGACGACCGCGACCACGAGTTCGCGACTGCCCACGATATCCCGATCCAGCAGGTCGTCGAACCCACTGAAGACGCGGATATCGACCCCGAAGAGATCGACATTCAGGAGGCCGCGTACACCGAGGACGGCGTGCTGGTCAACAGCGGTGAGTTCGACGGGCTGACGAGTGAGGAGGCCCGGGAACGGTTCGTCGAGGAGTTCGACGGCGAGCACCGCACGGAGTACAACCTTCGGGACTGGGGTATCTCACGACAGCGCTACTGGGGGACGCCGATCCCGATGGTGTGGTGTGACGATTGTGGGGCGGTCCCCGTCCCCGAGGAAGACCTGCCCGTCGAACTGCCGGAGTTCGTCCACACGACTGGCAATCCCCTGGACGCCGCCGAGGACTGGAAGCACGTCTCCTGTCCGGAGTGTGGGGCCGACGCCGTCCGTGAGACGGACACGATGGATACCTTCATCGGGTCGTCGTGGTACTTCCTGCGGTACGTCTCGCCGGGTCTGGAGGACGCACCCTTCGATAGCGAACGTGCCTCCGACTGGATGCCCGTCGATCAGTACGTCGGCGGGATCGAGCACGCTGTGATGCACCTGTTGTACGCGCGCTTTTTCACGAAGGTCCTCGACGATGTCGACCTGTTAGATGGGATCCGCGAGCCTTTCGAGAACCTGACCAACCAGGGGATGGTCCTGGGCGAGGACGGCAACAAGATGTCAAAGAGTCGTGGTAATGGCGTCTCCCCCCAGCGGATCATCGACGAGTACGGGGCCGACACTGCCCGGCTGTTCATCATGGAGGCCGCCCAGCCCGAGAAGGAGTTCGCCTGGAGCGGGGAGGGCGTCCGTTCGGCTCATGATTTCTTGCAGAACCTCTATACACTGGCAGTGGAGTACGAAACGGGCGAGGTAACGACAGCCGACGGCGGGAGTGACGACGACGCGGCGATCGCCGAGTACGTCGCCCGGGAGATCGAGGCGACTGTCGCGAGTGCGACTGCGGAGTACGAGGACTTCCGGTTCAACCACGCTCTGCAGGCGGTCCGGGAACTCGTCTCGCTGCTCCGTCGCTATCGGGAGGTCACGGTCGTCGATCCCGAGACCTTCGAGGACGGACTCGTCACGGCGACGAAACTCCTCGCGCCGGTTGCCCCGCACGTCGGCGAGGAGATCTGGGACGAACTCGGCAACGACGGCCTGCTCGTCGAGGCGGTGTGGCCCGTGGCCGAGACGCCAGAGGGCCACATTCTCGAACGGCGGCTTATCGAGGACACCCGTGAAGACGTTCGGGACATCATCGAGACGGTCGGTATCGAGGATCCCGCGGAGATCACGCTCGCGGTCGCCTCCGCCTGGAAACATCAGGTCGCAGACGTCGCCCGCGACGCTGAAAACGTCGTCCCGGCGGTCATGCAGAACGAGGAACTCCAGCGCTACGGCGAAGAAGCGGCCGACTACGCGAAAGAACTGGCCGGCCGGGGTCACGTCGAGGAGTTCCTCTCTCCTGACCGCGAGCAGGCGGCGCTCGACCGGGCTGCCTGGCTGATCGAACGCGAGTTCGACGCCGACGTCACGGTGTTGGCCGCCGAAGACGCCCCCGACGATCTCGCCAGCAAGGCCGAACCCGGCCGACCTGCAATCGACATTGCCGAGTGACGGCCGTCTCGAACGGATCCGTCGGCCGCCTTCGACCAGCTACTCGACGACCCGAAAACAACTTCTACTGACTGGAATTCACTCTCACCGGTTGGACGAGCAGCGACGAGATGTCGATCGAACCCGACGCTGTTCCGTGAATCCACCGCGACCGAAACAGCGACGACCGTGGGTCGCTCCCTGACGCCATATCGTCTCACGTCCCCGCCCTCTCGACGCCACGGACTGTTCTGTCGAACAGATCGATACGATCGGACAGACGTGGTTGTCCCACCGGTACATTTGTGATGAATCATTCCGTAATCCGTGGCATGGGTGACCAGATCGACGGCCTGATCGACGAACTCACGCTCGCGGAGAAAGTCAGCCTCACTCACGGAGCGGTCGACCCGGACGGCCGGGCTACCGGATACATCCCGGGAGTCGAACGCCTGGATATCCCGCCGTTAGGGATGGTCGATGGCCCACTTGGCGTGCGTATCCCGGGGGAGTCCTCGACGGCGTTCCCGGCACCGCTTGCCCTCGCGGCGACGTTCGATGTCGATCTGGCCACGGAGTTCGGCACGGCACTCGGTCGCGAGACACGCGGGAAAGGCCAGGACGTGTTGCTCGCGCCGGGTGTAAATCTGATTCGGGTCCCGAACAACGGCCGGAATTTCGAGTATTTCAGCGAGGATCCCGTCCATGCCGCGGCGTTTTCGGCCGCGGTCGTCGAGGGGATCCAGTCGATGGACGTGATCGCCACGCCGAAACATTACGTCGCGAACAATCAGGAACGGGAACGTGCGTCCATCGACGTACAGGTCGGCGAGCGCGCGCTACGTGAACTCTATCTGCCTGCATTCGAGGCGGCCGTCGACGTCGGCGCCGGGTCGGTCATGACGGCCTACAACACCGTCAACGGCACCCGGATGAGCGATCATGACCGCCTGATCAACACTGTCCTCAAGGGCGAGTTCGGTTTCGAGGGCTATACCGTCTCGGACTGGTTCGGGACCGAGAGCGCGAGTGCGGCTGTGAACGGTGGCCTCGACGTCGAGATGCCGGGCATTTCGATGGAAGAGATGGTCGCACCCATGGCGGAGGACGACGGGGAAGCATCGGCCGACGACGGTGGCGTGGAGGCACCCACGGACGCGATGTCCGACGACGAGGAGGAAGGAGAGACCATGCCGGAAGAGGTCGCAAACGGGATGCCCGACCCGGAGACCTGCGAGCGCTTCGCTGAGACGCTCGCGGACGCGGTCGAAGCCGGTGAGGTACCCGAAGAACGCCTCGATGACGCGGTCAGTCGCGTCCTCGGACAGATGGATCGGGTGGGGATGTTCGACGGCGATCGCGTCGAGGGGGACGTTGACACGGACGCCCATCGCGACCTCACAGAGCGCGTTGCCGCGCGCGGGACGGTCCTGCTGGAAAACGACGGTATCCTGCCGATTGAGGAGGACGCTGACGTCGCCCTGATCGGGCCGAACGTCGACGAGGCGATCCTCGGTGGCGGCGGATCCTCGGAGACCTCTCCCGTGGTCGAGAGCGTCCCCGCGGATGCGGTCGCGGAGCGGGCGGACGGCGACGTCGACGTCGTTCGCGGTCTACCGCGGGTCGTGGGTGTGTCGCTCATGGATTACTTGAGCGGGGATACCGATCTCGAACCCGACGGTGAGGTAGCCATCGACGCGGCGACCGACGCGGCGACCGATGCCGAGGTCGCAGTTGTCTTGGCCCGTGACGTGGCGACAGAGGCACTCGACCGGGAGTCCCTCTCGTTGCCCGACCGTCAGGACGAACTGATCGAGGCGGTGGCCGATGCCAACGATCGGACGGTCGTCGTTCTCAACACGAGCGGGCCTGTCGAGACGCCGTGGCGCGAGGATGTAGCGGCGATCGTCGAGAACTGGTATCCCGGCCAGGCCCACGGCGATGCGATCGCCGCAGTGTTGTACGGAGACCACGATCCGGCGGGACGACTCCCGGTCACGTTCGCCCCGGAAGCGACCTATCCCACGGCCGACGAGCGGCGCTTCCCCGGCGTCGATGGGCAGGTCCATTACGACGAGGGAGTCTTCGTCGGCTATCGGCACTTCGACCGGATCGAGTCCCAGCCGACCTACCCCTTCGGCCACGGACTCTCCTATGCCGACTTCGAGTACGTCGACGCCTCGATCGACGGTGAAACGGCGACGGTCACTATCGAGAACGTCGCCGAACGCGACGGCCGAGAGGTCGTCCAGGCGTACGTTCGTCCGCCCGCGATCGACGGCATCGATCGCCCGGAGCGAGAACTCGCCGGGTTCGCCGCGATCGAGGTTCCGGCCGGCGAGCGTGTGACGGCCGAGATCGACCTCGGAAGTCGGGCGTTCGCCCGATACGACGATGGCGACGGCTGGACTGTCGATTCCGGCGAGTACGTCGTCGAGATCGGACGGTCGGCTCGGGATAGCCGTCTCGAACGATCTATCGAACGATAGGGGGTTATCGCGGCCGAAGCGTTCCGCGTGCGATCGCTCCCGATAATCTCAGCGGCCGACGACCCTGACGATCGACTGCCGACGACGGGTGATTTATGCCCCCACTGCCCGTAGCGGGGGTATGAGCACTGCCGACGCGGACGAGGAATCGGACGTACGGGCGGCGTTGCGGACGGTCACGCCGCTCACGACAGAAGGTCCGAACGTCCAGATGAACCTCTTTGGTTACTTGGTCGCAGCGCCGATTCTCCTCTTGTTGCTCCCGTTGCTCCCGTTCATCGTCGCGGGATGGTTTGTCTCGAAGGGACTGGGCGTCCTGCGAGGCTAGGCACGCGAGATTGCGAGACGTCCCGGAGAGCGCATAGAACGGAAACGTCCGTGAGTACTGCCGTTCGGACGTCCCTGTCTTCCTTTCGAGACCCTGCTGTGTCGGGTAATTCCTCGACACAAATCGTGGCCCAGTCGGCGGGATGGACAGCGGATCTGAGACTCTCGGGGTCTCTCTTCGGTCACCGTTCAGGGTGAATCGGCGCGTCGAAGCCGCCGCGGACGAGCGGTTTGGCGATGTGTCGTCGGGCGCACGGTGGCACTTCGTACCAACCCCATTCCAGGTCGCGCTCGATCGCGCGCTCGACCTTCCCGTCGACAGACGTTCCACAATCACGACAGCGGTAGCCCTGATCGCGCCCGGCACTCTTCATCGTTCGATCGCAGTCCGGACAGGTTGGCGTGACGCGTTCCGTACTCACGAGGTCGCGGACGGCAAATTTTTCGAGTTTCAGCGTGCCGTCGCTGACCTCTCCACAGACGGTCACGCGGTCGCCATCTTTGAGATTCCGAACGCGGTCGCGGAAGCGTTTGGTGGGTTCGAAGGCTGCACACCGGAGTGTCGTTGACCCCTCCCCCCCGACGCCGTCGTTCTCGTCGGCGATTACGAGGAAGACGTGCCCGCCCTCCCTGGTCACCGGCGGATCACAGACGGTCCCGGTCACGCGGTAGGATCGGCCGTCGGATACCCGCGAAATCGTTCCGTCCCGGAGGTGTGCGTCGGTTCCCTGGTTGGTGACGAACAGCGACCGTCGTTCGACCGGTTCCCCCTCGATGGCTTGGGCCACCGCTCGGACTGTTTCCGGGTCGTCCCCGCGGATCCCGTGGAGGATCGGTCCGGGCGTGTGTGGCACGCAGACGAGTTCCCCCTCGCCGCGGTCGACGGTGTCCCAGGCGCCAGGATAGGCCCGGTCGGCGGCGGCAAAGACCGATCCGGGATCGACCTCGCGGGACGTCCCCCGGCGCTCGACTTCCCGGTAGGAGATACACTCGTACGTCCAGTCGTCGCTGGTTTGCCACGCGCCGACGGCAGCGAGCGCGCCGATCAGACCCCGGCCGTTCCCACCCGAACGCGTCCGGTATCCACGTTCAGCGAGCAGATCACGCGTGTCGGCGGGCGTGTGATGGTCCCGGACGGCCTCGTGGGCGAACGCAACGACCCGATCTGGGAGCTCCTCGGGAGCGACGGGTGCGACGACGACGCCGGGGTTCGTCCGCGGATCGGCCGTCTTGGCCATGTCGAGATCGACATCGACCGCTTCGAGAGCGGCCTCGACAGGCGCGTCAGTGTGGATCGCCAGCGCGGCGTTCCCACGGGTCTTGTGCTGGACGGCCGGGTTCAGACGGATCAGCAGCCGTCGGTGGACGGCGTGGTCGGCCGCAAGCCGATCGGCCACCCGCGCGGCCAGGTAGGTCGTACACATCCCCCGATTCCGGGAGTCGGTGTCGTCGATCCCGATGATCGTCACGGAGAAGGCTATTTCGCCGGTGGACTAACGGGTTTCGACCGCCGCCATCGACGACTAGTCGGTAGACAGACAGGTCCGGTCGCGTATCGAAACCACCGGAGTGCGGACAAACAGCCGCCACAACTCCTTTATAGAACGATCACGTTAGTTTTCCGTAGCGACACCAATGTCACGATCCGCACTGGTCGAGAACGTCATGGCCATGCTCGAGGACGCGGGCTTTCTCGTCAGCGACCGGTGTGCGATCCGACCGAAGAGCTTCGACGTGGCGGCCCGCAGGGACGAGGACACCGTTCTGGTGAAGATCCTCGGCAACATCGACGCCTTCGACGGACGTACAGGCGCAGAAATGCGCCGACTGGGAGAGTATCTGGAGGCGACGCCGCTGGTGATCGGGCTCCGGACGCGCGACGAGGAACTCAAGCCGGGCGTGGTGTACTTCCGCCACGGCGTGCCCGTCCTCAGTCCGGACACGGCGATGGACTTCTTCCTCGAGGAGGTCCCGCCCCTGATCTACGCGGCCCCGGGGGGCTTATACGTCACCATCGACAGCGACGTGTTGGCCGATGCCCGCCAGAACGAGGACATGAGCCTTGGGAAACTCGCCAAGGAACTGGGCGTCTCCCGGCGAACTGTCTCGAAGTACGAGGACGGGATGGACGCCTCAGTGGAGGTTGCCGCCGAACTCGAGGAAATCTTCGACGCGCCGCTGACCTCTCCCGTCCAGGTCCTTGAAGGGGCCGAGGAGGTCCGTGACGACGAGTCGATGCCGGAGGACCCCGAGGTCGACCCCGACGACGAACTCGTCGTGACGGTGCTCAGGCGGGTCGGCTTCGACGTGCACCCGACCAACCGCGCCCCGTTCAAGACCGTCAGCGAGGACCAGCGTCGGCGCGACCGCGTGCTGACCGGCCATTCGGAACTCACCGAGACCGCCGAAAAGCGGGCCCGAATCATGGCCTCGGTCGGGCGCGTGACTGGCACGCGGGCCGTCTACGTCGTCGACCGAGCGACGCGGGATTCAGTCGAGGGGACCGCCCTCGTCGAGGAATCCGAAATGCAGGGCATCGAGGACGCCGACGAACTGCGGGACATGATCCGCGACCGCGGCGAAGAACCTGCCTGAAAGCTCTTCTCGAAGTCGGTCAAAACCAGAACGCACAACTCGTTGGTCTCCCATGAACGTGTATGTCAAGTGAATTGATGATCTACGAGGATCGTCTCGCCCGTCAGATGGACGCGGGGGAATTCGTCCTCGCCGTCGTGACGGCCACGAAACCGGACTTCTACAAACAGGCTCCCGTCGTCACGGCCGCTCGGGAACACGACGTCCCCTGTTTCGTTCTCCACACCGGCCAACACTACGACGACGTCCTCGGTCACGGTCTCGAAGAATACGGCATCGAAGACCGTGTGGCGGTCGATCTGGGGATCCGCGGGAGCCTCTCCGAGAAGACCGCACAGGTCCACAGCCGGATCGACGAACTCGCTGATCACCTCGCCGAGAACTGGCCCGACACCACAGTCCTCCCGATCGTTCACGGCGACACCCACGCCGCTGGCGTCGTTCCACAGGCGTGGTTGTTCGCCACGAATCAGGCCGCCGCGCACAACGAGGCCGGGCTCCGCGGGATGTCCCCGGACTTCGAGGACTACGACGATCCCGCGGCGTTCGTCGAGCGACAGTGGAACGGCGAGTGGTCGATTAACCGTGCCGAGCCCTTCCCCGAGCAGTACGACACCTTCGTCGGGTCGGCGGCCTCGATATATCACTTCGCGCCCGTCGAACTCAACCGCGAGCACCTCGAAAACGAGGGCTATCCCGCCCAGGTCGACGGCCAACAGCGGATCCCCGTGGTCGGCAACAGCGTCGTCGACGCCATCGAGATGAAACGGAACGCCGACCTAGAAGAGAGTATCTTCGACATCTACCCCGTCCTGGAGGAGCGCGACGAGTGGCTCCGTGTGGACATTCACCGCCGGGCGAACCTCCTGCCCGACCGGTTCGAAGCGATCGTCGAGGGCGTTATCGGCCTGGTCGAGGACGGCTACAACGTCAACTTCGTCGAGTTGACGGCGACCGAGCAGGCCCTGAAACAGTACGGCTATCGGGAGAAACTGCTGGAACTCGACGAGAACCGGGATAATTTCCTCTTCACTGGTCTCTGGAAGAAACACGCCCACGTCTACGAGTTCCTCACGTCCGGGCAGTGTTTCGCCGAGTTCACCGACTCGGGCAGCATGCAGGAGGAACTCAACTACATCGACGAAGCGGCCTGCCTGACCGCGCGGTTCAACACCGACCGACCGGAGACGGTCTTCGACGCGGGAACCAATTTGCTCGTTCCGCCTGTCAATGGCGAATATGTCCAGGAGATGGTCGAGTACGTCGCCGAGACCGACGCCGTCCGCGAGGAGATCGCGACCGGGCCGAACCTCTACGGTGGAGACGTCGGCGGGACGATCGTCGAGTTCCTCGAGGAGAAACGCGAGGAGGTTCCCTTCGACTGGGCGCACGAACGCGTCGGCTTTTCGACGAGCGAGCAGGATTTCGAGTACCTCTGATACGGATTATTGTCGTGATGTACCGGTATCCGTCGACCCTGGGTCGGCGTCATCCGGAAATAATCTACAATAATCCGTATGAGCCGGGCAGACGGAGAGTGACGAACTTGGGAACCGTCGTCCGGTTCGGTAACTCCTTTCTTCTCCGCCCGTGATTGGGTGACCATGCAACCGTACTTCGCACTCGCCATCGCGATCGCCTCGGAGATACTGGGCACGACCGCGTTGAAACTCTCGGACGGCTTCACGAACCTGCTACCGGCCGCCGTGGTCGTCGCCGGGTACGCCGCCTCCTTTTATTTCCTCTCGCTGGCGCTGGAGGCGCTCCCGATCGGACAGGTCTACGCGATCTGGGCGGCCATCGGCATCGTCGGAACCGCGACGGTCGGCGTCGCCTACTTCGGGGAGTCCCTCGACGCGACCGCTGTCGCCGGACTGATACTCGTCGTCGCCGGCGTCGTCCTGCTGACGCGCTCGGGCGCGTACGCGACCGCGAAGTAGCTACTAAAATCTAGACAATCTGACTACTTAACTTACTGAACTCTAGACAATCTGACTGCTCAACTGGCTCGTTTTGATTGGATCTCCGTAGTGGCGTTCGCGAAAAACTCGCCTATCCGACCAGGGGAGGGTCGTCGGCCGTTCGGCGGAACTTCGCGCCCACAGCCGTCGATAACGACGAGGTCGCGCCGGCAGTCGCGATGTCGAAAATCACGGACGTCTAGACCACGATGGTCGACGGGAACGTTCGACTCCCGGGAATCCGGAAAATCGTTGGTTCACCCCAGACAATGGGGTAACGTCTCTCAGTCACTCAGATCGATTCGATCGAATCGATCTGCTGGAGATCGTCTTCGAGTTCCCGTCTCTCCGTTTCACTCATCCGCCGAAGTGGGTCTCGTAAGGGGCCTGCGTCGAACCCACGGAGTGAGAGTGCTTCCTTGACTCCGGCGAGATACGGCCCTCGTTTGATAGCCGTCCGGACCGCGTAGATCTCACTTTGGAGGGTTCGTGCCCGCTCACGGTCACCTGATTCGTACGCTTCGAACAGCTCGACGACCAGTTCCGGGAAAGCGTTCGCCACGGCACTGACCAGTCCCGAACAGCCGAGATCGAGCCCGGGGACCAAAAGCGAGTCCGAACCAGCCATAAACGTCAACTGCGAGTTGTCGGCGATCGCCTGACCGAGCCAGGGTACGTCCTTGCTCGAATCTTTCAGTCCCGCGATGCCGTCGATCGCCGCAATCTCGGAGATAGCGTGCAACGAGAGGCTGTTGCCGGTCTTCGATGGGATGTGGTAGACGTAGATCGGCATAGCTGTCTCCTCGGCGATCCGGCGATAGTGCTGGATCGCGCCTTCGTCGTCGACTGGATAATAATAGGGGGTCACTACGACGAGACCATCGACGCCGGCTTCCTGGGCTGGCGTGGCGCGAGCTATCGTCTCAGACGTCCCGGACTCGCCGACGCCGGCGATCACCGGCACGTCCGACCCGACAGCGTCGACGACTGCTGCAAGCACTCGCTTTCGTTCTTCCGAGGACAGCAACGTGAACTCGCCGGTCGTACCGAGCGGGAATACCCCGTGGACTCCCTGCTCGACGACGAACCGGGCGTGTTCAGCCGTCCGTTCTAAGTCGACATCCCCGTTTTGTTCAAACACCGTCAGCGTCGGTGGGATCACTCCCTGCAGTGAGAGTGGATCGTCGTCTCCGGGGCTCGCGATTTCAGTCATACCAATCGAAATCGTCGTGCCGGACGGTCGAAAAGATTTTGCCGATCGGTACGCCCTCGGGGCCTTACGAACCGACGTGAGGTCGGTGAACGCCAGGATTCCGATGCCAGGTGGCCATCCGGAATTGTCGCCGCCAGTCTTTACTTGCCCTCCGTGAAAAGTGAGGGATATGGGTCGATCCGCTCCGTCTCCCGTACTCTGGAGCCCGGCGTGCAACCGCACTCTCTCGCGTGATTTACTGTGTAGTCCTTCCGGGGCCACCGGAAACGATTCCCAGGTGCTGTCATCGGAACGTTTCACGAGGGCGTTCGCTCGACTGTTCGTCTTTGCCGTTAGAACGTCTCCCTGGCGGAGGGGCACAATATGACCGAACATCCTGACCGTTCGAAATCGACTACAGAGCCGCCGCGCATCGTCACGTTCGGTGAGACGATGTTACGCTTGAGTTCACCGCGGGGTGAGCGCCTCGAAACGACGGAGACGATCGATCTCAGTATCGGCGGTGCCGAAAGTAACGTCGCACTCGCGGCTCAACGACTCGGATTGGATGCGACGTGGTGCTCGAAACTCCCCGATTCACCACTGGGTCGACGCGTTTGCAATCCATTGCAAGCCCAGAACGTCTCCGTCGAGATCGAGTGGGACAGCACGCGACGCCAGGGGACGTACTTCATCGAACAGGGGGGATCACCCCGCGGAACGAACGTCATCTACGATCGTGAAAACGCAGCTGTGACCAGTCTCACGCCGGATGAACTTCCGATGGAGCGCATCCGGGACGCCTCGGCCGTGTTCACGACCGGGATCACGCCGGCCCTCTCCGAGACGCTCCGTGAGACGACCCGGTCCGTCTTCGAAGCGGCCAGGGAGGCGGGAACACGGACTGTTTTCGACGTCAATTATCGATCGAAACTGTGGTCGAAGGCGGAGGCGACAGAGACGATCGACGCGCTCCTGTCCGTCGTGGACGTCCTCGTCGTCGCGAAACGAGATGCCGAAGCCATCCTGGGACAGACGGGCAGCTCGGGCACTATCGCCACGACTCTCAGAGAGGAGTACGCGCCGTCGCTCGTCGTCGTGACTGACGGTGAACGCGGAGCCGTCGCCGGACATCGGGACGGGGTGACCGAACGCTCCGCGATCGACGCTGAGACCTGCGATCCGATCGGCAGTGGGGACGCCTTCGTCGGCGGCTTCCTCGCCTGGTACCTCCGTGACGCTCCGATCGGGGACGCGCTGTCGGCGGGTGCGGCCGCCGCCTCGCTGAAACGGACGCTGGATGGCGACCTGGCGATAATCGATCGAGACGAAGTCCGACAGGCCATGAGGGGCGGGGCGGACGGAATCGACCGGTGACCCGTCCGTGACTCCGTCAGTACGGATCTGTAATTCCGTCAGTGAGGGCGTTCGAGACGCTACTGATGGGTTTGCCCGGGGATTGTGATGCACCCGGCCGTTTCACCATCGGCGACGCTCCCGTCGGGACGGCACCACTAACGAAACGTAGGCGAAAACATCGGGATCGGCGGGAGATCGATGCTCACGAACCATGTCGGGACGGCACCCCTAACGAAACGTAGGCGAAAACCGATCTTACACGCCGCTGCCGTAGGTCTCTTCGAGGTACTCGACGATATCGTCGCTCTCGGGCATCCCCTCGATGCCGTTGTCGTTGTCGACCAGGACGGGGACGCCCGTTTGACCGCTCACTTCCTTCACCTCGTCACGGGCGTTCTTCGAGGAGGGGACCATATGGGACTCGTATTCGAGACCGAGTTCGTCGAGTTTCTCTTTGACTTTCGCGCAGTACGGACAGCCCTGCAATTCGTACAGTTCGAGGTTGGGCATCACCGCCCCGTAAGTGGGCCACTCAAAAGAGTCCGGCGGTGGTGTGTCCGCTTGCCGTCAGGCCACCGTCTCGAGGACGCCCCCGGTCCGGACGACAAAGTAGACGACGAACGCGGCCGCGAGGATCCACTGACCGATGTCGACGTCGCGGTACTCTCCCTTGGCGGCCTTCAACACGGGGTAACTGACGATCCCCGCGGCAATGCCGTAGGCGATGGAGTAGGTCAGTGGCATGATGATGATGGTCAGGCCGGCCGGCACCGCGTGGGTCATGCTGTCCCACTGGATGTCGACCACGTTACGCAACATGAGCAGTGCAACGACGACCAAGGCGATGTGTGAGGCGTATTGCGGGACGACCGTCGCCAGCGGGACGACGATCAACGCTAGCAGGAACAGGACGCCGACGACCAGCGCGGTCATGCCGGTCCGACCCCCCTCCTCGACGCCGGTCGCCGACTCGATGTAGGTCGTCACCGTCGAGGTGCCGAGCATGCCGCCGACGGTCGTGCCGATCGCGTCGGCCATCAGCGGCTTGTCGATGTCCGGGAAGTTGCCGTCCTCGTCGAGGAACCCGCCGGCCTGGCCGACGCCGACCAGCGTGCCGGCGGTATCGAAGAAGTCCACGAAGAAGAACGTGAAGACGATCAGCGCAAAGGAGAGCGCCTCGACGTTTTGCAGTCCTTCGATGAACGCACCGGCAAGCGGCGTGATGTCGTACTGGGCGCTCGCCATCTTCGAGAAGTCGAACCCGCCGTTGCGGACGAACGCGCCGGCGACGACACCCGGATCGACGACGCCGGCCAACGTCGCGACGATCCCCGCCACGGTCGTCGTCAGGATGCCGATGATGATCGAACCCGGCATCCCACGTACGTACAGTATCAGCGTCAGGAACAACCCGGCCACCGAGAGGATCGCCATCGGACTCGACGCGATGTTCCCCAGCGTCACCAGCGTCGCGCTGTCGTTCACGACGACCCCCATCGCCTGGAGACCGATGATCCCCAGGAACAGCCCGATACCGGTCCCGACGGCGTACTTCACGGGCTGGGGAAACAGCCGGATGATGTACTCCCGGGCGCCGATCGCCGTCAGGACGATGAAGATCAGTCCCTCGACGACGACGGCGGCCAGCGCCGTCTCCCACGGGACGCCAAGCGCACCCACGACCGTGAACGCGAAGAAGGCGTTCAGTCCCAGTCCCGGCGCCTGGGCGAAGGGTCTGTTGGCGTAAAACGCCATCACGAAGATAGCGACCGCAGCCGCCAGGATGGTCACCACCGCGAGCATCTGCTCTACTTCCCCAGGTGTGTATCCCTCCAGCGCGATGCCGTCCGTGAACCCACCGTCACCCGGCTGATCCGTCATTATCGACGGGTTGACGACAACGATGTAGCTCATCGCCAGGAAGGTCGTGATCCCGGCCACGACCTCTGTCCGGAGGTCTGTGCCGTGCTCCTCGAAGCCGAAGTACTCAGCGAGCGTATCGGTTATCGCCATATGGCTATCACGATCGACTAACTTGCACAGTATCGACTTAATCCTTTATTTGTTTGGCCAACTAATATCCAAGAACGTGTATATCACTCGGAGAGTGACGTAAACGAGACAACGGGGCCGTCGACGGCGTCGCGGACCCTGTCGATCCCCCCACGGCCGACGGCGATCAGCGTGAAGACGCCAGTGACGGTTAGCCCGGCTCGCTCGGCGAGTTCGAGCAGGAGGCGCTGGGTCTCGCCGGACCTGACGAAGTCGTCGACGACCAGTACATCCTCGCCAGGGTCGAGCGCGCTTTCGGGGAGCGAATACGTAATCTCGATGCCGGGTGTAAGTCGCTGGCGCGCCTCGAAGAACTCGGAGACGGCCGTCTCGCGTGACTTCTTCGCATAGACGGCGGGCACGTCGTAGTGGCGAGCCATGGCACTCGCCAGGGTAATCCCGTCGGTGGCCGCAGTCAGGACGGCGTCGGGCGTTCCGAAGTCGTTGACTTCGGCGGCGACAGCAGCCACGAGGTCGAGCAACGACTGGTCGTAGACAACCTCCGTGTTGTCGACGTACCCCTCTTCGTCGCGCGTGATGCGGGACTCGATCTCGGCCGCGAGGGTGTCGGGTCCACACTCCTCGACGACGTACCTGGCCCGATCGACACCGGGCAGCACGTGTCCGTTGACGTATCGGTTCAGGTCCCCCGCCGAGAGTCCGGTGAGCTCGGCGAGTTCGTCGTACGTCCGGGTCGCTTTCAATCGCCGGAGGATCGAGACGGCCTGTAACTGGAGGGTGACTTTCTGGGCGCGGCGCATGCCTCACCACTAGATCGGCACGAACGTGAACATTTCGGAGACGGAAACAGCCTAGATATACACTTCTGTGGAAGACGGGTCGGCTTCAGTCCCTGCCAGCGAGCAGGTCCTCGGCGGTCACCAGCGCCTCGAGTTCGAGATCCGCTTGTGCGAGGTTCTTCCTGGCACCCTCCTGTCGGTCGACGACGACCAGCACGCGCTCGACGGTCGCGCCCGCATCCCGGAGCGCCTCGGCGGCGTCGATCGCGCTCTGTCCCGTGGTAGCGATATCCTCGATGACGACGACCTTCTCGCCCTCGGCGAGTTCGCCCTCGATCAGGTTCCCCGTCCCGTAGTCTTTGCGTTGCTTGCGGACGATCACGTAGGGCGTCGCTGTCTCGACGCTGGTCGCCGCGACGAGGGGGACAGCGCCGAGCGCGACACCGGCGAGTTTCGTCCCGTCGAGACGGTCGGCGAAGGCCTCGGCGATCAACCGGAGACAGGTCGGGTCGGTCTCGAAAACGTACTTGTCGACGTAGTACTCGCTGGTCCCGCCGTGGGAGAGTTCGAATTCGCCGAAACGGACCGCTTCGGCGTCGGTGAGCGCGTCGATGAGCGTCTGGTTGGCCATACCGGCGCTTGGACAGCGACAGCGCTAATACCCGTCGGTCTCGGCTCGCGTGCTACCGTTCGGGGTACTCCGCGAGTGCCGCGGTGAGGGTTTCCCGGCGGTCCTGCAGGGTCGCCAGTTCCTCCTCGACGGCACCGCTGGCCAGCCGCTCGCGTTCGTCCTCATCCAGCTGGTCGCGTGCACGGGCGCTCTCTCGAAGGCGTTCGTACTCACTGTTGGGGGGCAGTTCCCGCACCTGCCGGAGCTTCACGATCGTCTGCTCGTCGGCGAGTCGCCCCACGACGGCGATCAGTTCCCGACACCGCCACCGGAGCGTCGCCGCCTCGGGCGGCGGCCAGCCGACGGTCAGCGGATCGGCGTCCAGCCGCCGGAGATACGTCTGATGCGTGGCGACGTTGCGCTTCAGCTCTCGGGCTTCGGGAACGTAGTGCTCGAGCTTCGAGACGGAATATTCGGCGTACTCGAGCAACGTCGGGATCGGTTCTTCGCCCGCCTCGCTCCCCTCGACGTACGCGGTCAGATCCTCGGGTGGCTGTCGATACCCGACGAGCGGATACACCTCGGTCGTCTCGACGAACTCGAGTACTTCCTCGGCCGATGCGTTGCGTTTGAATTCACGAAACACCGCCTCGACTGCCTCATTGTAGCGCTCGATCGGCTCCCGGAGACGTTCGACCGGTGCTTCCAGATCCGCCTCGCCGAGCGCCTGAAGGTCTTCGAGTTCGTCGATCTCCGCTTCGAGTTCCCGTTTGCGAACCGCAACCTCATGGCGGGCTTTGCGGTACTGTTCGAGGGTGCGTGTTCGTTCTTCGAGGCGCTCGACAAGGTCCGAGACAGGCGTGAGTGCGCTCCGTGCCGACTCGAAGTCCGACTCGGTCAGCCGACGCTGATGGAGGATCTCGTCGACCTCCTCGAAGCGATCCCGATGATTCAGGTCCTCGGGCAGCCGTTCGACAAAGTTCGCGATCTTCTCCTGGAACTCGATGAAGGCCTCGAAGTCGCCGTCGCCGGTCGCCCGCTCCTCGTAGCGGTCGAACAGCGCCAGCAACTCGTCGTGATATTCCTGTAGCTCTTCGAGGCGTTCCTCGCCGGTTTCTTCGACACGTTTCTGTGCCTCTTCGTGGGCAGTCGCAGCCCGTTTGAGAGTCTGGACGCGTGCCCGTGCGCTCTCACCGTCAGTCGTGGGGGGACTCTCACTCATTCGTAAACGTCGTCGGGATCGAAGACCCGTTCTCCGACGACAGCGCCGTCGATCGTCCGGTGGAAACACGAGCGATACCCCGTATGACAGGCCCCGCCTTCCTGGTCGATCAGGTACAGCAACGCGTCGCCGTCACAGTCCACCCGGATCTCCTCGACATGTTGGACGTTCCCGCTCGTCTCGCCCTTCTGCCAGAGCTCGTCGCGACTCCGGGAGTAGTAGTGGGCCAGCCCGGTCTCCCGGGTCCGTTCGAGGGCTTGCCGGGTCACGTACGCCAGCATGAGCACGTCCCCACCCTCGGCGTCCTGGGCAATGGCCGGGAGATACTCGTTCTCGTCGAACGCCACGTCGACGTCGGCAGTCATGTCTCCCCAGTCGGTGGTCTCGTCGCATAGGCTTTTTGTCCGGCACCCGCCCACGCCAGGCGCGCCTCCGCCCCGATCACACCGTTCCGATTCCCACAACCGCAAGCAGCCACACCAGCACGTCCCCGGCAACCAGACTCACCAGCAGGCCGCCGAACATCGGGACGAGAAACGGGATCCCTGGCGTGATCCAGACCGTTTCGTTCTCGCTGAGGACGTCGAGTCCCTCGCGCAAGTCCGGGGCAGTCGTCCCGTAGGCACCGTGATCGAGGTCGTCGAGGAACGCTGCTGCACCCCAGGGATCGTCGTACTCACCCCCGTCTGTCAGTACCGGCGTGACGGTCCCGTTGTCGGCCCGTGGTATCGACCCGTCGCCGGGATTCTGCGTTGCCGGCAGTGACGCGGGATCCCGGTATTCTCCGGGGTTCTCCCGCAGGGACGACAGCGACAGGTCGCGCCACTGGAGGTACATCCGGAGCGCGTCCAGGTCGAGCCCCCGTCTGGTGAACCCCTCCGGCGTCTCCAGCAGCCGGCCGTACTCATCGACAGCCCGCTCGGCGCGAATGGGACGGCCGATGACCATCGCCTTCGCGACGTGGCCCCCGAGGGCGTTCCGCCCAGCCAGTACCAGTGGATACGCAAGTCCGACGAGGACGGCGTTCGAGAGGATCGTCAGCGAGAAGACGCCGAGGGTGGGTTGGATCGCCGGCAGAACGAACCCATCGAAGAGGTACGTCGGGTACGTCGGGAACAGTACTGCGAGGACGATCAGCGCCTTCGCGTCGGCGCCGCCGAAGCCACCGAACCACCAGAACCCGTAGGCGAACGGGACCAGCAGGCCGATGCTAAACGCGACCCGGATCGCGAACAGTCCCGGATCAGAAACGAACAGCCCGCTGTCGGTCCAGACTAGCCACGCGTCCCAGACGAGCAATACGACGCCGAGTGCGATAAGCGGGAGCCAGGTGCGGTTGGGCACCCGGCGCGTGCGGATGTCCCGCCAGGCAGCCCATCCCAGCACAGGGACTACCAGCAGTCGCAAGAGATCGGGGAGCGTCGCGTTCACACTCGCCACTCTCGGGGCGGCGAGTTAGCGTTTGTGGAACGGACGCGCACCGGTGTTCCAAACGAGTAACTATCGACCAGGGTTCGAAGACGGGTTACCGAACGACGTGGGTGAACCCGATCAGATGACGCGGTTCTGCAGGTAATCGAGGTGCTTGGCGTTGTAGACGATCTTGACGTCGTCGGCGGAGGGGGTGCCGACGCAGGTCAACCGGACACCCTTGTCCTCGACTTCCTCGTCCGAGAGGATCTGCTGCATGTCCATGTCGATGTCGCCTTCCTTGACGATCGAGGCGCAGTTGGCACAGGCGCCGGCACGACACGAGAACGGCCAGTCGTAGCCCTGGGCCTCGGCGGCTTCGAGGATGTACTCGCCCTCGGCGACGTCGATGGTGCCGTGATCCTCCTCGTCCAGGCCGGCCTCGCCGGCCTTCTCGAAGAGGTCGTCGTCGTCCATGTCCCAGCCGTGATCGTCCAGCACTTCGTAGTTGAGGTATTCTACAGTGGGCATCAGGACCAGGGTACACACCCCTGACTGTTAACTTTGCTGTTCGAAACGGATCTATCAGAGATGATTGCCGGTTCAGTGTTCCTGTCTCTATTTCGTATTTGCCGCTCGCGTGTTGCTCGCGCCTCTCACGGGTCGCTACGCTCCCCGTTCGAGAGTTCGGCGACC
>NZ_SPQG01000006.1:86859-171683 GCF_004944975.1 Halorhabdus amylolytica
GTTCGCCGAGTATTGCGAGGCGAGCCTCGGGAGACGAACGTAGTGAGTCTCCCGGTGTTTGAACCCAGAACCAGACGGTCGTTCGCTTCGCTCACGCTGCGACTGGTAGGGCTTCAAATCCAGTCTATACCGTATTTGCCGCTCGCGGGTTTGCTCGCGCCTCTCACGGGTCGCTACGCTCCCCGTTCGAGAGTTCGGCGACCCTCACAACATTCGGGTCGCCCACGCCAGGACTGGGATTTGAACCCAGAATCCCGAAAGGGAACACGCTTTCCAGGCGTGCGCCTTACCGTTCGGCCATCCTGGCTCGTTGGGAACGTCTGTGATGGTCGGGTTAAGCGTTTACGTTCTCGATCGACGAGTGCTCCGCGGCCGGATCCTCACTGACGTCCGCGGAGCCGTGGACCGACAATCGCCGCGAGGATTGCCCCGCCTGCGGTGACGAGTATCGCAATCCCGGCCTTCACAGGCGGGTCGACCCGTGCGGGGGTCAGCAGTTCGTACCCCTGGAGCAAGACCAGAAACGAGAGCCCGCCGACCAGGCCCCACAGGAGGGCCGCCCGCCAGTCCGTTTCGGCCGTCATCTCACAGCGCCGCGACGGCTTCGATCTCGACGCCGACGCCCTTCGGCAGCGCAGCCACCTCGACGGCGCTGCGGGCCGGCGGGGATTCCTCGAAGAACGTCTCGTAGGCCGCGTTCATCGCCTCGAAGTCGTCGATGTCCTCGACGTAGACTGTCACTTTCAGCACGTCGTCCATGTTCGCGCCGGCTTCCGCAAGGACCGCCTGGACGTTCTCTAAGGCCTGCTGGGTCTGGACATCGATGTCCGCCTCATCGAGCAGATCTCCGTCTGGCGTCAGCGGGATCTGTCCGGCGGTGAACACCAGATCGTCGGTCGCTGTCGCCTGGCTGTAGGCACCGACAGCGGCGGGTGCGTCGTCAGTCTCGATCGTGCGCTTCATACGCTCGTTCCCGACGGCCACGAGCATAAAACCGCCGTCGATGCCTGTTACTTATGATGGCGGCCGTCCTCGGATCCCGTATGGATACCCGACTACGGTACGGACTCGGTGTGTTGATGCTCGGCCTGGGGAACCTGACCGTCGGGATCACACAGTTTGTTGTCGGCGATCAGTCGACACTGATCGTCGTGTTGGAACTGGTCGTGGGCGTCCTCTTGATCGGATTCGGCGCCGCCGTCGTCAACAATCCCGACCGGCTCGACGCCGATCAGATCTCGACGCGGCTGTTTCAGGCGATCGGCTGGATCGGTATCGTTCTGGGTGGATTGATGTTGGTCTGGTCGGCAATAGTCGTCGTCGGGGCGCTGTGATCGGATTTCGGATCGCGGGCGGTCAGCGATCCGCACAATACTCGACGAAGTTCCGGAGGATGCGAAGGCCGGCGTCGCCCGACTTTTCGGGGTGAAACTGTGTTCCCATGACGTTACCCGCCTCGTTGGCGACGACGCTGGCGAAGTGCTCGCCGTAGTCGGTCGTGGCGACGATCGCAGCCGGATCGTCCGGCCGGGCGTAGTAGGAGTGGACGAAGTAGGCGTGTTCCCCGTCGACACCGGCGACCAGCGGGTGGTCGCGTTCGACTGAGAGTTCGTTCCAGCCCATGTGTGGGACCTTCCGATCGCCGTTGAATCGGAGGTTCGTTCCCGGGATAAGGTCCAGTCCCTCGACGTCGCCCTCGCCGGCATGTTCGGCCTCCTCGCTGTCGGTCAACAGCATCTGCATGCCGAGACAGATCCCCAGCAACGGCTTGCCGTCCGCGGCGGCATCGAGCAGGACATCACGGAACGGGCCTGCGTTATCCATCCCCTCGCTGAACGCCCCTACCCCCGGCAGCACGATCCCGTCGGCGGCGTCGAGATCGGCCGGGTCGTCCGATATCTCGACGTGGGCGTCCGCGCGTTCGAGCCCGCGCGTGACACTCCGGAGATTACCCAGTCCGTAATCGAGGACGACCACCTCGGCGGTCGCCTGGCGCTCGGTCATACCTGTCGTTCGATCGGCCCGGTCTTGGCCCTTTCCGTTCGCTCAACAGTTGCCGATCGTGCCCAACGTGATCCGGCTCGTCCGTCGGCACTCACTCCGTCGCGGATCGGGCGACCGAATCGAGGTTCGGGTCGCGATGGGGTGACCGACCGAAGACGGCGTCCGCCAGCCCCTGTTCGTCGAGTTGGTCTTCGAGTACCCGCTCCAGACGGTTGACGCTCGTCTGATCGAGACCGTGGATTTCGATCAGATTCTGATAGGCCGACTCGTCGCTGATCGACGTGAACAGCTCGTACAGCGAGGCCATCTCGTCGGCCGTCAACTCGGCGATCCGCTCGGCGTCCTCGAGACCGAGCTGTCGCCGACGCTCGGCGTCGACGACGTGGCGGATGACCACCAGCGCGACCGTCGGGATCCCCCGCTGACTCCCGAAGGCCGTCAGGTTGAGTTCGGTCATGATCCCCAGGACGCGGTCGCGCTCCCAGGGCGTCAGATCGAGGGCGTTACAGAGCGCGTGAGTGATTCGCGCCTTGTCCAGGCGGTGCATCCGCTCGGCGTGGCCGGCCATTGCCGGGTGCTGCTCGTCGTGGAGACGCCGGAGAGATTCGTCGATGTCGGCGTCCGGGCGATCGGGGCGGCCGATGATCGTTGCACCTGGCGTTACCACGTCCCACTGTCTGATCGTCGCGTCCCGGTTCGCCTCGGCCCGCGAGAGCGTTCCGTCCCCCGGTTGCGTCGAGAGTTCCCGCTCCTCGCGCCACTCCCGACGCTCCCGATCGGCCGGCTCACGGGCCCTGTTGACACCGTTCTCTCCCTCGCTATCCATCACTACGTAACTCCTCGCCACGGACAGTTGAATCCACTGGGTCCGGATGAATTCACGTCCACTGAATTCCGACTCGTTCGCAGAAACCCCGTCTATATCTCCACCTTGTAACGGGAAGTACTTAAAGAAAGCCGGGAGCGAGTCAGTCGTCGATGACGTGCTGCTCGACAGCGTGTACCGAACCGAAAATCACCGAGAGAAACCCCGTCTATATCTTCACCTTGTAACGGGAAGTACTTAAAGAGGTTCGGGGAGAGTGCTTAGAAGTCCCCCAGTTCGGCCTGCCCGCCGTCGCCGGCCAGGTCAGCGGCTTGCCGGATCGTTTCCTCGAACGTATCGCGCTGACTACGATCGTACAGCGTCGCCGCCGGATGCACGCAGACCAGCACGCGCCGCCGCGCGCCGCCGATTTTCACTTCTTCGATCGACCCGGCCTCGCTCGTGACGGCAACGTCCCGCCCGAGGAGGTGTTCACCCGGCACCTTTCCGAGCGTGACGATCGCCGCGGGATCGAGCAGTGCTATCTCCCGTTCGAGATAACCGCGGCAGTTTTCGAGTTCCTCGCTTCGGGGATCCCTGTTCTCGGGCGGGCGACACCGTACGCAATTGGTGATCCGAACGTCCGCGCGGGCCAGTCCGGCATCCCTGAGCGCGTCGTCGAGCACGTCACCGCTCCGGCCGACGAACGGTTCGCCGTCGCTGTCCTCCTGTTCGCCGGGCGCCTCGCCGACAAACAGTAGATCCGCGTCAGCTGGTCCGACGCCGTCGACGATTCGCGACCGCGAGGCGACGAGTTCCGGGCAGCGTTCACAGCCCGTCACCGTGAGATCGTCCATGTGGTCCATGGTCGGGCGTGCGAACCGGGTCGGCAAAAGCCCCCCTATCGCTTGCCGGAGACGAACGCGCCATCCGCAGCGCGGGCCGCCAGCCGCGCCACTCGGAGCGGCTCGGGTCGCCCACCCTCGGGAGTGAACGACCGGACGACCTCGCGTGCTTCTGCCCCGCCACAGCCGACCTGACGAACGTAGACCGTCTCGTCGTTGACGGATAACCGCACGCGCTCGGGATGAGTGCGGTAGGTCGCCAGTCGGCCTTCGAGTGCCTCGCCGGAGAACTCCTCGCGAAGCGTCGACTCCAGCCCGTCGCTCTCCTCGAAGGTGACAGAGATCACCGGCCGTCCGGTTGCCTCGTGTACCCTCCGCAGATCGACGACGTTGAACCATGCCGGGGCGATCCCGGCGACGAGCAGGTAGCGCACGTCCTCGCGGTCGATACGCTCGACCATGTCGACGATCGCGTCGGTGGCGTCAGTCCCACCGACAGTGCAGGTTCCGAAGACGAACCCGTCGACGACACGGCTAGCGCGGACGACCGCGCCGGCCAGTGTCGAGCGCTCGTCGACAAATGATTCGGCGATACCCAGGGCACGAACGCCCGCTTTCATGACGATAGCCGCCGGGAACGATCCCGCCAGACGGACGCGACCGAGATCCGCACCGAAGACGGCAATCGGCCGACGGTCACGCCAGCCACGTCAGGTGTTCTCCTTGATGTCCGATAACTTATCGATCAGTTCGTCGTTCGAGGCGGTAAACTCGAACTCCACGTCGCCATCGTGTGTGTTTTCGGCGGCGTTGACCCCTTCGTCGTCGTCAAAATCAGCGTCGAGATCTTGCTTGTCCTGTTCGGATTCGTCGTAACTCCCGAACCCCATGTCGTGTGTCCCTATGACGTTCGTGGTGAAAAATCACACGCACCACCTTGTGCCGTGGTAGCAACTCGGAATGCGTGCCATCGAATCCCACCGCCAGACTCAACAGGCCGTTCGACCCAATCCAGTCGTATGGACGTTCACAACGTGACCGAAGAGGCCGAGACGTTCACTTCCAACGCCTATCTGGCGACCGGTGAGCGCCCGACACTCGTCGATGCGGGAGCCATGTCAGGCGTCGTCGACGTGATCCGCGAGCGCACCGACGAACTCGACGCCGTCGTGTTGACTCACCAGCACGGCGATCACGTCGCGGAACTCGGTGCGGTCCTCGAGGCCTTCGACGCCGATCTGTACGCCTATGCCGAGCATCCTCGGCGGACTGCCGCGCTTGAGGACGGCGACACCGTCGATATCGGCGACGAGTCCTTCGAGGTCGTCTACACGCCGGGCCACGCCGACGACCACGTCTCGCTGGTCAGCGAGACCTCCCTCTTTTCGGGCGACGTGGTCGTCCACGACGACGGTGCCTTCGAGTACGGGAGCTTCGGCCGAACGGACAACCCCGGCCAGTCCCGGGAGCGTCTCATCGAGTCGGTCCGGGGGTTGCTCGATCGGATGCCCGCGAGCGTCGAAGACATGTACAGCGGCCACGGCGGCGTCTTCCACGGCGACGTTCGGGACGTCGTCGAGACGGCGCTTTCCCGTGCCGAGAAGCGCGAACCGAAGTACGACTGATCGTCGCTGGGAGCGTCCGACGATTCACTCGAGTCGCCGTTCTCGCTTTAAGTATCTCTGGCTACAAGGTACCGATATAGACGGGTTTTCTCCGAGCAGTTCTTATCGCCAGTTCACGTTAGTATTTTGACGGACGATAGAGCGGCCGATCGAGGATGCCGGCGTTCTTTAAGTGTTTCCCGTTACAAGGTGAAGATATAGACGGGGTTTCTGGCGGCAGTTTTCCGCATTGCTTATCGCCGAGGCTGGGGTCGATAGAGGCTGGCCGCCAGAGCGATACGGTTTTGAGACGCCACCGAGAAGCCGTGTCCATGTTACCACGCCAGTACGTCCGCGAGCATCCCGAGGAAATCAGGGAGGCCCTCGATGCTCGCGGCGTCGAGGATGTCGATCTCGACGAGATGTTGAAGATCGACGAGGAGTGGCGCGAACTCAAAGCCCGCGGGGATGACCTGCGACACGAACGCAACGAAGTCTCCTCGAAGATCGGCGAGCTAAAACAGGAGGGTGATGAGGAAGCCGCCCAGGAAGCCATCGAACGCTCCCAGCAGCTAAAAGAGGAACTTCAGGAGGTAGAAGAACGCGCCGACGAACTCGAAGGCCAGTTACAGGAGCGACTGCTGGAGATCCCCAATATCCCACAGGACGGCGTTCCCGAGGGCGACGACGAGCGCGACAACGTCGAGGTCCGGAGGTGGGGCTTCGACGAACTGCGGGACCTGCCGGATGATGTCACGCCCCACTACGACCTTGGCGAGGAACTCGACATTCTGGATTTCGAACGCGGTGCGAAAGTCTCGGGCGGCGGGTTCTACTTCTTGAAGGGCGATGCCGCTCGCCTGGAACACGCTCTCATCCAGTTCATGCGTGATATTCACCGCGAACAGGGATACTCGGAAGTGTTCCCGCCGATCCCCGTCTCCAGTGAGTCGATGACCGGAACGGGCCAGCTACCGAAATTTGCCGACGACGCCTACAAACTCGAAGACGAGGACCTCTGGCTGTGCCCGACTGCGGAAGTGCCGGTAACGAACATGTATCGCGACGAAATCCTGCTCGCGGATGACCTTCCGCTGAAACACCAGGCCTATACTCCAAACTTCCGCCAGGAAGCCGGGGAACATGGCACCGAGACCCGCGGGATGGTCCGCGTCCACCAGTTCAACAAGGTCGAACTGGTCAACTTCGTCGAACCCGAGGACAGCGACGAGCGACTCGGGGAGCTACTCGACGAGGCCGAGGAGGTGCTCAGGCGGCTCGGACTGCCTTACCGCGTGCTGGATCTCTGTACCGGTGATCTGACCTTCGCCTCGGCGAAGACCTACGACATCGAGGTCTGGGCGCCGGGCGACGACATGGAGGAGGGCCCCGAGACAGGCGGGCGCTGGCTGGAAGTTTCTTCGGCGTCGAATTTCGAGGACTTCCAGGCCCGGCGGGCAGGTCTGCGTTATCGGCCCGAACGCCACGAATCCGCCGAACACCTCCACACGTTGAACGCCTCCGGGCTTGCGCTACCGCGCGTGATGGTCGCGATCCTGGAGTACTACCAGAACGACGACGGCACCGTGACGGTCCCCGAGGCGCTCGTCCCCTACATGGACGGTCAGGAACTGCTCGAAGGTGGAGAGCCGGTCGGCGAGAGCGCACTCGGCGCCGGCGATCGGGACTGAGCGGTCGGCACTCGGTCACGTTCCGGGCTCAAACCGATCCCGTACTCGGGCGTCCGTTTGCGCACCTGCTCGAAGGGTCCGCGTTCGGCGACAGGTCCAAACGGGTGGCGACAGTGCTCACATCTATGGCCGACGATCAACTCGCGGATCTCGCCGGATCGGTACTCGAACTCGAAGACCTGCTGGACTATCAGGACGGGGCAATCGTCAGCCGGACGCTGGTGGACCGGGAGGCCGCGACGCTGACGATCTTTGCCTGCGACGAAGGCCAGACGATCAGCGAACACACCGCCCCCCACGAGGCACTTCTGCAGGTACTCGACGGCACCGCCCGTGTCACGATCGACGAGACGGATTACGAACTGGAAGCAGGCGAATCGATCGTCTTCCCCGCCGACACGCCCCACGCAGTCGCCGCTGAAGAACGGTTCAAGATGCTATTGACGATGATTCGATAGATCGCTCCGTCGGCGTCCGGGAGCGTACTACTCGGGACCTCTGAAGACCCGGATCGTGTCGCGGTTCGTCCGCTCGACGAGAAGCTGTGCCAATCCCAGATCCGTGAAGACGGATTTCCAGTCGCGGTGATAGAGCGGGAAGTCGTCATTGACGTAGCTGACCTCTTCGGCGTCCGGCCCTCGGTTGGGTCGATTCCCTTCATTCTCGGCGGTGATCAGCAGATCGCCGGTGATCCGAACGAGTTCCTCGAAGACCCACGCGTCGTCGGGGTGGACGTGCTGGAGGGTTTCGACCGAGTAGACGACGTCGTAAGCGTCGTCGGGAAACTCCGGAAGGTGGTCCTCGATCGCACCGCTGAGGAAGGTTCCGGTGTCGGCGAGGCGCGGATACTCCTCGGCCATCACTTCGAAGGAGTCGTCGTTGATGTCGATCCCGGCGAGGTCCTTGTAGCCGGCCTCAAGGAGGTGGGCGAGATGGCGACCCGAGCCACACCCGATTTCCAGAATGCTCGCGTCCTCTGGCGCGTAGTACTCGATGACGGTCGCGAGCGTCTCGCTCACCTCGTTCTCGCCGATGTGGGCGTAGTACTCCGGCGAGTAAGCGCCGTCGCGCTCGGCCCAACTCCGGCGGTTGTCCTCCGGGTCCATGCGAGTTACGGGGAGTAGGACGGTGGGCGCAAAAAGGGCGACGAACCGGCCTATCGCGGTGATGGCCGTCGCTCAGGACGCTGGTATTCGCTTGGCTCATAATGATACTTCAGAGTATCATACTTCAGAGTATCATACTTCAAAGTACGATCATTCACGAAATCGACGTGGTGGGCATCACGACGGGCCAGACGCTGATCGTCGGCGAGTGCAAGTTCACGCAGACTCCGCTCGGGTACGACGCGTTCTCGAAACTTCAGGATCACGTCGAGGAACTCCGATGGACGCCCGAAGACGGGGGCGATCGGGTCGAGACGTACGCGCTCTTTTCCCGGAGTGGATTCACCACGGCAGTCGAAGAAGCCGCTGAGGAACGCGACGATCTCAAACTGTTCAGTGCCGGTGACGTCGTCGAAGCGCTCTCATGAGCGGGTTTTGGAGTGACAGAGTGGGGGGCTGCACAATCGTCACTGGCCCTTCCCTCACTGAGCGAAATAACGATCAGAGTATCGTTATCGTTGCTGGATGGCGTGCAGGATCGAGGGCGCAAATTCATCACAGTTGTACCACGATTGAGTTGATCGGAGTCATTACAACCAATTCAGTCCCAAAGAACGGACGCGTATTGCTTTCTCGGGAAACCGGTCGGCCGTCACAGGGAATACGAGACGGTGCTTGTCCTTTCACGGCCGCGCCGATACCGCTCTGACATCAAATACCACCACCCTCGGAGTGAATCGGCCTCCACTTTTTTCCAATCCATGGGCATACTGGCAGGCATGGCTCCCCGCGATAGATACCTCCTCTTGTTCGCCCTGGGGCTGGTGCTCGTGGTAAATCCGGTGTACCTCTTCCCGAACGGCGTCCCCCGCGAGGAAGCAGTCACTTATCGGGCCGAACAGATAGAAACTGTCGAAGACGCACACAACGAATTACCGGTCTTTGCAGTCCTCGACTGTGCGCGAACGATCACCCACCGCGAGTGCGTCCAGGCCCGCCAGGTCGGATATGACGGACGACTTGCCGTCGATACCGATACGGAGGTCGTCCCCGAAGATGACGAGACCGGCCTCTACTTCGGCTACGACTACGTCCGGTTTGCCCAGGGCTATGCAAAACCAAATGCCTCACTCGACGACGGCACGCTCGTTCTCTCGTTCGGCCCCGTGTCTCGGGACCATGTCCTGGGTACGTACGCTTTCCCGTTCGATGAGGTGCCACCGCTCGGCAAGCGAGCGATCCGCAACGGAACCGCCTCGACGACCCGGCTGTTCACGGAGTTCGACGACATTGACCCGATCATCGACGAAGAACAGCGGCTCGTCAACCGGAGCGGGACGTTCTATCGACTCGAGCTCGAAAAGAAAGTGTCCAACCGGCAGTTTCCGCCGTGGATACTCGGGATGGTTCGAATCATCGGCGTGATCGGTGGCGGGGCGCTGGCGTTTCTCGCCAGCGGTCGATACACGCGTCTCTCTGTCTCTACGCATGGTGCTCGAGAATAGGGGAGGGGGGCGATATGAATCGACACAGAGAGCAACCATCGAAAATGTATGCTACTGATTCTATCCTCTACATCTTGCACAGCTCGATCCCAAAATTTCGAGACAAATAGCACTGTTCGGTGTCTTCGGTACGAGCACCGTCACCTCAGGCTGACGCCGCGCTACAACGCTTCTTTGTAGGCGTCCAGGGCCGTCTCGATATCTTCCTCGGTGTGGGCTGCCGAGACGAACTGCGATTCGAACTGGTTCGGCGTCAGGAACACGCCCTGTTCTTTCATCGCGGGCCAGAAAAGTCGCTCCCAGCGCTCGGTCTCGGCCCGATCCACGTCCCCGCCGTTCTTCGGGCAGGCCTCGTAGCTCGGACACGATTCGCGCTGGCGACACCCCGACCCGCAGTGGTTCTCGCCGCTTGCCCCGTCCCGCGTGAAGATCACCTTGAACATCGAGTCCGACCCGACGACGGTGTACTCGGGGGCGCGATCCGCGACGATGTCGGTCAGTCCCTCGCGCATCTGCTCTCCCAGATCGTTGACCTGCTCCCAGACGCCGTTCTCGGCGGCGTAGCGAAGCGTCTCCAGGCCGGCGGCCATCGTCACCGGGTGCCCCGAAAAGGTCCCCGACTGGAAGACCTCCCCGGCGGGCGTGAACGACTCTACGATCTCGCTTTTCCCGCCGATCGCGCCGACCGGGAACCCGCCGCCGACGATTTTTCCGAAGGTGGTCACGTCGGGCTCGATGCCGAACTTGCCCTGGGCGCACTGCGGGCCACCGACGCGGAAGCCGGTGATCACCTCGTCGAAAATCAGGAGGGAGCCGTAGTCGTCACAGAGGTCCCGAAGGGTTTCGTGATAGCCTTCGACGGGGTGGACGATGCCGTGATTGCCCAGGATCGGCTCGGTCATGACCGCGGCGATCTCGTCGCCGTGGTTCTCGAAGACGCCCTCGACGTATTCCTCGTCGTTGAACGGCACGGCTATCGTGTGCTCGGCGAAGCTCTCGGGGATGCCGGGGCTCGACGGAGCAGTGTGACAGCCTTCGCCCTCGACGAGGGTCGACTCCTGGGCGCCGTGATAGGAGCCCTGCATGATGACGATCTTGTCTCGTCCTGTATAGCCGCGGGCGAGTCGGACGGCCGAGACAGTTGCCTCAGTCCCCGAATTGACGAAGCGGACCATCTCGACGCTGGGGACGTGGCGCGCGACGAACTCCGCGAGTTCGACCTCGACCTCGGTGGGCGCGCCGTACATCGGTCCCTCGGCGGCCCGCTGCTGGATCGCGGACTGGACCTGTTCGGGCAGGTCGTGGCCCAATAAGAGGGGTCCATAGCCCATCACGAAGTCCAGGTAGCGGTTGCCGTCGGCGTCGATGACATGGCCGCCGTCGCCGCGCTCGACGAAGAACGGGTACGGTTGGATCGCCCGGACCGAGGAGTTGACCCCGCCCGGGGCGACCGACAGCGCGCGATCGTACAGTTCGCGGGAGCGATCGTGGTTCATGGGCGGCGGTTCGGCCGGCAGTGGAAAGTAGTTGACGACGAATGGACGACGACAGTTCATCAGCGCCCGTGCCTTTACTGTCCTTGCCGCCGCCGTTCTCGTATGCACGATCTCACTCATCCGATCGAGACCGGAATGCAGACGTATCCGGGTGATCCGCCCGTCAGCGTCGAGCCGGTTGCGACCCACGACCAGGACGGGTACCGCGAATCCAAACTCATCTGTGGCACTCACGCTGGAACTCACGTCGACGCCCCCGCCCATATCGTCCCTGGCGGTCGAACGCTGGGGGCGTTCGATCTCGAATCGTTCGTCCGGACGGCTCGGGTCGTCGACTGTCGTGAGTTTGACGCCCGCGAGGCGATCTCACCCGACTGCGTGCCGTCGGTCGGTCCCGACGTGGACTGTCTGGCCTTTCGGACCGACTGGGACGAACACTGGGGAACGAAACGGTATCTCGATCATCCCTATCTCTCGCCGGCGGCCGCCGAGTGGTGTAGCGACCAGGATTTGGCAGTCGCTGTCGACACACTCAATCCCGATCCGACCCCGAGCGACCGCGCCAGTGACGACGATCCCGACGGATTTCCGTCCCATCACGCGATTCTGGGGGCGGGACAACTGATCTTCGAGAACCTTCGAAATCTGGGGTCGGTCGACGAACGATTCGAACTCCAGGCGTTTCCGCTCAAACTCGACGGCGATGGCGCACCCGTTCGTGCCGTCGGCCTGTGAGTGGAACTGTCTCGGCGTCGATCAAACCGCAAGCACGACGGCAGCGGTCGTCAACGCACTCAACGTGACCCCCGCAACGGCGAGTTTGGCGGCCTGGACGTCGTCGGCCCGTCGGTAGTTCGGATCGTCAATCTCGCCGGACGTGCCGCCGGCCCCGCGGAAGTCGTAGCGGCCCAACAACGCCAACCGGACGCAAAAGGCCGTGTGGGCCTGTAGCCCCCACTCGAAGCCGATCGCCAGCGGCACGAATACGCCGACGAGGACGGGATCCGGGAGCCAGCCCAGCACTGTCGCGACGACCTGGGCTGTCGCCAGCGCGAACGCCGCTACCGCGACGGCGAGACGGCGACGACGCTGGTCTGGTCCGATATTGCACGCCCCGGGCTGGTAGGAACTCATCGGTTCATCTTTGCCCGCAACGTCGGAGTGCCTTGCGATACCGGCCTCAGTGAGGGCTGCCGTCCTACCTCAGACGGCGTCGGCCCCGCGCTCGCCGGTACGAACCTGGACGGCGTCGGCAACCGGCAGCACGAATATCTTTCCGTCGCCTTTCTCGCCGGTGTGGGCTGCCTCCCGGATCGCCTCGACGACATCTTCGCTAGGAACGTCGGCGACCACGCACTCGATTTTGACTTTCTGGTGGAGGTCGACCACGTACTCCTCGCCGCGCCACTGGCCCGTCCTGGCGGCCTGTGAGCCGCGACCCGAAACCTGCGTCACCGTCAGGGAGGGAGCACCGACCTCCGCCAGTACGGTCTTGACGTCCCCGAGTTTCTCCGGACGGACGATAGCCATCACGAGTTCGATGTCGCGTTCGCCCGTCGTCGAGTCGTCCGTAGCTGGATCGTCCGCCGCGTCGTCAGCGGTCGCAGTGTCCGACGATCCGTCGTCATTCATCGTGACCACTCCCGTCGGTGCGAAGCTGCGGAGCGCCGTCGGTCATCACCGTCGGTTCCTCGCCGGCCCCGAACTCGGGGTACGTCTCGACGCCGTGTTCGGAGGCGTCCAGACCGTCGCGCTCGTGTGGGGCCGAGACGCGGGCCTCGCCGATCGCACGGAGCCCGCCCCAGACGAGTGCCGTTGCCAGAACCGTCCAGGCGGCGATGATCGAGACGCCGAGTAGCTGGGCGACGAACGCCTCGAGGACGGAGACTCCGCGGTCTGCGAGTACGCCCGGCGCGGCCACGAAGGGAAAGGCCAAGGCCCCGAGTATCCCGGCACTGCCGTGGACGGGGAAGACCGCACAGACGTCGTCGATGTGGAGGCGCTTCTCGACGAACGTGAACACGACCGGCAGTTGCGCGCCGGCCAGCCCGCCGACGAGGAACGCGCCCCACCAGGCTGTCGTGTTCGGGATCGCCGTGATCCCGACGAGGCCGGCCAGCAGGCCGTTGGCGACGTACAGCGTGTCGACCTTGCCGGTCTTCAGCCAGGCGACGAGGCCAGCCCCCATCGCTCCGGCGGCCATCGAGAGGGTCGTCGCCATCGCGACCCGCCCGAGTGCGTCGCCCATGAACGCGATCCCGTCACCCTGCGTGACGAGAATTTCGAACTGCGTGCCGACGTTGAACCCGTACCAGCCGAAAGCAAGCATGAGCGTGCCCAGGACGGCGAACGTGATCGAGTGCCCCGGAATGACAGTGACCGAGTCGTCGTCGAAGCGCCCGAGACGGGGACCGAGGATCCAGGCTGCTGTCAGCCCGGCGATCCCACCCATCCCGTGGACGATCATCCCGCCGGCGAAGTCCTGAAAGACGACTTCGGTTCCGAGCACCATTCCGGTGATCGAGGCGACCAGTCCCGTCTCGGCAGTCCAGGTGAACCCGATCACGACGGGGTAGATGACCGCCGCGAGAACGATCGTGTAGGTGACGTACGCACGGAGCTTCGCCCGGCCGGCAACGGCCCCGGAGACGATCGTCGCCGCCGTCATCGCGAAGACGGCCCCGAACAGCCAGTCGATCCAATCGGTCGGCGCGAGTTCGAACGCGGGCGTAAAGCCCAGGCCCGCGACCAGATTCGAAACCCCGAATCCGACGAGGAAGAAAAGCGATACTCCGACACTCCAGGTCAACAGGTTCTTCGTCAACTGGTTGGCGACGTTTTTGGCCCTGACCTGGCCAGCCTCCAGCATCGCAAAACCGGCGTGCATGAAGAAAATCAGGAACGTCACGACGAGGATCCAGAGGTTGTTCACTCCCTCTGTCAGCACTGACGGATCGACGGCCACGTCAGCAACACCCCCGTTCGATGGGGATCAAATTCGGTGCGTATTTGTCCACCTTTCTATCCTCAGCTGCCACGTCCATTGCATTCATCACGGGTCGACGGGTGGGGCATTGGAATACAAATAGGTTTGGTTTAATACGTCACAAATTAGGATTCTAGGGTTGATGTATGTCCAAAATGGAGAACAATATTATGCATATAAGGACATTCATCGTCCGGTGTGAGGCAGGATTTGGGCGACAGAACTGGACGTTCGTACGCCAGTTTGGGACAGAAAGAGGGGTGATCGCGGGGGGACCGCGCGCGGCTCAGTCGTCAGTGGTCTCGATCCGCAACGGTTCGCATGTCCGGACGGTGTCAAGTACCACGTCGACGGTGACTGATCGAACCGCCGGTTCGGTCAGCAGTTCGGCGACGTGCTCGTGCATGTCGTCGGTGTCGCGGAACCGCCCGACCAGGACGAAGTCGTCCTCGCCGGTCACCTCGTAGGCCGAGCGGACCCAGGCGTATTCCCCGAGCGTCTCGGCCACGGCTTCGGTCGATCCGCCGACGTGTAACCGAACGACGGCAGTCACGTCGTACCCGAGCGCGTCGTAATCGACCCGGGCAGTGTAGCCCTCGATGACGCCGGCGTCCTCGAGAGTTTCGATCCGCCGTTCGGCCGTCTCGACGGCGACACCGACCGTACCGGCGATCTCGCGGATCGAGGCACGGCCGTCCTCGAGGAGGGCATCGACGAGCGCGCGATCGGTGTCGTCTAGGTCCATGCCGTCTCCGTGTTCTCAGACTGCTTCGGGCCCGCTCTCTCCGGTACGGACCTGGATGGCGTCCTCGACGGGCAGGACGAAGATCTTGCCGTCGCCCTTCTCGCCGGTGTGGGCCGCCTCCCGGATCGCCTCGACGACGTCCTCGGCGGGGACCTCCGCCACGACGCACTCGATTTTGACCTTCTGTAGCAGGTCGACGACGTACTCTTCGCCGCGCCATTGGCCCTTCTTTGCGGCCTGGGATCCCCGCCCGGAGACTTGCGTCACCGTCAGGGAGGGGGCGCCGACCTCCGCGAGAGCCTGCTTGACTGCACCCAGGCGATCGGGCCGGATCATCGCCATGACCAGTTTGATCTCGTCGTCACTCATTCGTTTTCACCCCCGTTGGGCGAGTGACCGCCGTCCGTCCGGACCTCCCCGCCGTCGGGGCTGACGGCCGGACCGGTCCCCGGCGAGCCGGGTTCGCCGCCGACGAATTCGGGGTAGACCGTGACGCCGTGTTCGCCTTCGTCGAGGCCGATGTCCTCCTCCTGGTCGGTGACGCGAAGCCCGAACAGAGCGTCCGCGATCCCGAAGGTGATCGCCGTGGCGACGATCGCCCAGAGGGCGATGACGACGACGCCGACGATCTGCATCGCGAGCTGGGTGCCCGAGAATCCGGCCGTCGAGAAGACGGGGATCAGTGCAGTCCCGACCGCGCCGGCGACGCCGTGGACCGCGAAGACGCCACAGACGTCGTCGATGCCGAGCGTGTCGACGGTGAACCGGAAGGCTGGCAGGACCAGCGCCCCGGCCAGCCCGCCGAGGATCATCCCGCCCCACCAGGTGACGTGCGGGACGGCACCCGTCACGGCGACTAACCCGGCCAGCAGGCCGTTTGCGGTCCAGAGCGGGTCCGGCTTGCCCTGCCAGGCGTTGGAGACGACCATCGCCATCACCGCACCGGCACCCATCCCGAGCGTCGTGTTCAACGCGACGCGGCCGAGTTGCTCGCCGAGGAACTCCCCGCTGCTCGTAAAGATCGACGACGTCCCGACGTTGAACCCGTACCAGCCGAAGGCCAGGATCAGCGTTCCCAGGACGGCCAACAGCATCGAGTGGCCGGGGATCGGCTGGCTGTTACCGTTCTCGTCGTAGCGACCCTTCCGCGGACCGACCATGTACGCGCCGACGAGCCCGGCAATACCGCCGAGCATGTGGACGACGGTCGCACCGGCGAAGTCGAGGTAGCCGACGCCGATCGCCTGGCCAATGAAACCACCGGACGCCAGCAGACCGCCCCACCACGTTATCCCTTCACTGACGGGGTAGATCACGGCGGTCATCACCGCGGCGACGAAGACGTACGCGCCGAAGTTCATCCGCTCGGCGACAGCCCCGGAGACGATCGTCGCCGCCGTCATCGCGAAGACCGCACCGACGAGCCAGGTGACCCAGCCGCCGGGACTGCCCCAGTAGGCGAAGGCAGCACCGATGTCGATGCCCCCGCCACTGGTCGCCGGGCCGACGATCCCGGCGAGCCCGTACCCGATCAGGAAGTACGCGATCACGCCGAGCGTCCAGTCGGTCATGTTCTTCATCAGGACGTTCCCGACGTTCTTCGCGCGGACCTGGCCGGCCTCCAGCAGTGCGAACCCGGGTTGCATGAAGAAGATGAGGAACGCCACCGTCAGCGCCCACACCATGTTGATACCGCTGGCGACTTCCCCGCCGACAGCCATCTACGACACCCCCGTTCCAGCGTTTGCGGCTATTTCTGATATTTCGTGTACTTTTCCGCCGTATTCGGCCACGTTCGTAGTTGCCATCTCGGTTCCACTCCATGAAAGGGTGGTATATAATTCCTGGGGTCGACACACCTTTATTTCCAGTCTATTATAGGATAAACGTCCAATATTGGGTAGTATATTAAGGATATAAGGTCATCGTTCGTCCAGCGTTCTCGAATAGGTGCTCGGGGAACTGGACGATCATCAACGGTATCGAACGGTGTCGAGCGACGAACGATGGGATTGGCGTCGCGCGCGCTTCGATCGACGAGAAAACTGCCAGCGTTCAGAGTGCGTCGGTCCCGCGATCACCGGTACGGACCTGCATAGCGTCGCTGACGGGCAACACGAAGATCTTGCCGTCGCCCTTCTCGCCGGTGTTCGCCCCCTCGCGGATCGCCTGGGCGACGGTCTCGGTCCGATCAGCCTCGACGACGCACTCGACCTTGATCTTCTGATGGAGGTCGACGACGTACTCCTCGCCGCGCCACTGGCCCGTCTTCGCCGGCTGGGAGCCCCGTCCGGAGACCTGGGTCACCGTCAGGGAGGGCGCGCCCGCTTCCGCGAGGGCGGCCTTGACGTCGCTGAGTTTCTCCGGCCGGACGATCGCCATCACCATTTCGAGGTCGGTGGCTGCCGACATACGGAGCCACCTGCGGTGTCGGCGTGCATAAACCCCGGGCAAAACGACAGTGGTGGTGAGTCCGACGACGCGTCAACGCTACAGCCGCCCTGCCAACGCGTCCACGCTACAGCCGCCCTGCCAACGCGTCCACGCTACAGCCGCTCGGCAAGATCCTCGGCGAAGTACGTCACAATCAGATCCGCGCCCGCACGCTTGACAGACAGCAGCGACTCGTAGGCGGTCTCCTCGAGGTCGAGCCATCCCTGCTCCGCGGCGGCGTGCAACATTGCGTACTCCCCGCTGACGTTGTACGCGGCGACGGGGTGATCGAAGCGTTCGCGGACGTCACGGACGATGTCGAGATAGGGTAACGCGGGTTTGACCATCAGCACGTCGGCCCCCTCCTCGACGTCAAGTTCGACCTCGCGCATGGCCTCGCGTGCGTTTCCGGGGTCCATCTGGTAGTGTCGCCGGTCGCCGAAGGTGGGCGCGCCGTCGGCGGCGTCCCGGAAGGGGCCGTAGAAGGCCGACTCGTACTTGGCGGCATAACTCATGATGGGGACGTCGGTGTGACCCGCGTCGTCTAACCCTTCGCGGATCGCCCCGACCATGCCGTCCATCATCGCCGATGGGGCGACCATGTCCGCGCCCGCTTTGGCATGAGAGACGGCGATCCGGGCGAGCGCCGAGAGCGTCTCGTCGTTGCGGACTGTCAGCGTCGGGTCTTCCCGTGCGCTTGATTCGATGAGTCCACAGTGGCCGTGCTCGGTGTACTCACACATGCAGACGTCAGTAATGACGTAGGCGTCGGTCTCGGCCGTGATCCCCCGGACGGCCTCCTGGACGACGCCGTCGTCGGCCCAGGCTTGCGATCCTTCGCTGTCCTTCGATTCGGGGATCCCGAAGACGATGACGGCCTCGACGCCGGTCTCGCGGATCTCCGCGACGCGTTCGGCAGCCTGCGTGACTGGGACGCGCTCGTGGCCGGGCATCGTCTCGATCGGCACCCGTTCGTCGGTCGTCGCATCGACGAACACCGGTGCGATCAGGTCACTCGCCGCGAGGGTCGTCTCCCGGACCAGCGGTCGAACGCCGTCCGTCCGAAGTCGACGCGGTCGCCGAGTGAGCCCTGGCTCGTCGGTCATACTCGCAGTTGGGCCGAGTGCGGCAAAGTCGTTATGTCTCCCCGCCGTCGTCCGTCAGATTGTCGATCCCCCGAGAACCGTCCGGAATCGCTCGCCGGCCGCGTCCCTGGCCCTGATCGCTTCGAGAACCGGCTCGTCCAGCCACCCCCCCTCGACGTAGCGCTCGTAGACTGGAAGGCGCTCCCGCAGCGGGACCCCTGCCTCGTCGGCGATCGCTCGAAGTTCATCGAGGGCCGGCCAGGCGTAGTCGGGGTTGACGTGGTCGTCGGTGACCGGTGAGACGCCGCCGAGATCGTCGACGCCGCAGTCAAGCAACTCGCGGGTTCGAGCGAGGTTCGGCGGCACCTGCACCGCGATCTCCTCGGGTAGTCCCGCCCGCGCCATCGCCACCGTCCGGCGCATCGTTTCGAGACTCGGCGGCTCCCGGTCCCAGCGTTCGTTCGGCGAGACCGGCTGGACGATCACTTCCTGGACGTGGCCGTATCGCTCGTGCAGTGCCCGTATCGCGAGCAGGCTTTCGGCACGGTCTTGCCAGTCCTCGCCGATTCCGACGAGGATGCCCGTCGTGAAGGGGACGCCGAGTTCGCCGGCCGTCCTGATCGTCGCCAGTCGCTGGGCTGGCTCTTTCCGGCGGGAACCCGAATGGGCGCGGACGTCGGCAGTCGTCTCCAGCATCACGCCCATGCTGGCGTTGACGTCCGCCACCGCGGCCATCTGTTCGTGGGTCTGATCGCCCGGGTTGGCGTGCGGAAGCAGTCCCTCCTCTAAGGCGATCTCGCAGGCTTCCCGCAGATAGGTGTGGATCGAGTCGTGGCCCCACTCGGCGAGTTGCGCGTGGACCGCGTCGTAGCGGTCGTCCGGATCGTCACCGAAGGTCAACAGCGCTTCGGTACAGCCAGCGTCGGCTCCCTCTCGACAGATCTCTCTGACTTCCTCGGGACTCAACAGCGACGCCTGCCCCGGCGGGTCGTAGTAGGTGCAGTACGTACAGGTGTACCGGCAGGCGGTCGTCAGTGGCACGAAAACGTTCCGGGCGAAGGATAGCTCCGATGGCCCCGAGACGTCCTCCGGCGTGACGGACAGCAATCGCTCACGCTCGGCGGGATCGATTTCGATGTCGACGTCGTACTCCTGGGCCCCGGGAATCACGCCCCGAAATCGGGACAGCCCGGACAAAAACGTTCTGACGGCGGCAGTGACGAAGTCGAAACGACACGAGACGTCATCGACCGCTCAGCGTTTGATGCCAACTCGTCCCGGTTCGATGGCAATTTCAAAACCACGCTCGCGGAGCCACCTGCTGGCCTGTCCCTCACTGTGTAATAGCACTTCGGCGAGATCCTCTGGCTCGTCGATGTCGGTCCCCAGCCGGTAGGAATCAACCTCGATCGGGTCCACTCCGATCTTCGTTGCGATCGCCCGGTGATCCCGGATCGAAGCGTCGTGGTAGTCGACACGGAAGTCGGGGTGTCGGGTCACGAGCGCGTTCGTCCCGCCGCCCCGTCCCGGGGCGAGGACGACCTCGCCGTCGACACTGAACAGTCGATCTATCGTTTCGGGCGTGACCAGCGGCAGGTCGGACATGATGACGGCTGTTGGGACGACTGCGTCCGCGAGGCGATCGTTCACGGCGTCATCGAGCGGCCGTTCGTCGACGGTTACCGGCACCTGCATGTCGATCGGTTCGGTGGCCACGACAGTCGGGTCGCCCCCGGTACCTTCGATCGCCGCGAGCACATCCGCCAACATCGCCCGGGCGAAATCCATACGCTCGTCGGGTGCGAGAACGGGATCGAGTCGCGTCTTGGACTCACTCGCATCGAACGGGACGAAAATCCGCATTCTGGAGAGTCAGCGTAGCTTGTCGTAGTCGTCCTGCTGGGAGCGGTAGTAGTAGATCCCGCCGCCGATCAACGCCAGCACGACGATGGCCCCGACGCCGTAGAGGACGTATTGCATCGTCTGGGCGGAGGACTCGGCGGATTCGGCCGTGTCCTGTGCGTCCGCGGCGGCCGTCCGTGCCGTGTCGAAGCTCCCGTCCTCGAACGCGGAGATCGCAGTGTTCAATCGGTTTCGGGCGTCTTGACTGTCGGAATCGTTGACGGCGGCCTCGGCTTCTTCGATCACTCCCCGGGCGTCTTTGCTGTCGGGCGTGTAGTGGTGGATAGAGACGGTTTCGATCTCTTCGACCTGTCCGCCACCTTCCCGCGTGAGCGTCACAGCCTCGAAGCTCTGGGGCGGATCGTAGGAGAACGCCTGGACCTGCGGGACGGTCCCGGTGACAGTGACGTTGACGTGATCGAGGTTCTCCCCGGCTTCGATCGGGACCTCGAAGGTTTCGCCGTCGAACGTGCTCGTCCCGCCTTCCCCGCTCGGCGTGACCTTTGTCACTTCCCACCCCTGGACATCGACGAGGCCCGTCGAGCCGGTCAGCGTCCACTGATCGGCATCCTCGTAGACGTCCGAGATCGTGATCGTGACCGAGGTCACTTCGCCTGCCTGTGCTTCCGACGGCGCGTTCGTGTCGACCGTGACCGCTGCACCGGTCCCGACCGCCACGAGCGTCAGCGCCAGTACCGCCAGTAGGGTGATCCCCTTAGAAGAGCGGATCCAACTCATCCTCTTCATCTTCCACCAACTCCGCTAAGTTCTCTTCGCTTTCGCTCCGGAGGTCGTCGATGTTGTCCTGGGCCTCGATGGCGACCTGTTGGAGCTCCTTGACACGGGGGACGTTGTGGACGCCCGACACGAGGATCGAAGCGGCGACGTACTTGGAGTCGCTGACGGGGTAGTCCCCGCCCCGGACTTCCATGCTTCCGGTCTGCTCCTCCAGCCATTTGCGACCACGTTCGATGCCTTTCCGATTGAGTTCCCGTGGCGGACCACTGATCACCAGCAGGACGCGTTCGGCCCCTTCGATCTCACACGGCAACGTCAGCCGGCCCAGTGCTGCCTTCCGGACCAATGAGGTGATGCGATTGGTCGTGTTGGCCGTTTCGAGGCCGTCGTCGCCCCCGTCGCCGCCGCGGAACCGCGAGAGGAGACCGCCGCCCGATCCTTCGAGATCGACCTCCTCGGCTGCGTACCCGACCGTCGAGACGCCGCCTCCATCGAGCGTGTTGATGATCTCGCTGGAGTCGACGACGCTCTCGGCGACTTCGCCGTGCTTCTCGACCTCGCCGGCGCCAAAGAGGATGCCGAAACGCTTGACGATCTCGTCGTTGATTTCGGCGTAGCCGCCTTCCATGGACTCGCCGGTCTGTCGCCAGGCGTCGTTGTCGAAGACGAGGAGATTGTCCACCTCGCGGACGAAGGTCTGGAACGAGCGAGCGGCGTTGAGCGTGTAGATTCCTCCCTCGTCGCTCCCGGGCAGGATCCCGAGCCCGTAGACCGGCTCGGTGTAGATCCGTTTGAGGTGCTTCGCCAGGACGGGCGAGCCACCGGAGCCGGTCCCACCACCGAGCCCGGCGACGATGAGGAACGCGTCGACCTCGTGGACAGGGATGTTGTCGATCGCCCCCTGGATCTCGTCGATGTCCTCCTCGGCGATCTCCGCGCCGAGTTCGTTGTCGGCGCCGACACCGTGGCCCTTCACCCGGGCCTGGCCGATCAGTACACGGTTCTTTTCCGGCACGCGTTCGAGCCCGAGCAGGTCCGCTTTGGCAGTGTTGACTGCGACGGCCGAGCGGACGATCCCGCTGTCGGTCCGTTCGTCGTACTCCAGGAACTTGTCGACGATCTTCCCGCCGGCCTGCCCGAAGCCGATCATCGCGAGTTTCATATTTGGTAAGTCTCGACCTGAAAACAGTCGGAAAGCGGGTATAAGCTTTTTGCCAGCGATATTCGGTCGTGTAACTCTTCCCCTGTCCGCAATTCCCGGCGATCATAACGGATAGTGGCGAATCCGCCGGCTGCGTGTCTAAAAGCCTCGGGCCATCGCGCCCGAGGCTGTTTACACCGGCTACTGATTCGTCGGTCCCGTCGGGAGAGAACGGTCCCTGGAGACGTGCTACCGGTCGAACCAGTCACGGATCGTCTCCGGACCGGGCAGCGCCGCGTGTTCGGCGACGCGGTAGCCCGCCAGACCCACCAGGAGGAACGTTCCCCACATGCCCGGCTGGAGATACGGCCCGAAGTCGTACAACAGCGCCGCGCCGGGGAAGTTCCCCTCCGGCTGGGTGAGAAACACGATCACGTATCGGTGGACGTGGACGAGCAACACTGACAGCACCGGCATCCAGGCGTATCCGTCCGGACGATCGAGTTCGTACGCGAGGAGGATCACGGCGGGTACCACCAGCACGACGAGGTCGTGGCTGTCTGCCTTCGGCGCGAACAGCGGGACGACGGCGACCCCCAGCGCGAACGTCACGTGGCGTGCCATCCGGGAGTCGCTGGTCCGTGTAGCCAACGTCAGCCCGATGACCGTGAGGATGCCGAGTATCTTGAGATAGAGCCCCAGACTACCGAAGGCGTGCATCGGACGGTAGGCCGCGGCGGTGTCCCAGGCGTACATCGCCTTGTTCTCGCCCCAGCCTTTCCCCCAGGTGAGGACATCGAGGTACTGCAGGTTGGTCTCGACGCCAAAGACGGCCAGCGAAACGACCAACAACCCGGCTGCGGCCGCCATCGCGCCGGCGAAGCGCTTGCGATCCCGAAGCAGATGGGCGCCCGACGTGGCGTAGAACAACTTGAAACTGCTTCCGAGCGTCGTAAACGCGCCGCTGGCGTACCGGTACAGCGATCGGGTCCGTTCGCTCACCTCGCCGTCGCCGTACGCTGACGTTTTGCTCTCGGCACGCTCCTGAAAGTAGAACGCAAAGGCGAGCAAGGCGGTGAGCAGGGTTGCAGTCTGGGCCCACCGGAAGTTGCGGATCACCGGCTGGAAGCTGAACAGCATCACCAGTACCCCGAGCCGCTCCCAGATCCGCAATCGGTAGCCCAGCGTCCGTATCGTGGCTTCGAGACCGAGCCACAGCAGGACGATCGCAGTGAACCCGAACAGCACCGCCCCGGTGTCGAACCCTGTCGTCTTGAAGGGGTAGAAGGCCAACACCGTCACCGGCGGATAGAGATATTCGCCGAAGTAGCCGCCGTTGTCCTGGGGGACGTACATCTGCGTTCCTTCGAGCCAGCGGTTCAGCGCTTCGGTGTACGCGCTGAAGTCGTTGAAGGTGTACGGCAATCCCATCCCCATCTCCCTGAGGTGGTGTTCGACGGGGAGCCATCCCAGCAACGTCACGATCGTCACGACCGAGACGATCACGAAAACCGGCCGCTCGCGCCGGTATGTCCAGAGTTGACGCGGGATCGAGGACATACTCCCCGGTGGGTGCATCCGACGGATAGCTCTGACGGATTCCGGCGGCCCAGGACCGCTCTGGCTGGTGACTGCTCCTGGACCCGGACGACCACTCTGCCCGCTGAGTAGTTTCGCGGGCCCAGGACCGCTCCGGCAGGTGACTGCTCCTGGACCCGCTCGGGGCGTCACTTGGGACCGAGATACGCCGCGAGCGTCAGCATTTCGCCGGGATCGACCCCGAAGGCCGCCACGTCGTTGTCACTGGTGGTGTTGTCGAAACGCAGCGAGCGGTACTGGTCTCTCCCCATCGGGAACCCCGGGATCGCGCCCCCGATCGAGAGGCCGACGCCGGCCAGAGCCATCGGAACGGGCACGACCGCGACGCGCCCACGAACGAGCTTGGCGATCTCCCTGAGTGTCAGCTTCTCGGGGCCGCCGAGTTCGTAGGTTTCGCCTGTCCGGTCGTCTTCCGTGGCGCAGTCGGCGAGAATCGGCGCGAGGTTCTTTACCCAGATGGGCTGGAAACGGGTCTTCCCGCCGCCCGGGAGTGGTGCGACCAGCGGGGGCGTCAGTTTCTTCGTGAAACCGACGAACTCCCCGCCTTCGCCGAAGACCACCGATGGCCGGACGATCACCCACTCCAGGTCCGACTCGCGGACGACCTCCTCGGCCCGCCCTTTCGCACGGATATAGTGAGTCGCCCCCTCAGGGTCCGCGCCGAGCGCACTCACCTGGACGAGGCGCTCGACGCCAGCCGCCTCGGCCGCCGCGACGACATTTTCCGTGCCGCCGAGGTGGATTCGCTCGTGCATCTCGTTGCCGCCCCTCGGGACGAACAACGGCGAGAGGGCAACCAGGTTGACGACGGCGTCGATGCCTTCGAAAGTCCCATCGAGCGTGGCCGGATCGGTCACGTCGCCGGAGACGGTCCCGACACCTTTGGCCAGGACGCTCGGGTCGGGATCCCGCGAGAGCGCTGTCACGTTATGGCCCCGCTCGTCGAGTTCCGTACAGAGGTACCGTCCGATGAAGCCGTCGCCGCCGGTGACAAGCACGTGCATGTATGTGTCATGGTACCGAACAACCCTAAAGGCATGGTGCGCGGCAATCGTTTTCGACGGCGTGCCAGAGGGTTACGAGGCGATGGACGAGCGCGAGGTACTGAAAGTCATGGTGAAACCCGATGAATAGCGTCTCGGCGAGCGACCGACGTACAATGCCCCAGATAGCACACGGAACTGGAATCAAGGCAACTTAAACACCCTTTCCTGATAGGATCAGTCCTATTCAGTGCAGGACACTCCATTCGGGTGATGTCATCGACGCTTGAGTCCGACGGACAGGTCTGGTTCATCACCGGTGCGAGCCGTGGTATGGGTCTCGAATTCGCCACGGCCGCCCTGGCCGCGGGACACGCTGTCGTGGCCACCGGCAGGGACACCGATGCCGTGGCCGAGGCCGTCGGCGAGTCTGAGAGCCTGTTGGTAGCTGAGTTGGACGTTACGGAGCCTGCCGACGCCGAGTCGGCAACGCAGTCAGCTGTGGACCGGTTCGGCCGAATCGACGTACTGGTCAACAACGCCGGCATCTCCTACAAGGGCTTTTTCGAGGAGATGGAGATCGAGGAGATCAAACACCAACTGGAGGTGAATCTCTTCGGGGCGATGTACGTCACCCGTGCGGTCCTCCCGGTGATGCGCGACCAGCAGTCTGGACACGTCATCTCCATTTCGTCGGGCGCGGGGCTCCTCGGGTTCGGGTTCAGTTCAGCTTACGCCACATCGAAATTCGGTCTCGAGGGGTGGATGGACGCACTGCACGACGAGATCGAACCGTTCGGAATTGACACGACGATCGTCAATCCAGGGTTTTTCCGCACGACCCTCACGTCCGAGGAATCGATGCCATTCACCGACCCCACCATCGAGGACTACGACGAGCGACGCGCGGAGCAAATCGGGTGGTGGAAAGATCAAGGCGGCCAGCAGCCAAACGACCCGGCCAAACTCGCCGACGCGCTGGTCGAGATTGCCGCCGAGGACGACCCGCCCCGCCGGTTTGTCGCCGGTGAAGATGCGATCGAACTCGCCGAGGAGAAAGTCGCCGAACTCCAGGAGCAAATCGACGCCTACCGTGACCTCTCGACATCGATGGCGTACGACGACGCGTAGGGGAATTTCGAAGAACGGACGATGACACGAACTGAGGGACCCACGGCACGCGAGGAAGCACTTGACTCTGCACAGGGCTGGCTGCTGGTCGCATTGGGCGTCTGTATGCTCACCACCATCTGGGGGACGCTCTTCACGTTCACCGTCTACGCGAGTCGACTCTCCGCAGCGTTTGGCCTTTCCGGGTTGCAGACGTCGTCGGTGTTCTCGATCACGACCGCTGTGTTCTTGATCTCGGGTGGTATCTTCGGCGTTGTCGCGGCGAGGCTCCCACTCCGACCGGTCGTCGCGGCGGCCGGCGTCGGGCTGGTGGCCGTCGCCGCTGGTTTTCAAGTCGTCGACTCGTACGTCGGCGTCCTTGTCGTGTTCGCACTCCTCGGGATGACAGCCGGCACCGCGTTCATCGTCGTCGTCTCGCTCGTTCCGCAGTGGTTCGACGCGTACGAGGGGAGCGCGATGGGCCTCACGCTGACCGGCAACGGACTCGGCGTACTAACCTTTCCGTTCGTGTGGCTCTGGCTGTTCGACCGCGTAGACTTCCGCCTCGCCTTCGCCGCTGTCACTGGGGCGGCCGCACTCGTGGTCTTCGCGTCGAGTGTCGTCTACCGGCGCCCGCCGGGCGGATCGACTGACGCCCCCGACGTCGACCTCGCGTGGCTTCGCTGGCGCGTCGGCGACCGGCAATTTCTCGTCGCCGCGACCGGGTACGCCCTCCTCTGGGCCTGGTACTACGTTCTCTCCTCGCAACTCGTCGATATCCTCACCGCGAACGGCATCGATACTACCGTCGCCGCGGGCGCATTCGGCATCGTCGGCGGCGTCAGCATCGTCGCCCGCGTCGGCGGGGGATTCATCGGCGACCGCGTCGGCCAGCGTGACGTGTTCGCATCGTGTGTCATTCTTGCTGCCGCCAGCGTCGTCGTGCTCCCTGCTATCGGGTCGCGACTGTCACTCTACGTCGTTCTTGTAGGGTTTGGAATCGGCAACGGGACGCTCGCTGCTCTCTGGTCGCCGATAGTCCTCGGGCGCTTTGGGACCGAGAACGCGACCGCGACTGTCGGACTCCTCAACACCGCGATCGCAGGGTCGGCCTTCCTCGCACCGCTCGCCGTTAGCGCGCTACGCAGGATCACAGGCAGCTACACCGCCCCGCTTGTCAGTCTGAGCGTTATCACTGTCGTCGGAGTTGCCCTCTTCTATTGGGGGACTGCGTCTGAACACAGCGTCAGTATTTAAATGGCCTTTCAAGATAGCATCGGACTCAAGCAACTGACTGTTCTCAATTAGAACCGAATTATGGACGTTACCAACGTTCCGTCCGCGGACAGGGAAGAATCGGACCACCCAGTGCAGGTCGGCTCGCCGCTGATCACTGGCGGCGTCGAGAGTGCCTTTGACGGGACGACCGTCAGCGCCGCAGAAGTGACGTTCCAGCCGGGCGAGCGCACCAAGTTTCACGCCCACGCCGGCGTCCAGATCTTGTATATTACCGGCGGTATCGGGATGGTCGGCAACCGCGAGGAAGAACGGGAAGTGTCAGCGGGAGACCTCGTCGTCTTCGAACCCGGCGAAGAACACTGGCACGGGACGAGCGAGGACGCCGACAGCGAGTTTAGCCACGTCTACTTCCTCGCCGAACCAGACGAGGGCGAACTAGAGATTCAGGAGGCTCCCTGAAGTAGATCTAGGCGCACGTATTCTGGGACTCACAGATGCATCTCGGTCTGTGCCAGAACCTCGTGGCCAACCCAGGCGCACGGAGTTTCGCCGTCGACTCGACCGCGAGCGGACATCCCCTGGAACACAAGCATCGCGCTCGAATCCGTGACCTATCTCTCGAGCGGATCAGTCGCGGGGCTGGGGCGCGTCCTCCACTCGAACGTCCGGGTCCTCGTGGTGTCTTTCCGGACGCCATCGGCCTTAGCTGGATATAGGCGCTAAGCCCCTACCCTCAAGGAGCGAACGGCGTCAGCCGTGAGCGAGTAGGGTAGTTCACTCCCCTCGATGCCACTGCCAAGTCGGTCAGTGAACCGGTGTTGCTGGTGAGGAACACGAATATGCTTTGGCGGTCGGAAGCTTGATCCGGTGTATCACGATGTCGCTGCCACACCAGTGCCGTCGTTACTGTCCCGGCGTCGCGTAGAAGACCCATCCTTCCGATGGGACCGTGATCTGGGCCGTACCGTCGGAGTTGGTCGTAACCGGGTCGCCATTGCCGGCGTAATCTTTGAGATCCTGTCGGGACCAGGACGTCTCGACCGTCTTGGTCCGGTCGTAGCTGCTGTTGTTGAGTCCCACGAGTAGGTTGCTCTCGCGTTCGTAGACGGCCAGATCGGTGTCGGTATATCGCCAGAGTGTCTCCCCGCCAGCGAGATTCGACTTTACCCAGACCATGTTGGTGATGGCGTCGTTTTCCAGAATCCAGTCGGGGTAGCGGTTGTAAACGACCGGGTACCCCTCGATAGTCAACACGAATGCGTGGGCCAGTTCGTACTGAGTGGGTCCGTCTTGGTCGTGGTTTTCGACGAAGGGCATCGCTCGCCACGGATTCTGGGCGACCAATCCCGCCCCTTCGAGTCGGCTCATATCGCCGTGATCGAAGACTCCCTGCAGCACGAAATACAGCGGGTAATCGAAGGCGTGCATACCCGGGCCGGCGTTCACGTACCCGGAGACGTAGTCAGTCGAACCGCTGAGTACCTCACCAACCCGGAACATGTCCAGGTTCTCCGCCCACTGGTTGGCGTAATTCGCAAAGAAAGACTCCGGGATGTGCTTGACGGCGTCGAAACGGTAGCCGTCGGCACCGAGCGCAGCGATGTCCTCCATGTACCGCTTCAATTGGTCCCGGACATACTGCTTATTCTGGTCGAGATCCTTCAGTCCGAGCAGGTCGCCGTCCTCGACCATATCCGGATCACATTCGATCTTGTCCGGGTCCTTCGGGGACCCGTTCTCATAACAGCGGTCGTCACGCGGATCAAACTGGTAGGCCCAGTCTTCGATCCCGCCCTCGTTGTGGAAGTCTCGCGAGGAGAAATACGGGAACGTGTCGTCAGGCTCGGCCGCCATGTGGTTCATGACTGTGTCCAGATACACCTCGACACCGTTGTCGTGTGCAGTGTCGATCAGTGTCTCGAGTTCTGTTTCGGTCCCCAGCTCGCTGTCGAAGTTCCGCAGATCGACCGGCTGGTACCCCAGCGGCGGGTCGTTCCGACCGTTCTGCTCCTCTTTCGTCACCGCGCCCTTGGCGGGCTGCTGGATCCAGATCGCGTCGTATCCCCTCGATGCGACTCGATCGAGGTCGTTCGTGATCGTCTCCCAATCCTCGTGAAAATACTGGAATGCAACCGACTCGCCCCCCGAAGCCGCAGCCGGCATGAAACAGCTAACGCCCGTCGTCACTGCTGTGGCCGCCCCGCCGATCCCTTTCAGTACACTCCGCCTCGATACATTGACACGCTCTCTCGCATGTGACATGCAAGTAGTACTTCGGAACAATTAACATTAGATTGTCGTTATGGGATACATCACGGATATATTTGAAATATAGAAGTGACGTTCGGGTTTCGGTTGAATATCTCGTCCTGACGAGGCAACCATTCCGGGGACCATCCGTAAGTCACGTCGTAGAATTGGGAGTCTTCGGAGTCAGGGAGACGTAATCTTCCGTGATGAGCGTTGGAGTACGTCCGACGAACCCGCGACTGCGCGGGGGAGGCAATTTCATCGCCTCGAGTTCGCGGCGCTGTGTGCCACGCATGGTTCGCGAGCAGATGACGAGTGCCGGAGTTTCTCGAACCACCCGACTACGGCGCGATTCTCTCGCTGAAAGAAGCTAGCCGCCAGATCGACCACGGCAGTAGACGAGTCGGCAGTCCCGATCTGGCTCACTCGTCGTCGGTCGGTTCTCGTTGGACGACCAGCACGGGACCGAGGAACCGGTCGGCAACCTGGTCGGCGGGCATCCCGAAGACGAACGTCGCAAGCGTCGGATCGGATTCGCCCATGACCACGACATCGTACGTTTCGGCGAGGTCGGCGATCGCGTCGACCGGTTTCACGTCCCGGTCGGTCCGGGTCTCGATCCGGTCGGGATCGACGTTTTCATCGGCCAGACGGTCTGCGAGTCCCTCCAGCAGGACGTCCACGTCGGCGTCGGTCTCGTCCTCGCTGGTCACGTGATACAGGGTCACGTCGATGTCGCGATCGGCAAACAGGCCCGCGACCACGCGTGCCAGCCGGTCGATCCCCACGGTGCCCCGGACGGCGACGAGGACGTCTTCGAGGTCGGCCAGGGTCCGCGGGACGAGTGCGGCCAGACAGTCGTTTTCGGCGATCTGGCGGTTGATCGTCTGCTGGGCGTCGTGTGTAAACACCAGCCGGTGGTCGACGGTCGCGCCTGCCTCGGTCAGTACTGCTTCGAACTCCTCGATGCGAGCCAGTGCCTGCTCCTCGAACTGCATCCGGGCCTGTCCGGGCGCAGTCTGTCCGGGGATGACGTGATAGCCCAGCAGGACGACGTGGGCGTTCGTCAGGAGTTCCGGCGTTCCTTCGGGGAGCGATTCGCCTTCGAGCACCTGGATCGGGACGAGTACTGATGGTCGGGTCATGTCAGATGTCTCCTTTGAGTCGCACGTCGTCGGCGTAGTAGCGATACCAGCCGTAGGACAGGGCCATGATCACGACGCCGATAACGATCGAAGCGGCGTTCATGAACGCGATCAGCGCGACGCTGGCGACCGCGCCGATCGCCGGCAACGCGGGTGCCCCCGGCATCCGGAAGTCCGGGTCGTACCACGCTGGATTGCGTCGTCTGAGGACGAGCAATGCCACGCAGATCAGCGCGTACATCACGAGGTGCAGGAACGAGGCCACCTCCGCGAGGATCTCGACGCTGTCGGTCGCCACGAGGACGAGGATCGGGCCGCCGGCCATCGCAAGGGCGACGTGAGGTGTTCCGTATTTGAGATTGATCTCGCTGGCCTTCCGCGGAAGCAGGGCGTCGCGACTCAGGGCATAGATTGACCGCGAGGCACTCAGTATCGAGGCATTGGCGCTCGAAAACGTCGCCAGCAGACCGGCGACGAGGATCAGGACGGCACCCGGCAACCCGAGCAGATTTCGCCCCACGTTGACCATCGCAGTTTCCCCGAAGGTCCCCAGTCGATCCGCCCCGAAGGTGCTGGTCGCGACGAGGATCGTCACCGCGTAGAAGACGGTGACGACGATCACCGACCCGACCATCGCCAGCGGGAGATTCCGGCTCGGACGCTTGATCTCGCCAGCGACCGTCGCGACTTGGGCGAACCCGAGATACGAGGTGAACACCAGCGCGGCGGTCGAGAGCACCGGGAAGTACCCCTTCGAGAAGAACGTATCGGGGACAGTCTGGCGGCCGAACACGCCGAGCGCATCGAGAACACCGTAGGAGAGTACACCCGTCAGGATGACCAGCAGGACGACGACAATCACGTTCTGAAGGGCCGCCGTTCGCTCGGTCCCGGCGACGCTGAGTGCGGTGAGTGTGGCCCCCGCGATCAGTCCGAGGACGACGTGTGGTGGGGCCGGCCCGAGCGAGAGGGCGATCCCGATCTCCGCGAGGACGGCGACGACGTAGTGGCCCAGGCCGACGAGATAGAATGCCGCGGCAAAGACCAGACCCAGCCACAGTCCCAGGCCGACGATCGCGCCGCCGGCCGTGCCCAGGCTGCGGGAGATGAAGTAGTAGCCGCCACCGCTACGGGGCATCGCTGTCGCGAGTTCCGAGGCCGGCAGCGCCACCAGCAGGGCGATCACGCCGCCGATGGCAAAGGAGAGCGCCGCTGCCGGCCCGGCCTCGTTGGCGGCGAGGCCGGGGAAGACGAAGATTCCGGCACCGATCATCGTCCCGATCCCGATCGCCAACCCGCCGACGAGACCGATCGTCCGCTCTAGCTCGACGCCTTCGTCGTGGGCCGTCGTCTCGTCGGTGACTGCTTGGGGTTCGGGCTCGGGCTGTTGTCCCTCGATGTTCTCACCGCCGGTCGAGACGTCGACCCCGTTCGCGCCCATACTCCGAATTTGTATGCAATCGGTAAAATGATGGCGCCGGGTATGGCGGTCCCGTTTTCGCTTCGAAAGGACGCCGATGTCCGAGAGCCGACTGGGAACAGGATTAACACTGTTGTCTACGATTGTAGCACAAGTAATGATCTACAACAGGGTGACGACGGCAGTCTCCGGCGGCGTCGTTGCGGGGGTGACTGTCCCGTGGCGCTGACGTTCTGGCTGCTCGCGATCCTGGCGACACTCACCTGCGTCGGGATGGCCTGGGCGCTCGGAGCGAACTCCAATTCGCCGCCCTTTGCTCCGGCAATCGGCGCCAACGCCATCTCGACGATGCGGGCAGCCTTCCTGATCGGGATCCTTGCTGCCCTCGGCGCGCTGTTGCAGGGTGGGTCCATCTCCGAGACCGTCGGCCGAGAACTCATTCTGAACGTCGGAATTTCGCCGCTTGCGGCGACGGCTGGGCTACTTACGGCGGCGGCATTCATGGCCTTCGGCGTCCGGTCCGGCTATCCGGTGCCTGCCGCTTTCGCCACGACGGGCGCGATGGTCGGCGTCGGTCTGTCGCTGGGCGGCGCGCCCGCGATGGCGAAGTACCGGGAACTGGCGATCTTCTGGCTGCTCGTCCCCCCCGTTTCGGGTGGGCTCGCTTACGGGACAGCGACGATCCTCCGTCGCGACGACATTCCGGAGACAGTCGGGGTTCCGCTGCTCGCCGCCGTCGTCTCGGGGATCGTCGCGAACGTCGAACTCGGCATCGTCCCGGCCCCCGACGGGGCGTCCCAGAACTCGTTGGCCGGGTTCGCAGAAATGCTCGTCGAGTTACCTCAACCGCTCGTCCGGATCGTGATCACGGTCGCGTTTGCCACGCTGGGATTCGTCGCGATCAGGCGACGAACGCAGGCGTCGGTCGAGCGCGGTATCCGGACCTTCTTGGTCGTTCTGGGCGGCGTCGTGGCGTTCTCTTCCGGCGGCAGCCAGGTCGGTCTGGCGACGGGGCCGCTTGAAGCGCTGTTCGTCACGGAATTGGGGCTCCCGACACTCGTACTGCTGGCTATCGGTGCGGCGGGAATCCTCGCCGGTGCGTGGATGGGTGCCCCGCGTCTCCTGCAGGCGACTTCCAGAGAGTACGCCCAGCTCGGCGCTCGCCGATCGATCGCGGCGCTCGTCCCCGGGTTCATCATCGCTCAGATAGCCATCGCACTTGGTATCCCCATCTCGTTCAACAACATCATCATCTCGGGCGTGATCGGCGGCGGCCTCGCGGCCGGTTCGGCGGGCGTCTCCCGGCGGAAGATCGGCGTCACCGTCTCTTTCTGGCTGATAACGCTCGCCTCGTCGGTCGGGGTCGGCTACGGGCTCTACTGGGCGTTCTCGACGGCACTGGGTATCCGGTAACTGTCCTCGGTCCCGGGTCAGGGATCGTATTCGCTGCCGACGACCTTGCGGATCCGCGTGGCGGTGACCTCGCCCACTCCCTCGACCTCCTGTAGGTCGTCTTCGTTTGCGGTCATCACCGCTTCGACAGTCCGGAACTCTTCGAGCAGTGCTTGGGCGGTCACCGGGCCGACGTCGGCGATCGAGGCGACGACGTACTCCTGCTGTTCAGCCAGCGTCTTCGATTGTTTCTCGCCGTGGACGCTGACCTCCCGATCCGCCGTCTCCTGCTCGCGAGTCGCGATCGTCGCCAGCAGGTCGGCCGTCCCCTCCTCGTCCGTCGTCCGGAGGACGCTCGCTCCGAAGTCGACCGCGAGCGACGCTAGCGCGCCACGGATCGCGTTCGGGTGGACGTTGCGCTCCTCGTAGAGGCCCCCGCCTTCGAGGATCACGACCGGCCGGTCGTAGTAGCGGGCATCGTCTTTGACCTGCTCGAAGACCGATCGGTCACCGCCAGTCAGCGTATCGAGGAAGTCCGAGACCGTCTTTCGCTCGACCACCACGCGATCGGAGAGCACGTAGTCGCCGACTTCGAGGGTCTCCAGGCGCGTCTCGATCCCCTCGCGGCGCGCGAGGTCCCGCCCGATCGCGCTGTCGAGTTCCCGCTGGTCGATGACGATCTCGCTCCCCTCGTCGGTCCCAGCCGTGGCGACCGTCCCCTCCGGTTCGCCACCGTCGCTATCGTCGTCTTCCCCGTCATCGGCTGACTCGACCATATCGTCTCCAGTCGGCGCGAAAGCATCTAGGCCGGTCTGGCCATCGGCGTCGTCTGTGGCCTCGCTGGTAGTGTTTCCCTCGGGTTCGTCTTCGGACCCGTTATCGATACCTTCGTGAGTATCTTTTCTTTCCGTGGTATCAGCACTGTCATCGCTTGCCTCGAAGGCCGTCAGATCGACCTGCTCGTCCAGCCGGGACTCGATCTCGCCCGCGACGTCCTTCAACGTTCGGAGTTCCTCCTCCATGCGCTTCTCGTCCTGTCGGGACTTCCAGAAGTAGGCCTCGTCGCGGGTGTCCTCGGCGATCAGGACGACGACTGCACCCTCGGTCTGGCGGCCGGTCCGACCCTTGCGCTGGATCGACCGGATCGCGGTCGGGACGGGTTCGTAGAAGAGCACGAGGTCGACTTCCGGGACGTCCAGGCCTTCCTCGGCGACGCTGGTCGAAACCAGTACTTCGAACTCGCCCGCCCGAAAGTCCTCTAAGGTCTCGTGCTGTTGGGACTGGGTCATCCCGTCGCTGCCGTCGGTGTCGCTCTGGCCGACGAACTTCCGGGTCTGGAAGTGTTCACCCAGGAAATCGGTCAGCGTCTCGGCGGTGTCTCTGGACTCGGTGAAGACGATGACGCGTTCACCGTCCTCGATCCCGAGCGTTTCGGCGATCAACATCCGCGTCCGCCTGAATTTCGGGTGGAGATCGTCGAAGTTCTCGGCCTTCCGGACGGCCTCGCGGACTTTGGGCTCGCTGACCAGGCGCTGGTCTGCTTTCGAAGCGCCGGATGAACGGGCGGCGTTCTTCAGGCGTTCGAGGTACCGCCGCAGAGACTCGACACTCTGAGTCTCGGCGTAAGTGACGGCCGTCCGGAGTTTGCGGACTTCGGCGAGCAGGCTCATCCCCTGGTAGCCCTCGGACTGGTCCGCGTCCATCAACTCCTGAATTCTGGCCTGGATCTTGCGGATCTCGCGTTCGGAGACGTCGGGCTGGGTCTTGGAGGTGACGCCCAGCTTCTTCAGCTGGACCATCCGCTCTTTGATGACTTCCTGGAGACCATCGCGGATCTCGATGACAGGTTCGGGCAACTCGACGCGTTCCCATTCGACGCTGGTCTGATGTGTATACTCGGCCACGTCGGCGTCGTCTTCGGTCATCACCTCGACCTCGCGGATGCCGAGGTTGGCACAGACGTCTAAGATCGCCTCCTCGTCGTCGCCGGGCGAGGCGCTCATCCCCGTCACCAGGGGCGACTCGGCCTCGGCGTGGTAGCGCTCGGCGATGAACGTGTAGGGGTACTCCCCGCTCGCCCGATGGCATTCGTCGAACGTGCAGTGAGTCACGGGAGCGAGGTCGATCCGTGACCCCAGGATGTCGTTCTCGACGACCTGGGGCGTCGCGATCACGATTGTCGCCTCGTCCCACAACTCCGTGCGGTCGTCTGGACGCACTTCGCCGGTGAAGACGACGATTTCCTCGTCGTCGATCGTCAGTGCCTCCCGATAGAAGTCGGCGTGTTGCTGGACGAGGGGTTTCGTCGGCGCGAGCAGGAGGGCCTTGCCGTCGGCGTCGTGCAGTCGATGGGCGGTCACCAGCAGGCTCACGGTCGTCTTGCCCAGCCCTGTGGGGAGACAGACGAGTGTGTGAGCTGACAGTGCCGTCTCGGCCAGTCGGAGCTGGTACTCCCGGCGCTGGAGGACGCCCGGCTCGACGAGCGGACGGTCGATAAACTCGTCGGCGGCGTCGGTCGTCGGCATTTGCGTCGTCTTCGCGGTCGTCGCGGTTAAGCGTTCATCAACCGCGGTGAAAGTGATCCCACACTGGCACTGATCGGGGACCTACAGCGCCAGCACCGACAGGAACTCCACGGCCAGATGCATTGTCACTGCGGCGGCGATCGGAATCGTCAGATTGTCGTCGATGACGTACCCTCCGACGACCGGCTTGATCCCGTCGGCGACCGTCGCTGTGGCCGCGCCGATCACCGCGACGGGCGTCGGGACGAACGAGGACGCAAGTAACAGGCAGAGCCCGAACGTCGCCAGGAGCACCCACGTCTGCTTGGCCGGACGGAGTTCGCCCGTGCCGAGCAACCCGCTGAACGGATCGGCGATCGTCAGCATGAGCATCGCCGGCACGGCGGCCGGTGACTCCGTCAGGCCGGCGACGAGATGTTCCGATCCCGGGGGCGTGAACGCGAACGCGACGACAGCGAGCCCGAACGCACCCAGAAAGTACCCGGCCAGGTTCTCCTGCTCGTAACTCCGGGTGAGTCTGTCGAAGATCGCCCAGTCCAGCCCGACGTACAGCCGAACGATTTCGAGGCCGAACGCGGCCAGTACGGCCACGCCGAGAAACGACTGAACGACTCGCCAGGTTATCTCCTCCAGAAACACGTACGACAGCGGGACGGCGCTCGTGCTCGCGTGGACCAGCCGACGGGCGATTTCGTCGTCGAGCCGTTCGAGCGCGCCGTCAATCACGGATTTAGATATCCTCGAAAGCGTCTTCGCCCGACAGCAGTGTTTCGATGGTCCCCGCTAACTCGTCGACGGCGACCCGCTTCTGTGCGGTGGAGTCCCGGTCCCGGATCGTCACGGTGCCGTCCTCCAGCGTGTCGTAGTCGACGGTCACGCAGTAGGGCGTCCCGATCTCGTCCTGGCGGCGGTACCGACGACCGATCGCGCCGGAGTCGTCGTAGGCCACGGACACCCCGTCGTCGCGCAACGTGGCGGCGAGTTCGCGGGCGCGCTCGCCCAGCCCGTCCTTGTCCATCAGCGGGAAGACGCCGACGGTCGTCGGCGCGACTTCCGGCGGAAGTGCCAGGTAGGTCCGCTCCTCGCCGTCGACCTTGTCCTCGCGATAGGAGTGATCCAGGGCGGTGTATAGCGCCCGGTCGATCCCCAGGGAGGGCTCGACGACGTGGGGTGTGACGTGCTTGCCGGACTCGGTGACCTCCTCGACCGCGAAGCCGGTTTTCTCGACCGGAACGGTGTAGGACTCGCCGTCGACTTCGACCGACACTTCCTCGCCTTCGAAGGCATCGGATTCCTGCTCCGCGAGGTCCGCCAGCGCGTCGGCGACGTCGCCCGCCCGTCCGCCGAACTCGGGGCCGAGGTAGCTCATGTCTGGATCGACCGTCGCTTTCTCGACGGTGATCGGCTCGTCGTACTGCTTGAACACGGTGAAGTCCTCCTCGGAGTGGGCGTCGTGTTTCGAGAGGTCGTAATCGGCGCGGTAGGCGAACCCGCCGAGTTCGATCCAGTCCGGCTCGGCGCCGGGGTCGCTCACGTCGCCCTCGGCGTCCCAGCAGTCCTCGGAGTAGTGGGCAAGTTCGCCCGGCCGGTGCTGGCGGAAGCGGAACCGATCCATGTCGAGACCGATTCGCTGGTACCACTCGGCGGCGACGCCCAGATAGTAGGCGATCCAGGGGTCGGCGACGATCCCCTCCTCGACGGCCGCGCCGATCGTGGTTTCGATCGGCTTGCCGTCTTCTCGGTCCTGCTCCGCGGCGGGATAGAACCGCGCGCGGGCGTCCGCGACCGATGAGAGGTCGGGTTCGTTTTCCTCGGGGTCGACGAACAGTTCGAGTTCGGCCTGGCTGAACTCACGCACCCGAAGCAGTGACTTCCGGGGACTGATCTCGTTGCGGTAGGCCCGGCCGATCTGGGTCACGCCGAAGGGGAGCTGATTGCGGGCGTACTCGGCGAGTTGGGGGAACTCGATGAAGATCCCCTGGGCCGTTTCGGGTCGAAGGTAGCCCGGCGCAGAACTCCCGGGACCGATCGTCGTCTCGAACATGAGGTTGAACTGCTCGATAGCCTGGCCGGCCAGTCCCGTCCCGCAGGTCGGACAGACGAGTTCGTACTCGGCGATAACCTCCTCGATCCGTTCGGGGGCCAGGGACTCGGCCTCGTCGATCCCCGTATCTGGGTCGTCCTCGACGATGTGGTCGGCGCGGTGAGACTGACCACACTCGGGACACTCCACGAGCATGTCGTCGAAACCGTCGAGGTGTCCGGAGGCCTCGAAGACGGGCTCGGGAAGGACGGTCGGTGCGTCGACCTCCATGTGGCCCTCCTGGATGGCGAAGCGATCACGCCAGGTGTCCTCGATGTTTCGTTTGAGGGCGGCTCCCTGCGGGCCGAAGGTGTAGAAGCCGGAGACGCCGCCGTAGGCGCCGGCCGATTGCAGGAAGAACCCGCGCCGTTTCGCCAGTTCGACGAGGGCTTCGGCGCTGACCTGCGTCATCGTAGCGCTTTCAGGACGTCGATGTCGCGGACGATGCCCGCGAGTTCGTCGCCCGATACCAGGGGCACCTGCTCGATGTCGTGACGGATGAGTAGCTGGGCCGCTTCCTGTGCCGTCCGGCGGCTCCCGATGGTCACGAGGTCGGCCGTCATGTACTCACTGACCGGCTCGTCCGGGAACTCGACGTTCCGGGTCGGCATGTAGCTGTTCCCGACTGCCTTGATCCCTTCCCACATCCACTCGTCGTCCTGGTTGGCGATGGACTCGCCTGTCTCGGTTTCGCCCTCGACGACCTCGGCGACCGTCAGCACGTCGACCTCGGTCAGCATACCAGACATCTCCGCGTCGTCGTCGAGGACGACTCCGTACGGGACGTCGGCGTGGCTGAGTTCCCGCTCGGCGACCGTCAGGGGCGTCCCGGCGTAGACGCAGTTGACGTCCCGTCTGGCGAGTTCCCCGACGGGCCGATCGCAGTCCTCGGCGTCACCCTCGGCGATCGCCCGGATGAGATCCGTGATGGTGACAATCCCTTCGAGGCGTCCGTCGACGACCGGAATTCGTGGCTCGCCCGTCTCGAGGATAGTTCGTGCGACCTCCTGTAGAGCGGTCTCGGCGGTTGTCGTCGGCACCTCCTCGACGAGCAGGGCCAGTTGATCCTCGTCCGGATGCTCGATCAGCGCGTCCCGCGTGACGATCCCGCGGAACTCCTCGCCCTCGTCGGTCTTCTTGATGACCGGCACCGACGAGAATTTTCGCTCCTGGAGATACTCGAGGACGTCGTCTCTGGTCCCCGGAATCTCGACCGAGACGACGTCAGCGCGTGGCGTCATGACGTCCGCGACGTTCATACTGCCAGTTACTCCCGTGTCCACGTACAAAACTTTGTTTAGTCACGGTGTCGGGCGTGCCGACCCGTCTCCGTGACCCTCGAAGTCAATGGATTCGCCGATTCGAGCCGGCGACACCGTCTGACGCATGTCGGACGGATCTCGGTATCGTCCGTGGGTTTTCGGCACGTTTATGTATGGGTGTGACTTACTCACATAGTATGTCGCAAGAGCCCGACGCGCTCGCGGCAGCGAGTCGATTCGACGGCGAAGTCATGGCCTCGGTCGACGAGGGCGAGGAGGACCTCTTCGTCATCGCCGACGTCACACGCGACGGGGCGTATCTGTCGACGCCGCTCTCGGAAGCAGCGATGCTGTCCGCGTGGCGGTAGGGCTCGACGTGCGATCGTTCTGCTGTCCGTATTCTGTCCGTACCCGCTGGTGAGATATTCCCTCTGGGCAAGTCGATGAGGTATTCCCTCTGGGCCAGTCGATGAGGTATTCCCTTCGCACCCGTCGGTGATGAGCCATTCCCTTCGCACCCGTCGGTGATTCCTTTCTCGCGCGCGAGAAAACAAGCGTTATGCCGGGTCGTGCAGTCACCCCTGATATGGAGATCGTAGTAACGGGGCCGGTCGAGGAGGCCGGACTGGCGCTGCTCACGGACGCCGGCCACGACGTACGTACCGTCGAGGCCGAGGGACCTGCGGATCTGGCGTCGGCCGCTACCGAGGCGGACGCGTTGATCGTCGCGGGCGACGTGGCGGTGACCGCCGAGGTGTTCGAACGCGCCTCGAACCTGCAGATCGTCGGTCGTGCGGGGATCGATGTCGGAACCATCGACGTCTCCGCGGCGACCGAACACGGCGTGATCGTCGCGAACGCCCCGGAAGAGACCGTCCGCTCGGTCGCCGAATACGTCATCGGCCTGCTGTTTGCCACGGCCCGCGGGATCCCACAGGGCCACGTCAAACTCAAGGACGGCTACTGGGCGAAGGGTGACATCCTCGGATCGGAACTCGAAGGCAAGACCGCCGGTCTCGTCGGCTTCGACGACGTCGGCCAGGAGGTCGGAAAGCGCCTGGACAACCTGGGCGTCGACCTCGTGGTTCACGCGCCAGCGGCCGCCGACGACCGGATCACCCGGATCGGCGCCGAATCGGTCGACCTCGAAACGTGTCTCGACCGAGCGGATTTCCTCTCGCTGCACGCCAGTAGCGAGGACGTGCCCCGCCTGGGCGAGTCCGAGTTCGAGATGCTCGGTGAGGGGTACGTCGTCAACTGCGGCGATCCGGAACTCCTCGAAGAAGCTGCCCTCGCCGATGCGGTCGCAGACGGCGTTCTCCGTGGCGCCGCTCTGGACGCGGTCGCGACCGAGCCGTTGGCCGAGGACAGTCCGCTGCGTGGCGTCGAGGACGTTATTGTGACTCCCGGTGTCGCTGCCAGCACTGTCGGCACGGCGGAGTCGGTATCGACGACCATCGCCCGGGAGGTGCTCGCGGCCTTCGACGACGGACCGGTCGAGAACGCCGTCAACGTCCCCGCGATCCCCCCGGACGAGTATCCGACGATCCGGCCGTACGCCGACCTGGCCGAGACGGCCGGTCGCATCGCTGTCCAATTGTTCGACGGCGACATCGACGGTGTCGAGGTGACTTACGCGGGCGAGATCGCAACGGAGAACGTCGAGCCGATCACGGCCAGCGCACTCGCCGGCGTCCTCGATTCCCTGGGACTTGACGCCAACGCCGTCAACGCCCGACTGGTGACCGATCGGGAGGGAATCGAGGTCGACGTCGTGACGGACCACGAAGCCCCGGACTTCCGGAACCTGATCACGCTCACTGTCCGCAGTGACGGAACCGAACTCAGCGTCGAAGGCACGCAGTTCGCCAACGGGGACCCGCGGATCGTCCGGATAGACGAGTACCGCGTCGAGGCTGTTCCCCACGGATACATGCTGATCGTCCGTAACGCCGACGCACCGGGCGTCATCGGATACATCGGAACCGTCCTCGGCGACCATGACGTCAACATTGCGGGCATGTTCAACAGCCGCGAGGCGTTCGGCAACGAGGCGCTGTCGGTGTACAATCTCGACTCCCGACCGACTGAGGACGTTCTGGAAGCCCTCCACGACGACGAGCGAATCCTCGAGACGACGGTCGTCGAACTCAACGGCTTCTGACTGCCATCCCGTTTCACTTCCGTTCTCTCATCCCCGTTCTGTCTCCTCCCTGCGAACGCGATCGCGATCCGGAGCCGTCCAGACGAAACACCCGTCGCTGTCCTCGCCACAGTAGGTCTCCCAGAGACCCTCTCTGGCCGCGACTGCGCGGTGGGTCTCGGTCGGATTCCATAACGGCGAACCGCCGCGGTCGACGGTCGTCGTCCGGGTGGTCGAGGGACCAGTTCGTTTCTCGTCACTGGATTCGACGACACGTCTGTCGTCTCGCGGGCCTCCAGTTGCCGTCCGTCCCGGCGCCGGCACCTGATCCGCTGGTGTCGATTGGGAATCGTGTTCTGCTGACATGGCAACTCACGTCACTCTCCCACACGCAAAAAGGGGCGGCAGACGGGCGTCGGCCTCCGGCAAGACGGGCGTCAGTCGCGGACGAACCGTCCGCGGTACCCGTTCAGGATTGCAGGTGTTCCAGCACTGCGTCGGTGTCGGCGGGGACCGGTTCGGGTTCAGTACCCGCCTCGACGGCGGCGTCGGGGTCTTTCAGGAGATGGCCGGTCGTCAGACAGACTACCCGTTCGTCCTCGTCGACGACGCCCCGATCCCGGAGTTTCCGCAGGCCGGCTATCGAGGCGGCTGAGGCGGGTTCGACGCCGATCCCTTCTTCGGCGAGCGTGCGCTGGGCGTCGGTGATCTCCGCATCGCTGACGGCGACGGCGGTCCCGTCGGTCTCCCGGATCCCCGGCAGCGCTTTGGGCGCGTTGACCGGGTTGCCGATCCGGATCGCGGTCGCCTTCGTCTCGACGTCGTCCCAGCGCTCGATGTGATCCCAGCCTTCCTCGATGGCCTCGACCATCGGTGCCGAGCCCTCGGCCTGGACGCCGGTGAGTTTCGGGATTTCGTCTTCGTCGATCGCACCGCTGGCCTCGAGTTCTCTGAATGCCTTGTACAGCGCTGCGGTGTTGCCCGCGTTGCCGACCGGCAGGACGATCCGATCGGGAAAGCCACCCTCTTCGGCGTCGAACTGCTCCATGATCTCCAAGCCGATGGTCTTCTGACCCTCCAGCCGGAAGGGGTTCAGCGAGTTCAGCAGGTAGGCCTCGCCACGATCGGCGAGGTTCTGGACGATGTCCAGACACCGATCGAAGTTGCCGTCAACTTCCAGAATCCGTGCGCCGTGGAGGCTCGCCTGTGCGATCTTCCCGGCGGCGACCTTCCCCTCGGGAAGGAGGACGAGTACCTGCAGTCCAGCCCGTGATCCGTAGGCCGAAAGCGCGGCGGAGGTGTTCCCCGTCGAGGCACAGGCCAGCCGATCCACGCCGACCTCCTGGGCGACCCGGACGCCGACGGTCATTCCGCGGTCCTTGAAGCTCCCCGTCGGGTTCATCCCCTCGTGTTTGACTCGCAGGCGCTCGACGCCGATCTTGTCTTCGAGTCGTGGCACCTCGTGCAGCGGGGTGTTGCCCTCCGGGAGCGTCACTCCCGTGTTGAAGGGGAGTGCCGCACTGTACCGCCAGACACCGCCGTGGAACGCCGTCCCCTCGTCCCCGAAATTCTCGAAGGTCGGCAGATCGGCGTACCGGACTTCGAGCAGTCCTCCACAGTCGTCGCAGGTGTAGCGGATCCCCTCGAAAGGCGCGAAGGTCTCGCCGCACTCGATGCAGGTCAGCCAGACGCCGTCGGTCGCCGCGGCCGGTTCGTCCTGCGTGATCTTCAGGTAACTCATTGTGCGATCCGACGCGTCCCACCGGAAAAAAGCCGCGGTTCCAGCCCTCCAGCTTTTTGTTCGTCGGGTATCCACGGCTCGCTGCGCGAGCCTTCGTATACCACTCCTCAGTCCACATGTGGAGGAACATGTATGTGACAGGAGCCAGTATCCACACGTATGGGTACTGAAGCGGGGCCCGAGGAAACGAAAGTCAGCGATCGCGGAATGGTCACTATTCCGGCGGCGTTTCGCCGACACCTCGGCATCGAAGCGGGGGACAAGCTTCGGTGGACGATCGACGACGAAGGGAGCCTCTCCGTCAAAGTGCTTCACCAGCGGGAGGGTGTCTTCGACGACTTTGAGCCGGTTGATGCCGGTGAGACCGACGCCGTCGAACTCGAAGCGGAGTTCGGGACCGAGTGATGTCACACGCTGTCCTCGATACGAACGTCCTCTTCGCGAGCGCCAGCGCCCGTGATCGTCACCACGACCGCGCACTAGAAATCGTTCGCGGGATCGATCATGGAGACTTCCCGGAGGCCGTCGTCTCGAACTACGTCCTCGCCGAGACCTTGAATCTCACGCGTGAGAAACTCGGTCCTGAGGTCGCGAACGCACTTCTCGATCGGTTGCTCGAAGGGGCGAACTTCGAACTCGTCCACGCGCCGACGGTCGATTTCAACGCCGCCCAGGCGCTGTTCCGTCGGTACGACGAACTCTCGTTCGTCGATGCGACCATCGTCGCGTATATTGAGCGGGAAGGAAGCGAGTATCTGTATTCCTTCGACGACGATTTCGATGCGGTCGAGGAGCTGACGCGACTCCATACCGCCGTTAATCCGTTCGATTCCGGTGCTGACTAAGCCCACGGGAGATCGTTATGACCGCTCGGCCAACCACACCACCAACCCATCCATGAGCCACCTTTTTCTCCTCGGGTTCGCTCGCTCCGCTCACGGCTTTGTCGTTCGCGTTTCCGAAACGCTCCCGTTGGTCGCGTCTCGCTTCGCTCCCGAACCGCTCGTCGAAAAAGCTGGACCAAAAAGACGCTCGCTCCCACAGGTCGCTCGCGGGACTACCGCTCGCTCAACCACACCAGCAATCCCTTTTGGGCGTGGAGCCGATTTTCAGCTTGATCCCAGACGATCGCGTTGTCGCTCTCGATGACCTCGTCGGTGACCTCCTCGCCGCGGTGGGCCGGCAAGCAGTGCATCAGCGTGCGGTCGCCGAGCAGGTCCGTCGTGACCTGAAAGTCCTCGAAGGATTCCAGCTTCTCCTCGCGCTCGTCTTCCTCGCCCATGCTGACAAAAACGTCCGTATAGACCACGTCGGCGTCCTCGACAGCGGCTTCCGGATCGTGTGTCGTCTCGGGAGCGGTCCCCAACTCGGCCGCCCGATCCAACACCTCGGCGTCGATGCCGTACCCTTGAGGTGTCGCCGCCGTCAGATCGAGGTCGACCATCGCCGCGCCGAGGACGAACGATTGGGCAACGTTGTTGCCGTCGCCGACCCAGGCGACACTTACGTCCTCGAATCCACCGAAGTGTTCGCGGATGGTCAGCAGATCCGCCAGCGTCTGGCAGGGATGGGCGTCGTCAGTGAGCCCATTGATGACGGGAACAGTCGCGTATTCGGCCAGTTCCTCGGCGTCAGCGTGATCGAACAACCGCGCCATGATCGCGTCGGCGTACCGTGAGACTGCCCGGGCGGTGTCCTTGATCGGCTCGCTGTCTCCCAGGTGGATGTCGTCCGGTCCGAGGAATATAGCGTGGCCGCCGAGTTGAGTCATCCCGGTCTCGAAGGAGACCCGCGTCCGGGTCGAGGGCTTCTCGAAGATCATCGCGAGCGTCTCGTCTTCGAGTTGCCTGTCTTGCTCCTCGCCGGCCTTGATCGCGGCCGCGCGGTCGAGCACGGTCGTCAATTCCTCGGCCGAGAGGTCGTCGACGTCGAGTACGTTGCGTGTCATGGTTCCTCTAGGAGGGTCCGCGTCACGTCGTCCAGTACCGCGACCGAGCGATCGTACTCGGGCAACGGCAGGTGTTCGTCGGGGGCGTGATCCAGATCCGAGTCGCCGGGACCGTAGGTCACCATCTCTGCATCCCAGGCGTCGGCGTAGATGTTCATGTCGCTGGTCCCGGTCTTGCGCAGGAGGCGTGGATCGCCGTCGCGTTTCCGGATCGCCGCGCGAAAGGCCCGGGCGACTTCCGTCCGGGGACTCATCATCACCGGCTCGACCCAGTCGTCCCAGTTGACGGTCCCGTTCGCCAGGTGACCGTCGGCCATCTCGCGGATCTCGTCGGTCGCGTACTCCGGTGGGACGCGCAACTGAACGCGCATCGTCGTCTCGACGGAAAGTCCATCATCACTGATCCCGCCGTCGATATCCACCGGCTTGCAGGTCACGCGCTCGAAGACCGGGTGCCACTCGTCTTTGGCAAACTCCGACTCGACGCGGTTCCACCAGTCGATGGCGTCCTGGATCGCGTTGTTGTCCGGCCGACTGGAGTGGCCCGATTCGCTCGTGGCGACGTAGGTGCCACCGAGCAGGCCGCGATACCCGAGCGTGATCCCGTCCCAGCCGGAGGGTTCGCCGTTGATGACAACATCCGGCTCGCTGTCGCGGTCCTCGACCAGATAGCGACCGCCAGTCGAGTCCACTTCCTCACCGACGACGCCGACGAAACTCGCACCTGTCCGGACCGCAACGGCGGCCATCGCCGCCAGGGGCCCCTTGGCGTCGACGCTTCCCCGGCCCCATAGCACTTCCTCGCCGTCGTCGTTCTCGTCCAGTCTGACGGGGATGTCGCCCGGCACAGTGTCGATGTGAGACGTGAGGAGGACCCCGTCGTCGGCGGGCGCGCGAACGTTGCCAACGTCGTCGATCCAGACCTCGCGGTCGTGTGTCTCGAAGAAGGCTGCCAGCGCCTGGGCGGCATCGTCCACGTCGCCCGATACCGACGGGATCTCGACAAGGTCGATCAGCAATTTGCGAGCCGTTTCTGTCGAGACTTCTTCCGTCGGAGTGTCAGTGGCGGCGCTCATCAGTCGATCGCCTCCGCGAGCGCGTCGACGACCGCGTCAGCCTGCTCCTCGTCGACGATCAGCGGCGGGAGTAGTCGTACCACAGTTCGACCGGCCGGCAGCGCCAGCACCTGGTGGTTCAGCGCGAGGTCCTTGAGCACGCGGTTGGCCCCCCGCTTGATCTCGACGCCGATCATGAGTCCTTCGCCACGGACCTCGCGGGTATTGTCGCCGAGTTTCTCGCGGAGCTGCCCACGAAGGTACTCTCCGACGTCGGCGGCGTGGTTCGGAACGTCTTCCTCGACGAGCGTCGAGACCGTCGCCTCGGCGGCCGCGGAAACGACCGGCCCGCCGGAGAACGTCGAGGCGTGGGAGCCGTAGTCCTCGGCGATCCAGTCCCGACAGAGTGTCGCACCCATCGGGAAGCCGTTGGCGAGTCCCTTCGCCGTCGTGAGCATGTCCGGCACGATGCCAGCTTTCTCGCACGCCCACAGCGTCCCGGTCCGTCCCATCCCGGTCTGGACCTCGTCGAAGATCAACGCCGCACCGGCATCGTCGGTGATCTCGCGGGCCGCTTCGAGGTACTCGGTCGAGGCGGGGTGGATGCCGCCTTCGCCCTGGATCGGTTCCATGATGACCGCCGCCGTCTCGTCGTCGACAGCCTCGGCGAGCGCCTCGCTGTCGTCGTAGGGAACGAACTCCACGTCCCCGATCAGCGGCTCGTAGGGTTTCTTGTACTTGTCCTTCCAGGTCGTCGCCAGCGCGCCCATGGTCCGGCCGTGAAAGCCCTGCATCGTGGCGACGATCTTCGACTCGCCCGTCGCCGACCGGGCGAACTTCAGCGCCGCCTCGTTGGCCTCCGTCCCCGAATTGCACAGCCAGACGTTGTCGATGTCGCCCGGCGCGACGGTCGCGAGCGTGTCGTACAGTCGCGTCCGGGTTTCGACGGGATAGGACGCCTGAACGTAGGTCAGGTCGTCGATCTGTTCTTTCGCGGCCGTATCGACGGCCTCGTGGCTGTGCCCCAGCGGGACACAGGCGTAACTCGCGCCCATGTCCAGATACTCTCTGCCTGCGTCGTCGTAGACGACGGCGCCGTCACCGTCTTCGATCTGTATCGGCTTCTCGGAAAATACGAATCCGCTCATGACTCGACCTCCGTTTCTATGGCTGTCTCATGGACGTGTGTCCCACTGCCTTCGAGGGCAGAATTGATCGGTTCCTCGGCGTTCGCGTCCGCGACGACGACCTCGGGGGCCCCGCCCTCCAGAGCCTCCTCGGCGGCCATGATCTTTCGCTCCATGAACCCCTCGGCCGCCGCTTCGAGCGCTTCCCAGTCCTCGCTCGTTTCGACGGACTCGATCAACGTTTCCGGATCGTCGGGATCCGCGTAGACGCCTTCGACATCCGTCAGCAGGACCAGCGTCGCCGAAAGCGCTCCCGCGATCGTCGCCGCCGAGCGGTCTGCGTCGGTGTTGACCGGAATCCACTCCGCTCGCGGTTCCTCACCGTCACCGCTCGCATTCTCCGGGGCGCTTCGTTCCTCGCGCCCCGCCATCGGTGGCCCTGCGACCGGTGTGTATCCATCGTCTAACAACGTATACAGCAGGTCGTCGTTGACTTCCTTGATGGACCCCGAGTGATCGCCGCGCTTGATCTTCCGCTTGCCGTCCTCAACGATGCGTACGGCGGATTTCCGTGGCCCGGCCAGGAGTTTCCCGTCGACGCCGTTCAGGCCGACCGCGTCGACACCCTGGCTCTGGAGTCCCGCGACGAGTTGCGTGTTGAGGTGGCCAAAGACCATCTCGAAGACTTCCATGGTCGCTTCGTCGGTGAACCGCCCGACGACGCCCGACGGCGTTTCGACGTACTGGGGGTCGATCCCCATGCGTTCGAGGGTGTCGTCGACGGCCGTCGAGCCGCCATGGACGACGACGACGTCTTCCCCATCTTCAACTAGCGACGCCACGTCCGCCAGTGCGCCTTCGGGATCGACTGCGCGAGCGCCGCCGACTTTGACGACTACCGTCATCCGAGACACACCTCCATCATGGTGATCCCACCGGGTGCATTCCCGCGAAGTCCAGCCCGGCCGTTTCTTCGAGGCCGAGCGCGATGTTGGCGGCGTGGACCGCCTGACCGGCCGAGCCTTTCATCATGTTGTCGATGGCCGAGAAGACGACCAGGCGTTTGTTTCCGGGGTCGAGTTCGAACCCGACTTCGGCGTAATTCGAGCCAGCGACAGCTTTCGGTTCGGGGTACCGATAGACGCCACCGCCGCCAGCGACCATGCGGACGAACGGCTCCTCTTCGTACGAGCCGCGGTAGGCCCCCCAGAGGTCGCCCTTCGAGACAGGTTCTTCGGGGAAGACGTGGATCGTCGCGCTCGCGCCGCGGATCATTTCCACCGCGTGGACGGTAAAGGAGACGCTCGTCCCGAGGAACTGCTCGATCTCGGCTTCGTGGCGGTGGCCCGTCGGCGCATAGGGGCGGACGACACCCGAGCGCTCGGGATGGCTTGAGGCCTCGCCGCCCCCTGCGCCACCTTCCGAGGACCCGACTTTCACGTCGACGACGATCTGTTCGTCGCCGGTGAGCACGTCGTTCTCGAACAGCGGCAGCAGGCCGAGGATCGTCGCCGTGGCGTTACAGCCGCCGGAGGCGATCAGGTCCGCGCCGGCCAGGTTCTCGCGGTTGAGTTCCGGGAGCGCGTACTCGGCGTCGGCCAGCAATTCGGGGCGACTGTGGCCGTCGTACCACTCGTCGTACTGCGCTTCCGAGTCGAGGCGGAAGTCCGCCGAGAGATCGACCACGGTGTCGGCGGCGTCCTGGAACGCGTCGATGTGCTCCATCGAGACGCCGTGGGGCGTCGCCGCGAACAGCATTTCCACCGACTCCAGGTCCTCGGGCGAACTGAACCGCAGGTCCAGCTCGCGGAGGTTCGGGTGGACGTGCCCGATCGTCTTGTTCTCTTTCGAGCGGCTCGTCGCCTGCGCGATCTCGAAGTCGGGGTGGCCGGCGAGCAACCGCAGGAGTTCGCCGCCGGTGAAGCCGCTCGCACCGACGACCGAGGCAGTGAGTGACGCCTCTCCCTCGCTCGCGGCCATCACTCGCTCACCTCCGCTTTCGTCTCCAGCCAGTCGACGACCTGGCCGGGCACGTCCGTCTCGACGGCGTCGTTCAGCGCCTTAAACTCGACGGTGTGATTGACTTCGTGGACGGTGTATCCCGTCGGATTCCCATCTTCGTCTGCTCCCGTCTCCATCAAGTCGATTCCCAACAATCCGCCGCCGACGGCCTCGCTCGCCTCGGCGACCAACTCTCCGGCGCGGTCGTCGAGTTCGAAGGCGTCGGTCTCGGCACCCTTCGCGGCGTTGGTCAGCCAGTGGTCCGAGGAGCGGACCATCGCCGCGATCGGTTCGCCGTCGGTCGCCAGCACGCGAATGTCCCGGCCGGGCTTTGCGACGAACTCCTGGACGTAGAAGACCTTGTGCTCGTAGTGGCCCAGGGTGGCCTTGTGTTCGAGGATCGCCTCGGCAGCGTCGCGGGTGTCGATCTTTGCCATCAGGCGGCCCCACGAGCCGATGACGGGCTTGAGCACGCAGGGATAGCCGAAGTCCTCGATGATCTCCAGGGCCGTGTCCTTGGTGAAGGCGACTTCCGTCTTCGGGGTCGGAACGCCGGCTTTCTGCAGTTCGAGGCTGTTGGTCACCTTGTCGGCACAGGTCTCGGCCGTCTCGTGACTGTTGACGACGGGGATGTCGTAGGCGTCCAGAAACTCCGTCGCGTAGAGACTCCGGCTCGTCGCCAGACAGCGATCGAGGACCACGTCGACGCCCTCGAAATCCGCCGGGGGCGAATCGAGGCCGAAGCGTTGCTTGCGTACGTCGATCTTTGTGACCTCGTGGTCGCGCTCGCGCAACTCCGAGAGGAGCAGCTTCTCGTCCTGGCGGATCCGCGAGTACAGCAATCCGACGTTCATTTCGTCTCACCGCCGGAGCCTGCGGTCGTCGGGGCTGTCGGTGTTGCTCCGCCGGCGGTCGGCGGGTGACGCGATACCGTACTCGGTGTCCTGGACATGGCGTGGATCGCTGTGGTGGTCGTCTCAGACATACGTCTGTACCTCCGCCTGGAGCGTATCGCTGGCCTCCTCAAGCATCGCCCGGCGATCGGCCAGCGCATCGCTGTCGGCCGCGTGTTCGTCCCGGGCAGCCACAAGCTGGTCGGCGACCGCGTCGGGCGCAGGGCCGCCGGCCGAGTCACGACTGGCGACACTCTCGGCGGGATCGATCGCTGCCTCGACCGTTTCGCGGTCGACGAACTCAGTCAATGATTTATCGAGTACTTTCCGCGTGGCGGCGTCAAGCGTCTGGAAGTCCGTCTCGCCGGCCGCTTGTGCCGCGCTCGCGACGACTTCGTGGGCCGTCCGGAACGGGACGCCCGCCATCGCCAGCGCGTCGGCGACGCCCGTCGCCGTCGAGAACCCCTCGCCTGCCGCATCCGCCAGCGCGTCGTCGTTCCAGTCGGCCGTGGCTATTGCACCGGCCGCGACCTCCGTCGCCTCGCTGACGCCGTCGATCGCCCGCCAGGCGTGCCCGCCGGCCCGCTGGAGGTCACGGTTGTACGCCCGCGGGAGTCCCTTCAGCGTCGTCAGCAGGCCGTTGAGGCCCGCCGCAGCGTCGCCCGCACGTGCCCGGACAAGTTCCAGCGTGTCGGGATTCTTTTTTTGTGGCATGATCGAGGAGGTCGAGGCGTAGGCGTCGTCAACCTCCACGTATCCCGACTTCGCGTAGATCACGACGTCCTCGGCAAGTCCCGAGAGGGTCGTCGCCAGGGACGCCAGGGCAGCGGTCGACTCCACGAGGAAGTCCCGTGCCGAGACGGCGTCCATCGCGTTGGCCATCGTGCCATCGAAGCCCAGCAACTCGGCTGTCCGCTCGCGGTCGATGTCGAAGGGCGTGCCTGCGAATGCGGCCGCACCGAGCGGCGACTGGTTCGTGCGGTCGTAGGCCTCGAACAGGCGAGCGGTCTCGCGGGCCAGCGCGCGCTCGTAGGACAGCGCCCAGTGAGCGACGGTCGTCGGCTGGGCCGGCTGGAGGTGCGTAAAGCCCGGCATGACTGTCTCGCGCTCGGCTTCGGCGGTCTCGATCAGTGCGCCCCGCGCTTCGAGTGTCGCCTCGATCGCGTCGAGGAGGTCCTCACGTAGGCGGTAGCGGATGCAGGTCGCCACCTCGTCGTTGCGCGAGCGGGCGGTGTGCATCCGACCGCCGTCGGGGCCGACGCGGTCGATTACGGCCGTCTCGATGGCCTCGTGGACATCCTCGCCGTCCGGCAGTTCGTCGTGTCCAGCGTCTTCGATCTCGTCGAGGGCGGCCAGGATCTTGCCGGCTGTGTGCGCATCGACGATTCCCTGTTCGGCGAGCATGACGACGTGGGCGCGATCGACCGCCAGATCCGCGGCGAAGATGCGCCGATCAGCCCCTAGCGACGAGAGGAACCCCCGGGCGGGGCCGCCGCTGAAGCGCTCCCGGCGGACGACGCTCCCGTCGCCAGCATCGCCGTCGTCGTTTGTACTGCCGTCCGTGGGTTCCTCGGGCATGGCTTACTCCTCGCCGTCGTCGGTCAGGGACTCGGTAACTCCCTTGGCCAGGCGCGACTGGAACCCGTGGTACTTGGCGACGCCCGTCGCATCGTCCTGCGTGATCCCGCCGGTGACGGCCTCCTCGTTGAACGAGGCTGCCGACTCACTGTACACCGAGTAGTCGGATTCACGCGAGACGGCCCGACAGTGGCCGCCTTCGAGTTTGACCGTCACCGTCCCGGTGACGCGGGACTGTGTTTCGTCGATAAATCCTTCGAGATCCTTCACGAGGGGTGCGTCGATCAGTCCCTCGTAGGCCTTCTCGGACCAGCGCTGGTCGATGGTGGTCTTGAACTGGCGCTCCTCGGCGGTGAGGACGAGTCCCTCTAAGGCCTCGTGGGCCGTCAGCAGGACCGTCGCGGCGGGGTGCTCGTAGTTCTCACGCACTTTGAGGCCGAGCATCCGGTCTTCCATCATGTCCGTCCGGCCGATCCCGTGTGCGCCGGCACGTTCGTTGAGCGCCTCGATGAGTTCGACCGATCCCATTTTTTCGCCGTCGACCGCGACCGCGGTGCCGTCCTCGAAGCTGATCTCGACGAGTTCGGCCGGCTTGCCGGAGGGATTGTCCGTCCAGAGGTAGATATCGTCCTCTGGGATCGTCGCGGGGTCTTCGAGTTCCGACCCCTCGATCGAGCGACTCCAGAGGTTCGTGTCGATGGAGTAGCGACCGCCGGCCCCGCCCTCGACGGGCAGGCCCTTCTGCTCGGCATACTCGTTCTCCCACTCGCGGGTGAGTCCGAGTTCGCGGATCGGCGCGATGACCTCCATGTCGGTGTCTCGCCAGACGGCCTCGAAGCGCAACTGGTCGTTGCCTTTCCCGGTGCAGCCGTGAGCGAGGGCGCTACAGCCCTGCTCTCTGGCGACCTCGGCGATCCCTTCGGCGATAACCGGCCGTGCGAGTGCGGTTCCCAGCGGGTAGCCCTGGTAGTCGGCGTTGGCCTTCACTGCGTCGAGACAGAGGTCGGCAAACTCCTCCGTCGCGTCGACGACGTAGTGATCGAGACCGAGGGCCTCGGCGGTCTCCTCGGCCTCGTCGAACTCGTAGTCGGGTTGGCCGACGTCGACCGTGACGCCGATGACGTCGTCGTAGCCGTATTCTTCCTTGAGCAGCGGTACGCAGACTGTGGTGTCGAGCCCGCCGGAGAAGGCGAGCGCGACCGTTCCGTTTCCGTCCTGTTGTGACATGGGTACTGTGAGCTGTCGGGTGAACGATGACCGCCCCGAAACCCGACGGTGGGCGGCGATGAAAGCGATGCGAAACCGGTCTGGATGTGGATATATTCGGGCCTAACGGCCCGGTCGTCGTCGGAGAAGGGAGACGGACCCGCCGGTCCCGAACACGCTCGCGCCGGACCGGTGGATCGGCGTCATGTACCCCGGAATATCCGGCAAGCGGTACTAATATCTTCCGGGTTTCTGTTGAAAGCTTCAATTCAGATTGAAGAGCGGAATCGAACAATCTGGCGAGTGGTCAGCAGTTTCGAGGCGGAGCCTCCGGCCTCAAGAAGCGAGGACTTCCGACGACAGTCGGAAGGACGACGTGAGTAGGCCGGAGAGGACAGCGAGGCGCTACGCGCCTCGGGCCGTGCGAGCGGGCGGAGCCCGCGCGCAGAAGCCGACAACCCCGAAACATACCACGGACTGTTGCCGCCCTTTCTCCCCAACGCTGATAAACTACCAGCCATACATCTGACGTATGGAGGTGCGGCGTACTGTCCCGGTGAAACTCGACGTGGACAGCGACGACGCCGCACTTCTCCGCGAGACAGTCGATGAGTTTCTATGGGCTGCCAACTACGTCGTTGACCACGCTTGGCAAGGCAACTACAAGACCACAAGCAAGGTCCAGTTGCAGGAGGAAACCTACGACGACGTGCGCGACCGGACCCGGTTACACGCGAATCTCGTCCAGAACGCCCGCAACAAGGCCGCCGACGCCGTACAGGGCGTCGTTGCTCGTTGGAAGCAAGGTGAGTATGCTGGCAAACCACACTTCTCGAAGCCGACCGTTGTCTACGACAAGCGGTGTGCGACCTTCCACGACGACCATGTTTCCCTCGCCACGATAGACGGACGCATCGAAGCCCAGTACGTCCTACCAGACGGCGGCCGCGACACACCTCACAGTCGGTATCTCGACAACGACGACTACGGGGTGACGGGGGCAGAACTCCACAACAAGGACGGCGAGTGGTTCCTTCATCTCCGCACAAAGGCGGAGGTGGAGTCGGACACGCCGGAGCAGGCAACGACCGAGCACAGCACAGTCCTCGGCGTTCACAAGAGCGAAGCTCTTGTGCAGCCCATCAGAAATCGAAGATTTCTGAGGACGTTGACCTCGGTGTGAACCAACTCGCGGTCACGTCAACGGGCACGTTCTGGAGCGGGAACGAGTTCGACCACTGGCGACGGGAGTACGAGAAACGCCGAGCCTCACTCCAACGGTGTGGCTCACGTCACGCTCACGAGAACATCCAAGCGGTCGGTCGCAAGGAGACGGGTCGGTTCAAGATGATGCTCCACCGGATTGCGAACGGCATCATTGAGGAAGCCGTCGAGAACGGTTGTACGGTCATCGCCTTCGAGGAGTTGACCGGCATCCGCGACCGCCTATCCGGTGCCTCGTGGGGGCACAAGTGGGCGTTCGAGCGGTTGTACGAGTACGTCGAATACAAGGCCGAACTCCACGGTATCGACGTGGAGCAGGTGGACCCAGAGAATACATCACGCCGTTGTTCACACTGTGGGTTCACGCACCCAGACAACCGCGACGGCGAGGACTTCGAGTGTCTGAAATGCGGCTACGAGAACCACGCCGACTACAACGCCGCCAAGAACATCGGCTTGCGGTATCTCCGCCGTAACCAAACTGGGGACGGCGGAGGCGCACCCGTAGGCGTGTGCTTGAATCGCGGGACGTTGAACGCGAACGGAGAGTATGAACCTCCTGCCGAAGATTTCGGCCAGAGCGGGAGTCCACGCGAAAGCCCCAGTGGAGGCTCACAGCCTCCACGTCGTCAGACCTCGTCTGACGGAACCCTCAACGAAGCGAACGGCGATAGCGCGGAACGAAGTTCCGCGGACCATTCGAGCGGGCCTGCGGCCCGCGAGAAGAAGCCGTGAGCGAGTAGGGTGGGGTAGTTTACAAGACGTTCGACTCATGATCGAAAAGCAATCATCTTCAAGTGTAGTTGTCTCGACTGGCTGACATTTTTAAGCGACTTTCTTCGACCCTGTTGGCCGATAATATCAATTGTCGGAAATGTCTTCGAGTAATCCACACTGCCACCGTTTGTTTCCTCAATCAGAAAATGCATGATAGAAGGTAGTAGACGCACCAAATATGACAAATAGGAACCCGACATAAAACAATACCGAGTGTTGGAACACCCATGCAATAAAGAGTCCTAGAATGGAGAGCTGGACGCCGACAACCGTTTCATCATTTACCGCCATTGTTGAACTAATTTGGAGTAATACCGTTATAATCTGATTATTCAAGTGGTTTTTTCGTAGCTTCGTGCTTCCAAGCAGTCGATGCTCCAGACGGAAGATCGACCCGAAGTGCACCAAGAGCGATGCTGACATCGATGCCGCCGAGCGGGAGCAATGCATAGGTGTGCTCGTATGAGAATTGCACAGGGATATTGTCGTTTCCGCTATCCACTCTTGTTAGTTCAGTTCTCATTGTGACGGTTTTCTCCGCGGGACCGCCCACTTCATGGTGGACTTTGGCTGTCGGCCCATAGTTCGGATTGTATTCATTATGCTCCGCGTGAATAGGGTTATACTCCCCTTCGTCGAAATACCTGACCCCCTCCTCACTGGGTTCGAGAGCGCTCCATTCTGAACTGTCAAAGACGATGCCACACGCGTCAGCCACGTTGTTCGGAGTCCCGTTTGAATATGGAGGATCACCTTCGTCATGGAAAGCTATACTCCCATAAGCCGACCAAACGTCATCATGTTCTTTGTAGAGGTAGATCGCAATATCGGTAGTCGATTCCGAATGAAACCACTGTGGACTGATTTCCTCATCTGAAGCACTGACTTTCTTCTCCCCGTCTGGTCCAATGACTTGCTTGTCATATCCGTGTGGGACGTCATTCGTTTCAAGCAGATCACTTGCTTCTTCGAATTCGCCTTGCAGGATCATATCCTCGACATCACTTGTGATCCCGACGTCCTCTGTTCCGTTTGTGTCTGAGTCTGTATCGGCGACGCTCGAAATTGACAAGGATGAGATTCCGGTTACTCCCAGTACGCTAGCGCCCGTACTTTTCAGGAATGATCGTCGATTTGAACGCATTGACGACTCTCGTTGGTTTTCGCGGATTAGTCTGTTTGGATTGGCTTTTTCATCTGCCATTCTTGAATCAACAATGAGAAAACCATTTTGGAATATATTAAATCTTTTCATTTGTTCTACCTTTTAGTTGTAGTGTGAATTTAAGTCATACACATCAGTATATTTCGAGAAAATGACCTACATCCCCAAATCCCCTCTGATAAATCAAAAATCAACCTTGACACGGTGGATGCGATCGGGCAAAATTGCGCCGGTGGCTCCTGAAATACTTTATTGAGTCTGTTTCCACTCTATATTTGATATACTTCCACAATGCCTATGCTGTTCGCCTGTGGACTTTCATACATGAACCTCGACGTCGAAGACCTCCTGAAGATCGTCCTCGTGTTGGTTCTGGTCTGGATCGTCCTCGAGATCGTCTCGGAGATCATGGGCCTGTTCGCGTGGCTGCTCGGGCCGTTCCGCCCGCTGCTCGGGTTGATCATCGTCGTCCTGATCGTGTTGTGGCTTCTGGATCGGATCTAATGGGCATCATTCGGACGTCGTTCTGGACTGGAGGCGATCGGCGCGCTTATTCTGCTCGACCACTCCCATGGAGACGTGTACAGTCTGAACGTCCCGGTCCCCTCCTCGGTGGCTCGCTTAGCGAGCGACCTGGCTGGGGACGTGCCACGGGCCAGGGAACGATCCCGCGGCGAGCACACACTCGTCCTCAAACGGATCGAGGGAGAGCGATCCGTGCCACGGGTTCGCGCCCGGGTGCGTGAGCACCTCACGGGCCAGCCAGCCTTCGAGGCACGGGTGACCGGGATCGACTACTTCGCCGAGGCGACGAGCGGTCCCTCACCGGTCGTTTATCTCACCGTCGAGAGTCCGGAACTCCGCCGGCTGCACGGGCTACTCCTCGAGCTATTTTCGCCAGTCGAGGGGATGGAAGGTGACGAGTACACCCCTCACGTCACGATCGCACGGGGTGGCGACCGCGACGCGGCAGTCCGCTTGACTGAGCGCTCGATCGAGCCGATCACTTGGACGGTGACGCGACTCACCGTCCGTGACGCCAGACGCGGAGAACCTGCCAGTAGCGTCTCGCTGCCGGCCTGACACGTCGTCCGTCAGTTTCAGTCCTCGAAGCGGCGGTCTTCCCGACTCGCTTCCTGTTCGTCTTCCTGGGACAACGTCGTCGGCACGCCGTTACTCAGTGTCCGTCCGCCCGCCACGGTGTTACGGCCGCTCTCCTTTATGATGGAAAGCGCCGTCATGAGGTCCGAGCGGGTGATCAGTCCGACGAACTCGTCGTCTTCCATGACGATCAGTCGGCCGATGTTGTTCTCCTGCATCCGCGTCAGGGCCGTCATGGCGTTCTCGTCCGGGTGGATCGATTTCAGGTCCGTCGTCATCACTTCCTCTGTCCTGAACGCCTCGCGTTCGACCTCCCGGACCGCGCGGGCGTCCTCTAAGGTGACCAGCCCGAGGATCTGGTCGTTCTCGACGACGGGGAAGCCGGTGTGACGCTCGCGGAACATCAGCTCCATCAGTTCGGCGACCGACAGCTCGGGGTCGACCGACTGGACGCGATCGGCCGGCGTCATCACGTCCCTGACGGCCACACCCTCGAAGGCGGCTTTCATCGTCGTCATTTGGGCCTCGCCTGAGGCGCCGATGTAGATGAAAAAGGCGATGGCGACCAGGAAGAGTCCGCCACCGCCGAACAGACCGAACAGGCCCAACAGGAGGGCAAAGAGCTTGCCGACCTCCGCGGCGATCTGGGTCGCGCGAGCGTACGGACGATTCCTGGCCAGCAGGGCTCGGAGGACCCGTCCGCCGTCCATCGGGAACCCCGGCATCATGTTGAAGACCGCCAGCACAATGTTCATCAGCGCGAGGTACCCGAGCAGGAACTTCACGGAAGCAATCCCGACCGAATCGCCCGTCGGGACGAGCCAGAACCCGGCGTAGGAAAGCCCTGCGAGGGCGACGCTGACGAGCGGTCCCGCGAGCGCGATGAACAGCTCCTGTTTCCAGTCCTCCGGCATCTCGTCGAGCTGGGCGATCCCGCCGAACAGCCACAGCGTGATCGAGGAGATCGGGAAGCCAAAACGCATCGCCGTCAGGGAGTGGCCGAGTTCGTGGAGGACGACACAGACGAACAGCCCGACGGCCGCCGCGATCCCGAGCAGCCACGGGAGCTGTCCGCTGGACAGCGGTTCGACGGGGATGCCGGCCCCCCAGACCTCGTTCATCAACTCGACGGACTGCCCGACCTGTGCGCCGATGAGCCAGGCGAAAAGCGGGAGCACGAGCAGGAACGTCAGATCCAGTTGTATCGGGATCCCGAACGCGCTGCCGATCCGGAAACGTCGCATGGTGCGGTCTACTCGCGGGAGTCTCTTAAGAACCCGTGTCACAGACGGGACTGCCGACTGATCCGGGCTGGTACTGCCGGGCGGATCGAACCCGTCACCGACGCCGGGTCCGAGCGACTCAAGTACCGCCCTGCCCCACGTGGAGGTGTGTCCCAGCAGCTTTCGGCCGTCGACACGCTGTTCCTCCACGAGGACGGCGAGGACTTCCGGGTAGTCGTCCAGCAGGACGGACAGCGGGTTCTGGGCGGTCGGCTGGAGATCAAGGAGACCTCGGCCGGTCCCCGACCCGCACGCCTCCGGGTCCAGCGCGGTAGCCAGGAAGACCTCCGCAGCCCCGACCAGTTCGTCGAACTCGCCCGCCGGGCTGAACGGATCCGTGTCTCCGAACAGACCTCGCCGCGGGGACGACGCGTCGCCCGCGAGATGCTTGAGGCCTACCAGCTGGACGCCAAGGTCGTCCGGACCTGCCGGTACTGTGCCTCCTCGGGGGAGTACTCGCCGATCACGAGCGAGACCGCGATTGCGGCTGACGGCGAGGAGATATGTCCCGATTGTGCGATCGCCGAACTCGAACGCGAACTCGCTTATCACGGCGACGTGACCGGGACCGCCCGCGATCGACTGGAAGAACTTCTGCTGGAGGTCCAGGACCTCGAACGCATCACGAAGCTTCTCTCGGGCGAACTCGACCCGGAACTCACGAAGTTCGACGAGATCAGCGCCACCGTCGAGGACGTCGAGCTCGTCCCGACGGACTCTCTTTCTCTCCATCCGGGAATGCAACAAAAGCTCGAATCGCAGTTCGACGAACTCCTGCCGGTTCAGAGCCTCGCGGTCGAACACGGCGTCACAGCGGGCCAGGATCAACTGGTCGTCTCCGCGACTGCGACGGGCAAGACCCTGATCGGCGAGATGGCCGGGATCGATCGCGTGCTCAACGGGAAGGGAAAGATGCTCTTTCTCGTCCCGCTAGTGGCGCTTGCAAACCAGAAGTATCAGGACTTCCAGGCGGAGTACGGCGACATCGTGGACGTAAGTCTCCGGGTGGGATCGAGTCGTATCCGTGGCGAGGGCGGCGGCTTTGATCCCAGCGCCGACGTGATCGTCGGGACCTACGAGGGGATCGATCATGCGCTCCGGGTCGGTCACGACCTCGGCGAGATCGGGACGGTCGTCATCGACGAGGTCCACACGCTCGGGGAGGGCGAGCGGGGCCACCGCCTCGATGGCCTCATCTCCCGGCTGAAGTACTATTGTGAGGCGGATGGGCGGACAGCCGCGCGCGACGGTCGGGGGGATGACGCGACCTGGGATGGAACTGCCGCGAGCCCTGGCGACACGCAGTGGATCTACCTCTCGGCGACCGTCGGCAACCCTGGGTCGCTTGCCGAGTCCCTGGAGGCCCAACTCATCGAGTTCGAGGAGCGCCCGGTCCCGATCGAGCGCCACGTCACCTTCGCCGACGACTACGAGAAGGTCGACATCGAGAGCAAACTCGTCAGACGCGCGTTCGACTCGAAATCCTCGAAGGGGTATCGCGGCCAGACGATCATCTTCACCAACTCTAGGCGGCGCTGTCACGAGATCTCCCGCCGGCTGGAGTATTCTTCCGCGCCGTATCACGCCGGACTGGACAACAGCCGCCGCGGGAAAGTGGAGTCGATGTTCGCCGACCAGGAACTGGCCGCAGTCGTGACCACGGCGGCCCTGGCAGCGGGTGTCGACTTCCCGGCCTCCCAGGTCATCTTCGACTCCCTGGCGATGGGTATCGAGTGGCTCACTGTCCAGGAGTTCTCCCAGATGCTCGGACGGGCGGGCCGACCGGACTACCACGATAAGGGCACCGTCTATCTGCTGGTCGAACCCGACGGCGTCTATCACAACAGCCAGGAGATGACCGAGGACGAGGTCGCGTTCAAACTCCTCAAGGGGGAGATGGAACCGGTGACGAGTCTCTACGACGAGAGTGCGGCCGTCGAGGAGACGCTGGCGAACATCGTCGTCGCGGGCAGTGCTGCCAAGCGACTCAACGATCGGATGCTCGGGGATGTCCCGACCAAGCACGCCCTCGGGAAGTTACTGGAGTACGAGTTCATCGACGGGCTGGAACCGACCCCGATGGGTCGAGCCGTGACGCGGCACTTCCTCTCGCCCGACCGGGCGTTTCTGCTACTCGACGGGATCCGCAAGGGGATGGATCCCTTCGAAATCGTCGCCGAGACGGAACTCGCAGACGAGGAGCTATAGCTCCGAGCGTTTGACCAGCGCGTAGATCAACAGCGCCGAGAGGATGACGCTCAGGTAGGCCTCGCTGACCGCCAGTACGACGGCGGCCGGTCCCTTCGGGTCCATCACGCCGTACCCGATCGTCGTGTAGGAAATGTAGCTGAGGCGGGCGTTTTCGAAGAGGATCGTCAGTCCTTCCGGAGAGAACACCTGCCCGATGTTTGCCAGTGCGATCTGCTTGCCGTCGGCCGCCCCTGTCTGGAACAATGATCCACCGAAGACGTACGGAAAGACGTACAGGACCGGAGCAACCACGAACGCGAGCGCGATCCGGATCGGCCGCATTCCGTGGCCACACGTCGCACCGAGGAAGTAATTCTCGAAGGCACGACCGGCGTTTTTGACGCGAGTCGAGAGCCCAGCGGAGGCGTCTCGAATGACTTCGAGGTTCTTCCGGCGGCTGTATTGCTGGCGCTTGACCCGGAATTCGCCCGCGACTTTCATGTCACCGGCCTCGGCGGCCGCCTGTTTGGCCTTGAGGTACGTCGTCTCGACCGCCTCAGGTGTCATCTCCAGTTCGTAATCGGGCTCGGCTTCGGGTGGCTCATCGAAGGTGTGGAGGTCCCAACTGTTTCGATCGAGGTAATCCCGGTGGTCGCTGAAGTCGAATTCGAAGTCCGAGAACTCGTCGAACTCCGTCCGGCAGAACCGAAAGTAATCCAGCAGCTCCTGGGAATCGGACTGTTTCTCGACCGTGAGTTCGAGGTCGCCAACGCTGGCCAGGGTCATATCGTAGCGTACCCACCCGTCGGCGGGCTGGCCGATCCGGCCGCCCTTGATCGAGGCCCGGGAGAAGTCGACGAAGGCATCGCCATCGATCTGAGTGGCCTCGAAGTCGACGCGATCGCTGAAGGTACACCCGCTGAAATCAATTTTCCCGCCGAAGAAGGTCTCGGCAAAGTTCGCGGACGTAAACTCGGCGTCGTGGAAGTAGGCGTCAGTCCCGAAGTAGGCGTTGGCGAAGGTGGCGTCGTCCTCGAGGAAGTTGTCGTCGCCGGTGAATTCGGCGCCCCGGAAGGTACACCTCGCTTCGAAGCGGACGTTGCTGAAGCTGACGTCGCCGCCGAAATGGGCCTCGTCGAAGTCGGCCTCGTCCCGGAAGATAGCGCCCTCGAAGACAGCGTCGCCGTCGAAACGTGCGTTCTCGAAGTCGGCCCGGCCATCGATCTCGACGGTCTGCAACTGTGCGCCGCGGAACCGCGCCCACTGGAAGTTCGCTTCGCCGTGGAACTGGGCCCCGGCGAACGTCAGGTCGGCTTCGAGGGCGCGTTGACCGCCCGCGAACGCCGTGCCCCTGAAACTCGCGTCGGCCTGGAACTCGACGGAGGCGAAGTCGGTGTCCTCGCCAAAGCGCGCCTCGTCGAAGTTCGCGAGCGAGTCGAAGACGGCCCGGGTAAATTCCACGTCGCCAGTCAAGGCAGTCTCTTCGAAGACGGCCTCGCTCGCGAACCGAACATCTTCGAAGTGGACGCACCCGAACTCCGCCTGTGTGAAGTCGGCACGGCCACGAAACGTGGCACCGGTGAAGCTGGTGTTGTCGTCGAGTTGGTTCGAATCGCCGTGGAACTCGGTTCCCCGGAACGCGGCCCGGGCCTGGAAGGTTCCGTCGTCGAAGTCCACGTCGTTGTCCAGGACTGCATCATCGAACCGAACCGGTGCCTCGAACGTCACACCGTCGAAACACACGTTCCCGTCGAAGCGTGCCTCGAAGGCGTCGATTTCACCGGTGACTGTGAGGTTCGATGCCGACAACCGCCCGGTGAACCGCGCGTTCCTGAAGTCAAACCCGCCGACTGTCGCCCCATCGAGACGGATCGGGAGACCGATCGTCGCGAACGCCGCCGAGATCGGTCCTTCGATCGTTGCCTCCCGTAGATCGATCGGATGTTTGTCGACACCTTCCAGCCGTTGTCGGTCGAGATCGAGCGCTGGTAACGTAATACCACGCAGATCCTTCTGTTCGGCGTTGCCCCGACGTGCCACTACGAGAAACGCCTCACTGACCGTCTGTTCGTCGATTCCCCGGTCCCGACGCTCGGCCGGTGAAAGCCGGAGAATCTCCAATTCCCGGGTCAGGTCCGTCGACCTCGGGCCCCCGTGATCCCCGTCACTGAGTTTCTTCCCGTCAGACATATCCGCGCTGTAGGATGACTCTTAATATATAGGTTCGCACTCGCTGCTGTGTCAAACAGACCCATACTGATAAGCGGATCAAGCAGGGTGATCGAACGACCGACGCCGTCTCAATCGGTCGGGTGGCCCATCGGCTGACGTTCATTCGGCTCCCGGTCCGTTGGATCGGGGTTGGGAACGGGCTCGAAGCTCGTCCGCGTATAGAGCGCGAGGTCGAATTCCGGATAGGTGTGGTAGGTTTCGTAGCCCGTCGCCCCGATAGTCACCGTCGTCGCGGCGTCTTCCTCGAACCAGTAGGCGAGATCGAACGTCGCGTCGGCGGGGAACGTCGCCAGTGGACGCCGCTCGATTTTCGTTTCACAGCGTACGCGTTCCGTTTCATACTCGAGGCTGATAGCTGTCGAACTGTGGCCGTCACTGTCTTGCTGTGGGCCGTCTAGGGCGATCCGCTCACCTGCGTCACCCGACAACTGCTCACAGGAGACCAACTCGTGAAAGTCGTAGGCTGGAGCGCTGATGTAATGGGAACTCCCGATAACTCGGAACGTGAATGACGTCCCCAGCACGCGGGTCGTCAGCGAGTCGAACACCTGGAGGTCGATCGATGGCGGCTCGGTACTGTGGACGAATTGGAGGGTGGATCGAGTCATTTGTCGACGATGATGTCGTAGTTGGGATCGAAGACGCTGTTCGGCTCCACACCGCGGTAGCGGGTCAGCGGTTGCCACTCCCAGCCGTCGTATTCCTCGGCTGTCTCATCGAGAAATTCACTCCGCGATCGTGAGATGTCGGGCGTCGGCATCGCATCGTCCGAGAGCAGATAGAACTGCTCACCGCGCTCGCGCTCGCCGTCGTCATCGAAGTCCTCATAGACTGCGTATGGCAGGTGGCGGTCGAATCCCGCTGCTCTGAGGGTGTTCACGAGGGTCTTGTGATGCTGGCCGTAGAAATTCGAGGAATAAGTCCAGGTGACCGCAATACCACGATCAGTGAGATGCCGATTGAGGAGTCGATAGAACTCACTCGAGTACAGCCGCATGGAATCGTCGTTGCGTGCGCCTGGGACGTCGAGTATCACCAGATCGTAGCGCTCGTCGGTCTGTCGCAGGTACGTGAACGCGTCGCCAGTGGTGGTGTTCAGTCTCTCGTACCTGTAGGCTCCGTCGTTGAACTGCCGCAAGTACTTACGCTGGCGGGCCATCCGCATGAACTCCCCGTCGATGTCGACCTGGTCGACGCTGACGCCGTAGCGCCGCAGGTGTTTGACGGCCACGTAGTCGCCGCCGCCGACGAGCAACACATCAACCGACGAGGGATTCTCGAAGGCACTCATGGGCACGTCAACCAGCCCGCTGTGGTAGGAATCGACCCAGCTATCACACAGTTGGATCGCCCGATCGAGGCGGAGACAGATCTCTGCGTCCTCGTGGCCCGCAATCGTCCGCTGGTAGCGCGTCACGCGCTGGTAGGGCGTCCGGTCGAAGGACTCGACAGTGATGTCCGCGCGGCCGGGACGATAGTCGCTTTCGATTCGATCGCCGATGTACGCGCCAGTCACTGCACTGTCGACCGCGCCGGCGTTGGCGACCAGTCCCGCGTAGCCACCAGTCACCACCAATGCGACCAGCAGTATCGGCCGCCAGGCCCATCGATCATCGCCCGCCCCGGATCCGGATTGCTGGCCGCCGTCCGCACTGAACCCCCCGTGGTTCTCTCCGGTCGTCTCGGCGTGTGTTTCCCCGGCGTTTCCAACCCATGCCCGGCCCCACAGTGTCCAGCCAGCGAACGTCAGTGCTGCGAGTGCGTTTAGCAGGCCGAGTACGAGGACCGTCACGACCAGCCCGTAGGTCGGGAACAACAGGAGGGCATAGATCACGGTTCCCGCCAGACTCCCGAGGTAATCGACCCCCAGCACTTCCGAGAACGACTCCTGGTCGGCCTCGGATACGTCGAAGCCAACTCCCAGGAGTCGCCGGAGCACCGATCGGGGATAGAGTCGACCGAGCGCGGCAAAGACCGTCTGTTCGCGCTCCGCGAGGAGGGTATTCAACAGTGGAATCTCGAACCCTGAGAGCACTCCGACAACGAGGATCGGGATGTGGGCCGCCGCGAGTGTGAGCGTCGGCTTGGCCGCGAAGGTCACGTCCGGAAACGAGTTCAGGAGGATTATCACACCCGCACCGGCGGGTCCCGCAACCGCGAGATACACTTCGGTCCTGAGGAAGTTCTCGACCGGATCGTCCAGATGCGTCGAGAGTAACGCCCCGACGCCCATCGAGAACAGATACAGCCCGATCGTGATCGAATATCGAAGGACTGTCCCGCCGTAGAAGACTGTCAGCAGTTCCGAATAGACGAGCTCGTAGGCGATCGAACAGAACGCGACGACGAAGGTCAACCCCAGCGTGACGCGTCTGTCGGTCACTGCTTTCTGTATCATTCCGTTATTCCCCCGTTTCACTCACTGTCTCTCACGGTATTCGGCTAGCCTTTCTCCGCCGTTCTCCCGCCCGTCAGGGTGATCCCGAACGCAGTCGGCCAGATCGACCGGGATCGAGAACTGGTGAGTTACACTTGCGGCGCGACGTACCACACTTTGTCGATCGTTGTATTGATCTCGTCATCTATCTCGAAGTCGACGCTCTGCCACCCGAAGTCGAGATCTTTGTCTTCGGCGACCAGTTCCGTTCCGACACGATACCAGCCTTCTGCTAGGCCTCCACCGGGTGAAATGTCAGTCAGATCTATCGCTTTCGTCGCATCCTCGGAGACGCTGCCCAAAGTTCGGTCAAAGCTCACGTCGCTCGGACCTGGTCCGGGAGGATCTCGCTCGTAGGCAGCATCGCTCCCGATGTATGCGATACCCATCGTTGCGATCGATGCCGGATATTTCGTGAGTTCGTCGCTGTGATTCTCCCGCCAGTCATCGTCGTGGTGGCCATGCCAGACAGCCCACCCCCCGTGTCGGTGATGGCCTGGCGCGCTACCGTACCCACCACTGCCACGACCGCCGCCCCCCTTGGCCCCGCGTGCGGTTCCAACCGGGAGGACCGGTCGGGACAGGAGCCCGAAAACCGCGGCGTTCTGTGTCGGGTCTTTGCGTGATTCGACTCGCGGATTCGACTCCACGTCTATTTTCAGCTGTGTTCCATCGAGAGAGATGTCCTCGAACAGCCATGCCTTCCTCGCCGGTGGCTCCGAATCAGACCCGCCCAGACAGCCAGCCGACCCGGCAGCGAATGCGATCCCTACCCCACCACGGAGGAACGTACGTCTATCCATATCATCTCTAATTTCCGGACACCCTCAATAATCTTCATATTTCGAATCGTCGCCAGCCCTCTCGCCAGGGTGTCGGCTGACCGTTGTCTGCAAGGGGATACCTGCCTTTGAAGTCCCGGCGACTGAAAGGACTCACTACTTAGATTCCGACGATGACAGACTGGAATGCACCGACAGATCGACAATCGGGGGATGTCCGTCTCTCCGGGGAGCGACAGACACCGGTGGGCCTCGGCGCGACCGAAGACGTCTTTGTCGCTCCGGGAAGCATCGACGGGACGCTTCACGTCGAGGACGCCGAATACGTCTTCACCGACGTCCCAGCCAATGGGACGGCGAGCGATCCGACCGTCCGCAAGGCGATCACTGGTGATCTCGAGGACGGATACGTCGAGGACGTTCCCGGAGACGTCGTCTTGCGTAACGTCGAAGATGTTTTCGTCGCCCACGAGGCGGCTAACGCCCTCGACGCATCGGGCGCTGAACAGGTGTTTCACGACGACGGCACGGCACCGACGGCTGTTCCCGACGGCTTCGACGTAACTCTCTCCGGGTGGCAACACGCTCGTGAGACGCGGGACCCACGGAACGGAATCCTGATTCGAGGGGCGAAAAACGACGTGCACGTCACGGAAGCGAGCCGCGATCTGACGGTCTATATTATCGGCTGGGACAACGAGGTCCGGATCGAGGGCCATGACGGTGACGTGACTGTTTTCTTCGTTGGCCGGGACAACGAGGTACGCGTCGGCCCGTATCTTTCGGCCTCGACAGCGGCCGAAAGCGGCTACGACAATCGGGTCGCTGTCGACCCGATCCCGCCGGAGGCAGTCATTGAAACGTCGAAAGACGAGGCATTCGACCATGCGACGATCGGCCGTCACAAGCTCACCTGGCAGGAGCCGACTGACAAGGAGTGGTGTCCCAACTGCGGCAGCGAGGCCGATGCCGTCGTCAAACGTCGGCAGAAGGATGCCTTTTTCGTGTTCAGTGTAGCGATCCGAAGCTACGACGACGGCGGGGTCTCCTATGAGTGTGAGCACTGTAGTCCCCATGCCGTCGGCCCAGTGTCACTGTCGGAGGACGAACGCCGGAATGTGCTGCGGTGAGCAACTGGGAATGCGATCGATCACTCCCGGGACATCAGCGAACCGGTGACCGGGTGGATTTTTGCCTTCGGGCCTCCGCGATGTGGGTGTGCTTCACAGCGCGATCGATCCCGGGATGATCGTCGTTTTCACGATCATCCTGGTGGCGCTGGTGTTGTTCGCCACGGAGGCCGTCCCGGTCGACGTCACGGCGATCGGAATCATGATCACGCTGCTGGTCGTCGAGCCTGTCTCGACGATGCTCGTCGACTGGGGACTGCTCGCCGATCCGGTGTACGTCCTCCGGACACCCGGCAGCGAAGTGACGGCTGTCGAGCGCGGACTCAGCGGGTTCGCCAGCGTCGCGACGATCACCGTGCTGGCGATGTTTATTCTCAGCGCGGGTGTCCGGCGGACCGGAGCTATCCAGATCCTCGGGCGGAAAGTCGGCGCGTTCACCGGCGAGGACGAGACCCGACAGCTGGGTGCGACGATCGGGATCGTGAGTCCGATCTCCGGATTCATCAACAACACCGCCGCGGTCGCCATCCTCCTGCCGATGGTCACCGATCTCGCCGAGAAAGGCAAGACGTCGCCCTCGAAGCTCCTTCTCCCGCTATCGTATGCCTCGATGTTCGGCGGAACGCTCACGTTGATCGGGACCTCGACGAACATCCTGGCCAGCGATCTCTCGGCCCGACTCGGCCGCGATCTCGGTATCCCGGAACTACACGCCTTCTCGATGTTCGAGTTCACCCACCTCGGCGTGATCATGATGGTCGTCGGCTTGGTCTATCTGATGACGATCGGTCGACGACTCGTCCCCGCCCGGCTCAAGCCCGAGGAAGACCTCACCCACGAGTACGAGATGGCCGACTACTTGACCGAGGTCGTCGTCCGCGAGGACTCGCCGGTCGTCGGCCAGCGTGTCGGCGAGGCACTGGAAGGGACGGACTTCGACGTCGACATCGTCCAGTTGATCCGTGAGGACGCGATCTTTCTCGAACCGCTCGGGGGGAAGGTTATCCGGGCTGGGGACGTCTTCGCGCTCCGGACCGATCGGGACACGCTGGTCGAACTCATGGACGCTGACGGGTTCGACCTGCTGGGCGACGTGGCCATCACGGACGCCGAACTCGAAGCTCCCGAAGAGGGCCACAACCTCGTCGAGATGGTCGTGGCGCCCGGGTCGTTTCTGGTGGGCGAGACGCTCGCGAGCAGTAACTTCCGGCAGCGCTATGACGCGACGGTGCTGGCCTTGCGCCGCGGTGGGGCCGTCATCCGTGACCGGATGGATCGGACCCGACTCCGGGTCGGCGACACGCTGCTCGTCCAGGGGGCGACCGACAGCATCGATCGCCTCAACAACAACCGGAACTTTATCGTCGCACAGGAGGTCGATCGGCCCGACTACCGCGAGTCGAAGATTCCCGTTGCGGTCGGAATCGTCGCCGCCGTGGTCGGCGTGGCGGCGTTGACGCCGATCAACATCGCCGTGGCTGCACTCGCAGGCGCGCTCGGAATGGTTCTCACTGGCTGTCTCAAGCCCACCGAGATGTACGACGCCGTCGAATGGGACGTCATCTTCCTGCTCGCGGGGGTCATCCCGCTGGGGATCGCCCTGGAGGTGACCGGCGGCGCGGCGCTGCTTGCCGACGGGATCGTTGCTGTGGCTCCCTCGCTCCCGCCGATCGTCGTGCTGGGGCTGATATACGTCGTGACGGCGCTGTTGACGAACGTCATCTCGAACAACGCGAGCGTGGTGTTGATGATCCCCGTCGCGGCCGAGGCCGCCGTGACCCTCGGGGCCAACCCCTTCTCGTTCGTGCTGTCGGTGACCTTCGCCGCCTCGACGGCCTTTATGACGCCTATCGGTTACCAGACGAACCTCTTCGTCTACGGACCAGGCGGATACGAGTTCATGGATTACATGCGGGCTGGGGCCCCGTTGCAAGCTATCTTCGCCGTCGTTACGACGCTGGGGATCGCCGCATTCTGGGGCTTGTGAGCGGTCGACGCGCTTTGATGGGCTGTAGATCGACTATTCTTCGACGGCTACTTCAATGATCGCTATTTGTCTCCTCACTCTATTCATTACACGAGTTATTAAGAACTAATTTGTTATTTTTTATCGGGCTTCAGTACTTTGGTTTCCAGTATTTATATGTCATTTTTGATATTATAAGGGCGGCGTTTCTCAAATGAAACCAGTACGTTTTTCTAGTAGTGTGCTTATTGTTCGGGAAATGAATACTCCGACGGCAGACGCCGGTTCGGCGAGTCGAATCGCGTATTATACGATGGAGATCGGCATCGAGAACGACCTCCATACCTACAGTGGCGGGCTCGGCGTGCTCGCGGGCGACACGATCCGTTCGTTCGCCGACGTGGGTGTCGACGGTGTCTGTGTCACCCCTCTCAACGAGGAGGGCTACTGCAAACAGACGCTGGAGGAGGACGGCTCGCAGGTCAGCGATCCGGATCCGTGGCCGGTCGAGGAACACTGCGATCCGATCGATGTCGAGGTGACAGTCGAGATCTACGGCCGCGACGTGGCGGTGACGGCCTGGCGTTACGATGTCGTCTCCGAGCAGAGCGGCGAGACTGTCCCCGTGATCTTTCTCGATACGGACGTCGAGAGCAACGACGACGACGCTCGACAGTACACCAAGCGGCTGTACGCGCCGGGTTACGGCGAGGACTTCACACTCGCCCAGGAACTGGTTCTCGGGATCGGCGGGACGCGGATACTCGACGAACTCGGCTTCGACGTCGACACCTATCACATGAACGAGGGCCATGCCGCCTTCCTCACTGCGGAATTGCTCGCACGCAACGACATGGACGCCGAGGCGGTCCGCGAGCAGTGCGTCTTCACGACGCACACGCCCGTCGAGGCCGGCCACGACGAGTTCGACTGGGGCCTGGTCGAGGAACTCCTCAGCGATCCCGTCTCGCCCGAGGCCCTGCGGCCGTTCAGCCACGAAGCGGGGCTGAACATGTCCCTGCTCGCGTTGAATCTCTCGTCGTACGCCAACAGCGTCGCCAAGAAGCACCAGGAGGTTTCCCGGAACATGTTCCCGGAGTTCGAGATCGACGCGATCACCAACGGCGTCCACGTCCCCTACTGGATCGGCGACGCCTTCGGTGACCTTTACGACGAGCACATCACGGGCTGGCGGGACAATCCCTACAAGTTCAAGCACGCGACGGTCCTCCCGGACGACGAACTATGGGACGCCCACCAGACACAGAAGCGAGAGACCATCGAGTTCATCAACGAGCGCGAGGGGTCGGAGTTAGATCCCGACACGCTGACGATCGGTTTCGCCCGGCGGGCGGCCCCCTACAAGCGGGCGAACCTGATCTTCTACAACAACGATCGGCTCCGACACATCGCCGAGAACGTCGGGGACGTTCAGCTGGTCTTCGCGGGCAAGGCCTTCCCCGGTGACGAGAACGGCGAGCAGAAGATCCGCGATATCTTCCACAACGCCTGGCAGCTCAACGACGTCATCGAGACCCAGTACGTCGAGGACTACGACATGGAGGTCGGCGCGAAACTGACCGCGGGCGTGGACGTCTGGCTCAACAACCCACGCCGGCCGCTGGAAGCCTGCGGAACTTCCGGCATGAAAGCCGCCTACAACGGCATTCCGCAGTTGGGGACGCTGGACGGCTGGTGGGTCGAGGGTCACATCGAGGGAGAGACGGGTTGGAAGATCGGTCCCGATCCCGAGGAGAGCACACCCGACCAGACCACCGACGAGGAAGAGACCCGTCAGGATGCGATGGCGCTGTACAACCAGCTCGAGAACGAGGTCATCCCCACGTACTACGATGACCGTGACCACTGGATCGACGTGATGCGCCAAACGATTGCGTTCAACGGTCCCTACTATCACACGCGTCGGATGGTCCGTGAGTACCTGCTGGATGCGTATACGAAGTAGGAGAAGACTGTTTGAGGTGGGGCTTCACTCACGTTCTCGTCGGTGTCCGCACCCCAGGTAGACGTCTCCTTGGGACACCCTCTTCGACGAGCACGGGCCTCCAGAACCCGCCTTTCTCGCCGTCCCTCGTATGCTTCGAGGCGGGTGAGACTTGCTTGACGGTTTCGAACGCGTCATCGTGGCGATCGACCACCTCCGCGTGCCACTCGTGGAGCTGTTCCCCTCCTGTTCTAGAAGAGGATATAGTTCAACCTTATTGAGTAATACTTCTGTTGTAAATCTATCGATAGCGATAGAAGAACCACCGTGGTTGGTGGCGATTCACCCGTCCGATATGGCCGAGCCCCTCGAACCGAACGGGTTGATCCATGCGAGGGGGTTCATCTCGGCGTGTCGGTGGCATGTCCCACATTGAAGTTCGTCCCCCTCGATACTACGGATATGTCCTTCGAGAGACAAAGCGGCGTCTTCCTACACGTATCGTCGCTCCCCGGTCCGGACGGGATCGGGACGCTGGGTCAGCCGGCCCGCGAGTTCGTCGATTTCCTCGCGGGTGCCGAGCAGTCGCTCTGGCAGACCTGCCCGATCGGTCCGACGGATCCGGGACAGGGAAACTCACCCTATTCGGCGTTCTCCGCACGCGCCGGCAACCCCCTGTTCGTCGAACTCGACGAACTCGTCAAGGCGGGTTGGCTTTCCGAACTGGAGCGTCCGGACTTCGACGATCGCGAGGTCGAATTCGAACGTGTTCGAGCGTTCAAACGCGAGGCACTACGTGAGGCGTTCGCGGGCTTCGAGGACGCTGGCGAGGAGGACGAGCGAGCGGCTTTCGAGTCCTACAGGGCGGACAACGCCGACTGGCTCGACGACTACGCGCTGTTCCGGGCGCTTGAGGACTCCCTCGACGTCGACACCTGGATGGACTGGCCCGACGACGTGAAGTTTCGCGATCCGGACGCGTTGGATCGCTATCGGGAGGAACTTGCCGACGACGTCCGTTTTCGACAGTTTTGCCAGTGGATCTTCGACCGGCAGTGGGCCGACCTGCGGACGTACGCCCACGAACACGGGATCGGTCTCGTCGGGGACATGCCGATCTACGTCGGCACTAACAGCGTCGACGTCTGGTCCAACCCCGAGATCTTCAAACTCGACGAAGATCGCGAACCGACTTACGTCTCCGGGGTACCGCCGGACGATTTCTCGGACACGGGTCAACTCTGGGGCACGCCAGTCTACGACTGGGAGACACTGGCCGACCGGGATTACGACTGGTGGGTACAACGCTTTTCGGGCCTGCTTGATCGCTTCGACGTCTTCCGGATCGACCACTTCAAGGGCTTCGAGAGTTACTACCAGGTTCCCGCCGAAGAGGACACCGCGATGAACGGCGAGTGGGTCTCGGGGCCGGGCCGGGACTTCTTCGAGGCTGTCCGAGACCAGCTCGGGGACCTCCCGATCGTCGTCGAGGACCTGGGTGTCATCACCGACGCGACGCGGGAGCTCCGGGACGCCTTCGGGTTCCCCGGCATGCGCGTCGCCGGGATGGCCGACTGGTGTGACGACGACCACACCCATCATCCCGCGAGTTACGACGAGTCCTCCGTCGCCTATACTAGCACCCACGACACGAGCACGACGCCGGGGTGGATCGCGGACCTTTCGGAGCGACAGCGTGAATGCCTCGCGTTCGCCGTCGATCACGCTGACGAGGCGATCCACTGGGATGTCATCGAGACTGTCTGGGAGACGCCTGCGGTTATCACGTTCGCCCAGTTCCAGGACTTCCACGGTCTCGGCGACGAGCACCGTTTCAACCTGCCGGGGACCGCCGAAGGCAACTGGCGCTGGCGGATGCTCGCGTCGGAACTTGATCCCGCGGTCGCCGACCGACTCGCGGACGTGACTCGACGGGCTGATCGAGCCTGATACGGATTATTGTCGTGATGTATCGGTATCCGTCGACCGGCGAGTCGGCGTCATCCGGAAATAATCTACAATAATCCGTACGAGTGGGGCGCGGATGTGTTTCGACGGGCGGTGTGAGATTGTCCGCCCCGCGAAGATACCACAGAAAGACCCTATGACGAAGAGAAGAGCCGCGTGATGGGGTGGCTTATCGAGGACTTTCTTCGGTTGGGAGAACGACAGCTATACAGTCGTGTACAGCGTGAATGAAATTATTGGAAATGTATATTTTCAGAGTTATATAGAGTAACAATCACTTTAGATGCTGATTCAGGTTCCGTGGTCTTCAACCTGAAATAGAAGCCTGTTTGTTTCACCACCTTTGAGATATGGGCGCCACCGACGAGAACTACGCCAGTCTCGACGGCCTCAGAAAATAATGTATTCTGATAGGTCAGCCGCGAGATCTCCAACTGTGAACGTCGTGTTTATAGCAAAGTATCTGGATGAAAATCACGGTTACTGCGGCAATTATCGACGAACACAGCAAAATATGCGGTAATCAGTTTTGAACTACCACAGTATACAGCCTGTGATAATCGTTGATACAACGTACTGTTCTGTTGAACCTATTTGACTCGGTGCTTTCCCACTGCCTGGCTGTAGAGTAGTCTTTTGGTCCCAATCGTGCGGGGCCTTACGCAAGTCTTGACGCCTAAATACTCAATATACAATACTATATTGGAATATTATAATTCGGCCAGACGTAAACGAATATTGAGTTCGTTCGCCGGCATGATGTCAATTCCCACTCCATGATCTAACTCGATCTAGTCGCTGTTATTTTTGACGTAGGTGATTATGGCAGTGTTCAGATCAGTTGATCCTCTCAAGGGACGCTTTGCTCTCGTCCCCACTGTGCCTCTTTCAGCGTCTCGAAAAAAGTTTGAGAACAAATGGGTACTTGTTCTAAACAAAAAATTGATAATTTATCCATTATTATTTTCACGCCGTACATATCTGAAACCGATGCTATGTCGCTGGTAGATGGCTTCCTGAAATGCTGCGTCGTCGATGAAAACCACTGCGTCGTCGACGTCCGCAGAACAGAACGACCGTTCCGATAGCTAGCCGAGATCTCTGTTCTTCCGAGTGGCGTGATTCTCGTGGAACTCGTCGAAAACCCGTCAACAGGGGCGTTTGTTCGCTTCAGTTCGACTGACAGGGGTAAATCGTACGAGTCAGCCTCGATCCTGGCTACAGCAAGTCATCCTCGTTGTCGAGTTGGATCGCGGTTACGTCGACTCGAACGCCATCTGGAAATTGTTTGATTTGAGGCGGTCGATCGGCCTTGTGGCTCCAGCTGTGAACGATTGCGTGACCACATTGTATATCGGAATTATCAAAATACTAAACATCATTTAAAAGATAGAAGATTCGAGATCGAACTGAGTATTGAGCTTCCACACCGGTCGCAGTCGCTTCCCGTCGGATAACCTGTTGACAGCAAGATGGTGGTTAGTTGCAATTCCAGCAGGTAACAAACGTACCTATGTTATTCCTTGGGTAGATTGCTCGGCTCGATTGCGTCCCGGTCCCGGGCAATCGATACGGATAAGCGTCCATGTAATCTCGGTGGGAAACGAATTGAAACATCGAGAGCGACGTCAGTAGTATTCGTACTTGAGTGCGATGATGTTTGACGTCTCTCTGAGGGCTTCAACGAGTTCGTTTTCGATACGATCGACTGTCACCCGGTGTTTCGGACCTACTGTCGAGATTGCTGCGTTTTCCCCCTTGATGTCCAGTGGGACAGCGACCGATCGAATCCCCTCGATGTGTTCCTCGTCTTCGATCGAGTATCCCTGTTCCCGAATGCGCTCGATCTCGGTCACTAGCCCATCGCGATCAGTGATCGTCTGCGCAGTCGCTTCTGGGAGTCCAAACGTTTCGATCGCTTCATCGATCTCCTCGTTCGACAGTTGCGAAAGGAGTGCCTTCCCTAGTGCTGTCCAGTGCATTCGATTGATCTGACCGACCGGTGCATTGTCCGAAAGTCCCTCGATGGGCTCTGTCCGATAGAGTAAGACACGCTGATAGCACTCTTCGAAACCGATGGTAGCGACTTCACTTACTTGGTTTGATAGTTTATCCACCTGGGCGCGTGCAACGTGATAGAGATCAATCTGCTTTCGAATCTTGCCCCCATGCTCCAGGAATCGGAGACTCAATCGATACGAACAATCCGCATCTTTCACCGTGTATCCCAGTTTCTCAAGCGTTTGTAGATGGATATCCACGGTACTCTTTGGCAGGTTAACGGCCCTGGCTATCTCGGAAACGCCCGCTGTATGCAGTTCATCCAGTGCCTGGATAATTCTGAACGATTTTTCGACGGCTTCGATATATTCTCCAGATAGTTCCTTTCGACTGTTGTTCATAATCTAGGGTGAGATGGTGCTATTACAAACACTCTTCGGAAGCTCCTCGATTGTTCGTACTGATGGTTTCGCTACGTAGAAATGGGGGGATAGGGGCGTTCCTGTCGGTAAACGGCATAGTTCAGCAGTTCAGGTGGCGGCAGAGAATTACACCTGTACAACCTGATTGGATAGAAGAACGTGTATTGTGGAACCCTGTCCCGGCAATGGCGTGCTGAAGAGACAGATCCCCAATGGCTACACGATCCTGGGTCACTCTGTCACGGACTTCGAGAGGCCATCTCACATGCAAATGGGTAGTATTCTCGGCATTGCCCGATGTCAAATTTGCTGATGCCGAGTACTGAAGCGCTTGGTCGCGACTCGACCAGGATTCAAAGCGTCTCACTCGGACGTGAGTAGCAGCTTGGGTCTGGTCAACACCCGTCCAGCAGAGTTGAACGGCTTACACATGCGGGTGTCTCAGTATCGTGTATCCCATCAGGTAACCGTATAGTTGGTATGATTGTATTGTCTGTCTCGTAGGGACCAGTCAGATCGAATCGGTCAGCATTAATCGAACGATTTCTCGGAGATACCTGTTCAGTCGAGTTGGACGATTGAGTATTTACACTGATCTGGTCCGATCTGCAGAGATCCGGGCCTCAAAACTGTCGACGCAGTTGGTACCGATGGTACATTCGTTGATACCTTTCTGTGTGCTGGCTCACAGATGGACCACCAAGATTACATTGAATAGGGGGGCTGTAACTGTGGCGCTGAAGCTGATAATCACGGGAGGTATGGCGCTTGTTCTACCATTCATGCCCAATCAGGTGCTCGCTGCTGACAGTAGACAGATCTGTCGACAAGACAGATGTATTATTGGGGAATACGACAAATTATAATAGGTGGGGGAAACGAATGTGTTGATGTGCCGATCGACTATTCGCAACTACACGACCCGAACGCAGAGTACACGATGCGGAACCTCTCGTCAGCGACGATGGGCGTCACGCGTGATCGTGGCGCCGACCGTGACGTTGAAATTACGGACGTCCAGACGACCATGGTTGACGGAAACTATCCGTGGACGCTGGTCCGGGTCTACACCGATGCCGGAATCGTTGGGACTGGTGAGGCCTACTGGGGTGCTGGTGTGCCCGAGCTCATCGAGCGAATGAAGCCGTTCGTCATTGGCGAGAATCCACTCGACATCGATCGACTGTACGAACATCTCGTCCAGAAGATGTCGGGTGAAGGTTCGATCGAAGGAGTGACCGTCACCGCTATCGCTGGTATCGAAGTAGCCCTGCACGATTTGGCTGGAAAGATCCTAGAAGTTCCCGCTTACCAACTTCTCGGCGGAAAATATCGGGACGACGTCCGGGTGTACTGTGATCTCCACACTGAAAACGAGGCCGATCCCGAGGCCTGTGCCGACGAAGCAGAGCGCGTCGTCGAAGAACTGGGCTATGACGCCATCAAATTCGACCTGGACGTACCCAGCGGCCACGAGAAAGACCGGGCCAATCGCCATCTCCGGCCGGGCGAAATCCGCCACAAGGCTGAGATCGTCGAACAGACGACAGAGCGTGTCAAAGACCGTGCGGACGTCGCGTTCGACTGTCACTGGACGTACACCGGAGACAGCGCCAAGCGCTTGGCCGAAGCCATCGAAGAGTACGACGTCTGGTGGCTAGAAGACCCAGTTCCGCCGGAAAATCACGATGTCCAGCGAGAGGTCACGCGAACCACGACAACCCCGATCACTGCCGGAGAGAACGTCTATCGGAAGCACGGTATGCGGACCCTCATCGACGAACAGGCGGTCGATATTGTTGCCCCCGATCTACCGAAGGTCGGAGGAATGCGAGAAACACGGAAAATAGCAGATCTCGCTGATCTGTACTACATTCCGGTCGCAATGCACAACGTGTCCTCGCCTGTGGGCACGATGGCCTCGGCGCAAGTTGGCGCCGCAATCCCGAACATGTTGGCTGTCGAGTATCACTCCTACGAACTTCCGTGGTGGAACGATCTGATCGAGGAGCCGCTCATCGAAAACGGTTCGATCACGATACCAGAGCAGCCGGGACTCGGGATCACACTGGATCTTGATGCTGTCGCAGAACACATGGTTGAGGGCGAGACGGTGTTCGATCCGGCGTAATCCGGATAGAGCCGGCGAATCTTCGATGCGACTCGTTCGACGGACTTTGATCCATCACCTTACTACTATCCTTTGGCTACGGCTCTGGTACTAATCCTGCCCACGCGTCTGTTTCTCTGAAATGCTGAACTCGCATTGGTCTCCTGTCACGACCGGTCACTCACGCTCAATCACGAGGAAGGGTCCATCTTTTCTGACAAACACGCTCTCTCTAGGTTGATCCAATCGAGGAACTCATGGTTCGAAAAACAACACAAACTTTAATAGTCTACTACAGGCAGATTGTTGCGTATGGTCTTCATACCATTACAAGCAGTACAGTTTACGCATAGTCCATTAGTCACATTCATAATCGGGTTGCTTGCAGTGGTCGCGCTGTTAGTCTGGTTGGACCTCCCCCCGTTCATCGGTCTGATCATATCAGCATTCCTGGTCGGCGTCGTCAATTCGATTTTCGTTGTCGATTTCAGTTCTGCTGACGCGGCTGGACAGGTTGCAACGGCGTTCGGGAACGGCATGGCGGGTATCGGCATCCCCATTTTGATGGCAGCAGTTATCGGGAAGGGGATGCTCGAAAGCGGTGCAGCCCAACGAATCGTCCGGGGATTCCAGAATGTCCTCGGTGAGAACAACTCCGACATTGCACTTCTGGGGAGTAGTTCGTTGCTTGCGGTCCCCGTGTTCTTCGATAGCGTCTTCTATCTGATGGCACCGCTCGCACGTTCAATGCGCGCACGGCTTGGCCGGGATTACACGTTGTTTATCGTCGTCGTCGGGACTGGGGCCGCAGCAGCACACGTGTTCGTTCCGCCGACGCCCGGGCCGCTTGCAGTCGCAGACCAGATCGGTAGTAATCTCGGCATGACGATCCTGATCGGGATAATTACTGCCATTCCGGCCGCAGGATTCACCGGATTGGTTTACGGCCGATGGATCAACAAGCGCCTCGACATTCCGCTGCGGGATACGATGGCGACATCGACCGAAGAACTACAGGAAGTCGCGAACCGACCGACGAGCGAGCTGCCGGGTGTCCTCGAGTCGATGGCCCCGATTCTTTTGGCTGTTGTGCTCATTGCAGCTTCGACTGCGGTGAACGCGTTTCAGGAGACCATTCCTGCGTTAGGGAGTCTGCAACCGTATACAAATTTCATCGGTGACAAAAACGTCGCACTGACGATCGCTGCCCTCGCAGCGGCGTACACCTTCTATCGGTTCGACGATATGGATCGTGGCGAATGGAGCGAAGAACTCACCGAGGCACTGAAAAGCGGTGGGAATATCGCCGCGATCACTGCGGCTGGTGGGTCCTTCGGTGCGCTACTGGCGGCATCAGGGATCGGCAACTACCTCGCCGATGCACTCCAGGAAGTCGGTATCGGACTGATTATCACCGCCTGGTTGATTGCTGCTATCGTCCGGATTGCCCAGGGTTCGGCAACGGCTGCCATGTTGACTGCTGCTGGGATCATGGCCCCGCTCGTGGGGCAACTCACGGTGCATCCTGCCTACCTGGTAATGGCTATTGGTGCCGGCGGGAACATCTGCTCGTGGTTCAACGATTCCGGGTTCTGGCTCGTCAGCGAGATCGGTGGGCTCACGAAAGCGGAGACGCTAAAGACGTGGACGGTATTGACGACGCTCATCTCCGTGACAGGGCTCATAACTGTCCTCATCGTCTCGACAGTATTCCCGTTGGCATGACCGTAGTGACAACTACCACACAGACATAGCGAACTCCGAATCGTGGGTCTTCTGTCCGATGTGTCGAGTAGACATCGGACTGCATCTTACAACACGTCTCTTCTCTCTGAGTGGACTGAAACGAAAGTTTCAGCCTGTGATTGGTGGCCTCGAAGTCACGCCGACCGACCCGTCCTCGTCTCTGAGTGAGTTACCACCACCCACAACTGCTGTTTCTTCATCGAAGAACGCTTCGAGCTTGATTGGGGTCCTGTTTAGCGTGGCGAACTCTAGCAAGTTTTGAAGCTGAGAGGTCAGTTTCGGATAATTGTAGTTCGACGTGCCTGGAATAGTTTGTAAATATATGGTTTCGATAATATACCAAATTATATATGTTTTCGAGGTCGTTGTGATTTCCGTGGTGTTCGACCGGAAATCGGGGCCCGTTCGTCGCGGGGAACTTCGGGACGTTGAACACGATCACCGAGATCCACGGCCGTTCGACGTCCGCGGAAATAGCTGGCATCCGATGATTGGAAAATAGTCCGCTACCTTACGAAATTCGTGTTATACCTGCTATTTCTGGAATAACTACACAAAAATTTTTATTACACGTTGATGTAGGTGAATATATTGCCATTCCGTTAGGTGCGACGCGCACGTCGATGTTACTGATAGTTGGTATGAATGGCTGTCTCGTCGGACACGATCTGATCCGGTGTTTTCCTGCTACCCGACTTGTGGATCGACAATTTACATTTCTATCGTGACCGACTTTTTTCGAACACTCGCCACACATATCATGTATAGATATTATATTTTTATATGGTATTAATCTTGGATACGATCGGAACTCGCTTTCTGTCCGCATGGTATCCGCTCGCACCTTTTGGAAATCGAACACGGTCATGTGGCTCTGGAGCGGATCATGTCCGACATCGATTTCACAAAACCACTCCGTATCGCATTCACACTTCCCTAATCGACTACCGTCGATGGGTCCCGATGGATAGCCATTCGACCGCTTCGACCACTCCACCGGTGGTGATCCTCACGTTGCTGCCAGGATCACGGCGTCTTCGACGTGGACGCCGCCCTCGGCGGCCACGTTCTCGTCACTGAGTGTGTCGACCGCTTCGACCGTTTCGCCAGGGAGCCCGACCTCTTTTGCTCCCCGATCGAAGTTCAAGACGACAACGTAGCGTTCGTCGTCGTTATCCCGGGCGTATGCCACGACCTGCTCGGAGTCGGTCTCGACGTCGACGGGTTCGAAGTCGGCTTCGTAGCCGAGTGCGTCGATCCTCTCACGTGTTGCGCTGAGTCGCTGATAGAACTCGAGTAAGTCCTCGTCGGTATGGCCCCAATGGGTCTCCCCGCGACGCTGTCGTTCGCCGATCTCCTGACCGGCGTAGATCATCGGTATGCCGGGTAGCGTGAACGTCGCCGTCGCGGCCGCTCTGACGGCGTGAGTGCCGACCTCCGAGACGTAGCGTTCCTCGTCGTGGTTCTCGATGTACGTCAGGAAGCCGGCGTGATCCGGGAAGCCGATCCGGTGGCGACTCTCCAGAGAGCCATAGAGCTGTTCGGCCGGTTGATCGCCGTGGCCGATCTGCAGTAGATCGAAGTACAGTCCCGCGTCGAAGTGGACGTCGAAACAGAGGTTGTGGAAGTCAGCGACGTAGGGGATCGTCTCGTCCATCAGCAGGAAGTCGGGATCGATCTCTTTGACCGTCTCGCGGATCTCCTGCCAGAAGGGTTTGGGCACAGCCCAGGCCATGTCACATCGGAACCCGTCGACAACCCTGACCCACTTCTCGATCGCGTCAAGCAGGTGACGCCGCACTTCGAGGTTCTCGTAGTCGAAGTTCGCGATCAGTTCCCAGTCGAAGTACGTTTCAGGTTCGCGGGCGGCCCGGTCCTGCCAGTCGTACCATTCGAGGTACTGCTCGTCGCCGGCCAGCGCGCGCTGATAGAACTCGTGATCGCGCGCCGAATGGTTGAGGACGAGGTCGAAAAGCACGCGCATGTCCCGTTCGTGGGCTTCCTCGACGAACTCTCGGAAGGCCTCCTCACCGCCGAGGTCGTCGGCGATCGAGAAGAAGTCCGTGATGTTGTAGCCGTGATCGTTGCCGTCGTGCTGGAGCACGGGCGTGAACCACAGCGTGTCGACGCCGAGACTCTCGATGTAATCGAGCTTTTCGGCGATCGCTTCGAAAATCGACTGGCCGGGGTCGGGGTCGACGTACCCCCGGACGTAGATCTCGTAGAGCGTCATCCCCTTGCTCCAGGCCGGCGGTTCGTTGAGTCGTTCGACCGTGCCGTCGCCGTGGACCCTGATCGTATCGGGAACGCTGTACTGCTCATCGACGGCGATCGCGTGGATGCGCACGCCGTCCTCGATCGCGTCGAGAGGTGCCCGGAGCGTCTTGCCCGTCACGGCGTAGTTCGCGAGTTCGTCGCGGTCGTCGACGTAGAACTCGACATCGAGGTCCGCCTCCTCGGCGTCGAGGGATGGATCAGTCCGTGAGTGGGCCCGGAGGACGACCTCCTCGTCGACCCGTTCCCCGGTGAGCGTGAGTCGCGGTCGCGCCTCGCCGGGTTCCGGGCGGCCGCGACCGGAGCCGACGCCGGAACCGGACCGGCCGCTGTACCCGCTCAGCCCCGATTGACCGCTGATCCCGCTCGCGCCACTGGATCCGCTCGTGGCGGGCTGGGCCGTCTCGTCGTCAATCGCCAGTGCAGCGGGGAACACCCGGAGTGTTAGTTCGTGTCGCCCGTCCGGTGCGTCGAGCGTGACGGTGTAGACGCCGGGCACGTCAGGAACGAACGATTCGACCGGGTCGTCACCGAGCACGGCGTGACTTTCGTCGGGTGCATCTTCGATCTGCCAGGTGTAGCTGCCCGACGGATCGGGGTCCCGCGGGGCGAGTTCGGTCGATTCCCCCACGGCCAGGAATCGGGGTGGTCCGGGATGGTGCATGTCTATCGTCTATTCGTTCGGTACGGGTGTTAAAACTGGCTTCCGTTCCGTCGTGAACAGCGCGGGAGCGAAGCTTCCTCAAACACAGAGCGGGACGTTCCCTCAAGCAGCCGGCCATCGCTCGCTGTCAGAAATCACTACGCCACTGGAATCATCGAGACGTCAGTCACGACGGCGACCATAGGTAAAAGTTAACACCGTTCCAGCCACTCGAACTAATTATCGACATCTGTTGTCGTCTATTTGGTGAGTGATATGACAGGAAACGACGCTTCCGACGGCTATCATCCAGGCCCGCCGCGGTTTCTCCAACTCGGCGAAAGCATCGTCGATCCGATCTTCGTCGACATGGCCCACGGCTACGACAGGGACAACCTCGCGCCCACGATCGCCGGGACGCCCGAACGCGACCCCGATCCCTACGAGAAGGGGGATTTCGTCTGGCGACTGCGCGAAAAGCCCGACGGTAGCAAGGCAGGCCTGGAGTACGCGCCGACGCCTTTCGAGGAAGACGCCGACCAGTACGACGAGGGGAATCACAACACCGCCGAGTTCGAACCGGACGTGCCGGGAACCTACGTTTTCGAGCTTGACGCACCCGACGGCACGCACGAGCTGACGATAAAGGTGTTCCCGCCGCCGGTCACCGAGGACGGCGTCGAGTTGTTCGACATCGAAGGTGAACTCCCGACCGACGCCCGAGAGACGACCGGTGGGCCGCCCCGGATCGAACTCGACGGGCACTACGACGCCGACGCCGACGAGTTCGTCGTCGAATCGAACCCGGAACTCGCGCCGGATAGCTACGCAGTCCCCGAAGATCTCGACGTGTCGTTCCTCCCGCACGACGCCGCGGTGCTCGATCGGGAGGATCTCGTCATCGAGGGGACGACCGTCCGCGTGCCTGTCGAGGTGCTGGACGGACCGACCCGACTGTTCGCGGCCCCCTACGACGGCGTGCGACTGGGCATGACAGACGAGATCGTCTTCGATCCGGACGCCGGGACGGTCGAACTTCCCAACCGGCCGCCCGAGTGGATCGAGGACGTCGTCGTCTACGAGATCTTCACGCGGTCGTTCGCCGGCGAGAAGGGGGCGACGGACTTCGAATTCCTCACTGGGAAGGTCGATTACCTCGCCGACCTGGGTGTCGATCTCGTCTGGCTGACGCCGATCGTCCCCGCCTGGAGCGGGTCGGTCGATACCCCGCCGGGCGGCCCCCACGGCTACGACGCCAGCGACTACTTCGCCGTCGCGGAAGACCTCGGCACTATCGCGGACTTCGAACGCTTTGTCCAAGCGTGTCACGACCACGATATCAAGGTGGCCTTCGATCTGGTGGTCAATCACGCCGGCTGGGAACACGACTCCTGGCAGGACACGATCGCCGACCTGGGTGACGATCCCGAAGATCCCTATGCGTTCCCCGAGGTCGACGCCTGGGACACCGACTCGCCGTATTTCGACTGGTTCGACCGCCAATCCCGGACCAACGGCATCGACGCAACACCGGCCCAGACGAGTTTCTTCGACGTTCGGCTGCATCCGAACCTCAACTTCGGCAACCTCGCGCTGCGGGAGCACATCCTTGCAGTCGTGGACTTCTGGTCGGACACTGTCGACGCGTTCCGGTGTGACATCGCGTGGGGCGTCCCCCACTCCTTCTGGAAGGAGGCCCGGCGGTTGACGCGGGGCAAGGACGACGCGTTCCTGTGGCTCGACGAGTCGATCCCGCGGATTCCGGAGATGAGTCAGTCCGAGTTCGATCTGCACTTCGACTCGACGGAGTTCATGCGAACTGCCCACGCCGTCGCCAGGGGTGAACGGCCGCCCGGGGACCTTATCGGCGCGATCGAGACGCGACAAAACGACGGCTTTCCAGCGTACACGCGGATCATCAACTCCACGGAGAACCACGACGAGTCCAGGCTCTACTACGAGGCGAAGGCCCACGGACACCGAGGGGATCCCGCTGTGGCCCAGCGCGCGGCGCTGGCCGCGGCGTTCACGCTCCCGGGTGTTCCCTTCCTCTACTACGGCCAAGAGCGACTCATCACCGAGTACGGAGAGCGTCGGGAGAGCCCCTACTTCGGCCGCGACGATCAGACGGGGGACATCAAGGCCGATCCGTACAAACGCGCGTTCATGAACTGGGAGGAGTACGACGAGGACCATTTCGAGTTCGTCTCGAACCTGATCGACCTCTACCACGACTCGCCGGTGCTTGGTCCCGGGGCGGACCTCGTTCGGGAGGCCCACCGGACCGAGGCCGGAAACGACGTGCTGGTGTTCGGCCGCGACGCGGGGGAGGAGAAACGAGTGGTCGTGATCAACTTCGCCGACCATCCCCACTGGATCGACCTTCGACTGCCGGTCGACACGTACGATCTGTTCACCGGCGAAGACTTACTCGTCGATCGCTCTGACGACGCAGTGACGGTCGAAGTCGGGACGCTCGCCGTCTTCGAGACGCCGACGCTGTTCGATCAGGGCCACAATCACTGGCACCAGGGCGAGCCGCTGCCGAACGATTCGTGAGACGGGCTGTCGTTCAGCAGCGCTGTTGGACTATCTTGATTCAGCGAGAGAATGCCGCCCTTCCCGCGAAGGACGAGCGTTCC
>NZ_SPQG01000007.1:0-25239 GCF_004944975.1 Halorhabdus amylolytica
GAGGCGACCCGAGGAGGAAAAGGTGGGACTGGGACAGTCGTCGAGCGGACGCCGTTGGGCGAGCAGCCCGTCGAAGAAGAAGCGATGCGCTCGGGCCGAGCGGAGCGAGACTCGAGCGCATCGACCGGCCGCGGCAAGGTCAACGGTGGAGGTAGCGAGGAGCGAGTGCCAGAACCCCGATACTGCTCGAGGCCGTTGCCGAACACGAATGAAAGCAGTTATTCGACCGGACGCCAATCAGGATGCACAATGACTCACACGAACCCGGGGAGTAAGAACCGATGCGCGTCGTAGTGAAGTTCGGCGGGACGAGTCTGGGTAGCGGTGAACGGATCGAACGGGCCGCGGACTCGATCGCGAAAGTGGCCGAGCAGGGCCACGAGGTGGCGGTCGTCGCCAGCGCCATGGGTTCGACGACCGACGAACTGCTCGGAGACATCGAGTTCGAGGCCGACGAGGCCGATCGCGCCGAGATCGTCAGCATGGGCGAGCGCACCTCGGTCCGGATGCTCAAGGGCGCCCTCGCGGCCCGCGGGATCGAGGCGGAGTTCTTCGAACCCGGAGAGGAAGAATGGCCGGTGATTACCGACGAGTACGGCGAGGTCGATGTCGAGGAGACGAAGAAACGCGCCCACGCCCTGGCCGGCCGGATGAAGGACGTGGTCCCCGTCATCACCGGGTTCATCGCCGCCGACGAGGGTGGCAACACCACGACGCTGGGCCGTGGCGGCAGTGACACGACCGCCGTGATGCTCGGGAAGTACATGGACGCCGACGAGGTCATCATCGTCACCGACGTCGAGGGCGTCATGACGGGCGACCCCCGGGTCGTCGAGGGCGCTCGCAACGTCGGGGAGATCTCCGTCGACGAACTCCGGAACCTCTCCTTTCGCGGTGCGGAAGTCGTCGCGCCGTCGGCACTATCCTACAAGGACGGGAACATGGACGTCCGGGTCGTCCACTACCAGCACGATACCCTCCTGACCGGCGGGACCTCCATCGAGGGCGAGTTCGAGAAACTGATCGACCTCCAGGAGAACACCTTGTGTTGTGTCACTGTCGCCGGGCGGGCGATCCGAAACCAGGCGGGCATCCTCGCGGACCTCTCGACGGCGCTGGCCGAGGAGGACATCAACGTTGAGGCGGTCTCCAGCGGGATGGACTCGATCACGTTCTACCTCGATACCGCGGTCGCCGAGGACGCCGAGTCGGTCCTCCACGAGCAAGTCGTCGACGACGAGACCCTCTCGAGCATCACCGTCAAACACGATATCGCGGTGATCCGGGTGACCGGCGGCAGCCTGCCGAACCAGCCAGGTGCAGTCAAACAGGTGATCGACCCGATCTCTGAAGCCCACATCAACCTCTTCGACGTCATCACCAGCGCGACCTCGATCTCCGTGTTCGTCCCCTGGGAGGATCGCGAACAGGCGCTCGGTCTCGTTCAGGACGCCCTCTAGTCGGCTTCCGGTCCACTGACCCCGTCTCGAAGCGGCTCTCGATGTCGGCCGCTCAACGGCCCGTCTCGAGGCGCGTCCCGATCCGTCGCGGAAGCCCGGTCTCGGCGACAGCGTCGATGACCGTCCCCACGTCGTACTCGACGCGTCGTTGCTCGACAGTCATCGCGTCAAGGTCGAGGATCGCGTATGCCGCCCCTGGATCGCTGTCGCGTGGCTGGCCGACGCTGCCGGGGTTGCAGACGATCCCCTCCTCGTATCGTTCGTGATGCTGGACGTGCGTGTGTCCAAGAAGCAGGACGTCTTCCTCGCCGAGCATGTCGGGTCCGAACTCCCCGGGATACGTGTAGTGATCAGGGTTCTCGGGGTGACCGTGGACGATCTTCACCCGACCATCGAAGAGCCGTCGTTCCGTGGGGAGGTCGCCGAGCCATTCGCGTTGCTCCGTGGAGAGACGGTCGCGCGCGTATTCGACGCCCGCGGCTGCCAGGTCGTTGAACCCCGGATACGAACCGGTGGCGACGGCCCGATCGTGGTTCCCCTGAACGGTCGGTACGTCTCGTTCGCGGATCCACTCGAGACATTCGCCCGGCCATGGGCCGTACCCGACCACGTCGCCGGGCGAGACGACCCGGTCGACCGCGGGCATGTCCGCCGCGACGGCCTCGAGAGCGACTTTGTTCGAATGGACATCGGAGATGACGGCGATTTTCACAGTCTCCCGTCTAGACTCGACATAGTTAGAAGTAGTTCCCGATCTCCGGATATAACGTTAGTATTATACTTATCTCGGCGTCTCGACTCGGCGGAGATCACTCTCTGTTGACGATCGCCGTCTCGAAATCGCCGGCCGATCCCGAGACGCCGGCCGCACAGACCGCGTGTTCGAAGTCGTGATCGTAGACTTCCCTCGCTACACTCGCAGCGTCACTCGCACCGAGATCGAACGGGACCGGATCGTCGCGCTCGTAGGTCGCCACGAGCGTCGGCTCCTCGACGGCCTCCACGACGAGAGCGTCCCGACGAACGATTCCGATGGCTGCGCCTGCCTCACCCGCCGTTGGATCCGATTCCTCGACGCCGACGATCCCGGCGATCCGGGGCGTGTCGTAGTCGTCCTTCTCGAAGTCAAGCGCCTGCAAGGGATCGGCCAGCGCGTCCCGGGCCGGCGTTCCGAGCGCGAGTTTCTCGGCGATGGGATCGACGTGGCTGCCGTTGCCGATCACTACACCGCGGTCAGTCAATCGAACGCAGTTGTACGAGATGTAGGGATTGTCCATCTCGGGGGCGTCCGCGGTCGGGCCGACGGTGATCGTCCCGTCGCGATCGACGGCCTTCCGGTTGGGAAACGAGCGGGAGGAGACGCGATACGCGCCGACCTCCGGGGCCACGACGAGGAATCGTCCGACGTACATGCTCGCTGCTCAGGCCGAGACCGGAAAGTAGGTGTCGGTTTGTGAGATCCACGCCGAGAGCTCGGAAACGTTGTCACTTTGGGATTCGACAGCGTCCAATCCGGTGCGTTCATTCGGCCCGGGACCCTCTACATGGTCGATGACGACTGGCCTGGACAGCGAGATCGTCGGAACTGAGGCTGCCGCCGAGCGCCGCGACGAGGTGGTCGACGCGGTCACCGAACACGCCGGCCAGATCGCGCGCGAACTCGCCCGTCTGCAGGGTGGCGACTACGGGAAAGCGGACTTCGAGACGGACGCAGGAACCTGGACACTCAAATACGAAGCCGGCGACGTCCAGTACCTCCAGTTCGACGGGCGGGGTGCGGATACCTACGTCGTCTCGACACAGCAACCGCCCGAACCGGATGCCCTCGCCACGGCGATGGCCGACTACGACGCCTTCGTCGCGGCGTTCAACGAGCACGTCCGATCCCTGGAGGGGGTGCTCGACGACGTAGAGAGTGACTTTCCCGCCGTCGAGTCGGTCGACGACGTGGTCGCGGAACGCGAACGCATCCTCGGGGCGATGCGCGAGGCGACCGACGCCATGGCCCGCCAGCTCCAGCGCTACGAGGGTGGGGACTACGGGACGTTCTCGGCCCGCGTGACCGACGACGGTGGCGCCGCTGGATCGGGACGCACCAGTTCCAGCGCCTCTCACGGCTCCCGCTGGGAACTCAAATGGGAAGACGGCCGGACGAGCTATCTTCGGGTCGGCGGCGAGGGCGGGATCTATCTCCTTTCGCAGTATCAACCGCCATCCGTACGGGATCTACGCGCTCACGCGCCGGACTTCCCGGGATTCGTCGAGGCATTCAACGAAGAGATCGCCGCCGAATCTGAACATCTCAAAGAGGTCTCATACGGATTATTGTCGTGATGTACCGGTATCCGTGGCCCCCCGGGTCGGCGTCATCCGGAAATAATCGACAATAATCCGTCTCAGTATAACTCGTTCGTACTGAATCCGATCGTCTCCAGATCGCTTTCGGCATAGACGAGTCGCCGGCCGGCGACGTCGACGGTCAACCGGATATCGGCGCTCTCGTTGAGGTCGTCTCCAGTATCGACAGACCTCGCGTTGGGGCCGTCCCCAGCATCGACAGACGTTTTCCGTTGCATGTCGATAAATGGTAAGAGACGCCACTGGATACCACCTCCGTCGAACTACTCCGGCATTTATAAAGAGAACATCGACGGAACCGGAGAGCGATCACACGGTTTCACTCGAGTCGGTGCTCGCGTCACCGGAAACGAGACTCCCGACGACGTGGCCCAGTGCCCGCCGGAGTCGAACGGACATCGTCGACTCGGAGACCCCGAAGTGTTCGGCGAGTTCGGCCAGGGAGGTTTCCCGTGGGACCTCGAAGTAACCGGTCTCGAAGGCAGCAGCCAGGATCTCGAAGGCGTCGCGTTCGACCGGGACCGGCATCTCGCCGACCGGTTCACTCGCCTCGAAGACGCGGGCGAGTCGGCAGTCGATGTCCTGGTCGGCACAGAACTCGAGAAACGCACGGATCGAAGCGCGATCGGTCGTCCGGATTCGGACGCGCCAACCGTCATCAGTCGAGCGCAGGTCGAGTAGTTCGTCGCCGAAACTGGCGACGTGTTCGGTCATCACCGGGACGTCCGGGGCGATCGTCAGTCGGTAAGTCCGTCGGTCGCCGTAGGCGGCGAACACCTCACTGTCGGCGACGGTCGGGTCCGATTCGAGGGCGTCCTCGAAGGCCCCGAAATCGGCGGCCAGGACTGTCACGTGAAACCAGGTGGAATCTTCATGAGAGACGGGCAACCGCTCGGCGTAGACCGTGACGTCGAGGTCACTCGCGAGCGTCGGTCCGAGGACGACGCGTGAGGAAGCGACGTCGAGTTCCGCGATGATGGTCGACTGGTTCACACGCCCGCTACGGGGCGGTCGGACATTCCCGTTTCGACTCGCCGGAGGACCCGACCCGCGACTTTTTGTCCGGGAGAGAGGGAACCCCAGGCTATGACGAGTCGGGATGAGTGCCTCCGGGCGTTCCGGGACGCGGCTGAACGACTCGGAACGTCCCCGACGAAGGCGCAGTACGAGTCCCTCGGCATGACGCCGTCGGCGTCGACGGTTCTACGGGTCGTCGGCGGGTGGAACGAGGCGAAAGAAGCGGCAGGGCTGACGACTCACGAGCAAGGGGAGAACGGCGGGCCCGACGTCCAGCCCAAGCCGGACTGGGTCGAACTCCCGCCCGAGAAGGACTGGGAAGAGTTGTCCGGGAACATGCGATGGTACTACAAGAATCGGGAGCGGGACATCGCCAAGAAGGACCGCCGGCGGGAGAGACTTCGCGGGTGGTTACACGACTACAAAGCCGAACACTGTCGTTGCCAGCGCTGTGGCGAAGGCGATCCGGCGGCGCTCGATTTTCATCACGTAAACGCAGACGAGAAAACACTCGGCGTCTCGAGGATGGTCATCAACGGATACGCGAAAGAGAAGATCGAAGACGAGATCGATCGCTGTCGAGTACTGTGTGCCAACTGTCATCGGAAGGAACACTACGAGATCCCCGAACTTGCGGATTCGGCGGTCGGGAACGAGTGACAGGTCTGTGCTAAAGCGACAGTGTTTAGTTGTGGAACCGCCAGACTTCGAGTACACGCAGTCCTGTGGTGTAGTGGCCAATCATGAGGGCTTCTGGGGCCCTCGACGGAGGTTCGAATCCTCCCAGGACTACTTTGCGACGAACAAACTCGTGAGTCGCAATTATCCCTGAGATTCGAAGCAAGGAGCGGAGCGTCGCGGAGTGACTGCGGTTCGAATCCTCCCAGGACCATTTTGCGACGAACGGACGTGACGAGCGAATAGTCCCGTGGTTCGAACCCCGGAAAGCGAGCGAGGCGAGATGCGACCGGCAGGAGCGTCTCGGATGGCGAGCGGTGCAACCGCGAGCATAGCGAGCGATCAGTCGGTTCGAATCCGCAAAATCGTCAGTCCGGCTTCACGTACTCGACGTCCTCGGGCGAGCCGGCATCCGCCTGTTCGACCACGATCGTGCCCGAGAGCCTGTTGAACACGCGGACGTACTCGCCGCTCATCGCAAGCCAGCCGATCAGGCAGTCCAGCGGGAGCAGAAAGGCCTTCCCGAAACTCTGGATGGCGGCAGTGACGTAGTCGATGTCCCCGCCGCGTTCGTCTGTCACGGCGATACTCATGACGAGTTTGCCCGCTGACTGGCCGTGATACCCTTCGAGAACGGTCCAGTACACCCAAAATACCAGGCCGTTGATACTCAGCAGTGGGAGCGTCGCCGAGAACTCACCGACAGTCAGCGAGTAGACGCCGGCCACGTCCCCGACTGTCGAGGTGACGCCACCGACCAGGATGACGTCGATCAACCACGCGAAGAAGCGATTCCACCACGACGCGAGGTGGAGTCTGGTCGGACCGGGCGATGCACTCTCGTCCGGCGAACGTATGGTAGCCATCGTTCCGTGATCGCAGCGCGACTATATTATCGTTTGGACGATCGATCCCAGCGAACACGGCCTGTAAGCGTCTGATACCGTCCGATCGCGAGCGATCATCGCCTACGCAAACTTAAAAGACCACGATATGTGGGAGTGGTATACATTGGCATTCGGAAGTAACGTGCCCGTGATGTATCTCGACATCGAGACGGTCTTCGAAGGGGTATCGTACCCGACCGACTGCGAGGAGGTGGTCGAGACATGTGGGGAACGGACGGTCGAATTACAGTCCGGGGAGGAGACGATCGCGGAGGCGATCGGTCGGTGTAACGCCGGCGAACTGCGGACGCCGCGGGAGGCACGAGAGGCGCTGCTTGGGTCCCTGAGCGAGGGAGCCATCGGCCGGAAGTACTACAGCGACCGCGATCCGCCGGTTCCGGGCACGGAGTGGCGCGAGCCACTCTCTCTGTGAAGGGGGCCGATCGTCTCTGGCTCCACGGGACATCTCCGCGGTAGAAGGCCTTCCGACCGCGGTGCCCTAGGTAGATGAAATTATTCTACAAAGATTGAAATGGCTCGACCAATACTGAAGATACAATGACGGGAACAGGGAAGAGCGCGCTCGGAACGTACGTCGACGAGCAGCGACGGGAGACCATCGCCGACCGGGTCGAGGAGTTACTGTCTGAAATGACTGTCGAGGAGAAGGTCGGGCAGTTGAACCAGCGTTCGGTCAGCTTCGTGATGGGGCCGGAAGACGGCAACGAAGACCTCGAAGCGGCGATCGCCGACGGGGAGATCGGGTCGGTACTCAACGCGGAGGGGCTCGAAGCCAAACAGCACCTACAGGAATTCGCCGTCGAGGAGTCGCGACTGGGAATCCCACTGTTGATGGCCTTCGACGTGATCCACGGCTACCGGACCGTCTTCCCGACGCCGCTGGGCCAGGCCGCTACCTGGGAACCTGACCTTGCCGAACGCGCCGAGCGGGTGGCCGCGACGGAGGCCAGCGCCGACGGCCATCACTGGACGTTCGCGCCGATGGTCGACGTCTCCCGTGACCCCCGATGGGGCCGGGTCATGGAGGGGGCCGGCGAGTCCCCCGTCCTTGGGAGTGCGTTCGCCCGCGCTCGCGTCCGCGGCTTCCAGGGGGAGGACCTCACGGAAGCGGATACGATGCTGGCCTGTGCGAAGCACTTCGCCGGGTACGGCGCCTCCGAGGCGGGTCGTGACTACAACACGGTCAACGTCGCAGAGACGGCCCTCAGAGAGCGACATCTCCCGCCGTTCGAGGCTGCCGTCGAGGAAGGCGTCGCGACGGTCATGAATGCGTTCAACACGATCGAACGCATCCCCGCCAGCGGTAACGAAGATCTCGTCTCGGGCGTTCTCAAGGGGGAGTGGGACTTTGCGGGGGCGATGGTCTCGGACTGGAACTCATTCGGTGAGCAACTTCCCCACGGCGTCGCGGCGGACGAGCGCGAGGCCGCGAAGCTGGCCATGCTGGCCGGTTCAGACATCGACATGGTCAGCGAAGTCCTCCTCGAAGAACTGCCCGATCTCGTCCGGGACGGCGACGTCCCGGAGTCGCGGCTCGACGACGCCGTCGAACGCGTTCTCTGGGTGAAGGGGCTTGCCGGTCTCTTCGAGGACCCTTATCGTTACTTCGAAGAAGAGCGTCGGAAGGCAGTCACCCTCACCGAGGACCACCGCGAAACCGCCCGCGAGGTCGCCGAACGGTCGTTCGTCCTGCTGAAGAACGAAGGCGTCTTGCCGCTCACCGAGGACACCGAGGTCGGTCTCGTGGGTGCGCTGGCCGATAGCGCCGAGGACACCCTGGGCGCGTGGGCCTGGGGTGGCGAGCCCGAGGACGTGACGACGATCCGTGCGGGCCTCGACGATCACTTTGGCGACGTTCCGTACGCACCCGGCTACGACCTGCCGGGTGAGGTCACGGCGGAGAGTCTGGACGAAGCACGCGACATCGCCGAGGAGGCAGACGTCGTCGTGGCAGTGGTTGGCGAGCCCGCGGACATGGTCGGTGAGGCCGCCAGTCGGGCACACATCGACCTGCCCGGCGACCAGCGTCGACTCCTCGAAGCGGTTCACGAAACTGAGACACCCGTGGTCGCGCTGCTGATGAACGGCCGTCCGCTGGCGGTCGAGTGGCTCGACGACCACCTCCCGGCCATCCTGGACGTCTGGCACCCCGGAACGGAGGCGGGACCGGCGATCGCCCGGACGCTGACTGGCGAGGTCGTCCCGAGCGGTCATCTGCCGATGAGTTTTCCCTACACCGAAGGGCAGATTCCGGTCGCCCACGATCGATTGCCGACGGGGCGGCCGGCCGAAGACAGCGAGGAGGATTACGTCTCGAAATACCTCGACGTACCCAACGATCCGCTGTATGCGTTCGGTCACGGAGAGAGCTACACCGACTTCGCGTTCACCGATCTGACGCTCGCTTCGGATGCCTTCCCATCCGGGAAGGCCCTCGAGGCGACCGTCACGATCGAGAACACTGGCGACGTCGCCGGTCGGGACGTCGTCCAGCTGTACGTCCAGGACCTCGTGGGGAGCCGCTCCCGTCCCGAGAAGGAGCTGGTCGCCTTCGAGACAGTCGAACTTGAACCCGACGAAACCGCCGAGGTGACGGTCGAGATCGACGAGGACGATCTAGCGTTCTGGACCGACGACGAGAAGTGGGCGGCCGAACCGGGCGAGTTCGACCTCATGGTCGGTCACGCCGCCGACGACATCGTCCACACCGAACGGTTCACGCTGGTCGAATAGTGGTGCTCTGGAGCGTCACTACGTGGATGACGACACATGTCATACGGATTATTGTATATTATTTCCGGATGACGCCGACCCGGGGGGCGACGGATACCGGTACATCACGACAATAATCCATATGAGCGGTTGTCTGGCGTACCCATCCCGGCAACTGTCGGCTCGAAACCGGGGTGGAGACCGTACGAACATCCGTGACTGAGTTCGCCACGCCAGACTCGAACGAGTAATCGGCCTCTTCGGGACAACCGTCCCCTTCTCATATAAAACTATTTCGGGGGTGTGATCGCTCGTTGCACGTCCTCAGTCGGTATATAGTATCACAGTGGGATGGTAACGTATGGCCACCGAAACAGGTCATCGAGTTCAGACTGACGTACAGTCGGCCGAATGGATGGCAGGATTCCTGGGCGGGATCGCGGGTGCACTGGTGATGGGCGCGCTGATGATCGCGATGAACGAAGCGGTGATTGCAGTGGCGATCCCATCGTTGTACACACTGGCCCCTCCGCCGAACGTGCCGGTAGGTATGGGGGTACACGTCTTCCACGGCGCGGTGCTGGGTCTCGGATTTGCCGCTCTCGTCGAGGTCCTGGGGTTCGATTCGAACGGACGGGTGGCCGGCTTCGGTATCGTCTGGGGCATTCTCACCTGGCTCGCACTTGCCGCAGTTCTCATGCCCCTCTGGCTCAGTGTCGTCGGCTCTCCTGCGTCACCCCCGTTCCCCAACTTCGCCCCGCCGTCGCTGTTCTGGCACGTCGTCTACGGACTCGTCTTGAGCGTCGGGTACGCCGTCGCTGCCGACGAACCCTGACTGCTCACCGTTCGATCGGAACCTGTCACTTCTGGTAAATTTTCCACTGGGGATCCTGCGTCTCACTCGCCACCATGGCTTGCACTTTCTCACGACTCAACGAATCGATGAGTACGGCAGCGTCTTTCACCCAACCCGCGAACTCATCTCTAAGACTGCGGGACACTTCGTCCGCTCCGTTCGGCGTGTAGACGTAGATGTGGCCGCCCGATTCGAGGAGTCGTCGCCGCCGATCGATCACTCCTAGTTCGACGAGGTGTTCGAGGTGGCGAGAGACGCTACTCCGATCGTAGCCGACCTGTTCGGCCAGATCCGGCACGGTCTGTTCGCCCCCTTCCATGACGCACAGACAGATGTCCATCTCGGTTTCGGACATGTCGAAGACGGTCGCCAGCAACTCTTCGAGAGAGGGGTCGCTCACGCTGCGATCCTCCTCGACCGGTTGCATGCGTTCCTCACAACAGACGATTTTGCCGTCTCCGAACCCGAAGTTACCACACGATTCACACTCGAACAGCTTCGAATCGGACGGTGAACTCATTGTTCTGGCAACGTATTCGTGATACAGTTACAAAAGTATCCGCTCGATATTCCGGATCGCACTACTGGGTTTCCGACAGTTCTCTTCGACGATCCGTTCTCGCTCGTGTCGAAACATCCGTGCCCGCTGTTCGCGTTCGGCGGCTATTGTTCACACTCCGCTTCGAAGACGAACGTCCCGTCTTCCTGAACCACTTCGCCGTCGGCTTCGATGCAGCTGTCCTCGCTCATGTCGACGATCATGTCGACGTGCTGGGCCGACTCATTTTGTTCGTTGCCAGCGCCGATGTTGTCCTCGTAGGCACGACCGACGGCCATGTGGACGGTGTCACCCATTTTCTCGTCGAAGAGCATGTTGTACGTGAATCGGTCGATGTCGCGGTTCATTCCGATCCCGAGTTCCCCAAGGCGACGCGCCCCCTCGTCGGTGTCGAGAATGCTCGTGAGCAGCTCCTCGTTCTTCGAGGCGCTGTGCTCGACGACCTCGCCGTCCTCGAAGACGAGTCGGGCGTCAGTGATCTCCCGGCCCCGGCGGTAGACCGGCTTGTCGAAGAGGACTTCGCCCTCGACGCTGTCGGGAACTGGGGCGGTGAACACCTCGCCACCGGGGAGGTTGTGGCTGTCCGTGTCGTTGATGACGTGATTGCCTGCGACGGACATGGTAACGTCGGTGGTGTCGCCGCTGACGATGCGGACCTCGCTTGCGTCCTCTAAGATCTCGACCATCTGGGACTGGAAGTCCCGCTGTTCGTCCCAGTCTTTGAGGATCGCGTCGTAGACGAAGTTCTCGTAGGCTTCGGTGCTCATCTCCGCGAGCTGGGCGTCGGCGGGCGTCGGATGCTGAGTGAGCGTCCAGCGGTCGGTTAGCCGCTCGTTGAGGATCGGCTGGTGGGCCTTCTCGTAGGCCGAATTGACCTCGGGAGGGACGTCCTCTAACTCAGTGACGTTGGCGTGAGAGCGGATCACGGCGTGGCAGTCAGCGGCCTCGACCAGCGCCTCCTCGTGGGGCGGCGTTTCGAACTCCATCCCGGCGTCGTCGGCCGCCCGGAGGTAGTTCCGGATGGCGCGGCCGCTTCGGTTCGTCCGGATCGAAACGGGGTGAGCGCCGCGATCGCCGGCGATCTCGTACAGGGCGACGACGAGGTCCTCGGCCGCGGGTTCACTCTTGATGAGGAAATTGTCACCCTCGCCGAGGTCGATCGCCTCGGCGATCAGCTGTGCGTGCTCGCGGATGCGTGGATCCATGCGCCGTCCCCTTCTCGATCCGTGGGCAAACCAGTTTCGTCACGCCGTCGCAACCTAGCCGCCGCGTTTTCCCTCGCGCATGCCCTCGCTGAACCCGGTCGCGATCCGTCGGAGGAACAGGTAGACGAAGAAGACGAACGCAAGCAGGACCATGACGATCGCGACCAGTACCGGATCGACCATGCACGCCGGTTGCGCTCGGGGTGGCATAGGTGTTTCGTCGTTCGACCCGTCGTCCAGGGCCGTCACGGCTGAGGTCCACTCGTCGTCTTGCCCGGACCGGAACGCTCGATCAGCCCAAGCCGGTCGAGTTGAGGCTGGGGCCCATTCGTTGTCTTCCCCGGACGTTTTTGGTCTCTCCTTCCGGACCTTGGTGCGAGCATGTCCCTGTTGCCCTCCGAGCCGGACACGTCGGCCACAGAGGAGTCCAACCCGCGGGTCATCGGGGTGGATAGCGACGCGGCCGACGACCTCATCGCGGCGTTGTCCTCGGAAACGGCCCGTGAGATCCTCACCGCTCTCCACGAGGAATCGGCCCCGCCTTCCGAACTCGCCGACCGCGTCGACACCAGCCTCCAGAACGTCCAGTATCACCTCGAGAACCTCGCGGAGGCCGGTGCGGTCGAGGTTGTCGACACCGTCTACTCCGAGAAGGGTCGAGAGATGGACGTCTACGCGCCGGCCGACCGCCCCTTAGTCATCTTCGCCGGCGAGCAGTCCCGCACGCCGACTCTGCGGCAGGCCCTCTCCCGACTCCTCGGCGGGATCGGCGTGCTCGCGCTTGCCAGCGTCATCGTCCAGTCGCTGTTCGGGAACCGCGGCGATCCCGGCTTCGGCGGCGGAGCGCCACCTGCGGGTGGGAACGTGAACACCACATCGACGGACGCCCTCACCGAGACCGCACAGACCGGGGCAGGCACGCAGTCACCGACGGTCACGGCGACGGAGACGGCTGTCGAAACGCCGATGAGCACTGCCACAGAAACGGCCGTCGAGACAGCGACGGCTACTGCAACGGAGACGGTCCCAGAGACGGCGACGGAGGCACCGACGGCCACCGCGACGCGGAGACCGATCGAGACGGCGACCGAGGCCGTCGACACCGTGACGACCGCAGTCCCGGACGGGGGCAGTGGACTCCCGCCGGGCTTGCTCTTTTTCGCCGGTGGGATCACGGCGCTGGTCGTGATCGGTGTCCTCTGGTACGTCTGGGGTTGATGGGTCAAACGACTCTTTGATCCTCCGGTGTGACTTTTATCCTCCCTCCCGTTGATCGAAGTGCGCTGACCCGCTTTGGCCCTCCAGACCGCACGTTCCCCGATCATCTCACCCCATCATTCGTTCGCGGTCGACCGTTTCGCCCTCCCCAGTCCGGACTTCGACCGTCAGTGTCCCCCTTCCAGGTCGCAACTCCGCGTGTGTCGGGGGGCCGCCCCGCGGGTCGGCGTGGCTCCCCGGTTTCACGATCGGTAGGTCACCCACCCGTTCGATCCCGGGCCGGTGAGTGTGCCCGACGATCGCGAGATCGGCCCCCCGTTCTCGGGCCAACAACGGCAGGGACGTTCGGTCGTGTTCGTGACCGTGGACAACCAGCAGCCTCCAGTCCACCCAGTCGACGGTCCGTACCGCCGGGAGTCGACCACGTAACTCGGCCGTATCGCTGTTCCCGTGAACGGCGATCAACTCTCTCGCCCGTTCCTTGAACCCATCGTAGACTGCCAGTGTCGTGAAGTCTCCGACGTGGACCAGGAGTTCCGCCTCTTCGAGTACCGTTCTTGCACGGTCACTCAACCGCAGGTTCACGGTCCCGTGGGTGTCACCAAGGGCAGTGAGCATATCGGATGGACGACTGCCCCGCTCAAAACCGCCTCGACCCCGATCTACTTGTGACTCCCGGCGCAGCGTATCCCATGGCCGGCAGTCGCTCCGTCGTGATCGCAGCGCTGATAGCCAACGGTGCGATAGCACTGATGAAGTTCGGTGCATTCCTGTTGACCGGGAGCGCCGCGATGCTCTCGGAAACGTATCACTCGATATCGGACACCGGAAACCAGGTCTTCCTGCTGATCGGCATCCGCTACGGGGCCCGCGAGGCCGATCGCCGCCACCCGTTCGGCTACGGGAAAGCCCAGTTCTTCTACTCGTTTCTGGTCTCGGTGTTCCTCTTCGGGATCGCGGGCTGGGAGAGCGTCAAACACGGCTACTCGAAGTTGACCGAAGGGGGCCACGGTGTCGAGGCCCAGGCCCCGGAATTGTTCGGGTACGTCATCGAACCCGTCTATGTCAGCTATGCCGTCCTGTTGGGCGCGATCGTCTTCGAGACCTACGCCTTCGTCAAAGCTTACCGCGTCATGGCTGCCCAGATCGACGAGAACGACTGGTCGGGCTTTCGCGAAGCGTTCCGAAAGACCAGCGACGTGACGACGCTGACGGCCCTCACCGAGGATACAATCGCGCTCAGTGGTGCCGGCATCGCCCTGTTCGGGATCTTCCTCTCCCGACAGACCGGGAACCCGGCCTACGACGCGGCCGCCGCGCTGTTGATCGGGGTCATGCTGATGGGGTTTGCTGTCGCCCTGGCCTGGGAGAACAAGCGCCTGTTACTCGGCGAGAGTCTCCCACTGGAGGACGAGCGACGACTTCGCGAGATCGTTGCCGAGGGGGCTGGCGTCCGGGAGATCGTCGACTTCCGGACTGTGCTGTTCGGGACTGAGCGGGTGTTGGTTGCCGCCGACGTGGCGTTCGATCCCGAACTGGACACCGACGAGATGGACCAGACTATTACGGCTATCGAGGACGCACTGATGGCCGCCGACGAGTCGGTCAAGAAAGTCTACGTCGAACCCGAGACCCGATCATGAACGCCGGGCCGACCCTCGCGATTTTCACTCGCTTCTCGCTCCGTCATTGTTTGAACAGGAGCACAGAGATCGCCCGATAGTTCATGTCGGCTATCACTATCTCGCCACCGTCAGGATTCGTTCTATTCTCTCGAGATCGTATAGCTCCACCGCTGTCCCGGACCCTTCTTCCAGCAGTCGCTCGCTGAATCCACGCTTCGAGAACAGTGCGTATCGTTCCTCCCGCTGGTCGGATCGCCACCTGACTCGGTCCGCCTTGGCTCGTAACCGCTCGAGTTCGTCCGAACCGACTTCGTCCGACCGCCACTTCGCCTCACCGAAGAGTATCCGCTCGCGATCCTCGTCCAGCGCGACGACATCGATCTCGTCCTCGTCGTACCACCATCCACCGATCTTGGCGTAGTCCGCTTCGACGTCGATCACCTCTCTGCAGATGTCTTCGAACTGTCTCCCGACGAACTGACGCACGTCGAGACCGTCGACGAACGCGTCCGGATCGCGAACGACGTCCGACATGTTCGGGTAGACGAACCGGTACCAGAACGCGAAGAAGTTATCCCCGAGTGTATAGATCCCGTCCCGGGATCGCGAGTTCCGGGACGTGACCGGCTTCGTGTGCTCCAGGAGACGGATCGACTCGAGTTTGGTGAGATACTTCGAGATGCTCTGTAGCGGGATATCGGTGTCGTCGGCGATCCGTTTCGGTCTCGTCTTTCCGGAGGCGACGGACTCCAGAATCGATAGGTACCGAGCGGGACTCCTGAACTCCTGTTTCACCAGCATGCGGGGCTCCTGGTTCAATACTGCGTTCCGATCACAGACCCGATCCCGGACGTTCTCCATCAGCGTCTTCTCCGCAACGATCTGGTCGAGGTAGAACGGGATCCCCCCGAACACGCTGTAAAACCGGATCTGCTCTTCGAACTCGCCCGGTAGTAGGGCCATTGCGTCCCGGAAACTGAACGCACGGAGGTCAATCTGCCCCGTCCGTCTCCCATAGAGCGGGTTCTCATAGGCCATCAGATCCTCCATCATCCCGATCGAGGACCCCGTCAGGATCAGCGTCGTGGCGGTCGTTTGCAGGTACTCGTCGACGAACTTCTGAAACCGCGAGGGAATCGAGTCGTCTTCTGCGATCAACCGCGGGAACTCGTCGATCACCAGGACCTCCCCGTCGCAGACTGTGACAAACCACTCGAAAACGTCTTCCCAGTCCTCCACGGCCGGCGTATAACCCGAGACGCCCTTCGAGAGAGACTCCACGAGACTCTCTCGTTGCCTGCTCCCCTCCTCCTCGACGACGACGTGATAGATCCCGTCACACTCTCCGATGACTTCCTTCACCAGTTCTGTCTTGCCCACTCTCCGTCGTCCATACACGAGAATAAGCTCGAACCCGTCCGAACGAGCCTTCTCCCGCAGGAAGTCCAGTTCGTCCGTCCGGTCCACGAACCCCTCGGTCATACGTTAACGTAATATACTCACGATAATATAAGCTTGTGGCCACCGACGGCCTCCGGTCCAGAACTCGCCACCACGAGTCGATCGTGGCCATCAAGGACGCACTGGTGGCCGCCGCCGAGTCGGTCAAGAAAGTCTCCGTCGAACCCGAGACCCGCGCCTGACGCGAGCGAACGCTTTTGTCATCTTGCCTCGAATCACCGCTCGTGGCGTCCGATCCGGACTACGAACGTTTCTTCCCCTACGAGGAGCCCTACGACCACCAGCGAGAGGCCATCGAGGGTATCGGCGAGGCGCTGACCGAGGAGTCAGACGTCCTGCTTGAGGGGGCAACGGGCACGGGGAAGACGCTGGCGGCACTGACGCCCGCCCTCGAACACGCACGCCGCACGGACAAGACGGTCGTCATCACGACCAACGTCCACCAGCAGATGCGCCAGTTCGTCGAGGAGGCCCGGGCGATCAACCGACGGGAGTCCATCCGTGCGATTGTCTTCCGGGGCAAGGCATCGATGTGTCACATCGACGTCGGTTACGAGGAGTGCCAGGCCCTCCGGGACACGACTCACGACCTCGTCGACGCCGAAAGAGAACGGGCCAACCTTGAACGCCGCCAGCGCGACCTCTTAGAAGAGAGCCAAGCGGGCGACGGCGAGGCGGCCGAGGCCCGCTCGGCGATCATGGACGAACTCCAGAGCGTGGGCGAGGAACTGGAAACCCTTCGCGAAGAGCAATCAACCTGTGACTACTACTATCACAACCTCACGGGCAATACCGACGACTTCTACGCGTGGCTCTACGACGATGTCCGTACGCCCGACGAGGTATACGAGTACGCCGAGCGACAGGGATTTTGCGGATACGAACTCCTGAAGGACGGCATCGACGGCGTCGACCTGGTGATCTGCAACTACCATCACCTGCTGGACCCGTTCGTCCGCGAACAGTTCTTCCGCTGGCTCGGCCGGGATCCGGACGACGTGATCGCGGTCTTCGACGAGGCCCACAACGTCGCCGACGCTGCCCGCGAGCACGCCCGGCGGACGCTCGCCGAACCGACGATCGAACGCGCCATCGACGAACTCGAAGGGAGTGACGATCCGCGAGCCGATGCCGCGACGAACGTCCTCGGGACCATCCACACGGCCCTACAGGACACCTACGAGGACACGCTGGCCTTTGGCGAGCGCGAGACCGTCGACGAGGACTGGCACGACCTCGCGATCGACAACGACGATCGTCGTGACGATCTCACCCTGTCGATCCTCCGCAACTACACCGGTCCGGGCGTTCGCGAGGACTTAGAGAACGCGATCGAACTCGGTCAGGCACTCGATCAACAGTACGAGGAAGCTTTCAAGGAGGGCGAGGCGAGCACGCGCAAGGAGTGTCCGACGCTACAGGCGGCGACCTTTTTCGACGCGTGGCTGGATGAGAGCGACGAATCGGGTCTCTATCCAGTGGTCAGCGTCCGCCGGGAGGCCGGCGACGGCGACCTCTACGGGCGAGCGGAACTCTATACGGCCATTCCCCAGCGTGTCACCCGCGGGCTGTTCGACGATCTCCACGCGACAGTGCTCATGAGCGCGACGCTTCGACCCTTCGACGTGACTGAGGACGTTCTCGGCCTCGACGATCCGACGACGATGGCCTACGGGCCACAGTTCCCGGCGGAACGCCGGCGCACATACGCTGTCGACACACCGGCGCTGTTCGCCAGTCGACGCGACGAGGAACGTCTCCAGGAGACCGTCGCGAGCGTCGTCGAGGACGCTGCCCGAATGACGCCAGGCAACACCCTCGCGTTCTTCCCGAGTTACGCGGAGGCCGAGCGCTATCACGACCGCGTGCGCGTCGACGCGACGCGATACCTCGACGAACCCGGGACTCGGGCCCAGGAGTTACGGGAGACGTTCACGGACGACGACGACGGGATCCTGTTCACCTCGCTGTGGGGGACGCTGGGCGAGGGCGTGAGCTACGACGGGGACGACGCCCGAACAGTCCTGGTCGTCGGCGTCCCCTATCCCTACCTCAACGAGCGCATGGAAGCCGTCCAGACGGCCTACGAGACGGCCTTCGACGGCGAGGAGGCCGGCTGGCGCTATGCCGTCGAGATCCCGACCGTCCGCAAGACCCGACAGGCGATGGGGCGGGTAATCCGATCACCGGAGGACTTCGGGGCACGCGTGCTGATCGACCGACGCTACACCGAGAACGCCGAGATCGAAATGCCCGAATACGCCGTCCGGGGTACCTTCCCGCCGGCCGAACGCGCCGAGATGATCGACGTAGACTCGGAGAAACTCAAGTTCGCCTTGCTGAACTTCTATCGCGATCTCGACGCCTACGACGGTGATCCGCCCGCTCCTTGATCGTCCGGTCCTGCAACCGTTTCGATGGCCTCCTCGAACACTGCCCGGTAATCCGGCTCTAGCGTGGTCGATTCGAGTTCTGTCGACTCGAAGTACCGGACTGCAGCGGCGTCCGAGCCTGCCGCCAACGTCCCAGAGACAGCGTCGGCCGACGTCACGTAGACGACGACGAGCGTATAGCCGCCGTTGGCGCCCGGACGCAGTCGCGTCGCCAGCAACGAGATGTCTTCAGCGTCGACACTGAGGCCCGTCTCCTCGCGCAGTTCTCGGACGGCACCCTGGGGTGCCGGTTCGTCCCACTCCAGGTAGCCCGCCGGGAGACTCCACGCGCCGGTCGCGGGCGGACTACTCCGCTTGACCAGCAACACCGACGGGGGATCGTCCCGAACGACGAGCACGCCCGCCGCGGGATCCGGATTGCGGTAGACCACCCACTCGCATTCGGGACAGAATCGTCTCGATCGTCCTTCTCTTTGTCGCTCGACGAGGACCGTTCCGCAATGTGGACAGTACGCTGGGGCCGACGTCATTGGCGATCGATCGATCGGCTCACGCAAAGAAGTCTCTATTTGTTCGCGCCGTCACGGGTTGACGGGGATCGTCCGACTGTCGCTCTCGTCTGTCTGTTCCTTCGGAAGCGTGACCGTGAGGACGCCGTTCTGATAGGACGCTTCCGTGTCGTCTTCAGTGACACGGTCGGGAAGTGCGACACTCCGGCTGACCGACTGCTGGCGGCGCTCGCGGCGGACGAACACGCCTTCTTCTCCCTCGGTTTCGTCCTCACTCGTCACGTCGGATTCCGTCTCAGCGCTGATTCGAAGGGTGGTGGCATCGAGCAGCGTCACGTCGATATCCTCACTCTCGTAGCCCGGCAGGTCTGCAGTGACGACGAACGTCTCGCCCTCGTCGCGGATGTTGAGGGGGATCCCTCCGAGCGAGCCCGCGAAGTCCGTCGGATCCAGGGACTCGAATTGGCGGCTCATCCGGTCGAACATGCGCTCGATCTCGTCGAACGGATTGGGTTTCGATGGCATTGGTCTCTCCGCATTGACTTACGTCGGCCAAGGACTTAACTATCACTTTGGCTGTCATGGGGCGGTTATCAGGCCATTGTCGCCGGAATGTCACAGCCCGCAGAGGGACCTGATCGGATTTCCCGTCTCGCCGTCGAGTCTGTTTCCGCCGGTACTCCCCGTCCCACAGCGTTTCTCGACGCCGCTTTTCAGCGTTTGTCGACGAACGTCGCATCCGCCGAGGTCCGTCCTTCGTTGAACGAAAGCACCTTCCCGCGGATGACGTCGCCCTCGCTGACGTCGGCCGGGACGTCCTCAGTGAACAGGACGAACCCCTCGACCTTCCCGACGGCGATCCGTTCGCCGGAGTGGTGATCGGTGAACTCGACGACGCCGAACTCGTAGATCTCGCCGAGTTCGACCGGTGGCTCCCGACCCTGGGCGCTCTCGTGTGCCTGCCTGGATGCGGCTTTATCAGACGACCGCCCCCACCACAGAAGCACCACGATCAAGAGGACGAAGACTCCCCCGCCGACGACGAACCAGATTTCGTCCATATTTCGCCTCAGATCGCGCTGTCCAATGACGGTGGCGGTTGTTGGCTGGGAGTCCATTCGATCCGTTCTCGGTTAGCCGCGCTCCAGGGTCGCTTTCATCCACCTCATGGTCCTCACCCTGACCTCATGACATTCCATTGTAAGCGCTTAGGTCCCGAATCCCTGATGTCTTCTCCAGGGCGTTATCAGTCGGCGTGCTCGATCCCGTGTGATCGGCAGTGAGGACGAGTGTCCCGAATCCGAACCCTTCGATCTGTCCCCACGCCCAGTCAGAACCGTCAGTTGAGGCGATTCCCTGACGACCACTGAAATCCGTAATCATTGGACTGGGATTTTCGCCACCTTCCGTCGTGACGAACATGTAGGCTCGCGATTGGTTATCGTGGTACTCACGTTCGATCCACTGTGCGTCAGTGAGTGCAATCGGCGGTGTATAGTCGTTCTCTTCCTCGACACAATTTGTGGCGCCATACAGTCCATAACAGCGAACCGTCGATTCCGTGAGATCATCGTCGTCGACGGCAGTCTGGTCGACGTGGAAGTCGACATCCATCCCGTATAGTGCGTAGTTCTGTTCTGCATCGTCGAGTACATCGAGTGCCCGTGAATCAGCATCGACGTGTCGATCAACTTCGATGTCGAGTGACGGATCGGGGGTGACTGCCTCGTCAGTTGGATCTCCCCTCTGGCTCGGATCGTCGTCTTGCCAGTGCATTTCGCCAATGTGGATATTCGAATGATATTTCGTGTCGTTACCGTAGAGATATTCGCCAGGATCGACCTCGTCCACCTCGTGAATCCCGACCTGCTCGTCGACTCGTTCATCGCCCTTGACTCCATTCCCATCTTGTAAGTGTTCCCTGTACAGGATCACGTCCTTAGAATAGGTGACACCGTGGACGCCGAGCCAGCCGTCCCAGTAGCCGTCACCGTCCGTGTCCGGATCGATCGGATTCAACCGTCCATCGAAAAAACATTCTATCTATTGTGAGTGGATAGTATCCGTCCTATGGCGTTTGGTCCTCCGGTAGGGCAACTGGGAGTGGATCAGTGCCCCCAGTCGATTCTATCTTATAATATCCATCCGACTGTAACACGAAATATTGGACAGCGATAGGGTCGGACTCCCAAATATCTGGTGAAGAAAAGATGATATACTTCGGTTTCTTATTGACAGTGACGTTCACCCTCAGTGATCTGCCTGTATAATACGTCCCAAGTCGTTCCCTGTGGATCAGATTCTTTTCAGTGTTGTACAAGAGCATCTCAAAGTTGGATATCGTATTATTCTCCCCATAGGAGCGCCCAGAGACCCATCCAGTGATTCTCACTTCGCCAGTATTCGTTTGAGTAATATTTTTATCAAATGCAATTGTATCGTCTTCCCCTCCATCGATATATAAACATCCAGATAGAAAAATACATAAAATGAGTATCACTGGAATCAGCTTTCTGATTACAGTCATGACTGGACAGTCGACAATTCTTCAATTGAGAAGGCATAATAAGCTATGGGTCCCTCCTGATGGATCAGTCCATCGTTGAATCCATACGCCATCACACTCCACCAAGCGTCCCCTTGTTGTACGATTCTTTCCGGAGTCCGATCTTCAAGGCCATCGTCCGAGTCTCTGTCTGGGCTATCTGTTCTCCTGCTATATATTTCCCCATTGTAAGAGGAGCACGGGATACGCCGTCATTCTGCGGGTAAATTGACGGGCAGTGATTCAGGGTCTGAAACTACTTTCGTGGCATAGTGCCCTTCCGCTGTTAACACATAATACTCTACCAATATATCATCTGATTCCCAAATACTCGGTGATGTGAAAACAATGTATTTTGGTTTTTCATTTACACTTATATTCATATATTTGTTATCTTCCGTGTGATATCGATCCTGTGATTGTTCAAAAATAATCTCTCTATTCTCATCATACAACAGCACTCTCAACTCGTGTATAGTGTTATTCTGGTCCCATGATTTACTATATAGAAACCCCGAAATTCGGTACTCTCCATCCGGGTCTTCCGTGATATTCCAGTCGAAAGCTATGCGATCATCATTGCCCGTATCAGAATATACACATCCTGAAATCAGTATAGCCAACACAACGATGATAAATAATATAGCCTTCTTCATAATTTATGCACCTGTTGTTGAAAGCTCCTCAATCGAGAAGGCATAATACGTATAGTCATGCTGATTGTGGATCAACGGAATATTATAGCCATATGCCATTACTGTCCACCATCCGTCTCCATCGGGTTGAACCCGTTCCTCAGTTAGATCAATGACACCGTGGTCTCTGCCGCTGTAGATCTCTCCATTGTTTAGAGGTGCCCGCGTAAGCGAATCATCTGCTCTCCCTATATGTAGCGAATGTGCAATCTCATGCAATGCGACGTGAGCAGTAGCTAATTGTAAACTGTTCTCATAAGGAGATTGTTGAAGCAGCTGAGTATGGTTGTTGTCAATGGCTGATGCATCGTCTACATACGGCTCAGTGAACACTGCCATCGAATGGTCTCTTGGAGAAATGCCTGGCAGATTTATTCCTGCTCCACCCTCGGTAAAGGGATCAGCCCCATTCTTCGCAACAAACATATATTCAGAAATAGTCCGATCAGAGAAGGTGGTAGAAATTAATTGCAATCGGCCGAGTGTGTGAATTTCGCTAGAGACTAGTTTGGCCGTTACTGTTTCATCCCGGATGATCTCTACGTCAATTCCATATAATTTGTAGTTCTGCTCGATTCCTTGTTCCCATTCAGTTCGATTTAATTTGTCAGGATGTGCATTCTGATGGAAGTCAACTTCTACATCGAGAGCTGGGTCCGGAACATTACTTTTTCCGTCATTGTCCGCTGGACTAGTTCCCCAGTGTAACTCCCCAATATGTATATTTGAATGATACTTCACAGTCCCTTGGAATACCCCTGGATCTTTGCTGTCTACCTTATGAATGCCGACCTGTTCGGAAACGATTTCTTCACCTTCTATTCCATCACCGAATTTCAGATGTTCCATGTACAGGATCACGTTCTCGGAACGTTCCACCCCGTGGACGCCGATCCAGCCGTCCCAGTAGCCGTCATCGTCCGTGTCTGGATCCGTCGGATTCAACTGTCCGTCGACGACATCTGCCGGAGAGACGTCATACCGCGTGAACCCGATTTTTCCACCGGACGTGTCCGACCGTGCTCGCGTGATACCGTCCATTTCTTGCCCGTCGGTCAATCCGTCGTCGTCTGAGTCCGGATCCCACGGATCCAGGTCGCCTGCCTGGCCGAACTGGTCAGCGACTTCGGACAGATAGTACTCCTCCCAATTCGGCAGCCAGGTGTCTGTCCGTAGCTCGCCGTCCAGGGCAGTGAAACTTAGCCTGTCGAACGTACGGCGACCCTGCGTTCCGGTGTCGGTCACCGAATCGTCAGTGACGAAATCGAAATCACTGGTCCTGTCGGTAAGCCCTCCTGGCTCAGCCTGCACGTCCTCTCTGGCGAGTGATCGCGGGACGCCGAAGGCTTCCGCCCCGAACCGAAGGCTTTCCGGCCCGCCATCGTTGTTGCTCTCGACGGTTCGAATTAATCGAGCCTGCTCGTTTGAAAGTGTGTACGTCACCGGATCGCGCGGATCCGTATGCGTCTGTTCCTTCTCCGCTCCGTCCGTCAGTCCGTCGCCGTCCGTGTCTTTGGTGAGCGGATCGGACGTGACTTTCAACTCGCCGTTCCCGTCTTCTTCGACGCTTTCGGCCCACCGATAGGCCTCGCCGCTCCTGTTGATCGTTTCGATCGTCCAGCCATCGACTTCCGTCGAATCGTTCAGTCCATCGTCGTCAGAATCGGGATTCTTCGGATGTGACCGCCACTCGTAACCGACGAAGGTCTTCCCCCGATAGCTCGTATTCGTGTATACCGGCTGGTCGATCAACACTTCTTCTCCATCCGAGAGGCCGTCACCGTCAGTATCGAAGCCCTCCCATATTCCTGACTCCGAGCGGTCCGTATTCGTCGACAGTTCGAGGCGCTTCCCATTCGCGAGTGGCACGCCGCGCTCTTCGAGTCGGTCCGGAAGTCCGTCGTTATCGTCGTCCGTACCCCAGCTCTTCACCGTACTGATCTTGATATAATCGACTAAGATCCACGATGTCGTTTCCTGCCACTGATAGGTCCAACGTCCATCCGCTTTGAGGGAGATCTGTACGTCTTGGCCGGCGTACTCTGTGATGTTTACTCTCGGCGCGGCCGAGATTGTCTCATCTTCGTTGCTCCAATCGTTACTCGATGTATATATCGTCCGTGACTGTTGGGCATCTTCAGAGCCGTTATCACTCTGAATCGACATTGTGATCCGTGCGTTTGACCACTCCGCATCGAGGTGTGCCCGGAGAGAACTTTTGAAATACAGATTTTGATTGTTGATTTCTTCGAGGCTGGGGAGGGACACTGTCCGTTTGAGAGATCGGGCCCGGTTTGTCTCCTCTTGAACTTTTGCTGAGCCATTGACCACCTTACAGAAACCCTTTGTCGGCGTATCGAGATACGGATCGTTCGGGTTTCGTGGGATATTTGCACATGTCCAGTCGTCAAGGCTATTGAATTTCTCATGGAACGTGACGTATTCAGACTCAGACCGGCGGACCTGATGAGCCGCTCGCCGATCAAGATATTCGTGCCATTCCGTCTGATCGAAAACGACGAACGGAGAGAAGTGATTCGTCTGCGCCGTCACCGTATTGTTCTCGGGATATACTTGGGATGAGAGGGGTTGAAAGGTATTCTTCGTATCGTTGAACGTGTAAACCACGAGTGCGGATTCATTACTTACTTTACTTGAATCGTATGAGCCTGTCATAGAAAGCCTTCCAAGGGAGGCCGCAGGGTTTGGAAACTGTGTCCAGCAGCTCAAACGCCCTGCAAAACGTAGCTTCGGTCAACGAGTTCTTGAGTGCAGCGGCTACCGAGACAGTTCCGCTGTTTGAGCACCTTGATTTCGAGTTTCTACTGGAGTACGATGTGTTCGCCCCCGTTCGCCGGAGGCGAATACGAGTTCATAAACCACCAGACCTCTTTTGCGCCTTTCTGCACTGCTACTACGAGAACGTCTACGGCACTCGTCCGGTCACACGAGAACTCCAGCACAGCCTCGTCTGGTACTACTGCGGACTCGACAAACTGCCATCCAGAGACACCATTGACCGGTTTCTCACTGATCTCGA
>NZ_SPQG01000007.1:25359-107309 GCF_004944975.1 Halorhabdus amylolytica
CGACGCTGCCTCGTGGAACTACGATCCAACAGCCGAGGAGTACTACTACGGCTTCGGCTGTACACTCGTCTCAACTGGCGCAAAATCCCGATAGCAGCAGAATTCACACAAGCCAAGCAAGCAGATCAGGAGACGGCGATGCGCGTCACACGTGACGCGCTCGCCGTCGATACACCGATCTGGATGCTCGGAGACAGCGCTTACGACATCCTCGATTGGCACGACTACCTGCTGGCCGCAGGGGTCGTGCCAATCGCTCCGTATAACCCGCGAAACACCGATGACCCGCTAGACATCGAGTACAGAGTTGAAGACCGCATTGAGGAACACAGCAAGGATGTTCAGCTGAAACAATCTATCTTGGACGAGACGTACAACCACCGGACAGGAGTTGAACGAACTAACGACGCGGTCAAGGACTGCGGCCTCGTGCACGTCCGCGCCCGAGGCCGCGTCCACGTACGAACAGACGCTCTCGTGAAGGTGATTGTTGATACTGTTGTCCGGAGTCGATTGATACCTGAACCCGGTCGTGTGAGTGCTTGGCGCGTCCGTTCTCGTTTCGCATCCCTCAGCATAGAATCGCAAGAGGGCACTACATCAACAACGTGCTTCACAAGAGCGACGAACAGAAGTGTTCCTTGCACTGTGTCTCCGACTCGTCATTGCCATCACCAACTTTGAGCGGGGAGACGACCCTGGCCGCGAGAAGCTCAAGCGGATCGACAGCGAGTACAAGTCGATCCTCCAGTCGGACGCCTGCAAGGCCGAGACGAACTTCATCTTCGACCTCGAGGGGGCGTCGGCCGAAACCGCGGCGGCGTTCGCACAGCGACTCCGAGAGCACAAGACCATCTCGCTCCGCCGAGAGACGCCCAACGGTTTTCCACGTCGCACCGACCCGTTCGACTACTCGACGCTCTCGACGGACGTGGAGTACGAGCTGAAGACCGACGACATGGTGTTCGTCGACTTCATCGGCGAGTGACGCAATGCCACGAGAGCGCTTGGCACGGTAACAGTACGGTACAGCCGGCGTCGACGCGTCACGAACCGCACGCCACGACCAGCGGTACTGATAAATGTCTGTTAGCAGTAATCGTTCAACCATGGGGTCGCGAGTTTCACGTCGGGCAGTCATCGGGTCGGTAGCGGCAGTGATCAGCACCGGGATCACCGGCGGGTGTCTGTCAACGCAGGAAGACGGCAGCGCCGACCGACCGCCGACACCAGAACTCGAGGGACTACATCCGGCATACGGCGTGACACCGGAGCGAACACACTGCAACCCCGACGCCAGTCTGCCCGGAGAAGCACCCACCGTCGACTGGACGTTCGACGGCGGTGGCCCGTTCAGTTCGACGCCGGCCGTCGTCTCGCAGACGGCGTACGTGGGTTGCGACGACGGCAGCGTCTACGCCGTCGCCCTTGCGGACGGAACGAAGGTCTGGCAGTACGAGACACAGAGACGAGTCGTCTCTTCCCCCGTGATCTTCGAAGACACGATCTACGTCGGCAGTACGTCCGGAACGGTCCACGCGATCGCAGCCGACGACGGAACGGAGCGGTGGACCTACGAGACAGGGGGGACGGTCGTCTCTTCGCCGATGGTCGGATACGGATCGGTGTACGTCGGCTCCTACGACGCCAGCGTGTACAGTCTCGCGCTGGACGACGGGAGCCAGCAGTGGACCGTCGACGCTACAGAAGGGATCGCCTCCTCCCCTGCCGTCGCGAACGGACGGGTGTACATCGCGAGCGGCGACGGCGTAGTGCGAGCGATCGAAGCGGCGAGCGGCGACGTCCAGTGGACCTACGACACGAACGCGACCGTCCTGGGGACGCCGGCCGTCGCCGACGGTGCGGTGTACGTCGGCAGCTCCGGCAGCGGTTCGGAGCTCCTCCGGATCGACGCACAGTCGGGGTCAAAAGACTGGGCAGTCACGACCGGCGACAGTGTCATCGCCTCACCCGCAGTCACAGACGGACGGGTGTTCGTCGGCTCGTCCGACGGGAACTGCTACGCCGTTGCCGCAGGAAGCGGTGAGGTCGAGTGGCAGACCGAAATCGGGTCCGAGGTAAACTGGTCACCGCTCCATACCGGGGACGGCCTTTGTGTCGCAGACGACCAGGGAACACTGTACGAACTCGCACCGGCGGACGGATCGATCCGCTGGTCGGACGCGTCGCTCGGGATCACGTCCGCACAGGTGGCGGGTGACGGGACGATCTACGTCGGTGGCAAGAACGATCGGCTGTACGCGCTCACTGCTCGTTCGTGAACCGCCTCGAGGCACTCGGCCTGCTCCGCCTGTAGACGCCCTACTGCCGTCAGAGGGCAGAGACGAACGCGGCAACCGGACCGTCAGTTCGCCCGGAGAACCGTCGGGCCGGCCATCCGGACGTCCGCGTCGATGGCACTGCCCTGGTACCGTTCGATCCGGTCCGCGAAGGCACTCATCCCGTCGTTGGTCGCCGTCAAGACGAGATCTTCCGCGGGGGAACTGCTGACGCCGAGCTGGCCCTCGATCTTCCCCTTGGCGTACTCGTAGATCGCGTATCGGATCGCTCGCCGGACGCCTTCACCGCGCGCGCTGGCTCGCAGCGTCCCCGCCTCGGCCGCCAGGGCGATCTCGGCACCCTCGCTGTAGATCGTCTGTGCGTCGTCGACAGTCTGTGCAGTCTCATCGAGCAACGCCGAGCCGACACCCGAGTATTCGACCTCAGTATTCGGATCAGCGTCGCGTTCGGCGGGGGTTCCCTCGAGCCCGTCGACATCGTGTTCCAGTTTCATCGCCTTGAACGGCCGTTCCTCGGCGATCGCGTCGAGCGTATCCTGGTTGACAGAGATCGTCACAGTGACCGTCCGCGCTTCGTTCGCACCGACAGAACTCGGATAGTCCATCATGACGTAGGTGCTGCGCATGCTATCGAATAAGAGATCGGATTCGAACTCGGAGAGATCGAAGTTCTCCATCGCCGCGTCGTTGGCCGACGCGTACACCACGACGTCGACTTTCTGGACGAGCATGTCGTCGCTCGTCGAGTACGACTCTTTGGCATCGTAGACCAGGTCGTCGCCACGACCCTGGTTGTTGTTGTACGGCAACCGATCTATCCCACAGCACTGGTCGAGTTCGTTGACGGTCGATGGTTTCGACCCGTCGGGATCACTCAACACCGGCATGTAGTAGCCGGCGGTGACGATTTCTGCCTCCATCGGGTCGGAGCCGTTCTCTCGCTCTTCAGTGTCGTTGAGTCCGTGGTCGTCGGAGTTTTTATCTGTTGGGTCGCTGTGAACTGTGTAATAGTTCAGCTCGTAGGTGTGGCCGTAGAGGCTAACGTCACGCTGGACGTAGCTGCCGAGTTCCTCGTCGTCGTCGAGCCCGTCGTCGTCGGTGTCGGTCGCCTCCGGGTTCGTCGTGACGTACGCGAGTTGCGTGTCGTCGCTGGGGTCGATCCGTCCCTCGTCGAGCTGAGGAGCGACCAGCGGCGAGACGGGGATCCCGTTCTCCTCCAGACTGTCGGAGAACTCGTCGTCGTCGCTGTTGGTCTCCGAGACGTCGTCGGCGACGCGGGAGAACACCTCGGGGAGTTCGTCGGCACTCCCGACCGACGAGTACTCACCGCCGGTCGTTTCGGCGATGGTCTCCAGTTTGTCGCCGTCGGCGGATCCGAAGCCGATCGTGTAGATCGTCGTCCCCCGGTCGGCAGCCGTTTCGGCTTCGTCGATACCGCCTCGCCCCTGGCCGTCGGTCAGCAAGATAGCGACCTGTGATCGCGAGTCGTCGCTAGCGGACGCGAAGTGATCGTTCGCCGCCTGGACGCCCGCCCCGATGTTCGTGCCGCCGTTGGCGTCGAGACTTTCGACGGTGACGTTCACGTCCCCGAAGTCGGTCGTCAGCTCCTGTGCGACCTCTGCATCGCCGTCGAAGTCGACGACACCGGCCCGATCACCGTCGATCAGCGCACTGACGAACTCCTTGGCCGCCTGTTTCCGGAACTCCTCGGGGTCGTTCCAGGACATCGAGCCAGACGAGTCGATGACCAGCATGACGTCGACACTCGCGGTGCTACTGCTACCGTCGTCGTCCGACGTGTCGCTCGGCGTCCGAGCATCCAACATGGTCTGCCAGTTCGACACGCGGAAGACCGTAAACCGCGAGAAGTGTTCGGTTTCGCCTTCTATCGTGTTGTTGGCCCGGTCGACGGTCGTCGGCAGCGCCTCGAAGCCCTGGATCGACTCGTTGTACCTGACGACGACGAGGTCGGACTCGTTGGTTCCGAGGTCCGACTCGTTGTACGAGAACTGCACCGTCGCGTTGTCGAAGTCTCGTTCCGTCTCGAGATCGACGATCGGCGCCGCAGTCAGGTTGTCGACCAGTGGCTGGTTGAACCGGTCTTCGGTCTCGTTCTCGATGCTGAGTGTGCTGGCGAGGTCGCCCTCACCGGTCAGGCTGACAGCGACGTCGAGCGACTCGCTTTGTTTCTCCGTGGTGAAGGTTTCGTTGCCGTCGAGCGTCCCGTCACCGTCCGTATCGGGATCGAGCGGATCGGTCCCGAGCGCGACTTCCTCGCCGTCGAGCAGACCGTCGTCGTCAGTATCCTCGTCCGTCGGCTCAGTCCCGAGCGCGAGCTCGCGGCTGTCGTTGAGCCGGTCGTCGTCCGTGTCCGCACGACGGGGAGCAGTGCCTGCGGACTGCTCTTCGCGGTTCGTGAGCCCGTCCTGATCCGGATCTTCGGCGGCGTCCGGCGTGCCGTCGCCGTCAGTGTCCTCCACGAAGGGCATCGTCTGGCTGTCGTCGAGTTCGAACCCGTCGGTGAGTCCGTCACCGTCGGTGTCCTTCGACAGCGGATCGCCACCGAACGCGTACTCGTCGACGTTGTCGAGCCCGTCTGCATCGAAGTCCTGATCGCCGTCGATGACGCCGTCGTCAGCCTGGTCACCCGAGACCACGGTCGAATCGCTGTCCGGATCCAGCGGGTCCGTCCCCGTCACGTTCCTCTCGTAGGTATCGGGCAGGCCGTCGCCGTCCAGTCGAAGCACGACCGTACTCGCTCGGGACTCCTGGTTACGCCCGGGTGGCCCACCACCGTTGCCGTTACCTCCCCGTCTCCCCGTTCGTTTCCTCTTCTTCTTGCCCCTCTGTTTGCGGTTGCCACGGCGTTTCGCCGTTTGAGTGCCGTGGCTCTCGACGACGTTCACTTCGATCGTGTTGACGCGCTCGGTGAGATTGATCGTCGTCCCAAAGGAGGCGTTGGTGTATCCGCCACGAAGCGAGAGCGGGACGGTCCGGTCGTCGTTGATCGTCGCCGTGACGTTCACCGCGTCGAGCCCTGTCGGATCCGTCACGCGACCCACCAACGTGTACGGCGTCCGTTCGGAACCGTTCCGGATCGGATCCGCCCGCCGCGTCAGCGTCACGTCGGGACTGGTCTCTCGATCGATCAATCGCAGGGCTGTCCGGGCCTGGTTGAGTGCCACACCGTACTGGCGGACGGCCCGGGCCATCGTTCGGATGTATTGTGCGCCCTCCTGATTTTGCGCCCGCTCGCGAATCCGTTCGGTGCGATCGAGTTGTCGACGAGCGTTGTCGATGTGGGCCTCTGCGCTGTTCGTGATTCCCGGACCGAGCCGGTCCTCCGTCGCCACAAACGCGTTCTCGGCGTCGCGGATCACCTGTCGGGCCGACCGGTTGTCCGCCCGCGCCACCAGAGTGACGATCCGCTGGAGGCGCTCGTCCTGCCCGGTCCCATCGAACGCCGCGAGTGCCCGCAATCCAACGGCGTCCTCGACGAAGAGGTGCTGGTCGGTCACTCGTGTTGGCCCCTGGTAGTACACGAACGAGTGGTTCAGGCGCGAGCGGGCGCGATCGCGGGCTGCTGCCAACCGATTACTCTCCGCCGAGAGATGCTCGATCGTCGTGATCGCTTGCCCCTTCAACACGACCGGCGGGCCCTCGATCGCCTGGTCGGATCGGTTTCCGCTGTCGATCAGTGCCGTGTTCCCCGCGTTCCCCGCGGCCGCGCTGGCGGGGATCGTCCCCGCCGGGACACTCGCCACGATGATCAACACTGTAGCCGCGAGCGCGAACAGCTGCCTCGTTCCCCCACTACCAGACATTATTGCCGCAAATACGAACCAGCCGTAAATATTTTTCTCACTGTATTTCTATACTATATATTCAGTTCATACTCTTCGAGTTCGAGACAGTTCAACAGAACTGTTCGGGAGTTCAGTGTCGCTTGTAAGCTACCCATGACTGAAGTCAAGGGCTTTCCCCGTGGAGGTTTCCGCCCTCGCTCCATCAGCCGTCATGGGCGGGTTGCACGATGCCGTGATTCTTCCCGACCAAACTGTTCTGTTTGGTCTGGCGTACTCTCGCCGGGCTTTATCCGGCGAGGGCAGCTGGCGCCAACACACCGCTTTAATTCAGCGTGGACTCGGACGCTTCGCACCACCAGAACGGCGGTCGGAGCGGCGTCGTCAGCGTCCCGCTGTTTGGGGCCGGCCTACGGCAGCCCCTCCGAGGCGTCCATTTTGGCCGCCCCGGAATGTAGGGTAACATACGGCACAGAGCGGGGTAAATGTCCCGATACCGAAACCGTCGCCGGCCAGAGCGCGGTGGCCGCCAGCGCATCCGACGCGCTTCCTCACGACTGAAGTCGTGGCCTTCCGCGCTACACAACTATGACGATCGATCTCCCCGGCGTTTTCGTCGATCACTCGACGACGTGACGCGTGTCGTAGGAACCGAGCCGACGCACCCAGCCCTCGCTGGCCAGTTCTTCGACATCCTCCAGGGCTTCCTGTAGCCGTTGCTCGTACAGCCCCGCTTCGACGTCGATGTGGAACAGGTAGTCCCCGAGGCGTTCGCCGCTGGGCCGCGATTCCAGCCGCGTCAGGTTCACGTCCCGCTCGGCAAAGGGTTCCAGCAGTTCCAGCAGGAGGCCGGGGTAGTCGACGTTGGGGTAGACGATCAGCGAGGTTTTCCCGCCCTCGATCGAGCGTTCCTCGGGACCGGCGATGACGAAGAATCGCGTGGCGTTCGAGGATCGGTCCTGGATGTCCTCGGCGAGCACGTTCAGACCGTCGCCCGCGTTGTCGGGATGGCCGATCGCTGCAACCGTCGGGTCTTCGCGGGCGTGTTCGACGCCGCGGGCGGTGCTTGCGACCGCTTCCAGGTCGGCCTCGGGGTAGTGTTCCTCGAGATAGTCGCGACACTGGGCCAGTGCCTGGGCGTGGCTGGCGACGGTTTCGAAGGACTCTCCCTGGGCGACCAGGGCGTGGCGGATCGGCGTGATGACCTCCGCGACGATAGCCACGTCTGACTCGGTCAGACTATCCAGGGACTCGGTGACACTCCCCTCGATGCTGTTCTCGATGGGGATGACGCCGCGGTCGTACTCGCCGTCGGCGACGGCCTCGACGATGGCCGAGACCGATTCGGTGAATTCCACGGGCTCCGAGACCGCCGAGGCAGCCCGATGGGAGTAGGTTCCCTCGGGCCCCAGCGTGATCGTTCGCATGCGGGAGGGTTCGACGCTCCGGCCCTAAAGCGTCGCGGTCGGGTAGCGAATTGGACGCGCACGGCGAACGCCACGTGGTCGCTTCTGCCCGTGCGTCCGCGTGGCACTTCCGGCCGAACCGAAAACCGCCGATCCCACGGTGTCAGCTACCCGTTCACCCGCGTGACGGCGGGGTATCATCGCTGTCGTGTGACGGCCGTCTGACTGAGGTTCTTGAGTCCGCGGGTGAATTGATCGGACGATGGGAGCCGACCAGGTGGACGCAAGCAAGGGCGCCCTTCGCCCGGGCGAACCCGATGCGGCGGACGTCCTCTCGCTGATCCTGCCGTCGGTGCTCGACGGGCTGGCCGCCGAGGGCCACCGGTCGCGCGTCAGCGCGGCCTGGACGGCCTGTCGGCTGGCCGACGAGCGCCCCGAACTGGGTGCCGAACTCGCCGATCGTCTCGTCCGTTCGGCGGATCGGACGCCCAGGGAGCCGCTGGTCAGGACCCTTTCCTCGCTACACGAACGACACCCCGAGTCAGTCGGCGACGCGTTGCGCGCCTTCGACGGGACGGTCGTGCGGGCGGTCCGGCGGGCCGACAGCTGGGACTTTGACGCCGAACTGCGGGCCGACGGGGGCGGTGCGGCCGTGGCCGATCACCAGCGGGTCGTCGACGCCGACGCCCCTGGTGTGACGGTCTATCAGCGCCAGATGCCCGACGAACCCACATCGCGGGACACTTCCTCTCCGGGATCCGAGACGTCGTCTTCCGTCGATGCCGGCGTCGAACCCTCGGGAGTCGACGCAGCCGGGTCCACCGACACTGACCGGGCCGAAACCACGACTGTCGAAGGGGCACGAAAGGGCGACCCCGCCAACACTGACCGGGCCGAAACCGCGCCCGTCGCGGGGACGGCGACGACTGAATCCGATGGGGCCGACGTGCCGGATACCGCCGTTGAGCGACGACGTCGGATCCAGGCCGCCGAGAACTCCGAGTCCTTCGCCGCGGTGCAGCTGGTCAGCGACTTCGACGAGGTGAGCGTCGTCGACCCCCCGCGTCGCGGCCGGTACGGCCACGTTCTTCCCTCGCGGGGCCGCATCGACCAGGCCGAGTACGGCGTCGACCTGCTGTTCTTCGACGAACCCGGGGCCGAGACCCGGTCGTTCGGGTCCACGATGGCCAAGCGCCTCCGACAGTGGTACTGTGCCGACGAGGCGTCCGGGATCGCCGCGGTGGCGGACTACGGCGATCACCCCCGCCCCTGGGTGGCGACGCCCCGGGCCGAGACGACGCTGGCCGACCGCGATCCGTCGGCTCTCGGCGTCGCGTTACGGGACGCCCGTGAACTCGCTGCAGGACTGGTGGCTGCTCACGAACGCGGGCTCGTTCACGGCGGTATCGATCCCCACGACGTTGTGTATCCCGCGACCGGATTCTCATCCGAGCCCGCCCCGAGCCTCTCGCATCTCGGGGTGATGACCGTCTTTCGTAAGTACTTCGGGCCTGCCGAGTACGTCGATCCTCGCTACGCCGCCCCGGAATACTTCGACGACAATTATGGCGACGTCGATCACGCGACCGATGTCTATCACCTCGGCGCCGTCCTCTTCCGGCTGTTCACCGGCGAGCCACCGTACGACGGGGACTACGAGGTCGTCCGCGAATCGATTCTCGCGGATGGAACGCCCTGCCCCAGCGACGTTCGCCCCGAGATACCCGAGGCCGTCGACGAGGTGATCGCCAAGGCCATGGCACCACGGAAGCTCACCCGCTACGAGGCCGCGACGCAGCTCTCACAGAGTCTCGATCGTCTCGGATGAAGCGATGATCCCCGTCCTACCGGAGGATTCATGCCTCATCCCGCTGACTCTCCGACCGTGTTCTGGAATCTCGATCCGGGGGCGATCGGCGTCGATCGGCCGTTTCCCGAGGCGGCCACACTGGCGGCTACGCACGGTTTCGCCGGTATTCAGGTCGACCTCGGATACCTTCGCGAACACGGTCGATCGGACTATCGGGCTGTACTGGACGACCACGACCTTCGGTCGGGAGCGCTCGCACTCCCGTTCGAAATCAGTGCCGATCGCGCGGACTACGAGGCCGGTCTCGAACAGTTGGAGGTAGACGCCGCCGCAGCGGCCGCGATCGGCTGTGAACAGATCTCGACGTATATCTTCTCGTTCAGCGACGAACGCCCCTTCGCGGAGAACCTCGCGTTTCACCGCGAGCGTATCGAACCTGTCGCCGAACTCCTGGCCGAACACGACCTGGAACTCGGTCTGGAGTACCTCGGTCCCGACACGCTTCGGGATGGTCACGAGTACGAGTTCGTCCACACCGCAGAGGGGATGGTCGACCTCCTCGCCGGACTGGAGGCGTCGAACGTCGGCCTGCTGCTGGACAGCTGGCACTGGTACACCGCCGGTGACAGTGCCGACGCTCTCCGGGAACTCGATCCCGGGGCTGTCGTCGACGTGCACCTCAACGACGCGCCGGACCGCCCGCGGCAAGCCCAACAGGACACCGACCGGCGGCTCCCCGCCGAGACGGGCGTAATCGATATCGAGACGTTCCTCGCAGCACTCGATCGACTGGACTACGACGGGCCGGTGACTCCCGAACCGTTCAGCGACCGGGTCGAAGCCATGGACGACGATGCAGCCGTCGCGGCCACGAGCGAAGCGCTCTCCGCTACGTTCGATCAGATCGAGCGCTGAGCGGAGGAAAGACGTCGAAGCGGATGATTTCGCGTCGCTATTTTTGCTTCCGGAGCGGCGGCTGCGAGCGTGAACGCAGAAGAAAAGTGGTTAGAACGTCACTGTGGGGCGCGAGGCGCTGGTCGGGATGGGTGTTCTCAGGCAGCGATCACATCATGCCGCCCATGCCGCCGCCCATGCCGCCCATGCCACCGGGGCCGCCGCCCATGCCGCCGGGGCCGCCAGCGGGTGGTCCTTCGTCCTCGTCGTCGTCGCCGGAGCCACCCTTGAGGTCGCCCGCGGCGATGACGTCGTCGATGCGGAGGATCATCACGGCGGCTTCCGTCGCGCTTTCGACGGCCTGAGTCTTCACGCGCAGCGGCTCGACGACGCCGTCGTCTTCCATGTCGACGATGTCGCCGCTGTAGGCGTCCAGTCCGACGCCCGTCTCGCCGCCGTCGTGCTGACTGCGCAGGTCGACCAGCGAGTCGATCGGGTCGAGGCCAGCGTTCTCAGCGAGCGTACGCGGGACGACGTCGATGGCGTCGGCGAAGGCCTCGACGGCCAGCTGTTCGCGGCCGCCAACGGAGTCGGCGTGGTCACGGAGTCCGAGAGCGAGCTCGGCTTCGGGGGCCCCGCCGCCGGGCAGGACCTTGCCGTCTTCGAGCGTGACGCGAACGACGCCCAGTGCGTCCTCGACGGCGCGCTTGACCTCGTCGGCGACGTGCTCGGTGCCACCGCGGAGGATGAGCGTGACGGCTTTGGCGTCCTCGACGTCCTCGACGAAGATCCGGCTGTCACCGGCGACTTCTTTCTGGGCGACACTGCCCGCGAAGCCAAGATCGTCGGCGGTGACGTCGTCGATGTTGGAGATGATCCGTGCGCCGGTCGCTCGCGAGAGCGCCTTGATGTCGGACTTCTTGGCACGCCGGACGGCGAGAATGCCCTCCTGGGCCAGGTAGTGCTGGGCCATGTCGTCGATACCCTTCTGGCAGAAGACGACGTCCGCACCGGCCTCCTTGAGGGTGTCGACCATGTCCTTGAGCTGTTCCTCTTCCTGATCGAGGAACTCCTGAAGCTGGTCGGGATCGGTGACGTTGACCTCGGCGTCGACCTCGGTCTCACGGACCTCGATCGCAGTGTCGAGTAGCGCCACATCGGCGTCCTCGACGGCGTAGGGCATGTTCTCGTGGACGCGCTCCTTGTCGACGAGGACGCCCTCGACGAGTTCGGACTCGTCGATCGACCCGCCGACGACGGTCTCGATTTTGACGTTGTCGGTGTCGATCTCCTCGTCGTCGGCGACCGACTGGACGGCCCGGACGACCAGTTCCGAGAGGGTGTCCCGGGCGGACTCGGCGCCCTTGCCCGTCATCGCCGTCGCGGCGATGGACTCGAGCTTCTCGGTGTCCTCGGGCGACACCTCGATGGCGTTCTCTTCGAGGATCTCCTTTGCCTTCTCGGCGGCCTGGCGGTAGCCCTGTGCGAGGATCGTGGCGTGAATGTCCTGGTCGAGGAGATCCTCGGCTTTGCTGAGGAGTTCGCCCGCGATGACGACCGCAGTCGTCGTGCCATCGCCGACCTCGTCCTCCTGGGTCTGGGCGACCTCGACGATCATGTTCGCCGCCGGGTGCTCGATGTCCATCTCGTCGAGGATGGTGACGCCGTCGTTCGTGACGACGACGCTGCCCGCGTCGTCGACGAGCATCTTGTCCATCCCTTTGGGACCGAGTGTGGTCCGTACGGACTCAGCGACGGCCGTCCCGGCCGTGATGTTCATCGACTGGGCGTCCTTTCCTGAGGTCCGCTGGCTATCCTCTGAGAGTACGATAAGGGGCTGATTACCCATCTGTTGAGCCATAGTCAAGCAAGGATTGAATGTGATTCTATAAAAAAGTAACGTTCCGCTTTCCGACCGAGGGGGCTGGATAGGGGACTGGGCCCCGCCATGTGAGGTTATGGCAGGCTTTTAAGTATCGTTTCGTCGCGTCGAAGCGGTGGTTCGGGACCGGAGAGATCGGCCGGCCGTGTTCCCGTCCGGGCCGTCAGCGGTCCATGCCGAACCGACGGTGACGGAGTTCGGGGGTGATCCGGATCCGGTCGACGTCCTGGCCGGTCCGGTACCAGACGAACGCCGCGCGCGTGAACAGTTCCCGACACTCCAGTCGGACGTCCCTGGGATTGCCGCCGGTCCGTTCGTGGACGTCCGCGATGGCCGAAGACTCGAAGAGGTCCGGCGACTTGCCGTCGTACTCCTCTCCCCGGAAGAACGCGAGCGAGCGGGCGACGTACTCGGCAACGTCCTCGACGCCGAAGGGCTCGATCCCCTCGTAGTAGCGCAGTCGGGAATCGAGCGTGGCCTTGGCGTCTCCGAGTCGTTCCTTGCCCTCGGGCGTCCCGCTGAGGAACAGCCGGACCCCGGCGTCGCCCGCTATCTGGATCGCGGTGAGCAACTCCTCGGGGAGGTCCTCGATCTCGTCGACCAGCAAGAGCAACGTCACGTCCTCTTCCCGGGCGGCTTCGGCGACCTCTTTGACGGCCTGTTTCGTCTCGGCGGTTGCCCACGGGATGCCGTCGCGGATCTGCCAATAGTTCTCGGGGTCGATCTCGTATCCCGCGTCGCCGGCCGCCCGGAGGACCTTCTCGTAGAGACCCCGGGGAGTGGTCTCCCGGGGGTTGTCGACGTGCGCGACCGCGAAGTCCTCGCGACGTCCCAGATCACGCTTGAGGATCTCCCGGAAGGCCGTCTTACCGGTCCCGTACTCGCTGACCAGCCCGATGTGCTGGCGCTGGAGCAGCCAGCTGGTCACCTGATTGAGCAACATTCGGTCGTGGCGGACATACAGCGGCTCGGGCATGCCGTCCCGGCCGGCCTCCTCGGTGAACGGGAGGTCCTCGACGTCCTCGGGATCGCCCCCCATCGCCCGCCCGAACGCGAGCAGACGCTCCTCGACCGCGTCGAGTTGGTCCAGCACGACGCCCTCTTCGGAGTGCTCGCGTCGCTGTCGGTCGGCCGCTCGTAACTCCCTGAAGCGATCGACGACGCTGCCGACGCGCTCCCCAACCTCGTCGTCCCCCTCGGCGTGTTCATCGAATGTATCAGCCATCGACTCGTTCAGTGAGACATTGTTCAGTGAAGCGAAATAAGTTTCGGCGAAGCGGGACGCGCGGAGTTACTGTGACCTGCTCATCCAGTGAACCGGGCAGCCGACCTGTTCAACCCGTGAACTGGTGGTACTCGAGGCCGGCGTGTTTCATCTCGTTGTGGCGCCGTTCGAGGAACGAGTAGACCGAGCCGTGTGGTGCGCCGTCCAGCAGCATCTCGACGGCCTCCCGGACGGCGTCGACCTGTTCGGGACCCCCGATGATCGACAGCGTCGAGCCGTAGATTACGACTGCGGCACCGGTCAACTCCTCCATCAACTCCCGCGTGCGGCCGTTCTCCCCGATGAGCCGGCCCTTGATCCGTTTGAGGTCGTTGGGATTGCGAGCGGCGGCGTCGATGTCGATCACGTCGAACATGATCATGTCGTCCTCGAGTAGCCGGAAGGCGTCCTCCGGGGCGAACCCGCGGCCGATGGCCTTGACGATGTCGGGGCCTTTCAGCGCCGTCACGGGATCACCGACGGACTCGACGGCGACCTGCCCGGTCTCGCTGTCGATGTCTAAGCGCACCTCCGCGCGTTCCTCGATCTCGCGCATCGTCTCACCCCCCTCGCCGATCACCACGCCGATCCGGTCCTGCGGAATCTTCACGTGTTGCATGTGCGAGACGTAACGCCCGCGTTCAGTTAAGTATCTCGCACTCCCCTGGTCTGGAGTGCGACCGCCTTTCGGTTCTCAGACGTTCGGCGGTTGCAGATCGCGGTCGAACTCGTCGAAGGTATCGAGGTCGTCGGGCAGGTCGTCCTCGATCCGTCGTTGCTCCCGCCGGTCCTCGTTGGCTTCTTCGATCGGCCGGGCGATCGACTCCCAGCCGTCCTTGACAGCGATGGATTTCGCCGGCGTCCCGGCGGCGATGTGGTGTGGGGGAACGTCCTTCCCCGTGATGCTCTTGGCGGCGAGGACGGCGTTTTCGCCGACTTTCACGCCCGCCCGGACCATCGAGTCGTAGGTGAGCCTGACGTCGTCCTCGATGATCGTGTGGTAGTTGCGCACCTCCGTCTGGTCGACGACGTCGTGATCGTGGCTGTAAACGTGGACGTCGTCGGCGATCGAGACACGGTCGCCGATCGTCAACCCTCCCCGGTCGTCCAGGTGGACGTCGTCGTGGATTACGACGTTGTCTCCGACCGAGATGTTGTGTCCATAGGAGAACGTGATGCCCTTGAAGAACCGACAGTTTTCCCCGCAGGATTCAAAGAGGTGGGAGGCGAGCATTCGCCGGAAACGCAGTGCGAAGGCGACGTTGTCGGCCATCGGCGTCGAGTCGAACTGTCGCCAGAGCCACTGGAGGTACTTCGATTCCTCGTAGCGGTCCTCGTCTTTCTCGGCGTAGTACTCGCTCTCGAGGGTTGCGTTACAGGGATCGTACCCTTGCAGGCGGACTCGCTCGGCAGGAGTGACTTCCTCGCCGGCCTGCCAGCGTTCATAGGCCTCTCTATCCCCGTGGAGGTCGACGAGGACATCCTCGACGACATCGCAGGTGTCCTCGTCGCTCTGGAGACGCTCGTTCACCTCGTGGAGAAACTCCCGGAGTCCGTCCTCGGCGAAGGGCGGAAGGGAAACGTGGCGCTTCGTCATGGCACCCCGTACGTGGGTCGGGAGTGAAATGGATTGTCGTTACGGTGGGGTCACCTGGTGACGCTTGTCTCACCGGGCGACGTGTCCGCTCACTCGGCCATCAGGCCGCCTTCTTCGACGCGCATGACGCCCTCGCCGTCAGGCAAGTTCGGGGCGTCGACGAGGCGGACGATCCGCTTGTCGCCTTTGGACTTCCGGAGGTACAGCCGGAACGTCGAGGTGTGGCCGAGGATGTTACCGCCGATGGGCTGGGTCGGGTCGCCGAAGAACGAATCCGGATTCGCCGCGACCTGGTTGGTGACGACGACGGCGGTGTTGTTGAGGTCGCCGACCCGCATCAGGTCGTGGAGGTGCTTGTTGAGCTTCTGCTGGCGATCAGCCAGTTCACCGCGACCCACGTACTCCGCCCGGAAGTGAGCAGTCAGTGAGTCCACACAGAGCAGGCGGACGGGGAACTCCTCGTCCTGGCCCTCGCTTGCGAGTTCCTGGGCCTTCTCCGCCAGTAGGATCTGGTGGTTGGAGTTGAACGCTTTCGCGACGTGAATCTTGTCGAGAACGGATTCGACGAGGTCGTCGAATAGTTCGTCGTCCGCGGGATCGGCCTCGCCCTCCTCGGCGACGCCGTGGAGGACCATCGTGTCCGCGATCACGTCCTCGGCGAGACCGTCAACCATTTGCTCGATACGTTCTGGCCGGAACGTGTCCTCGCTGTCGATGAAGATCGAACTCCCTTCGAGGCCGCCGTGCTCGGCCGGGAGCTGAACGTTGACCGCCAGCTGGTGGGTGACCTGGGACTTGCCGGCGCCGAACTCGCCGTAGACCTCCGTGATCGACTGGGTCTCGACGCCGCCGCCCAGCAACTCGTCGACTTCCTCGACGCCCCAGGTGAGCTTGCCGATCTCTTCGCGGCGTTCCAGCACCTCCGCGCCGCTCTCGAACCCACCGATATCGGCGGCCTCACGGGCAGCCTGGATGATATCCGCGGCACTGGACTCCCCGATGTCCGCCGTGTTCGAGAGTTCTCCGGGACTGGCGACTGCGATCCCCTGATAGGAGTCGAACCCGTTCTCGATGAGCTTCTCGGCCGTCGCCGGACCGACGCCCGGCAGGTCTTCGAGATCTTCTGATGCTGCCATACCACGCCGTTGCGCCCCCTGTTATTTAAAGCCTCGTTAACACCGGAGTGAAAGTGAAACGCGGAGGACGACAGTTCAGACTCTCCCCACTCGACGGGGTCGGTCACCGTGGCTCGGGCGGCGAGTCCTCGGAACGCTCGGGCAACTCGACCTCCTCGGGCGCGGGCATCCAGAAGTAGTCGAAGGTCATCCCGAGCGCCAGCGGCCCGACGATCGTCACGACGACGACGGCGGCGGGACTGACGAGGTCCGCTCCGAGGTCCAGGAAACCGCCCAGGACGAGCGTCGAGACGAGCAACGCCACTGATCCGAGCAGGACGGCGTACAGCGGTCCGGCCCAGGCGGTGACCATGCGCACGCGAAAAAAACGAGTGAGGAGCGCGGCGATCGCCGTGTTCGCGAGGACGATCGCCGCGAGGCCGATCGCATCGACGGCGCCCACCATACCCGACTCGACGCTCCCCACTCTCTTTGTCGTGTCGTTCCCGGCACGATCGTGACCGGTTCGGATCGGTCGACCAGATCCCACCGCTCGTTCCACTTTCACGGATCACTTTGCTCACGGATTACTCCGCTCTCACTGGTCTCTCTTTTCGAATTGCCGAACTCTCGCCTGTTTCGAGGCCTCGCTCTGCTCACGGGTCGCCGTGCTCCTCTTTCGCGTTTGTCCAGACGCTCGCTTCGCTCGCGTCTCGCTGTTCGCGGGTCACTTCGTTCCCCGCTCGCTCGTTCCGAGACGCTCGCTTCGCTCGCGTCTCGCTTACTCCAGACAAATGTACGTCCGCGTGTCGGCGACCCCGTCGAGATCCCGAATCCCGCTGGCAACCGACTCCATGATCTCGTAGACGCTGTCCCGTTCGGCCTCGACGATGAGGTCGTACTGTCCCGCGACGATATGGGCTTCCTTGACGCCGAGCGCGTCCCGTACGTCGCCCAGAAGCCCCTCAGCCTTGCCGGCCACAGCCTTCACCATGATGAACGCTCGGACCATCGTGGCCTGTGGTACGATGTGACATATCATGAAGGTTTCCCCCGGTTCGGTCGGACCAGTGGTTGTCCCGTCGCTTGCAACGCTGACACCGGCGTGGGAATCGAAAATACGGTCGGCAACGGCGTTACTCGGCGACGATCGACTCGGCGATGTCCATCGCCGTTTCGTTCTCGATCTCCCCGTAGAGGGAATACGCCTGTTCGTCCGCCCAGTGCAGCGACGTGAACTCGTCGCTGGCGTAGCGGTACCCCATCGTGTCACCGATCTCGACGGCTTCGTACCGATCCGACTCTTCGTAGATCGACTCGTTGAAGGAGTCGGTGCGGGTGTTGACGCTGATCGTCTCCTCGCCGTCGGTGTATCTGAGACTGATACTGTAGTAGTCTTCACCGTCGACGATCGTGCCCTCTTCGAAGTTGAACCCCGCCGCGAGTTCTTCAGCTGGGAGCGACAGGGTGGCCGATGTCGAGAGGTTATCGTAGCTCTCGTACGACGAAACGTCGGGGCCGACGTATTCCGACGGTTCAGACGCGTCCGCCGGCACGTCGAGTTCGAACGTCGAATCCGGAATCTCTTCGTCGAGCGTGACGTTCCTGTGTGTGATCGTCGAACTGTAGGTGTACTTCTCGCCCGTGCTTTCGCTCTCCATCCTGACCGGGAAATACGTCTCCGTGTCGACGTAGACTGTTAGCGACGTTTCCCCTTCAGTCTCCCCTTGCAGTTGGGGTGTCCCTTCTAGGACGTAAGCGTTCTCTCCCTCGACAGTCTCCGTCCCGGTGAACTCGTAGCTAACGAGTGACTCGTTGGAGAGGGCGTTTAGCGTCGGCAACAGGATCCGGTCCCCGCTGACCTCGAACTCGGTGACGGTGTTTTCGTCCGCGTTGTACGTGAGGACCGTACTCTCGTTCATCACTGTCGTGGTGTTGCTCCCGACAGTCGTGTTCACGGTCTCGGTTCGCTTCTGAAAGTCTCCGAAGTCGGCGAAGACGTGAACCGTGCGCGTGCTCGTCTCGTTACCGAACTCCGATTCGCTCGTCCGGGTAAACTCGGCGGTTTCGAGCGTCGAGAGGCGTTCGACGAACGAGTCGATCACCTCGTCTCCATCGAGTTCTTCTGTCGTCTGTGCGTCGGTCGTGGAGGGCGTCTCGGCGAACGTGATACCTGCGATACCGCTGGTCAGCAACGCGGCCGCGAGGAGTATCACGAGGACCGCCGGGCGGCGATTGGTCGAAGCCATTGCGAGCGCTCTTTGGTCTCCCCATCATAAATCAGCCGGGCGGCGTTGCGCTACCGGCAGGTCGACCCAAGCCTTAAGAGCCCTGACTATCCTGACACCGCCCCGATGGACACGTGTGACTGTCGGCGAGCGTCGTCCCGCCGGAACCGGATTCCCGCTCCGGGTGACGCTCGGATCACGGATCGGGTTTCGCCGGCGAGGATAGCTTTATTCGTCCCCGTGCAGTTAATCGATATATGCGATTCGTTATCGTGGGTGCCGGCCGCGTCGGGTTGCGGACGGGCCGGGCGCTCCGGGAGAGCGGCCACGAGGTCGTCTTCGTCGAGGTCGACACGAAGACGGCCGGAGGGGCCCGCGAAGCCGGTTTCGAGGTGATCGAGGGCGACGGCTCCCTGGAGGCGATCCTGGAGCAAGTCGACCTCGCGTCGACCGACGTCGTCGGCGCGCTCACCGGTGATCTCAACGACAACTTCGCCACATGTCTAATAGCTGATAATTATGGCTGCCGGACCGTCATGCGTATCGACGAGGACTACCGCGAGGAGATCTACCGGCAGTACGCCGACGCCGTCGACGAAGTGATCTATCCCGAGCGACTCGGTGCGATCGCCGCGAAGAACGCCCTGCTGGGAGGTAACAGCGTCGCGATCGCGGACATCGCTCAGCACCTCCAGCTCATCGAGTTCACCGTCACCGAATCGGCGCCGGTCAACGGCTACAGCCTGAGCGAACTCGAACTCCCGGCGAACGCCCGCCTGCTCGCGTTCGGCAAGCGCGACGGTCCGGTGGGTGTCCCGGATGTCGACGACTCACTGGAGGTCGGTGACCGGCTGGTCATCCTCGCGGATTTCGCCGTCCTCTCGGACGTCCGGCAGTTGATCGTCGGCGAGAGCACGACATCACCCGCATTGGGGGAGGTCTGACATGGTCATTGCGTACATCATGGTCAAAGCACACACAGGCGAGGCGGATCGACTCAAGAACACTATCGCGGCCATCGACGGCGTCGTGAGTACGCACGTCGTCGCCGGCGACGTCGACCTCATCGCCAAGGTCGACGTCCCCTCGCCGGCCGACGTCAAAGACATCGCCGCCACCGAGATCCAGGACGTCGACGGCGTCGAGGACACCCAGACCTACATCGCGATGGACTGACGCTACTCACCCGGATACTATATCTCGTCTATCATTTTCCACAAGCAGTATTACCGACTCGCGTCAACGGTTTCCTAGACGGATGTTTCACCTCGAGTACCGGGGGATGACCTCGGTCGTCGGCATTATCTTGCTCGTCGCAGTCACTGTCATCGTCGCCGGGACAGTGACGGTGTTCGTCTTCGATCTCGGGTCCGGCCTGCAACCCAAAGCGCCGTACGTCGAGACGAGTCACGAACTCGTTGAGGACGGAAGCGAACAGACGATCGCGATCACGCTCGAAGCCGGCGACACGGTCGACGTCGATCGCCTCTACGTGGCCGGATCGAAGCCGGTCGACATCGGCGGTGCCCCCGGGAGCGGCCGTGCCGCCGACGACGCCCACGCGAGCCCTATCGAGAACTTCACTGAAACACCGGGAGGGACACCACAGGTGGCGATCGGCAATACGTGGGACGCCGGCGAGACCGTCTACGTCGATCCCCAGGGAAGCGTCGACGGCGTCACGGTTTCGATCTACTGGATCAGCGGTTCAGTGCAGAACTATAACCCTGGCGAGCCGGATGGTGACGATTCGTATCGACTTACGACGATGACGATCCGGAGTTCCGGGTGAGCTGTTCGTTGCTCGGGATCGCCGTATCGGGACTGTGGTAGCCCGTCACGTCGATCAGAGCGGCGTTCCGCCGCGTTCGGCGTCGCTACCGGTCGTCTTCGCACGATGCAGGAGGTCCGCTACCGGCGACTCGTAATCGTATCCCGGGATCACCCCCTCGACGTACGTCCCCTCGACGTACTCGACGATCGTCTTGGCGATCTCGGCCCCCCGGTTGGCGTCGCCGTATTCGAAGACGAACCGTGCTACAGCCTGGCCACCATCGTCCTCGACGGTGTATTCCTCCAGGTCGACCTGGCTCCGCGTGGCCATCGTCGCGTCCTCGAGGCGCCGTTCGTACGTCTCGAACCACCCATCCTCGACCGCCGGACCGACCACCTCGTTCCCGACAGCCTCCCTGAGCATCGGTGCCCGGACCGTCACCGTAAACTGGTAGCCGACCCCGTCGATGTCGGTCGCCGTCACTGTCGCGTCGAAGACGGTCGTCGTCACGCGATATCCCTCCTCGCTCGCTTCGAACGCCTCGTGGTCGTCGAACGCCGAATCGACAGCCTGCGGCAGCGTGTCAGTCATCGGTACCCCGTTGGTTCGGAAGCCAAAAAAGTACGTCGCGTGAGTCCTCCTCGCCCTGTTTTCTCGCTTACAGTCGTTCTCCGGTCGTCGAAATGTGAACCACAAAACCCATACCCGATTCTTGTGACTCTTGCTCACATGCAACGCCGCTCAGCCCTCCTCACCGCCCTGGTCCTCCTGGTAGTCGGTCTCTCGGGGTGTTCGGCGGCCGGATCGCTCTCCATGCAACCGGTCCCGAACGCAACAGCTATCGCCGAGCACGCCTCGATCGACGTGACTGACCTCGACGACGAATCACATCGGCTCGCCGTCGGTGCTGTCAAGGGCTCCGGCCCCACTGTGGAGGATGACCATCCACCGTTCACGCCCGACCGTCCGATCGCGGTCGACGGGACGTACTACAACGTCACGTGGTCGGGGATCGACTCTAGACAGGTCCCCCAGTTTGCACTCACGCTCGAGAAGGACCCGACGAACACGACCGGTCAGTCTATCGCGTATGAGGACCTCCCGGCCGTCGATCGGCGCGCGCTTCCTGCCCCTGATTCGGGATTGATAGCGGGAGACGAGGACATCGCGACGCTGGCCGTCTACAACGAGAGCGAGCAGGGGTCGTCCGTGTTGGTGTCGGAACCCCGCTACGAACTCGTCGAGTTTGAAGATCGGACGGTCCGCATCACGGTGGACGGCCCGTCGCCGAAGACGATCTATACCTATCGATACGACGCGTCGCCGGTGGCCGACAGCGGCGAGGAACTCGCCGCTCGGATCGAATCGGCATATTTGTTCTCGCTTTCGAATCTCTCCTCGACTGAAAAGGAAATCGTAGACAAGGCGATCGGGGAGACCCACTACGTGGAGGACGAGTCGGACGCATGGACGCGCCTCGTCGGGCGGTTCGACGCGGCTGAACCGGTCTACGATGCTGATCCGGACGGCGAGGATTACGTCGACGGCGAGTACCTGGTCCGCTACGACGGCATCGTCTACTGGGCCGATATCTCCGGTTACACGGAGTAGGGACGTAGGCGATCCTCTCCTTCGAATCGCCCTCCATAGTAATTCGGCGCGGCGCGAACATGCGCCGCGCACGGACTCACGGCTCGCCTCGCTCGCCGTTCGCAAAATCGAGGTTTCACGTTCGTTCGACCTCGCCATGCGAGGGAGGGGATTCGAACCGAAATCAGACGGTCGGCCTCACTTCGTTCGGCCGCTGCGACTGATAGGCTTCGAATCGCCCTCATGTTGATTCGGCGCGGCGCGAACATGCGCTGCGCACTCGCTCGCGGTTCGTTTCACTCACCGCTCGCAAAATCGAGGTTTCACGTTCGTTCGACCTCGCCATGCGAGGGAGGGGATTCGAACCACGGTCGCTCCCGTTCGCTCGTTGTACTCGCTCACCTCCCGCTCTCTGATTCGAATCGCCCTCCATAGTAATTCGGCGCGGCGCGAACATGCGCCGCGCACTCATGCGAGGGAGGGGATTCGAACCCCTGGACCCCTTCGGGAGCGGGTCTTAAGCCCGCCGCCTTTGGCCGCTCAGCCACCCTCGCTCATCTGTGTCTGAGGCGGTGAGCGGAAAAGCGGTTTCGATCACGGAACGCCCGCGACCAACGGCCGAGGACTCATCCAGATCACCTACGTTACCCGGAGGCCCCACCGGACTCGCAGTCCTCAATGTATTGACTCGCGTACGGATGCTCAGGGTAGAGTTCGAGCACGCGATCCATGCGCTCGACTGCCATCTCGCAGTCCCCACGCCAGTAGGCCGCGATCCCCTCGTCGAAGGCGGTATCCATCTCGCCCGAACGGTTCTCGATGCCGAGGTCGTCGAGCATCGTTTTTCCGACTTCGACCGGCAGGCCGAACTGGACGTCCTCGATGCCCGCATCGGACGGGCCAAAGGTCGCGATCCCGACGACCTCGCCGCTGTCGTCGTACATCGGCCCACCGCTGTTGCCGCTGTTGATCGCTGCGTCGGTCTGGATCGTCTCGATACCGGAATTGAGCGTCCGGCGGGCACTGACGACGCCCGTGGTCAACGTCGGTTCGAGGGCGCGGTCGCGATCCTCGAAGAGATCGTGGATGCCGATGTCCGGGTAGCCGATCACGTACAGGTCGTTTCCGGTGGTGAGGTCCGACGAGCTGCCCAGCGTGACCGACGGGAGGTTCTCGCGGTCGACCTTCATGACGGCGATGTCCCGTCCCCAGGTCCGCTGGCCACCGACTTCCGTGACGACTGTCCCCGCGGCTTCGACGGTCGCCTCCCAGCTAGCCACTTTAATGTCGTCGTCGGGCGTCGCCCGGCCGTTGAGTACGTTGAACGCCGTCTCCGTGTTCGAGATGCGGGTGTATTCCCCGAAGTACGCCAGCAACTTGTCGAACAGCACCTGTTCGATCTCGGCCCGCTCGGCGTCGGTCAACTCGGCGCCAGCCAGGTTCTCCCGGAGTGACTCCTGGAGACTCGTCGCCGTCCGACGGGCCAGGCGCTGGAAGAGTAACTGTCGTGGATCAGTGTCGGCCAGGACGACGTGAGCGTTCGTGAGCAGGTATCCGTCGGGTGTGACGAAGAAGCCGGACCCGGTCGCACCGCTCTCCAACTGGTTACCTTGTGTCGTCGCCGTCTCGCTCCGGTCGCGCTCGACGCGCAGATCCTGGACCGCGTCGACCGGATCCATGTCGGGGGTACTCCGGCGGCGGTACCGGTCGACGACGTTTCCGTCTCGGAGGAATTCCATGACGACTCCCGAAGCGTCGGCCGCCCGTCTGTAGGTGTATCGGACGGTGCCGTTGTCGGTCTTGAGGAGCAATTCCCGGCCCTGGTTGATCCGGTACTCGCCCCCGATCGTCTGCTCGGAGGTCTGTATCGTGAACTCCCCGTCGGGTGCGAACTGGATAGCGTCCTGACCGTCGATCTGATCCCACATCCCGTAGATCTGGGTCGGATCGATGACTGTCAGTGATGGCCAGGTAACATCTCCCGATACGCGGGCGTTGACGTGGGTGATCGCGGCCCGGTCGCGCTGGACGATTCGGGTCTGGACGTTCGGTAACTCGGGCGTCGATGTGGGTGTCGCGGTCGGTATCGCTGGCTGGTCTGTCGTCGTCACCGTCGCCCCGTCGTCGGAGCCGCTACAGCCTGCGACTACCCCTGTCAGTACCGCTGTCACGCCACCAAGTAGCCGCCGCCTGGTGACCGTCCTCGTCCGATCCTGTCGCTCCATGATTGAATGTGATTAACTAACAAGTAAAGCTCTTTGGATGTTGACAACCTCCATCGATCGCTGCGTGGTTATGGCTCCCCGTCCCGACACGCTTAAGTCGGTGTACGAAGTTGTACATTACAACCCGAATAAGTACAACGATGTCCACGATACAGACACACATCGAGCGCGTGACCGAGGGCGAGGATCTGACCGTCGAACAGGCGCGAGAAGCATCAAGTGCCGTCTTCGAGGACGCGACGGAGGCCCAGATCGGGGCACTGTTGAGCGCACTCCGGGCGAAAGGGGAGACCGAGGCCGAGATCGCGGGTTTCGCCCAGGGGATGCGCGAGGCCGCACGGACCATCGACCCCGATCGTGACCCACTGGTCGACATCGTCGGGACCGGCGGCGACGACTACGATACGATCAACGTCTCGACGACGAGTGCGATCGTCGCCGCGGGCGCGGGCGTCCCGATCGCCAAACACGGCAACTACTCGGTGTCCTCCTCGTCGGGCAGCGCGGATGTCCTCGAAGAGGTGGGCGTCACCGTCGACGCCGAGCCGCCGGCTGTCGAGGATGCCATCGACCGCGAAGGGATCGGATTCATGCTCGCACCCGTCTTCCATCCGGCGATGAAGGCCGTCATCGGGCCACGGAAGGAACTCGGCATGCGAACTATCTTCAACATCCTCGGCCCGCTGACGAACCCCGCCAGCGCGGACGCACAGGTCCTGGGGGTGTACGATCCAGACCTGGTTCCGCTGATCGCAAATTCCCTGGCGCACATGCCCGTCGAACACGCCCTGGTCGTCCACGGTGCAGGTCTCGACGAAATCGCCGTCCACGACGAGACCACTGTCGCGGAAGTCGAGGGGGAGTCTGTCGAGGAGTACACCCTCTCGCCGGGCGACATGGGCGTCGACCGCCACGACATCGCCGACGTCGCCGGCGGGACACCCGCAGAGAACGCCGACGCCCTTCGAGAGATTGTCCGGGGCGAAGCCAACGGTGCGAAGCGGGACATCATCCTCGCGAACGCCGGCGCAGCGATCTACGTCGCTGGTGAGGCCGATTCGTTGGAAGACGGCGTCGAGGTCGCCCGCCAGGCCATCGACTCGGGGGCGGCCGGCGAGAAGCTCGGCGATCTCCGCGGCGTGATCGCATGACGCGCGTGAAGATCTGTGGGCACACGCGGATCGAGGACGTCCAGGCGACCGTCGACGCCGGGGCGGACGCCATCGGAGTTATCAGCGAGGTTCCCGTCGAAACGCCCCGAGAAGTCCCCCGTGAGCGCGCCGCCGACCTGTTCGATGCGGTCCCGCCACTCGTCTCGGGCGTCCTCGTGACGATGCCCGAGACAATCGAGGACGCCCGGGAACTCGTCGCGGCCACGGAGCCGGACACCGTCCAGGTCCACGGGACGCTCGACCCCGATGAAGTCCAAGAGTTCACGGAGTCGATCCCCCAGTCGGTCCTGGTCGCACTGGATCACGATGCCGACCTGGGGGCGTACGCCGCGGCCGCCGACGGGCTCGTGGTCGACTCGCTGGACGAGGCGGGCGGCGGCGGGACTGGTCGGACACACGACTGGGACCGAACAGCAGAAATCATCGAGACCCTTGGGGTTCCAGTCCTGCTGGCCGGCGGACTCACGCCCGAGAACGTGACCGATGCCGTCGAGACCGTTCGGCCCTTCGGCGTCGACACTGCAAGCGGCGTCGAGCGGGAGGGCGGGATCAAAGATACCCACGCAGTCACACAGTTCGTCGAGCGGGCCGACACCGATCAGGTGGTCGCATGACTGGCGAGCCGTCGCTGTCCCGCGAGGAGTTCGTGGCTCACGCTGACGCCGAGGAGCCGGGTGTCGTCCGAGTTGCCGTCGAACTCGACGTCGACGTCGATCCACTCTTCGCGTACGCGGCGGTAACCGGCCGGAAGAGCGACGCCGACGACGTTCACGCTGACGACACCGGCTACGCGTTCTTGCTCGAAAGCGCCGAGAAAGTCGCCTCCAGCGATCCGAACGGCGCGTTCGCACCCTCGACAGACGACCGCCACGCGCGATACTCCTTCGTCGGCTACGATCCCGTCGCGGTCGCGACCGTCGATCCCGACGAGACGGATCTGGACGTCTTCGACGACCGATACACCGATCTACTCGAAACCAACGGCGGCGATGTCCTCGACGACCTCCGGGCGACGCTGCCTGACGTCGAGCGTCGTGGATTCCCGGACCACGACCGCCAAACACTCTCGGGTGGTCTCGTCGGCTTTCTGGCCTACGAGGCCGTCTACGATCTCTGGCTCGACGAAGTGGGCATCGATCGGCCGGACTCGCGATTCCCGGACGCTCAGTTCGTGCTCGCAACGAAGACGCTGGTGTTCGACCACGTCGATGAGACTGTCTCGCTTGTGTTCACTCCGGTCGTCAAACCCGGGGAAGACGCCCACGCGCGGTACGACGAGTTGCTCACAGAGGCTGAACGCGTCGAAACAGCACTGACCGACGCCGACGATCCCGAGACAGGCGGATTCGCCCTCGTTCGAGAGGATGCCGGGCCACAGGACGAGTACGAGCGGGCGGTCGAGCGCGCCAAGGAACACGTTCTGGACGGCGACATCTACCAGGGTGTAATCTCCCGGAAACGCGAGCTCTACGGCGACGTTGACCCACTCGCGCTGTACGACTCGCTGCGATCGATCAACCCCTCGCCGTACATGTACTTGCTGGGGTACGACGACCTGACGATCGTCGGCGCGAGCCCGGAGACGCTCGTCTCAGTAGGGGGCGACCTCATCACGTCGAACCCCATCGCTGGCACGTCTACGCGGGGATCCAGCCCCGTCGAGGATCGCCGACTGGCGGGGGAGATGCTCGCCGACGAGAAGGAGCGAGCCGAGCACACGATGCTGGTCGATCTGGCACGCAACGACGTCCGCCGCGTGGCCGAACCGGGGAGTGTTCGCGTCGAAGAGTTCATGAACGTCCTGAAGTACAGCCACGTCCAGCACATCGAGTCGACAGTAACGGGGACACTCGCCGAGGACAGAGCTGTCTCCGAACTACGTTCGGAGGCCCGAAAGAGCGCGTCTTTCGATGCTTTCGACGCGACGCGGGCGGCCTTCCCGGCGGGGACGCTCTCGGGTGCGCCGAAGATCCGCGCGATGGAGATTATCGACGACCTCGAAGTCGACCCCCGCGGAATCTACGGCGGCGGCGTGGGTTACTTCTCCTGGAACGGCGACGCCGACTTCGCGATCGTCATCCGGTCGGCGGCGGTCGAACACGGTGTCGATATCGCCGACGCCCACGGCGGCAACGACCGAATCACCGTCCAGGCGGGGGCGGGGATCGTCGCCGACAGCGATCCCGCAAGCGAGTACGAGGAGACCGAACAGAAGATGGGGGGCGTGATCGACGCCCTCGAACGGATCGAGTCGGATCCGGACGTCGAGGCCGACACTGAGGCCCCGATCGAGGAGGTGTCCCGATGAGCGAATCGATCAGTGCGGGTACGACTGAGACGGTTACCGGTGAACTCGACGTGCTGTTCGTGGACAACTTCGACTCGTTCACGTACAACCTCGTCGAATACACCGAAGTGGCGCTGAGCGCCACTTCGAGCCACGCAGAATCCGTTGATTCTGCGGACGTCTCCGAACACGCGAGCACGACCGTCGTGAAGAACACGGCCTCGCTGTCGGATGTCCGGGCAGCCGATCCGGACGCCATCATCATCAGTCCCGGGCCGGGTCACCCGAAGAACGACCGCGACGTCGGTGTGACGACGGACGTCCTCCGGGAGATCAGTCCCGGGGTGCCGACGCTGGGCGTCTGTCTCGGCCTCGAGGCCGCGGTCTACACCTACGGCGGGACGGTCGGCCACGCGCCGGAGCCGATCCACGGGAAGGCAGCCTCGATTTCCCACGACGGCGAGGGCGTCTTCGACGGCCTCGACCAGGGATTCCAGGGCGGGCGATATCACTCGCTGGTCGCCAGTGACGTCCCGGACTGTTTCGAGGTGACTGCGACCACCGAGGCCGACGACGGGACTGCGCTCGTCATGGGGATCCGTCACCGTGAGCACCCCATCGAAGCCGTCCAGTTCCACCCCGAATCCGTGTTGACCGCCGTGGGCCACGACGTGATCCGGAACTTCCTATCAGGGGTCTGAGGATAGGACCGGTCGGCTGCGGAACCCACCCCTTCCGTTCGACTCCGGGCCGCCGGACGTGAGCGGTTCCTCGACGGCAACGTTCACTTTCACTCCGGTCTGGCAACCCTTATATGGCATCGTCGCTTTGCTTGCCAGCGTGCGCGCTACTCCCCTGAGTCGGGAGTTTCGCAGTCACGTATCCATATCGTGACACGAGTTGGATCGCACGTGATCGCCAAGCCAAACGGTTATTCGAGAGCAGAGCGAATGAATTTCAGCTACAAATGACACGAACGGACACGCGAACGACGGGTCGAAGCGACGAGCAGCCGAGTGGACGGGGGGTCGAACAATGAGCGACGCCGACCTGGGCGTCGACGAGGTGACGCTGCCGATCAAGCGCACCGAGGGCGAGACGCTCACCGACCGGCTCACCGACAACGCCTATCACAACATTCTGCCGGCACGGTACCTCCGGAAGGACGCCGACGGTGAACTCGTCGAGGATCAGGAGGACCTTTTCGAGCGCGTCGCAAAGAACATCGCCCTGGCCGAGGCCGTCTACGAAGCTCGAAACGAGGACGTCGAGATCACCGTCACGCCCGAGCAGCTCAAGCCCGATCATCCACGGCGCGACGAGCTCGCCGAGGAAGTATTCGGGAAGGGAACCACGGTGACTGACGACGCCGAGACGACCCTCTCGATCTACAACGTCAACAAGTTCGCCTACGAGACGGTCGTGCCCGAACTCCCGCCGGCCGTCCGCGAGCACGTCGAGGACACCGCCGCGGAGTTCCGGACGCTGATGGGAGATCTTTCTTTCATGCCGAACTCTCCTACATTAATGAATGCCGGCGACGAACTCCAGCAACTATCTGCCTGTTTCGTCGATAGCCCCGAAGACGACATTGATGACATTCATCAGACAGCAAAAGAAGCCGCACAGGTTTTCCAGTGTCTGACAGAAGACACGACCGTTACCGTCGAGGGAAAAGGCGTCGTTTCCATCGCTGATGTCGAGCCCGGTGATCGGATCGTCCAGCGCGACGGCGACGATCATCGCGTCCAGAATGTTGACGAGACCCACGCCTACGACGATTCACCGGTCAAGCGCGTCGAAACGAAGGCCGGTGTGGAACTGACGGGGACGCCGAACCACGAGCTGCTCGTTGGGGAGGACTGGACGCGCATCGACGAGATCGAACCCGGGGACGCGCTCTCGCTTCGACTCGGCTGGATCGACGGTGCGAACGAGACTCCCGAACTCACGACCGTCGCCGGCGGTGCGCAGTGGGCCGAGAACCGTACTGTTTCGAACGACGACGTCCTCGAGCTGTATGCCGATGGACTCAGCGACTACGAAATCGCCGAGCGACTCGACAGTTCGGCCTCGACGATCCAGCGCCGGCGCTCGCTCGAACTCGGTCTGGATCCGAACGGCAGCGGCGGACGTCCCGGCGGGAGCGTGAGTTTCGACGAGAGCGAATTCGAGACGCTCTATGAGGACGGTCACTCCGACGGTGAGATCGCCCGGGAACTCGGCGTTTCGACCCGGAGCGTGGCCCGGTACCGCGAGAACCAGTCGATCGAATCCAACGGTGAGGCCGTCACGGTCGTCGACCAACCGACCGAATTGACGCCGGACCTGGCCGAACTTGTCGGGATGTGGGTCGGCGACGGTTCGAAACACGAAGACGGGATCCGATTTCATCTCAATCGCGAGGAGACGCTCGAACGCGCCGATCGACTTGCCCGCGATCTCTTCGACGTCGGTCTCGACTGGCGCTGGGACGAAGGCTGTTACGACGCTGTCGTCCACAGCCACGAGGTCAAACGCTGGTGGCTTGCGAACTTCGGAGATGCCAAGCCCGACGCGACATCGGCATCCGTTCCGGAATCGGTCTGGAAGGCGGACCGCGAGACGATCGGTGCATTCCTCCGGGGACTGTACTCGACCGACGGCAGCCTCCAGAAAGACGTCTATCCACGGCTGTGGAGTTCCTCGGAGGATCTGATCGAGGGTGTCCAGCAGTTGCTTCTCGGTCTCGGCATCCCTGCAATCAACTGGGAGTACGATACCGAAGATCGTGATTACTTCAACGTCGGGCCGACCGGCGAACGCGGACTCGAACAGTTCAGCAATCTGGTCGGATTCGTCGACTCCCGGTCGGAGACGATGGCAGAGACGCTCGCCTCGATCGACTCGGAGGGGCCGAGCGTCGGCACGCTCGACGGTTCGACGTGGCACGTCCCCGTCGAAGCCGTCGAGGACGCAGGAACGGCTACCGTCTACGACGTGACCGTCGCCGATAATCACGAGTACGTGGCAAGTTCGGTCGTCTCGCACAACAGCGGTGGCGGAATGGGCTATGCATTCTGGCGATTACGGCCCTATGGAGATGCTGTCGGCTCGACGGGAGGAATTGCTTCTGGTCCGATTACGTTCATGCGGACTTTCGACCAGATGTGTGAGACGATTGCCCAGGGTGGTGCCCGACGGGGTGCCCAGATGGGGGTCATGCGGATCTCCCATCCGGACGCCATCCAGTTCATCCACGCCAAGAACAAGGACGTCTCCCTCGCTCATACCCTTCGGCTGAACGACCCTGATGACTTCACGCACACCTCTTTTGCCGACGCCTTAGAGGAAGCACGAGAGTTGATCGACGACGAGGGTCGTGTGCCCGAACACCTCCGCAACGCCGTCGAGGGGCATCTCTCGAATTTCAACATCTCAGTGGGTGTCACCGACGACTTTATGGAGGCCCTGCAGAACGGCGAGGAGTTCACCTTCACGAACCCCCGAACCGGCGAGGCTCACATCGTCACCGAGGAAACCAAAGAACTGTACGACATGTTCGGCCTCGGCGAGTACGTCACGGTCGGCGAGGAGCTGTCCGTGCCCGCCGAGGAACTCTGGGACGACATCGTCGAAGGTGCCCACGAGAACGGCGAACCCGGCGTGATCTATCTAGAGCGCGTCAACAAGGAACACTCCTTCGACGTCGAGGCCGAACCTGACCACCAGATCCTCGCGACCAACCCGTGTGTCACCGGTGACACGCTCATCAGTACCGAAAACGGGCTCGTCCCGGCCGAAGAACTGTACGAGCACGGTGTCGCACAGGATGTCGTCGTCGACGGTCGGTTGAGCGAGGATCGAGTCAAGGAGGCCAGTAGCGTCTTCAAGACCGGCGAGAAGGACGTCTACGAACTCACAACCGAGGAAGGATACGAACTCCGACTCACTGCTGACCATCGCGTGATGACCGACGATGGCTGGATCGAAGCGCAGAACCTCGAACCCGGAGATACTGTTCACGTCCAAAACCAGAAGGGCGAGTTCGGTCAACACGGGTCGGCCGAAGAGGGTCGCGTCCTCGGCTGGCTCGTCGGTGACGGCCATCTCAAGCACGGCGAGGAACGTGCAGTACTGAACTTCTACGACGAAGATGCGACCGTTTCCGAGCAGTTCGCCGACGACGTGAACGAGATCGTTCGCGAACCACTCGGAAACGCCGACTACGAGGTCGGCGTCAGCGACATCAGTCGGAGTGACGACTATCGAGGTGCCCAGGCACTCGAACAGCGCATTCGGTCGGCACGTCTCTACGAGTACGCCGAGGAGACTGGACTTATCGAGGAGAAACTGCAGGTTCCGGACGCCGTCATGCGTGGCAGTGAAGAGATGGCTCGTGGATTCCTGCGAGCACTGTTCAGTGCCGACGGGAGCGTACAGGGCGACGTCGAGAAGGGGGTCTCCGTGCGACTGGCGAGCGTCGACGCCGGTTTCCTCACAGACGTGCAGCGATTGCTTCTCAACTTCGGCATCGCCAGCAAAGTCTACGAGGACCGGAAAGAGCCGGGGACAGTCGAACTACCCGACGGTACCGGCGACACAGCCGAGTACGAGACTGAAGGGTTCCATGAACTCGTTGTCGTCAAGGACAACCTCGTTCGCTTCGCCGAGGAGGTCGGATTCCTGCTGGACAGCAAAGACGAGACCCTTGCGGAGCGACTCGCAGAGTACGACCGGGGCCCGTACAGCGAGCGCTTCGAGGCGACGGTCGAATCAGTCGAGTTCGACGGACACGAAGCCGTCTACGACCTGACGGAGCCGGACACGCACTCGTTCATCGCGAACGGGCTCGTCTGTCACAACTGTGGTGAGCAACCCTTGGAGGAGTACGAGGCCTGTAACCTCGGGCACATCAATCTCTCGACGGTCGCCGACACGGACGCGCCGGACTGGCGCGTCTGGTCTGACCGCCACGCTGAGGACTATGCGGACTTCGAGGATGCGATCGATGCCTACCTCGAAGAAGCGATCGACTTCGAGGAACTCGACCATCGTATCGCGATGGGGACGCGGTTCCTCGAAAACGTCGTCACGATGTCGGATTTCCCGGTCGACGAGATCGAGGAGAAAGTCCGGCACATGCGCAAGATCGGGCTGGGCATCATGGGCCTGGCGCAGCTGTACATCCAGCTCGGCGTCAAATACGGCAGCGAGGAGGCCGACGAGATCGCTCGGCAGGTCATGCAGCACATCAACTACGAGTCCAAATGGACGAGTCACGAGCTCGCCGAGGAACGCGGCTCCTTCGCGGAGTGGGACGATTCGAAGTACGCCGATCCCACGGAATATAGCGAGTGGTTCGAGCATTACGTCGGCGAGGATGCAGAGGACTGGGCAGATGGCTTCCCCATCCGCAACCACAACACGACGACGATCGCTCCCACTGGCTGCGTGGAGGAGAGTTCCCTCATCTCGACTGACGAGGGGCTCGTCCCGATCGAGGACCTTGACGAGACGACTGCGGAGTTCCAGCAGTGGGACGAGATTGACGTCGGTGTTGCGACCGATGGCGGCACGAAAGCTGCGACCGCCATTTATGACAATGGGTTCACATATGTCCGGAAAATCGAAACCGAGGGCGGATTTAGCGTTGCTTCGACGCCGGACCATCGGTTCAGAACACTCACCGAAGATGGCGAGTACGCATGGAAAGAGGCCGGCGAGTTCGAACCTGGCGACAGGATTTTGCTTCAACGGAACACCTTCGAAGGCGGAACCAGGGCCACACTGGACACGAGCGAACGGGACAACTACCATCACAACACGGACGACGATCTGACGCTCCCGGAGGAGATGACGCCGGAACTGTCCGAGTTCCTCGGATACTTCATGGGCGACGGCTACGTTCACGACGAGGTTGGAGTGAAAGTCGTCGTCGAGTCCGACGCGACAGAGCTCGATGAACATCTTCGCGAACTCGGTCGGTCCCTGTTCGGAGTCGCTCCGACTGTCGAGGACCAGGATACCCGGCACACGCTCACGTTTGGGGGCCGACACCTGTCGCGATATTTCGAGGACAACGGCTGGAAGAAGGCACCGGGCAATGAAGGGCAAGGGGCTGCAAGCGCCTTCGTCCCGGACGAGGTCCTCAGCGGTGACGAACCGGTCGCGAAAGCGTTCCTCAGAGGTCTATTCGAGGCTGATGGGACTGCATCGCGGAAGGTCGAGCTGTCAACGGTGTCAGCGACGCTCGCCGAAGAAGTCCAGACGCTACTGTTGTCGCTTGGCTGTGTCTTCGTCCAGGACGTGCTCGAAACCGAAGACATGGACGACCACTACGGAGACCGGCCGCGACACAGCGTGCGTGGAGCCAACAGGCGCGAAGACGCACGATTTATCGACGAGATTGGATTTATCACCAAGTCCACGGAGTTCGATCTCGGGCCACAGTCGTACAAGAACGACACGTACCCACCGGAGATAGTCGAAACGCTTCGGGCCGTCGACGGATACGATTCGGTGAGCAAGCCGGTCAAGAAACGAGTCAATCAGTCTCCGATTAACGGGGCTGTGAGTCGAAAACTCGTCAAAGACGTCGAGACCGAGACCGACCAGGTCGTCAGGGTCGCCGGTCGTCGTCTCACCGATTTCTATGCAGCGACGGTCGGGTCCGTCACCGAAGAGAAAGCCTACACCAAAGACATCAGTGTCCCATCGAACAACACGTACGTCGCCAATGGATTCGTTACCCACAACACCACCTCGATGGTCGGGAATACGACAGGAGGTTGCGAGCCCGTCTACAACGTCGCGTACTACAAGAACGTCTCCGACGACGTCCAGGGCGACGAAATGCTCGTTGAGTTCGACGATTACTTCCTTCGGGTCTTAGAGGAGAACGACATCGACGTCGAGGCCGTCAAGCGGGAGGCCCAGGAACAGATGGCCGACAACGCCTTCGACGGCGTCGAAGGGCTCTCGACGGTGCCCGACGCCATCGGCGAACTGTTCGTCACGACCGGCGATCTCTCGCCGAAACAGCATGCCTCGATCCAGTGTGCCCTGCAAGACGGCGTGGACTCGGCAATTTCAAAAACCGTCAACGCCCCCAACGATTCGACGCTCGGGGACGCAAAAGATGTCTTCGAGTACATCTACGAACACGGTGGCAAGGGCGTCACCTACTACCGCGACGGCACCCGGAGCAAGCAGGTGCTGACCACGCGGGCCGAGAACACCGACTTCGCGGACATGGACGAGGACGAGGCCGCCGAGACGATCGTCGAGCGCATCGACGAGGTCTTCGGCGGGCTGGAGGGGTTCCTCGACAACGAGGACGTTCGCGAGCGACTCACGGCCGACATCGAGGAGCTACTGGACGGGGACACCGCCCGGCAGTACGCCGAGAAGAAACCCCGCCCCGATCAGCTTCACGGCGTCACCCAGCGTATCGAGACGGGCTACGGCAAACTGTACGTGACGATCAACGAGGACCCCAAGACCGGCGAACCGTTCGAGCTGTTCGCCAACACGGGTCATTCGGGCGGGTTCACCAACTCATTCACCGATGCGCTCGCGAAGACCATCTCCGTCGCGTTGCGCTCGGGGGTCGATCCCGACGAGATCGTCGACAAGCTCCAGGGCATTCGGTCGCCGAAGGTCGCCTGGGACAAGGGCGAGCAGATCAACTCCATCCCGGACGCCTTCGGAACGGCTCTGCGGCGGTATCTCGACGACGAGATCGACCGGACCTATCCCCAGCAGCGCACCTTAGAGGAGACAGCTGACGAAGATCTCACTGCGGAAGAACAGGCTGCCCGGTCACGTTCGGAGGACCGATCGACCGACGGCGGTTCGACCGCCACGGAGTCGACCATGGTTGACGATCAACAGGACATCATCGCCAACGGTGAGAGTCCCGAATGTCCCGAATGTGGCTCGATGTCGCTGTACTACTCTGAGGGCTGTAAGACCTGCGAGTCCTGTGGCTGGTCGGAATGTTGAACGCCCACTGAGCTAACCCGTTTTTCCTGCTTCTCGTTCGCTTCTTCGTTTTCCGCCTCCCGAACTGTCAAGCGCCCGCTCACCAATCCTACGCGTATGGACGACCACGGCGGCCGCCCGTGTCCGCGCTGTGGCCGTCCACTCTTCGAACGACACTGCAAGTACGTCTGCCCGGTTCACGGCGTCGTCTACGACTGTGCGGACACGTTCTATTGAGATGGACTACTCGACAGGGCTGCTTTCGCCGCCCGCCACGTCAGGAACTCAGCGATTCCAGACTCGGGAGTCGATCCTGTGCCTGGAGGTGGCGGACTGCCGGGCCGGCCAACACGAGGACGCCCAACCCGGCCGTTCCGGCGAGCAGCGGGAGGCCCGCCGAGGCACCTTCAAGCGTGAGCGTCCGCATCGACGAGCCAGTCACGACGCCCGTGACGACCCACGGAATCTCCCCGAAGAAGGTGCCGACGACGAACGCCCGCCCCGAGACAGTCGAGAGGCCGGCGCCGTAGGAGATCACGTCCGCGGGCAGCGGCAGCAACCTCGCGGCCACGACGCCGCGGAGCTCGCCGATCGCCGCGACGACCTCTTGACTTCGGCGGTGGAGCCGACCGAAGATGCCCGTCTCCCGCGGTGCGCGTCTGGCGAGCAGGTATGGCGGAATACAGGTGAGGACCGCACCAGCGAGTGCGACAGGTACACCCAGCGTGACGCCGAGTCCGTACCCCGCGAGGATCGAGAGTGCGGAGATCGGCCACAGCACGAGCGGCCGGACGGCGTACAGGCCGGCAAGGACACCTACGAGGGCGAGGGGCGATCCGGCGACCGTCTCGACCGTTTCAAGGACAGCGGCGGGCGAACTCGCGAGCGTCGCGACGGCTGCGACGCTGAGAACGAAGACGACCGCCGTCACCTGCCGACGGACCGCGGGATGCATCACCCCACAGTGGGGGCGAACCCGCCAAACCTCTTGTGGTCGCTGCTCGTTTCCGAGCGATCGGATCCACGACGGCCGATGATACTTGTCCCTGGGGTCCGAAACCCCGCTGTGGCAGACGACTCGGACCCGATCGAACTCGGCGTGGCGTTGCTCTCCCACTTCGAGGATCCCGAACTGTCCGTCGCGGAGGCCGTCGATCGCCTGGAGAGCGTTACCACGGACCCCCGTCTCACGCGGGAGATACTGGAGACGGCGGAGGCGAGAGGCATCATCGAGCGCGAGGACGCGACCATCGAGCCGGTCGCCGGCAACTACGTGAGCTTCGAGAGCCAGGTAGTCGTCCGCGAGGGGGATTTTTCCTGTCGACGCTGCGGGGCCTCCCTCTCGACGGGCCACTTCGTCAAGTTCGACGCCGGGGAACTGGGACCGTTCGGCTCGTCGTGTATTCGGAAAGTGACGGGGCGGGAGTGAACAGTCCGGCGTGGCGGACGGATCGACCGGAGTCCGCCGTCGCGATCACTGCTCGCGGAGTTCCTCGACGAGTTGTTTGATCGCGTTGTGTTGTTTCTTCAGGAGCTGGTTCTGGCGTTTGACTGCGGTCGAGAGTTCGCCGACCTGTTCACGCAGCGAGCGGAGGTCCTCCTCGGAGGCCACGTCGGCGTCCGCGAGCAACGCTTCGAATGTTTCGGCGTCCGGGGGAGAGTCCGGCTCGCGACTCGATTGGTCTCTGGTTTGTTGGGCCGCTGTACCGCTCGCTTCCTCCCCGATTTCGTCTCCAACCTCGGTGGTCGCGACCGCCGTGTCGCCGGTCGCTTCGGACGTGGTCGCGGTCGTCTCCGACATCGTACCGACGTCCGTGTCCAAGAGCCCCTCGTCTCCGTCGTCTTCGGCCACCAGCGGATCGATACCCGAACCGAGGGTGAGGTCGTTCTGGTCGTCCTCTGGCCGTTCTTCCGCTGTCTCCGGTTCCTCGTCGACGCCGACGACGCGTCGTAACTCCTCGAAGGAGGCCACGTCGTAGAACTCGAAGACGGCCGTCTTGACCGTCTCCTCGACGAGGCGGGCATCCTCACGAGGGATCTTGATCCGCTGGGGACGGTTGTCGATCGAGACGACCAGTTCCGTAGCGACGCTTCCCTCCTCGAAGGCGATGTCCGTCACCCTCTCGTAGGGGTAACTCTCGTAGTCCTCGGCCCAGACCGTCCCGCCGATGTGTCTGACGAGGCGCTTCTCGGCGACGATCAGCGTCATCTCGCTGAACCGGAAGGCCCCGACGATCGACTCGTCAGCGTCGATGACCTCGTGGGCACCGAGCATCCCCTCGAGGAGTAGCGTGAGGACGTCCCGCGTATGGTCGGTCGGGACCGAAAACGAGCGTGTCTCGTCGAAGTAGTCGACGTGGAACTTCGATTTGCGTCGCCCTTCGGAAAGCTTGAGCCGATCGGCCTCGTGGGGATAGGAATCGACGCGCTCGTCGCTGATCAGTCCCTCGGAACGATAGACGATGGTCCGGGTGGGCGTCAGACAGACCACGTCTTCGTCCCCAATCGACACGCCGGCGAGGATGTCCTCGTCCCCGAGCTCCTCCCGGACGAGGTCTGGTATGTCCATGCTCTTGGTGTACCCGTCCGTGGCTATAAATCCGCGGGCTTGGCGCCGCGAGGCTCGGTCACGCTTCGAGTTGGCGACAACTGACTCACGAGGCTCTGCCCTCGGGTGACCCGGAGATGAGAAGCTTAAAGACGACCCTCACGCAAGCAACGAGTGCGCCCGGGTGGCTTAGCTGGACATAGCGCCGCACTCATAGGGTCTTCCCACGTGTGCGCCATCGCATACCCGTCGGGGTTCGTGACCCCGGACCTGGGTCATGCGGAGATCGAGGGTTCGGAGCCCTCCCCGGGCACTTCTCAAAGCCGCCACTCACTCCGTTGAGTGGCAACTCCAGAGTGTGCCGGTGGAGGGCGATGAACCCAGCAAGGTCTCGCGCGAACGCCAGTGAGCGCGAGGGATGGAAATCTTCGATTTCCTGTCGTTCGGAGCCCTCCCCGGGCACTCCTCTGAAACTTAATATATCCACGGAGAACCGACTCCCAGCGGCGCGTTTTGACCTATCGACTTCGTAGGGATGTCGGGGCGTGAGTCACGGACTCCAGCCGGCAAAACCTGTGCCGAGAGGGGTGTCGACGCCCGATCGCGGTACACGTTGTGGTTCTTCTCACAGTGTTCTCGATCGGATTTTAGTAAGCAGATCGCTCAGTGCAGGCAAGCCAGGTAACGGAGCAATATTCTCTCTAACCAATAGCTGTCAAGAACAACATGCTGCATAGAGGCCCTGAGTTCAGCAAGGCGATCATCGTCATCAATTCAGTATGTTCTACTGCCGATTAAATTATTTTATATAAGTGGTCGTGTTTTCATCATTCTGGCTCATGTCGACACTATGTCAGCCACCAATAAATCATGTTTATCCATTAAGTTTATAGGTTTGCGCTGTGTAAATTTAAATCTATGTATCAGATATTGATGCCGATCGATGGCAGCGAATCGCGTGGACAGGCACAGGCCGAGACAGTCATCGGTTTACCTGCTGCAGCCGACCAGATCGAGGTATCATTGCTCCACGTGTTCGAAGATGAAGATCGGGAAGAGTCGACAGGAATCACCCAAATAGCGGGTGGTAGTGAAGCCAGTTCCCGATTACGGGAGGAGAGAGTCACTGTAACCGAGATCACCCGCGTTGGAGATCCAGCCGAAGAGATCCTGGCGGCAGCCGACGAAATCGATGCGGACCATATCGTCCTTGGTGGTCGGAAACGGTCGCCGGCACAATCACTGCTTTTCGGAAGTGTTAGTCAAGAGGTCATGCTCGACGCTGATCGCCCCGTCACGATCACCGGCGGAGAAAAGTAACTCTGTACTTACAGCCACCCATTCCCGAAACAAATCGTCGAGTGATGGGATTCACGCCAGGCCTGAAGGCCAGGATTCTCTCGCTGTTCACAGATCGCAAGCAACACCAGCACCGATCTCAGTCAGTGTAAATCTACGAAAAACGTCCGGATTCCCAATTCTTCAGAAAGTACACTATCTTTAATGTTATACTGCCCGTAAGTATATGGGGGAATCCCAATGCCGATCAACGACCTTGCTCGAAGCGATACCGTGACTGCTGGTCCTAACACTCCCGTCACCGAACTCGCAGGGACCATGGACGAAGAGAACGTCGGAAGTATCGTGATCACGAACGATGAGACGCCCATCGGAATCGTTACCGATCGAGACCTGGCCGTTCGCATCCTCGGGGAAAAGCGTGACCCGACCGAACAGACCGCCGAAGACGTGATGACCGACGACCTCTGTACAATCGAGCCTGGCGCCGGCTTCTACCAGGCGGCCAACCTGATGGCTGATCACGGGATTCGGCGGCTCCCAGTCTGTGAAGATAATACTCTCGTCGGAATCATTACTGCTGATGACGTGACAGAACTGCTCGCCGACGAACAACAAAAGCTGGGAAACATCATCCGGTCTCAGCGACCTGAATACTGAATTTTATCTATCTTTAAGTGACAGGTTCTCTGGCCGGATGATGAATTTACCGATTGTTCTCAGACCCTCGCTGTCACGTGGTATCCGGTTCCACGTGGTCGCACTCACTACCTCACGGTTACGCGGTTTGGCTTTCGAAGTCGCTTCACAATCGCATTACCGTTCGTGCGCTACAACTGTGATACTGATCCCGGGTCGCATTTGCGACTCACGAGTTAGTTCGTCGCAAAAGTGCTCCGGCAGGGATTTGAACCCTGGTCCTTGCCGTGAGAGGGCAAGATGATTGGCCGGACTACACCACCGGAGCGCATTCTACGGTTGCGAAGAGACGGGTTTAACGGTTCCGCTTTCCACCGATTACGGCAGGCACTCTCAGGGAGGGTCGTCGTCGAGATCCTCAAAGGGGGACCGTGCGGCTTCGGGTTCGGCTCCCGGCAAACTGATGATGTTCTCGCGGCCGACCCGCAGCTTCGTGATCTCGCCCTCTTCTTCCATCTCGGAGAGCAGCATGCTCACCTTCGACTTCGACCACTCCGTGGCGTCGACGATCTCGGTCTGTTTCATCCGGCCGCCATTGTCTTCGAGCAACTGCCTGACGCGGTCCTCGTCGTCGAGCAGTGCCGTCTCCGCCCCGCTGCTCGTATCCGTCGCGGCCGTCCCGGCAGGATCGTCGCCTGAATCGTCGTCAGTCGCGATCGTCTCGTCCTCGGCCGGTTCGAGATACCCGTTTACCCACGCCGCAACGACGACTCCGAGCGCGACCAGCGCCAGTGCGGCGATTGTCACCAACATCCCGATTCCCGTCGAGGCGTCTCCAGCGGCTGTCGTCGTCCGGTCCGTCTCGGACCCGTCGGTCGATCCCTCGCCGGCGTTCGTCGTGTCCTCGGAAAGCGTCGTTCCGGCCCCGTCGGTCGCCTCCGTTCGGACCGCCGAGGCGGGCTGGAACGTCACTGTGGGTCGCCGATCGGCGAACGACTGTTCGCCAGTCCAGGCGACCCACTCGCTTTCGGGAAGCGTCGGCCCGGAGGTGTTCGTCGGCTGCGGGTCAACCGTCTCGAAGGCGAGGCCCGGACCGGTGACGAACCGCAGGCGCTGATCCGATCGGATGTAGATACCGCCCTCGAAGACGTCGCTGATGAGCACACCGCCATCCTCGCGTTGCTGCCCGAAGTTCGTCCACGTGAAAGACATTTCGACGATGCCACGATTACCGAACGGTGTGACCCGCGCGCCCCGGTCGAAGGCCGTCGCGTTCATCGGTCGGCCGGTGACGTTACTCCCGGCGGCCGTCAGCGCTTGGGCCTGCTTGACGAACTGTCGATAGAGCTCCGTTTCGTTCGTCCGGAAATCGGCCGCGAAGCCTTCGAAGTTCGCCTCCTCGGTCTCGTTTTCGAGCAATCGGGTGTACTGGAACGTCCACCTGGCTGACCCGTTCTCGAAGACGTGGATGCTGAACAGCGTCCGGTCGAAGTCCCCCGTCGTCTGCTGGAGCAACGCCGGCTGGCTGTCCGCCGGCTGTGGCCGATCCTCGAGGCGGTCCGTCTCGTCAGCGCTCGGCAGCGTCACGGGGTCGACTGTCGCCCCGTTACTCCCGCCTGCGATCGCGATCGGAACCACGATGAGCCCGACAATGACCATCAGGAGACCAACCACAGCTACCCGTCTGGACATCTACCTGAGATACATCCCACGCCAACATAAAAGGACTGTGACTGGCCTCAGACGGTCCATCCGGCGATCACCGTCGAGTTGTCGTGGGGTGTTCGGATCGTCTGCCCTTCTTGGGGGAAGGGATGTCAATCGGCCAGTTCCTTGGCGAGTACCTCGATGGGGTGTGGCGGGTCGTCGCTCGCCGTCTCGCCCTCGCCGATCTGGTGGCGACAGGAGGCTCCCGGAGCGATCACGCGTTCGCCGTGGCTGTCCTCGATCTGATCGAAGAGGATCCCGGCGACGGCCTGGCTGAGCGAGTAGTGTTCGGCTTCGTAGCCGAACGACCCCGCCATGCCACAACAACCGCTGTCGAGGTGATCGACGTCGAAGCCGACTGCCGAGAGTACCGAGGAGGTGTGATGATCCTTCTTGACGGCCTTCTGCTGGCAGTGGCCGTGATACGTCAACGGCTCGCTTCCGGCCTCGACCGCGAGCTCGTCGACCAGCCCTTCGGTTTCGAGGTATTCGAAGACACCGTAGCTGTTCTCGGCGACGGCCTCGACGTCCTCGCCCGCGAGTAGATCCAGGTAGTCCAGCTGGAACATCACGGCGACGGAAGGCTCGACGCTCACGACATCCCAGCCGTCGGCCACGCGTGGCGCGAGGACATCGACGTTCTCGCGGGCGTGATCTTTCGCTTTGTCGAGAAAGCCCTTCGAGTGGGCTGCCCGACCGCTGTCGGTCACGTCGACGGGCACCTCGACGTGCACGCCGGCCGCCTCCAACGCTTCGACGGCGGCCTTGCCGGCCTGGGGTCGGTTGTAGTTCGAGAACGAATCCGGGAACAGCAAGACCTTCCGGTCGGCCGCCGACTCCGGGACCTGTGGGCCGCGATCGGCGAACCAGTCGACGAACGTCTCCCGGTAGAAGGTCGGCAGGCCCCGTTCGCGGGCGATCCCGAGTACCTTCTCCTGGACGATCCCGGTCCCGGGCAGTCGCTGGGCCCAGTTCGAGACGGGGGCGAGTGCACTTCCGAGCGGGAACAGTCGATCGACGTTCGCGAAGAGTTTGTCCCGGAGACTCGAGCCGTGTTCCTGGTGGTGCTGGTGGACGACTTCGGCCTTGAGCTTCGCCATGTCCACCTCGCTGGGACAGTCCTTCGCACAGCCCTTACAGCCGATACAGAGGTCAAGCACCTCGGTGACGAACTCCTCGTCGGTGACGTCGTCGGGCAGGTCGCCGCTCATGGCCTGCCGGAGCATGTTCGCCCGGCCACGCGTGGAGGTGATCTCTTCCTCGCTGGCACGGAAGGTCGGGCACATCACGCCGCCGGTGGTGTCCTGGGGGCCACGACAGCCGCCACAGCCGTGACAGAGTTCGACCATGCCCTGCATGCCGTTGTCGTTGTCCCAGTTGAGGGTCGGCTCGAACCCAAGATCGAGGTCGTACTCCGGGCTAAATCGGAGGTTCTCGGTCATGTCGTGGTCACCACAGACATTGCCCGGGTTGAGCAACCAGTCGGGGTCGAAGGCCGTCTTCAGGTCCTCGAAAGTCTCCCAGAGATCGTCACCGTATAGCTTGCGGTTGAACTGCGAGCGGGCGCGGCCGTCGCCGTGCTCGCCCGAGACGCTGCCGCCGTACTCGACGACGAGGTCGGTCGCACCCTCGGCGATGGCCTCGAACTGCTCCATCCCCTCGGTCGTCTTCGTGTTGACTAAGGGTCGGATGTGCAGACAGCCCGGTCCGGCGTGAGCGTAGAACGCCGCGAACGTGCCCACGTCATCCAGCAGATCCTGGAAGTCCGCGACGTACTCGGGGAGGTTCTCCGGCGGGACGGCAGTATCCTCGATGAAGCTGATGTGTTTCTCGTCGGTCGTCCGGCCCAGTAGGATCGGGTTCCCGCTCTTGCGGAGCTTCCAGAAACGCTTGCGTTCGTCGTCGTCGTGAGCCTCGCGTGCGTGGAAGGCATAATGGGACTCGTCGGTGATATCGCTCGCGCCGTCGCTGGGCTCGAGTTCGCTGTCGCCGTCGGGTACTCGATCGGCGATCAGGTCGGCGACCTTCTGACGACCTTTCTCGTCGCTGTCGGCGTAGAACTCCACCAGCAACATCGCGCCGGTCCCCTCCGGCACGATCTCCTCGACTAGTGGCCCGAACTCCTCGGTCTTGCCCGCCAGCTCCAGTAGAACGTCGTCGAGGACTTCCAGTGCCGAGGGATCGTGTTCGAGGATGATCGAGACATCCTCCATCGCGTCGATGAGATCCTCGTAGGCCAGCAGCGCGATGGACTTGGTTTCGGGAACCGGCTCTAAGGAGACTTCGGCCTCCGTGATCACGGCGAGGGTCCCCTCGCTGCCGGCCAGCAGGCGTGCGAGGTTGACTGATCCGTCCTCGGCCTCCTCGATCAGGCGATCCAGGTTGTACCCCGAGACGTTCCGTTTCAGGTCCGGGAACCGCTCGTCGATGGTGTCGGCCTCCTCTTCGACGATCCGCTCGACCTCGGCGTAGATCCGCGCCTCGAGGTCGCCGTCCGGGTCAGCACGTGCCTCGAGTTTGGCGAGCGTGACTTCGCCGAACTCGGTGACGGTCCCGTCGGCGAGGACGACCTCACATGATTCGACGTAGGCGTCGGTCTTCCCGTACTTCAGGGAGTGTGAGCCGGTGGAGTTGTTGCCGATCGCGCCGGCGACGGCGCTCTTGTCGCCGTAGGCGGGGTCGGGCGCGAACTTGAGATCGTGCTCGGCGAACGCCGCGTTCATGTCGCCGATGTACGTCCCGGCCTGAACCCGGGCCCGAGCGTTCTCGGGATCCGTCTCCAGCACGCTGTCCATGTGGCGGGTAAAGTCTAGGACGACCGCCTCGTTGACGGTCTGGCCGGCGAGACTGGTTCCCCCTCCCCGGGGCAGGACCGGAATCTCCCGCTCGGCGCAGTACTCGACGACGCTCGCGACGTCGGCGGTCGATCGGGGGAAGACGACGCCGATCGGCAGGACCTCGTAGGCGCTGGCGTCCGTCGCGTACAGTTCCCGGGAGTACTCGTCGAAGCGCACGTCTCCGTCGATCAGCTCCCGGAGGTCGGCGACCAGTCCCGGTCGCTTTACGTTCTCACTGGCGTAATCGTAGTCCGCGCGGGCGTCGCTCGCCGGATCCGGAACGCTCGGCTCGGCGAGACCGACATTGTCGCTGGTTCCCATGGGCGTACCCTACGACGCTACCGAGATTAATGTCACGCTCCATAGCCGACGCGCGAACGGGTCATTCGGGAGTCGGTGTGGTACCTTCCTCGCCGGCTCCGCTCGTCTCGTCGATGACGGCCTCCTTCCAGGTACCCCGGGTGAACCACAGCGCCGCGACGATACCGCCGATGATATCTCCGGCAGCGAACCCGATCCAGATGCCGAACTCGCCGAGTATCCCGGGGTTGACGGCGAGTAAGTACACCAGCGGGACCCGACCCAGCCACAGCGCGACGATCGCGAGGACCATCGCGATCCGGGTGTTGCCTGCCCCGCGGAACGCCCCGAGGATGACCTGGAACAGGCCCATGAAGCCAAACTCGACGGCCCGAACCTGGAGGTACGTCGCGGCGAACGCGAGCGTGATCGCTGCCTCCTCGGTGCCCGTCCCGAGGAACACGCCCACGATGGGTTCGGGGAAGACGAAGGCGACGACGGCCGCGACCAGCAGGACGCCGACGGCGACCTTCGAGGCGAGCCAGGTCGCCCGCTCGGCGCGATCGGGTTTGCCGGCCCCGAGGTTCTGGCCGACCATCGTGTTGGTCGCCCGGCCGAGCCCCATCGACGGCAGGAACACGATCGTCCCGATGCGGTTAGTCAGGCCGTAGGCCGCGACGACTGCCGGCGAGAACATCGACACCATCGCGGTCATCGTGATCATACCCAGGGCCGCGGCGGACTGTTCGGCCGTCGTCGGCAGTCCCAGGTCCACGAGTTTGCGGATGACGTCTATGTCCGGCCACAGGTGCGTCGGTCGCACGTCCGGGCCGTAGCCGCCGAAGAACAGGAGGGCAATCCCGACGACGGCACCCAGTCCCCGCGTCGAGACTGTCGCGATAGCGGCCCCCTCGATGCCGAGGCCGGAGAAGGTCGTCAGCCCGGCGAGCGTCGCGCCGATCGCATCCAGTCCCGGCGGGGCGAACAGGGGGTTGTCAGCGAACCCGAAGATGAGGATCGGGTCGATGATCACGTTCAGGCCCACGCTGCCGGCCATGACGTACATCGGCGTTTTGGTGTCGCCGTAGCCGCGCATGACCGTCGAGAAGACGAAGAACGTGAACAGGAACGGGAGCCCGAGGTAGAACACCTCCATGTAGTCGTTGGCCATCGGAATGATCCGCTCGGTCGTCGCCGCACCCGAGGGCAACAGCGCGAGCAACTGATCGGAGAGGAAAAAGCCCGCGACACCCAGAATGGCGGCCATCCCGACGACGAACGTGAGCTGGTTGCCGGTCACTTTCCCGGCGGACCCCTCGCTGTCGGCCCCGGTATACTGGGCGACCAGGATCGCCCCCGCGGAGTTGAACCCGCCGGCGATCGAGATGAACAGGAAGATCAGCGGCCAGGCGATGCTCAGCGCACCGACTGCGTCGGCGGAATAATGGCCGAGCCAGATGGTGTCTGTCACGTTGTACGCGACGTTCAGCAGTTGAAAGACCACCAGCGGCCACGCAATGGCCAGCATCGGGCGAACGAGCGCCCCCTCCGTGATATCTTCCTGGGGCTTGGACTCCTCCACGAAGAAAAAGTTCAGCCGCTGTGGTTTAATAGTCTTCTGATCGTTCCCTCACCGGCGGTCGCCCGTCGCCGGGACGGGACTGTTCGATCGCGATCCGCTTCAGATGTCCTCCTCGAAGCGGTTACGATCGGGCCAGGAATCGACGTTGCTCATGGCCCGGATGAGCGTTCGCTGGGCGGCGACGTTGAACTGTCCGAACAGCGGGTCCGGTGCTCGGCCGTTGAACAGGGCGACGAGGGTCCGGGACTCGTTTCGATCGTGGAACAGGAAGGCGTAACTGCCCGGCAGAGACCCGTTGTGCCAGAGTACCACTCCGTCTTCGGGGCGTTCGACGTACCAACCCAGTCCGTAGTACTGGTCGGCCCCTTCCCAGCGGCTCACGTCGGGACGGGCGAGCATCGTCTCCGTGGTCTCGGTCTCGAGGATGTCCGGCACCCCATCGATCCCGTCGACGCCGCGCACGAACCGTAACAGGTCGGGTGCCGACCCGACCCAGCCGCCGTCGGCGTCCAGGGCTTCGCTCAGCACGCCGGTGCCGTACGGACGCGGGACTGTCCCCTCGCCGGGAAACGGGGATTCGACCGTGGTGTGACTCAGATAGCGGACCTCGTCCTCGCGGAGGTTCTCCCTTCGAGTTGCACCGATCGCCATTCCGTCCGCGTTGAGGGGCGCAAGGATGGCCTCCCGGACGTGTGTCTCGTAGTCTTCGCCGGTGACACCCTCGATGATCCGCCCCAGGACGCAGTAACCGAAGTTGGAGTACTGGAAGTCCGTCCCGGGATCGTATCCCAGTTCCCGGGTCAACATGAACTCGACCGTGGTTTCGGCACTGGCCGGCGGCTCGGTCTCTTCTGCCTGGGCCACCTGATTCGGCGCGAAGACCGGATCGAACCCCACGGTCGTGGTACTCCACCCGGCCGTATGTGCCAGCAACTGTCGGACCGTGATTTCCTCGATGCGGGGGTCGGCCGGACCTCCCTCGGAGAGCAGATCGGATCTGATTTCGAAGGCACGATCGTCGAGAGACAGGTCTCCCTTCTCGACGAGGTCGAGGGTCGCGACGGCGGTGATCGGTTTCGAGAGACTGCCGATACGGAACGGCGCCGTCGGTTGAACCGGCTCGTCGCTGTCCGGACCGACGGTCCCGTACCCGCGCGTGAACACCAGCCGTTCGTCAGCCATCACGGCCACCGTCGCTCCCGGGAGTTCCCACTGTGTCAGGAACGCCGGAATCGCCTCGTCGAAGGCCTCGATGTCACCCGGGTGCCCGGTCCGCGCAACCTCCGCGGCCGCTTCCGTGGTGTCCACTGGGGTCTTCCCCTCGCTCGGGGTCGTCGGCTCCGTGGTCGTCTCGCTGGTTGTGGTCGATGTGTCGGTGTTCGAACACCCGGCGAGCCCGGTGAGTGCCGAGCCGAGCCCAGCGAGTACTGACCGTCTGGAGGGCCTGTCCATGCACTTCGTGCCCTTGACACCTCAATCAAGGTTTGGGAGTCGGCAGGTGATTGGGAGATCGGGACTGCCCGTCAGTCGACCTCCCGGACACCTGACCGGGAGATCCTCGCACGGATACGCTTCGATCAGATCTGTCTCGACCTCGCCAGAGGACTGGTGGTCCGGTATGATCCGGACGGTCGTTCGAGCCGTTCGAGTCGGACGTGTGTTGGACGTCACTCGTCCTCTCGGACTGCGATCGGACCGGAGGTCGACTGGTCGAGGCGCTCACGAGGATCCGGTACCCGATTGCTGATCGACCCGATCCGGTCCCGACGCTGATTGATTCGACGGTCTCGAGGGAGTGCCAGCGAGTGTACCGATCGCTACTTTGATTAGTTCCGACTCGGATCGAATGAACATGGCATTGTCATTGGCCGTCGTCATGACCGGCAGCGACAAGGAGATCGATCTGCTCGAGACAGCAACGGCGTTCAGCGAGTGTCGAGACTCGGGGCTGGTCGTCTTGCGACTCGCATCGCCCGACGAGTTCGAGGAAGTCGCTGACACGATGGAGACTATCGGCGACGTCGAACAGACGAGCTACGGGGACGACGACATCCGGGAGGGACTCAAAAACGACGCTCAGAAGGCCGCCGCCGAGGCGACTGCTGACACCGATATCTCTACAGACGTTTTCCTGCGTGTCGTCGAGGACGACGAGCGGGCCGACGCGATCCTGGAGGTCGCCCGCGAGAACGACTGCGATCACGTCTTCCTCGTCGGCCAGCGCCGCTCGCCGACGGGCAAGGCGCTGTTCGGGGACGTAACCCAGAAAGTCATCCTGAACTTCGACGGCGAGATCACCCTCTCGATGGAGTGATCGGTGTCGCTGCCGGTCGTGCTCTCCCCGTTCGTTTCGACTGCGAGCGGGAAGAAAACCTCACGGTTTTGCCTCTTCTGTAAGTTCTTTGTGTCAGGTGGTCGGAGAGACCTCTATGGCAGCGAGCACTTCCCCCCTCATGGCCTGTCCGGAATGTGGAAGCGACCATCGAGAACGCGTCGGGACCGACCAGGTTCCCGGTGGCACCGACTGGCGGTACTTCGCCTGTGAAGACTGTGGCCACGAGTGGCGGGTCTGACAGACGTCGGGACACACCCTTGGATCGACGCGGATCCGCATCGTTTTGGCGCTGCCGGCCGTCGCCACGCACATGGCAGGCGATGGCGTCGGTCGACGTCTCGAACGAGTGGTTGCGCGGTATTTCGACGCGGAACTGCCGTCTTCCGGCCAGCGGCCGCGATACGTCGCGCCCCTGCCTGGCTGGTTCGAGGACCTCGGTCTCCGGCTCGCCTGGCCGATCGCCCTGATCAACCTCCTCGGGACGGCCTTCGGGTTCTGGTACTACGCAGGACGGCCGCTGGAGGTCGCGCCGCCGCTGATCGAAGGACAACTCGGCGCCGCCCCATTGGCAGCCTGGCCGCTGATCCCTGACAGTCCGGTCGCGACGTTGTTGATCGGCCTCTCGTTGCTCGCCTGGCGACTCGACGTGCGGGCGAACTGGCTGGCCGTCCTCGCCTTTTTCGGCTGTATCAAACTCGGGTTCTGGACGCCGTTCGTTCAGTTGTTCCTCAACGGACCGGGGGGGATCGCCACCTGGTTGTACGTCTTCTTGATCACCAGTCATCTGGCGATGGCCCTCGAAGCGTTCTTGATCCATCGTTACGCCACCTTCTCGCTACCGGCGATCGGGCTGGCCGTCGGCTGGTTCGGCCTCAACGATCTCGTCGACTACTTCTGGCCGGTGCTTTCGGGGCCACAACACACCTGGCTCCGGGCCGAACCGTACGTGAACGGGGCGATCGATCACAGCGTCCCTGCTCACGATCTGGCCGCCGCCGCGGCGATCGGCCTCACCATCCTCGCGACGGCACTGGGGCTCCTGACGCGTCGGGTCCAGCTACGGGAGCGAGGATCTCACGACGACGCGTGATTACTGTCCGGCGCGGTACTCGCCGTGTTTGACGCCCAACAAGAGCGTTACCAGACCGAAGACCGCCAGTCCGCCCGAGACCATCGCGACAGTGCTCGTTTGCATCGGACTCATGACGGTCCCGCCGATCAGAACGCCGAGCAGGACCAGAAAGGCGATGCCGGTCGTGAGCGCGTCGAATTCGAGTGCCATCGCACGGACGTAGTATCTCGACGGATAACCCCCGTCGGGAAGCGGCGAAGGCTGTCGGGATTCGACGATCCCGAACGCTCTCAGTTCTGGACGACGACCGCCAGATCGCCTTCGGTCTCGATCAGTTCACCCTCGCCGGCGTAGGTGTGCTCCTCCCGAACCTCGAAAGCCTCGTCCTCCAGCGTGATGTCGCCAGCGTGTAACTGGTCGCCGTCGATCTCGTAGTCACCCTGACCGATCGCCGCCTCGATGTCGCCGACCTGATCCCCGTACTTGGGCCCGATGATCGAATAATCGAGGTCGATGTCCGCTATTTCGGTGCCGATCTCCGGCGCGTCGTCGCTGACGACCAGTTCGCCCACGTGCATCGCGCCGCTGATGGCATCGGCGAAGCCATCGACATCGGCGAAGACCTCCACGCGATCGAGATCGGCGTTCAGCGCGAGTCCCTGCTCGGTCTTGTATCGACGGAGCGCCCCGATGACGGCCATCGCCTGCTCGCCGGCCGCGATATCGGCCTCGTAGCCCCGTGGCTCGGGCCAGTCGGTGGTGTGGATCGAACCCGTCGTCGCGCTGTCGGCGTAGCGGGCCTGCCAGATCTCTTCGGTGACGTGGGGAAGGAACGGTGCGAACAGCTTCAGGAACGTCCGGTGGGCAACCGAGAGCGCGTAAGCCGCCGAATCGTCCTCGCGCTGCTTGGCGATCTCGAGGTAGTCGTCACAGAACGTCGACCAGAAGAAGGTCCGCAGCTCGTCACGGGCCTTCGAGAACTCGTAGCTTGCGAGTTTCTCGGTGATGCTCTCGACCGTGTCGTCGAGACTCGCCAGCAGCCAGCGATCGATCGCCGCGAGGTCATCAGGCTCGGCGGGATCCGTCTCGGGAGCGAGTTGATCGACGAGCTTCGAGGCGTTCCAGAGCTTCTGGAGCAAGCGCTCGCCAGCCTCCAGGTCGTTCTCCTTGAAGGGGAAATCATCACCGATGGAGGTGCCGGCGGCCCAGTAGCGGGCGGCGTCGACCGGGAACTCCGCGAGAACCTCCGCGGGCGTGACGACGTTGCCCTTCGATTTGGACATGGCTTCGCGGTTCTCGTCGAGCACCATGCCGTTGACCATCACCGACTCGAAGGGGACCTCGCCGGTGTGCTCGTAGCATTTCACGATCGTGTGGAACAGCCAGAAGGAGATGATGTCGTGGCCCTGGGGCCGGAGGTTCATCGGATAGAGTTCCGGATTGTCGAAGGTGAACTTCCCGGACTCGGCGTCCACCGAGTCGGCTGTCTCTGCCGACTCGTCGGCATCTTCGTTCCAGTCCCATCCCGAATTGATCAGCGGCGTCAACGACGAGGTGGCCCAGGTGTCGAAGACGTCCTCCTCGGGGGTGACCGACTCGCCGCCACACGCCGGACAGCTCTCGACTGGCGGGTCGTCGCTGAGGGGATCGACCGGCAGGTCCCCGCGGTCGGCGAAGATCGCCTCGCCGCAGTCGTCGCAGTACCACACCGGGATCGGGATGCCCGAGTCCCGTTGACGGGAGATACACCAGTCCCACTCCAATCCCTCGATCCAGTGTTTGTACCGGGAGAACATCTTCTCGGGGTACCACTCCATCTCCCGGCCGGCTTCGAGGTATTCGTCGGTCCGATCGAGCATCTCGACGTACCACTGCTCGGTGACGAGATACTCGACCTCGTGCTCACAGCGTTCGTGGACCTGGACCGTATGCTGGTGGTCGCGACTCTCAAGGAGGTGGCCCTCGCTGTCGAGGTCCTCGATGATAGCTTCGCGGGCGTCCTCGGTGCTCAGGCCCTCGTACTCGCCCGCGCGGTCGGTCATCGTCCCGGACTCGTCGATGGCGATCCGGAGGGGCAGGTCGTGGGCCTGGTACCACTCGATGTCGGTCTGGTCGCCGAAGGTACAGCACATGACCACGCCGCTGCCCGTCTCCAGGTCGACCCGATCGTCCTCGATGATCGGGACTTCCTGGCCAAACAGGGGGACTTCGGCGGTGCCGCCGACGAGGTGCTGGTTTGCGTCGTCGTCCGGATGGACGAAGATCGAAACACAGGCCGGCAGGAGTTCTGGCCGGGTGGTGGAGATAGTCAGCGTTTCGCCGTCGTCGGCCGCACCGTTGCCGTCTTCGATCAGGGGAAACGCGATGTCGTTGAACGTGGTGGCTTTGTCCTTGTCTTCCTGTTCGACCTGGGAGATGGCTGTCTCGCAGTCGGGACACCAGATCGTCGGCGCGCGCTGACGGTACTCCCGGCCCTGCTCGTACAGATCGAGGAAGGAAAGCTGCGAAAGGCGCTGAACGCGAGGTTCGATCGTCTTGTAGGTGTTATCCCAGTCGACCGAAATTGCGAGTGACTGGACATTCTCGGTGAAGGCGGCCTCGTAGTCGGCACAGACCTCCCGGCATTTCTCCTGGAACTCCCGGCGCTCGTAGTCCTGATGACGGATGCCCAGTTCCCGCTCGGTCAGCCGTTCGGAGGCGATGCCGTTGTCGTCGTAGCCGAAGGGGAAGTACGTCGTGTCCTTCGCCATCCGGTGGTAGCGGGCCACGAAGTCCTGTAAGGTGAACTGATAGAGGTGGCCCATGTGCAGATCGCCCGAGACCGTCGGCGGCGGCGTGTCGATGCTGAACTGCGTGTCGGCGTCCGGTATGTCAGATTCCTCGTAGGCGTAGGTGTCCGTCTCGACCCAGTAGTCTTGCCACCTGGGCTCTACCTCGCTGGGATCGTAGTCCCCGTCGAGGGTCGCCTCGGGCGTCGATTCGTCGGCGGTGTCGGCTGCGTGATCTGTGCTCATGGTTGTGCGTTGTCGGGTGGTGATTTCCGTGTTCCGCATTCACTGGCTGGTCGGTGTCCGATCCTGCGCTGGGACAGAAGGTGAGGAGAGTGGTGGGGCTAGGCCGCCCCTACTTCGGTACGTGCGTCCACGGCAGGCTCGGTCGGCGGCGTGGCGCGGCCGGCGGACTGGGTGTACCGTCGCATATGCCCGATTCGACGTTCCTCCGGATTGAGTGTTTCGTGTTGGCCCGGGCGGGAGTTGGTCCGGGGAGCGCGTGGATTGTCACGAACACAACCCCTTTGGCCGTTCATCGGTCAGCGGGAGCATGGACCCCGCCGAAGTCGAGTCCCGCATCGAGGCGGCGATCGATGACGCGGAAGCGACGGTCACTCACCCGCGTCCCAACGACACCGAGCACCTCGCGGCCACGGTCGTCTCGCCGGCCTTCGACGGGAAGTCCCTCGTCGAACAACACGAACTGGTCTACGACGCCCTGGAAGATGCGATGACGACGGAGATCCACGCGTTGAAAGTGACGACCCGCACGCCGGAAGACGTCGGGGTGGGCAACGACGATCGGGGTTAGTTTCGCGTCGAGAACCGGGGCATCCAAAGGACTATCAGGGTCACTTGCCAGCGATCGTGTATGCAACTTCCGGAACTCGGACTCGGCACCTGGCAGAACACCGATCCGAAGACCTGCGAACGGACCGTCAGGACGGCTCTGGAGATGGGATACCGTCACGTCGATACCGCACAGTACTACGGCAACGAGCAAGCGGTCGGCGCCGGCATCGCGGCGGCCGACGTGCCGCGGGAGGAGGTGTTCGTCGCCTCGAAAGTCCACCCCGAAAAGTTCGGTCTCGCCTACGAGGACGTGATCGAGGGCCTGGAAGTGTCCCTCGACCGCCTCGGCCTCGACTCTCTGGACCTGCTGTACGTCCACTGGCCGGTCGGGGACTACGACGCCGCGGAGACGCTGCCGGCGTTCGACGAACTCATCGACAGGGGACTCATCGATCACGTCGGCGTCAGCAACTTCAGCGTCGAACTGCTCGCGGAGGCCAGCGACCACCTCGAGCACCCGCTGTTCGCCCACCAGGCCGAGACCCATCCGCTGTTACCACAGGACGAACTCGTCTCCTACGCCCAGGAGCACGGGATCCACCACGTCGCGTACTCTCCACTCGCCCGGGGCGACGTCTTCGAGGTCCCCGAAATCGAAGCGGTCGCCGAGAAACACGGCGTCAGCCCCGCCCGCGTCAGCCTCGCGTGGCTGCTGGAGCGGGACAACGTCAGTGCCGTCCCGAAAGCGACAGGCGAAGCCCACCTCCGGGACAACCTCGGGGCGACGACACTCGAACTGGATGCGGAAGACAGAGAGCGGATCCGCGCCGTCGACCGGACCGAACGGTTCGTCGAGCGTGAGGGAGCGCCCTGGATTGAGGACTGATACGGATTATTGTAGATTATTTCCGAATGACGCCGACCCGGGGTCGACGGATACCGGTAAATCACGACAATAATGAGACACGCGCGTCCGGACGGTTACCACATTCGCCGGGAGTGAGGAACCATATGCACTCGCCGGGAGTGAGGGACCATATGCACTCGCCGGGAGTGAGGAACGGGCGGTCGTGAAATATCGTATCGACTTCGTCCGGGCGAGGTCGGGTCACTCGTCAGAAGAGGCACGTGTTGCTCGTTCCCCAACCGATAGGCGGTTTCGAACTCTGTACCTGACGATGTCATCAGACGCCACGTCAGGGTCCGAGACCGTCGCCGACCGGGTCGATCGAGTTATCGCGGACAACGAGGTCGTCTTGTTCATGAAAGGCACGCCACAGCGCCCGCAGTGTGGCTTCTCCCAGCGGGCGGTCGGATTGATACGTGAGCATCGCGAGGACTTCACAACAGTGGACGTCCTCGAATCGTTGCCCGCCTATCGGGACGCGCTTGAGGACCACAGCGGCTGGGAGACGATTCCCCAGACGTACATTGAAGGGGAGTTCGTCGGCGGGAGCGACATTTTGCAAGAACACGAGGAGAACGGCGACCTCGCCGAGATTCTGCCGCCTGAGAACGCGGGCGATGGGCGTCCGGGATAGTCCAGATCGGTTCGTGGTCAGGGCTGGGTACCCGAGACGGCGACATCGGGCCGTTCCCCAGAGTGGGCGCGGACCCAGAGTTCGCCGATCCGGGAGAGGCGGGTCCGGTAGGACTTCCCGTGCTCCTCTTGCTCGATGTAGCCTTTTCCGCCCGGGCCGAGGCGATCGACATTGTACAGCACTTTCGAGCGGAAGCTGTCGGTGTACTCCTCGCCCAGGTCCTCGGCCAGCGCTTGGGCGAGTTCCGAGACGGACTCGAACTCGCCGTGTTCGCCCAGCGTGAAGAGGATGAGTTCCTCGAAGGGTTTGACGTTCGAAAAGGAGGCGACGGGGATCTCGACCATGTAACTCCCGTCAATCTCCTTGGCGCCGATGGTCGTCCCGCGTTCGTCGAACTCCTCGACGAGATCGCGGGCACTCGCGAGACGCTCGTCGATCCGCTCCCCGTCTGCGTCCGCCGAGAGTCCCTCCAGCAGATCGATCTGTTTCCGCAACTCTTCGGCGAGTTCGGTTTCGAGGTACTTCTCGGGGGCGGTGTAGTAGGTGTGGATGCGCTGGCGGTCGCCCTCGCGCTCGACGGCGATCGAGTGGGCCGCGGTGGCGAACGCGAAGCTGACCGTGCGGGGCATCGCGGAGATATTGAGCCAGACCTCGGCGTCGGGGTCGCGATCGAGTTCGGCGCTGATCAGCGAGAAGCCCTGCTCGAAGGCGGCGTCGTAGTCGTAGACGTCTTCGACGAGGATCCGTTCGGTGTTCGAGCCCAGCAGGTTCTGGAAGTCTTTCTCCAGTTGGCTCGTCAGCAGGCGGGAGTACTCGGCGTTTGCCTCGTTGCCGATGGCTCCCTCCAGTAAGATGGCGCGGTCGACGGTGCGTTGCTCCCGGACCAGCGGCGCGATCAGCCGGTCGTAGTCGAATCCGACCGGGACGATGTGTGTTTGCATGGTGGTGAGTTCTCAGGTGGTTGGTTTAAACGTGTTCAGTCCGCACGCAGTCCCTCGTAGAGCGTCGCGTCGGCGTCGGTGCCGGCCGTGGTCACCAGCGAGACGCCGACCGTCAAGACGAGCCCGATCCCCATCCCGACGAGGCCGGCCTGCCAGCCCCAGTAAGTCCCAGGGACCCACGAGGTGAACGTCGCCAGTAGATAGAACGCCTGACTGACGCCGATCCCAGCGAGCATCCCTGCCCGCGTCGTCCCGTGCCAGTACAGCGCGACGAGCACCGGCAGGGTCAACTGGGCGTAGCCCTTGAAAGCCGTCGCGCCGATCTCGATCAGCGTCAGGTTCGTCCCCAGACTCATCAGGAGGGCGATCAGCGCGAAGGCGACGACCGCAAGCCTGGCGACGATGTCCTCCCGACGGTCGCTCGCGTCGGGATCGACGAACGGTCGATAGAGGTCCCGCGTCAGGTACGACGACCCCGACAGCAACATCGAATCACTGGAGGACATCATCGCAGCCATCGCGCCCGCGACGACCAGGGCGGCGAACCACGTCGGCGTGTAGGCGTTCAACAGCGGCGGGAGGATGTTTCCCCTGGCGTTGGGCGTGACCCCGAGTCCCGTCGCCCACGCGCCGAGGATGAACGCGGGGACGAAAAGCAGGATGACCAACAGTGGCCACAGAGCCAGCGACCGCTTGAGGACGCGCTGGCTCCGGGCGACGAAAAAGCGCTGGTTGATCTGGGGAAACATCGCGACACCGAATCCGATCGCGATCGCCATCGAGAGCATGTACTGTGGCGAGTACAGTCCCCCGCCGAGCGAGAGGAACTCGGGATTCGCCTTCCCCATCGCCGCCGTCAACTCGCCGGGGCCGCCCACCGAGACGACGATCCAGATGAGCGCCAGCCATACGAGGGCGAGCATGAACACGCCCTGGAGTGTGTCCGTCCAGGCGACGCCGCGCATCCCTGCGAGGACGACGTACCCGATCATGAACACGGTGATCAGTGTCGCCCCCGCCCAGTAGGGGATCGCTCCCTCCGTCAGCGATTCGAGGGCACGACCGGCCCCGACCTGCTGGAGCATGACGTACTCGAGCAACCAGAAGAGGCTAATCGCCGCGACCAGCCCGCGCAATGTCCGGGACCCGAAGCGATCACCCAGCATCTCCCCGAGCGTGACATAGCCGTGTTTCTGACCGATCAACCACTGCTTGTAGCCCATCACGTACCACAGAATCCCGAATATGACGCCGTCCATCAGCCCCATGACGAGGATCCACTCCGGGCCGGCCCCAAAGGCCAGGTTGGGGCCGCCGAAGAACGTAAAGGCCGACAGCAGCGTCGCGAAGGTCGTAAAGAGGAGCACGACAGTTCCGATCGTCCGATTCGCCAGGTAGTAATCCTCCGCCGAGCGCTCGGTCAGGCGGTAGGCGATCAGTCCGACCGCCAGGGCCAACAGGAGGTATCCGACGACGATACTCAACTGCAGGGCGACGTCAGCCATCGCCGACACCTCCCTCGACACCGATACCCCAGGCGGTCCTGGTGAAAGTGTAGAAGACGATCGCCGTCAGTCCCATCCAGCCGACGTGCCACCACAGCCACAGCGGCAAGCCGGCGACGACGGCGTCACTGCTCCACAGGAACCAGGGGATCGCCAGGGCACTCAGGACGAACCCGACGGATATCCAGAACAACTCCTCGCGCGTCGGCGCCATACGTACGTGGTTTTGTTTACGTCCGGGTATAATAGTTGCCACTCGCCACCAATCTGCCGGATCGAAAAGAAAAACTGTTCAAAACGGCCGACGGCCGGGCGTCCCCCGCGGGATCCGTCCCGTTCGCTGGGGACCGACTGTGTCCCGTGGCGTCGACCGGGTCGCGCGGAACTTGCTTCCGGAATCGGCCGTATCGGCGGATGCTTCGCTTCTCGGGATCGGCCGTATCGGCGGATGCTTCGCTTCTCGGGATCGGCCGTATCGGTGGATGCTTCGCTTCTCGGGATCGGCCGTATCGGCGGGTGTTTCACCACCGGTCTGGATCCCGGTTTGTCTCTCACCCGACAGACATTTGCTGGCCCGTCACGTACGCGTGTCTGTCCATGCATTCGGCCATGGCATCATCATCACGTCCCACACCGGGACAGATCACCAATGCAAGATTCAGCGAAATATCTCATTCACGCGCGCTTCGAGGCAAACGGGGTGGTCGAGCGGAGTGACGTCGTCGGCGCCATCTTCGGCCAGACCGAGGGCCTTCTCGGCGACGACCTCGACCTCCGGACGCTCCAGGAGTCTTCGAAAGTCGGGCGCATCGACGTCGAAGTACAGACCGAGGCGGGTCGCTCGCGTGGCGAGGTGACGATCGCCAGCGGGCTCGACCGCGTCGAGACAGCGATACTGGCGGCCTCTCTCGAGGCGATCGATCGGGTCGGACCCTGCCGGGCCGAGGTCACCGTCACCGAACTCGAGGACGTCCGGACCGCAAAGCGTCGGGAGATCGTCGACCGCGCCGAGCAACTGCTGGCGGCCTTCGACGAGGAGGCCGTCTCCAGCGACGAACTCGTCGAGGAGGTCCGTCGACGGGTCCGGGTCGATCGCATCACCGAGTACGAAGAATTGCCGGCCGGCCCGCGCGTCGCGGACAGCGACGCGATCATCGTCGTCGAAGGGCGAGCAGACGTATTGACGCTGCTGGAGTTCGGGATCAAGAACGCCGTCGCGGTCGAAGGCACCGACGTTCCCGACGTGATCGCCGATCTCACGCGCGAGCGGACCGTCACCGCTTTCCTGGACGGCGACCGCGGTGGCGACCTCATCCTGAAGGAACTCGCTCAGGTCGGCAGCGTCGACTACGTCGCCTTCGCTCCGGAGGGGCGCTCGGTCGAAGACCTCTCCAGATCGGAGGTGACCGGCGCACTCCGCGAGAAAGTGCCCTACGAGGCCGTCGCCGACGACAGGTCGATCGCGGCTGGCGACGGGCCGACCGAAGACGGCCCGGTCGCGACCGACGTCGGACCGACCGAGAACGCGGGTGACGCAGCGTCCGACCCGGACGACGAACGGACGACGGGTCCCGACGATCCTGACGCGACGCAACCCGATGAGGAGGCCGCTTCGGCAGACGGACAGTCGGCCGATCGGGTGGAAACGGCCACGGACGGCGACGGCGGGGTCGTCGCCGCGACGGGGGAGGGCTCGGCCGTGGCGGGGACTCCATCGTCGGACACTGGAAGTGAGTCCGCCGACGAAACGGATGACACGACATCGACGAACTCAGCGGCGTCGGCAGACGAAGCGGATGAAACGGCATCGACATCGACGAATTCAGCGGCGTCGGCAGACGAAACGGACGGGGCCGAATCGGCGGCCGAGGCGACCGATCGCGCCGCCGAGACGCTCGACGATCACGTGCAGGCGGTGATCGGCGACGGAACCGGGGCCGTCCGGTTGCTCGACGACTCTCTGGCGACGCTCGCGGAGGCACCCGCGGGGGAAGCCTTCGAGGCCGTCCGGGGCGCCGACCCGGTCCCGGCGACGGTCGTTCTCGACGGCGAGGTCACCCAGCAACTGCTGGACGTCGCCGCCCAGCGCGGAGTCTCCCGCATCGTCGCCACGTCGGCCGGCGAATTTGTCAAACAGCCGACGAGCGTCCGCGTCTCGGTTGCCAGCGAGGCTTGAAGCCGGGAACCCGACGGACGGCTATGCGGTCTAGAGCGGGAACCCGACGGAAGTGTCGCCTAGAGCGGGCGCCCGAGTAACAGTCCGGTCCCGGCTCCCGCCTCGTAGTGATCGGGCAGTTCTTCGAGCAACTCGAAGCCACGCTCCCGATAAAAGGCCCTGGCGCCCCCGTCGGCGGCCCGCACCGTGAGGCGAATCTCAGTCGCTCCGTCCGCCGTCGCCCGTTCACAGGCCCCCTCTATAAGTTCCGTCCCGACCCCCTGTCGTTGCCAGGCTGATGCGACGGCCAGTTCCGGGACGTACGCGACATCGCCAGCCGTCAGCACGAGGACGTATCCGACCGGGTCGTCCGATCGCGCGGGCCGATCGACTTGCGCGACCAGCGCTAGCCCGGCCCCGTCGACGATATCCGCGTCAGTCGCATTCCTCGTTCCAGTCGACGGACTGGCCGCCGCTGTCCCGTCGACGGCGGCGGCCAGGAGGTCGGGTGTGGGCTCGGCGAGGACGTCACGCTGGATCACACGCAGCCGTGGATGGTCCTCGGCGGTGGCCGGCTCGATCGTGATCTCACTCGACGTCACACCACCAGCCCCGAGAGAGCGAGGGTCCCGCCGACGAGTCCCGCGGCCAGTGTCGCCAGGAAGTTCACGCCCTGGTTGCCCAGCCAGCGCCCCTCCAGCGTCGCCCCGAGCAGGCTGTCGACCGTCATACCGAGAAAGCCACTGAGGGCGATCGCCGCCGCGCCGACCGTCCCGACCGTCCCGAAAGCGAGCAAGGCGATAGCCGCGATGATCGTCGCTCCCGCGATCCCGGCGAGTTCGCCTTGCCAGGTGATCGCGCCGTCGGTTCCCGGCTCGACCCGCTCGAAGGAGGTAATAAGTCGCGGCGCGTCGTAGAGGCCGCCGAACTCACTGGAGAGGGTGTCACTCATCGCCGCCGCGACCGATCCGGCGAAGACGTACAGGAACACCTCGGGGGTGAGACCCGTCAGTTGCGGGCTGGCCGCAGCCGCGAGGACGGCCACCAGCGCGACCAGCGAGTTGGCGAGGACGTTCCCGCTGCCACGCGCTCCCTCGTTCTCCTGGGCGATGCCGCGCTGAACCTTCTCGTCGTATCTGAACTTGCTGGCGAGCCCACCCCCGCCGAAGAAGGTGATCAGCATGGCGAACCAACCGTAGTCCCCGACGACGATCGTCAGCAGGCTGAGAAATACACCCGTCAGCATGCCCGGTAGCGAGGCCGTCTCCAGGATGTAAGAGACGTACCCCAACGCGACCGTGATCGCCAGCGCGACGGCGATGCCGGTCGTCGTTACCGAGATCGCGAGATCCGAGAACAGCCACAACAGGAGGCCGACTGAGACGAGCACCAGCGGGTCGTCCCGCTCGAACAGTACCGATCGGAGGAGGGCGCCCAGCAGGGCGGCGCTGACGGCGAGAAAGACCGTCTCGGGGAGCGAAACGCCGCCGTCCGCGATCGCGGCACTGACCAGCATCCCCCCGACGCCCGCGAACGAGCCAGCGGCGACGAACCCCGCTGTCGCGCCGAACGGATCGGCTCCCATACCGCGCCCGACGTGGGTGGCGAGGTTCCCGGCGCCGAGGACGAAGGCGGCGGCCACGGGCACGGCGACGGGCATGTCGAACTGGAAGGCGAGCAGGCCGAGGCCGGCGATCGCGAGCGCAAAGCCGGCGAGGCCGTAGAGGCGACCGTCCCGTCGATCCCCGGGCCTGGCGAACAGCTCGAAGAGGACGCCCGAGTCGAGGACTCGGAGTGCGGCCGCCGCCAGCAACAGGAAGGGCGCTGTCCCCGCCATCGTAGCGAGAGCCGGATCGGCCAGGTGATCGGCGATCGGCACAATGACCGATCCGGCCGCGACGACCGCGAACGCCCCCGCACGTCGGACTGCAGTGGTCACTGTCGGCGGTTTCGCCGAGAGGCACTTACCAGTTCCGACCTGTAACGACGCCAAAGCGCTCTTCTCGGGCGATTGTATCACCCCGAGTAAACGACTTCGACCGCCAGTACGGGGGGTCGCTCACATCACTCACCGGCCGTTTGACCGAGATTGACACCAGAGACGGCACCGAATGGCCGGCACAGGACCTCTTCCGTGAGTGGCTCGCTACCCACGGCTTCACCGTCTATTCCTGGGCGTCCGATGGTGACCAGCTGGGAGACATCCCAGAATTCCAGGCTGTGGGAGCTTTGCCGGTCGACGGCCGGCCGAATGTCGCGGGCGTTCTCAAGATGGGTGACCCGGGGGCGGGACGGACGCTGGTCCTCAATGGGCACGTCAACGTCGTGCCGGCGAACGACGAGCACTGGACGGGCGCCCTTCGAGGTCAGACGGAGTGATGGACGGCTCTACGGCCGCGGTGTGGTCGACATGAAGAGCCAGCTGGCGATACTTGCCCACGCGGCCCTAGCCGTTCGAGACAGTCCGACGGACGTCGACGGTCGGATCGTTGTCGAGAGTGTCGCCGGTGAGGAGGCTGGCGGGGACGGCGCGGCGACGGCCGCAGCACGGAACCCTTACCCGTTCGAGCGTGACGCCGCCATCGTGGCCGAACCGACCGCCGGTCGGATCGTGACGGCCACCGAGGGTGCGCTGATGGTTCGCGCCTCGTTCAAGGGGCGATCGGCCCACGCCGCCCGGAAGTGGGAGGGAGAGTCGGTCTTTCCGGCCTTCCGGCGATTTCGAAAGGCCGTGGCCGCCCTGGAAGCCGATCGAGCCAGGCGCGTCGACCATCCCTCTACGAAGACTTCGAGATGCCCTGGCCGATCGTGATCGGGCGGGTCAGGGCCGGCAACTGGGCGTCGAATGTCGCCGGATCGCTCGATGCGGCATTCCGGGCCGGCGTGGCACCGGGCGAATCGCTGGCCGCAGTCGAGTCGTAACTCAGCGAGGCAGTCGCGTCGAGTAGCGACGATGCCGGCCGTGGCGCGCACCTGGCGTCGATCGAGCGCGTGGGCATCCAGTTCGAGTCCGCCGAAATCGACGCCGAGGAGCCGATCGTTTGGGCACTACAGACGGCTATGACTGAGCATGGCCGCGGCGATACCGCTCCGACCGGAGAGACCAACGGCTCTGACGCTCGCCATTACATCCGGGCCGGTATCCCGACAGTGGTCTTCGGCCCCGGGCGGATCGAGCAGGCGCACTTCCCCGAGGAGTCGATCGAGTGGCCATCCGTTCTCGAGGCCGGTGCGACCGTCCCGAGATGCCGCGATCGCGTTTTTGAACCGGGGCGGGCTATCGTGATCAGCAAAATCTATACATTCGATTGCGTATCGTCTGATAACTGTTAGCAGAGCCCTGCGAGATACCGGGCGCGTATCTTGTACGAATTAGCTCCTGTCTTTCGGGTAGCTGGATCGTTCAACACCGATAGGTGGGTGTGGGAAATCTACGGGGCAGAAACTGGTCTCTTGAGCTAGAGTGGACAACTAGCGAATATAGAATCAGTGATTATTTTGTCTGTTTGTGAATATTTATTGATATATCTACAACAATCTCGAAACCGTGCAACGGGTTATCGAAACGCGACAATGTGACAGCCGTCGTTAGTATAGTATTGGACCTAACGACCTAACCAGACCGTCGGCCATAAATCCTCACTCAAAAATATTTTCTGTATTGTCTATACCGACAGAATTTTATATATGTCCAATGACGGGGTAAGTCATGAAGGGGGGCCTGAAACACTGGTGATAGAGAGTAGACGAAATGTACTGAAGGCCGTTTCCGGGGGGATACTCGGGAAAAGCGTGTTGCAACACGCGTCGGATCTTGCTTCGGCGACGTCATATTCGCCCGATCAGTCTCAGGGAGCGCTTCTGGGAACCACGGGACCAGCAGAGGTTTACAGACGCGATGGTGATTCTTCCTGGATGCAGGTCGGAGGGACCCTTGTCTCGGATACCGACGCATCGGTTACGGATATCACTAGCTACGACGGAACGTTGTACGCTGGCGTCACGACGAACAAAGACATGAATTTCGGATCTGGCCAAGTGTGGAGATACAATGATCAGGGATCCATCCCTGACCATTGGGAGAAGGCTGCGGACGGACTGCAAAATGAAGTCACGACGTTGGCGGTATACGACGGCGATCTCTATGCAGGAACCGCCTGCGGTTCGGCGCAACTGTTCAAACGGGAGTCGAGTGGGTCGTGGACGAAAGTCCTTGAGGAGTCACAATGGCATGGGTTCGCGGCCTCGCAGCCGTTCGACGGGGATCTGTACCTTGGCGATAGTCAGTACGACAAATTCGGTCGGTTCGATGGCTCGCAGTTCGTTCAAGAAGCCAACCAAGGCGGGAGTTGTGTGTTCGACCTGGTCGCTTACAACGGTGAGCTATTCGGAGGCGCGCTCTTCGGGTATATGTACGAACGAAACGGCGGTTCGTGGGACCGGGTGTCGGCAGACACCGACTCCGGTCTGTTCGCATACGGCGTGTATGACGGCACAATGTATGCTGGCGACGAGAACGGCACGCTCTACGAGTGGACCGGAAACGACCTCTCGGAGATACACAAGTTCGACGACAGCGTCGTCGCTATGGAGGGGTCAAAATACGGCCTCCTCATCGGGACGGGGGTGAACGCAGCCGAGTACACCGGCACGGGGGAAGACGACGGGATCGCGACCGTGAGTCGATACGCCGAGGGTTCCGTCGAGACGATCTCTATGACGGATCAGTTCGGCGACGCGGCACAGGTCATTGCGGGCCTTGGCGAATGCCCCCAGCCGACGCTCCGAACGCATCAGTGGCCGTACTCTGCATTGACCCCGACCGAATCACCGAGGCTGACGGCGACGATCGATCCGGGGTGTATTCAACCCTCGGATCTGACAATCGAGGCCGAAGGTCAGGTGCGGCTTACCGATCCGGAACAACCGAGTTCACCCATTTACACCGGCGATTCAGTCGAGACGGAGGGAAGGGTCACCGAGAACGAGATGGTCGAAGTTGCGGTGACGTTCCAGGACGCAGCTACGATAGCTAACGCATCTGTCATCGGTCATGAACTCACATACGATTTGACCCTCTCGGCAGGCGGGACGACGCTTCTCGATACGCAGACCGGTGGATCGACACAAGCCAGGTCATACGTGTTCAAGCAAACCGACAGGGTCGCGTGCATCACTGCGAAAGCCAACGACCGTGCGTCCGGAAATCTCAAGACCACATCCTCAAGCCCTGGTCTTTTCGACTTTATGCGGTCAAAGGCGGAGTATCTCAATCACTTCTGGGCCAGCGGACTCGGTAACATGGGTGCGAAAGGGTTCCAGTTTGACTTCGTTACTGACATCCAGAATTCGCCACCGGCGGTTGAGGAAGGGTGGCTGAAGCTTAGTGATACCTGGAAGTCATATCGTCGCTCGAAAAAGACCAGGTTCATGGACGAAGCACTCACAAAGGCATATCACACTCTCGATATTGATTGGGATGTCTACGATACGACGGCAATTATAAACGAAAAGAAACAATATAATGGAAATAATGAGAGAGTCTCCAGACCGTTTTGGATGGGGAGAATCCCACCGAATATCGAACTTGATCTCGATCTGTTCGATTTAGAGCTTGAGTTCGACACGGACGACTTGGACCTGCCGGTAAAACCCAGGGAACTCCCCGACGGTACAACTATCGATTCAATCTACGTGGCCCGAACTGGCGATGCCTGGCGGCATGAGTTCGGTCACGGGATGGGACCTGGCAACCAGATCGGATTCCCAGAAATGTATGAGCCAAACGGTCAAAAATACGCAAATCTGGGTGTCATCGGCAGTTGGGGAGTCATGTCCCGTGGAGACGCCACATCAGGGTTCATTCGGAGTGCCGTCGGAGAGTCAGTAATTGATCCCACCACTACCTGGCTGAACATCAACCCTCACGTTCACATCATCGACGACACTTCGATCACGACCGACGAACCACTGACCGAGAAGGAACTCGGTGATAACCTCAACTGGATGTTCTCCGCCTGGGCGAACGTCTCTGTCGATGTCGACGTCGACTGGCCTGATATCGACATCCCAGTATGGGGAGGCGGCGGATTTGACGTAGATCCCGGTGTTGACGTTGATGTGACTGCTGAACACCCACACCTCGGTGCCTATTTGATCGAGGAGCGGAGCGGCCAAAGAACGAATGTCGAGCGTCCCGAGACAAACGATTACCTTTTCACGTCACCTGACCGAAACAACCCCGGGATTGCACTCTATCGACTCGACACGTTGAGATTGAAGAGCATGGAGAAACTAAAGAACGCCATTGCTGACCGAGATCTCCCCAATCCGATCTCGCCTGAATCTCTTGAAGTCAACTATCTACCGCCTCAAGGTGGTGAGGAAGAAGTTGAGAACTCTAGAAGACCCACGCGGATCACCCTATCGGACGATACGAAATCGAAATACACCGACCCGGCAAGTGCGACGACGTTCCACCTGGATCGAAAATTATCGCAGACCGACCAGGATCCGAAGGTGACGGCAGACCGTAACGTTGCTGAAATAATTGATAATGTCAACGATGTGTCGGATCGGGTAATCCATTTTGTTGTCGACGACGTCGCTGGCTACATCGAAGACGCTATCGAATACACCGAGGAGCCGATACCGGGACTGGAAATCATCGCAGAAACGCCCGACGGGCGGCGGGTTGGTGTCGATCCGGAAACCGGAGACCTTGTCAATGAGATTGACGGTGCACTGATCAGCGGTCCGATAAACGATCCTTGGATTAGCGTTCCGGGTAGCGAGGACATCTCTATTTCGGTGACGGCCAAGCGGGTCCGAGACTATCTCCAAGAACACGGCAGCGACCCACCCGAATACGTGCCGTATAATCAGACGGTCATCATTGACGATAACTCCGAAGTCGTTGATCGTGATGGGATCGCCTACATCGAGGGGCGGACCACGCTTCGAGCACCTGGTACCGCCGGTACAGATTTGGACCGGCCAGCCGTCACGAACGTCCCAGTCAGTATTCACCCGCCGAAGATCAATGCAAAATCCAACGGGAAATGGGTCACGGTGTGGATCGGACTCCCCGAGGGAGGCTCTGCCGACAGTCTCCTCCTCAACAGCATGACGCTCGCGTCCGTCCAGGCAGTCAGTGACCAGACGCACGGTTTCGTGAAAAATCCCGCAACGAAACACAAGGATGGGCGTCAGTTCGTGAAGGTCAAATTCCCTCGACAGGGCCTTATCGACGCACTCGGCACCGGCACTCACTCAGCGAGTCTGTCCGGACAGATCGGGCCAACGACTATTTTCGGCAATGTCGATATCGAAGTCAAACAATCAGGCAACGGGAAGAACAAAGGCAACGGGAAGAACAAAGGTAACAAATAACGAACCAGGTCCATGAAAGACCGAACGAGAATTACTGATCTATGACACGGTCAAGGCCGTCGCTGGAGACGGATCTCTCGGAGCGTTGGGCCTCGTGGCAACCGGTACTCGTCGCTGTCGGCCTGGCAGTCGTGATGTGCATGACGGTACTCACTGGCAGTGTCGCCGGGATGCCTAGCGGTGATGCGGATGATCGAACTGCCATTCAGAATACGTCGACCGGGACGAATCTGACCTACCCACCGCCCAACCTGAACACGACGATCGTTATCTTCCCAAAGTCATCGTTTGTCAGGCTTGAGGCGAACTATCCCGTTCGGTCCATGGCCGAGCAACGCCGATACCGCAACAAGACCGCCAATATCTCGTGGTTCAAAACTGACGACGCTCTTGAGCGCGCCTTCCGGGAACGTGGCGAGCACCTCGCCAAAGGGAAGGAATTCAGTACGTGGTCGAACTCGAGGCAAGATCCAGAACTCGGCGAGGGTTATATCGGAATGACGTTTTCGTGGAATGAAGGGGCGCAGGCGAACCCACACACGACAGACAGTGAAGCTTCATCCGGTTGGGATTCCGCGTTCTCTGGGAACCAATCGGAACTCGTTCTTGGACCGACTGTCTCGGACCATCTCCCCAACGGCACGGTCGTCAGGATCGAGGTCCCAGCAGACACCTGGGTTGCCGAAAACACGACTGTGCAGTGGTGGAAGTCTGGCCCACATCAAAGAACTCATGTATACGCCTGGACGGTCAACCAAACTGAAACGGAACCCCGGGTCGTGTTCAACCGGAGTGTCCTCGGGCCAGAGAGCACGTCCGAGAGCGGCCCATTCGGGCCCGCCGGTGGGATCATTCTCTCGCTGCTCGCCGTCTTTCTTGCCGTCGGCCTCCAGAGCCGGTTCTAACGGTACTGATACTGTTAGACGCGAGAAGTACTTTCGAAATCCAGCGGGCAATAGATCACGCAGGCGGGTTGGACTCCCCAAGCAAAACTCTGTCGGGAATCTATGGCAGCGTCGACATTAAACTCAAATAACCGGGCAAAGGAACGGAAGAAGAACGGCAACAAATAACGAACCAGGCCCATGAAAGACCGAACGAGGATCACTCACCCATGACACGGTCAAGACCGACGCCAGAGACGATTCACTCCGAGCGTCTGGCGTCGAGTCGGTCGATGCTTGTCGCCTTCGGCCTGGCAGTCGTGTTGTGCATGACGGTGCTCGCTGGCGGTGTCGCCGGGATGCCCAGCGGCAGGTCGGTCGGATACAGCGCTGCCTCACTCTCGATTTCTCGTTGTCGTTCACGCAACGCCCGCGAGCGAGACCCTGGCGGGGCGTCGACCGACGGTTCACTCTTGAAGTGAGGGTCGTCTATGGCTGGAATGCCCACTCCCAATAGTTGGACGTGGAGAGTCAAAGGGGTTACCCGCTCCACTTGCCAGGACCCGCGGCCGTCCCGTGGCCTTCTTGTCGGCTCGACCGGAAGTGTGGCCGTGGGTCTCTACGATCGCTATCTCGCCGCCCGCATCCGCTATAGCGACGCCGCGACTCCCGACCGGGTCGCGATCGTTCTCACGGAGCGCGATCTGCTCGAAGCGGGCGCTTACGACACGCTCGAGGCCGTCTTCGAGTGGGCCTTCGAGTACGGCGCAGAGCAACTGACGGTGTACGTCAGCGTCCTTGATGAGGCTGCCGTCCCGACGCTCCGCCGGGAACTTGCGTCGGTCAGCGCCCCAAGAGAGGTCGCCATCAGGGGACCCGGGGACGACCAGACGGTCGAAGCCCCCATCGCCGTCTCGATCGGCCTCGGCGGCAAACACGAGTTCGCCGCCGCCATCGAGGCGCTGGCACGCGAGGTCGACGCCGGCGAGCTCGAACCGGGCGAGATCGACGAGACGGAGATCGAACGACGGCTCGTCTTCCCCGCCGACCCCGACCTCGTGATCAAGACGGGCGCCGAGCGGCTCTCTGACTTCATGATCTGGCAGTCGGTGTACTCGGAACTGTACTTCACGGACGTCAACTGGCGGGATGTCCGTGTGCGGGAATACCTGCGCGCGATCCGGGACTACCAGCGGCGCCAGCGCCGCTTCGGCCAGTGATCGTGACCGGGAAATCCGATCGCAGGCAAAGGGCCTTTGCTCCGGGGGTGGAAACGTGGGGGCATGGCCGAGTCCTACGAGGCGGTGGTCTACGATCTCGACGGGACGCTCGTCGAACTCGACGTCGACTGGGCGCTCGTTACCCGCGAGGTCGCCGATCGCCTCCAGAGTCGCGGCGTCGCGACTGACGGGGCCACGCTGTGGAGCCTGCTGAAGCGTGCGGACGCCGCCGGCGTGGGCGAGGTGGCCGAGGAACTCGTCGCGACCCACGAACGGGTCGGCGCCCACACCTCCGATCGCCTCCCGCTGGCCGGGGAACTCCCTCTTTCGGTCCCGGTGGGCGTCTGTTCGCTGAACTCCGAGTCGGCCGTGAGGAAGGCCCTCGATCGACACGGCCTGGCTGACGCCGTCGACGCGGTCGTCGGTCGGGACTCGCTGGCTCCCCAAAAGCCCCATCCGGGACCGCTTCTCGCGGTCGTCCGTCGACTCGAAGTCGATCCCGCCGAGACGCTGTTCGTCGGCGACTCGGCGACCGACGAGACCACCGCCGAGCGCGCCGGAACGGCGTTTCAGTACGTGGACGAACGGCTCTCGGCGTAGGTCGCGGCGTCCAGTCACTGTCCAGTCTCACGTCCGCCTCCCGATCACCGGTAGCGGCGAGCGTACAGGTAGACGCCGGCGGCCGTCAGAAACCAGACGACGGCCCCGATCCGGACGGCGAAGACGGCCCTGTCACTCCAGGTCGGCAGCGTCGCGCCGAGCGACGCCAGCGCGACGAGGGGCGCGCCGACGACGATCGTCAGGGCGAAGGTAACCTGCAGGACCCACCCGTGATCGACACCCTCGGGGTCGGTACTCCCGATGCGGTCTGGCACACTCCTTCGTGGGGTCGGCCGGCCCTTTCGTCTGTCGGTCACGGGTCTTCGAGTAGCGTCACGCTCCTGGCCTCGTAGGTCTCCTTGAACGCGCCGGGAGACCCGCCGAGACTGACGGTTCCCGCGTCCGTTTCGAGTGTGAGTCCGTTCTCCAGGGGAAACTCGCCCGTCGTCGGCTCGATTAGAGTCTGTCGGGTGTCCACGACGCGTCCCGTGACGGTCTCGGGTTCGTCATCCGCCCGTCCGGAACCGACCGCGGCCTGGACCCTGATTGGCTGGTCGTCACGCAAATACAGCGTCGCGTCCAGCACTGCCTTCCAGAAGCGGGGACCGTACGTGTGTGGGAGCGAGCAGGGGCGACGGAGCGCCCGTTCAGTCGATGTCCGCCATAGCGTCCCGAGGAAGAAGGCCAGGACCTTGCTCGCGACGGTGAAGTTGTCGAACGCGATGGGATCGATGTCTGCGTGTTCCGCCCCGGGGATCGACGTCGGCGAGACCACTCCCCGTCGCTTGTCGACCGTCACGACCGTCGGGAGCGGGTACGCCACCGTGTTGACGACGGCTCCCCCCGCCGCGTAGTCGGCCGTGCTGCCGCCGTCCCCGACCGCCAGCAACACGAGGACGCCACGATCGAGCGCCCGTTCGAGGGGCGCGATCAGTTCCGGGAGGGAGGCGGCGGACGTGGCGATCGAGATTTCCTCGTCCGCGCGCGCCAGTAGGTCGACAGTGCGGTCGACTACCGCTTCCCCGGATTCGAGAACGTCGACCGTCTCGAACGCCGTCCTCTGCCCGTACTGCCTGTTCACCGTCGAGAGGGCCGCCGCCAGCGCGACGGCGCGTTCGTCGGGAACGTCGACGGCGAACCGCGTTCGCACTGTCGTCTCGGTTGTCTGCTCGCCTATGGCCACCAGCCCCTTCGCTTCGAGTCGATCACACACCCGTCGGACGCGGCTCTCCGGGGCGTCGACCGCGGACGCGAGGGCGTCGACCGCCGTCCGTTCGTGCCTGACGACGGCGAGATAGACCCGCGCCTCCGTCCGGGAGAGGCCGAGATACTCGAGCCCATCTACCAGTTCGGAGCTGTCGATCATCCCCATGACATACTGTCGCCCGCCCGTTAACCATTGTGACTCGATATCATACGACTGGCGGCGGACTGCCGCGGATTGTGTGGTTCCAAAGGACGGCGGGAACCCGAAGGCGTAAGACTGAGCCGCGAGTCTCCTCCGGACATGCCAACCGTCAGGGACGTCCGGGAGCAGGCCGGCGAGGAGCCGATCACGATGCTGACGGCCTACGACGCCACGACCGCAGCACTGGCCGAGACGGCGGGCGTGGACGTGCTCCTGGTCGGGGACAGCGTGGGAAACACGGTTCTGGGTCACGAAACCACGCTACCCGTCACCGTCGAAGAGATGGAGAGTCACACCGCCGCGGTCGTCCGCGGAACCGAGGAGGCGCTGGTCGTCGCTGATATGCCTTTCCTCAGCGTCGGCGTCGACCGCAGCGAGTCGATCGAACACTGCGGACGCATGCTCAAGGAGGCCGGCGCGAACGCCGTCAAGATCGAATCCGGTCCCCACACGGTCGAACTGACCGAGCGTCTCTCCGACCTCGGCATTCCCGTCATGGCTCACCTCGGATTGACGCCACAGCACGTCAACCGCCTGGGATACACCCGCCAGGGCACGACCCAGGAGGCGGCCGAGGAGATCCACGAACTCGCCAGCGCACACGAGGACGCCGGCGCCTTCTCGCTCGTTTTAGAACACGTCCCCGCGAACCTCGCCCGCGCCGTCACCGAGGAGTTATCGATCCCGACGATCGGGATCGGGGCCGGCCCGGATTGTGACGGTCAGGTCCTCGTGGTCGACGACGCCGTCGGACTCAGTGAGTCCCCGCCGCCGTTCGCCGAGGCTTTCGGTGATGTCCGCGGGGCCTACCGCGACGCCCTCGCGGGCTACGTCGACGCCGTCGAGGACGGCTCGTTCCCGGCCGAGGAACACTCTCACGTCGAAGGAGATCTCGATCTCGATCCCGTGTGACCGTCTCCCGGTGCGATGGAGATCGGTGTGAACCGCTTTTCTACCTGTCCTCGATTATGGCACCCCGTGAGGGGGACATTCAGCGGTAGATTTAAATAGTACTAGAACTAACTCTGGGTAAGCATGGAACTCGAACAGCAGACGGTCGGCGACGCGGCGATCCGGCGCCTGGAATACGAGGACGCGACGACCTTCGCGGCCGACCTCGGTGTCAATGGGACTGTCGACGTGGTCGGTGACACGGCGATCGTCGTCACCGACGAGGCCCAGTACGATCTTTCGATCCCCGAGGGTGACACCGTGACAGCGTTTATCAATAACGGCGTTCTTACCATAGAGGTGAAAGGATGAAACTTACCGTCAAGCCACTCAAGCAGGCCCAGGCCGGTCGCAGTCTGGCTGCGGTCGATCGCGCGGCGATGGAGGAACTGGGTGTCGAGAACGGCGATTACGTGGTTCTGGAGGGACGCGAGGGACGGGCCGTCGCCCGCGTCTGGCCGGGCTATCCCGAAGACACGGGTGAGGGGATCGTCCGGATCGACGGTCAACTCCGCCAGGAAGCGTCGGTCGGCATCGACGATCGCGTCGAGGTCGAGCCCGCAGACGTCAAGCCCGCCCGGTCGGTGACGGTCGCGCTGCCCCAGAACCTCCGGGTGCAGGGTGACGTGGGTCCGATGCTCAAGAAGAATCTCAGCGGGCAGGCCATCACGCAGGGCCAGACAGTTCCGGTGAACTTCGGCCTCGGGCCGCTGTCCTCGATGCGGGGCCAGCGCATCCCGCTGAAAGTCGCCGAGACCGACCCGTCCGGGACGGTCGTCGTCACGGACCAGACCGAGATCGACGTCAGCCAGATGCCGGCCGAGCAGATCGTCGGCGAGTCCGAGGGCGAGGGCCGCGAGACCCCGGACGTGACCTACGAGGACATCGGCGGCCTCGAGGAGGAGTTAGAGCAGGTCCGGGAGATGATCGAGTTGCCGATGCGCCACCCCGAGCTGTTCAAACAACTCGGCATCGAGCCGCCGAAAGGCGTCCTCCTGCACGGCCCGCCGGGCACCGGCAAGACGTTGATGGCCAAGGCCGTCGCCAACGAGATCGACGCGTTCTTCACGACGATCTCGGGCCCGGAGATCATGTCCAAATACTACGGCGAGAGCGAAGAGCAGTTGCGGGACATGTTCGACGAGGCCGAGGAGAACGCTCCCGCGATCGTCTTCATCGACGAGATCGACTCCATCGCCCCCAAGCGTGACGACACCAGCGGCGACGTCGAGCGCCGCGTTGTCGCCCAACTCCTCTCGTTGATGGACGGCCTCGAAGAGCGCGGTGACGTGATCGTCATCGGTGCGACCAACCGCCTGGACGCCCTAGACCCTGCCCTGCGTCGGGGAGGTCGCTTCGACCGCGAGATCGAGATCGGCGTCCCGGACAAGCGAGGTCGCAAGGAGATCCTGCAGGTCCACACCCGCGGGATGCCCCTGAACGAGGCGATCGACATCGACGAGTACGCCGAGCGCACCCACGGGTTCGTCGGCGCGGATATCGAACAGCTCGCGAAGGAATCGGCGATGAGCGCCCTCCGGCGCATCCGCCCGGACATCGATCTGGAGAAAGACGAGATCCCGGCCGAGATCCTCGAGTCGCTGGAGATCACCGAGGAGGACTTTGCAGCCGCGTTGCGGGGCATCGAACCCTCTGCGCTCCGGGAGGTCTTCGTCGAGGTTCCGGACGTTTCCTGGGAGGACGTGGGCGGTCTGGAAGAAACCAACGAACGTCTCAGGGAGACCATCCAGTGGCCCCTGGAGTACCCCCAGGTCTTCGAGCAGATGGACATGGAGTCCGCGAAAGGCGTCCTCCTCTATGGCCCGCCGGGGACCGGCAAGACGCTGCTGGCGAAGGCCGTCGCCAACGAGGCCCAGAGCAACTTCATCTCTGTGAAGGGGCCCGAACTGCTGAACAAGTACGTCGGGGAGTCCGAGAAGGGCGTCCGCGAGGTGTTCAGCAAGGCCCGCGAGAACGCCCCGACGGTGGTGTTCTTCGACGAGATCGACTCCATCGCCGGCGAGCGAGGCCGGAACATGGGCGATTCGGGCGTCGGCGAGCGCGTCGTCTCCCAGTTGCTGACCGAACTCGACGGACTGGAGGACCTAGAGGACGTCGTCGTGATCGCCACCACGAACCGGCCGGACCTCATCGACGCCGCGTTACTGCGGCCCGGTCGACTCGACAGGCACATCCACGTACCCGTTCCCGACGAGGACGCCCGTCGGAAGATCCTCGAAGTTCACACCCGCGACAAGCCACTGGCCGAGTCCGTGGATCTGGACAATCTCGCGGCCCGCACGGACGGCTACGTCGGCGCCGACTTAGAGGCCGTCGCTCGCGAGGCCGCGATGGCCGCCACGCGGGAGTTCATCAACAGTGTCGATCCCGAGGAGGTCGACGACAGCGTGGGCAACGTTCTCATCGACGAGAGCCACTTCGAAACCGCCTTCGAGGAAGTCGGCCCGAGCGTCGACGAGGAGACCCGCGAACAGTACGAGGAGATCGAACAGCGTTTCGACAAACGCGAGGGTGAACTCGAAGAGGCCGAAACCAGTCGGACCTTCCAGTAGGCTCTCACTCGCGAACGATTGCTATCCCGTCCTTTTGTTCCGCTTCGACGGTACGGAGCCCGAGTTCGTCTAGATAGTCGCTCGTCCGTTCCGGAACGACGAGGCCGGCCTGCCGGCGAGCCCGGAGGATCGGCAGTGTCGAGTGTAGATCCATCGGCGTCGCGAGCGTCGGCATGGGCGCACGGACGTCAGCCGACAGCCCGGCCTCGGTGGCCGCCTCGACGACCGTCTCGACCATCGGCTGGCGGTCGACGCCAGTGAAGTCGACCGTGTCGGTGAACCCTGCGTAGTAGATCCCACCGGCTGTTGCCGGGCCGACCACCACGTCGTGTCGCCGGAGGGTCATCGCCGCCTGATCGATCGTACTCCGGTCGACTAGTACCGCCGTCGGATCCAGGACGCCCACCGAAGTCTCACCTTCCTCGTCGAGTAAGTGTGTCACCGTGTTTCCCAGCCTGGCGGCCGACGTCGAGCCGACCTGAGGCTCGAAACGTGCCGCGTCGGGGTCCCCAAGCGCCGGCTCGACCGCGTCTCTGAGTTGCCCCTCGCTGTCCCCGGGATAGGTGACGAGCAGCCCGGCTCCACTGGACTCGACGGTCTCGGCGACATCTCCGAGTGCGCGACGATAGAGTGCCGCGGCCTCGGCCTCGGTCAGCGGTGTTTCCGCCGCCAGTTCGACCAGTGCGTCTCCCTCGACCGGCACCTCGGCACGGAGCACGACGGTAGCCATGTCATCACGTTCGCGTAGCGGACCCTTGAACGCGCCGCTCGACTAACCGATCATAGTGGGGTGTTACCGTGACACCTAGTACCATTATACGTCTCGACTGCGTACTCCGGGCAGGCAGATGCTCGTCGAGGAGCTGATGTCGACCGACGTCGTGACGATCCCCGTCGAGGCGACGGTACGGGAGGCCGTCGGGAAGTTGCTCGAACACGAAGTCGGATCGGTGGTCGTCCTCAGCGACGAGGGGAATCCGATCGGGATCGTCACCGAGTCCGACGCGCTCCGGGCGGGATACGTGACAGAGAGACCGTTCGCGGAGATTCCTGCAAAGAAGCTCGCCCGCCATCCAGTCGTGACGACAACCCCCTCGACGACAGTCCAGCAAGTGGCCGGCCAGATGGCCGACAACGACGTCAAGAAGGTCCCTGTGATGGACGGCCTCGAACTGGTCGGGATGATCACACTCACTGACATCGTTTGGCAGCTCTCGGACATTCGTGCCGAGGTCGGCGAACTGGCCACCGAACCGGAAAACTGGGAACTGGACTGATCGCACTCCTTTGTCTTCACGTACGCAGATCTTCCAACGACGGCGCAACGTGTCATAGAAAGCTTCTCACAGCCATGAGAAGCTCAACGGGCTGGCATGTCGGTGATCGCGAAACTCGACAGAACCTGTCACAAGTGGCGTATAAGACTTAGTCGTCGGCCGTGTACGCCCCGCCTCGGGAGCGAACACTCTCGATGCGGAGTAGGTGTTCGTCGTGTAAGAGACGACAGCCCAGACGATAGTCACCGACGCGCAGTTTCTTGAACGGAGAGTTCCTCAGCGGTTCCAGATAGTCACCGGGTTCACGCCACTCCGAAGACACCACTTCGTCGAGTTTGTCCATAATTCGCTCCTGGGTGTCGTCGTCGAGCTGGGCGAACTGATCCTCCGCCCGTGACGAAAACGCCCAGTCCCACGCGTCGTCGTCACTCGTCATCGTGGCCGTAGGTCGCCCTCATTTCCTCGCTGGAGATCGTGTCGCCATCGGTGAGATCAGCTTCGCTGATCGCCAGGTCCTTCCAGAACCCTGCCCCTTCGGGGTGGTTGACCGCGTCGCGGAGTGCATAGCGAATGAATTCACTTCGACTGTTGAATCCCCGTTCGCGCCAGGACTCGTCGACGACATCGAGAAACGACCGCGAGATCCGTAGATTGATCCGGTCGATCTCTGGGTCTGGGTCGTTGGTCTCAGTCTCTGACATACGTACGTATGTCTATCGCACGTACAGAAAGCTGTTTTGGGGTGAGACTTACATCAGGTAGTCATAGACAGACAACATTGTCACCTCCACGCGTCGTCGGCCCCCTCGGCAAGCTGGCGGCCCGTGTACTCGATGTCGGTGTTCGCTCTGGAGAGATTGGCGCGGCCCATCGTCTGACGAATGAACTGGGCGGTCGCGTCGTTCCTCGCGATAGAGATCGATGTTCTCGGCGACGCGGACCACGCGCTTGTAGATCGCCTTCCGGGTGACGCCGACAGCTTCGTTCCCTGTCAATCACCCACTCTACTTCGCTCAGTCAGAAGACTTCACTCCTAGAGGGTTCCGTCAAACGTGATCTGACGACGTACAGGCCGTGGGTCTGGCCTGGGGACTTGTCCGTGCACTCGGTCTCGAACCCATCAGGGGAGGCGGTAAATCCGCCGTTCGGCTCGAAAAAACGCTCGCATAACTCTCAGAATCCATCCCAGTAACTCGGTGTGTCACTTCCGACGCTGACCCTTCGTCTGTCGGTAATCTCTGTCGAGTTCGTCGGCGAAGTGCTCCCGGAAGGTACTCCACTGTTCGTCAGTCGCCACGGCCGGGGGGAGGGTGGGCAGGATCTCGAAGCCCCGGCCCCGGATCGTCGTCGCGTGTTCGGCAACGACGTCCAGATCGTCGGCGCTTCGGGTCGTGTACTCGAAAGCCAGCGCTTCAAGGGAACCCTGGCCGACGGCGACGATCAACTCGGGATTTATCATCCGGAGTTCCGCCGTCCGGTATCCCTCGCAGTTGCGCCGCTCCTCGTCGGTCGCCTCGCGATCGGGATGGTGACAGCGCGTGACGTACGTGAGATAGACGTTTTCGAGATCGGGTTCCGTACTCTCGGGTGGCGAGTCACTGAATCCCAATCCGCCGAGGAGTTCCTGGACGGCCTCGCCGGTTTCGTCGCCCGTGAACGGGACGCCCGTGCGGTCGGCACCTGCAGTCGGTTCCGTCCCGAGGACGATCACGTCGGCCGCGACGTCGCCGTAGCCGTGGACGACCTGCTCGCGTGTCTCGACGAGCGCCGGGCAGTTCTTGCACGTCTCGTCCATGTCGTAGGGGTTCTGTGGGTGAGGTCCGTCCGCGCTCATGAGGCCAATATGGGCCGGGCCACTCAAAACGCGCGTGGTCCCGGTGACGGATTCCCGGGTGGCGTTCACACAAGAGGGACCCAGTCGGCCAGACGAAGACTCCCGGTTGGCGGAACCCAGTCGGCCAGACGAAGACTCCCGGTTGGCGGAACCCAGTCGGCCTGACGAAGATGGGACTCATGGCGGCACGGACGTCAGTTTCGAGGAAGCCACGCGGCGTCTCCCCACCCGTGGGGACAACCACTTTAAGTCCGGGACGCGCCACATCGTACCCACGTATGCCAGGTCCCGGGCGCCCGAAGCAAAACAGTCACGGTGGGGATCACGACTGGCACCGCCGACTCCTGGAGAAGTCACCTGATATAACGACGGCCCTGGACACAGACGGGACGGTGACGTACGTCAGCGCCGCCGTGGACCGGATACTCGGCTACAGTCCGGAGGAAGTGACCGGACGACGGGCCGAGGAGTACGTCCATCCCGACGATCGCGACGCTGTCGCCGAGACGATCGACGGGCTGGCAGCCGAGCGCGATGGGTCACGAACCGTTCAAATCCGCGTTCGACGGGCCGACGGGTCGTGGTGCTGGCTCGAATCGAGGATGCGGAGCCACCCCGACGACGTGATCGAGGGGATCCTCGTCACCAGCCGACCGGTCTCAGAGCGCAAGGAACGGGAAGCGCAACTGCTCACCACGAAAGAGCGGATGAAAATGGCACTGGAAGGTGCCAACCTCGGAATCTGGGACTGGGACATGGTGACCGACGAAGTGCAGCGCGACGAACTGCTGACAGAAATGCTCGGCTACACGCCGGCCGAGATGGGCGAGCACTTACGTGACTGGGAGAAGGTCGTTCATCCAGCAGATCGGACGCGACACGATGAGGCGCTTGCTGACCACGTCCAAGGTCGGACACCGTATTATCAGTGTGAGTACCGTTTGAAGACGAAGTCAGGTGACTGGAAGTGGGTGCGAACCATGGGGAAAGTCGTCGAGTGGGACGACGAAGGGGCGCCACAACGGGCTGTGGGCATCCATCAGGACATCGACGACAGGAAACGGGCCGAGTTGGCGCTCAAAGAGGAGCGGGAGATGTTCACGGAGGGGCCGGCGGTCGTCTTCAAGTGGGCGGACGCTGAGGGGTGGCCGATCGAGTACGTCTCCGAAAACGTCGAGGACGTCCTCGGGTATGCGCCGGGGGAACTCCAGTCGGAGAGCGTCTCGTTCGCTGACCTCGTCTACGAGGCTGACTTCGATCGACTCCTCAAGGAAGTCGCCGAGCAGCGTTCGGGGGACGACAGCCGAATCAATCCGAAACCCTATCGGGTCACAACCGCGGATGGGGACGTTCGCTGGGTGTTAGAACACACCAAGAAGATCGACGAGGGCTACGAAAGCGGGTATTTTCTCGGGTACCTCGTCGATATCACGGAACGAAAGCAACACGAACGCGAACTCGCGGCACGCGAACGAAAGTATCGAAACCTGTTCGAGGACACCCGTGACGCGCTCATGGTGTTCGATCGGGATGGATATATCGACTGTAACGAGCGGACACTCGAGTTGTTCGGGGTCGATTCGGCCGATTCGTTCCTCAAGTATACCCCGTGGGAACTGTCCCCACCGAAACAGCCTGACGGGACCGAATCGCGCGAAGCCGCGCTGGAACACGTCGAAGTGGCCTTCGAAGAGGGGGAGGCGTTCTTCGAGTGGGTCCACGAACGCGCCGACGGAACGGCGTTCCCGGCCAAAGTGAAACTCAGTCGTTTCGAGTACGAGGGTGAGCCAGCCTTGCACGCCCTGGTCCGTGACATCACCGAACGGAAGGAGTACGAACGGCGGATCGAAGAGCAACGCGACAACCTCGACGTGCTCAACCGCGTGCTGCGTCACGACATCCGAAACGATCTGCAGTTGGTCACAGCCTACGCTGAGTTGATCGCCGAGGAATGGAACGACAAGGCGTTACTGGATCACGTCGAGACAGTGCTGGAAAACGCAGAACACGCAGTCGAACTCACGCGGACGGCCCGAGAGATGGCTGACGTGATGCTTTCGTCGGCGGACGAACTGGAACCCATCGATCTCGAAGACGTCTTCGACAACGAAGTAGAGGCAGTCCGGTCGGCCTATCCTGACGCCGTTGTCACTGTCGAATCCAGTGTTCCGGCCGAAACTGTCGAGGCCAGCAGTATGCTCGGATCGGTGTTTCGGAACCTCCTGAAAAACGCCATCCAGCACAACGACAAAGACGTCCCGGAAGTCACTGTTTCGGCGACGACCCGGGCGGAGACAGTCGTCGTTCGAATCGCGGACAACGGTCCCGGAATCCCGGCCGAACAGCGAGACGCCATCTTCGGTAAGGGTCAGAAGGGTCTGGAGAGTTCGGGGACCGGTATCGGGCTGTATCTTGTCGAAACTCTCGTCGAAAGCTACGGTGGCTCCGTCCGGGTCGAGGACAACGAACCCGACGGCGCGGTATTCTCCGTGGAACTACCGAGAGTTACGTGATTGGATGCGGAGAGAAAGCGGATCAGCCGTCGATCGGTACAGGGGCCAGACAAGATCAATCGTCACACCGACGGCGATCCACCGACGTCACGGGACAGACAAGATCAGTCGTCTCGCCGGCCGTGGTTAGATAACGTGTCGGGCCCAGCGGTGTCGGCGTTCGAAGACTGGTCGACTGCCTCCCGATACGCGTCCGAACGCTCGATAGCGACTTCGCGACGCAGACCGAGATAGATCGTATAGACCATCACCAACATGATCGCCCCGAAGGGAAGGCCGGCCGTTATCACTGCCGTCTGGAGTGCGTCCAGGCCGTTGCCCACGAGCAATGCTGCCGACGTTCCGCCGATCAGGACCGGCCACAGCACTCGCTGGCGGGTGACAGTATCTTGCTTCCCTCCGGCGGCCAGATAGCTCGTCACCAGTGCGCCCGAATCGGCCGATGTGACGATGAAGGTGATCAGGTTCGCGGTGACGATGACACTCGTGGCGAAGGTGAGTGGATAATACGATAACAACTCGAACAGGGCGACGGCCCGTCCGTGTTCCTGGAGTGGACCGAGAATCCCGTCACTCAGGACGTTCAGTTCGACGAACAGCGCCGAGCCGTTGAACGCCGCCATCCAGATGACCGAGAACAGCGTCGGGACGAGTAACACCCCGGCCACGAACTGGCGGATCGTCCGTCCCTTCGAGATCCGGGCGATGAACATCCCCACGAACGGTGCCCAGGCGATCCAGAAACCCCAGAAGAAGATCGTCCACTCGTGTTGCCACCCCGCCCCCTCCCCCGCGAAGGCCTCGGCGTAGAAGCTCAACTCCAGGAAGTTCCCCAGATAAGCGGCGATCCCGCTGTTGAACACGTCCAGTAAGTACACTGTCGGTCCGGCGACGAACATGAACGAAAGCAGCGTGCCCATCAGAACCACGTTCGCCTGAGACAGGCGCTTGATACCGCTTTCGAGGCCGGCCAGCACCGAGAGCGTGGTGACGCCGACGATCGCAACGACGATCGCGATGGTCGCCCACGTGGCGGTGGGAACGCCCGCCGCGAAGTAGTTCGTGGCCAGAAAGTTCAGCCCCGCATTGATCTGCAGTGCGCCCAGCCCCATCGTCGTTGCCAGCCCGAACACCGTCGCAAGCACGGCGGCGAGGTCGACGACGTGCCCCGGCCATCCATGGATCCGTTCGCCGAGCAACGGGTAAAATACGGATCGGATCGAGAGTGGGAGACCGCGATTGAACGAGAAGAACGCGAGCCCGAGTCCGACCACGCCGTAAATCGCCCACGGATGTACCCCCCAGTGAAACATCGACAGCGCCGTCGCCGACCGTGCCGCAGCCGGTGATCTCGCTGGAACGTCGAAAAACGAGCCCCCGCCCGAGAGGAAGTGGTACATCGGTTCGGCCACACCGAAAAACAAGAGTCCGATCCCCATCCCGGCACTGAACAGCATCGCCAGCCAGGCGAACGTGGAGAACTCGGGTTCAGCGTCGGGGCCACCGAGTCTGATCTCTCCGTACTTGCTCAACCCGAAAGCGACCAGTGCGGTGATGAAGACGTTGACCGACAGCACGTAAAACCAGCCGAAGTTCGCGTTGACGGCGTCGAAGACGGTCCTGTAGGCAGTGGTTGCCCGGTCGCCGAACCCGACCGTGAGGGCGACGAAGATCGCGATGAATGCCAGAGAAAGGGGGAAAACGACCGGATGAACGTCGATGCCCCAGCGATGGACGTTGTCGTCGCCGGGCTCTCTCTCGAGGTCGGCGTGAAACAGTTGCTCCCTGATCGTCGGCTCGTTCCCCGCCGTCGTCTCTTGGGTGGAATCGCTCACGTGTCACCCTTACAGTACGTCTTCGAGAAACTCGCGTCCATTGATGGCGTGGTTGGACAACGACGCCCTGGTGGAGTGGTTGGACAACGACGCCCTGGTAGAGTGGTTGGACAACGACGCCCTGGTA
>NZ_SPQG01000007.1:107319-170263 GCF_004944975.1 Halorhabdus amylolytica
CCACTGATGTGGTGGATGGACAACGACGTACTGACGGGCTGGGAAAATAATGATACACTGGTGGGATGGATGGACAACGCCGGAACCGTGTGCGTTCGAACATCGATCCGAGGGCGTCAGAACGAGCCATAGAACGGACATCACGGTCAGTCACCAAATATCTCACTCCGGAGTCGTGGTATATCAGTAGACATATCTGGTTTCAGGTAGACGGTGTCCGTTCGACGGCATCGGTACGTATCCTGACGGGCTCGGACCGTCGTTCGTCACGGGACACTGTGACACGTTCCGCCGCAGTCCGTGCCCTGATACGTATAAAGAACTAACACGGCGTATGTCACGTCGACGTATCGGTCGCGTAGCCTATCTGGCCGCGTTCATCGCAATCCAGCAGTTCACCACCGTCTTCGACCAGTACCCGCTCCTGGAACTCCTCGGGATCGTCGGTGTCGCGATCGTCGGCCTGGACGCGCTTGTGTGTTCGCTCCGTCGCTGGCGGTCGATGGACGCAACGCTGTTCGGAGACGACGCTTCAACCAGCGAGTAAAGGGCGGTGTCGTATCCTGCAAGCAGGATCACGGTCCAAGGGCGACGCCCTCGAGTCGGTGACGTCCTGACTGACGTTCGGTGTCGTCTCCGACGACCGTCAGAGAGTGCCTCCCCGTGACGGTCTTCCGACGACTTTGGTACGCCGTGGTCTCATCGCTGCCCATGCAAATACTCGTCACCTCTTTGGAGACGTATATCGGCGAACTGCGCCGATTTCGGTTCGATCGCCACGACCAGAATCACAACAGTCGCGATCACTTCCATCCGCTGCCGGACGCCAGCACGGAGGACGCACAGGATCGGGAATTCCCGACTGACCTGACGACAGTGATTCGGGACATCGTGTTGCCGTGGGTAGAGACGCGATTCGGTGAGCTTTGGGAGCAGGCATAGGGCCAGCCATGTCCTCATAGGTTTCCCAAAGCCACGTTTCAATTTATGTAGCAAACCGACCAAATCGAATCACAACCGATGAAGGTCTACCCGAAGATTCCACGCCACGACCATCCGGTTGTCCCGTTGTCGTTCTTCGACGCTCCGGACCTGTGCCTCCTCGAGAAGTACGACGGGAGTTCCTTCCGGTTCACGCTGTACGACGACCGCTACGCCGACGCGTATCCGGACGCAGTCATCGAGGCCGCAGACGGCGACGGCAGCCTCGTCTTCGGGACCCGGCGCTCGACCCGGGGCTCCCATCGCGATCCGCTCGGTGACATCGACGGGGCGCTCCATCGTGCCGTCCGCTGTCTTCGCGAGGGGATCGACGCCGCGGCGCTACGGTCTGCCCACGACGAGTTCGACGGTCCGCTCGTCGTCTACGCCGAGAACCTGGTGTACTCGACGCTGGACTACGGGTACACCGAGCGCGAGATTCCCGCGCTGGTCGGGTTTGATGTGCTCCCGTACGCCGCGATCGAGACGATGACGCCGCCGGGGAATCCGTACGCGGAGACCTTCGAGGGGTTCCTCGCTCTCGAGGACGCGTGGCAAATATTCGATCGGATCCGCGTTGCGGACGCGCCGACAGATGCGGCGTTCGTCCCGGCGCGGATCGTCGATCGGCCCGATCCCGGATTCGACCCGGAGGCGTACACGTTCCCCACCTCTTCGCTGGCCGACGACGTGCGGGTTGAGGGAGCCGTGGTCAGGAGCGACGAGACGAACCGTCGTGTGAAGGCCGTCCGCGAGGCCTTCGCGGAGTTGAACCGCGAGCAGTTCGGCCAGCGTCCCGAGGAAGCCGAGACGGGCGCGGAGTACGTCGTCGCGACCTACTGCACGCCGGCCCGGATCCGCACGCAGGTCCGGGAACTGCTCCTCGAGGAAGGTCGCGAATTCGGGCTCCACCTCAACGAGGAGCTGTACCCCCGCGTCGTCGAGGACATCTGGGCCGAAAACTGGCAGGAGTTGATGGATCTCGACGAGTCGTTCACTCCAGCCGACGTGTATCCGCTGGTCGCCGAGCGCTGTATCGCGGAACTCCGGACCATGCAGACGAACGCCGAACTCAACGAGACCGATCCGGCGAGACTCTGGGAGCACCTGGAGTGAGTTCTGTTAGCGCGAACACGTCACGCCACTGGTCGAGCCAGATCCGTTCGCCGGGTAGTTGGTCGTTCGTCGGTCCACCGCAGAACGTCTGCGGTTCGGTCGAACGTATCACTCGTCCACGAGCGCTGCCTCGCCCGATCGCAGCGCCGCTTCGAGTGCAGGGGAGTCCCGGATGGCCGCGATCGGTTCGGGCGGGGCCGGATCCCTCGGCCGGTCGCCCAGCTGTCGATGCCACCACTGGACATCCTGCCACGAATCCTGCTTGTAGCCAGCCGCGGGGAAGGTTCCGACCTGTTCGAACGCGACCTTCTCGTGAAGGCGCACACTCGCCTGGTTCCGCACGGTCACCGCGGCGTAGGCGTCGACGTAGCCCTGCTCGCGCAGGATTTCCAGCAGCGCCGTGTACAGCGCGGTTCCGACGCCCGATCCCTGGGCATCGCCATCGACGTAGACGGTGAGCTCGACCGACCAGGCGTAGGCTTCCTTCGACCGGAGCGAACTCGCCGTCGCGTAGCCGATGACGCCTTCGTCGTCGGTCTCATAGACGATCCAGGGAAATGCCTCGTGGGTCTGCTCGATTCGCTCTTCTATCTCTGCCGTCGTCGGGGCCTCGGTCTCGAAGGTGATCGCCGTTGACTCATACGGACTGCTGTAACTGTTTCCCGGTACGACCGCCCGCACTCGGGGGGTCGATATCGAAATGACTTACAGCAGTCCGTATCAACATACGGCGCGTAGATCGAATGGATCGCGGCCGCGTCTGCGGGCGTGGCGATCCGGAGCGACGCGTGCATGTCCAAACGGTTTCGACGGAAGTACTGGAGTGTTGTTGGTTCCCTTCCGGTCGGCAGCACGTCGATTTTTCTCTGTCATGTTCCTATCTCACCGATCTTTTTATACCGGAGTTCGGCCAGCTAGGAATCACACTACCGCTCGTTGAGCTTCCGCCCGCCGGAACGCTCTCTCCGCAACAGCGATGTGATATCCATGCCAATCGAAATTTCAGGCGAACACACGACCGCTGAATTTCTCGTCGACGAGGAGTCACTCATCGAGGACAACTGTCTCGAACAGGTCCGCACGCTCGTCGATCACCCGGCCTTTACCGAGCCGATCCGGATGATGCCCGACGCCCACGTCGGAGCCGGCGCACCCATTGGGTTCACCATGCCGCTGCCGGATCGAGTCGTTCCCAACATCGTCGGCGTCGACGTCGGCTGTGGGATGGTCGCGACGAACCTCGGTGAGGACCTGCCACTCGACGGCCCGGAACGCGAGCGTCGGGTGCGCGAGGCCGTGCCGATGGGGCGGACCGTCCACGACTACGACGATGCACCCCACCTCGTGGAAGAGTTCCCGTTCGACCGGGCGAACAAGGTGTTCGACCGCTTCGACGCAGCGTATCGCGAGCGCTTTGGCCGCCCGATAGACCCGATCGAGTTCGACTTTGAGGGCTACGACGACGAATACTTCAAGGCGCTGTGTCGGCGCGTGCTCGCTGGCTCGCGCCAGGGAATGGGCTACGTGATTCGCGGCGCGGGCACGCTCGGCGGCGGCAACCACTTCGTTGAGTTCGCGAAGGCTCGTGATTCCGGGGCGTACTGGCTGGTCATCCATAGCGGCTCGCGGTATCTCGGCAAGTCCGTCGCCGAGTACTGGCAGGACAAGGCAACGCAGTACCGCGAAGCCGACGCGATCCGGGAGGCCTTGCCAGCGGAGTACGCCGAGTATCTGAAGTTCGATCCCGAGACCGTCAGTGACGAAGACCTCTTCGCGTGGGTCACCGGTGGGAAAGGCGAGTCCCACGTCCGCAAGGAGGCCATCCGGGCGGATTTCGACGGTGAGCGAGTCGACGAGGTCTTTCGGGCGCTCTCCCGGTCGCAGGAAGCTCTCGAAGGTCGCGACGAGGATCTCGACTGGCTGGAGAGTCGAGAGGCTCACGGCTACTACGTCGACATGCTGTTCGCCCAGCAGTACGCCCGCTGGAGCCGCGAGCTGATGAGCGACGCCATCTGTGCGGTGCTGGACGTTGATCCGGTCGACCGGTTCCAGTCGATCCACAACTACGTCGACTTCCGGGATCTCACGATCCGGAAGGGCGCGACACCAGCCCGGGAGGGCCAGCGACTCGTCATCCCGTTCAACATGGCCGAGGGCTCGCTGCTGGCTCGCGGGAAGGGGAACCCGCGATATCACTCTACGGCTCCCCATGGGGCCGGCCGGACGATGGGGCGTCGCGAGGCTCACGAGACGCTTTCAGTCAAGGACTTCGAGACGGCGATGGCCGAGGTGTATTCGGAGTCGGTTGGCGAGGCGACGCTCGACGAGGCACCGACGGCCTACAAGCCCGTGGGGTCGATCGTCGAAGCAATCGAACCGACCGCGGAGATAATCGATCGGCTCGACGTCGTTCACAATCTGAAGGCGACAGAGTGAGTGACGTCGACGGGCATCAGGCCCCACATTTCGGGGACGACACCGCGTTCGTCTACGCAGAAAGACTTAATGACATAGAGTGACAAAAGATGACAACCATGCCGCGCCACGTGAACGACCTCCGGGACGGCGACCCGTTTCCGGTGAAACCGGACACGAACGAATATCGCGCGGTAAGTTTCCTCGTCCAACACCGCGAGTACGGTTTTACCCCACGGGAAATCGCTGATCACACCGAGATCAGCGGGTCAAGCGCGTCAAAAACGATGACCCGGCTGTTCGAGAAGGGGCTCGTCGAACGGGCAGACGGCACGTATTACGTCGAACCCGAACGTGCTGACACCCTCCAGCGCCGACTGGAGTCGATCGACGCAGCGACTCGATTGTTCGACGATGCACCCGCGGATGACGCGTACGCCGAACCCGGGTGGGAACAGCACGTGCCGAGCATTGGTGAGGAGCGTGCCGAGCAGACCGAGCGTACTCGTTCTGAACACGACGCTGACACAACGGCTGCAGATCCCACCCGAAAAGCCGAGCGACTCGTCGCCGAGCTCACAGACGACGAGACGATCGACCGCGAGGAGTGACGTCGATGGCGTATCGTCACGGGGACGTGGTGTCGATTCCGGATCCCCACGACAGACGACCGTCGCGACCGGCGGTCATCATCTCCGATTCGGACTGTCCCGATCACGGGACTTGCTATACAGTAGCTGCGATCACTGGAAGTGAGCGATTTGGGGAGACACGGTACGCAGTCGAAGTGGAGACTGACGAACCGGTCGAAGGGACGCTGCTCAAGCGCTCGTTCGTCGAACCGTGGACGACCGAACGGATCGCGCACGACGACATTCGAGACGTCCATGCGCGATTCGGGGCTGAAACGATGAAGCGTATCGCAAAGGCATACGCCGCCATGGTCCTACGGGGATGAACGACCACTGTCCATCGCTACGGATGCAAAACAAATCCCTGGGACGTTGGTCTCGGCGAGAATTTGCATCCGTCCTCAGTCGGCTTCTTCGACGGATTCAGTCCCGTTCGCGACGAGCGTCCGGATCCGGCGTTCTCCCTCCTGACGTGCCGACTCGTCGGCGCGCTCCCGATCCGCGAGTTCCTCACGGTGGTCGTCGTAATAGTACGCCAGGGCGGTGCACAACGCTGCCATCGAGATCTCGTACTCGCCCGCGACGACGTGTGGGTCCTCGTCCTAGTCGATCACCCGTCGCTTACAATCCAAGACCGTGATTCGCGTCCCCGCTACCCGTGGCGAGCCATCGTGGATCTCGTCGTCGCGAATGATCGTCGTCATGGCTAATACTATAGTTTCAGAACTGTATAACGGTGAGGCGACCGAACCGGTATGTTCTTTCTGCCGGGTATGGATGTCCACGTATGCGCATCCTGCGGGTCGCCCAGAAGGTCTACCCCGAGGTCCCTGGCGGCGGGACCTACCACGTCCACGCGATGTGTCGCGATCAGGCCGCGATGGGTCACGACGTCACGCTGCTGACGATCCGTCACGACGAGTCGTTGCCACACGTCGAGGAGCGTGTGCGGGGTACACGGTGGTGCGCTACGATCCCGCGTTTTCCGCGCTGGGCAACAACATCAGTCCCGGGCTGGCGCGGTATCTCTTCTCGGCGGAAGATTTCGACGTGGTGCATGGCCACTCGCACCTGTACTTCTCGACGAATCTGGCCGCGTTCCGGTGTCGACTGGGGGACGTGTCGCTGGCGCTGACGAACCACGGGCTGTATTCCCAGAGTGCCCCCGAGTGGGTGTTCGACCTGTACCTGCGGAGCGTGGGTCGGTGGAAGTTTGAGCAAGCTGACGTGGTGGCGTGCTAGTATTTATTGTGTATTTGACCATTATGATTGATGTCGTTGGTTCGTGCTGTGGGCTCTAGGAGCGCTTCGCCCAGTATGGAGGTTGCATGAGATCTTGTCATGCGGATTCGAAGTGATTGTGGCCACCCTGAAAGCCCTCGTCAGTTCCGGTCCCGCGACTCTCACGGATCGCTTCGCTCCCCGTTCGAGTGAACGTGGCCTCGCTTTGCTCGGCCACGCACTCGCTGCGCGCTTCGAGCCTTCAGGCTCTGCAGTGCTTGCTTCATGAGGGTTCCCGGAACTGATTTGCCCTTTCATTCCGCCAGGGTTCCGCTGATTAGTGGGGAGGAACGGGCTCTTCACTCAGTGCTTATCTGCAGCCGCCTGGTTGTGGGTTCGAACAGAGGACTGCTACAAGGCGGTCAAAGAATTGTTTGGTAGACTTCCTGATATTCTGACACCATTCGTTCCTCTGTAAACTGTGTGGCGGCTACCGCCTGTGCTCGTCGGCTCATTTCGTGTCGTCGCTGGGGGTCTTCGATCAGAGTCTCGACGCGATCGACAAACAGTCCATCGGTCGTGTTTGGAGGGACCACAAAGCCGGTTTCGCCGTCGTCAATTGCTTCAGCAACGCCACCAACGTCGCTGGCGACTAGGGGAACACCGGCATGCATACATTCTAGGACAGTGATTGGAAATCCTTCGAACCGTGACGGCAACAAGAAGACATCGAAATCAGGGAGGAATTCCAGTGCGTCCTCGACGAATCCCGGCATGTACGTGTTCTTCATGTTATGATCGTCGATATATCGGTGGCACCGTTCCTCGAGCGGTCCACTCCCGATCAACACTGTCGCGACATCGTGGCCCTGCTCTCGGAGATGCTTTGCGGTTTCGAGGTTCGCGAGTGGATTCTTCTGAGGGGCAATCCGTCCGATAGATCCGATGATTGGCGTGTTTCGATCGATTCTGTACTCGTCATGGAGGGTCTTTCGATCGGACGGGAGTTCCAACGGTGGAATCCCGTTATGAATGATTGTCCCCTCGTTCGCAGAGAGAATTTCGTGGCGTTGCCCCTGTTGGCGGTCGTTACGGGAAACGCAAACGATCTCTTCAGTACGTCGTTCGAGAAACCGCTCGCCACGGATGACGAGCGGGCGGAGCACACTGTATTCCGTGTTGTAGAATCCCCAGCCGTGAACGGTGAAGACGCTCGGGACACCAGCGCGCGATGCGGCAATGCGGGCGAGTGCTCCCGCCTTGGTGCTATGGCTGTGAACGAGATCGAAGTCGCCCTCGTCGATCAACTGGCGCAGGTCACGGTACGCGAGCACGTCCTTGGGATGAGGAGTACTCTGTAGGTGGGGTTGGACGTGTACCGACACACCTTCGTTTTCGAGCCGGTCAATCAGTCGTCCACCCGGGCCGCAAGCCACGGCAGCAACGTCGTCGATCTGGGTTGCCAACGATTCGACGACACGGGGTGCTCCACCCCACTCTGACCGGGTGATTACCTGCAGGATACGTTGTGAATTCATTTGATACCCTTTTATTTCAGTAAATCAACTACAATCTCCGATGAGCCGGACGATTTTCTTCACTTCCTCCTGTTTAGTCATGATTAAACTGATGGCACCCGATTCGTCCACAGCTATAGAGACGCTTCGGTTTGTGTGGTGGGTTGCACGACTCAGATCCGGAAAACTGAATCCCTTGTATAGTTTGTCTCCCAGAATACCAAGTGCCCCGCTGTGGCACAATAATCTGACAGATCTGGGTGGATAACCCAATCATTAGTGTTATTGTCGACTTTTGATATTCACACATCCATGGATGCCAATATTCTCCGGGATTGCTTAGGACTGATGATGTTTGTGGTTGGTCCATGTAGTGCGATTTTATGTTGAGGATATTGGTACTGAAATCGTGGCGTGAAATGACTCATACGGATTAGTGTAGATTATTTCCGGATGACGTCGACCCGGGGGTCGACGGATACCGGTAAATCACTACACTAATCCGTATCACTTGATCTCTGGTGGAGTTCTCATAAGCCTATTCCAACTCATTATGTTAACGAGTCATATCCCTTCTAAAATCGCCGGGTTCGGATTGATTGACTATCGATCGTGAAAGAGACTTATGAGTGGGGGGACCTCTCATGAAACACACTTAGCGCCGTGTTTACATAACACACTATTGATTATCCGCCCTCTTGCAGTTCTGGTCTATACAAGTGAGGCTCGAATCATACCACAAAAACGTTCAGATTAGAACTCGCCGGCTGCCGTCCAAATGCAGTTATAATAACTCCTTGACAAGAACGTCGCCGATTCAAGTATATCTACAGTGGGGTAAATCAAGTCAACAGTCCCGCAACTATCTAGTATATAACTATTCTAAGTACCCGAGTTCTTTAAGATGGTCCTCAATCATTTCCTCGTCTTCGACGGCTGTCTGTCCGTGAGCACGCCGGTGTTGCATCTGATCTAAATGTTCGTCAAGTGTCGAACTCAATAACTCGTAGATTTCTCGTTCATCGTCAATCCGATTTTGCTCTTCGCTTTCTTCAGGATTTTCAGAAATATCAAAAAGATATTGGTCACCCTGATGACGGAGTAACTTCCATCCGTCAGTACGTCGCACACCAGCATGTTCACGATCTAGCTCTGCACCAACATCGATAAACCCGTATTCCCGATCGGGGGATTGCCATTCTTCTTCCCTGATGAGTGGATCACCATCCCACTGTGATGGAACATCAACATCGAGAAGAGAAAGTATCGTTGGCGGGAGATCAACTAAGCAAACTTGATTTTCAACTCTCGTCGCCGCCTGCTTCGGAAGCGATATCGCGAGGGGGACACGGATAACCTCTTCCCAGAATTCTTGTGGGTGACCGCCACGTCCGTGTTCACCATGCATGTCTCCGTGATCTGCAGTAAATACGATAATGGTTTCGTTAAGTTCGTTGCGGTCCGAGAGAGTATTGAATAGCCGCTTTATCTGGTTATCAAGATATCGACACTCAGCCTTATAGAGTTGTTTCTGGAGCTTCCAATCTTTATCATTCATCTCTTCAGGGTGATGTACGGCAGTTCTGGCGAGCTTTTGAGATTGAACCCTATCTATTGGCTCGTCCAAAAATAATCTCTGATACTCGTCTGGTGCTTCGTAGGGAGCATGGACATCCATCGGGTGCAACCAAGAAAACCACTTCTCTTGTTCACGAGACCAGTCAAGTAGATCATCTACAAGGACCTCTCCCCGCACAAAGCGACTCTCTTTATCACTTGCAGTAACGAAGGCGTTATCTATGAGATGGTACACGCGGAGAAGCGACTGGAATAGTATCCCCTCGTGGTCAAGATTTTCTCTGATAAATTGCTTGAATGTTTTCCAAGACGTGGTAGCACTGGCATCACGCATATCGTCGATTCCTCGGTCGTAGTTGTAGGCACTCGACGCGAACCGATTATCTGTGAAACCTCCCGTCGAATACCCCTCTTCGGACACTACCTCAGCCAAAGTCGGATGCGGATCTTCTTCTCCTGGAATACCGAATCCTTCGGTAGAACCTGCGTACCGACTTGCGAGTAGTGCTGGAAACGACCATGGTGTTCCAGGACCATTAGCGATGCATTCGGTAAATTCGACCGCGTCGTCAAAGAACGAACGAGTGAAGGGCATGATGTCCTCCCTAACGTGGTCAGCTCGAAGAGCATCCACCGTAATATAGAGGATGTTCATATCTGGTCCAATTCGACAATCCCGATAAATGGACTGGTTTAGTAATAAGCAGATATTCGTCCACTGATATTCTCACCCACGTTTCGGCAGAAACCGTTTAATGCTTGTTTATAGAATGGGTGGATAGAATATCGAATGGACGTCAGAATTGCACACTCAGAATCGCTTGACCGCGGTGGTGCTCTCACTGTGGCAGAAGAAGCTGCACGCACTTTCGATTGCCCGTTACATGTTGGCTTCCACGTTCCGGGGATCGTGGCCGACGATATCAATGCGATTGAACTGTTTGATGCACCGATCGCCCGTTGGCTCAGTCACCATTCGTCGGCCATTCGCGATGCATATTTCTCTTTGGCTTGGCAGCACGTCCCTGAGTTGCATGACGCTGACGTAGTAATCGAAAGTGGCAATAATCCTGGCTGGTACGTCCCCCGCGATACACAGGCTATCGTACGGTACGTCCACAGCACGCCCTATGCCGCCTATCACCGGTTTCACGAGTCTGGGCAGACCCTGGCAGGGAAACTTTATGGTACCGTTCTCCGGACGTTATATGCTCAGACAGTTCCATACCCAGATGTTTGGGTTGCCAATAGTGAACTCGTTGCCCGTCGAATACGGCGGTATTGGGGCGTTCAAGACGTTGAAATCGTTTATCCGCCTATTGACGTCAACTCATACGGCCCTCGTGAATCCGCTGACTATTTTTTCACTTTTTCACATCTGCGCGCAGAGAAACGCATTGATGAGATCATTCGTGCCTTTACCAGTCTTGACGAGCGTCTTGTTATTGGGGGGGATGGACCTGAGCGAGACCGGCTTGAACGGATGGCTCCGCCCAACGTGGAGTTTGTCGGTTACCTTGATGAGGACGAAAAGCGTCGCCGACTCGGGGAGGCACAGGCGTTTTTGTTCAACGCCCGTGCAGAGGACTTCGGTATCGTGCCTGTTGAGGCCTTTGCCTCTGGGACGCCAGTAATCGGTGTGGCTGAAGGATATACGCAGCATCAGATTGAGGATGGGAAAAACGGGATTCTTTATGCACGAGGCGTTGAAAACATCATCTCTGCTATACGATCATTTCAACAGGACGGAGTTGATTGGGATGACGAGTATCTCCAGAATATAGCCCAACAATATGACATCGATCAATTTCGCACTCAGATGCGAAGTGTAGTAGAGAAAGCTCACGAACAGACGAAAATTAATCCTGAGTATGAATAAATATAGAATATATGAAATCTACTAAATCATTAAACCTATCAAAAGAAACAATAATCTCTGTCGGTGCTAGAATCACGCTTTTACTCTCTGGATTTATTGGTATCGTATATTTCGCTAGGACTGTCCCGCCTGAGAATCTCGGAACTTATTTTTTCATAATCGCATTTTCTCAAATCATTCAACAAGTTATCGAAGGACTGGGTAAGGCAATTAAAAAAAGAATAAGCGAGGAGGGGGTTGATCCTGAAGGCTATTTTGGCCTCGGACTATTCTCTAACCTGATATTTGTACTATTCCTTTTGGCTTTGGTTAGTGTGGCGTATTTTGTTGGATTAGAGCAATCTATCGGTATTCCATTTGAATATATTTACTGGATGGTCGGCATAATCGCAACGTCGGGGTTGTTTGTTCTAACTAGTCAAGTGTACGCCGGCATCGGTTATCCTGGTCTTTCGATGTGGATGAACACAATTCGAAACATTGGAAGAGTCACGATCCAAATCGTTTTAGTAGCGAATGGGTTCGGCATTGCCGGTCTATTTGCAGGGTTCGTCATCTCTAATGTTATAATGGCTGTCACCGTATCTATCATATCAGGTATATGGCCACACCTACCATCGAAACGAACAATCAAAAGAACGGCCTCATTTGCGAGATGGAGTATCCCAAATGTCCTTTTTCAGCGATTTTATTCCAGAGCCGACGTTTTGTTGATTGGTATTTTGGTGGGAGGGACAGCTGTGAGTTATTATGAGGTTGCGCTTAAATTGACAACGCCAGCAATATTCATCCCAGTCAGTCTGGGTAATGTTCTTTTAGTGAAAACGAGCGGACTTTCGTCAATAAATGAAGATGCCAGATCTGGGTTACGACGTTCAATTGGATATGCAGGCCTCTTATCCATCCCAATATTTTTTGGCTCTCTTGTAGTTGGCCAGGAACTTCTTGTTGTTGCTTACGGTCAGAACTACGCAAGTGCTTTGCCTGTTCTCATTGGTTTGGGGTTGTTTCAGGTAGTAAATACGTATCGTATCCCGTTTGCTAGATTTTTTGATGGTATAGACAAACCCCGATTGAATACTGGGGTAAATCTTGTAACCATATCAATCCACTTATTGCTTGCTTTTTATTTAGGTACGAGATACGCACTATTGGGAATCGTTGCTGCAACGATCGTAGCTGAGGTAATTCGAATAACACTATATCTATACTTCTGTAATAAAATATATAATGATATATTTATTGACAAGATGGTTGCTCATCAGATCATCTCTGGAACGGTAATGTCGGGTGTAGTTTATATCCTTGCAAAACTCAATTATTTAGAACCGAATCTATTCGCCCTGTTGAGCCTTATCGCTATCGGGGGGGCCATATATGTCACGGTCCTTTCTACTATAAACGAAAATATCGAAGAAAATGCCAGAGAAGTCGTGAGTTTCCTCCGAGGGGCGTTCGTATCTGTCTTTAACTAAGCCGAATCTGTTTTCATTCTAATGTGCCCACGTATATTGTTTGCGATATTATTATATTTACCATGTGTGTTCTAGAGAGATAAACTACTCTTCGTTTCGTGTTCAGCGCCATTTGTCGTTGCTAACAATAGGAATGAGAGATCATCATACATCTAATCACGGCATCAGACTGTGTCTATGTCATTCATTCGATCAAATAATCAAACGATAAATCTTTTTTCTTTGTCTCACATTATCCTCAGTAAATGTACTCATTAGCTCAAATCCGACGTGGATTGTCTAATCCTGCATTGTTTTTACGGGAAGCAAATCGTCTCTTCCATCGTCGATTATACTTCCATACTTACAACCGAAGCGGTATTGATATATTTGATGAAGATTGGGACAACCTCATCTTGTTAGACGGGTGCAGGTATGATATGTTGGAAGAAAGATATAAAAAACTTCCAGGAGAGCTTGGGTATAGATACTCACGCGGGTCGACTACGGTTGAGTTTCTTCGGGGGAATATGAGTAACCGAAAGTTGACAGATACAGTATATATAACCGCAAACCCTCAATTGTATATGAATAAAGAAAATATTAACGTAGAATTCCATCGTGTTATTGATGTTTGGAAAGAAGATGGCTGGGATGAAGAAGTTGGCACCGTCTTCCCGGAAACTGTAGCAGACTGGGCACTGGACGCGTATGAACGATTTCCTAACAAGCGATTATTGATACATTTCATTCAACCCCATTACCCATTTATTGAGTCATCAATGAAAGAAGATAAAGGCCACCTGGATAAGGCGCATCTCGATGATGCCGATCAAGGACTTTCCCTTTGGTCAAAGAAGATGCTCGGAAACACAGAAATTACTAAAGAAGAAATTTGGGAAGCTTATACAGAAAATTTAGAACGTGCCTTCCCCTCGGTTAAAAAATTGATGAGTGAACTTAATGGACGTACTGTTGTCACGTCTGATCATGGGAATATGGTTGGGGAACCCTCGTACCCGATCCCGATCCGTGACTGGGGCCACCCTGCAGGGATCTACACTGAAAAGCTTACTAAAGTCCCGTGGCATATTTATGAGAAGAATCCGCGTCGAGAGATAATCACTGGCGAATCGAAACGAGAAGAACAAAAGGTACCTGAAGAGACGGTCGAGAATCGGTTGGAGGATTTGGGATACGTAAGTTAATTTTAAATATAAATCACCATTTAAATATTCTATACCTAACGAATGGGTTTTGGGATTCTAAACTTCATTCAAAATCAAATAAATCCTCTGCCATGACTATCTGAAGCTATTTTCTATGAGATTCCGGTCGTGGGAGTTGGGATGACCCCCCAGATCGTGACAAGAGAGGGCAGTCAGATATCCATCCATCAGTATTGACGAGAAACTCTGTCTTTGCGACATCGTTTTTCTCAGTGAATCGATGCAGGAACGCTGTCCTCAGAAATCGGAGATTCTTGTTGTGCAAACGAATATTTTGCTCTCGTTAACGCCGGGGAGTCTGTCCTGCGGCGGTTGAATATATCTTTTTCCAACAGCAGTTTCGACTCCGTATCGAAGCGGCATAGAGCCACTTCTTTTCGCCGTCTCCCTTGATCTGTTTCTCATCGACCGCGACTCACCGATAGCGCTACTGTCGATGGGTCGTTGGATCATAGCAAGTTCTTTTTCCTATTACCAGACTGCCTGATGATAGCAATCGAATATTTAGTCAGTCAAAGAGAGCCTCAACATCACCCAATGACCGACCCTTTGAGAAAGTCGAAACTCGAAACAGCGCACGGGAGTCAGCGTTCACTCGTTCTTCCAACTATCTTGATTTTCCACATCTAACAGTTCCCTGAAATGGTCCATGAGTTTCATGGACAGAACTCATCACGACCTCCTCGCTTCTCAATCCCTCAACTAGACAGTTCCATATTCTGATGTAGATAAAGCAAACAATCTTTGGGGGCCCTGAACTTTGAACGCATATGCCCACGAATCCGTCTCGAATTGAACGTGCCTTACTTCTTTTTGCTACCGCAGCCAGCCCACTGTTTTTCGTCCAGCTTGCAGGCAAAAATTTAGCTCCGTGGACAGTATTTTTCCCGATTGTTGTGTTGTTGTACGCAGTTCGGACTAATACTATTATAGTTGGTCCGACAACTCGATATCTGCTTGGACTTCTCATATTTTGTCTTGCAATTACATTATCAACGGTTAACAGCCCATTCCCGTTGGAATCTCTACTTGATAGTGGTCAATATTACATTATTTTACTCATGGTTATGCCTGCCTGCTTACTTGGGTTTCGCGATCTCACCACTAGATGGTGGGTTGTGCTTATCCTTGTTCTTTCACTGAATAGTATTAGCGTGATCGGCGAGGTCGTTGCGATCATTAACGGCTCACTTGTAGTTGAGCTTGCCTATGGTAACCACAATTTAATCCCTATGTTGACAGGTGCTGCAGCGATATTGAACTTCGGACTTGTATTTTCAAATAATTTTAATGATGAGTGTCGTAAACTTCTAGCAATGTTGTCTACCGTTCATCTATTTACTGTGTTTCTCGGACCTTCAAATGGCGCGAAAGTCATGCTCGTCATTGCCGCGTGGCTTTTCGGCTGGTGGATGGTTGAACGGTCACGCTATCCAAGTAGATTCTACGGTCTTGTTTCCGTGGTGGCCGGATGTATCGGCCTTTACGGAATCTATGCTTTCTGGGAGAAGATCTATGAAGCTGCTTTCTACCATCGGATACCAATGTATTATGAAGCGCTAATCGATGGCATCCGGACATTCCCTTTGGGCGGCGGCATGTCTTCGGCGAACGTATATCTTGCCGATCTGCCCATCGGCATTTCTCGAGAAGTTCACAATATTTGGCTATCCCACTGGCTCGAATTTGGTGTTCTTGGAGTCGCTGGCTCTGTTCTTCTATTCCTTGACTGGCCTATTCTCTTTACCCGTGTCATTCACAGTCGATCCGATGATCTTGCTGGTTGGGAGTTTGGGACCGCCGTGCTGTTCGGCGCTTGGTTCGTACAGGTCCAGTTTCAGCCTGCGCCAGTTACGCGATTCTGGTGGATTGTGTTCGCGCTTTCGTGGACGGTTTTGCTTGATCACCACCCAGACAGGTTGGCGCTTTCGTCACAAGTTACGCTTGATGGGTCGTCAGTACCACTCTCGACCGTTTGGCAGTCTTCGCGAGTTACTAGCGCTTGGGTGACTCTGAAGGAAACCATGTGGGCCGTTTCACAAAGGGTTTCCTCAGTTACTGTCTGTAGGGAGGACGAACCCATCACGCTGGACCAGATAGGGAAGGCGTTTACAACGCCTTGGCGACATTCGTTACTCCGAGATTTAGTACGGCTACTATTGTCGGACAGTGGTTCAAATACAAAATAGTATTATTATATAGTAATTGAATATATGTACACATTTGCCTTTACTACTGCGACTGGAATCCGGACTGCATAGGATCGTATATAATCATTTTTATGGCTCTTTTGGACCTTATCTTGTAATCATCTATATTGTATGTAGATCAATGAATGGTGGATGCTTCTTATTTTTGAAATCACTACGCACAGCGATTATCAACCTCGTACACATGGATATTTGGTTCTTGGGTATAGATCAGTGATAGTTCAGACCCCTTAATTTCTCCTCGGACAGTTGATGTTCCTCCAGAGAGTGGTACTGATTCATTACTGGAGATAGTCCGACCAATAGCTAAGGCATCAAAGGTGACCTTACCATTTTTCTCACGGACGGAGAATTGTTGACCAATTTCCCCATAGTATGCACCTTGTAACGATATACCGTGTTTTGTCAACACATGTTGCGTCTCTAGTGCATGTGCTAATCCAGCGATACCGCCATCTCGTGTTGGTGCCGAGACCTCAATCCAAGCAGAATCACAACCAGACTCGTTTATTTTGTCTGCAACTTGTTCTCCATTGTAGACATCTATTGCCTGGCCACTGTCTACCTGAACCCAAGCAATACCTGATGTAATTAAAGAAATCATAATCAGTACTGAGACCAATTCTACTTTGATATCTGATATAGATTCTTTGTGAATGAAAGTCCACGCCCCGAGTATACAAAGAGTGCTGAGGAGGATCAATGCGCGGGGTGTTACTCGAAATGTGGAAAGTATCGGAAGGCGGTAAAGCGGTTGAAAACTTATTGCTAGTAGAATACTGCCAATTGTGGCAGTACTCCAAGCGATCCACCATTTCCTGTTGTTTTCTTTATAATAAATATTGTATAAAAATCCAAAGACTGCTAATCCCACAAGCGGGGCACCAATAACTGCATAAGACTCGCGACGCATAGTCCATTGAATAGCTGGTGTCGATGACAACTCGATAGTGAACCCGATGAGATTTGGCAGGATTTTCCCCAGAGAAACACCACTGCCAACGGGGGGTCGAGAGATATCACGAATTATAACAGGTAATATAGATAATGCCAATTTCGGAAGTGATAGAAGGCCTCCAATTAAAAGACCCATGATGTACCTGTTATTCCAGAGTGTTAATGCAAAAATGCCGGTTAACAAGCCGAAATAGAAAAACCAGTAACCACCGCCAGTCAAAAGCAAAACTGAAAGGGAAACGCCAGCGATCGCTCCGCGGAACATAGTTTGCTGATTTAACCGGTTTGGAGTCAGTTGAAAGAGTAACAAAAGAACCCAAGGGTACGCAAGAATCTTCTGATAGTGGCCTTGAAATGCCGCAATCGGCATTATAGAAGCAATAGCAAATCCTGCAGCCAACGTCATATCAACGTCTTTTCGAGCGTAATAATATGTGACCGCCGGAGCGACGGCCATATGGCCTGCAAGGACAGCCTTCAAACTGCTTTTCAAAGGTAACGCTGGAATGTATACCGGCCACCAACCCGGGTAAAACCCCTTCCAAAGTGGATTTACGAATTGGTACATTCCACCGTACCAGAGGTCTGTATAGATTGGTAATGCACCATTTGCTATACTGTGGCGTGCATGAAGAACTGGTAGGAGGTTCGATATTCCATCTGCGCCGTACGGAATGCCCGGTGAGAAAAAATGACTAGCTGATAGAAAAACTGGGATGAGCATTATGAAAAATAGAACAATATAATCCTCTTGAGTAAAGAAACAAATCTCTTTCAACCTATTGTTCCGGTATCTTTTGAAGACCTCATTTAACTTGGATATAAATGCACTAAACAAGGTGTATAGTCGTTCTTGTGGTTGAGTGTAAAGGTTTTGATCCATCCTAGTGTATTATCCTTGATAATATTCTGTGAAAGAACCTTCTACTGTCAATTCAAATGGGGATATATAGATTATTCACTGCTAGAGATCTCTCATCGTAGTGAGCCCGTCTACGAGAGGACATTTCTATTCACGATTCCCGCCAACAGCCGGCACGTCCACTCACAAATGATTTGGTGGCATTAATTCAGGTCTTTCAAGCAATATCTTGTTTTTTCACTCTAATCTGAACGCTATCGCTTACTGAGTAAAACGTCATGACGAGAATTCGTCACTCACGACCTGCTATATCACAATATAAGTCTGCGTATTCCTTTGCCGATCGCGTTATAGAATACGTATCCTCAATTCGTTTTCGCGCTCTCTCACCGAGCTCAGAACGGAGGTCCGGGTTTTCGATCAACCGTTCTAAGGCATCTGCCAGTTCATTTTCGTCTGTGGCATCAACAAGAATCCCCGCGTCACCGACTACTTCCTGAAGAACCGGGATATCGTTACAAACAACTGGTGTTTCGGCAGCCATCGCTTCCGCGTTTGCCATACCAAAGCCTTCGTAGTGAGACGGAAATGCAAAAATATCGATCGCATCATAAAAACTAAATACGTCTTTTTGGCTAGGAAACCAGCCAAGAAAATGAATGTTATTTGTCAACCCGTGGCTACGTACTTTCTCTTCGAGTAGTTCCCGCTGTGGGCCTTCGCCTGTAAAGACTAAATGGACACTGGAATATTTTGATTGAATACACGAAAATGCATCAATGAGCGTGGCAAGATTTTTTTGGGCAGAAAGACGTCCTCCAGCTCCAATGATGGTACCTTCTGGTAATTTCGGGGCTGATCCTTCTCGGCGACAGGTATCGATGCGAGCAATATTCGGCCCGTATGGGATGACAATCTGATTCGTATCCGCAAGCTGTAACAGACGCTGTTCCCAGGTCGAAAATGAGTCGGCAGTGGCTTGTGAATTGCTGACGACTACTGACCGGAACGCATTGGTTATCCCATTGACCACCTTTTTAATTTTCCCATGGTGGGTATGCGAATTGTGTTCTGTCGTTACAACAGGGATGCCGAGACTTCGAGCCATTCCCGTCGCAATAGTCCCAATTGCTATTGGATGAACGTGGAGAATATCGGGACGTTTCTCGGAGAGATACTGCCAAAGTTTTCGATATCCGTCTAGATCGAAACGTGATTTCGCACCTAAATCTGTAACATCTAATCCATATGGCTTTCCATTAACTTCTTTCCAAACAACAATATTGATTTCTACTCGCTCGTCTTCTGAGTTTGCAACCGTTTCAAGTGGCGTGTTCCCCTCACGGGCACCGTTAAGTAGCACAGCCACTTCAACTGGATCATTCATCTGTATCAACTATTTCCAAGATGTAGGGGTACCAATGGTGCATGTGCTTACTCATCAAGCTGAACTCATCTCTTCTTTTCTTGGTAGAGGGTTTGAATCTCTTCTGTTGTCCAGGCATCCTCGTCGATGCGAACTTCGTCAATATGTCCAAACCAACTATTCGCACCACCCATCCGTCCGATCGTCACTGGCGAATCGTTTTGTTTTAATCTGCCTGTCACGATTTTCCTCCCAACCAAGTTTCCATCCACGTACGCGTGCAATTGATTTCCATCGTATACCAAGCCAACGAAATGCCACTCTTGTGATGTTATATCCGTAGTAAGTCGGTAAATTGAATCTCCGGCCACGATCGAAAATCGAAACGGTCCTTCCCGATCATTCCGTAGAACAAACGTATGCTCCTGTGGTCCGGTTTTGGGTGACGGCCCTTTCCCGATCACGACGGGCCAGTTCTTCGACGAATCAGTCAATGTGATCCACGCAGCAACCGTAAATCCGTTTCTGAAGGTCAGGTCGTCAGTATCTGTACGTATTCCTCCAGAGCCTCGGAATCGGAGCGCTTTTTGTTCGATGCCTTCGCTCCATTCAGCACTATAGATCTCCCCGTGGTGACCACCCTCTACGTCGAATATGTAGTCTCCGCGTCCGGAATTCATCGGCCAGTATGCGCTGTCTCCTTTGTTTGAAACGAAATTACCATCCGAAATATCTTCTGTGGATACTTCTTTAGGACCGTCTGGACCAATATATTCTCCCGGGTAAGCTACTCTTGTAGCATACCATTCTGTCTCTGTCGGTGTTGGTTCTTTTTGGTACTCAAAAGATGCATTATTGATCTCCACCTGCTTTCGAATAGTCATCGACTCACGTGATTCAGCTTTGCCTGTTACGATGGCCCCCTTGACGGGGACGTAGATCCATTTGTTCTTATTTTCTGTTGTCCAGATTGCTTGGTAGTGTCCTGTTCGACTTCCCCCCTGGTTATACAGCTGATTAAATAGAGACTCGGATAGGCCTCCACTTATATTGTCTGATGAAACAACAATAAATCCGTATTTGTTGTCTTTGATCAATTTTTGATACCAAAACTCGTCTCGGTTAGATCTGAGAAAATCAGTAAAATGCTGTTGAGAATATCGATAACTCCCTGATTCACCATTCACGAACCAGTTGTATACCCGATTTCGTCCCCATTCGCTGAACACGTAATTCTCGGGATATTCCCAACCCCGTTCCTCAGAGTATTCCCGCATGAATTTCGTGGCCTCGTACGTCGACTCGTCGATCAGCAGTTGGGAGTGCTTGATTGGCGTGTTGATGATTCCAAGCGAACCGACGCCCAATCCGAACCCCATCAAAGACAACGCCCGTCGTCGTTCGGGCCATTCTAGATCGTCAGTTTCGTCCGCGTCTTCGCTCGTGGAAATGCCATGTTTTTCGGATTCGTTTGACCCGCCGCTGAACGGCTGTGGATACATAGTCAGATCAACCCACGCGGCGACGTGCACGAACCCGAGCCCCCCGAACAATGCTGCGAACAGCGCTAGCTGTCCAGCGAAGCGGATCTGGATCATTGATAGTAAAAGGAACCACCATCCGTAGATGCTGACGACCAGCCACTCCGGTTCGTTTCCACTGTAGCACTGCCAGGTCGCCCATCCCATGTATGGCAGTGCTAGGAAGAGCGCGAACCCGAACAGGAAGATTGGACCGATGATAGCCCCGAGATCCCCCGACACAATCGACATCGTTTCGGCGACTCCGCCTTTCGAAATCAAGAAATCGATGCCACGCCCAAGTTCGCTGACGAAGTCCGGAAACACTAACCACAACACAGCAAATCCGCTGGGAAACGTGAGTACTTCTATACCCATCAGCGGCCGCGCCGAGACTTCGAACTGCCTCGCCGCTTCCCCCAATCCGACGATCACGACAGCCTCGACCAACAATAGCAGCGGCGCGAAGGCGACGACTCGTGTATGCCAGCCCCAGCTCACGTGTGTTCCGAGCACCACCAGCGTAGCCAGCCCCAACCCGCCGACGAACACGGCGCCTTCATGAACGGGTGATCTACTAGCACGAACCCACGACGGTACCGCCAGCATCACGAATATTCCCAGCGGTACGAGCAATAGCGGCCCGGCCTCCCAAGCCAGCGTCTGGCCCGCCACACCAACCCCAAGCGCGACGCCCCATGCCCACGTCCGCCAATCTCGTTCTTCACGATCGACCACAGACACCACGGCTAGTGTCGTCAACGCCAGCCAGGGATAGTCGAAGGCGTGGTGGTCGGCAAACCCGAGCCCGGTTCGGAAGGCGTGGCCGGGCATGATCGCCAGCAGCGCCACGGCGGCGATCCCGACACGGCGGTCGTCGGTCAACCTTACCGATAGCACGTACACCAGCAAAGCGGTCACGAGCGCCGAGACGACTGGGAACCACGCCAACACGCCACCGACGGCCGACGTACCTCCGAGCAACGTCGACACCCACGACAACGTCGCCACAATAAGTGGCTCGCCGTGGCTCACCCCACTAGGCAACGACGCAAACACCGAGAAATCCAGCGGTCCGGCACTCGCCTCGACGATCTGATGCACCAAATACCGGTAGTAGTACGGATCGTTCCCCGAGAGGACGACATCCTCGCCGCGGAACACCGCCGGCCAGGGCAACACCCGAAAGAGCACCACCAGCGCGAGCGCCCCAACAAGCCCCAGCGTCGCCACCGGCCGCTCGACGCGCAGGTCCGGCATCGAAATGTCCTCGAAGATACTTCCTGCCGAACCGGTGGTGTCACGTTCCCTGCCTTCGTCAGCCTCTTGCTCCACACCCAGCGCACGCCGCACAGCCGCACGATCCGCCAGCGCGTACTCCCCCTCGCGCTTCTCGACGACACTACGCGACACCAACTCCCCGAACGTTCCCGAATCGAAGGGCACGTCATCAAAGGTCCAAGTCTCCTCCGCAGCGTCCACGTCGAGAAGTTCTTTTAGTCCATCTTCGAGATCCGGCTTCTCCGCGAGGAGTTCCGCAGTCGTCGCCTCCACGTCGGTCATTACTCGCACACGCCCCGCCAGCGTCAATAAAGCCACGGGTCACGACCTAGTACCAAGGTGAAGAGAGACACGACCGATAGGTCCCTCCACTGGGCACCTCGGGATGGAGATTTTGGGCGACCCGAAGAAGGCGCACGTATTCCGGCTTCCGGGCTGCCGGACAAGAACACACCGGATCGCTGGCGGTGTGTGTCCGCAAAAACAGGCGTCAGTTCGCCACCACGCCCTCGGCGAGGGCTTCCCGGCAGTTGGCCGCTCCTCCGTGATCTCTGTGATATCCTTCGCCACCTCCTTTCTCCTGCAGAACAGAGAGAACGTTCTCGGAGCAGTCGAAATGATCCGTTACTATCTGTATAGAGATGATAAACACTCGGAAGAAGGGGGAAAGACTAATAATGTTATATTCGATACCGATAACTAGTGATGATGGAGTACGTCGACGAAACGGCGGCGAAAATCATGTTGGCGGTGCGGCCGGGCGACTCGATCCGGCGGATCGCCCAGAAGATCGACGGCTCCTACTCGTGGGTCTACGACTGGATCGAACGGTTGGAGGAGGCGGGATTCATCCGACGCGATGACGGGGTCTACATTGAGGATTACACCATCCGAGATCGCTATCACGAGATGGTCGCGACTATCTCTCGATCGAGAGCCCCCTCGATCGATGAGGCCTACGTCATTCCGCATTTCGCCGGGATGCCGTTCGCGTATACGAAGATCGATAGCGTCTACGTCTGGACGAATGGCGGCTATCAGATCGCCCGCGGTCACGATGACTATCCGATCTTCATCCAGGTCGCTGACCAGGATGTCGACCGATGGATGGCGTTTTTCGACGAGTTCGGCGTCCCCTGTACGATCGAAGACCGGCCCGATCCGACCGACTATGACGTGACCGTCTCGTATGTCTTGTTTCCCACTTCGGAACCGATCACTCGCGAGTGGGTCGACGGCAACCCGGTCATTCCGTTGGATGAAACGATCGATCACATGAGGGAACACCGGGTGAACTACGAGCCTGCGTTAGAGATGATCGCCGACGAGTACGACCGTGATATCGACGCGACCCACGAAGACCCCCGTCTCAAACCATGAGTCTTGGCGAACGCGAAGCCGAGCTGCTGGACACGCTGGAAGCTATCATTGACGCCGAATTGCCGTACGTCCTGGTCGGCGGGTGGGCGATCGCGGCGTTCAACCAACGGTTCACGACAGACGTCGATGTCGTCATTCCCGACCAGGCGATCGACGATTACAACGCGCTCCTCGATGATCGCGGCTATGAGAAAACTGCCGACGTCGAACGGAATGATCTCTACGAGGGCCGTACGATTCGGTTCGAGAAAGATATCGGTAATCCCGTTCGATTCGACGCGATGATCGATGCATTGGGCTGTCGCCAGACGGAGGCCGAGTGGTCGTACCGCTATCTGGCACAACACTCTGTCTCGGAGGACCTCCGGACAGGTCACCCGATTTCAGCGAGGATTCCGGAGCGAGAATTGCTGTTCGCAGTGAAACTCCACAGTGGTCGCAAGGCGGACACACGAGATTTGGTGGTGCTTGCTGCCGGCGCCGATTTCGACCGGATTGCGACCCATCTCCATCGCGGCGACCTTGAGAAACTCGCCGGACGAATCGATACGGTCCTCGAACGACTCACTGCAGATGGATTCGAGGATGCGTTCAAAGGCGTCTTCGAACAACAGACTGTCCCGAAACGGGATGTCGATACTGTCGTTGACTTCCTTCGTGACGAACGATCTGGCCTCAACTCTTACTGATCTTGCCGGTTCGAATGGGGATCCAACGGAATGCTTCTCCAGATTGAGGTTTCGAAGACTGTTCGCTTCCCGTCATCCTGCTGCGCATTAGATGGACACGCTGAGTATCTTCACTCGTTAGCGCGACCAAGTCCCCCTTGAGGGGCTCTCAACGACTCATGTCTTTCTCTTCGAGCCAGCTGATCTGATCGCTGCCGGTCGTCCCTCCTGAACGGTCCCCGCCGGGATTACCCTACCCCGAGGATGAGCCGTTAGTCGTGGATCCCCGAGATCGCGCTAGCCAGCCACGCGTGGTATCGCCGCCAGTTTCATCTGTCAACAGCGTCAACACGCTAGTATGGGAACGAAGCAAGTACGGGTGAGTGAACGGCTGTACGCTCGCGTTGAAGACGAGAAACGCGAGGGCGAGTCGTTCAGCGACGCACTCGAACGGATGGTCGGCGGGTACGGCCTGCTCGATTTCGCGGACGACGTCCAGGACGCCAGCGATGCGTGGGACACTGACGCGCTCGAAGCCGACTTCGAGGCCGACGACAAGGCAAACCGCGAGGCCCTCGACGAGGAACTCCCGTGATCCTGGATACCGAGTTTCTCGGAAAACTCGTCGAGCAGGACCCGGCTGCGAAGCGGAAAGCCGGGGAGTTGGACGCGACCGGTGTCCCGACGCGCGTTCCAGCGATGGTAACGTGGGAACTGTACTACGCCGTCTCGAACGCTCCTGAGCCGAAGCGACACACGCTCAGGGACGGGTACGAGAAACTGCTGCAGTCGTTTCCCGTCGTCGAGATGGACGCCAGGCTCGCCCGGAAAGCGGGGGCACTTCGGGGACGGCACGCTCGCTCGGATTCGCTGTCAAATCTCGACGGGGCGGACTCGATGGTTGCGGCGGCAGGGCTCACCTTGGATGAACCAGTCGTGAGCAACGACGAGGACTTCGAGGACGTGGACGGGTTGCCAGTCGAGACGTACTGAGGGAGTCAGCTCTTCCCCGCCCTACTGCGTTACGGAGATTCGAAGCGAAAGCCTCGCCCTTCAGCGGCATGGCGAGAGCGAAGCTCTCGCTGCACCCGAAAAGCTTCGCTTTTCGAGGACGGGGATGAAGCCGACAATTGAGAAGCTCCCACGCTCGTAGCCCCGGTTGGATATTCAGCGCCGGGTGCTAATATTTATATAAGTAAAAATACTATGCTTACATATGCCGAATCAGGTCGTCACTCGGACACTCAAAGCGAGTATCAGTAACCACTCGCAAGTTCGTGATGACCTCGATTCGCATGGCTTTGCCGCGTCGAAATTGTGGAACGTCGGCCGATGGACGATTTCGCGCGTCGGGGATGCTATCGGTCACATTCCAGACGCAGATGAACTCTGTTCGTACCTCAAAAGCCACGAACGCTATGCAGACCTACACAGCCAATCTAGTCAACGAGTTCTTCAGGAACTCGGTGAGGCGTTCGTCTCGTGGTACGAACAGGACGACCCGGATGCGAACCCGCCCGGCTACCGCAAATATGGCGACGACCACCCACGCTCGACGGTGACGTGGAAAAACCAGGGCTTCAAACTCGACACCCAGTACAATCGTGTCCGTCTCTCCAAAGGGACGAACATGAAAGAGTCGCGCTACGCTGCCGACTACATCCTCTGTGAGTACACGCTCCAGACAGACGACCAGACGCTCGACGCTGTCGAAAACGTCCAGACGGTGCGGGCTGTCTGGACTGGTGAGCAGTGGGAACTCCACTTCGTCTGCAAGATGCGGATCGAGGCGCCTGAGACGCCCGGTGAGAAGACAGCAGGTGTTGATCTTGGCATCTGCAACACGGCTGCTGTCTCTGTCGGTGATGAGACACTGTTGTATCCCGGCAACGCCCTGAAAGAAGACGCCCACTACTTCCGGCAAGAAGAATACGACACCGAAGGTGAGAACGGGCCGAGCGACCACGTGGAGTGGGCACGGCAGAAGAAATCCCGGCGACAAGAGCATTTCCTGCACGCTCTGTCGAAAGACATTGTAGCGCAGTGTGCTGACAGAGGGGTTGGGACGATAGCAGTCGGCCACCCGAAGCATATCCGCAACGATACTGACTGGGGGCGGCACGGAAACAAACGCCTGCACGACTGGGCGTTTGAAACCCTGCTGAGTCACATCGAATACAAGGCCCAAGAGCGTGGCATCGACGTGGAGCGGGTTGATGAGTACGGACTGGCCACGTCGATAACCTGCTGTGAATGTGGGACAAAAGCCGATTCGAACCGTGTTGAGCGTGGCTTGTACGTGTGTGAAAACTGCGAACTGGTTGCGAACAGTGATTTGAATGCGGCGGAGAATATGCGAGCGACGGTAACTCCGAATCCTGAAAGGGATAGGAGTAACGGCTGTTTGGCACAGCCATCGGTCCGCCTGTTCGACAAATCCACGGGGCGAGTAGCCCCACAAGAACAGGTCGTCCCGTAAACCGTAATATCCCAACGTGGGAATCCTCGCGCTTCAGCGCGGGGAGGATGTCAATTGGCCACCCCGCACATCTCTTGTCACTTGCCGAACTCGCCTACATGACCGCCAAGAGTCAGGCGGCCATTACCGATCAACTGGAGGCGCTGATCGACGCGGACATCCTCGCACGCTACACCTACGAGCCGAGCGAGGAGAAACGCGATCTTCCGGCGCAGTTCTACGGCTTCACGGAGCGCGGCGTCGAGATCCTCCACGACTACAAATATCTCCGTGGGCTCCCGGTCGCCCGGGCCCTCTACGAGAACACGCGGAAAACCGAAAAGATCGAGCGTCACGAGTCGGCACCGCGTCCGGAACTGCCAGACGCTGTTGTAAACGCCCTCGACTTTGAGGTGCCCGATCTCGACGCCGTCGAGTGATCCTCGGCTGTGCGCTCCCTTAGGAGTGTCCTGGGAGGGGCTACACCCACACGATGGCGCGAGAAAGCCTCTCGCCGAGGAGCAGGATCTATCGATCAGAGAGGCGACAGAGTTGTGGATCGAGACGCGCGACGTGGTCGATCCAGACGATCCACTCTTTAGGTCAGTCGAGGCCCTTCGGGGCGGCTCACTGCCAGAAATGGGGGGACCGGTGGGGGGGCCGATCGACGGGGCTGTCTTGGAGAACTTCCGGGATCGGGCACGAACGCACGAACTGGTCGAGAGTGTGCGTACGGATCGGACCGGCAGGAACGCTATAAGTGAAATTGGCGATCACACCAAGACGGTCTCGTAGCCGGCGTCGTCGAACCACACCTCTCGGACTTCGTCAGTGGAACGTTCGAACGACTCTGCCGGGACGCACTCCAGACGCTGTTCCCGTCCTATACGATGACTCGCTATCCGGGGGCCTGGTGGTACGACGGCCACGAGATCGACGTTGCCGCGCCGACGACCGACGGGACGCTGTTGCTCGGGGAGTGTAAATTCACCAGTCAGCCACTCGGATACGACGTGCTGGCTCAGCTCGAAGCCGATGCCGAGCGCGTCAGGTGGACCTCGCCGGACGGCGGTGACCCGGACGTGGAGTACGTCCTGTTCGCCAGGAGTGGGTTCGCCCAGTCGGTCCGTGAAGCGACGGACGAACGGGCCTATCTCACACTGGTCGAACTCAGTGACGTGATCGACGCTCTCGAGGCCACTACGTGATTCACTGCTCTAGCGCCGGCGTTCCTTCGACCGGTTGTCCAGCCATCGACCGCAATCGGGGTTCCAAGAACGGAACGCCAGATTTTCCCCACATCCATCAATCGTTGAAACAATGCCAGACGTGGATCTGACCGGACAGACAATCCTGATCACCGGCGGGGCGGGCTTCATCGGCAGTCACCTCGCCGACGCACTCGTGGATGCGAACGACGTCACGATCCTCGACGACCTCTCGACAGGCGCCCGCGAGAACGTCCCCGAAGAAGCGACCTTCGTCGAGGGTGACGTCCGGGATGAACAGACTGTCGCCGAGGTGGCCGACGACGTCGATCTGATCTTCCACGAGGCGGCGATCGTCAGCGTCCAGCAGTCCGTCGAGGCACCGCAGCGCTGTCACGACGTCACCCACGATGGCACGCTCACGATCCTCGAACGCGCCCGTCACGAGGACGCCCGCGTCGTCTTCGCCTCGAGCGCCGCAATATACGGCGAGCCTTCGACCGTCCCGCTCGACGAGACCGAGCCAGTAGATCCTTCATCACCGTACGGGATCGACAAGTGCAGTGCCGATCAATACGTCCGCGCCTATCACGATCTCTACGGGCTCGAGACCATTGCATTGCGATACTTCAACGTCTACGGCCCGCGCCAGACCGCTGGCGATTACAGCGGCGTGATCAGTATCTTCCGCGAACAAGCCAACCGGGACGATCCAATCACCGTCGACGGTGACGGCACACAGACACGAGATTTTGTCCACGTCGAGGACGTCGTCCGGGCGAACTGCCTGGCGGCGACGACCGAACACGTCGGCACCGCGTACAACGTCGGAACGGGCGAGGAGACGACGATCCGGACACTCGCCGAGAAGATCCGCTCGATCGCAGACGCCGACTCCGAGATCGTCCACGGAGACCCGCGGCCCGGCGACATCGAACGGAGCTGTGCCGACATCTCGCGAGCACGGGACGCGCTCGGCTACGAGCCGACCATCGCACTGGGTGACGGGCTCGAAACGTTGTTTGAGGCGTGAACACGGAAAATCGAAGTCTCATTCCGTTCGTTCGGACAGCGTCGCGACGACATCCCCGAGGACCTGCCAGATCTGTCTGATCACGATCGCCACGTCGAATCGGAACGACTGTTTGCGGATGTACTCGACGTCGTAGCGGAGTTTCATCTCCGGTTCGTGTCCGGTCGCGTCGTTGATCTGGGCGAGTCCGGTCAGCCCAGGACGGACGAACCACCGTTGTCGCCACTCGGTCACACCACTCTCGATGTCCTCGTCGAGCGCCGGTCGCTCCGGCCGCGGGCCGACGACACTCATGTCGCCCTTCAGGATCGACCACAGCTGTGGGATCTCGTCGAAGTGCGTTCGCCGCAGGAACCAACCGACGCGAGTGACACGGGGGTCGCGCCCACCCTTGTCTTCTTCGCTCAGTTTGACCCCGGTATTCGATTCGGCGTCCGGCACCATACTCCGGAACTTATACACTCTAAAGGTCTCGCCGAACTCGGCGGTCCGCTCCTGGCTGTACAGCACGGGTCCCGGACTGTCGAGTTTGATTGCGACGGCAATCACGCCCAGCAGCGGCGCGGTCGCCACCAGGCCGAAGCCCGCGAACGCGATGTCGAAGACCCGCTTGACGAACCGGTCCTGCCAGTCCCAGGGTTCGACGTCGACGTCCACGATGTCCTCGACCGGATCGCCGTCGACGAGGACGTTGTCGGCTTTCTCGCGGTGGATCTTCGCGTCGACGCCGTGTTCGTGACAGGTCCCAAGGACGCCGAAGAACTCCTCGCGGTCCGTCTCGTTGAACGCAAAGACGGCCGTGTCGACATCGTACTCGACGAGGATGTTTTCGAGCCTGGACAGCCCGCCCAGACATTCGAGGTCCATCTCCGGCGCCGCGTCCTCTCGAAGCAGTCCGGCGCCGTCAGTGGCCGTCGTCGTCCCGGTCGGATCGCCGTCGACGGCGTAGGGCGTCGGCGGCGCGACGTAGCCGATGACGGCCACGTCGATGGCACCCAGGATGCGGTCGATCTCCTCGGGGTCGTCGCCGATGATGACTGCCCGGCGGGACTCGCCGTTGGGCCGGTGACGGATCGCCACGAACCACACCGGCAGGACGACACCCAGGAGACCGAACGTGACGAGTAGCGTCGCCCGCGGGACGCGCGAGGAGTGATCCAGATAGCCGATCGTCGCCAGGGCGAGCCCCGCCACCGCGACCCGTCGCTGGGATCGGAAGACCGTGTTCAGGATACGACGCGGACGCGGCTTGTACAGCGGCGCCAGCAGCGCCGTGACGACGGCCGTCACGAGGACGAGCCGGAAGAACAGGTCCTCACTCGTGAGCACGACCGGGCGCAACCGCTCGACGATCGGGACCGTCGTCACGACGAACGCCTGGATCGGCTCCGTGTTCGCGACGAGGACCGCCGCGACGGTCGCGACGACGACGCCCAGTGCACTCACGATCCGGTACCGCGCTCCGGCGACCATTCGACCGACTAGTGTGGGAGCGACCAGTAAAACCCATCCATTCGACCCGGCTTGTTCGTCGCCACGAACGGACGCTCGTCGAAACGATAGTTATAGTACTGTCCTCCGATATCGACCGGCGTGTTCCCGATAGCTCGCCCGGAACGACCCGATCATCGGTTGTACGCGTCGCCACGATTGGACAGGAGGCCTGATCGATGAGGCGCCCGCCAGTCCCGCTCGTACCGCGAACACTGCGGTGGGGCTTCGTCCTCGTCACCCTCGCCGTCGTCGTCTACTTCTCGCTGGTGACGGTTCCGCCGAGACCACCAGCGACGCGGACGCCGTTCTGGGACAAGTACCTCCACTTCCTCGCATACTTCGGGGTCGGCCTGGCGCTTGCGTACGCGACCGCTACCTATCGTGACCGGCCGTCCGTGCGAGCCGGACTCGTCCTCGGTGGGGCGATCGCCTTCGGTGCCGCAATCGAACTCTTCCAGGGAGCGCTTCCCCACCGGTACTTCGGGTGGGGCGACCTGCTGGCGAACTGCCTCGGGGCCGGCCTGGTCGCGCTTTGGTTCCCGATCGAACGTCGGATCCGGTACGTCCGGGCGCGTCGACTCGCCGAGTCAATCGCCCCCCGGTAACGCGGGGGATTCGTTCCGTTGTCGTCCGTGCCGGCCTAGACGACCAGCAGTCCGCCGACGATCGCCAGCGTCCCGAGACCGACACAGACGCCCCAGAAGGAGACGCGTTCGACCACGCGCATCAGTGCGTCGATCGTCGCGTAGCCGACGACGGCGGCCGTTCCCAAGGCGAGCGCCATCCCCAGCATCGTCGCGTCCCCGACTCCGGCGTCTTGATAGGCGAGCAGGCCACCCCCGATCGCCGCCGGGATCGACAGCAGAAAGGAGAGTCGAAAGGACGTCGGCCCGTCGTGGCCACGCAACAGGAGCGCGCCGACTGTCACGCCCGACCGCGAGACGCCGGGGAGGATCGCCAGCCCCTGGAGGGCACCCACGAGGACCGCGTCGAGTCCGCCGGGCGGCGACCTCTCTTCGACGACCTCCTCGGCGGAGACACGCTGAAAGACGCCAGTCACGACGAGCAGGACGCCGACCAGCACGACGACAGCACCGCCGGTCAACGCCGAGACGACCGCCTCGAGGGTCGCGTACGCTGCCAGTCCGACGACACCCGAGACGAGCGTCCCGAGAGCGAGGAACGTGACCGTCGCCTGTTCGCCGTCGAACGCCCGTCCCGGTCGCCAGTCGGGTACCAACCGGAGGACGTCACCGAGTTCGTGGCGGTAGTAGGCCGTCGCCGACAGGGCCGTTCCGAGGTGTACGAACAGCGCGAACGCGACCGCGTCCGCCGGCGATCGTCCCAGCGCCGAGAGTGCGATCGTGAGGTTCCCCTGGCTCGAGATTGGCAGCCACTCGAAGATCCCCTGGAGGGCGCCGACGACCACCGCAACGATGATCGACCAGTCCATACCTATCTCCGACGCCCCGACCCGAAAGGGCGTTCCGGTTCACTCCCGGCACGGATCGTCGGCGTGGCGGTCGTCCTTCCTCTCTCCCGCTCGATCCGGCGGCTCTGTCGGCTCTGTCGGCTCCGGCGGCTCCGGCGGTTCCGGCGGTTCCGGCGGTTCGAGCAACGCGATCGCCAGCCGCGCCGGTCGTGACTCCCGGATCGTCTCCCAGGAGTAATCGACGCGAGTGCCGGCCAGCGCCAGCGCGGCACCCACCCCTCGGACCCAGATCCCCGTCGTGTCGAGCGTCCCCAGGACGGCGCCGAGGACTGCCGACAGTAGCAGGGCGAACAGTACCGCGAAACTGACCACGCGGATCGGCGCGGCACGGAGGCGTCGACTCGCCGCGCCGATCGCCGCCCTGACGACGGACGTCCGTCGTCCGAGCAGGAGGAGACCGATCGATTCGTCGAGGGCGATCAGGAACGGTCGGATCGTCACCGTCTCCCGCAGGTCGATGACGATCACGTCCGGCTCCGGCTCGGCCGTCAACCATCGATACAGCGCAGATCGGCGCGTCCATCGGCCGATCGCCCCCAGGAGATCCACCGTTCGCGCCCCGGTGGCCAGTCGAGTCAGGCCCGTCCGAGCCGAGATGGCAGCATCGCCGACAGTTGACCCTGCGGTCCAGGACCGCCACGTCGCCAGGACTGGATCGACGGTGGCCCCCCGAATCACATCGACCACGCGGGACCCGTGGGTCATCTTGCCGATCACGTCCCCGATTCGGGAGGTAGCGAGTGCCCGCCGAGCCGTACTGCGAGTGGTCATCCGTCAGCCCGGATGTCACTCACCGTTCCCTGGACCGTGAGCGTCCGGAAGTCGAGCGTGATCGCGTTCCCTTCTGCGAGCGGACGCGCGTGGAACTGATATCCGTCCATCGTCTCACGGACCTGTACGTCGACGGTGAGATAGACGTCCTTGTTTCGAGGATGGTCCCGCTCGAAGATATCGCCGCCGTCACTGGTCAGGATGACCGAGGCCGGTTCGACCCGTTTCTCGACGATCCGTCCGGTCGTCTCCCCCCGGATTTCCTCGGTCATCCCTTCGGTGATCCCGTCGGCGAAATCCGGACGGACGTTGTCGGCCCTGACCAGTATCGTCCGGGTTTCAGTCGTTCCCGCTGGCACGTGAGAGCCGCGCGCGACGATCGTCCCCGAAAGCGCGTAGGCGTCGGTCTCGAAGGGGAGCGCCGAGCCGAGTGAGACGCGACTTGTCCCGAAGTACTCCCCTCCTTCCCGGTCGATCGTCCGGATGTCGACCCCTATCGTGACCCGCCGCGTCGTCGGGTCGTCAGCCGGATACGTGTCTACCGCTCGGATCGTGCCGATGGGATCCCCACCCACGTTGTACGTATCCTCGACCGCGATCTCGTTGGCGACGGTCATCGGGACGGTCGCCTCGATAGCGAGTTGCCGCGTATTCGTTTCGAGAGTTGTTCCGTCCTGAGACAACCGCGTGATCGTCCCCTCGATCCCGTAATCGTCGGTCTCCAGCGTGAAGGCGTTCCCTCGAGTGATCCGCTCTCCGGCGTACGTGAACCGCGGCCCGGAATCCCCGCTCTCCTTGAACGTGCCGTTGATCCGGGCTCGAACCACGGCAGTGACGTTCTCGCCGTTAGCCGGGCCGACGTAGACGTCCGTGACGGTGACGTTCCGCGTCGCTCGTTCGGGACGCATTACGTCCCCACGTTGGATCTGATCGACCACGTACTGGGGTTGGTCGCCGAGGTCGATCGTCGCGAACCGGGACTCCTCGGTCCCCGATGGGCCGAACGGATCGAGGAGGGCAAAGCCGGCGACGGCGACCGCGAGTACCAGTAACACGACCAGTGCATCGATGACGTTGACGAGGCCGAACAGACGCCCGTCCTCGTCGATCACGTCCATCGGCGGGAACCCTCGGTTTGCATGTGCGTACCCTTTCCGGTGCCGATGTAAAAGATTTCGATGGACCGCGTGACCCTTTCGACCGGTCAATCGACGGTGCAACGAGCATTCACTCGACGATTTCCGTGGCGATCGCGGGGTGTTTGTCGTTCGTCGCAGCGATCGCGCGTCCGGCGGGTGGACATATCCGACGATTTCCGGATCGGTCGGAGTTCGATACCGTCGAGGATCCACTGTCCGGGAGCGTCAGCGAATGGCGATCGATGCACGCTACAGAGAGCGCTTCGATGGTTCGACAACTGGCCCAAGCATAATCTCTTTGCCCCGGGGTCCGTTACGAATCGGCAATGACGACTTGCGACGTGTGCGGCAAACAGACGAACATGCCGTATCACTGCAAACACTGCGGTGGCACCTTCTGTGCGGAACACCGCCTCCCGGAGAACCACGACTGTCCGGGACTGGACGACTGGGACGATCCCGGCGGCGTCTTCGACAGCGGCTTCGACGACAGCGTCTCGACCGGGCGGGACACCGGTTCTTCGAGCGGTCTCCTCGCCAGGCTCGGGATCGACACGGGTCCCGGCGGGCCGATCGGGTACTTCCGGGGGAACATGACCTATGTCTTCCTGGCGGCGATGTGGCTGACGTTCCTGGCGCAGTACGTCGTCGGCTACGCCCTGACGGGTTCGCTCAGTCAGGTCGTCCATTCCTTTCACCCGACCTGGCGGAGCATCTTCGTCCTCCGGCCGGCCCATCCCGAGTACGTCTGGACGTGGTTCACGTCGATCTTCTCCCACGGCGGGTTCGGCCACATCGCCGTCAACAGTATCGTGATCTTCTTTTTCGGCCGGCTGGTCGAGGACTACATCGGATCGCGTGATTTCACGTGGCTGTTCCTGGTCAGCGGTGCCCTCGCCGGCCTCGGACAGATCGCGATCATGCTCGTTCAGAGCGATCCCAGCGGCGTCCTCGGGGCAAGCGGTGCCGCCCTGGCGATCATGGGCGTGTTGACGGTCCTGAACCCCGGACTTCGGGTGTATCTATACTTCATCATCCCCGTCCCGATCTGGGTGCTGACCATCGGCCTCGTGGTGATCAACGTCCTCGGGATGTTCGGCACTGGCGGCGGTGGCGTCGCCAACGTGGCACACCTCGTCGGTCTGGCGATCGGCCTGGCCTACGGCCAGCACGTCCGCAACAGAATTCGCGTCCCCAACCAGCTCCAGCTCGGCGGCGGCCCCGGCGGACCAGGTGGCCCGGGCGGTCCGGGCCGGCGTCGCGGGCCATTCTGAACGATGGCACTCACGCGCCCCGAGTTCGTCCCCAATCCTTCGCCTTCCCGCGAGGAGATGGAAGCCCTCCAGCGGGAGATCGCCGACGTGGCCACCTTCGAGGACGACTTCGACTTCGATCCGGCGACGCTCACGTTCGATTCGCCCGTCGATCTCGGGGACGACACCCAGCAGCGACTCACGGACGACGGACCTATCGTCGCGGGCGTCGATCAGGCCTTTCTCGACGACGGCGATCGAGCTCTCAGCGCCGTCGTCGCCCTGCAGGACGGGGCGATCGTGGATCGCGCGTCCGCGGTCGTCGACACCGAGATCCCCTACATCCCCGGGTTACTGAGTTTCCGCGAGGGCGGAGCAATCTTGACAGCCCTGTCGAACCTGGCCGTCGAACCTGACCTGCTCGTCGTCGACGGCAGCGGCCAGATCCACTTCCGGGAAGCCGGACTGGCAACCCATATCGGCGTGACCATCGATGTCCCCGCGATCGGCGTCGCCAAGAATCTCCTCTGTGGGACGCCTGCCGAACCGATCCCCGACCACATGCCTGAGGGCGAACGGATCGCCGTCGAAGCCGACGAGACCGTCGAGACCGCCGAGCCCGGGACCGTCATCGGCCACGCGGTCCAGACCCGCCAGTACGAGTCGGGGTCGACGTCGATCAACCCGCTGTACGTCAGTCCGGGCCACCGGCTGAGCCCGGAAACGACCACCGACCTCGTGTCCCAGTGCGCTGCCGGGTACAAACTCCCGGAGCCGACGCGGCTAGCCGATCGGGCGGCCGATCAGCGAAAGCGCGAGGGTGGCGAGGAGTGACCACACGGCCGGCAGCCACGAACCGCTGATCGACCGCCAGGGCTTACTTCTCCCCGCTCGACGGCGACCGTATGGACGACCACATCGCACTCATCACCGGCTGTTCCTCGGGCATCGGCCGGGCGAGCGCCGAACAGTTCCTCGAAGAGGACTGGACGGTCTACGCGACAGCCCGCGACATCGACGATGTCGCCGACCTCGCAGACGCTGGGGCCGAAACGGCCAAACTGGACGTGACCAACGCCCGGCAGGTCGAGCGCGTCGTCGACCGTGTGATCGACGAACAGGGGCGTATCGACTGCCTGGTCAACAACGCGGGGACCGGTCAGTTCGGCCCTGTCGAGGACGTGCCGACCGATGCCCTCCACGATCAGTTCGACGTCAACCTCTACGGTCCGCACCGCTTGATCCGAGCGGTCCTGCCGCACATGCGCCAGCGGGAGGAGGGAACCATCGTCAATGTGTCGAGCCTCCAGGGTCGACTTGCCGCGCCGGGACTGGGTGCCTATTCGGCCTCGAAGTTCGCCCTGGAGGCGATGAGCGATTCCCTCCGTGCAGAGGTCGACCCGTACGGTATCGACGTGGTCGTCGTCGAACCGGGCGTCGTCGAAACGGGCTTCGCCGATCGGACAGACAAATCTCAGGAACGACTCGAACAGTCAGGGGCATACGACGGGGTCTACGAGGCCCAGGCGGATCGCCGGGCGATCGAGTACGACGGCGTCTTCGGGATCCCGCCCGTAGATGTGGCGACGGTGATCTACGACGCGGCGGCGATGACCGATCCCGATCCCCGCTATGCGGTGGGCCACGGCGCGAAGTTGCTCCTGGCGTTGCGTTATCTCCCCGACCGCTGGCGCGACACCGCTTTCGGTCTGTTCCGCCGCGTTTCGGGCTTCCGACGATGATCGCCGACCGCGATCGGCTGGCGGCGACGCCGGTCCACGACGTCGCTCTGTCCTGCATCGAGGCGGGCATCGAGGCGTCGACTCCCGAGTACGTCCTCCGGGAATCGCTCTCGGTCGAGAGGGACGTTCTGACCGTCGCCGGAAGCGAGTACGACCTCGCGGCCTATGACTCGGTTGTCGTCCTCGGCGGCGGGAAGGCCGCCGACGTGGTGGCCCGCGAACTCGAGGCTCACCTCGGGGAGTACGTCGACCGGGGGTTGGTCGTCTCGACGTCACCCGTCGACACCGACACCGTCGAGACTGTCGAAGGGAGTCATCCGATCCCCGACGCGGACAGTCTGGAGGGGGCCCGGCGAGTCTTCCAGCGGGCAGAAGACCTGGGCGAGGGGACGCTCGTCCTCGCGCCGATCACCGGCGGCGGGAGCGCGTTGCTGGCGTTACCTGCAGGCGACATTACGCTCGTCGATCTCCAGGCAACCACCGAGGAACTCGTCGAAAGCGGCGCGTCGATAACGGAGATCAACGCCGTCCGCAAGCACTGCTCGGCGATCAAAGGCGGTGGACTGGCCAGGGCGGCCACACCGGCGACGGTCGTCAGCCTCCTCTTCTCGGATGTCGTCGGCGACGACCCTGGGGTGATCGCCAGCGGGCCGACTGCACCTGACGAGACGACCTACGAGGACGCTCTGGAGATCCTGGATCGCTACGACGTGGGCGTTCCCTCAGCGGTCCGCGAACACCTCGAAGCCGGCGCGGCCGGCGAGCGTGAGGAGACTCCCGCTGACCCGGCCGTGCTCGGTCACGTCGACAATCACGTCCTTGCCGGCGCCTGGACGGCCCTGTCGGCAGCCCGCGACGCCGCCAGCGAAGCCGGCTACGAGCCGCTGGTCGTTTCCTCGCGGGTTCGCGGGGAGGCGACCGAGGCGGCGCTCTCCCAGCTTGCGATCGCCGAGGAGTGTGCGGCGACCGGGACGCCCGTCGAACCGCCCGCTGTCCTTCTTTCGGGTGGCGAAACGACAGTCACGGTGATGGGAAACGGCGACGGCGGGCCCAATCTGGAGTTCGCACTCCGGGTCGCCGTCGAGCAACCGGAGGGAATCGTCTGTGCCAGCGTCGACACCGACGGCGAGGACGGCGGGACCGAGGTCGCTGGGGCGATCGTGGACGGCGAGACGCTGTCGAACCCACAGCGCGGGCGGGCGGCGCTGCTGGAGAACGACGCATTGCCGGCCCTCGAGGAGTCCGACACGGTGATCGAGACCGGGCCGACGGGGACGAACGTCAACGATCTTCGGATCTTCGTGATCGAAGCGTAGATCGGCAAGGCACAGCCGTCGATTGCGGCCGACTTATCTTTCGTCGACGGATTGGTCGTCAAGGTCGTTTACTAGTTCTCGCCCCTCTACCACCGTCACCCTGTCCCCGACTCCTGAAGCGTCTAGCACGTCACCGATCGCCTGCTCAGCCAGTGTATCGCTCACCAGTACGGCCACGTGGTCTGACTGCTCGATCGCGTACTGATATGCGAGTCCTGCGAGTACGGTGTCCGCCTTCTCGATTTCGTCTTCCGTGACGTCGGCGTCCGACAGGCGATCCATCCGCGTTCGCGTGCGATCGACGATGTTGGAGACATCCGGGTTCGAGAAATCCGCGACGCCACGCTCGAGCCACCCGGCATTCCGGGCTGCCTGCAAGCGATCACGCTGATAGGCGTATGCGTCCGGACTCTCGCCGAGTTCTTCGGCGACGTGGTCGGGAATCCGAACCTCGATATCTCGGCGTGTCACGAACCGCTCGAAGGCCTGGTATTTCGCGTTCGACGGCCCGCCCATCGCGAAGAGCACACTGCTATCGATGACCGCGGTACTCCCGCGAGGAATCTGCTCCCCGGACATCACTCGCCAGTGGCCAGATACGGATCGTAGGCTTCGGCCGCCTCGACGACGTCCTGGAGCGCAGTGATCACGGTCATCCCCTCGACCGGATGGACATCGAGTTTGGTGGCGGCAGTGCGCTGGGTGAGATCGCCGTCCATCACGCGCAGCGTGTAGTGCAACGCGGCGGCGAGTTTCGGGATTCCCTGGCGCTCGACAAACACGCGGATGTCCTCGGTGTCATGCTGTCGAGCGATCGCGTCGACGAGGACGGGCGTGACGACCACGTCGCCGTGGTCGGTTTCCATCGTCAGTCGGATCGGCTCGACTTCGATCGTCGTCGGCGTCGCCTCCTCGTGGCGAGTGAGGACGCCCATCTCCTCGAGTTCGCCGACGTACTTGTAGGTCGTCGAGTGTGGCAACTCGAGATCGTCTTTGACAGTCTCGATCGCGACGGGGCCGTTCCGGAGCACGTAGACGTAGAGTCGCGCCAGTTTCGGCGTGTTGAGCAACGCCGCGTAGGTGAGGAGATTCCCAACCGTCGCTTCCGGATCGGTCGCGTCGGCGAGGCGATGCTCGGACGACATCACTATCCATGTTCTATGTATGGCATATTAACGGTTCCGGAATTGTAAGTGAATATCGGTGTAGCGAAGCAGAGATGGCCCGTCACGTATCCGGGTGTCGACCGCAAGTCGCTCCCAGCCACCTTTTCGGAGAGATGGTCGGGAGTTGGTTTGGGGTTGTCTCTGGCGATGGAAGCGGATCAAGCGACGAAACTGTAGGTCACTCTTCTAGACAGGCCGCGACAACGCGGAGCAACTGCTCGCCCCGCACTTCGTCGGCGAACAGCGGGACTCGGCGGACGTCGTGACCACGGAAGACATCTTGTGACCGTTCGAGGGCCGTCTGTTGGACATCCCAGCGACGCTGGCAGAACTCACACGTCTCCAGGTTCGGCGAGACGTACCAGTCGGTGTCGACGTCCGCGACGTCTGCGAGGTCCTCCATGACGCGGTTGACCACGACCGTCCCGACGGGGATGTCGAAGGCGGCCAGCCGCTCCAGGAGGCGCTCGGATTCCATGACGCTCAACTCCTCGGGGACCATGACGACCCGGAAGTCCGTTTTCGCCGGGTCTTGAAGGATCGTTCGGAGGCGCTCGATACGTTCCCGGAGGACGCGCAGGTCGTCTAAACCCTCCTCTAAGTCTTCCTCGTCGGCGTCGCCGAACATCCCGGTGATGGTCCCCATCATCCCGCTCATGCGCTCCCGGAAGGAGAGCAGTTTCCCGACCATCGTGTCCATGACCTCCGGGAGTTCGAGCAACCGGAGCGTGTGCCCTGTCGGCGCGGTGTCGACCACCACGCGATCGAAGCGCTCGTCGTCGAGATAGCGGATTAAAAGACGGATCGCCGCCGCCTCGTCGGTACCGGGCATCGCGTTCGTGAACGGGTCGGTGACGTCCTCGCCCAGGAGTTTCCCGAGGCCGCCGAGTCCACCGCCTTCGAGGCCGAGCGGATCGTCGCCCAGCGCCGCCTCCGGATCGATCTCGGCGGCGTACAGCGGTATGTCCTCACGGATCTGGGCCGGTTCGGCAGGAATGTTCGCTTCCAGGGTATCCGACAGTGAGTGAGCGGGATCGGTCGAGACGACCAGTGTGGCGGTCCCGTCCCGGGCGCTCGCCAGCGCAGTGGCCGCTGCCATCGTTGTCTTGCCGACGCCCCCCTTCCCGCCGTAGAGGACGTACTCCGACCCCTCGATCCCCTCCGGGACGACCGACTCCTCGATGTCCTCGACGGGTTCCACGTCGATGTCGTTCATGGACGGTGTTTCCCGCGCGGACTTGAGAACTCGTCGGTCCCGATCCGATCCAGCCATCGAAAGACCGCTGCCTCCCATCGAATGATCGTCTCTTCCCATCGAATGATCGTCTCCTCCCATCGAAAGACCGCCGCCTCCCATCGAAAGACCGCCACTCCCGGTCGTTGCCCGTGTCGCGGCCTCCTCGAAGGTGAGACAGCGAGTCGGCGCATACTACGGGCTGGACGTTGACAGAGAGATTCGACATCGGAGGGCGAATACCGTCGAAACGGGACAATCGACGGTTTCAGTCGGCGGCTGCCGGCGCGTCGATCAACGGGCTGGATTCGAGTTCTTCGAGGATAGCGTCGCGGTCGGCCTCGACGGAGTCGATCGGTTTGATGTCGAACTCCTCGACCAGCACGTCGATGACATTCTCCGAGAGGAACGCGGGCAGAGTCGGGCCCAGCCGGATCCCCTCGACGCCCTGGCTGAGCAACGCCAGCAGGACGGTCACGGCTTTCTGTTCGTACCACGCGATGTCGTAGGCGATCGGCAGGTCGTTGACGTCCTCGACGGGGAGGGCGTCCCGCAGTTCCAACGCAATTTTCAAAAGCGAGTAGGAGTCGTTACACTGGCCGGCGTCGAGCACCCGCGGAATGCCACCGATGTCGCCCAGGTCCAGCTTGTTGTACCGGTATTTCGCACACCCGGCGGTCAGGATGATCACGTCCTCGGGCAGAGACTCGGCCATCTCGGTGTAGTAGTCCCGTTCGGGGTGACGGCCGTCACAGCCGCCCATGACGACGAAGCCACGAATGTCGCCGGCCTGGATGGCCTCGATGATGTCCTCGGCCCGGTCGAGGACGGCGTTGTGGGCGAACCCGTTGGGTACCGTCCCGGATTCGATCTCCTCGGGCGGTTCGGTCTCTTTGGCGTGCTCGATGAGCGCCGAGAAGTCCTTGGGGTCGCCGCCCTCGCGGTCCTCGACGTGGGGCAGGCCGGGGAACCTGACGACACCCGTCGTGTAGGTTCGGGGGGCATAGGAGTCCTCGGGCGGGACCAGGCAGTTGGTCGTCATCAGGACGGGACCGTTGAAGGCCTCGAACTCCTCGTGTTGTTGCCACCAGGCGTTGCCGTAGTTGCCGACGAAGTGGTCGTACTCCTCGAAGGCGGGGTAGGCGTGAGCGGGTAGCATCTCGCCGTGGGTATAGACATCGACGCCCTCGCCCTCGGTCTGTTCGAGCAGTTCTTCGAGGTCCTTGAGGTCGTGGCCGCTGACGAGGATGCCCGGGCGATCGCGGGTCCCGATGTCGACCTCGGTCGGCTCGGGATGCCCGTAGGTGCTGGTGTGGGCCTCGTCTAAGGTCTCCATGACTTCGACGCCGACCTCACCACACTCCAGGACGAGGCCGATCAGTTCCTCGACGCTTTTGTCTTCGAGCGTGGCGGCGAGACCGCGCTGGACGAACGCGAAGACGTCTTCTTTCTGTTCGCCCAGGACGTGGGCGTGCTCGGCATAGGCGGCGATGCCCTTGATGCCGTAGGTCAACAGCTCACGTAGCGACCGGACGTCCTCGTCGTCAGTCGCGCGGACGCCGATCCCTTCGGGAGTCGCCTGCTCGTACATCGCCGCGGTGTCCCCAGGCTCCCAGGTCGCTGCCTCGGGGAGATCCGCGTCGTCGATCGGTCCAACTTCGGCTTCGAGGCGCTCGCGGAGGTCACGCCGAAGATCCAGCGCCTCCTGGATCTGTTTCTCGAACCACTGGGGGTCGAAGTTGACGTTCGTGATCGTCGCGAACAGGCTCTCGACGACGAACACCTGGACGTCCTCGTCGACGATCCCGGCGTCTCTGGCCTCCTCGGCGAGAGAGGCCAGTCCCTTCAGTTCCCAGACGAGCAGGTCCTGGAGGGTCGCCGTCTCGGCGTCCTTTCCACAGACACCGACCTCCGTGCACGCTTCGTTCTCGATTGTCTCCTGACACTGATAGCAGTACATACTACTCATAGTTGATCGTGGGGTGGTGGGGGACGGCCACGTCGTGGCGCACAGCCACCCGTCGTCCGCCACTGTCGGGGCGGTGATGGCTGGCGAGGCGACGTTGCGAGTGCCGGTCTGCGGGTGGCGTCGTGTCCCCGCGTGACCGGCCATGTGTCCCGTTCACGACATAATGTTCGACTCGGTACTGCTTGGGATTTCTCCCGAACGTGTTCGTGGTATTTATTTCTGGTAGCGATCTCCCGGCGCCGACATTTCCAAAGACTGACTAAAAAGATAATCCAAATTATTGTTCATCTTCGACTCGGTGACGATAGCTCTCGAGGTTCCTGCCGAGGTCCACACGGCGAGTCATACGGATTACTGTAGATTATTTCCGGATGACGCCGACCCGGGGGTCGACGGATACCGGTACATCACGACAATAATCCGTATCAGATCCGGACGATTTTCGAGCACCGAACCCGTGAGAACCTCGGGTCGATCCCGGAAGAGCGGATGGACGAGGTGGATACTGCACTCGAATACAGCCTCGGTATCGTCGATATCTGATACGTCGCACTGGACTGCTTGATTGAATACAGGCGCTAAGCCCCCACTCTAACGAGTACTCCAGGCGCGCAAGCGGACAAGAAGCGTTAACGAGAGCAGAACTCTCGTTGGCACATCAGAACGCTTCGTGCTCTGCGGATGCAGTCGGATGGGGATACACTGTTCACAAGGGCAAAGTTCTTGCTCGCATCGCAGAATCGTTCACAATCAGGTCGCCACTCATCGCGACGAAGTAGCAGTTGATCTGTCAAAGGAAGATAATCATCTGGTGCTGAAAAGCAAAGGTTCCCGATCGCTTACTTAGAAATCACCACGAAATCGTCATCTTGAGTGATAGCTGCATAGTATGGGACAAGATGTTCCAAAAAGGCATAGACTGGTAGTAGTGGAATCAACGTATAGGACAGCAACCCTTCACGGAAATATGTCCCTGTTACAATTACTATCAGATAGTATAGGGTACCAGTCCAGATCAGGGCTGTTGCCCAAAGAGGGAGTGTTATCCCGAATCCCATAACCCAAAAAGGAGACCAGATCCAACTTGCTGTTATACCGCCAGCCCAGATCGCAAGGCGAGACCCAACTACGATAAATGTAATCATATTAGACATTTCCTGTAAACAACCGAGGAACCATCGACGTCGCTGTCTGAGAAAATCGTGAAATGAATGCGGAGATAGAATCGAAACTCGTGTGGATGACTGCCAACACTTCACGTCGGATTCTACACATTCCATAGCAAAAGAAAAATCTTCGACGATGGATTCTCTGTCGAAGCCGATCTCAGTCAGAACGTCTCCTCGAACAGTGAGAAGTTCACCGTGAAACCCCATGTAGGGACTCGACACAAATCCTGTGAAGAACCGAAATACCGTTAGGTCATCGTAGTACCTGATATGATCCGCGATATAAGTGATGGCCGATTTCCCCTCTCTGGGTAACAATATTGGGTTCATGGCTTTGTATTCAGTTTCTTCGTATGCTGAAATTTCGTACAACCAGTCATCGTCTAAAATCAAATTATCGTCATCAAGGAAGGCATACCAGTAATCTGGAGCTTCAACAACTACGTTTTCAGTAAAATACTGTAATGCACGTCCCTTTGCTCTCGCCTGTGAGTCGTACTCATCCGGTACTACGAGGGTTTTGATCCCTCCGTACTCCATCAGCTCAGATTGTAGTTCGGCTCCTTCGTCAAGAATTACCCATATTTCATAAGATCCATACTTGTCGGTAAGGTCATCTAGAACTGTAAATAGGGAATCTCGAACCTGATTGGAGGCTATGGTCGGAATAGCTATTTTCACATTCTTTGCTCTTTCTTCACCAGTTTGGGGCGTATATCCAACTGTCCCAATCAATCCCAAGACCGTATACACGCCGAATGCGAATCCGAATACGACACCCATCCCGATCACAAGGATAATTATTCCTGGGAAGAACGTTTCAATGAGGTATTGGACGAATTCTGATCTCATTTACTAGTACTCCATATATACTTTTGAGCGCCAGTCTCGGTAGCCCACGTTTCATCGCCGGGCGTGGCCCGTGCGTTTCCCGTACTAAAATGTCCTCCTGCCGATCCCAGACTGACGCCGAGGCCAGCCCTGAGAAATGTCCGTCGGCGGTGCGTGGCCGGTGTTTCCGGCCGCTGGTCACGCATGTCTCCGCCAATGGCTGGATGTCACATACAGTTACTGGATCGGAGTCCCGTGGTTCCGGAGTGCAGACTGTGATCGAACGTGCATAGCTTCGTGTGATACGCTTTGGTTTTGAAAATACTCGGAGAGTGTACCGATCGACGAGTCATCGATCCGTCCAGAACCGCTCGATCTGGTCGGGCAGGAACTCCGGACTCATCGTGACGAACTCCTCGTGCTCGGCCGGTGAGAGGTAGCCATAGACCGAGTGACGCGCGTCGGGCGTGTATCGGGCACCGACCAGCGCCCGGACGCCCACCTCGTCGGCACCGCGGATCACCCGGCCGATGGCCTGGCGGGCGCGCCTGACGGCGGGGATCGTCAGCGCGTACTCGAAGGCGTGTTCCTCGCCGAAGACGTCGCCGTAGGCACGCTTGACCGCCCGGACGCGGGGGGAACCGATGTTGACCAGCGGCACGCCCACGACCGCGGTCGCCCGGAGTTTCGCGCCGTCGTAATCGACGCCCTCCGTGAGCGTGCCCCGGGTACTGGTGACCAGCACTTTTCCCTCGCCAACGAAAAAGTCGCGTTTGAGTTCCTCCGTCGCCTCGCTGCTGGAACTCTCGTCGACGAGGATGGGTTTCTCGACCGCTGTGTCGAGGTACGCCCCCGCCCACGTCGCCTCACGGTAGTTGGGCATGGCGATCAGGACGTTGCCAGGGTTGCGGGCGAGTGCCCGAAGGACGTGAGCATATTCGTCGCGGGTCGGATTCCACGCCTCGCCAAGCGGATCCATACTCTCCGGATCCCCGCGGTTACGGGCAGTAAAGGGCGTCGCGTCGACGATCCAGCTTGCGCGGTTCGCCGGCGGGAACGAAAGGCCATAGGAACGAGTCAGTACCGGCCGCCCCTCGTCGTGTTCCTCTCGGTCGGCGCCCCCGCCGTTCCTGTCCCCTTCAGCGACCGTGTCAAGGCCCGCGACCCGGGTGAACACGGACAGTGGCGAGAGCGTCGCGCTCATCAACACGCCGCCACCCACGTCGTCGAAAATCCGGGCCAGCGGCTCGGCCGGCAAGCAGTCGAACAGGGTCAGCCCGGCCGTGTACGTCGAACGCCACCCCTCGATCCGCTGGTCGTCTCGCGGGGCGTGTTCGAGTTCGATCTCCCGGAAAGTCGTTGCGTGGTCTGTCTCCCACCATCGGCGGGCGATCACTCCCGCGGCGGCCACGACAGGCGTTCGTGAGATTTCGAGGGCTTCCAGGGTCTCCTCGACCGCCAGCCCGACCGTATCGAGTTCTCGCCAGAACCCGCCGTCGTAGCCCGCCCGCTCGGCCCACCGGGTGAGTTCGTCCGGTTCGGGCGTCTCGGGATCACGGAGTGGGATTTCCAGATCGCGTTCGGGCATGAGGCTCTCGTCAGTCCGCCATGCCCGGCCGACCTCCTCGTCGAGGTACTCGGCGACGCGGTCGTCCAGCCAGCCCAGCAGGTCGTCGAAGAAGTCCCGTGCCCGATCGACGATGTCGAGGGGGACATCGTGATCAGCGAGTCTGGCCCGGACCTCGCGCTTGTGGTCCGCGCTTTGCCGCGCTCGGGAGAGCAACTGGTGACAGTCGTTACGAGCCTGGACGATCGTCTGACGACCCAGTCGATCCGACAGCAGGTCCCGGACCCTTCCTTCCAGTCGGTGGGCTTCGTCGACGATCACGAACGTCTGGTCGTCGAGGATCGATTCGATCAGTGGGCGCGAGTTGGGATCGAAGAGGTGGTTGTAGTTGCCGATCACGACTTCGGCGGCCTCCGTCAGGACCTTCATCGCGCGGTGTGGGCAGGTCCCCCGCTCGACGGCACCCGGCAGGTACTCCTCGGCGGTGACGACCGATTCCGCGCCCGCGTCGAACCCGATCGGCGATCCCTTGTTTCGGGCGAACCAGTCGGCCTCGAAGGGGCAGTAAAGCGGCGGGTCCTCGCCGCCGATATCTTCAGGCGCAGTCGGTTGCGTCCGGCGATAGGGTGATTCAGCCCCCGCTGTCGAGAGTGCGCCAGCGACGGCCTGCTGGCCGATCCCGCCGGGTCGGGCCGCTTTCGCCAGATCGCTGGCGACTTGCGGATCCCACCATACGTCGTCGATCTTCGGGCTGACGGCCGCCTCGGCAACCGGATGGTCGTCGCTTCGCCCGTCACTCTCAACCAACTCCGCGGTGTTCTCCCGGAGGTCCTCACAGCGATCCTGGACACCCACGTCGGGTGGGAAGACGTCCTCGCGGCCGTACGGACAGAGGTCGCGCTTGCCGACGAGCGCAATACCGGGGAGCGGTTCCCGGAGCCCCGCGTTCAGTTGCCGGAGATCGGAAACGAACTGGCGGCGCTGCTGTTTGACCGGTGTCACGACGAGGATCCGATCGTAGTCCCCTTCGCGGACGAGCGTCGCTCCCGCAGTCAGAGCGGCCATCGTCTTGCCGGTCCCACAGGGTCCTTCCATCGCCAGGAACCCGCGGCTGCGACCCGCATTCAGGGCGGACTCGATCGCGTCGGCCTGGTTGTCGTAGGGCTCCTCGAAGCCGAACACGTCCCGCCAGGCGGGCGTTCCAGACTCGGGGGACTCCGCCATCGGTTCGGACTGTGGCCCCGGCGGGTTTGAACGCACGGGTTCGACCCGGAACCGTGATGGTTTCCGACAGGGATATTAGCTGCTGTGGCGACCTGCCGGATAGCCGTGTCCACGCCCGCCGACGCCGTCCGAGCGGTGCTCGAGGAATCGGGGCCTGACTACGAGTCGTTTTCCTATCAGGAACTCTCCGGCGGGACGCGGGCTGACGTCTACTTCGTCACGCTCGAATACGAAGGCACCGTCTACGAGGTCGTCGTCAAGTTCGCCCCCGAGTCCATCGAGAGGTTCGCCGTCGAACCGTTTCTCCACGAGTTCGTCGCCGAGCGTACGGATCTACCCGTCCCAGGTATCCTCGTTTTCGAACAGGAGCCCGAACGCGACATCCCGGCGTATTTCGTGACCGAGCGGGTTCAGGGCACCAACCTCGGCGAGTCATTCGCGGCACTCTCCATCGAGGAGCGTCGCCACGTCATGGAACAGGTCGGGTCCGTCCTGGGTGACCTCCACTCGACGATCGCCTTCGAGGGGTACGGGCGACTCGACCTCTCGCGGGGTCGACTCGTGGTCAGCGATCTCTCGACCGACTGGCGGGAGTACTTCGCGGAGATGACTAGCGATCACATCGACGGGCTGGCGGGGACCATCTTTGCGGACCTTCAGGACGTCGCCCGGGACGGTCTCGCCGCCCGGATCGAGTCGATTTCACGCCAGGGGATTCCACGACTCGTCCACGACGATTTCCGGCCGGGTAACCTCCTGTTCGATACGGGCACCCGATCGGCGATCACCGCCGTCCTCGACTGGGAACAGCCGCTGGCTGGCGATCCACTCTACAACCTCGCCCAGGTCGAGTTCCTGTTTGTCGACTCGGTCATCCGCGATCCCGAGGAGTGCGAGCGGATGCGAAAACGACTCTACGACGGCTATCGGCGCCAGCGGGAGTTCGATCCCGACGACGAGGGCTACGCCGCCTGTAAGCCACTCTATCAGTTCTCGACGCTGATCTGGCGGATGGCGGGGTTCGAGGCTCTCTACGTTGATTCGAACGAACTCGTCCGATCCCGAGCCGAGGCCTACTACCGCCAACAGTTCGACCGACTGGCATCGACGCTGACGGGTGGCTGATCGTCTCTCCATCGATATTTTGGAGTAGACGCGAGGGAACTGCTGGGACTCCTCGCCTGGATTCCTGCGTCAACTATCCCACTCTGCTTCGCTCCGTTGAAACGTCCTTGCCGCGCTCGGTCGACTCTATCCCCGATTGGGCATCAACTATCCCACTCTACTTCGCTCCGTTTGAACCCCGTCGCAAGTTCGTCTTTCCGTTCGGTACCGGACGCTTTTGGTCCGGGCCGACCCACAATCCTCTATGACCGACGAGGAGTCTCCGATCGAGGAACGCGTCGGCGACGCACTGCGTGAGCGCGAGGGAACTGTCGCCGTCGCCGAATCCTGCACCGGCGGCCTGATCGGCTCGCTGCTGACCGACGTTCCTGGCTCCAGTGACTATTTCGACCGCTCGCTGGTGACCTACTCCTACGACGCCAAACTCGAAGAACTGGCGGTCAGCCGTGAGGCCCTCGACGGAGAGGGGGCCGTCAGCGAACCAGTCGCCCGCCAGATGGCCCGGGGCGTGCGCGATCGAGCCGGGTCGACCTGGGGCGTCTCGACGACGGGGATCGCCGGCCCGACGGGCGGGACCGAGGACAAACCCGTCGGGACGGTCTTCATCGGGGTCGCCCGTGCCGGACCGTGGGGCAGCGGCGAGTCCTCGACAGCCGTCCGGCGCTACGAATTCGACGGCTCGCGGGTCGAGATCAAACGGCAGATCGCCGAACAGGCGTTGACGGACTTGTTGGCGGCTGTCGAGGGCGGTACCCCCTGATCGGCGGTTCCGGGTCCGTTGGGGAAGCCTTTCGGTCCCCGCCGCCGTCCGATCGATCGATGAACAAGCGTGGGCACGTTCTGAACGCCCTGCTGTTGAGCATCGGGATCGGCTACCTGCTGGAACCGTCCGGCGATCTGGCGACCTTCGAGATGATCGCGAAGGTGTCGGTGCCGATGGTTCTTGGGGCGCTGTTTCCCGACGTGGACACGGCATTCGGGCCACACCGGAAAGCCCTGCACAACCTGTTCGTCCTCGGCGTGATCGCGGCCTATCCGGTGTACTTCGGGAACCTCCAGTACGTCTGGATCGGCGTCCTCTCCCATTTCGCGCTGGACCTCCTCGGGACGCGCCGCGGCCTCGCCCTCTTTTACCCGCTGCTCAACCGGGAGTTCAATTTCCCGATCGGCGTACGGGTCGACAGCAAGTACGCCACGGCGATGATGCTCGCCGTGACGGGCTTCGAACTCGTCGTCGCCGCGGCCATCATCTATCGGGTGCCACAGTTTGCCGCCCAGGAGGGCGCCCGGATGATCGGGCTTCTTTGAGTTGCTGGCTGTTCTGTTCTCCTGTGACCGACCGTTCGCGCATGGTCCGACGGGAAACCAGACGACCGGCGGACGATGCCTTACTCCCAGCAGTAGCAGTCCAGCGGTGCCTCGGGGTCCTGAGTCCACTCCTGGGCGGCCCCGTTGTATACTCGGGCGTTCTCGTAGCCAAGTACCTCCTGCATGACGTACCGCCAGGACTTCGAGAACGGGGAGGCGCCACAGTAGAGGAACACCTTCTGTGAACGGTCCTCGCCGACGAGTCCCTCGACGAGGGCTTCGAGTTCATCGGGCTCTCTGAACGTCCCCTCGTCCGTCCAAAGCCAGGCAGCGGGGAGGCAGGTCGCGCCCGGGATATGCCCGGGTCGGTCGGTGAAGTCCTCCTGCATGGCTCCGAAGTACGCCTCCGGCGAGCGGGTGTCCAGTAAAGGGACGTCCCAAAGACTCGATTCCACGTCCGCTTTCGTCACGAACATGCCTGCCTCGAGGGTACCCGAATACTCCGTCTGGGTCGGGACGACTGCTCCATCCTCGGTCGGTCGCTCCTCGTCGATCCACTTCGTGTACCCGCCGTTGAGGACGGCGACGTCGTCCAGGCCGGCGTACACCAGCGTGTCGGCGGCGTTGAGTACGTCAGCGAGGTCGAACGTGTCTCCGGTCCCACCGACGACGACCACCCGCGAGTCGGGTGCGATCCCCAGCGAACCCACCGTCTCGAAGAGGTCCTCGGCGTCCGGCAGCGTCAGGAGGAGGTCAGCCTCGGCGTCCATCCACGTCCACTTCGGCGCGTTGACGGCGCCGGGAACATGGCCGTCCTCGTAGGCTGTGGGGCCCCTTGCGTCGACGACGACCAGATCATCGTCGGTTCGATTGTCGGCGAGCCATTCGGTCGAGACGATCGGATCGATCGATCTGGCGTGCGTCATTCACATTTTCACCTCCGTGAACTACTCCTAGGGCTTTGATAAATGCTCCTGCTATCACTCATATGTCGGTTTTGGCCGGACAAGACAAGGGTAATCGTCGCTTCTCGTTGGGGGCCTGGTCGGACATCCCTGCGATCAGCGCTTGTCCGCTTCGAGTGCACGCTCGAACGCGGGCGACCCTTCGATCACACTGAACGGCTCGGGCGGACTCGGATCGGCAGGTCGTTCGGTCAACTGTCGATACCACCACTGGACGTCGTGCCACTCGCCGTCCTTGTTTCCGACGGCGGGGAACGTTCCGACCGGTTCGAACCCGTGTTTCTCGTGTAACTGTACGCTCGCGGGGTTCGGGAGCGTCACTGCCGCGGCCGCGTTATAGTAGCCCTGTTCGGTCAACAATTCCAGGAGGGCGGTGTACAGCGCTGTCCCGATACCTGACCGGCGTGCGTCCTCGGCGACGTACACTGTCAGTTCGGCCGTCCATTCGTACGCTCCCATCGACCGCAGAGGTCCCGCCGTTGCGTACCCCAGGATCGTTTCCTCCCGGGACTCGTAGACGAGCCATGGGTACTGCTCACGGGTCGTCTCGATGCGGGCGGCCATCTCAGCCCTCGTCGGCGCCCCTGTTTCGAACGTGATGGGCGTCGCTTCGACGTATGGCGCGTAGATCGAACGGATCGCGGACGCATCCTCCGGCGTGGCAACTCCCAGCGAGCCTTCCATGTACGATCGGTTCCGGCCGATCGTTGTATGACTCTCGATCGACGGGTAGCCAGGAGTGTCCGGGGCGTCCGTCGGCGTCGCCCGGAGTTTCGTTGCGGGAACGTCAGTAGACTGCCGCGTCGTCGAACCGTCCCTCGTAGGCCGGATCATCCGGATGGGTCGCCTCTCGACCCGAAAGCAGGAGACGGTCGACCTTTTTCCAGGAGTTCTCCCAACCCAGGTGGGCGAACTCCAGGGCACACTGCCCACGGTGGGCGAGACCGGTCCGGTGGTGGACCGACCCTGGGGCACCGTTCCGGAGCGCCTCCACCAGTTCCCGTTCGTCGTTGATCGATCGATCGAAGGTCGTCCAGGCCTCGCCGACGGACCGCCACAGGTGGGCGTACGAGGAGGCGAACTGCGGGAGGTCCGCTTCGACTGCGATGGTTCGTGCCCGGCGATCGTGATGGGGCCAGTGTTTCGGGTTATACGTCTCGACGGCGTCGATCACGTCCCGATAGCTGTCGATCTCTTCCGCGCCGAGGCTCACGTTCAGAAACGAGGGATGGGGGACGAGGACGGCCGCGTCCTGGCGGCCGAACTCGCGCATGGCCGATTCGAGCGTGATGAAGTCCGGGACCGGTTCTTCCAGACCGATCGCGAGGACGTGCCGGCGCTCGCGCCAGGAACCTGTGAACACTTCTCGTCCGGGGACGACCAGCAACTCTTCATCGGAGAAGCGCTCGGCCGCCTCCCGGATCGACGGCAGGCGCTGGAAGTGGGGCGCGTACACGATGGCGTCCAGACCACGGGCCTTCGCGCGTTCGACGACGGACTCCTCGAGGACCTTCACGTGGAGGTCGACCGCAGTCGTGGCCGCTGTCACGACCTGGGTTATTCCGGCGGCGAGGAAAGCCGTTCTGATTCTCGGTGACGAGACTGCCATCGAGGTGCCGTCCGTTGGGCCCTCTGTGACGGCACACGGGCGAGCTCCCCGCGCCTGGGGATGGGTGCCTTTTTAGGCCTGGTGGCGTCTACCTACGGGTATGACAAGCTGGGAATGCGCGCTCGAGGGCTGCGGCGAGGTCTTCGACCGGGTGGAGGACCTTGTCGTCCATCAGTCGACGAGCCACGAGCGTATCGAGTGTGCGGTCTGCGGGACGGTCCTCCCCGACGGTTATTTTGCGATCCGGCACGCCTTCGAGGAACACTCCCGTGCGGAGTACGTCCGCGCTTACGACGCGAGCGCCGCCGAGGTCCGCCGTCGGGAGAAGGTCAAGGATAACATCGAGACCTCAGCCGACATCCGCGAGGTTGTCGACCGCCTCGAGGGTGGCGACGGCAGTCTGTGAGGGAGCCTGCAAATACTTTTCCCGGGGGCCGCGCTACCCCGTAGTATGTACGTCCGTGACGCGCGAAACCGTGACGAGGTCTGGTTGCTCGATCACATCGAGGAGATGGGCTTGGACGAGACGGCCTTCCGATCGCGGGACTACGTCATTTCGGTCGACGAACGCAGTGACGAACGGACAGGATTCGGCCGGATCCGGATCCACAAGGACGACGACGGCGACGTCTGCGAACTGACAAGTATCGGCGTCCTCCCGGAGTGGCGCGGCCAGGGCATTGGCGCCCACGTCGTCGAACGGCTCCTCCAGGAGGCCGGTGACCAGGACTTCGAGACCGTCTACTCGCTTTCGGGTGCCCCGGAGTACCTCGTCCAGTTCGCCTTCGAACCGATCGACGAGGACGAACTCCCACCGAGTCTCCAGGACCGACTTCAGACCAAACGGGACTCCCTGGAACCCGACGCCGTCCCGATGCGCATCGCGATCGATGACTTCGAGATGCCCGCCCACCTCCGCGAGGCGTTCAAGGCAGCGACGGCCCAGGAGGCCGATGACGAACCCGAAGAGTCCGCCGAGGACTTCGGTATCGACCCCGACGAGGCCACCTACAAGTACGATACCGGCGACTGATTCTCGCGTTTCCTCTCTTGGTGCTTCTCTCGGACACGCGGGTGACGTGGCTCTCACACGCTATATCACTAGGTTATATAACTCAGTAGTTCATCGTGACAACCGACGATGCAAACGCAACTTCAGCGCGCACGCGACGGAGAGATCACGTCGGCGATGAAGCGGGTCGCCGAACGCGAGCACCGCGATCCCGAATTCGTCAGAGAGAAAGTCGCCGCAGGCGAGGCGGTGATTCCGAACAACCACGAGCACGACGCTCTCGACCCGATGATCATCGGGACAGATTTCTCGACGAAGATCAACGCCAACATCGGCAACAGCCAACCGGAAAGTGACCTCGAAACCGAACGCGAGAAGCTCCACACCGCCATCGAGTACGGGGCTGATACGGTGATGGATCTCTCGACAGGTGGTGACATTCCGGAACTCCGTGCCGGGCAGATCGAACACTCGCCGGTCCCACTCGGCACGGTCCCGATATACGAGGCGCTGAAACAGGCTGGCTCGCCCGAAGATCTGACGGCCGACCTTCTCCTCGACGTGATCGAATCCCAGGCTGCACAGGGCACGGACTACCAGACCATCCACGCCGGGATCCTCCGGGAGCATCTCCCGTTGACCGACGGCCGTATCACGGGCATCGTCTCCCGCGGTGGGTCGATCCTCGCCGAGTGGATGGAGGCCCACGGCGAGCACAACCCCCTCTATACGCACTTCGAGGAGATATGTGAGATCCTCGTCGAGTACGACGTGACGATCAGCCTCGGGGACGGCCTCCGGCCCGGGTCGCTCGCGGACGCAAACGACGATGCCCAGCTGGCAGAACTGGAGACGCTCGGCGAATTGACTGAGCGTGCCCAGGACCACGGCGTCCAGGTCATGGTCGAGGGCCCGGGTCACGTTCCCCTGGACGAAATCGGCGATCACGTCCAGTACCAGCAGGAAGTCTGTGACGGTGCGCCCTTCTACCTCCTGGGTCCGCTGGTGACCGATGTTGCGCCGGGCTACGACCACATCACGAGCGCCATCGGGGCAACTGAGGCCGCGCGTCATGGCGCGGCGATGCTGTGTTACGTTACGCCCAAAGAGCATCTTGGACTCCCGGACGCCGAAGACGTCCGGGACGGCCTGGCAGCCTACCGGATCGCCGCCCACGCGGGCGATGTGGCTGCCGGGAAACCGGGCGCACGCGACTGGGACGACGCGATCTCGAAGGCCCGCTACGACTTCGACTGGCGCGAGCAGTTCCGACTGGCGCTGGACCCCGACCGAGCCAAGGAGTACCACGACCAGACCCTTCCGGAGGACAACTACAAGGACGCACGCTACTGTTCGATGTGCGGCGCCGAATTCTGCTCGATGCGAATCGACCAGGACGCCAGAGAGAGCGGGGAGATGGAGGGTCTGGATGCTGGGGTGGACCTCACGGACTCGGCGGCTGCCGACGTGAATTTGCCGCCGACGGGCACCCACGACACCAGCGGCCTGCCGACGGTGCCCGAGGCGCTGTGTGATCACGCCGAGGGCGTCCCGAGTGACGATTGAGGGCGAGTAGCTGCAATACCAGTCCCGAAACTAACCTTTACCGGGGACTCGCTGCAACCTATCTTATGACACGGAGCGATCCCGACGCCCAGCGGAACGTGCTGGGCGACCCGCTCGAACCCTGCAGCGAAATCCTCTCGACCGGCTATCAGCGCGACGGCCACTGCACCGCTGTCCCCGGTGACCGCGGTGCCCATCACCTCTGTGCGGAGATGACCCAGGACTTCCTGGAGTTCTCGCGCAAGCAGGGCAACGACCTGATCACGCCGCGGCCGGAACTGGACTTTCCTGGACTGAATCCCAAGGATCGTTGGTGTCTCTGCGTCGGCCGCTGGTTGGAAGCCCGCGAGGCCGATGTTGCTCCGCCTGTCGTCTTCGAAGCGACCAACGAGACTGTCCTCGAAGAAATCGATCTGGAGACGTTAGAAGCTCACGCGGTCGAGTTCTGATCGACTACCGTTCGATCGCCCGATCAGACTGGGAACGTCTCTTTGCGCTCCCGACTGACCGCCTCGGGTTCGACGGTCTCGCCGTCCACGTCGACGGCCTGCCCGTTCGCCAGCCTTCCGAACTTCGGCCCCTCCGGGACGCCCGCCTCTGTCGCGAGTCCGGGATCGAACGCTTCTTTCCTCGCGACGACCTGCTCGTCTTCGACGATCACTTCGTCGTAATCCGATCGGAGTACGTCCGCGAGCGTTTCGACCAAGGCCGTCCGATCTCCTTCCTCGGCGACGGCAGCCCGGTCACCGACCAGCGTGGCGCTCTGTTCGGTGGTGAACGCCAGCGCGACCTTCTCGACGGCCTCCCGGGTCGCCTCGCGGTCGATCCCCTGGGCCTCGTCGAGTAGTTCCCCTGGAACCTCGACGATTTCGAAGGGGCCGTCGTAACCCCGGGCCGGCTCGCCGAACCGAAGGCCGTCGTCGACGGACGCCAGTCGATCCTCGACGCGACCGGCGAACGCCAGCGGGACGGCCTCGACGGCTCGAAGCCACGTCTCGCCGACGGTCTCGTAGCCCAGTTCGTCGATCGCCCGCTCGACTCGGGGCCACTCCCCGTCGATCAGGGCGTATTCGGCCGTGCTCTCTTCGAAGGCGGCTCGAAGGACGTCCTCGTTCCCGAGTGGATCCCCGAGTTCGTCCAGACCCCAGTCGGCGGCGACGTGGCCGACCGCCCAGTCAGTCTCGTGGACGATCCGCTCGAAGCGCGGGGCGTAGTGGTTGCCGCCAAACCCGACGAGATGCCGGCGAGCGCTGGAGCTACCGTCCTCCCGTGGTGCGTCGGGAACCGTCCCGCGGAGGTCGAGGATGGCCCGCGCGGCGGCTTTCGCGGCGTCGGGATCGTCCCACTGCTCGGGACCGCTGCCGATCTCGACGAACAGGGATGGCACGCCGATGTCGGTCGGACCGTGGTGGGTACATTCCATGCCTATCTCGTAGTCTTCCGGCGCATGCTCGGCCAGCGCGTCGAGGACGCGACTGTGGGCGTTGGGGGCAGCGCGGGCGAGATCGCGATCTGTACCGCCGTACTCGGCCGGTCCGAAATTCCCGGTGTGGTGGGCTGTCAACAGCGGACCGGTCTCGCCGGAGTGACGGGACGCAAAGACGACGAGATCGGGATCGTCGAAGACCGCTGCCACGCCGTCGAGTTCGAGGTGCCACTCCTCGAAGGTCCGCATCTCGAAGCCGTCCGTGCGGTAGACGTCGCCACCACCGTCGGCCGGCATTCGGTCGTCGTCACGGAACGTCGTCCAGTCCGCCACAGCGAGTAGCTGTTCGTGGATGTGTTCGGACGCGCGATCTTCGGCCGAGACGACGATACCGACGGTTCGCGTGGGACGTTCGGTCATCGGTCACTCAGATCGAAGTCGCTCCGGCGACCGAACGCCGTCTGGACCACTTCAGCGGTCATGCCGAGCATCTCCCTGACTGCCTGGCGACGGTGGACGAACATCGCCAGTCCGACGAGGAGGTAGACGGCGGTGTAGCCGAGCAGGATCTGGTGGCTGACTGCTTCGGGATGGGCCAACGAGAGGACGTTCAACACCATGAACTCGGCGAACACCTGGGTCACGAACAATACGAGCAACGCGACGGCCTCCCGGAGGCTGATGTTGAAGTTGACCAGGATCGCCAGTGCGAAAAAGGACTGTGCGGCTGTGATCCAGATCTCCAGTTGCTGTTTGTAGTCGAATTCGAGGACGCCGAGGTGTCCGGCCGCGATCGAGTAGACGACTGCGAGTGTCCCGATCAGCAGCGTCCACTGGTTGAGCTTCGAGGAGATCAGGGCGTTGAACCCGGCCGAGGATCGGGCCTTGTTGACCAGATAGACGACGACGATCAACTCGGGGGACTCACTGGCCAACGGGGCGATCCACTGGATCATGAAGAACTTCGGCACGCCGTACTGGAGACCAAGCTTCTCGAGTCCGTGGGCGAACGGTTCGACGGCGATCAGGATCATAATGCCCGAGTAGATGAACAGCCCGAGTACGGTCGCGATCCGCTTGGGCTTGTGGTAGGACTGGAGGTAGCCCGGGACGCCGATCTGTTCTTCCTCTGTTTCGATCCCGGACCGAATGATGATCAGGATGTAGCTCACGTAGATGCCGACGAGAACGACAGTGTCGATCAGGTCGATGCCGCCGCCCAGCGGGACGAGAAACGCCCACAGCGTCGCCAACCAGAGGAACGTGATCTCGGTCGTCAGCGCCCTGTCCAGGGTGACGACATCGGCGAGAAAGCCGTCCCGGAACTCGACCGATTCGTCCCGGACTCTGTAGGCACGATAGACGGTAAACAGCGCGATCCCGGACCAGCCCAGGCCGATGAGAATCCGGTTTGCGCCGGTCATGTTTGCGATGGCGAGGTTCCCGGCCTCCGCGCCGGCAGCTGTTCCTGCCTGTGCGCCGGCGTTCCAGGCGTAGAAGGCGTCGACGGCGTACTCCGGGGCCACCGCCAGGACCGCGAGAACGGCGAGTGCGAACGCCCGGGGGACGTCCTTCTCGGCGGTCTCGGCCCCCCACGCGAGCAGGAACGACGCGCCGACGACGGCCAGCCCGGTCACCAGGACGGTCAGGCCCGTCGAGAGTGTGATGGCCGACCCGGGTGCCAACAATTCGGCACGGACGGCCAGCCGCGAGCTCTCGACGACGACCCAGGGCAGCGAGAGCAACACTGCCCCTGCGACGGCAGTCAGCGGATGGCGTAAACGGGACACACCCCATCGATCGACCCCTCTGAAAGAATGTCTTGCGAAGTCAACTCCATCCTGTGAGATGTTCACACCCGAACCCGAACCACCGTGGTTTTGATCACCCCGGTCGTTCGCTGTCCCATGGACGTCTACGGACTCATCGGCAATCCGGTCGAACACTCCCTCTCGCCGCCCATGCACGAGGCAGCCTACGAGGAACTGGGGCTCTACGCCCGCTACGTCACCTTCGAGCCACCGAAAGACGCAGCTGGCGACGCGATCGGGGCAGCCGAGACACTCGGACTCGCCGGCCTGAACGTCACGATCCCGTTCAAGGAAGCTGTCCTCGACGCCGTCGAGCCGGACGATCTGGCGGCCCGGATCGGGGCTGTCAACACGATTGACCTTTCAGGTGATCGGCCGACGGGTCACAATACCGACGCGATCGGTGCCGTCCGTGCGCTGGAAGAACACGACGTCGCCATCGAGGGATCGGCGGTCGTCGTCGGGGCCGGCGGTGCGGGCCGGGCGGTCTCGTTCGGTCTGGCTGAGGAGGGGATGGAGGTCGCGATCGCCAATCGAACCGTAGAGAAAGCTCACGACCTCGCGGCGGAGGTTCCCGGCGCAAGCGGTCACGGGATCGATACCCTGTCGGACCTGTTGTCAGGGGCGGACGTGCTGGTCAACGCGACCAGCGTCGGCATGGACGAGGACCGATCGCCGGTCCCCGCCGACGCGCTCCACGCCGAACTGGCGGTACTTGACGCGGTTTACAGCCCCATCGAGACGCGTCTGCTGCGTGACGCCGCCCAAACGGGTGCGACGACGGTCGACGGTGCCTGGATGTTGCTGTTCCAGGGCGTCGAGGCGTTCGAGCGCTGGACCGGGCAGGCGGCTCCTGTCGAGGAGATGAACCGAGCGCTACGTGGACGCCTTTAAGTCCCGGCGCTCGTATCACCGCACATGGGACTCATCGATCGACTCAAAGCTGCCCTCGGGCTGGAACCCCGCGAGTCCGCACGCACCCGCCAAACTGGGGAGTCGAGTGGCCAAGACGTCGCCGTCACGGTCGAACACGAACCCGATACCGCCAGTGAGGACGCCGTGAAGGGGACCGGAACGGATGCGGACGGATCCGCCGACGAGATGGACGAACCGGCCGCGGAACCGGACGAACCGACCGAAGACGACGAATCGGCGGCCACTGCGGATGCCGACGACGAGAGCGAGTCGGCAGCTACTGTCGATACCGACGAGAGCGAGTCGGTAACTTCGGATGACGACGAGAGTGAGTCGGTAACTTCGGATGACGACGAGAGTGAGACAATCACGGACGAAACTGACGCCGAGACGGAGGAGGGTGAAGAGAGCGAGGGGACCGCGGCAACATCCGAGGAAGCCCCCGACGTCCAGTCGATCGACGGGATCGGCCCGGCCTACGCGGAACGGCTCGGCGAGGCCGGCATTGAGACCGTCGCGGACCTCCGGGCGGCCGACGCCCCGACCATCGCTGAGGAAAGCGGGATCGCCGAGTCGCGTGTCTCGACGTGGATCGAGCGAGCCGGCCAGTAGCGTCCCGACCGCACCACGTATATTTTCCCCACCCCTCCCGGTACTCAATGAGCGAGCCGCGAGTGGTGACCGACCGGTCGACGTTCCGTGAGGTGGCGGCCGACGCGGGACCGGACGATCGGATCCCTGTCGAGGCCCGCGTGACGGTCGCCGACCCCTTTGACGCCTATCGGCGCGCTCGGTCGGGCGAGGGCGGAGCGTTCCTCGAGACGAGCGGCGGCGCCGAGGGCTGGGGCTATTTCGGCGTCGATCCCGTCGAGTGGCTGACCGTCGACTCCGACGGGGCGGCGATCGATACGCTCGTCGATCGAATCGACCGGGAGGGACTCCGTCGGGGCGACTGCGAGATCCCCTACCCTTGTGGCGCGATCGGTTGGCTCTCCTATGACGCCGCCCGGGAGATCGAGGACTTGCCGGCCGATGCCGAGCGTGACCGTGATCTGCCGCGTCTACAGGTCGCCTTCTACGACGCCCTCGTCGCCTGGCGCGAACCTGCCGACTCGCCGGTCGAACTCCGGGTGACGGCCTGTCCGCGGATCGGGAGCGATGATAACTCCAGCGGTGTGGATCCCGACGTTGCCTTCGAACGTGGTCGCGACCGGGCCCGTTCGCTCGCCCGTGACCTGCTGGAGGGAGATCCCGCCGTGCCGGAGCCGCCCGCCGCCGGGCCGGTCCGATTCCGGAGCGACTGTGGCCGGGCGGCGTTCACCGATCGCGTCGACCGGGTCAAGCAGTACGTCCGCGACGGAGATACGTTCCAGGCGAACGTCTCTCACCGCCTCCGGGCACCGGCTGCGGTCCACCCGGTCGAGACCTTCGCCGCGCTCCGCGAGGGGAATCCGGCGCCGTACTCGGGCCTGCTGGAGTTCCCCGATGTCGATCTGGTGAGTGCGAGTCCCGAACTCCTGCTCCACCGGGTGGGCGATCGACTGGTGACGGAACCGATCGCCGGGACCCGACCGCGGGGCGCGACGCCTGCTGCAGACCGCGCGTTCGAGGCTGATCTGACCAGCGACGAGAAGGAGCGGGCAGAACACGCCATGCTGGTCGATCTCGAACGCAACGATCTCGGGAAGGTCAGCGAGTTCGGGAGCGTCGACGTCGCCGAGTACCGCCGGGTTGATCGCTACTCGGAGGTAATGCATCTGGTCTCGCTGGTCGAGGGGCGACTCCGGCCGGGGTGGGACCTGGCTGACGCGATCCGGGCGGTCTTCCCCGGCGGCACGATCACCGGCGCGCCCAAACCCCGCACGATGGCGATCATCGACGAGGTCGAGGCAACCCGGCGTGGCCCCTACACCGGGAGTATGGGCATCTTCGGACTCGACGACCGCGCGACGCTGAACATCGTCATCCGAACGCTCGTTCGCCACGACGAGGAGTACCACCTCCGGGTCGGCGCCGGAATCGTCCACGATTCCGTGCCCGACCGCGAGTACGACGAAACCCTCGACAAGGCCCGCGCGCTGGTGAACGCGGTCGGCGACGCGCTGGGCCGGGAGGTCAGTGTGGCCGATGCGAGCGACGACCGCGGGGGTGACCGGCAGTGATCGATCCGATCCTCGTCATCGATAACTACGATTCGTTCGCGTACAACCTCGTCCAGTACGTCGGTGAGGCGCTGACAGACCGAATCGATCCCGAACTACGGCCGCCCGACCCCCGAGAGGCAGTCGTCGTCCGGCGCAACGACGCGATCGACGCGGCGGGGATCCGCGACCTGGATCCCGCCGGCATCGTCGTCTCGCCGGGACCTGGAACGCCGGCGGACGCGGGCGTCTCCGAGGCAATCTTCGAACTCGACTATCCGGCGCTGGGGGTCTGTCTCGGCCATCAGGCGCTGTGTTCGGCAAACGGTGCGGCGGTCGGCCACGCACCGTCGGTCGTCCACGGCAAACCCTCGGCGGTGACCCACGACGGCCGGGGACTGTTCGCGTCGCTGCCTGATCCGATGGACGTCGGCCGGTATCACTCGCTGGCGATCGAACGTGCCGACCTGCCGGCCGTTCTCGAAGAGACGGCCTGGACCGACGACGATGCCCAGATCGTCATGGGTGTCCGGCACCGCGAGCGCCCGCACGTCGGTGTGCAGTTCCACCCCGAGAGCATCCTAACGGAGGATGGGAAACAGCTCGTCGCGAACTTCCTCGCAATGGCGGACCGGGACAAACACACGGTAGCCGGCAACCGCTACACCAACTGAGCGATGAGGCCAACCGGGTCTGCGACCCACTCTTTCCGCCGGGAACGCTAAGTACGTCTCGACGGCCTCGTAGATTGCCCCAAGGTAACGTTTCTGTGGGTCTGTATTTCACGAGGATGCAGCGACCAGAGTCCGGCCCAGGCTGGGTGTTTTCCACACAGTTGCCCGACAACCGCCAAGAAAGTGTTGCGCGGTATCGTCCCATCCTCTTGTTGCGGATGATCTTGTGTAATGTGGAGGGAAGGGTATCAATCATGCTCCTCATCTTGCTGTCTCTCACAGAGCAGAGTACGCCGCTATTGTTCATTCAAGTTACAGGAATATGGTATTGGACCTACAAAGATAACCCCTATGCGAATACTTAGCGTCGGCCTTGTTTAGACGCTCCTGAAAGTGTTGGTCAGTGGCTCTGTCGGATGAACAGAACTAGTCCATGAGCGCCTCTCAACCCAATTTCTTTTTCCGAGAACGTCCGTGGTGGACGATCTACACCGCGTCTAAACAAGGCTCTTAGCGTCTATCTCGGACGTGGACCTCCGAGAGATCACATAGCAGCTCGCAACTAGTTCCTCTCGGGATTATTGTATACCTGGGATAGTAGCTGCTGATCAGCGTACCACCACACTACGAACACGACTCCTCCACCCGCAAGGGTGTACGGTACGGTCGGTGAGAGCGATGGAATCTGTGTTACTGCGATAGTAACCACTGCTATCCCAACGAGCAATAGGCCAAAGCTCAGGGCATATCGAACGATTCTCATGGATTTTGGTCAGAATGTATTTTCATCTCCAGTTATAAGAAATCTTCCGCTAATTGTGAAGTTATAAGTCAAATGTTCTCTAGCCGTTCGGCATAAATATAATAAAATTGGTATATATCGGATGTAGACTGTTACTCGTGAGGGTGAGGTATTCACGAACAGACAAACGTGTCATCATTCAATAACCATTCTCCGTCGATAAACGCTCAAATATCCAACTAGCCATCGTCTTATCCATTTACAGGCCGTGGTGAATCGCTAGACGTAGCTTGATTTCACTGTTTCACTGCCTGGTTG
>NZ_SPQG01000008.1:0-53389 GCF_004944975.1 Halorhabdus amylolytica
GAAGGAGGCCGGCAACCGCGAGGTCTACCTGAACGTCCTGAACAACATCGGCAGCCCGCTAGTCGGGAAGATCGCTGTCGACGCCGACATCGCCGAAGCACTTTCACACGAGGCGATGGATCCCGTCGAGTTCAAGAATCGGATCAGTTCGCTCCCGCGTGGCGAGTGGATCGCTCAGCTCCCGAGTCCGGAGTTCGGCGAAACCGGCCCCGACCCGTTCAGTATCGAGCCCCTCCCGATTCCGCCCGGTCATTCCGATAGCGAGCAGCCACTGACCGGAGCGCAGGAAGAGCGGTTCCAAGACGCTTTGGAGGCCGTCCACGAACATACCCGTGAGGAGTACGGGGTGGCCGGCGGGACGACTGTGGAAAGCCGTGACGCTGCGACTGACGTCGCTCTGGAGAACGCTGACGACCTACCGTTGGAGGTCGCGATGGCCCGTGCGATTCGCGCCGTCCAGTGGTCGAAGGACGTTCGCGAGACGAACGGCTGGGTATCCGTCGAGGATGTCGACAAGGAACTGCTCTCGCGCATCGAGGAAGGCACCATCGAGACGCAGGGGTATGAGACGCTTCTGGACGTGCGGGAAGCGTCCTCGCTTATCGAGGTGGACCTTCCGGACGGGACATCGTCGGTGCAGTGTCGACTCACAGACGAGGGTGAGCAGGCAGCCAAGGCCGACACGTCGACGTCACCGACCGGTGGGGGCGAACACCACGATTCAGCCCTCGAAACGGTCGAGCGGTCGCTCGCAGCGGTGGGGTTCTCCGTAGAGATCCTCGATCAGAACGGGGAGGCCCGCCCCGACGCTATCGCGACACATTCAGAACTCGACTGGGACCTCCAGGTGGAGGTCGAAACCACCACCCACGTTCGCCCGGCCAAAGTCCTCACGAATCTTCGGAAAGCTCAGGAGCAAGAACGGGTTCCGCTGTTCGTCGTCACAGAGCACGACGATCAACCCGCTTCCGATATTGCTATTCGACTCGCGAAAATTCTCCGAGAGCCGTACAACCAGCTGACCTCCGGGGAGACGCGTCTGTATACGATGGATTACAACGTCACATTCAACGGTGGAGCACATACTCCGGATGGGGTGACAGCAGCTCGTCCAGCAACTGACGACAGTCGTCACACCCGTTGGGTCAAGCGAGATGAGAGCTTCGTACTCGAGGACAGTAGTGGACGGTCCCATGCGCGGGTCGACTCTTTCGAATCAGTGTCCAAAGAACAGCTCCCAGCGACGTACAGTTACGATGCCGCAAGTGGGACGTACACCGTATTCAGACCTGGTGAACTCCCAAAGACCTACGAATCACGCGAGACCTTCGAAGCGGACTGGGTACCTGTCAAACGCCCATTCGTGCCAAGCACCGATCTGTCCCTCCCGGATTATTCGGACAGCTCGTACGCAATCAGCATCATCACCGACGACGAAGAACGTTCAAATCTCCAGTTCTACGTGCCGGCTTCGGACACGATCAAAGACCTCACCGCCCTGATTGAGGCGATCGAAGAGGGGGACCTCCACCCAGCAGGGATAGAACCGGTCGAATCTCCAGACGAGGGAGACGTTGTTCAGGAGGATGAAGAAGACGATCCGTTCGGAATCAGTCCATTCACCCAGGATTGGATCTCCGCATCCGATGACGAAGTGGTCCCAGTCGGTGACGTCTATGAGGCGTACGAGCAGTACGTTGAGTCCACTGGCTACGACGTGAAACCGAAATCCCGATTTACGCAGGCACTCCGTGAACACGTCGAATTCGAGCGTGACAAGAAATGGTTGGATGGGAAAACCCAGCGATGCTACGTCGGTATCGATCTGCGCGATGCCGGCGATCAGGAGGGATCAAGCCTTGCTAGCGAGTAGTCGTTTTGCTCCCGGTCAGGAGGTGCAGGAGCGTACCAGATGACACTCAGCAAGTCAGCCATTCACGAACACTATCGTCGCGCCAAACCCGTCTACAAGGCGCTAGCGACTGTCAGTGACTACCCGACGATCGGCCTGAACGACTTCGTCGGGTGGTACATCAAACGCGATCACGACGACGTCGAGGCGATCAAGTCCGGATTTCCCCAGCGTGGACGGGTTGTCCGCCTCGATCGTGACTACGACGAGATCCACGACCGACTTGAGCGAACGCTCTATGCAGTCACTACATACAAGACACCGACCGCCTTCCAGCGGTGGGAACCCTGTCACTACGACGAATCCGAAGGGACGACCATCTGGCAGGGCGGACCCCCGACCCCCGGGTATGCCGACCTCCGGGCGGTTCCTGCCTGGGGGGATATCGACCTTGCCGACGATATCAAACCGCAACGCGGGGACCTCGATACCGAGACGCGTGAGCTCGTCGAGCGAACGCTCAACGCCTACATCGACGAGTATGCAACGCTCTATGGGATGCGAGACGCGGTGTATGCGCTGGACTCCGTCGGAGGCGCGTACGTCTTCGGAGCCCCGGAGGCCACGCTCCCGATCGTGGATCACTTCGACGACGATCCAGATGCGCTCGAACGGGTATTTGACGAGTTCCTCGACCGCTCGAACGCGTGGCTTCAGGAGGCAGAGGACCGCGTGAACCAGCACGTCGACGGTGCCGGCGACGTCATCCAACCCGACTGGGTGAACAACAAGAACCGCCAGTACAAGCCGCCGCTGTCAGTTCACGCCGACCATGATGCCGTCGTCACGCCTATCGCAACCGACGATGTCCGCTATGATCCCTGTCCGTTCGAGGGCGTCGACGACGCACTCGTCGAGCAAGCGGTCAGCTGGGCCGACGACCTCACGCGGGTCGAGCATACGGACTGCGTCGACTCACTGGTCGCGACGCTCTGGCCGGATCTGTACGAAGACCACGACGGGTGGCTGGCCACGCTGGAGGCATGGATTGAAGCGGAGCGTGAACGAGAACGGGAACGACAGCGGCAGCGTGAAGCAGCGCTCCAGCGACGCGAAGAGCGACTGGCGGAGCTCGGGGGTGCCTTCGAAGGCAATTCCATTACGCCGTTCAAAGAAGACGTCTACGAGGCCGTCGAGAACGTCGACATCACTGAGATCGCTCGCCACTACGCGAGCGATGCCTACGATACGGATCCGAACCAGCCGCGGCCTCAGTTCGACCCGTGCTGGCGCCACAGCGAGAGCGGCCAATCCTGTTTCGTCGACGAGCAGGCCAACACCTTCGGCGATTCGAAGGTGAACGCCGGCGGCGGGCCGGCCAAACTGATGGCCCTCGCAACGGGGATTCTCTCAGACGCCGATGCCGACCTCGATGGCGAGGACTACTGGGCCGCCGTCGACGAACTGCGGAGTGCCGGGTACGACATTCCGGTATGGGTTCCAGAGGCTGGGGCAGACCGTGTCGACGGCGGAACCTATGACCAGATGCCTTTCTGGGCCGTTCGAAAAGCGGCCGTTGCCCTCGAGATCTGTCCTGAAGACGCGTTCGTCGATCGTGAGGGTAAGGATGGGACCTACGAGGGATTTCCCGGCTACGAAACCTACAACGAGACGCTGGCAGCGATCGACTCGATTGGTCTGAAACATGGCCGGAAGCCAGTCACACCTGAAGAAGGTACTAATGATGAGCAATCTGAGACTGGGGCTGAACCAACCGAGGTTTCAGAGGCAACAAGCGACCTAGATCAAGTCCATCTTCGCGAAAAGAATCGACTTCTGTCGGCGAAAGTTGAGCGTCTCGAATCTGATTTGGAAGAGAAATCGGAACGAATCGGCGACCTAGAATCTGAGATTGAGCGGCTTCAGTCAGAACTTGCTCGGGTACGCTCTGAACGCAATCGACTGGAAGATGCTCTCGAAGAACACACGTTTGAGCAGGAACCGAACCAAGAGGAACAAGATAAGGATCAGTTCCCGTTTGACAGGGCGAGACGTTTCGTTCCGTTCGACCGGTAGTTACGGTTTCTAGAGTGTCTTCCTTGTTTGTCCAAACGCTCTTTCGATAATGTGACTTCAAATCTACACTAAATTATAAGATAGAAGAAGCAGTGCTTTTCGGTATGACAAGCGATGCCGATATGTTTGAAGGTGATTTGAAGTCCTTCAAAGAGTTCGTTGATGAAAGAGGTTGTCACTTCTACGTGATACAGTTCGAAGATGGTAGCGGACGGATCTTCAGAAAACAGCCAAGTGAGGACAGCCATTCAATAGCGGAATTCACCCTTCGTGATAGATACGCGAGAGAAGCCATGCGAAGGATTGCGTCAGCTACTGAATTTGAGTTCAACGAAGAATCGAATACGCAACAGAATCTTCGAAATCTGATGATGGACGAGTAAAACGATAGATAGAGGTTTATTTACGAGGAAACCTAGTGTCTTTCACACGGCCACCTGCTTGTCGATCTTCGTATGTGCCATATGCGTGCTTGAGCTGTTTCTCAGAATTTGATTTGTGTCCCCCGTTTACCGACCGATTTGTTCTTGTACTTCGGCTGCAGTCAACGTCCCACTTTCAGCGAAGAAATCCTGCACTCCCGGACCCTCGGCTCCACTCGGCCCTAATGTAAAGTCCGGCTCTCTAAGCCGGGTCTCCAACAGTTCCAGAAGTGCCTCAGCTACGACCAGACGAACTTCCTGTATATCAGTCTCTATTTTTAGTCTTCGAACTGGGTCCGGTCGATCAGCGTCAAACGAGCTTGAGAAGACGGCGAAATAGACGTTTCGGAAACCCTGATCCTGTAAATGGCCCACCTCAGTGTCGATATAGTCACGGAATTGGCGTTCATCGCCTGTTGAGAACCGATATCCCTTTTGACGGGCCTTCGCATCGTAGATGATTGCATAATTGTAGCGGCGAGCCTTCGCGATCCCATCTGGATTGCGACCGCTGCCCTGGCCCCGTTCTTCTACAGTGTATCCGAGCATCTGGAGGCACTTCGCGAGCCGATCTTCGAACAACGTCTCAACCGCCTGTCCCGTTTCGGAGACGATGTCCTGCATCTCGTCGCTATTCCGTGCAAGGTCGGGTAAGACAGAGACAATCGGGGGAATATAGCTGTCAGGTAACGACTGACGTTCCGTCGTACCAATCTGCTTTTCATTCGGTGTCGAATTATCACCAGTATTTTCGCCCGATCTTGCTATTTCATCTCGATTGAGCCAGAAAAGGAACATTCGTTCGATCGTCCACAGGTTAATTTCTCGGTCTGCGTGGTTCTCAAGCACATCACGAATCTCTTCGTTCAGGCGCCAGAAATAGAGGTAGCCCTCGGCTATATCGTCGCTCGGATCCCAGATAGCAAGATCAGATAGCGCCCGGCGAATCGACTTGTAGTAGATAGGGTACGTATCCGGTTCCTGTAACTGCCAGAAGTACGAGAGAAAGTACGGAATGAATCCTGAATTGGGTGCCTTTCGGGCGTCTTCGACGCCAGATTTGACCTCCTCAACATGGACCTTAAGCTGTTGGATCCGATCAGCTGCCTTTTCCTCACTTTCTGGCGCGGGGAGCACTTTACGAAGAAGAACAGCGAGATCAGATTTGCCTTCAGTGTCGACAGAAGAGACAAGCATATTGAAGAACATTTGACCGCTAAAGCCACTGAATCCCCAGAGCTTGTGGCTACTACATTCGCTGTCCATCTCCTGCTTAAACGTCGTCAGATCAGTTTTGCCGTCTAGAAAATCTTGTAACATCTCTCGGCGAACAGGGAGACGATCTTCGCGCTCTTGGTTCATCTCACCGAGCTCGTAGATGTCACCACTATCGCTCGCATATTGGAAATCACTGTCCGCAAAAGCGTCCCAGACTCGAATGATTTGACGCTCGTCGGAAAGGGTCATATTCGCGTAGTCTTAGCCCTAGTTGAAAAGTCAACTGCCGGATATTGAGAAGGGACATTGAAACATCAGGTTATATCGATTTTCCCCTCATCGTGTTTCTTCTCCACATATCCCTCAATCCGATCTGTGATCAATCCCGGCGTTCGAGTGATCCATAGAGTTCCGCGTTCTGAATATGAGTACAGAACTGTGCGCAAAGACGACAGCAGTCTGCAGCGTCAGTGAACGTCCGAACACTGGCGTCCCAGCGTGTATTGACAGCACCGAGCATCGCACTCCGAACTGAGGGTTCCGTCGCGACCATGATTCGTCGCGTGCGTTCGGGTGGGGTCGCCTCAGCGGCGGGTCCCTCCATATCAGCAGTCGAGAAGAGATCCTCGAGGACGCTTCCGATCTCGATCCCGACACCGAGATTATTACCGACCTGTGGGGCGATGAAGATCGTCGCATTGCTTGCCCGCGCAAAGGCGATACTCTGGGTGGCTGCATCCATCTCGTCGAGCGAGATCCCGACATCAATCGCAAGGAAGGCGTTGAAACCGCGTTCACGGAGACAGTCTCGTGTTTCTTCGAGAAGACGGAGGACCTCGTCTTCGGCGTACTCGCCACTCTCCTTGTCCCACGTCGCAAACGACGGCGCGTCAGTTTCGACATCGGCGTCCGCCGGCAACAGAGCGTCGACGTCGAACGTCCGGTACGGCCCCATCACGTAGACGAGAAACTGCTCTCGTCGGACCGGGTCGAGTGCGGCTGAGTCATCCACAGCGCGAGGGAGATTATCGATGATCCGCTGCCGCATTCAGGTCCCGCTTCAACGTATAGCTATATAAATACCCGTGTTTTCAAGAATATTCTAGTCGAGAAAGACTAAGTACGTGGTGGACTAGTATTCGAATGAGGAAGCTCCAGATGTCCGAAACCGATCGTCAGTCGACTGGGGACGTTCGCCGGCCCGAGCCACCGCTACCGGAAGACAGCGGACTGACGCTCGAAGAGTACCTCGCAATGCAACAGGCAATCGGCCATTCGACGCGGTTTCGGATCCTACGCACGCTCGTCGCCAACGACGAACTGAGTGCCGCCGATCTCAAAGACGCGGTCGACGTCGAATCCCACAATTTCCACTACCACTTGGACGAACTCGTCGACGTCGGCCTCGTTGAGAAGCGTCAGCGACGGACTGCTGACAGCCAGGGGTTCTACACGTACTATCGGCCGACAGCGATGGGCCGTGGCATTCTCGAGCACGGCGTCGAAGAGCTCATGCGCCGTGAACGTGAGTTCAACGACGTATATTCTTGACATCCTCCCCGCCTTGAAGGGCGAGGCTTTCTCCTTGACTCATCGTAAGGTGTAGACGAACTCTTTACGGACGGGAGCCGTCGTCCGGCCCATTCCAAGTCGGATCAATCTGATTATGTACCGCGTCCCGGTGTAGTCCTTGCTCAGCTGCGAGCCGGTCGGCGAGCTGTCTGGCGCGCTGGGCGCGTGGGGGCTCGCGTCCACAAAAAGTGATATCGTCCGCGATCACGTCCAAGCCCGCAATAATCAACAGCCAATCCTGTGGGTACAAGTCATCAGTTGATGGCATTGACGTGAGATGGATACGGTTTGGTATTTGAAGGAAGGGGTGTACACTCTCGCGGGGATTTCGCTACTACCGCCGGAAGTGCACCGGATATCAGTCCGCTAGATCGGATACTGAGAGCTCGAGCCACCAGTCGACCGACTGGATATCCTCGGACTCCTCAGATGGCCAGAGACTGAGCGACGATTCGAAGCGGTAGGTCCCTGTAGGGGCGTACCCCTCGACCGCGTAGTCGTCCCAGACATGGTAGGTCGTCGTGATCGCGTCCCCCGCGTCGAACTGCTGACGGCTACATCCAATATCGACGAACGTTCGTGTATCCTCGAGATTGTTTGCCGCTCGCCAGCAGGTCTCGCCGATCTCCGGGATTTCTTCGCGTCGGTAGAGCCAGATCCCGTCCGGCGTACTCCCACCATGCTCTCGGTTAAACGGGTGACAGTACGGCGCGTCAGCGACGTTCGTGTACCGCCCCTCGCCGGTATTCGTGACGCTGACCGACAACAGGGCTGGCCCGTCAGAATCGATTGTGCCTCGCTGGAGTGTCGCCGTGATTTCCAGGCCGGCATCGTCGACGATCGTGCCGGTGTTCGCGATAGAGACACGGCGGGGCTGGGGAACTGTACACTGCGAGGGCGTCAAAGTAGCTGTGAGCGTCTCTGTTGGCCCTGTTGTCGCGCTGTTTTCGGGTGTCGTCGAGCAACCTACAACGGACCCGATCCCGATTCCGAGCGCGGAGAGGAGGTCACGGCGGCGCATAGAGGGACTAGCGGTGGGCAATCAAGTAATGTAACCGAAAAGTGAAATACCTCTTTGACAGACGGCACCTAGTGGTGTTTAGGAGCCGACGAACTCGAGTCTGGGCTTCCCGAGTGCGGGTGCTCGAATTTGTATGCCTGTGACCGCATCAAGAGATAACGCTACCCAGACAAAGTGTCATGGCGAACTCGAGTCGTCCTCACCCGGCGGGCGCTCTGAGAGAGCGTCGAAACGGCGCTGTGCGTGTTCAGATCGTCTTTCAGTGTCGCCTTCCTCGTAGGTGCTGTCACGAATCTCGCCGTCCACAAGATCGATGGTCAGTACCGCATCGACATGGCGACCGTTCTCAGGCAGGCGATCCTCGTCGAGGACGATCTCGTCGACCGTCTCGCCATCGGCTTCGAGCAACAGCACGGCCTGCTCGCCTTCGAAGCGATCGACGACTGCGGTGTAGGTGCCATCGGCCACCATTAGTTGTACGCCTCCTCAAGGACGAGTTCACCACTGTCGTCGTGGACGAAAACGGTATCGCCGCCGTTGTTCCAAATCGGATTTTCAGAGTTCCAGTACAGATCGGTTGCAGTATCGGACCCCGAACCTGTGTGTAGCGTCACCTCAGCACCGGGATCAAGCGAAAACCCGTCGGGGAACGTATAGGTGTGATCAGCCTCGTCTTCGACGGTCCAGCCGGAGAGATCGAGTGCTTCGCCCCCCGTATTCTCGAAGACGACGTACTCGTCGTTGAGGTTCTCCCGCTCGGTTCCCTGCGCGTCTTCGTGAATCTCGGCGATCGCGAGTTCCCCACTTTCGGTGGGTAGCTCGGTCGTAGCTTCCGTGGCCGTCGCCGTTGCGGTCGGCGTTCCACCGTCCGGGATCGCCATAGCGCCGGTGACCGCGACAGTCGTCCGGACTTGGAGAGGTTCGTCGCTCTCGGGAATGATCGCACTCCCGTCGCGAAGGGCCAGCGGCGCCGTCGGAGCCTCGCTTTGGGTGGAGATCGTGAGCGCCGTGCCGTTAGTCGTCACTCGTATCGTTCCGTGGACTCCAGTCCAGTAGGTCGGAATCGAGCGGTCGGCAAGGCGCTGGAGGACAGCCTCGTCGGGATGGCCGTACTGTGAGTCGTAGGCGCTGGAGATAACGGCGATCTGTGGCGCCGTGGTGTCGAGAAAGGCTTCGCCAGTGGAAGAGGCGCTACCGTGATGGCCGGTCGCGAGGACGGTTACGTTAAGCGCTGAACTGTACTCAGATCGGAGGTACTCCTCGCTGGAAGTCTCACCGTCGCCCGGTAACAGGAAGCTCGATTGCCCGAAGCCGAGACGGACGACGAGACTATTCTCGTTCCGATCGCCGTTCGCGAGGAATTCCTTCGGTGGAGCGAGGACCTGAGCGTCGACGTCTTCAAAGGGAATCGTATCGCCGGCGCGAGTCTCGTAGAGCGTGACGTCGTGGGTCTCGATAGCGTCGAGGTAGCGGTCGTATGTCTGTGAAGTTGAGGTGATTCCGGGGTCGTAGACCGCGCCGACGCCTTCGCCTTCGGTTTCGAAGTACTCGATTACGGCCGCGTGCCCTCCGATGTGATCGGCGTCAGCGTGTGAGGTGAGAAGATAATCAATCCGGTCGATATCATGCCGGTGAAGATAGTCAAGAACGATCTCACCGTCGTCACGCCAATCGCCCGAATCGACGAGCATCGTTTCTCCGGTCGGTCCGACGATGAGCGTCGCCGAGCCCTGGCCGACGTTAAGATAGTGGACTGACAACGTTCCATTAGGGCTCGTTGGGGAGGTAGTCGGTGTCTCGATGGGTGTGGTTGAAGTAGTGGTCGTCGCGGTGGAGGTGTCAGTAAGCGTCGTCGCATCAATCGTGGTCTCTGGCGTAGCATCCGTAGTCGTACCACTACAGCCGGCCAACGCCAGTAGAACCGCGACGAGGAAGACGGCGAAGAAACGCCTGCGGGCCATATACATACTGGCAGGGGTCAATGCATAGGTCTGCCGGCCGATCAGTTGGATACGTCTTTGTTTTGTCGCTGGGTTCTGTTCCTGACAGGCACAGCGTTGAAGACAGCTAAGGCCGAGGCTGCTTGATCAATCCGTCCAGGCTGGAAGTGGATATGGAGTGCGTCGCGGTTGATTCCCTGGTTGACCGCAAAGGCTTGCGGCAAGCCCTTTGGTGCGTTCCGCGAATAGGAATTGGATATTCGGGAATCGCGACCTTACGGGACCGTATGTCTCCTAGACACCTCCTCTAGTCCCACTAGACACCAAACCTGAAACGGTCGGACCCGATCTGCAGAATCGCTAGACTGCAGCACTAGACACCCTTCTCTCGAGTGTGTGTTCCCCAGACCGATTCCCAATCGCAGGTGTCAGGTATCGCAATCTTGCGATTTCGGAGCAAATTAGGTCACTAGACAGCAGGAAAATCAACCGATATATGGTGGGGGTGGCGGCCCAAAGGTGAGTTCGCGGCCACCGGGGCCGAGATGCTAGGCCGCAGGCCGAGTAACAGGATCCACCCCGGGAGAATCTCGGTGTGCGGTTGTGTGGAAGAGCACCCGTTCATGAGCAGGTCAATCCGATGGAATACTGTCCGATGATCCCCATGGTGTCGTCCGTCGCGCCAGCACGTGGTCTCCTCCCAGGACCATGAAGGACACCGCTTGCTGGTGTGCCGCGCTCGCGATGCTCGCGCGTTTGCCCAAGGACGGTGCCATCATGGCCCTGGGAGCGACCGGCGGTCCCATGGCGCGACGACACGACCGATCGACGGACGAATTGGCAGAAAGCGCGACGTGCTGGTTCTGCGGACAGACGTTTACGCCGGAGGAGTCACCGTGGCGCATCGACGAAACGCGGTTCCGGTGTCCAGCCTGTAGCAGTGCGACTGACTTTCGAAAGCGCGATCCGGACGCAGACGTAGCGTAGCGGATCGACATTTACGGATTTGTCTGGGGGAAAGCGTACTCATCACCACCACCGCCCACCACCTCCACGGTCCGGGCTGCGCACGGCGCGACGCGCCGTTGCGCTGCCGGGCTTTCGCTACCGATGGCGACATCCCAACGATGCGTAGAATGTCTTTCCATGGCCAATAATGGTGAGCCATGACCGATTGCATACATTCACAGACCGGTGTTCACCACTATAGCGCCGCTGTAATCGACATCCAACGTACTGTACCTACCGTCGTCGATAGGGAGACACGAGCGTGATTCCAATGGAAGTAGATATTGCCATCGAAGATCTCGACCGGATTCCGCATCCCACAGATCGTGACGTAGTCCGAATCACGGAAGGGCGACGAGACGGAACCCCAATCTACCGGCTCGAGTACAGCGACGGACGAATCGTCTGGACGACGTGGGCAGACGCATTCTGTACCGCCTGCGACGACAACGAAGCCTATACGCCTGAACGAGGAACGCCGCCGGGAACCGCTCAACAGAAGCGAGCAGCGGCGAATTGCGAACACGCAGCGATCGCAAGCGAAGCGTTTCATCTCAGAAATCACGTCGACAGCGAGTGTTCGACCTGCGGCGCGTGGGAAGTCACATCTCACAACTATCGACAGGCCGGTCAAGTGATACTGACCGAATACTGGTGTGCTGAATGTGGCGCTCGTCGACGCTGAGGCAGACACGACGTTTCCCCCTGGAACTGATTCGTAGCGTCATCGGTTGGAGACAGAATTCATCAATGACCAGTACGGGCACTCCCCAGCAAGGAACTTATAGAGACGATTCTCCGTTACATCTATTGCGTATCGTAACGTAGTAAATTGTAACGATGAAGACGGTCACCACGCGTATCCCGGAAGACGACGAGGAGACACTCGCCGAACTCGAGGAGGAGATGAGTACCGACCGGTCGGAAGTACTCCGGCGACTCGTCAAACAGGGACTTGCCGACTGGCGCAAAGAACGAGCGCTCGAGCAGCTTCGCGACCACCGCATCACACTCCGAAACGCCGCCGAGCTCGCAGACGTTTCCTACGTCGAAATGCTGACGCTTGCGGCCGAGGAAGGCATCGACATCGGATACACGACTGCTGATCTCGAACGCGACCTCGACCGCATCTAATGGTTGTCGTCGATTCGTCCGCGCTGATCCCGCTCGCGTGGGTCGGCCACTTGGACCTCATCGGATCCGCCTTCGAGGACGTTCGGACGACGAAACCGGTACAGGACGAAGTCCTCACTGAAGGGAAACGTGGGACCGCAGCGCTCGATGACTTTCTTGAAACCGTAGCTGTTCACGAACCGCCGGACGCAGCCGATAACGTAGCGTCACTGGAAGGGATCGCGGTGGCCGACGCGTCGGTAATATTGCTGGCGGAGGACGACGAAGAAATTCTCATCGCCAACGACAAGGGTCTGATCGAAGTGGCCCGGAGCCACGGCGTCGAGTGCTGGTGGGTGACGACGCTGTTGCTTCATTGTACCAAGAACGGTGAGTTGACAGCCAGCGAGGCGACTGACGTGCTGTACGAGCTCGTGGACGAGGGGATGAACCTTCATCCGAAGGTCTACGCGCAGGTACAGCGGAAACTCCGCGAACTGGGTGACTGAATCGAAGGAGACGACTCATCAAAGAGGCGCGACCCGTGCGGTTCCAGTGGGACGATCACCAGTGGTGCCCCGCTGAGGGGACCGCGGTGGTTCCCAACGAATAGCGCACAGACCCGCAAGGTGCCGCCGTGGTGTCATCATGACGCCAGCGAGCGGACGCTCCGTGTCCGCGGAATAGATATCGATCCGCCGGTCGCTCGCTTTTTAGATACATTATCCAGCGTTTGCTGAATATAGAGCATCCATACAGTAAGGCAGCTTCTTTTTGCAGCGACATCTGGATCGTTTGTCTATAACGATTTTGGCCGCCGCGATTTGAGTTATCTTTGCGCACGGCACTCGTATTATTGCGTCCAACTGCTGTCTGTTGGCTCATCTTCGTCCGAAAAGCGGATAGGCGCACTTAGAGAGTGTTTCAGGCTGTAAGAGTATCATAAACAACGGCGGCATTCTAGTAGGTCGGCGATTTCTTCGGGTTTCGGCTTGCTCGTGTCCATCCCTACCGTCTTTAATATCCCTTTTCGGTGTTTTAATCCCTCGCAGTTCTTGAAAGAATGGTAGCATTCTGCTTTGCTGGAATCGACATAATAGACTTGCATTTTATCATTTCCAACTACATCTGGCGGAGGGTCTGGCTCTCTAATCTTCTCCGGGGGCCGGCTTTTTTTACTACCGTTTGATCCATTATTTTCTTTATTTTTCTGTGTTTGCTTAGATTTCTCCCTTCTGCTATCAGCTTTTCTGTCATTTTCTGCGCTGATTGGGATGCTGATATTAATGAACCCAGTCGTAGAGATCTGGCTGCTATTTTTCACTGTCTCAATCACTCCGTTAATGTCTTCAGCACTGTCGATATTTTCCCTACAGATCACTTCATCGATAGATGATAACTCGCCGAGAGGGTATCCCTGGGTTTTTGCTTCCGTTATCTTTGTCTCCCCTCGTAGTGTAGTCTGGTTGTTTGAGACGATCTGTATAAGATCTTCAGTGAGAGCCTGAGGAACCTCGATGTGGATCCCATCTTCAGTCCCGTCGTAATCCGTGTCCGTTGGATAGGAAATAAAGTGCTGAGAGTTATCAGAATATCTGTGTAAAACCACCTCAACAGAATCTCCCACTTCAATCTTGGACAGACGACTATTGACAGACATGTACGGCCACCTTTAGCGGTTTTGCGGTGTATTCATGTCCCAGTCTGTCGGTTGCCTGTCCGGAGGTGAATCGCCATTGTGTAATTTTCACATGGGGTATCATATTTGGAATGTTATGCGAAGGCATTCGGGTGTTCAGTATCGCTGTTTTTGAGGTCTTCAAGCGCTGTCCTAAAGTGACTACGTGTAATCGGGGGGAGTGTCTCGATAGTAGGCGGTGCCTCAGCAAGTGCGAGTTGCAAAGCACGTTCGACAGTTGCTGCAATTTGTGCGCCCGTCAGGTGGTCGTCTACGACATTGGAGAACCACTCTGGAGTCACATCGGTGGCTATCTCTAAGTCTCGGGTGTGAATATTAAAGATGCTTTGTAGACCATTTGCGTCTGGAGGACTGATTTCAAGTGTCGTGCCTAGCCGCCCTGGTCGTGTGACTGCTGGATCAACGGCCTCTGGACGGTTCGTGGCTCCGATGACGACGACGTCTCCGTCTGTTGTGAGGCCATCGAGTTCTGAAAGGAGTGTGCCGACAATACTGTGAACTGCCGAGTGTGACGTGGTTGATCTGTCTCGGGCCAGTGCGTCTATCTCATCGAAAAATATCAAGCTCGGAGCTTCAGTACGGGCGTGCTCGAACAGTTTACGGAGCTTCTTTTCGGATTGGCCGAACCATTTGGTTTTCACTTCAGCACCCTCTACAACGAAAAACGTTCGATCACGCTCATTTGCGAGTGCTTTCGCTAGTCGGGTCTTCCCCGTCCCTGGAGGGCCATACAACAGGATACCAGCAGCGGGGGTGAACGTCGTCGGGCTAAACAGGTCACGGTGACGATGAACCCCAAACAGCTGGTCAAGGCGCTCGATCGTCTGATCCAAGCCCCCGATATCATCGAACGTTACCTCTGGCACCGACGGCTGAAACTGCTCCTCGACCCCTCTTTGGTGCCGACGGCTATTCTCCTTATCAGGACCCTCGGAATCGACCTGCTCAAGGGCTGCCTTCAGATGCCGTTTTTCGATATGCGCTGGTTGCTCAGTTACTTGCTGTGCGAGGACTGCTGCTCGCTTTGTGATTGCCTCGCATTCAGATTGAGTAAGTGTGGCAGACTGTTCTAAGACCTCCCCAACCTGATCTCTGGTCAGACGAGTCGTAACAGAGCCACGCTCGGCGAGCTGGTTCAGCTCAGCAACGATGAACTCCCGTTGACGCTCCGTGTCTGGGAGAGGGACTGACACTCGGAGTTCTGCGGCCTCTGCCGAAAGGAGCCTTCCTCGTCGGTGTCCTCCTGGCCCCTGTTCGTAGATATGGGAGTAGAGAATAGCGACACGGGCGTTTGAATTTGCGACGGTGTTGAGGGCATCTGAAAGACGAGCGCAATCAGCTCCTTTCAGTGCTTCAGGTCCGATATACAACGCAACGGGTGCCAAGTCTAGGAGAGCGTCAGCAAATGCCCGCCAGTCTTGTCTCTGAAGATCTCTTCGCCTCCTCGGGAACTCTCTTAATGCGAATCCTTCAGACGACAGTGTTCCGAGCGCCGCCCGTGCGAGTTGGTCTGGAGCAGCGCCATCCTCACCCTCGAAAAGCAGGGTTTGTATGCGTACTGGCGTCTCAGGATCGGTGAGCGACCGTATCGCAGTCTGTTTAATCTTCTCTACCCGCTCACTGTGTCCGTGGACATCCCCAAGAGTCCGTGACGGAACATCACGCTCAATGAGGAATTCTTGCCACTGTTCTCGCGCATGAGATAATGACTGTTCACTGTCTGATTTACTCTTCTGGGAATCCGTTTCCGTGTCTATGTCTTGGTTACTCACCGTTTTCCCTCCGTCACATATCAACGGGGTGGGGGCTTATCGCAGTCCCGAAAATCGTCGTTATATGCGAACCCATCCGTCTTTAGCTAATACTCATAGTAATACTACTCAGCCACGATTTTCGCCCAGATCTCGTCTATAGACTCGCTGAATCGCCCGAAACGCCGTTTCACAGCGTCGTTTATCGACTAATTTCAGCATGAACAGCGTCTCACCAGTTGGAACCGACCTTGAAATACTGTTGGTAATAATATCTCTTCTAATAATAACCATCAGGCTTAGCTAAAGACGAATGTATGCGAACCTTAAGTGCCAACCATAGAAGAATATACACCTCAAGCGGACATAATCAGAGCTGTGCCAGATATTGAGCCACTCGAGACACCCAAGGGATTCCTCACAGAGCAGATGCGGAGCTATCTTGCTGACCCAGAAGATTTCGTTGCTGAGCATGGCAAACAGAAATCTGCCGACGTACGGAATCGTATCCGGAATGCCCGAGAAGCAGCCATCAAGCAACTAGAATTGCTCGACAATCGTACGGAGGAGTGGACTCGCCAGCAGCCGCAAGTACAATCGTTTCCTGATCCAGAGCCGCATGTTGACATCATCCCATGTCACCGGCCGCTTCCAGACGATCATGCAGTGGATTTTGCGATTCATGAAGACACTCTCCGAGCACTTGAAGGAACTCAGCGCAGGCTCAGCGAACTTGCAGTCAACTTTTTTGTTGACCAAATAGATCGTAACCAGATCCCTGACGAATATAATTCAAAGTCCGAATATCGGGAGCATCTCCAGGAAAATCGACAAGATCTTCGAACACTATACGACGCAGAGAAACGCCCTGCTTACGAGATATTTCGTGGTAATGACTTCGCAACTATTGACGATGTCATTCGTCTTGGATTGCAGTTTGTAGTGTCACCAGAAGACTATCAGGAGTTCGAAAACGAGAAATATGCGTTGTTACCCGGGATCAACCAAGATATTCGGTACGAACTGATAAAAGCATACGCAGAGTCGCTTGATAAGTCATACCTTCGATAGTATGTGATATAAATTATATGATGATACACAAAGCACTGAATATAGGGGCCAGGGGAGCGTCAGTATAGAGTCAAGGAGTGAATCCGCTACTCATCTTCTGCAGTGGTCTCTTCGGCGTCTCGACCGGAATTATAGGGATTTTGTCATATATCGGGGCGGACACCATGACGACGACGGGCATTAACCCGCTTGATGAGGATGGTTCACACATTTCGTTTGACGTCTGTCAAGTCGACAGTACTATCGGCAACTACGGGCTCCTCATACTTGGCGGGATAGCAGCACTGCTCGCGTTCTACCTTGGTCGAAGCGTGAATCCTGTATTGCGGGTGTAAACGGCAGACGATATCACCTCAGTGTCATCTCAAGTGTGAACTTGTGAATTTCAGGCTATTTTTTCACCGGTCTCAGATTGGATAGTTCTCGATTGCCGTGCAACCTACAGAACTTGCACTGAGCGATTCTATCCATCCGTAGTTTGAGAAAATTGTCGTGCAAGACTCGCGCGCTGTATTCAGCACGCGGTTTCTGTCAGCTTTCGTGGACTTCAGCACGAAATAGCGGTTCTGATAAGGGAGCACACCGAGGGATGTCCTCTTTGGCTACGTAACGGCCCGCCCCGCTCGCCGCGTTCCGCCCTTCGCGTCGCTCGCGACCGACCATTCCGGGCGTGCGGCTCCCTCGCGTGCGCTCGGTCGCCGTTCCGGGCTAAAATGGATGTGCCCTCGCGCCAGCACCAAGCGCGCTTTCGGTTACGTCTCCCTCGCTCCCGGTGGTCGCTCGGTCGACGGACACGAAACCGGCTTGAGTGCTGGCCGCTCGCTCCGGGCGGGTCGGCGCGCGGTGCTGGTTGGGGTCGCCGCACACGGGCGCGCTCTCGCTCGCGCCCGGTAGGGCGCTCGCGAAGGCGCGAGCGAGAGCACGCAGTCGGTGCTATCGGACGTCGACATCGTCGGAAAACCGCGATGCTTGGGACATCGCGGTGGCAGCGCGCGAGCGCCTTCAGTGGTATCTGGAGGATACCAATGTCTAGTAACAACTCGAGTCGCAAGGTCGTTACGGTCGATGAACAAGCATTCGAACGAACCGAAGACGCCGGCGTCGACGAGGACGGGTTCGAAGTCGTCGACGACCAGCCGGAGCTCAGAGCCACGGTCCAACAGGAAACACAGGCGAAGGTGGATTCCAACCATCCAGATGGCATCGTCCAGGACTTCTCGCACCTGCCCCTCGCCCAGGAAGAGAAAATTCGCGCCCGGGAGGCCGAACTGGAGCACATCAGTGCCCAGGCAGAATTGAGGACCCAGGAGGGACGCGCCCAGCGGACTCGCAAGGTCGTCACCGAACGGCGGCAGCGCAAGCGAGAGCGACAAGTCATCGAACAGACGGATCCACGGGAATACCTCACTCGGGCGGAACTAGCGAAAGTAAATCAAGAAGCGGAGCGGATCGCACACCGGCTTCGCACCGATCACCGTCGACCCTTCATCTCCAAGGCACTCGCAACGCGGGTCGCGAAAGGCCAGGACCTCACCGAAGCAGTGTTCGACACGATAGACGCCCTCAAGGCGAGCGCTGGGACCATCTGTCCGATCGAGGACGTCCCGGACGTGCCGACCGACGAGGTGAGCATTGAAGGCGAAATCGTCACACTGTGGCGACCGAGCAGTAGCGCCATCAGTCAAGTCGGACTAATCGCCGACGAAACTGGGAAAATCAAGGTCACCATTTGGGAGGCGAGCGACCAGCCGGGCATCAAAGAGGGCGATCAGGTCAAGATCAGGCAGGCACAAAAGAACTGGTACCAGGGGCGGTGTAGCCTCGCACTGACCTACGACAGTATAATCATCTTCCCGGAACGCGACGACCGCTGGTGGAAAGCGTAGGAGGCGACGCCCCCTCTTTTCTGATGAGTGCCGGACCGGCCCAGGCCCCGCCGCCCCACCCACCGCTCCGTGCTCGCTCCCTGCGGTCACTGCGCGCGCAGCCACAACCTTGCTCAGTCGTGGCGGGAGCGATGAAACCCCTGCAATCTGATAGCGACGGTTGTGTTTCTGTGCGCCAGCGAGGGGTGCAGCGAGATGTCAACCAACTCAACCGCCTACCACGATCTCGATGCGTGGTTCGCCGGCTTCTTCGAAGGCGAAGGCTGTATCCGTATCTCGATTGCCGATCGAGAGCGGTACAGTACCGGTTTCGAACTTGCACCAATGGTACGAATTGCCCACGAACAGCTGACTGGACTGCTCGACGCAGACGGCTGGATCGGCGTGACTGTCCGTCCCGAAGACGGATACAAAGTAAACCATCGACCTCAACCGCAGGTAGAAATCAGTCAGTCGTCACAGGATCGCCTGATGGACGCCCTCTGTGCGTACTGTGACGCTCGCGATATCAACTGCTTTGTGACGACGCTTGAATACGACGACGATAGAGCTGACCAATACGTGTGGGGTGTCCAGGGGATTAGCACGACACGAGAACTCCTGGCCCCGCTTCGCGATCAGTTCATCGTCAAACGCGAGCAGGTCGATCTCTTCCTCGATGAGATCATCCCACGATTGGAGGATGGCGTCCACCACGACAAGGAGGGGTTCCTTGAGGTGATGCACTACGTCGACCGCTTCAACGCGTACAAAGGCGGGAGTCGCGGCAAATACACGCTCGACTACTTCGAGGACCTCTGGGAGATGGAATACACTCTCGAGTAGCCGGATCGCGCGGTATTTCCACGGGAGAAGCAGATCGGGGATACCTCTTTTTTAGTGAGTGCCGGACCAGCCCAAGCCCCACCGCCCCACCCTCCGCTCCCGGCCTCCCTTCGGTCGGCCGGCAGCCACAACCGGAGTCACAGCTTTGGGAGTAGTAGACCGAGGAGCAGGCCCGCTGTCGCGACGGAGTCTGTTTATTTGCCCCTTGGAGGGGCGGAGGGCACACCAGAACGTGTCCCCAAGTATCAATGTCTGAGAACCGTACTCTCACGGCCTGGAAGCGGCTTCGCATTCACCTCCGCGAAGCCCGCCGCACGACCGACTCGCCGATCGTGGAAGCACAGTTAGAGGCTGCGCTGGACGCCTGGGACGACCTGACTCCGACACCCTTGCGGGAGTGTCCCGTCTGTGGAAAGGTCGGACTCCCAGAGCGGATTCGCAATCACGACTGTACGCAGTCGCTGCGGCAGGAGTACCGTAACCAAGCAGTCCCAAACTCAAACACTATAAACGATGGCGCTACCAAACCAAGACAAGATGGCTGATTCAACGGATCTTCGCGAGCATATTCCCGATTCCTGTCGTGACCTGCTCGAACTGTCCGATCAAGAGCTCAAGTCGGAAATCCCGGCACTGGCACGCGACAAAGGGCGGATGAGCGAGGTCGAACAGGCGGTCAAATCGCTGCCGAGTCACCACGATCTCTATCACGGTGATGCGCGCGACCTCTCGATGATTGACGACGAGTCCGTTCATCTCGCAGTCACCTCGCCGCCGTATTTCAACCTGAAGGACTACAACATCGAGAACGGCGGTGGGTCGGAGGGACAACTCGGGGACATCGACGATTACGAGCAGTTCAACGAACTCGTCGACGAGGTCTGGGAGAACGTCTACGAGAAGCTCGTCCCCGGCGGGCGGCTCTGTGTGGTCGTCGGGGACGTCCTCCGCTCCCGGAGCGACCACGGGCGGCATCGTGTCCTACCATTGCACGCGACGATTCAGGAACACGCCACCGACATAGGCTTCGACAACCTCGCGCCCGTCATCTGGTACAAGATCGGGAACGCGAGTCTCGAGGCTGGTGGCAACGCCCGATTCCTCGGCAAGCCCTATGAGCCGGGGGCAGTCATCAAAAACGACATCGAGTATATCCTGCTGTTCCGCAAGCCCGGCGGCTACCGGAGTCCGGATATCGCAGAGCGAATTCTGTCCACCATCGAAGCCGACACCCACCAGAAGATGTTCCGGCAGCTGTGGGACGACATCAAAGGTGAGCGCCAGACGGACCATCCGGCTCCGTATCCCGCCGAACTGGCCGAGCGACTGATTCGGATGTTCTCGTTCGTCGGCGATACGGTGCTCGATCCGTTCGCCGGGACCGGGAGCACTGCCGTCGCAGCGAGTCGCTGTGGCCGCAACTCGATCAGCGTCGAACTCGAGACAGAATACGTCGATATCGCGGAAGAGCGGATTCAGGCAGAGCGGGGAACACTCACGAACTACGAAAATCTGACCGTCGACGTGACGCGGTAGAGAGCAAACGTTTCAGAAGCCGGCCCGCGGTTTGCGACGTCCTCGCGAGCGTTCCGATGTGCTACTTTTTATATAGTAGCCTCAAGAACCCGCTAGGTAATGTCGGAGCATCGATATGGTGATGAACGAATTGTTGACTGGCTGAATCAGGAGCGGGACTGGAGTTATCCGCGAAACGTCCCCTATCATCCTCGCAGCGATTCCCACGGCGGCGCGCAGTGTCGGTATTTTGTCGATGATCTCCTCTATGAGAGCGACGCGATTCGGGAGGCGGCCGCCGCCGGCGAACTCGTGTATCAAGAAGACTACGAAGTCGGGGAGGGCGGCCTCTCGTGGAACACCGACCTCGTGATCGGCCCGCCGGCCGACAGCGTTCAAGTATCCCTCGATGGCGACCGCGAGATGGCGCAGGCCGATCCCGCCGAGATCTATCTCGCGGCCGATGCCAAGTCGATCATGACCGAACACCAGAAGGCCCGGCGCAACCGCCAGCGGGACATCAACTCCTTCGCGGATATTATGCATCACCACCACGAGAAAGCGCTGACGGCGGGTATTTTGCTGGTGAACCTCGCCGAGCAATTCGACTCCCCGCTGCGTGACCCCGATGACATCACCGACCACGTTCACATCGAGCGCATCGTCGGCGAGATCATCCAGATGTTCGACTCGATCAATCGGAGCGAAGGCGAGATCAGTGCCAATCTCGACGGTGCCGGTGTCGTCGTGGTTCGGCATTCTAATCTCATCGACGATATCGGAGATACTGAGTTGGTGACGGAGCCGCCGGCCCCACAGCCTGATGATCGGATACATTACCGCACGCTTGTTCAGCAGATGGCTGACTGGATGGAAACCCGGTTTCTGTCATGACGTCGGTGCCACCTGTTTCAGATGTGGAAATCGCGGACGCGGTCGAGTGTTTCTGGCAGGAGCGGATGTCAAGGGCGGAGGACCGGGCAGATATAGACCATGCGCAGGAGGGCCGGCGTAAAGAGGTGACGAGCGGTGGACACATGGCCGAGTTTGAGGGGCTGCTGTATGATCTGCTCGTGGATGCTGGGTTGCCTGAATCCGCAATTCACACGGGAAAGTCCGCGGAGTTACCGGGATATTACCGGCCATCAAAGGAATGGGACCTGGTCGTGCTGCAGGGGGGTAATCCGGTGGCGGCGATCGAGTTCAAGTCGCAGACCAGTTCGTTCAGAAACAACTGGAATGATCGGGTCGAAGAGGTTGTTGGCAGTGCAACTGATTTCCGGACAGCAATGGAAATTGGAGTGCTTGATTCACCGGTACGACCATGGCTAGGGTACGTGTATTTGATGGATGAGCAAGGGACGCTGGAGGGTAATTCGATTTCGGCGACGGATGCAGGGATGGCAGACGCCTTTGTCGGTGCTTCGTATGCTGACCGATGTGAGGAACTGTGTCTGCGGTTGCTGGATAATGATATATTGATGGGGCGTCGTTTTTGTTGTCGGGAGAAGAGGCCGGGCTAGATGGTGCGTATCGGACGCCGCATGATCGGTTGAAGTTTGAGCGGTTTGCTGCGTCACTCGTAGGGCACGTGGGGCAGTTTCTTGATGAGTATGGACAGCGGCAGGCCGAATTGGGGAACTATTGATCTGGACTGAGGTAGACTGGTCGAATGACAGCAGTGCTGTTCCATGGCCGTTCTCGTGGTCTTCTCGTTCTATGAGGTGCTACTCGGTTCGATCTGGAAGTAGGGCGAAGGCTTGCCGACGAGAACATCCACTACAAACGGTATTCGGGGGACGTTGGGGATAGTTCGACCGGGATAACTGGACACATTAGCAACATCAAAGAAACATTACCTGCCACCCCCTTATTTCGGATGGAATACACAACCGGTATGGTTTTGAAAGTGGGCGAACAGCCTAAAACGATGACTGGTCACCTGAATGCATTCCCCGTCGATGTCTCTCAAATGGACATCGGCATCTACGACATCTCTCCCCAACCAACAACACCGGCCTGGAACCGCCTAGACCAGCTCGAGAACGATGTCTCTTCTGGCACGGACGGGATCGGTGTCCGGTACCATGACGGGGACTCGTGGAGAATCGTAGCCTGCGGTGACCCCGACCCCCCGGCACAGATCAAGGATACCGACAGCAATCTGACGCTCACAGAATCAACTGTGTGGACGCCCGGGACAGACGGCGACCCTGAGGTGATGGCGAAAGCCCTTGAAACCGGGCTCAAAGAATACCTGACTACCTACCGCGACTACTGGGACGATGACTACAACCGAGTGTACCAGTACACTCCGTACGCATCGCAAGGGAGCTACAATATGCATCTTGGGTACAAGCTCTCTGTCGAGTATGGTGATGGGTTCCAACTCTTCCTCGATCCGACGTTCAAATTTTTCTCCGAGAAATCGTTGAAGGAGTGGATCGACCAGGTCGGGATTGAACGGGTGCAGGAACAGTTCACCGGCGAGAAGTTCATCATGTTCAGCTCACGGACGAGCTACGCCACACTCGAAACCGTGTACGAGGACCGGACCGTGATGGACGAATCTGTGTACGGCTCGACGATATACGAGCTCAACGCCGATTCTCCGGCTCCCCAGGCCGAAAACGTCGAAGAAACGGATCCGCTATGCGGTGTCACCTACCTGAATAACCCGAAGGAATACACCGTATCGCCGGCCCTGCTCTACAAGACCCCCGGGAACAGCGACGCATTAAACGACACCGCGATAATCACTCCGACCGAACGCCGGGATGAGATCCGGTCACTCGCCGAGGACGTATCGTACATCCAAGTCGGCAGCCAGCAATTTAGCGTGGGTGACACAGAGCTATCTGGAGAAATTACCCGGTTCTCATACCCGTCTCTGATGTTCGGTAACGGCCACGTATTCGATCCGCAGACGCTGGGCGACCTTCCGGACAAATGGGAATGGGAAAGCGAGATACAACAATTGCTTGACGAGCATGGCCCGTACAAACGTGTGCGGGGCGAACGGCATATCGCGTTCGCGTATCCGGACAGTTATCCGGAAACAGCCGAGAAAACGTACCGGGATATCCAGGAACATCTGCAGCAGTATGCACAGATCACAGCACCCGGTCCAGTTGGTCCGATTGAGCACACGGATCGCCGGATCTGGGACAAGTGGGTGAACCAACAGGGAGACCAGATTGACGGCCTGCTGGCTGCGTTATCCGAGAAGTCCAATGACCGGTATTATTCGCTGGTCAATGATGTCGCTGGGGCACCTGTCCAACACCTCACACCATCCGCCTTGGAGGATTACCGAGATAGCAGCCTATTCAACGTCGCGATGGGGCTTGCGGCCAAGATGGGTGTCCGACCATTTGTCCTCGCCGAACCGCTGCATACCGACATTGTAATCGGGTTCGACGTAAACGGGTTCGATCAAAACTCAATCGGAGCCGTCACCCATGACGGGGACACTGGTGAAGTAATCACCCAAACGACGAGCGGATTCAGTGCAGGTTCGAGTACGGCTGCACCGGAGTTCGAGACGAAGTCAGCTCTCCGAAACCAAATCGCAGATGCTGTGGAGGAGAAAGGCTCGGTGTCCTCGATTATTATCCAGCGAGGCGGGATATTGAAAAACACCGAAGAAGCAGCAGTCCGGGAGTTGATCCCAGAACTTGTCGACGAGGGGATGCTGCCCGAAGATGTTCAGTGGGGCGTAGTCGAGGTAAATTCGGATACCCCGCACCGGATCTTCGACCAGAACTATGATCTCCAGGCACCGACCGGAGCCTATACGACGATTGGTGACGAGACCGGTCTCGTGGTGAACGGCGGACATCCGTACGTGTGGCAGGGCACGCCTCGTGCCACGAGCTGTACGCTTGTGGCCGCAAACAGTGACTGGGACATCACGGCATTGACGCATGACGTTTTCCGGCTGTCCTTCCTGAACTGGGGGTCGCCGGGAAGTGTGAATATGCGTTCACCAATATCGACCGACCTGGCGACAGAACTCGCAAAGATGTTCGAAAAGTGTAACGAGATCCAGTATCTCCCGTTCTAGACCGTTTCGAGAAGGTTTCTGTTGGCTCGCGCTCGTAGAGTGACTGTGTCGGCCGTGTCAGTTTCCGGCTGTGTTATTGCATCAGCGAGTTCCCCGGTGTCGGGCGTGAAGAATTGTTTGGTGTCCTCGGTAATCGCGTCGAGGAATCGGTCATTCCACCAGTCGGTATATTCCGGAGTTCGCTTGGCAGACAGCTGATCGAGGTGGTCTCCGAAGTCAGCGGTTTCCTTCTCAGCGAGTCGGTGGAGTTCTTCAGGGAACTCGTCGGCCAACGTGTTCATAACGTGCCGGTAACGGAGAGCGTCCGGCGGATGTTTCTGCTTCACCTGTCTGGCAGGGAGTTTATACGGATTATCGGAGAAAAGACGCCGGGTAAGACTAACCACGTATGCAGGACCGAACGTCAGCGTGCCGATTGTATCACAGTACAGCTCTTCGTACCAGTAACTGAGGGCATTCGTAACCGTTTTTTCGCGGTCATCGAATTCACTGGCGATCCGTCTTCTCTCCTGGTTGACGGTGTCTGGGAGAGCGTAGCTCTCCCGGTAATCCCTGGTGACGTGCGCAATCTCGTGGGCAATCAACGGGGCGAACTCGTTGAACGATGCTGTGGAGATGTTGCGTGGGAGCCAGAGTCCATACACCGCTTCCGGGATGAACGTGACGAGTGCTGTCTGGTTCCAGCAGATAGGAATGATATCGAAGTCGACGCCTAGCGGGTGGCAGAGTTCGTCGACGACCGTACGGACGTTGTCAAATACCGCTGTCTTATCCGATTCCTGGGCAGTATGGAGTTCGTAGTAGGAGATGATCTTCTCGATCTTCTGAAGGTTACTGTGGGCGTCCCAGAGGTCGCTGCAGATCTCTTCGTAGAAATCGCTGGTGTCACCGGAGAGTGTGGCGAGGGTTTCGATGTCGAATCGAATCTCGTTGAGTAGTGTGTCGAAATCTGCAAGTAATGGGTCGAAGACGTTGTCCGGGGTGGGAACGCCGTCGGCTGCGAGACGCTCGTCTATGCAGTCTCGTCGGGTTTCCAAGTCGGATAGTTTTTCGTCGACAGTCTCAGGCAAAGTTCCCTCTTAGTGCCTGCTTGTTCTCTTCGACGGTCTCGTTGGCGACGTCCCGTATATCCTCCAACCTGTTTTTGAGCCTGTCAAGCTCGGTGTCCGACAACGCATGTGATGGCTGGGTGCTGTCCTGAAGCGACTGGAGGGAGGAGATGATGTTCTGCAGGTCCGGGCGAATAGTATCATCAGAGTCACGCCAAGCGTTTTTTACGCCATTATATAGGGGTTGGAGTTCTTCGTCGGTGTAGTAGGGATCGTGAGAGATCTCGAGTAGACGGTTGATGATCTCGTCTGCGTCTTTCAACTGTTGCTGAATGCTGTCCCTGCCATACCGGTCGACAGCGTCGTGTCGGATGATAGAGATGGCTTTGAGGGCCTTGTTGAGACTACGGCTGAGGTCCGTGTAAGTCTCTTTTTCGTGCTGGACCCTCCAGAGGCTCATAACGAAAGTGTACTCTAGCGTTTTACTTATAACTTGTGAGAACTCCAAAACTTCGATTGGTCGGATCTATAAGGCCTGAAAACCCTGATTGAGGGTATAGTACGCTCCTGTAATTAGTCGTCCGTGCTCTCGACTACATACCCATTATCGTAGGCGTATTCCTCCGGTGCACAACCCAGCGACCGGTGCGGACAATGCCGACAATGCGACCCGGGCTCCGCCTCCCACGACGGGGAATCCGCCGCCTGCAACAGATCCACGACGCTACTCCAGCCACCCTCGAGCTCATCCCGGTGAATCAGGTCGATCTCGCCATCGGCACCACCGGCCTCACCAACATACACGTACCCAGCCCACTCTACCGGTTCATCGAATATTTCCTCGCAGGCCCGGAGGTACAGCAAGAGCTGGGACGAGGACTCAATATCTCGCTTCTCGAACGTCGTCTTGTAGTCCAGCACGGCGAGACCTTTGTCCGCTACCTGCCGCACCGAGTCCATATACCCGACGACCGGGCCATCCACGCCAGGAACGTCCGTTACTTCGAACGGGAGTTCGGCGGCGACCGGGTCCCAGTCCAGCAGGTTCGTCGCGAACACGCGGTGGATACAGGCCTCCACTTCGTCGCGCACGGACTCCAGGTCCCGGGCACGTACGATCCGGTCGCAAATCTCCAGCCACTCGTCCTCCGCGGTGTCGTTCCGGTAGAATGCTTCCTCGCCCACGGCGTGAAACACGTCCCCGACCTTCCGCCAGCTCAGTTCATCCGACCGGCCGACCGCTGCGTCCGCCGGCATCGGATCATCGAACCCGTACAGCACGTGGTCTAACAGGTGGCGGCGCGGACAGTCCGAATACGTCTCCAGCGACGTGTGACTGTGCTGTACCGGGAGCTCCGCACCGTCCTCGAACGACAGCGACGAGGGATAGATATCGTCCGCCGTCGAATCCTCCTCGGTCAGGACCTCCTCGAAGATATCCTGTCCTAAGCCGTGAATTTCGTCGATCGCCTGTTCGAGATTCAGTTCGTCCTCGTACTCGTTGTAGTAGGTAATCGTGCCCGGCGTCACATCCGCTGCCTGCGCCACCTCATCAGACAGGTTCACTACCGTCTCTGGATACATGTTCTCAACCGTTTTGAACGTGTTCCGGACCGAGGTCCACAGGTCCATCTGGGGCTGTTCCGGCGACCACGGCGTGTTGACATCCGGGAATGCTTCCTCGATAAGCTGTTCTGGCGAGTTCGCCGGTCCCGACGCTCGGATACACTGCTGCCGCAAGTATGAGCACGGTTTCCGGAAGTCACGTGTTTCTTCTGCCGACTGACTGAACACGATCAACAGTGACTCCGCCCGAGTCACCCCAACATGGAAGGTCCGCCAGTCTTCCGCCTGCTCTTCCTGATATGCTGATTCGGCCAGCGGATGCGTAAATTCGTCATCCTTGATGGCACGGATAACTGACTGGTACCGGTGCGCCGACCAAGCGGCGTCTTCGGTTGACGCCCAGGACGGGGAATACGTTGACACCCATTCATCATCTTCCAGGTACGGGAACAGCACTGTGTCGAACTGCAGTCCCTTGGCCTGATGAACCGTCATAATATTGACTTTATCTTCCGACTGGGACCCGATCCCGACCCCTACATCGTCATCGCTGCCTTTGAGCGACCGGGCTAGACTGTCCACAAACTCCTCGGAGAACCGGCGGAGCACATTATCGCTCTCGTACGCCTGCAGGAACTTCTTGATCCGATCCAGCTGTGCACGATCCTCTTCCTTCAGATACCACTCGATACACGTCTTGTCGAGGAACGCATTGTAGAAGTACGGAAGCGAATGACTGTCCTTGAGCTCCCAGAGTTGGTGGAAATCGGTTCGCGCTCGTTCGACACGGTCCGGATCATCCAAGGAAATACTGCCGATATCGTCGTAGTTCATAACCGCTTCGTAGAGCGTATCCACCGGGGCAGTCTCCAGCGCGTTCAGGTCTGCCTCTGAGACGCGATACACCAGCATCAGCACCCGGCGAAGATGCATATCCGCTTCCTGATCCACGAGAACCCGGAAATAGGAGAGAATGGTCTGTACACCGGGCTGTAGCTCTGTTTCGCTTGTACCGTCGATCTGGTACGGGATCTGCCGGTTTTGAAGACTTGCAGCGACGTCCCGAGCCTGCCTATTCTTACGAACGATCACCGCGATATCCCCCAGCGAACGTTCACCCACGTCGTCGAACCCGTCCTCAAGCAACTGGGAGATCGTGGTCGCGACTTCCTGTGCAGTGGTCAGTTCCGTCCAATCACCACTAACCATGCCGAGCCGGGCTTCGTCGTCTTCATCCCGTTCGACATAGGGGTCGCCATCCGCGGTCTCGGCATCGCAATCGTCCGAGACCAGATGCTTTGAATCGTAGGCGCCACATTGATTAGCGAACTCCAGAATCTCTTGTTCCGACCGGAAGTTCCGCTTGATATCGATCCAGTCGTGATCCGTAAACGCATCCTCGAGCTCGTTTAACCCTTCAGGGTTGGCGCCGCGCCACCCGTAGATCGCCTGGTCCACGTCACCGATCGCGAGCAGCTGTGCGTCACCCTGACACAGCCCGGTTACAACCTCCATCTGGATGTCGTCGGTGTCCTGGAACTCGTCACAGAACACATAGTCCCACCGGCTGCGGATCTCGTCACTCACCTGAGAGTCGTTGATCAACGTGTTCGCCTTATTGATGAGCTCGTCAAAATCCAGTGCCCCACGGGACTCGAGTTCGGCCACGTAATCCTGGTAGATCTCCTGCAGGCCGTGCAGCTCTTCCAGTACTTCGATGTATGATCTGAGATGGCCCAACGGTGATTGTTTCAGGTCCGTCCACCAGTAGGTGTACGCGTTTGTACCAGCCTGGAACAGTCCCTGCGGGAGGAAGTTGTACGCCATCACCGGGTCTTCCGCAACGAGTGCCTCGACCATGTCCGCCCACAGCTCCAAGAAGTCGAGGTACGATTCGACGGTGGACCATGTGTCGTCCGACCGGTGGGAAGCGACACGCTGCCAGCGGGCTAGTGTCTCTCGATACTCGTCCAAGTTGGCAGCGATACGTGCCTCACCGGCCTCAAAGTCGTCAGAAGTAAAATTATCCGGATCAAACAGTTCCGCAGCCGATTGTTCCAGATCGATGACAAGCCGTTTGAGGTCGGCAACCGTGGATTCCGGCGGCAAGAACTCATCGACCATGGCCGGTGTTATGGCTTCCTGCCGCATTTCACGGATGTAGTCAACCGCCTCCTTTTCCACCGCAGCTGCGTCGTCCTGGCGCCGGGAGATGTACTGGTAGTCGTGGTCGTCAATTAGCTTCTGAATAGTGCGGAACCGTTGGTCATCAGTGATGACGTCGAAGTCCGGGTCTAACCCGAGAACGTAGGCGTACTCAGAGACGAGCCGACTACAGAACGAGTGGTATGTGTAGACATCAACATTATATGCCTCCTCGATAGCCAACTGCTCTGCGTCGGTGATGCTTTCCTGGATTGATGACGCCGCCTCATTCGCGAACGTGAGGACCAGTACCCGATCCGACGGCGGGGCATCACCCGCTGTAAGCAGGTCTTCGATCCGCCATCGCATCGTCGTGGTTTTCCCGGCACCGGCCCCGGCGTCAACACTGATACAGTCATTCTCGGCCTCCAGCACGTCCTCCTGTCCGCCTTTTGGTGTGCGTTCGTCCGCAGACTCTGACTCAGACATTGAACATCACCTCCCGACGAATTGCTTCCTGACAGCCAGCGGCATGAGAACAGTACCTGCACGAATTTTCGACCACCTGCTCAAAGTCGCCGCTCCAGTGATCCTGCTCGTCGAACACCTGCTCCGGGCTGTAGACTTCCTCTGTAATATTCCCGGCCATCCACGCGATTGCATCATCCACTGTCTGTCGAGCGTCCGCAAGGAACTGGCCCATCGGTCGTTGTTCGATTTCGGCTTGGCACTCGCCGTCCGTTTCGAACGTGGTCTCCATCACACTCAGGTACGTCAACTCCGTTCCAGTGTCGGGGTTCCCGTACTGGCTGAGTGCCTCTTCCGCGATCCGGGCACCGATCACCGTTCCCACTTTCTCGGGCTTATAGCCGCCCTGGTCAAGATGGACCTCGACGATGTCGTCTTGGGACTCGTAGGGAACCTGGTCGCCCCACATCTGATCGGTAAGCCGCACACCCACGATCTGGGTGTCATCGGCCATGATGTAATCCACGTCCACCCCAACCTGCTGTCCCTGGATCTCCGCGATCAACGTGATATCGGGGCCGACCACCGGTGAACCGCAGATAGTAGCCGCCTGATCGATCCGGTCCAGATGCGTCGTTCCAACCGCGTCGAAGTAGGCGTCTATCCCGGCCTCAGCTCGGGTTTTCTCCGTGGATTCCTGCTCGGACGAGTGATGGTCTGCCGCATCGGCGTACAAATCCCATGCCGTGTCAAGTGTCTCCAGCGCCGCGTCGTGGAGATCAGTACCGTTGCTCCGGGACTCACTGTACCCGGTGCAGATTGCTTTCCGGAGCAGCTGGCGGAACAGATCCTGGTTCCGCTGCGAATCTCCCGTTAGTCCGGCTATGTGCTCGAATTCGTACTTCCGCGGGCACAGAAGGTATGTCGTCAGTTCCTGTGCGGTGAGGGTGTCAGTCACTGTGCATCACCTCCCCACGGGCCATGGCAAATTGACTGGCAACCGCGTCGGCGAACACGGGGTCTATGTCGTCCTCCGACAGCAGGCCCTGGATCACGCCAAACACCTTTTCGGTGTCCTCGATCTCCGCTGTTTCACCGGTGTGCGCGGCGTTGACGATGCCTTCGAGCTCGTCCCACGGCTGATCGAGGATGTATTCGGCCACCTTCTCTCGTGTCCGGATCGGCCTGTCGTCGGTTTCTATCGACAGGTCGTCCACTGTGATCTGGTCCAGTTCTTTCAGGTGGTAGAGGTAGCGCGATGGGTTGTACGCCCGGCCCAGCCCGTTGTCCTGCGAATCGTACGTACAGAAGTACAGGTTGTCGGTTGCGGCCCGGGCACCAAGCGCCAGTTTCCGGCGTTCCCGGTGGTGATAATAGGCGTCGAAGGCACTGGTCGACCGTTCCCCGGTGAAGGTGTCGTACGTGGCGTCGATCATGCCATCGTCGACCGCCGTGATGGCTGGGTACTCCGGCATGTCCGCCAGCCACGGTTTCGGGAACAGTGGTGTCAACCGTTCCCCGCCGGGATACTCGTCGTCCACCACGTTCAGCAGGAACACCGTGTTGTAGGCCTCGTGCTTGACGCCCTGGATATCGGTCACGGCCACGCCGTGCATCCGGGGTGCGGTTTCTATCGTGTGCGTGTACGCCGCGTCGAACCGGATCGCTCGCTCCAGCACGTGCTTGAACGTGGGCAGGGTGCTGTCCAGCAGGGCGGTCTTGTTGATGAACCGGGCCAGGTCGGTGACCCGCTCGATGTTCTGGAACTGTTCCTGGATTTCGATATGGCTCTCGCCGGTCGCGACACGTTCTTTCAGGTCGGTGTTGACAATCCACCGGTTGAGCGTGGTCTCGGGTGAGCCTGTGCGGCAAGCCTCGGCGAGATCCAGCGAGAAGTCGTCGACGCGTGCGGTTAGCCAAGACTCTGCGTCTGCATCCCGGTTCAATAGGAACTGGACGAAGGCATAGAGTTCGGTGACCGCCGGGTCTTCCGCGAGTGCGGGTGCGCCCACGGTCTGGGTGGGGAGGCTGGCAGCCCGGAGATGGCGGCGAGCTTCTGACAGCCGGTCACCGAGACTGTTCACGACGACGGCAAAATCACTGTACTCCGCGTCGCTGTCGTGCCGGAGGTATTCGATTTCGTTGGCGACGGCACTGATCTGATCTCGGAACGTGGATTCGTGGAGGTGGACGGCAGAAACAGTGTTCGCGGGGTTACTATCGGTGGCCAGGAACGAGGCGATCTGTCCTGGATCCGTATTAGACCGGCTGGATTCTCTGGCGGCGTCGAGTGTTGCGGGGTCGCCGGCGTCGAAGTCGATGGCACTGTCATCACGGAGGTCGTCCAGTTCCCCTGGTTCGGTCTTCACCCGTTGGATGCTTGCGTTACGTTCCCCGATCGCGATCAGGTCTGTATCCGCGGCGAGCTTGGCGAGGTACCGGCGGTCGTTCGCGGTGTATTCTTCGAATTCGATGGCGAGGATCGCTTCGAACCCAGAGGCGACGTGGTCGTAGGTGGTGTCATCCTGCAGTGCGTCCGTGGCGCGGGGAACGATGTTCGCCCGTTCGACCAAGCCGTGGGCATCCAGCCGGTCATGGAACCGGTCGTTGAGGCAGGCCAGTGCCGCGATCAGGATGTGTCTTTCCGCTTCGTCATCTGGTGGGGTAAATCCGCCTTGGCGGGTGGCCTCGAGGAGGACTTGCCCGACGTCCCGGCCGAAGCTGTCCTGGTCGCTGGCGGTCTGGAAGAACTCGATGACGGCCGATCGCTCGTAGTTGTCCGGCCAGCGTATGTTGTCGAACCGGGTTGTGGCCTCGTCGATGAGTGTGTCCCAGTTCGTGGATTCGATGACGTCAGCGAGCAGTTCGATACGTTGTTCGTATGCCAGCCGGTCGATGTCCGGGTCGTTGATTTCGACCACGTGGGAGGCGTGTTGCGGGAGTGATTGGACGTTGGGGCGGACCATAAGACCGAGGGTGTCTTGGATGTGGTCGGTGAGTGTATCCAAGTTACAGGGGATACGTTTCAGAACAAGAATATCCCGAGGGTCGTGGTTGTCTTCAAGTTCTTGGTAGGCGGCAGCGAACTGATCGGCGAGAGAAACTGGAGAGAAATCGAGTGCGTAGAACTTGCCAGTTGAAGAATTATTTGTAAGCATTACTTACGTGCTCCTGTTGGAGAACCCTAAAGTATTCTGCTGATACCCAGCTGATTCTTACCAGATTATTATATCATATTCTAGAAGTAAATCGGTGTCGATAATCAAGATAAGCGCTCTGATTTATGCTTGTCAACGTTGGTGAGGAGACCAATATCGTGTTTAATCCCGATAAGACGAGTTCTACAGTAGTTTGGGCATAAACCCAGAAACTAGCTTTCGACTAGGTATTTGAATCGGCTTCAATATCCCCGCAAAGTATATCATCCCCTTGATAGGTGAGGGGTTCGCCGTACTGGCAAATTCCTGAATACGGTGAGAAAAATGGCAACGAGAGACATCTACGCGACTGGATTCGACGAAGATGTCCAAACGGAGTCGAGCGCAAACCAGTGTCCTGAGTGCGACGGCCACGTCACCACGAACATCAAAGAAACCGTCTGCGAGGACTGTGGCCTCGTCATTCAGGAACAACGTATCGATCACGGGCCGGAGTGGCGGGCGTACGATGCAGGCGAGCGCGAGCGAACAGGTGCACCGTTAACGGCGGCCCGTCACGATCGAGGCCTCTCGACCGAGATCGGCCACGAAACCGATGCGCACCGGAAAGAACTCTCAGGCCAGAAACGCCGGCGGCTGGCCCGGATGCGACGTGAGCAGACCCGTGGTCGCTGGCGGTCCAAAGCGGAACGGAATCTCGCACACGGGTTGGGCGAGGTGCGCCGGCTGGCGAGTGCGCTCGAACTCTCCGAATCGCTTCGTGACCAGGCCTGCCAGCTCTTCCGGACCGCTCAGAACGAAGATCTGCTTCGTGGCAGATCCATCGAAGCCATCGGCGCAGCGAGCATTTACGGTATCTGCCGATGTAACCACACCCGCTCCACCTCGAGGACGTTGTCGACGCCGCCCGTGTCGAGTCCACTCGTGTCACCACCGCCTACCGAACACTGAATCGCGAATTAGAGCTCCCGGCACCACCAATGCGCTCGACATCGTTCATTCCGTACCTGATCTCGGAGCTGGAGTTAGACCATGACATTCGTCGACGCGCGAACGAACTCGCAGAGCGCGCCGAGGGGACAGTCCTCACGAACAGCTGTCAGCCATCGGCCGTTACGGCCACATGCGTCTATCTGGCCGCCCAAGAGCAGAGCACACTGATCACCCAACCACCGCCGGGTCGGCAGCGGAGGTGTCAATCGTGACGCTTCGTAGCCCGCGGGACGAACTCCAAGCGAATTGAGACTCGTCCGGTTGAGGGATACTTACATACAGACGGAGAGTCTACCATAGAGTATGGATCTCGAAGAGACTGTCGAGTATCTGTCCACAGAACTCGATATCGAGCGGAGTGAGCACGTTCGCGAGGTCGGTCGAGCGGTCGCCGAGCTCCGAGACTGAATCCGTCTCAGGCGGTCAGATTTATCCCGTCGTCGCCGAATCCGTCCCCGCATTTCCTCACCCTTGAGTTTAAATACCAAACCGGGGGAAACGCGGAGCGAATCGATGACTGACCACAACTCAGACCGAGAGGCGTTCCAACCTGTCGGGGAGGGCGCTCTGGTGCCGGACCCAGCGCTGGATCAGCCAGCAGACGGCCAGCCAAGCCGCCAGCGTGAAGCCTCGCATTCGAGTGGGTATCCGGACGGAACAACCGACACAGACCGAGCCTGTGTCTCCTGTGGCGCATCGATCCCGGCGTCGCAACGAAAATGCCGGTTCTGTCTCGAACACGAACTCGACGCCGCCTCAGCGTCGGATGCTGCGAGTTCCGAGCAGACACTCCGTGGTGTGATCCACTTCCTCGTCGAGTCTGGGACGTTCTACGGCGCCGTGGCAAAGGGAGCAGCAGCAGCGACACTTCTCACATCAACTCACGACGAGCCCGTCGACGACTGTACGCTCATCTACGATCTCGACGACGAGCCCGCACCCCAGCTAACCGAACGCTGGCCTATGCTCCCCGCTGCTGCCGAGGTGACCTCAGCGACTGGTGAGGCGTTGCTAACAGCAGCCCGTGAGCGGACAGGGAAAGAAGATGGGAGGAACAATCGCCCTCAGAAGGAGATCCCACGCGTCTATGACGAGCGTGGCCAGGGAATTCGTGATGAGTCGTCCCTCGAGCACACGCTCGACGACGGCGAGCACCAGTGGATCGTCCCAGCAATCGCTGTTGAAATAGTACCCCACGAAACGGAATCCACTAGTACCGGAGCCGAAATTCCGACCGTTACAGCCCTCGAGTGCCAGCACTGTACGAGAGAAACAGAACATCGGTTCAGGACACGCGAGTCGCTCCCTGACGAGACCTGGACGGGCCAGCCGATCTGGGAGTGCCGGGTGTGTGGCTCGGCTCGCTACGGACCTGCTCCCGAATAGTACGGGAAGAAGCTCGCCAGTTAACCAACAACTCCCTTCGGGGATGACTTCTGTTGGTTAACATGGGGAGTCCCCTCAAGTCCAACTACAGTCACGGAGTGTCTATCAGCCCGACGTGCGGTGAGGCACTGCCGATGAATCAGCAAGTCGAACAGGGCTACCGGATCCATCGTGTACTCAGCAATCTCCACCAGTTCGACGTCGACCGATTGGACGACGTGGATCGAGAGCGAATCGAGACCGCAAGAGACCTCCTGAAAGAGGTAAGGTCCCTTACGCTCAACATTCGCAATTTCGTGGATCGTGCTTTCATGATCTAAGATGGCATGCGATTAACGTCTGATACCAGTGGGACTACTATAGGAAATCCGAAATACAGTTTATCCTCGACACAACCATAGACATCGAAGACCCGGCATTAGCATCGATATCCTCAAGACATCCTTTGCCGCCCTGGGCGTTGTGAAAGCGCAATCCTCAACATATCACAGATCATAACCGGCGCGTCTTTGCCAGCCAGTTCACGGTAACTCAATCCCAAATAGGTTTTCCCACCGCGTATGTTCGTCGAAGACCGCGTGGAACGGACTGTAACTTTCGTCACAGAATCCACCGTTCAATAAAATGCTATGAAAGAGCGAAGCGTAATGAGTACCATCAAGTACCCAAGTCGTAACAATTATATTGGAAGGAAATAATGAATGTACTGTAGAGGAGGACAATAAAAATGAAATTAAGCCGGAGAAGAACAATCCAACTCACTGGTACAGCTCTTGCAACTACTCTTGGAACAACATCAATCGCTGCTGGAAAACAGATTAACAGTCCAAATTACGAAGGGTTTGCATATAATCCAAAGAGTGGACATATTTTGGGAGAAGTGACTGCAGATATAGATAAAAAGTCGGATCAAATCAAAGGGACGCTCATGTTTCCACAGGGCGCCTTTTCTACCGTTATGAATTCGTCTATAAAGATTAGTGCAAGAAAAACAAAGCAAGAGATTGATTCAGATGAGCAGAGTGCCTCTGAATATCAAGCGATACAAGAGATAGATATAACTGAATCTTCACAAAACATTATAAAAAAGAACGAAATAAAGGAGGACATAAACGAGTTGTTTAATATTAGGTTAAAAATTATGTGTACTAATTCGAACATTACAGGTTATGTTAGTACGCCAAAAAGAAATCGCATTGCATATATCATGGTAGATGAAAAGTCTGAGCTAACAATGAATGATCTTGAAACAGCCTTAAATAAAATGGGTGGTGAGGAGCAATGAGTGAAGAGTATAATGTTATGTTAGTTGACGCAGAATCTGTTGAAGAGAATAGTACGAATGATTATGAGTGGATTTGTGCAATTGACGGTGCTCACTACGAAGAAAGTAATGAAGCTGCAGGTGATGAAATACCAGAGGGTGGCTGGAACCGGTTCTATACAAAAGGATACCTGAAAGACGGGTTCGACAGAGTTACTGAAACACCATATCCAGATGAAGTCCATTTCGAAGTAGAGTTAGATGGAGATGGGATAGAGGGTGGATTGAAACTAGAATCTTGTTATCCACAAGAGAGCGACATAAATGGAGATCCTCTTTTTGATCCAACGTTCAACATCTCACTTGCTAAATCTCGGGGCCCAATTTCGGCTGGTGTAACCCTGTTTGAAGTCGATCTTAGCCCAGATAATGGATCGTTCGATATTGCCTCAAATGAGCGTAGTGCTATGTGGACGCTTGATCTTGACTCATGGCCTGATAGTAATACTGACACCAGTGCTGTAGAATTTGATGTAGTAGCAAATGATGGAGTGGATGGCGGTGAAATTATAGTAAAAAGCGAATTAGGATATTATTATACTCCCTGGGGTCCAGGAAGCGGAGGACGAGTTTATAGTGAAACAAATCAAGTAACTACCACCGCGTCAATCGACACAGTATAATACGTGTCACCATCATATTTTCTTCAAAATATAGTTAGTATTATACTTACTTGCTCGCGTCTCTCGGTGAGTACATCTCCGTAGCTCCATTGGACGACGAAAGATCTGGTTCAGGCCTGAAGAACGAATAATCATAGTGGGAACTGGTTATAGATTCGTAGCTCTCCTCAAATAGATAGACATGGATAGGTTTGGAAGGAAACAGCTGCCGGAGAGCGACGCGGCCCGCCAACAGCGTCGCCGTCGTGGGTCGCGGTCAATGAGAAACAAATCAAGATAGATGGCGAGAAGAAATGCTCTACGCCGCCATCAATACAAACTCAAAACACTACTTGAGATGGATGGATACAGCCGCCACGGGACCGACCCGCGTAGCGTTCCTGCATCGATTTACCGAGAAACACGATATCTCTGAGACAGAGTTTCTCGTCGATGCTGGTGGGTATCTGACTGCCCTCGCTCGACAAGATCGAGCGGTCATCTCGATTACGAAGATCGGAACCACATCGAAAGTGATTCCAGACTGTCGCTATGCGAATTGACTGCTTCCATTCGTACTGGCAGGGTAGTCAATCAAGCAGAAAAACCTGACTGAGACGCTTCAGAACTACTAAAACCATGATCGATCGAACCAAACGTTAGATGGCTCGACCCTAATTGAGGAGGTGCTGAAGTAGACAGTGTCCACTAGACCCCAATGTAATCTTTGATTATTTACAGCCATATGATCGCATATAGAAGAATAGATAAAACAATAATGATATTATTTGTGAACAATCCAATCAACAAAGCGGGAGGATAAATAAATAGCCCAGGAGGAAGACCACCCTTATATTTGTTAAGAATATCAAAAATAATTGCTGGAATAGCAAGTAATGTGGAGGGTAAAACAACTAATACAGTAAAGGTCTCCGAGATCCATCCAGGTGCGATCGGAAAATATACCATCAGCAATATAACAATATTACTAAAACCACACAGAGTGGGGAAATACCACCACTTATTTGTCGTTTCAGAAATTTCTTTCCCGAACTGAATCAGCTGAGAGTGTTCTGTTTGTCCATCCATGATATTAGTTTCATATGACTCTTACTATTTATATTTTCACTATTACCTCCTACTCAGGCATCACATATTATATCAACTATTCATCAATGATTAGGCCATTATGCTAGAAAATATGATCTTAGTAGTAGCACTTGCTAAAAAGGGGCGTATCCACTCTATCGTATCGTTCGATTAGATTGGTATTCCACAAACTGTCCAACACCTAACACAACATCATTTGATGAATCATCTGTATCAAAAATTCCCTGAACGTAGCTAACTAACCAACACTGCTGACTACAGGCAACGACATTAAACGAAATATACAGGACCAGATACTGAAGCGAAAAGGTCGACACTGTAATTAAGAGACCAAAACATCAGATTGATTATTTTTAAATTATTGATACTGGACAGCTACAGCAGCCCAATTATATGACTATATTGATTGCAATGACCGGGAGACACCGAGATGATCGCACAGCAATGAATGTCAATATCTTTGTCAGCTCCTCAATTTCAGATTAGATACTGTATGGCAAACGTTGCGATCCGGTGGCGTTTTTCTGCCCCTGCGATGGGCGAGGGGCTCGTGATCCACTGAGTCCCTCATGAGTCCGGTGATTTGCATGGCGACCAGTGATAGCTTCGACCATCGATTCGACGAGGATGTACCGAGCGGATCAACCAACGGCTGTCCGGAATGCGGTGGCCGCGTTCGAACGAATTCGATCGAAACGATCTGTGAAAAGTGTGGATTCATACTCGATGAACAGCCGATCGATCATGGGCCGGAGTGGCGCTCGTTCGAAGACGACCAGACGAATCCGGAACGCACTGGGGCACCGCTCACGCCGACTAGACACGATCGAGGCATTTCGACGGAAATCGGCCGGAAGACAGATGGAAAGGGCAACGAGCTCACGGGATCCAAGCGTCGACAACTCGGTCGGTTCCGACGCGAGCACAGTCGCGGGCGGTTCCGATCGAAGCGCGAACGAAACCTCGCTCACGGCCTCTCCGAAGCGAGTCGCATTGCGAGTGCGCTGGACGCTTCGGACGTGATCGATGAACAGGCCTGTGACCTCGTCCGGACGGCTCAAAGCGAGGGGCTCTTTCACGGGCGGTCGATCGAATCGATGGCAGCCGGCAGTGTGTACGCTGTCTGTCGGTGTAATCAGCTACCCTGGACACTCGAAGAAGTAAGTGCGGTCTCGCGAGTGAACCAGAAACGCGTCGAGAACGCCTATCGAGCGTTGAATCGAGAGTTAGGCCTTCCTACAGTGCCGCCGTCGCCACAACAGTACGTGCCGCGGCTGGCATCCGAGCTTGACCTCTCCGATGACGTTCGTCGTATGGCAGAGCGATTGGCCAAACAGGCGACGGAGTGTGGGATCGCGAACGGTCCGAATCCAACAGGCGTGGCCGCTGGCTGTCTCTACCACGCTGTACAGAAGTCTCGAGAGAATATTACACAGCAAGAGATCGCCAACGTAGCTGACGTTTCACCGGCCACCCTGCGGGAACGGTGGCGGGAAATCAAAAGACGCTGAACGATCTCGATATCGAATGACCCTTCGTCAACTAAAATCCAGAAACGTATTTATATGAATAGGGTATAGAGTAGACACACATGCTTACCAAGGCCGGGCTTGGAGTCCTCGATACGTTGCGTACCGGCCGTGAGGCGACGGCAGCTGAACTCGCGACGGAAACCGAGTATTCGAAAGACCATCTCTACGATGTCCTTGATGAGCTGCTCGAAGCAGGGCTCCTCGATGAACGCCGTGGTCACAATAATCAACGCCGAGTTCGCTTGACTGATCATCCGGTCGTCGAAGCGTACCGGGTGCTACAGTCGGAACTCGGTCACGTAGAGTGGACCAAACTCCTTTCGCCGGCTACACTCAGAGTGTGCTGGTATCTCGACGAACCGCGTCGGACCGCTGAGATTGCAGACCGACTCGGTCTTACTCGGCAAGCCGTTCACAAGGCCCTGTCACCGCTCAAGCACCGCGCGATGCTATCCCCGTCCGGCCCCGAATACGCGTTACATGCGGACCTAGAGCCGTTGCTATCGTTCTCCCGTGCGGTCGTGCGACACGAGCATCGGTCGCGAGTTCGGGCAATCGCTCCAAGCGCGACCGTCGCGTGGTGCGATCCAAAGCGGGCACTCGTCCGCATCCAGACAGCTGAAGATACAGAGGCACTCGAGGCCGCTTCCGACTGGCAACTCACCGGGCTCGCCCGGTTTGCAGAGTACGGCCTGCAGTTTTTTCTCGCGGGTGAACCCGCATTTTGGTATGCGCCCGAAGAGGACCTCACGCCGGCGGACGTGGTGTGCCACACGCTCATCCTTGACAGCGGATCCCGCCGCGTTAGCTACGCAATGCTCCTGATCGAGGAGTTGGACATCAACCGGGAGACGTTAACGGAGACAGCGCAGTGGTACGGGATTGAGGCGTCAGTAACTGCGATGTATCGCTCACTCGAGGGAGCCTTCGATGAGCCGGATGACGCTGCTGTCGTCCTCCCGAGTGAAGCAGAATTCGCGGCACTCAAAGAGCAGTACGGAGTCTTATGACCGTTTTCAGGAGCGACGAGGCGATCCAAGCGTTTCTCGAGGAGTTCGACAGCTGGCTATCCGAATCAGTCACCGTGTATCTCCTCGGCGGATCCGCAATGACGGTGCAAGGATTGAAAGCTCAGACCGAGGATATCGATCTCGCGCTCGGAATCGCTTCCGAGTTCGAACACGTCTATCGGACGCTCCAGTCAGCGGGATTCACGGTCACCGACGAACCAACGGAGCCCTTCGATGGCGTCGGGACAACCGTCGAATTACATCACGAGGGGCGCAATTTGCAGATCGACCTCTTCGAACAGCAGATCGTCGGGAAAGTGTGGATCACCGATCGAATGCACGATCGGGCAGCGGAGTTCTGGACCGGCAGTCACGCAACAGCACTCATTCTATCGGATGAGGATATGTTCTTGCTGAAAGCGGTCTCCGGCGGTGACCTTGCGAGTGGCCGGCGGCGAGACATCGAAGACATGCGGACGTACGCCCAGCGTGGGTTGGACTACGAGGTGATCCTAACGGAAATCGAGGAACAGCGGCCATTCAACACTGGTTCGACCGAAGCACGACAGATCCGTGACCGTTCACATCCACTGTTCGCGATCGAAACAGCGGTGAACTCACTCTCCGGACTTCCAGATACGTTTACTGATCATATCGCGAAATTCGCGACAGAATTCGAAACTGAGTACACTGTACTAGGGGTTGTCGACGAAGGAATCAAAGACGTCGAGGAGATCCGAGAGCGAGTGCTTTCGAGTGTACGTGAGCTTTCAGAGGACGACGGAAAAGCCGTCGACGATGCAATAGATCGACTGATCTGTAAGGAAATCCTCGAGCGTGACGGTACTAGTGTCACACATCGCTGATCAATCACTACGCCAACTTCAGTGACTGAGCAGTTGCTTTCTTCGTTACATTCACCATCAAAGCCGCGATTTTCGCCCGCTCTTCCGCCATACGGTGTCGTTTGTTGTGCCCTCAAGAAGGGCGCAGGGCACGCGAGAGATGCGCTGGCCGAAGACGAGATTCCGTCACGAGGTGATGACGAAATGAAAGACCCAGAAACCCGTACCGTGTTCGCGGGTCTCGATGGCCGATCGGACGCACAGGTACCTGACTGGTACGCGAAACAGAAACCCGTCGACGAGCCAGTGGCATTCACTGAGGCGATCCGCGAGCTCCCACGAGCGATCGAGACGACGGTAGCCTACCAGAACCCCTACAGTGATGAGTGGGTCGAGACAGAACGCTTCAACGCGATCGTCGAACCGTCGCGGATTCGCGAGCAGTCACAGGGTGAGGATACTATCGAGCCGCTGTTTCACATCCCGACGGACAGTTACGCGATCATCAATCCCGTCGATGTGTACGGACCACTTGAGGAGGTGCTGTATGGGGAGACTATCGACGGGACAGCACTTGGGGAGGTGATGTTCGGCGAGATTCGGCAGTACCGGACCGGCGGTGAGGTCCACATGGATATCATGTTCGACGGTCTCGAAGTCCGGCTCCCCGGACGATCGGAACCGATCACGATGGGCGTCACATCGGGATACGACTTCTTCGGCGAACACGCTGTCTACGTGGAAGGATTCGCCCAGGACGGCTACTGCTCGAATTCGATGCGCTCGCTCACCGACAAGGAAGTGATCAAGCACGTCGGTGACGTGCAGAACTTCCGTACTTGGTGGGAAGGGATCCTCGAACAGGTCGAACTCGTCGCTAACGACCTCTTCGAGTTCATCCGAGACGCCCAAGAGATCGAGATCGACTTCACCGAGATGCCATTTTCAGTCGCGGAGTTCTACGAGTTACTCGGGTTTCCGGACTATCTCGCCGATCGGGCAGCCGGCGACGCTGAGGCGAACGCGGCGAATCCATTCGAGATCGACATGTGGACACTGCACTCCGGCGCGACCTACGCCCTGACCCATTTCTTCCAGGGGAAAGAAGGTGCTTCTCTCGACCAGTACGTCCGCCTCGCCAACGACATCCTGTTCAATCCTGAAGGAACCATCGAGCGCGTCGAACAAGCCTACGAAGAGGAACTAGAAGGGGACGATGACGGGGCGCAGAGATCACTGGCTGGGGAACGGGCACTCGCGAGTATCGAACGCGTTAGCGAGGATCTGCAGGAGAAAGTTGACCAGTTCGAAGAGCGCGAGGATTCGCTGCGCGAACGGTTCCAGGACGCGATGGCCTGACTCTGCGATAGTGAGGGAGTCGTCTGTTCTGTCTTTCTCGCCCTTGAGAGGTGGAGGGCGATAGAGATGGAGAAGTCCGCGAACAGCGACCAGAGTGACGACGAATTTTCACCCAAGAAGCGCCTTGAAGCCCCGAACCATCGCCTGATTAAGGCCGGCATCACGACGATTCCCGATATGGAAACACTCCGGGAGTGTGTTGCCTATGAGAACGCCCATCAGAACCGAACACAGATTCTGCGTCGACTCCAGTGGAAAGCGGAAGAGTTGCGAGAGGACGAAGAGTAGTTATCCGTGTTAACCAACATCATTCAGGGAGCAAGGTATTGTTGGTTAAAACTGCAGAACCCGTACTTTCCCGAATAGACTCTCAGGAGACAACCGGTTTCAGAAATCTCGTCTCATTGATGGGAGAAACGACACTATGGTAATCGGTCGACCGAAATCGTATCTATTCGTTTCTTCGCAGTATCCACGGTTTCTCGTTGGGATCAAATTCTTCGATCTTCCCGCTGTGACTGCGTGTCTGGTCATCAAGCACCCCGATGTGTTTGAGTTGCTGGACGAAATTGAACAGCACGTTCGTTCGAATAATGTCCTTCCAGACGGCTTCTTCAGCGTAGATCTTGGATACTTGACCGGCCTCGATCAGCTCGCGGGCGCGTGTTCGGCCGTCTTGAGTGCAGAACGTATTCAGAAATACGTTCGGATACTCGTGAATCAACCGGCGAAGCAGATCAGGGAAGTAAATCGTAGGACCTGCTTTTCGGAGTGCGTCAAGTAACAGACGGAACTCTGGATGGCGCTCGTAGCAGTTCCGAAGCAGGATGGCGAGCGGCTCATGCTCCGTGATGACCGTCGATCGACGGACTTCTTCTTTGACCGCATTGAGTTCATCAAGTGTCGCAATGCCAGATCCGTGAAGGACCGTTGCTGCAAGTTCCCCCTGATCGGTCAACGTGAACCGATCAGTACCTTCCAGCAGTCCAAGGGTTTGTGCGCCCCGTCGTGATTGCGAGCCAGCACTGAAGTTGTATTCAGCTTCGATCACGTCTACCAGCTCGTCTCCCGCCAGTGATCCATGGTGATTCACGGCCACGACCGGGGCGAGATAGTTCAACGGCTGAGCCAACGAGAGACTTGCAATGTCGCCAGTGATATCGCTGTGACGCAGGCGGACGGACAGCTGTCCTTCGATATCTACAATTTGTTCGTGGGACTCTGATGTCGGCGGACTCGACCAGCGTGTTACGCCATCGTCACTCGCGCCGATCACACCGACACCTTTCGACCGGAGCAAATCGGCGTGTTGGTTGACATTGTCGGCAGCCGCCGCGAGATACGACACGTGTGCTCCTTGCTGATAAGTGAGCGCTTGTCCGATCCCACGTAGAAGACCACTCGATCCCTTCACTTCAACAGCGAACACGCGGTCGGCGTGCGTGAAACCGAGCACGTCAGGATATCGGCCGCCGATCGTAATCTGATGGGTCTCGCACCGGTCAAGAACAGCCGCGTACGTGTCTTGATGTGAGCCGGGTACGTGGACGAGCGGTTGATAGCCGCGAGTTTCAAGTTCGTCAATGACGTGCCCGAATACGGACGATTCGTCCATCGTTTTCGACGCATTTGATCCGGGAGTGATTTGAATGTATGTGCTTCCCCGATGGTCGTATTTCGAACTCCACTATGCGTTCTTACGTTTCCACAATGACATGGATCCATTTCGCCAGTCCACAAAATCTCATTCCGTGACGGCCGACCACCTCATATTTCTTGGATCGAACTATCGAGTGACTGGACCGACCGATATTTCCTTACCCAGGTGAAGCGGGGACATGGACATCAATCGATCCACCGCTCTGAGTGGAATCCTCCTCATCGTCGGCTCCGCATTGATGGTCGCCCCGATTGCCGCTCCAGCTGACGTACCGGACAATCGCGTCGAATTCTACGTCGAAGGTAACTGGGGCGACTATTCTGATCAAACGAACCTCGCCTACACAAATTTTAGCGATGCTGATCGTGCAGTCTTCGACACGGCTCGTCAGGCGACGCCCGAAACGATCAATCGGTCGGTCCCGACTGCTCCGGAATCACTGACACCGCCGCCGGACAGTATCGAGATCTACAACGTTCACTACGACGGGGAATTCTATCTTCTCCAAGTCAGACACCTCACCTACGAGGCAGAGTTCATGACGCAACGCCTCCCGCGGCTGGGCACGCTGGCTGTGGGATTCCTCTGTCTCGTCGGGGCTGCATACCTGCGGTTCGAAACATAGGGAGTCGACAAAATTCATATGACGTTTGCAACATAGTGTCCAGGTACCTGGATGTCTCAAATGACCGCCACGATCCCCGACGATCTTACCGACCTGATCGAGGGGGCCGTCCATGCCGGCATCTTCGAGGACAAGTGCGACGCGATCCGTCACATCCTCCGGAAATACTTTGAAGAACACCCAAACCAGCGCATCGCGGCAGCGGTCGCGATATACGAGCGTGGAGACGTCACGCTCGGGGCAGCCGCGTCCTTGGCCGATGTCAATCGATACGAAATGCGAGATATCTTGCGAGAGGAAGGTGTGGAGCTTCGACTCGGTCCGGAAGATCGGACAGATGTACGTGATGAGATCGAGACGGCTCGCGACCTCGACTGACAGGGCCGCCCGATCGAAGACTCGCTCTCAGCATGTCACTCGCCAGTTTCAAGATACGGATCGTACGAGTCGGCTTCTTCGATCACATCTTCGAGTGCGGAAAGGACGGTCATCCCCTCAACCAGGTGGACGTCGAGTTTGTTTGCAGCAGTACGCTTCGTGAGATCACCGTTTCTAACACGTAGAGTCCAGTATACTGCCGCGGCAAGTTTCGGAATCCCCTGTCGATCGAGGAATACTCGGATGTCTTCGGTATCGAGCTGTCGCGCGACTGCGTCCACTAAGACTGGCGTTATGACCGCCACACCGTAGTCAGTTGCCATTCTCAATCGGATCGGTTCGACTTCGATCGTCGCTGGCGTCGAATCCTCATGGCGAGTGAGAACGCCCATCTCCTCGAGTACTCCCACATACTTGTAAGCCGTCGAATGCGGAAGACCGAGATCGTCTGTTAGATCCTCTATCGGAACAGGACCGTTGCGAAGGACATAGATGTAGAGTCGGGCTAGTTTTGGCGTATTGAGCAGTTCTGCATACGTCAAGAGGTCCCCCACTGCGGCTTCCAATTTGGAGGCGTCAGCGGTACGATGTTCGGTTATCATTACTATCTATGTTCTATGTATAACAAATTAATCTTGCCGCAATGATAGACGAGTGACCACAAAGCTAGACCACGTCAGGGAGTGCGTGCGAAAATATGAGCTGAATACTCACCGATGGTTAGATACTTTACTTTTACACGAGCATGTGTATTGATAAGAAAAAGTATGTATACTGTATGTGGGGAGAAAAGTCTGAAAACGCTCCTCGCGATCGAACCGGGCGATACGATCGTCGAGGTGGCCCGGAAGATCGACGAAAACCGCGGGACGATCCGACGGATCGTTGATCGACTCGAAGCTGATGGCTATGTCGAATATGACGACGGACTCTTCGTCGTCGATGAGTCTGTCCGAGAGACAGGACTCCAGTTACTCGCAGCGTCGGCAGCCGTGTCACCACCATCGATTTCGGACGCGTACGTTCTTCCCCAGTTCGCCGACATGAATTTCGCGTTTACCGGGATCGACGCAGTGTACGTATGGACGCGAGGTGGCTACCAGGTTGCCCGCGATCCGGACGACTACCCACTGTTCATCGCTATCGAAGCAGCAGACATGAAAGAGTGGAATCAGTTTTTCGGCCTCTTCGACATTTCGGTGTCGCAAGAACGACGGCCGCGTGACGAACTCAACGGACCACTTCAAGTCGTTATCGATCCCCGCGAGGCAATTGACTCGGAACGAGTCGACGGTCGCCCGGTCGTATCTCTGGACGAGACAGTCGAGTTCGCCCGTCATCACTACGCAACGTTTCAGTCGGCACTGGATACTCTCGCGCAAATATACGATGACATTGACGTAGACCAGTAGTCCTCGGTCCATTTCGACTTTCTTCGCATACGAGATCGCAACGATGCCAGACTGGAAACCAACCTCTTGCCGTCCAGATTAGCCAAGCAGATCGAGACTGTTTCCGATCCGGTCTCGCCGATCTGGGTCGTACAATAGTCGACGTCAGCTGTCAAGCTGCCACGGACGAACTGGAGCAACTTGCCGATTAGGACGACACCCGGCAGGTCAACAGAGTGATGTCGTCGACGACACGACCGACCGACTGGTATACAGCGATCCTTGAGTTCGACGGCCACACGATAATTCCAGATAACACGAACCAATTGATCTGTCGCAGTCGCTAGCGAGCCCATCCCGCTCAACCGGGGAGCGGTGGCCACGTGGTAGCGACCGTCTCTTCGATGAGTTGGGTTTGTGCTCGGCGCAGTCGCTCGGATACCGAGGATGGAGAGATGCCTAATTCTGCAGCAATGTCTTCGAGAGAGGCGTTCCGTGGAATGTCGAAATAGCCCAATTCGTACGCGATCCGAAGTGCTTCGTGTTGACGGTCGGTGAGTCCGTCACCGGGCGGTTCTGACTCACCCTCTCGCGTAAGGCGGTGTAACTGGAAATCGGCGTTACGCTGCCAGAAAGAAGAGAACTTACTAAACGCGTCCCGGTCAGCGAACCAGCCAGTCTGCCGCCACCCATCCAAGATCACGTCGATTCGTTCGATGATAGCATCGGCCGTGGCAAGGGTCTCCAGCCCTTCGAGATCGTCGAGATGCTCACCGAGTTGCTCCTCCAGACTGAGCGCGGGGAGCAATTGATATCGACGGGTGTCCCCGGCCTGCCCAATCAGTGTCCATTCACCAACATCGTAAGCGTCTGTGAACGCGTTTTCAATAGCTGTCTGAGAGCCGTTTTGAACGGTGACGAGAAATACCGGTCGCTTTCCATGATTGAACTGAAGGTCGAGAACCAGCGTCGCCTCAGGCACTGTCGACGCCACACCTACGAGTGGCAACGCCTTACAATGGATATCGAATTCAGCCACGAGTCCCATGGGGTCTCGTCTCTACCCGATATATTGGAAGTGACGGAAAAGCTGAACAGCTTAGATGGGATGAACACGGGACAAGGTGGACCCGAGAAGTCCATAGATCGGCTCTGTCCGGACCAGTGTTCCCCTCATCACGTGTACGCAATATAAAGGGCCCAATGACTGAGAGAAGGCCTTAGTCTCGTCATCGTCGAACACGGAGTTCCATGGTGACGACACAGTCCCCAGATGATAGTGAGATAGCGAACGAACGGCACGGCGATGGACAGCCACTGATCCTTCTCCACGGTGGCATGGCTCCGCGGCAGTACTGGCATCCGATCCTGCCCCGCTTCGAAGAGTATAGCGCTGTAATCCCACAGCGACCGGGATTCGGTACGTGTCTCGACGAGCCAGAAGAGACGAGTGCCGAAGAGATTCTAGATCGCGAGGTACAGTACGTACGAACGCTTGCGAATACCCTTGACGGCGACCCGATTCTGTTCGGGCACTCGTATGGTGCGCTGACGGCGATTGAAGCCGCGACGGATACAGCGGTGGAAGCAGTCCTCGCGTACGAACCGGCGGTCTTGCCCGACGACTACCGAGAAGAAGCTGATCTCGCTGACCGTATGGAGGCGCTCATCAACGAAGGTAAGCGCCGAGAAGCAGTGAAACGGTATATCGAACAGGTACTCCACCCCAATGGGATCGACGATCTCGATTCGTGGTTGGCGGAATGGCCTGTCTGGCCGGATTGCGTAGAACTCGCCGAAGAAGTCGCCCGAATGAATCGGGCCGTCGAACAGTACGAGCTTCCTGAGAATCTCGACGTCACTGCGCCCGTACTCGTAATGACGGGCACGAACGGTCCTGACTTCCTCCGAGAGAGTGCTCGTGGCGTCCACGAAGCGCTTCCCCACAGTCGCCTCGTTGAGTTCGACGGCATCAGCCACAGCGGACCGGGTGAAGATCCTGCACGAATCACAGCGGAGGTCAAAGCCTTCCTCCGGACGTAATCAAGACGAGTATAATCAACTCTGGGGTGTCCCGAAAGAGGACAGGGCGCAGTAGTATTGTCACGCACTGGCCGGCGTGCCATCAATGTCGATATCGTCAACAAGCGGATAATCAATATGCATCTCAATACGATCGAACGGGACGACGGGCTGTATCGCTCCGCTGGGGCCGCCCTCGTCGAATTTGAGGATTCCGATCACTTCCAGCTGCTTCAGATCAGAGTGGACATCGGAAACGTCACGATCGACGAGGCGGGCGGCTTCGCGCATACTCTCAGGACTGTGTTCGGCGATCGCCTGGATAAGTTCCAGACGTAACGGAGTTAGACTGTCCACGAGATCCTCGTAGGTCCCAAACTGAAGTGTCACCTTATCCTCTATGGACGCAAGATCAGCGGTCTCGGCATCTTGGACGAACTGGAGTGTGTCCTCACGAAGCTGTTCTCGGTCGCCGACGGTGATGTGGAGTGTGGTCATAGTTGCGTGTCTGTAGTTTGTGTGACGTCAGTACGGCCGCGGCGGGTCGCCACCAACGGCGTTCCAATACTCATCAGCACTTGCCCAGAACTCAACGAGGAGTTCTTCCATGCCGGGGAACTCGACGTTATCGGCGTCGCCGGCAGCGGTGTGATGTTCGTGGCCTTTCGTGTCCTCGTGAGCGTTGTCGTATCGGACAAGGGTCAAGTCTTCGAGCGTACCCAGGTGGAGTGTGTATTTCCAGCCCGATGGGTATGACTCGGTTGACTCTGTCGGCCGTAGGGCGACATTCTCAACGAGACCAGATTCGACGTGTGTATACTGGAAAAGGGGATCCTGGGCCATCCCTTACGTGTTGGGAGAGGGCCCAACAGAATAAGCGTTGGGGTATACCCCAACGCTAAAATGACTCAATCGCAGCGTGTCATAGAACCGCTCGCACCCTCCATAGGGATATCGGAGAATGTTCAGTACAGACTGTCTACGGCACGGGATAGGGAGGGTATCCTTCCATTAGAAGGCTACTGGAAGAATATGAGTATCATTCCAAAGAGACTGAAAATTGCTGCGACGACTGCAATCCAAACGAAATCTCCCGGTTCGAACTCAGACGAACTTTGCCCTGACAGAGCGAATAGACTTGAAAGAAGTATACCACCGCCACCGAGAACCATTAACCCCGATCCGAGGGTGGTTCCTTCAATAAGAATCGTTCTGGCCCCAACTAATCCAATAGATAGACCCGCTGTCCCCATTGAGAGATGATAGAGAGTTGAACGTTGCATACATAGATAGTTCAACCAAGCAATGATACCTGTTTTGGTGGTCAAATCGCAGGCTTTCTGACCAGGATGTTCAACCAAATATAGATGAAAACGAACATCGTGAGGGTGTTTCTATGACAGGCTCCAATCGGGCTATGCCTCTTGTGGACAGGAGTCGGCTCCTGCATTACTCGGTCTCAAGGAAGGAAATTCCGCCTCGATAAAAGTTGAAGCTATTCCCAACCCCTGTGATGTAGTTATTGGGGAGGTCTTTCCCACCTCAGATAACGCCGGCAATCACAAGGAATCCAACGACGACCAGCAGCATCGTGACCACACTCCCCCCAGCCAGGAGCTTGTTCTCCATCGCCTTTTCGTGAAGAGGCATCGCGTCGTACTCTTCACGGAACGCTTCGCGGTTCTCCTCGTCGTAGAAGTACTTCGTCTTCAGCGCGAACCGTTCGGTGACCGCACACCCTGTACAGACGGGTTCACCCTCCAGCCGTTCGGTTTTGCTGTGGCTGTTGCAAACGATCGCTCCACAGTTGGGACAGTAGGTGTACGTCTCGTCGACGCCGCTCGTATCACAATGAACACACCGATGAATCCCGTCTTCGAGAGTCACTCGTGAGGGGCCAGCAGCATAGTATTCGTACGGATACGAATACTCCTGTAACTCTGTCGTATGCCGAACTTCGGGGAGATACACCGGCTCGACCGATTGCACCGAGATGTCCGAAAGGTTCGGCTCACAAGTCTTGTCGTAGGTGACGTTGTTGTCGCCGGTATAGGTCACCGTCGTCGTGTGGTAGTCCTGGAGTCGATCGACAGCCCATTCCTTGTACTCGGTCTGGGTCTGGCCAAATCGCCGATCGGCCATGTCGTCGAACACATCCGCGAAGCGGCCCTCTTCAAGATCGACTACCGCGTGAAGGTTCTCTGTGACCAGCGTCGCGACATCGTCGTCAGCCACCTTCGGATGGCCGCGCTCAGCGTGGACAACGAACTGGGTTCGATCGTTGATCCGATGAATAACACCGACCGAGGTCTCGAAGACGGCGTTGGTGTCAGCGGTGATCGCGACCACCGGGCGAAACGTAACTTGTGAGTGTGGTGCCGAAAGATCAGTCGCGTCGATGTTCTCGATATCCCGAAACGCTTCACGGACCGGTGCGTCAACATCCGCAGCCGGGTCGTACGGCCGCAGAGTCTCGTCGCAGAGGATCTCGATACGGCCGTTATAAAGGTCCAGCCCGATCTCGTCGGCGATCTCTCGGAGGTCCTCGCCGTCGAGCAACTCGATGGGATGCGGATCGTCGTTCTGCTGGAGCCGCTGGGCATACTCCTGAGCGGGATCCGTGAACCGCCCGGTCGTGACGACCATCCCACGCTTTGGCCCGTCGAAGTCGAACGTAGCGATGGCTGAGTGCAGCTTCTGGACGACGGGCCGCCCAACAGTCGCCGTGTGCTTACACTCGACGACGATAGCACGACGTGTCCCATCAACGACCTCTTCCATGATGACGTCACGACCCTCGTCAGCTGTCTTCTCTGCCTGTCGGACGTTTTCGTAGCCGAGGTTCCGAAACACATCCTCTATCAGGTCCTCGAACTCGAACCCAGAGAGGTCATCAAGTACAGCCATCCGATTTATCTGGGGTATATATTGCAACAACCAAATACGTTGCCGAACACAGAGCCATCCTGTTTTTGGGGCCCCCTGAATGGGCGCAGGGCGACCAGCAGTCGCCTCGCGAGTTCAGATTCATCATGTCTCTCGATTTGGATCCAGACTCCAACACGACTAGCGACATCGCTGCCGCCAGACAAACAGACTTCGTGGCGTTCCTCCACCGAGCTCCCTTTGCCGGCGATGCTCTCGCCCTCGGATTTCTCCCCGGGTTTCGGGAAGACTGTGGGTATCAGACGGATCAGTACCTGAACCTCGAGATTCCCGTTGGGATGCTCGACAACGATTTCCGGAATCCCGATCTGGAGCGGTTCGTCGACCGCTTCTTCGAGTACGAACCAGAGGTCGGTGTCATCGGGGACATCGACGAAATCGACGACATCGACGCCCACGTCGCTGCCGCTCGTGAGATTCAAGCGAGCTATCCAGAGACCGAGCTCATCGTCGTTCCGAAGTCGCGGGCGGTGATCGATGCGATACCCGAGACCCTCGCACTCGGGTATTCACGGGGATACGCCGACCGGCTGGCCCACGAGTTCTCCGACCCAGCCGATTGGAGAGGGCGACGCGTCCACATCCTCGGCGGGAGTCCGCCCAAGCAGCTCAACGCCATTCGACAGCTGACCAGGCCGACACTCACGGACGAGCCACCGGCCGACATCGTTGGCGTCGACTGGAACGGGCTGCATCGTGGCGCACAGTTCGGCGAGTTCTGGACGGGCGATGGCTGGGACGACAGCGGTCGCGACGCCGACCACGTCACCGTCCGAAAGACGGTG
>NZ_SPQG01000008.1:53399-102531 GCF_004944975.1 Halorhabdus amylolytica
TCACAGCCTCGTCCGCGTCCGCGAGTTCTGGCAGCAATACGGGGTCTGGCCCGAAACGACACCGCAAGACGAGGGGCTCAACGTCGGGTACGAGGGTCCGAGTCCTGCCGATCTCGAGGACGCCGCCTGTACCGAGTGCGGGACGAACGTCTGGCGAACTCGCCGCGGCCCGTACGTCGCCGAATACGATACTGGCGCAATCTGTGGCTACTGCAGTTACGAGTGCTACTTCAGCCACCGTCACCGGAACAACCTCGAGGAAATCGCCGGCGAGCAGAGTATCTACTTGCCGCCGGCGTGAGGGATACGATCCACTACTCAGTGGGAAGCCAGGAATCGGAGCGCAGAACCCATTTAGCGGGTGAGCGACTACACAGGGTAATGGACGAGTCGCCTTCCGCACAGACCCACTCTCGTATCTACACGGCGCCGCGAACGGATGTCTCGCAGAACCAGGGCAAGTTTCGGATCCACTTCAACTTCCCCGGGCGGGCCGTCCCCGACCACGACGATCACGGCTACGGGCCCTTGGCGACCGTCGTGGAGTCGTTCATGGACCCCGGAACCCTGATCCGGATGCACCAGCACAAAAACGAGGAGATCATCTCGTGGGTCCCCGAAGGCGTGATGCGCCACGACGACCGCCAGGACAACCAGTTGGTCACCGATTCCGACCATCTGATGGTGATGAACGCCGGCAGCGGCTTCTGGCATTCCGAGGAGACGCTCGCGGACGACCCGCCACTACGGATGCTCCAGATTTTCGTCCGGCCACACAGCCTTAACCTCGAACCGGGCATTCAGCACGAGCCGATTCCCGATCCGGTCGCCGGCGAATGGCGTCACCTATTCGGCCCCGAAGGCACCGACGCCCCGCTGTCCGTGCGGAACGACGTCGACTTCTACGACTGCCGCCTCTCAGCCGGAGCCACGACCACGCTCCCGTCGCAATCCGGCCGCCATACCTACCTGTACGTCTTCGACGGGGCCGTCGAAGTCGGTGATGAGCCGGTCGGGTACACCGAGAGCGCACTCGTAACCGGCGACGACGATGTGGCGGTCACTGCAACCGAGGACGCCACCATCGTCGCGTTCAGCATCAACCCAGACGCGCCGATTACACGCCAGGGCACCATCGGCCGCTGAGACACCGCCGAACCGACTGTGGTTTTTTTCGCCCCCTGAGAGGGTGAGGGCTTCAGCGAACGCCCTCGCAGTCAGGTGATTTCCGTGAGTCAACAACAGTCACCGAGAGATGTCTCGATCGACGAGATTCCCGTCGATATCGCGAACACGCAGTCCGGCGATGTCCACGCAAGCGACGTTCCCGAGGAAATCCAGTCGCTGACCCGTGCGCTGGCGAGTACGGAGCCGCCGACGAACCCGCTCGTCGTGCTGAAAGCGGCGCGCTGGTGGTACATTCACGGCAAGGGCGGAGCTGATCCTGCATTTCAGTGGGCAATCGAGTGGGCCCGACACCTCGCGACCGACACGCCCAGCGACGTGGATCGGTTCGACGAATTCCTCGAGTATCTCGTCACGGTCGGCTTCGCGGACAATACAGCCGAGCTTCGATAGCGTTCCTCGAGGGTTGTTCATCCGCCCTTGAGGGGTGCGGCGCGTTCTGAACTGGCGAAATCGCGTTCATCCGATTCAGTGACCACCATGTCCACGACCAGAGACTCGTCGGTCTCCTTCGACCAGACCGACACGCGATCCGACGAGATGAACAGTACCATCGAACAGTGGATCGACGACCTCGTCGCCGGCGTCGACGACGCACAGGCCAGCGCCGAGTTCCAGGAGTGGCTGGACGTCCAGAGCCGCTTCCACGACTACTCCTATCGGAACACGCTGCTGATCAAGCGGCAGTACCCCGACGCGACAAAGGTCGCCGGCTACCGAACGTGGCAGGAGGAGTTCGACCGGCACGTCCAGGAGGGCGAGTCGGCCATCTGGATCTGGGCGCCGATCATCACCAAGCAGTGTCCGGAGTGCGAGAACTCGCCGAGCTACCACGAGGACAGCGACTGTGAGTACGACGAGACGCCGCCCGAGGAGTGGTCCGAGGGCCTGGTCGGGTTCAAGCCCGCGCCGGTGTTCGACGTCTCCCAGACCGAGGGCGAGCCGCTTCCTGACCTGGACACGGAAGCGACCGGGGACGCCGGCGACCTCGTCGGTCGGCTGACTGGTGCCGCCGACGAACTTGGCGTGACGGTTCGGATCGTTCCGGAAGCGGAGTGGACGCACGGCGAGGCGAAAGGCATCTGCGAGCAGCTGAGTCTCGTCGATATGCAACCGCGGGTCGAGGTGCGTGATCGGGCGAACGATGCCGACCTTGCGCGGACGCTGATCCACGAGTACGCACACGCCCTGCTCCACTTCGACGTCGACGACGACACCGAGCGGGCGAAACGCGAAGTCGAGGCCGAAGCCGTCGCCTACGTCGTCGGGCGGTACTGGGGGCTGGATACCAGTGGGTCGGCGTTCTACCTAGCCGCGTGGGAGTCGGACGATCCCGAGATCGTTCGTAACCGTCTCGACCGGATCAGTTCCACAGCAGAAGAGCTCATCGACGTGCTCGAAGACGCCGTCTGAATTCTTAACCAACACTCGAGTCGACACCCCCAATTTCGTTGGTTAAGTCTGCTCGTCTCCGCCGTTCGCGACAGTCGCAAGGCTAAAGCAGGCCCGTGTTTATACTTTATGTAAGAAACGCAGGTATGAGTACCATAGAACAAACGCAAAATATACGCCAGGGTCTCTCGACTCGAGAAAGTCGACTCCTTGCACGACTCGCTGGCGCGGGTCACCAAATCATCTCCGTCGACGACATCGAGACGACGCTGGAGGTCCCCCCAAATACCGCCCGCGAGATCGCCTCCCGACTCACCGAGAAGGGCTGGCTCGACCGGCTCTTCCCGGGCACGTATCTCATCATTCCACTCACAGCCGGCGAGGAGGCCGTGTACACGACCCACGAGTACCTCATCGCCGCCCACGTCGCCGAGCCGATGTACATCGGCTACTACAGCGCCCTCAGCCACCACGGGCTGACCGAACAGGTTCCCCGGACGGTGTACGTCGTCACGCCGACCCGAGCGCAAAGCCGAGAGATCCACGGTGTCCCGTACCGCGTCACGACAGTCACCGAGCGGAAGTTCTTCGGCTTTGAGCCGACATCCATCGAGGGTACGACCGTGCAGGTCAGCGACCTGGAGAAGACGCTGGTCGACTGTGCGGACCATCCCGAGTTCTGTGGAGGCCTTCGGGAACTTGCGACCGCGATGCGTACTGCCGACGAACGGGGTTGCGAGTGGGACATCGTCGGCGAGTACCTCGAACGCCTCGACAACGGCGCTGCGACCAAGCGAATCATCTACCTCGCCGACCAGCTCGGCATCGACCTCCCCGCCCGCGAAGAACTCGTTGCGTCGTTCACGAGTGGGTACTCCCTGTTGGACCCCACGCGGCCCGACACTGGATCGACCGACAGTACGTATCGCCTCCGAATCAACGTCGAGCCAGCCATGCTGGAGCCGACGGAGTCCTGATCGCGATGATCAGTCAGGACCGGCTCCGGATTCTCGCTCGCGAACTGGGGGTTCGGCAAGGGTACGCCGAAAAGAACTACGTCAATTCGTGGCTCCTCTGGGGCATCTTCACGAGCGACTACGGCGACAACCTCCTGTTCAAAGGCGGGACCGCGCTGTCCAAGCTGTATTTCCCGCAGTCGTGGCGGTTCTCGGAAGACCTCGATTTTGGCGTCGAAGGGGAGTACCAGGGGTCCAAACAGGAGCTCCGAGCGGTCCTCGATACGATTGCAGACCGCTCTGGCATCGAATTCGAGATTCGAGAGCACCACGAATCCCAGCAGGACCACTACCCGACCCACTACGTCGACATCAGCATTCAGTACCGCGCCGTCCTCAACCACCCCAACACGACCAGCATCGACGTGATGGTCGACGAGCACGTCGCCTTCGACCCTGTTCAGCATACGCACGCGTACGAAGACGTGCCCGAATTCGACCTACAAGCGTACAGCGTCGAGGAGATCTTCGCCGAAAAGCTCCGAGCGATCTACCAGCGCGGGGCCGCCCGTGACTACTACGACCTCTATCAGCTGCTCGAAACCGATTCGGTCGCGATCAACTTTGCCGACGTGGGGCCCGCCTTCGACGCGAAGTGCAAACACGATGGGCTCACCGTTGATCTGAACGACGGGCTCCCGGACGAGCAACAAGAGACGATCCGCCACCAGTGGGAGACCACGCTGCCGGACCTGACCGGTGATCCGCCGGCGTTCGAAATGGTCTGGGAGCAGTTGGACACGGCGATCTCCCAACAGGGATCGCCGTAGGCAACGGCCGATGACGGTGTCGCTGACTGATGAGTGTCGCATCCGGAGCTCTGTGATTAACCAACAATTCAGGATATCTGGCTGGTGCGTTGGTTAAGTTTTTGAGCGCCCGCCGAGGGGTGGAGGCGCATTCCAGCCTCACCGAATTATGACAGAGCGACATCTCAGAGCCGTTCTGGCAGAAGCGGAGCGAGTCGCAGAGCAGTACGACCAGATCGCCCAAACCACGAACTCCCCTACACACGAGTATCTCCGGTACGCTGTACTCCGACTCCTCGAAGGCGATGCCAACGCGATCCCTGAGGAGGTCCCGCAGGTCGATGGCGTGACGGTCGGATACGGCCGAGATAAAGCGATGTACGACAGTTGGGGGTCCGACGTCGAGTGGTGGGACACAGTACCGCCACAGGACGACTGTACGCGGTTTCGAGTGTTCTACCCTGAGGACCAAACACCGGTTCCTCGGGTCATCCTCACCGTGATGGCCGCGCTGGGGGCATGGCGAGTCTGGGAAGGGAATGCCGCTGCCTGTGGCTCCTACGACCATCGAGAGCGACGAGAAGTCCACTTTCTCTGGCCGGAGGGGAACCTTTCGGAAGCACTCTTGGAAAACCGGATTCAGGAGACTGACGACGCTGTCGCTCCAGACGGCGGACAGGCAGGAGACGTCCGCGACCGAATGCTCGTATCGAATGGCTCCACCTCAGCTGAGGATCTCGAGCCACGAACGAAACGCGCTGTCGAGGAAGCGATGACCGTCTCCCTACTCGCCAAGGGTGGTCGCTACGAAGTCGAAGCGGCGTCAGGAAATCGATACGAGGTCGATATTATTGGGCAATCCTGTACCTGTCCTGATTGGCAGCAGCGCGCTCCAGACGGTGGCTGCAAACATATGCGTCGCGTCGATCACGAAATCAAACAGGGGCAGGTCCCACGTCCAGATGGGCAGCTTCCACCACAGGCGTAAGCTCCTGTCTTGCTTCCCAGTCGCTTCTGCGTAGTAGTTTACTCTGAAGTAAACTACTTTGGCGTACTCGATTGAACACACGAATATGGACGATGGCCTTGGGAACGGTGAGAACACGGCACCACGGGAACTCATCCATTTCGTCACTCAGCAGACGCGGTTTACCCTGATCAACAACATCCTCCAGCACCCCGAGCAGCTTCCTTCGATGTACGAACTCGAGGAGCTCAACCCCAGCGTGAGTGACGCCACTGTCTACAAGCACATCCAGAAGCTGATCGGTGAGGGCATCGTGAAGGAGGTCGCCCTGGACGACGACCAGCGCCGACAGGGCTACCCCTGGAAGTTCTACGGTCTCACGGAGGAGGGGCGAGAGTTCCTCAACGACCACAACCTGCTCGCCGCTGAAGAGACGCTCCAGCAGATCTACGACACCATCGGCGATAAATCCGAGAAGATGGTCAAGTACGAGAACGCGCTTCGTCCCGACGACAGCTGATCGAGTATACGAATCTGGAGCGAGTTTCTCAGGTCCCAGACCGTCTTCAGCCTCAATATACAGTAAATAATTTGACTGTTCCCAGAATATTGGCACCTATTAGATGTACGAACCGTTTGATGAGACTGCTGTTAGAGTGTTGCTCGCAGTCAATCCTGGAGATTCGATCCGAACGGTAGCCCAACATCTCCACACCCCCTACGAAACGGTTCGACAAGCAGTCAATAAGCTAGAGGAGGCAGGGTATCTTCGATATGATGACGGACTGTTCGTGACCGACGATCGCGTCCGTAAGGCGGCACGAGACCTGCTAGCCACGAGTGCTGCCGTGAATCCACCGTCCATCGAAGAGGCGTACGTACTCCCACAGTTCGGTGACTGGCAGTTCGCCTTTACACAGGTGGACGCCGTCTACGTCTGGACCCAAGGGGGCTACCAGGTCGGTCGCGAGCCCGGAGACTACCCGCTCTTTCTTGCCGTCCTTGAGAAGGACATCGACGCCTGGCAGCGTTTTTTCGAACGGTTTGGAATCCCAACAGGATTTGAGCGACAACCGGAGGAATCATTAGAAGGTCCTCTCCAAGTCGTCCTCAACGAGCGTTCGGTGCTCAACCCCGACCACGTCGAAGGATATCCAGTCACCTCTCGACGCGAGACGATAGCGTTCATGCGGGAGCATTATGCGACGTTTCAGTCAGCACTCGCTATGCTCGATCGCATGTACGACGATCTCGATCTCGACGTTTCCTACCGTGAGTCAGAAAGAGAATGCTCGTGAGTTTCACAGCAGCAATTGAATTATCGACCTCCTCCACGGTGAGGTTTAATTGATTGCCGTTGGTTTGACATCGACAGCATTCCCGGGTTGCTATTTGTGAATAGTTTGCTATTCATACTCTTCAACCCGTGACGAGTCGATATCTAATTAACCAACAAATCTATGCCGATACGCACTTTGTTGGTTAACACGAGGCGACCGCTGATGTCTTACGAGCCACCAACGCCGCCGGCGGAACTCCCGACAGACCTCGTCAATACGCTCAACGAGTCCTCTTCTGAGCAGCTCCAGCACGTTGCCCGCTACGCTGAAGAGCTAGCTGAGCACAAAGCTCGCGAGGCACGTCTCGAAGAGGACTCAGATGAAAGCGAAATCGAAGAACGTCCCGACGATCTGCCGGACGACGTCCCGGCGAAGGCCACGATCACGATCAAGGAGATTAACGACAACCGCTACTACTACTGGCAGTGGAGAGAGGGGGACAAGGTCACATCCAAATATAAAGGGCCAGTCAATCCGGACGAATGAGGGGGTCAATACATCCGATTATTGATTTCTCACACCCCGTGTGCTATTTGATTTTGGTGCACTTGGAAAAGTGGTGACTACACACCCCTCGTCCAGAGTGAAAACAGTAGGAACGAGAAAGAATTTGAGATTAGATTAAGCCGTTAATAGTCGATAGAGCCGTTTTTAGGCACGAACAGTCGAACAGGGTTCCACAGTTGAAGCATGGTTTTTCTATTTGAGACAGACCACACCCCTGATCACGAGTGTATCCACTGATAGGTTCTCATCACACACCCCGTATGCAAAGTGTAAATATGCCGTATTCCGACGATAGAGAGTTATTAGGCTGGTTTTGTATATTGAATATGGCCTACAATCCGTGGGATGACACAGACGTACTGGACTCCGTGTAAGAGATGAATTGAGTAATAAGTCGAGCGGAAACACCCCGTGTGCGAAATGAAATTCGAACGGTGAACATCAAGAGAGACGGAGACTGAACCGATTTTCACTTCGATGACGGGGGATGGTCGACCCTGCGTTTACACTTCGATGACGGGGTGTGGAACAACTAGTTCTAATTACAGATACGCAAACCCACATAAGGACCGCCGATTCTTCGTTACACATCGATGACGGGGGGAGGGAGCGTGATCATAGTTCTCTATTGAACCATTCGCTGCTCGGTCACTAGAAATCGGTTAGCTCCGGCACCCGCGTCTCCGCGAGTTCTCGACGAATCGCCGTTCGATCCCAGCCAAGCGGTGACAGCACACTCTCGACAGCTCTGACGAATTGCGTCTCTTAGTACGACGCATCGTACGACTCTACCTTCTGTGGGCCAACGCGACCCGCTCTCACGAAGTGTTCTCGTTGTCCACGACCACGTATTTACTCCATACTCCCCGTTATCGAAGTGTAAGTAGCAAAGGAGAATGATAGTCTTCCCCACAAGAAAGGCACGGAATCGGGTATACAAGCTGTGAGACAACCGAAAAGGGTGGTGAGATAGTGGGATTCCTGAGATAAATCTTGCTCTAGGATACGAATATCTCTTCTCCGTGCGGCCGGACGGGGGGACGGGGGGCATGAGAGTGTAAATTCTAACGAGAGGGATAGGGAATAGTTCGAATTCAGCGAACCCCACGGGGGGCATGAGAGTGTAAACACCCTACAGATACGCCGAACAAGCCTTGATAGTTCAGATCTACGGTTCAAGTAGAATCTTTGTAGCTCTATTCGCGTTATTATATATTTTTCGGTTAGTACTAGTTAACTAGTACGTAGTACGAAGGCAGAAACGGGTAATAAAACCTGTTATAGTCGGATATTTACTAGAACTAGATCTTCTTCTAATCTTCTTTCTAGGACCTCATAATCCCAGCTTTATACTCAATCAACCCCTCTTGTTTGAGGCTGGATCGAAACTGGTTGAGGTTTACACTCTTCTGACCCCCGTCCCCCCGGGTTGATACTACTCACTCTTTTGGCGGAGTTCGAGTTACTCATTTATCGAAGACTGGGTCTTAACCCGTTAGAATTTACACTCTTTCGCCCCCCGTCCTCCAGGCGATCTCCTACACTCTTCCGTCCCCTGTATCACTCTCATCACTCTACTAGGGGGTTTTATTAGTGATGACACCGATACACCAGCCAAGATGTCACAGGGGTTCGGGAACGAGGATACTATCTACCAAGATGTCGACGTTCTTGAGGCCGATGTCGGGAAATATAAGCCATCGGAACTTCCCGAGCGGGAGGACGAACTCGACAAATTGCATATGGCACTGCGCCCGGTGACGATGGACGGTTCGCCCCGTGACGTCTTGGTGTATGGACCGACTGGTCAAGGTAAGACTGCAGGGGTTCAGTTGAAAGCCGATCAACTCCAGGAGTGGGCAGACGAAAACGATCACCAACTCGAAGTCGTTCATATCCCGTGCAAGGGAGCGGACAAATCATATCACGTTCTCACACGGCTCATCAAGGAGCTCCGCGAGATTCGGAAGGGGCAGGGCGTCGACGAACCGAGTGGCTACCAGCGAAAACAGCTTTTCGAGATGGTGCTTGACGAACTCGAAACTATTGGCGGTACCGTCATCATCATTCTCGACGAGATCGACGCTATCGGCGAAGACGACTATGTCCTGTACGAACTGTCGCGAGCGAACCCAGATCCCGTGAAAATCGGACTCATCGGTATTACCAACGATTTGCAGTTCCGGAACAATCTCGACGCTGACGTTCGCTCGTCCCTCGGACAACGAGAGATTACGTTTAACCCATACAATTCTAACCATCTCAAGAATATCCTTGCGCGTCGTGCGGTCCAGGCGCTTCGTGATACCTACTTCGAAGATGGCCAGGAGGATTTCACACATCTCCGAAGTGATGTCCTCGACGGTGGGACGATTCCACTTGCCGCATCGATGGCAGCTCAAGAGACCGGCGACGCTCGACAAGCCATTGAGTTACTGTCCTACGCTTGCGACCTTGCTGATGACGAAGGTATCGGCACTGTTGCCGAGCGTCACGTCCGCGCCGCGAAAGAGGAAATCGAGAAAGAAGCCCTGATCGATACAATCGGCGCTGAAACGACACAGCGCAAAATCGCGTTGCTGACTGTCGTCTCGGCCGAGTTAAATGATTCAACCGGAGAGACGACCAACCTTCACCGGTTGTATCTGGAACTCTGTGGATACATTGATACGAATACGTTGAAGCAACACACGTTCCGTGAGAAGCTCAACGACCTCGTTCACTCGAACGTCTTGGCGAAAGATCGTCATGGTCGCGGCCGGGGACAGGGAATGTCAAATACATATTCACTCGCTGGTGACGTCGATCCGGAATCCGTCCTTGACACCCTCGAGGACGACAGCCGTGTCGGTGATATCGTGGATATTGTCCGGTCGTAGACTGATTACACTCTAGTGTACCCCGTATCACTCTCTTCACTCTGTCGGGGGGTGTATTGCTGATCGTTGTCGCCCACAATCTCATCTATTAACCAACACCACTGGCAGATCTCATCGTTTGTTGGTTAATGTACTGGTGGTGTGTCCCCAACCCACATCTTATAGGCTGAGCAGGCGCAATACCACGGCCTTCAGGCCGTGGATACGCGCCGTCAGCTTGGGAGAGAATCCACATTCGACGCCCCCTCTTGAGTTTCAGAATACCGGCGTTTAAGTGACAGCTCGCATTACAGTACTGTAGGAATCGGTCGGAACGGAGCGGATTCCGAACCGTCCTGCGGAGGCGGCCTGTCCGCCCACGTAACGAGGTCGTTCGAAAATCGCAGATTTTCGTGATCACGAGAGACTCTGTCTCTCGGACGATAGTATCCGAAGAGCGGGCGGTGAACGCCACATCTTCGAAGGGTGTGCCCATGTGCCGACTGCTCAAAGTACGCGACACGATACCCCCGACTCCGCTGACGCCTGCTGGCGTCCCGGTGTTGTTTTTGCCACCGGGACGCCATACACGGTCGAGGATAGGGGTAACGGCGGTTTGGCACCGCCAGCAGTCCACCACACCGAGACTGTGGGACTACCCGTGCCCGAAAGGTGTGGTAGTCCGGTGATTGGACTGCAAACCTGAAACTCCCACCGCTCGGGATTCCTCTGCGTTCACGCGGAGGAGGATGTCAATTCGCGGAAACCCCCGAACTCATATACTGCATTCAGAAGGCCTCCGCTGTCCAGGATCGACGAAATTTTAGGGAACAGAGACACACCACTCTTGCAAGTAAAACCGGCGACTGGTTGCGATTTCGTGTCTTCACTTGCAACGGTGGTGTGGTCAAATTGAAACTGCTTTACTCGTCATTGCGTAATGCTTCACTTGCAGCAGTGGTGTATCTCTGTCGGGAGCTTGCCTATCTTCATATACTGCTGCCCCTCGAGTTCGTCCACAACCCTCTCCTTAGTCCAGCCGAGCGGCCCGAGGATACTGGCCGCCGCCCGGATTGTCTTGTCTCGGTAGTAGCTTGGGTCGTAGAGTGTCTTATCATCTACTTCGGGCGCTAACCTGACCCGATCCATTCCGTCCTTGTCGTCATCGCTGACCACGAAGACGATGTCCTCCCCCGGCGCGTACTCGAAACCAAGTTTCTCGGCCCGTTCGAGTGCCGCGACCGTCCGGGTCCGGTGTGAGTACGCGTCGACGGACTTCGATGCTCGCGTTCGGACGAGCAAGTCACTCGCTGGAACCTCGCCCGCCTTCAGGACTTCGAGGTGATCCTCAAGGGCGGCGACGACCGCTCCAGGATCTCGCGTATCGTCGAACACGTCGATGAGATTCTGTTGTACCCGGGCGACCCACGCCGGCGTCGATCGCTGGCGACACTCGATCCCCCGAAGTTTGTACGGATCGTCGTCGCCGGCGTCGCGACGCTTCCCGAAGTACCGCGTCAGTGCCCCACCCTGGCCGTCGCGACGCGGGCAGAACGCCACCCAGTCGAACCCACTCTCGTATTCGAGGGCTATCCCCACTTCCTCGGAGATCTCCGTCGCGATCTCGTCAAGCGGACGTTGCTCGGCGCCGTCGCGAGCGGTGACCCAGATCGAATCGACGATGCCGTGTAGTACCTTCCATCCGCCGGCTTCCAGGCGTTCTTTTGCGGTCAAAAGGATGTCCCGAGCGTAGGCATTGATCGCCTCGTGGACTTCTATCCGGCCGAACTTCGCGTTCGAGAACCCCTGGTAGCCAAAACACGAGACGAGAATCCACTTCAGCGCGTCCGACTGTCCCTCGAGTGCTCTCCGCTCGTCGACGGCGAGGTCTTCGTTCGCCAGTTGCTCTTTGATCGCCGCACGATCGTCGATGATCGGCTGGAGGACCTCGGGAAGGTACCCGTTGCGATCGCACACCGAGTACCCCAGCCCAGGTACGTCGTCGCGGTCGTGACACTGACACCGGACGGTCTCCGGCGAGAGGTTGTGCTCGCAGATGATGTTTGGATACATCGATGCGAAGTCGAGTTCGTGGACGTCATCGTGGACGCCCACGATCGGCGAGAGCGTCGTCCCGCCCCGGTCGGCATCGTGAAGCATTCCGACGGTCTTGAATCGCTCTGGCCGCCAGGCACGCCACTGGACGAGCACGTCGCGACGGGTCGCCTCTCGAATCTGGATGGCCGTGAGGACGTTTCCGATCGACGCCCAGGAGAGTTCCTGGAGGGGCTTGCCCGACCGCTCGACGAGGTCGAGCGCGCCGGCGAGGTTCGTCTCCTCGAGGAAGAACGTGTTCGAGCGATCGATTACGACACGGCCCGGGACGTTGTAGCGGGCCGGTGAGTGCATCCGGCGGCCGTAGGACTCGAACGTGGATTCGCCGGCGAGTTGCTGGTAAGCGGGAACCTGCGTGTTCGACACTCCCGCTGGAACCCGTTGCAGGCCCAGGTCGATGCCGTGCTCGTCAGCAGCGTCGGCGACCAGGGGGATGATCTTGCTCCGCTCAACGGAGAGGATATCCGGATCGAACTCTCGTAGCTGTCGCCGGAGTGCGTGGAGGACTTCGTCGACGGTGGCACCGGCCTCACCACGGCTGTCGCGACGATTGCCGTCGGTGCCGTCGACGGTACTCATCTCGAGGCCGGTGAGGTCCTCGTTCGCCGCTGCTTCACGAGGCAAGTCCAGTCGGAGTCGCCGCGGCGGTCGCGACGGTGCCGGGTCGGTATCTGTTTCGAGACAGAACCGGAATTCGGGTGAGAAGTCCACGTTGAATGCCCGGTACGGGACTCGTCCTGGCGGCCCGCGATCTTCGATGAAGCGTGCGATCTCCCGCACTGTCTCTATCCGATCGACTGCAATCCGGAGTACGGGCTGGTCAGCGAAGCGAAATCCTGGTTTCTTCCACTCGAAGCTGAGGTTTGCCACCGCGGGATGCATCCCGAGGTCCTCGCGAAGATCTGCAAGGTCGTCGACGCAAGCAGTCCGGTCGGGATCTCGGTGTTGCATCCCTCTCGCAGCGACCGCGTACACCGTCGGGCGATATTCGGTTGCCCGCGTCGCCGACCATTCCGGTTCGTCGACGGACCCTTCGAGCGACCACACGAGCGGCTTCCCGTCACCGAGAAAGTCGATCGTCAGGACCATGTTCCCGCGTCTCACCCCGCGGTTTCACGTCGAAGATCACCGTCTTTGCGCTCGATTTCCATCAGTCGTTGCTCTAACTCGTCGATCCGCCGCTCCTGAGCGAGTGCGATTGAGACCAGTACCGGGACGATCGGGGACTGGTGGTTGAGATTCCCCGCAGCGTCGGCATGGGTGTTGGCGTGCTTGAGCAGCCGGTCGAAGTGTTCCTGGTCCTCGTGGCGGAGCGCTCGTCGGAACGGTTGCCAGCGGTCTTCGACCGCCCGGAGCACGTCTCGAAAGGTGGGATTCGTCCGTCCCATGCTGATCACCGGATATCTCCCGGGGCGATGGTCGGTGACGATCGGGAGCTTCCGGGGCTGGACGGCCCCGCCGAGGACGCGCCAGTCGCGACGGACGGGTGACGGGCGGCCAGGATCTCCGCCCAGTAAGTGATCGTAGTCTGCTGGATGCCGTCGCCGACATCGTAGACGAGCGTCTCGAAGTCGAGCTCGTCACACTCGAACCGCGGCCCGAACTGGGTTTCTTCGAGAGCGATCGTCGTGGCGGCCGTCTCGAGCGCTGTCGCAGGGCCGTCACGCCGGGTCCGGGTGAGGATGACCGGGATGTCCTGTTCGCGGGCGATGGCTTGCAGCGTCGCCAGCGACCGCAGGAGGAGGGGCTGTGCGTCATCGTCCGGCAGGTCACCGCCACAATAGAGCGCGTCCAGTGCCGGCGCGACGACGACCGCCGGGCGGTCCGTCGCGGGCCCGCCGAACGGTGACGTGGCGCCGTCTCGAAGCCACCTGCCGACCTGATCGACGAGTGTAACGTGCTGGTGGGTGGTGAACGCTCGGGCAACGTGGACGCGGTCGAGGGCCCGCTTGGAAGGGGCGACCTGCGCGAACGCGTGTGTCGTGGCGTGTCCCTGCGCGTCGATCCAGACGACGTCGCCCCCGGCCGAAAGCGCGGTGTCGAGTGCGAGCGCGTGGAGCGTGCCGACTGTCGCCGACCGTCGCGACCGTGGCATCTCGGTGTCCGGGTCGAGGAGGTAACAGTCGTTATCGAGGCTGGGAAATTCGGGGAGGGAGAGGCCGCCGTCAGCGTTCGCGACGGCCGCATCGTCGATCTCGGCGGATGAGCGTTGCCGGGCTCGCTGGCCGAGGAGATCGTCGCGATTCGGGCCCGGCCAGCGGCGATCGCCGGCGAGCGACGAGCGCTGTTCAGCGTTAGACCGATTCGATTCTCGGTCAGTACTCGTGAGGTCCATAGTGGACGTTACCTTGAGCACTCCCTTACCGTCTGTCGGGGTGTTTCCGGATTTCCAGGCACCTGTGTTGATTGCCGTGTATGGCCGATAGAATTCTTAGACTGGTAAGAATCACAGCTTCCACCTCACTTCCGAAGCAGCGGTTAACCAACAGAATCGGATTTAGGGCGGGTGTGTTGGTTAACGAAAGATTGGGGTCTCAACCAGAATCGGGCGAACAGATGTCAACATGTGCCGAAGTGTCTGACGCAAAGTTTTGAGCGATCGGATGGTACCCGACCCTATGATTGAGACGATCTCGCAGTTTCTCGGTGAACGACGGAAGCCTCATACGATTCACAGGCTGTCGAGGCGAATGCCCGAGGCTTGATCCCGAGCCATTTACGAGTACGTGTCGTTGAATTCCCGTTCACGGCGCATGAGCTCTTCTACGCCATGCTCGAGAATGCCACGGCCCATCGCCGTCGGCCGATAGTACCTGTTCTGGGGCGCATTTATTCCCAGCTCTGCCGAAATCCAGCTACTGCGGAGATCTGATTCTTGGACTTCGTTATACGTCACTCGGATCTTCCTCAAGGCGCTCGTACAAATAGTAGGAGTACACCACCGTGATGCTGGCCGTCACCAGCACCGGGACGATCAGGAAATAGATTGCGTACTCCTCGAATAGCAGTCCCACGAATGCCACCGCCGCGGTAAGTTTGAAGAGCGTCGCCCCGAGGGCGTTCGTCTGCTCCCAGACCTCGGGACTACTCATCGTCCACGGGGTGCGAATGCCGACGAACCAGTTGCGTTCCACGTGGTCGAGGAGGACACCGACGAGATAGAAGAGAATGGCCACAGCTGCCAGTAGCAACAACACGAAGTCGAACTCGTAGCCGAGGTTGAACGCGACGATGCCGCCGTGGACGATCGCCATGAACGCCGTGAAGCCGACGACGAACCAGTCGTAAATCGGGCGGAATTCGGCGATGTTCTCGCCGAGCGGATCGATACGGGGAATGACAGCGAACATACCGAGGAGGACTGCCGTTAATGTCGGAATGAGGGCGAGTGCGACTGGCTTCGACATCGTGTCGTCCGGCACACCAGCGGCGTTCCAGTGCACCGCCATCTGTTCGGGGAGATCCGGTGCGGCGAGGACACTGACGACACAAGAGGCGACGACCAGACCAGCCGCCAGAGCGAACCGGTACGTCGATTTCATGTCGGATAGTACGGGTTTCAGCGTCATAAATTAGTCTGTCTGCCAATTCGTCGAATATTGAGTGAATTGCGATAACCCCGTTACTCTGTACCTATCACTTCGTCCTCTCGCCAGATGGCAAACGATCAGTAATTTATTCGCGCTGGGATCTTGCACGGAAGTCTTGGCAATAATTGTACAATATGGGCATACACGGACCTTTCTATGACACGCTACTGATATCAGTTCTCTCAGTTGGTTTCGCTCGCTGCACAAACACGATACATCCGATTCGGGCCATTTCCCTCGGCCTCAACAAGATTATACCGTTCGAGTTTCTGTAGCCACGAGCGAACAGTTCGCTTCGTCCGGGGATCGTCAACCCGTTCGGAATATTGCTCGTAGATCTCTCGTGGTGGCAGCTTCTCGGCCTCCTGGACGATCTCGAATACCTGTCGTTGCTCTTGTCGAAGCGAATCCAGGGCTTTCGAGCGGACTTCCTGGCGGGCTTCCGGGATCGCGGCCTCGATGTGGCTGTCCCGGATGTGTTCTTCCACGTCACGATCGGCCCGACTGGCCGCGCTCCGGAGGATACTCAGCCCGACGCGAGCGTCGCCAGCAGCGGCATCGGCGATCCACCGCAGCTGGTCGCGATCGACAGCGCCGGGCGCGAGCCCGTGTTCGACGCGGTCGGCCATGATATCGGTCAACTCGTCAATGTCGTAGCGGTCGAAGTGGATGGTTTCAGCCGTGTGGAGTCGGGAGCGGACACGCTCGTCGAGGCCGGCGAGGAGCTCCTCTTCATCGTTCGTAATCAGGACCACCGAGAACTTCGAGAGACGATAGAGGTCGTAGATCGGGTGACCGTCTTCGAGTTGATCCACTTCGTCGAGCGCGACGATCACGGGTGGGCCGTCGTAGCGATCCAGGCGATCGAGGAGCTCGTCATGCGGCGTGGACTTGCGGTGGACGTCAACAGCCTGGCCGAGCCCCTCGAGAATCCGGTACAGTGCTTTGAACCGTGTGTAGGACTGCCAGCAATTGACGTGGACGTACTCGACGTCGAGGACGTTCTCGCGAAGGCGACCGGCGGTGAACTTCGTGATGGTGGTCTTGCCGGCGCCGGACGGGCCAGTGATCAGCGCAGAGTCGGCCGGGGTACCCTCGGTGACTGGTTCGAGGACGTGCGAGAGTGCGTTCACTTCGGCGTCTCGGTGGACTACGTCGTTCGGGACGAACTCTTCACGAAGGACGCGGGCGTCCTCGATCATCAGACTGAGGGTTCAGAAGCCAGAGTGATAAGCGGAAGGGGGATGTTTCCGGGTTTCCGACTTTGGGGCACACAGCCTCGATTGATTACCCCGCAGTCCTGACTGATCCGCTGCTCAGTGGGTGTGCTTACTTCACAACAACTAAGCGTTCTCTGGCGATTTTCCACAGTGATGCCCTCCAATCTAGCCCCCTTGTCCCGCGAGCTGTCGCGTCCATACTACGAGGACGCCTTCCCCGCACACGATATCTTCCACGCGAAACGCGTGCGTGACGTCGCGCTCCGGCTTGCGACTCAGCATCCAGACGGCGTCAACCGGGATGTACTCGCCGCAGCAGCGTGGCTGCACGATATCGGGCGGCCACTCGAACGCATCGGGGAAATCGACGATCACGACGAGTGGGCGGCCGACGAAGCCACGAACCTCCTCGCGGCAGAGGGGGTGGCGTCGGACCGGATCGCGGCGGTCGAACACTGTCTACGGGCACACAGCATCCGGACGAGTTCACCGGATCCCGAAACGCTCGAGGCACAGTTACTCTTCGACGCTGACAAACTCGACGCAACTGGCGTGATCGGGCTCGTTCGCCTCGCCTGTATCGTCGGTGAACGCTCCGGACGCGTTGGCGAGCAGTACGCCATCATCGATGACGCAGCAACACTCACTGACGGTGCCCCCGAGTTGCCAGATGTCGATCTCCTGCGCGAATGGGCGCGTGAACGCCTTGATGCGTTGTATACGGAGTCAGGTCGCTGCCTCGGAGAGTCACGCTGGGACGTGATGGAGGATTTCTTTGATCGATTTGCCCGCGAGATCGACCCAGACACCACGCAGTAAATTGGCTGTATTGAACGAACACGTCAATAGCTGGATGCGATTTATCCCCCGTCTTTGCCATCATGGAGTTGAAGTCCCATCTCCGAGAAAACACGGGTATGTGCGGCCGGAATTCGCTGTTCATCGATCAGCAAGATCTCGAGTCCGCCTTCGACGCGACGGTGGTCGCCGACGGAGGGTATACGCCCCGGTACAATATCGCACCCGGCGACGGCCTCGAGGTGATCACTAGCGAGGCCACGGACGAGATCGACCGCTTTTACTGGGGACTCATCCCACCGTGGGCAGACGATCCCGGTGACGGGATCATCAACGCTCGGTCAGAGACCGTCGACGAGAAGCGAGTCTTCCAGGAGGCGTGGGAGTCCCGGCCGTGCTTGGTGCTGTCCTCGGGCTTCTACGAGTGGCAATCACGGAACGGCGGGCTGAAACAGCCTTATCGGATTTTCCGTGAGGGTGGCCCGGCATTCGCGATGGCCGGGATCTGGGACGAATGGCAGGAAAACGGCGAGTCGCGGTCCTGCGTGACGATTTTGACGACCGAACCGAATGACTTGATAGAGCCGATACACGATCGGATGCCCGTAGTCCTTCCCCAGGACGAAGAAAACCGCTGGCTGTCAGCCGGGCCCGAAGAACGGCACGAACTCTGCCAGCCCTCCCCCGGCGAGGACCTGGACGCCTATCCGATTTCGACCCGAGTGAACGATCCCAGTAACGATTCACCCCAAGTGATCGAGCCAAAAGAGAGCAAACAATCTGGGTTGGATGAATTCAGCTTGGGATAAGCATCCACCCATTCCAGTTTTCCGGCTGCCACCGCCGCAGATCGATTTTCGAGTGTTTCTGTGAGCTGTTTCAGTCACCAAACTCCAATGCAATTCATAATATCACGTAAAAATTAATATCTACCATATATGAGTGGCTAGTGAGATGTACGATCTCACAGGTTTCCAACGAGACTTGCTGTACGTGATCGCTGGTTTGGAAGAACCGCACGGCTTAGCCATCAAAGAGGAACTCGAGGACTACTACGAGAAGGAGATCCACCATGGTCGGCTGTATCCAAACCTTGACACCCTTGTCGATAAGGGGCTCGTCGAGAAAGGAGAGAAAGACCGCCGAACCAATATCTACTCCATCACCGGGCGGGGCAAACGAGAGATTGAGGCTCGTCGCGAGTGGGAAAATCAGTACGTCGAAGAAGGCATTCTTGCTTCTTAGCCGCATTTTCCCACCTACGGTCCACTTCGACCACGAACCTGGTCAGAACCCCTGGTCTCAGTCTGATAGCGACGGGTCGCGTGCCGAGGGGGTGAGCGACTTGAGGTTGAACTCGGACTTCCCACAGTATTGTTCTGCAAGGCCTGCGAGCGCTTTCGTCCGAAGAATATCGGCGAGATTGTGTGCGAGCAGGTCCTCAAATTGTCCGTTCTGAAATGCAGCTACTGCTTCTTGACTATCGTCGAAGGGATCGTGATCGGAGAGCTCGCCGTCGACAAGCGTATCGTATGCACTCACGAGCCCGTTTGCTCTTCGCCGTCGATTCTCGTATTGAAGCGGTCCTGGATCACCGGTAGGAGATCTGCGTAGGGGAGCCCATCGAACGGCCACCTGCAGTTCTGGAGCGTGTATCGGGTTCGAAGGAACGGCAGGTCGAAGCCCCCGTTGAATCGTTCCCCATTGTATGCTACCAGCAGATAGTCACGTGGAGCCAACTTCTCATCAGCGAATGCAGCGACCTCCTCCAGCAGAGCTGTTTCTGTTTGATGAGCGCTCAGTTGGATTTCTTCTCCGAACGTTCTACTGAGACGGATTTCAAGGGTATCTGTATCGACGTCTCGGCCGTCAGTATTCAGAAAGATCCGACTACCGAGTGGCAGTGTGAAGCCAATGACTGTTACTTTGGCAGTCGTTTCGAACCCGGACGTCTCGATATCCAACGGCACGTGCGTGAGGCGCTCACTCATTGATCTCGCCCCAAATTATCGGTTGCTGATTGTAACTCGATGCAGTGGTCATGCTTGGACACAGTAATGCTATCTCGTTAAGCCATCTTGGGTCGTTTCTGGCTTTCCAATGATCCGGAATTGGCTCAAATTTGGCCATAGCACAGCCCATGATGATAGAATAATGATTTCCGGATTCGTTTCCGGTACTTCTATCGCCACGGCTTAACCAACGATCGACTCCACAGCTGTCGAGTGTTGGTTAATTTGATACTGTCTCCAATCAGCGGAGCATCTCCCCGTGTTCTAGAAGTGGGTGTCGGTTCCGTCTGTCGCCGGTCCCACGTCGATATTGTCGAGAGCGTCTGCCGTCCTAACAGGTCGTTCGCGATGGCTCTTTCTCGGGCTACTGCGACGAACTCCATGAAGGATACACGTCCATTTTGAAAGGTTAGACAGGTCAACGTCAATGTAGTCAGATGAATCTGGAGAGTTATGGGAGGTTATAATTTGGACAGTACGTCGTCCAGATCGAAGAGACGAACGTCGCTTCGGGCAGCTGCCGTCCGTTCGATATCGTCGGTGTATCCGGAGCGACTGAACAGGACGTACAGGGGGTCGGCGTCCGCTGGTTCGCCCGCCCATCGGACTTCGTCCGTTGTCGGTTCGAGATCCGAGAGGATGCCCTCACTCACAGGTTGGGACGTGAACTTGCATTCACCAGCCACGAGTCCCTCCCGACTCAATCCGAGGACATCCAACTCCTCTTCTTTGAACCACCACTGGCCGACGTCGGTGAACTGGCGATCGAGCAACCGTGGCAACGCCTGTTGACAGACCCGTTCGAAGAGTGGACTCACGTGATCCGCGATCTCCGGGGCGACGATTTCGTCGTAGGCGTCCTCGCCGAGTAGTCGTAGTTGATCCTGATTGCCGTAGACGAACCGGAACCAGAACCGGAACAGCGGAGCCGCGATTCGATACCGACCGCGCTTCGACGATGTCGGTAATTCAGTCACGGGGATGTGACGCTCGACGAGGCGAAGCCGGCGGAGTTTCTGCAGATACGTACTCAGCGATTGTGATTCCATGCCCGCCATGCCGGCGATCTCGTTCGGTGTGCGACGACCGTGGGCAAGTGCCCGCAGGATACTGAAGTACGTATTCGGTTGCTGGAGTTCCATCCGGAGCAAGAACTCGGGCTCGGAATAGAGCAGTCCTCGTTCGGAGAGGATCGACGCCTCGACGTTTTCCGCAAGCGATCGCTCGGAATCGATCGTCTGGAGGTAATGGGGTGTCCCGCCGTAGATCGCCCACGTCTTGATCGCCGTTTCGGCATCGTACTCAGGATAGAACTGGCGTGCATCACCCGCAGCGAGCGGTTGCAAGTCGATCGTCGCCGTCCGGCGACCGTACAGCGGCGCGCTCCCTGACAGCACCTTCTCCTCCATCACGCTGATCGAGGATCCGACGAGGACGAGCGTCATCCCGGTCTCCTGTAACGCCTGATCCCAGACACGCTGGATCCGTGAGGGAAGCGAGTCGTCTTCTTCGATGAGGAACGGGAACTCGTCGATGACGACGATCGCGTCTTCGTTCCCCAGTGCTTCCAGCAGTGCTTCCCAATCGCGACGAATATTCTCTACCGACGGGAACTGCGCCGTCGTAGTGTCGACAAACTGCTCGAGTTGGTTCTGTGCAGTCGATTCGACTGCCTGGTAGTGAACCGCCTCGTCTCGATCCGCGACGGACTGCCGGACGAGCTCGCTCTTGCCGAGACGCCGCCGTCCGTAGAGCACGAAGAACTCCGCATCGTCTGAATCGTAACACGCTGTGAGTCGATCGAGTTCATCGTCTCGATCGACGAATTCGACCATATATCGTGGTGGTCTTGGACTACTATAGAACTATCGGATTTGGAAATATAGATTTCGGAAATATGTATTTCTTTTCTAATGCCGACTCGTTGTAACAGTGGCTCGTCAGCAAAAGTCTGGTTCGTGAAGAGTCACGGTAGGACTTTCCTCCATTAGACCTTCACTCCAGGCGGAGCAGGCTGAGTACCTCGGAGCTTGATCCTGAAGGCGGCTTTCACAGATACACGGGGAACGATCATATCGGCCAAAATTCCTCGATCAAATCAGAGAAGGGCACTCGAAATCACGTTACCTGCCACCAGCGCCGCACCTGACGCTATGATACCGAGAGCGAGCAAGGCGTAATTCGCGATCGGGTTCGCCGCTCGGGCGACGTCGTAGGAGTAGTAGTCGTCACGAACCGGTGCGAATGGTTCGACTCCCATCGGTGTAAGAGCGTCTGCGGCGATGTGTGAGAGAATTGTGACTGTCCCGACCAGCAGGCCGAACGCGCCGAGCCCAACCGCCGTGAGGATACCTTCGCTTGAACCGATCGCGACGCCAATGAGACCGAGCCCGATCCCGACGAGAGCGGCGAACCAGACCGTGTGGGTAATTCCGCGATGAGAGATACCGGGGACACGCTGGTCGTAATCCGGAACCATGGCGAGGAGACCGGCCCCGACTGCTCCGGCCATTGCGGCCCCCTCGAACCCCACGACGAAGATAACGAATCCTACCGGGGCGTAGGCGAGTAACGCGGCGCCGATGTGTCCCTCTCTATGCATGATTCCTAGACCGACGCGTCGATGTTCTTTGACGCGAGCGTTCGCCCGAGCAAGGAGAGGTCCTCTCGGTACTCAAGCTGTTCGAGCCACCGATCGGGAAGCGACTCCTTGCCGAATCGAGCGCCGGCGACGGCTCCTGCGACGGCACCAATAGTATCCGTATCGCCACCGCGGTTCACGGCCGACACGATCGCCTCTTCGGCTGTGTCGGCCGTCATCGCATCGTAAAGTGATGTTTGGAGTGTATGGACGACATAGCCGCTCGTTTCGAGATCGGACTCGTCGATTAGATCTGGCACTAGTCGGAGCGATTCGACGAGCTCATCAGGTGCGTCATCGTCGACCTGGGCCAGTGCGTCGGCGAGTGGATCCTCACCACCGCGGAGATACCCGGCGATCGTCGCATTCAGAATAGCGCACCCGTACTGGCACCGCGGGTCGTAATGCGTGATCGCCGAGGATTGCTTGCTAACTCGTTGTAGCGTGTCTGGATCGTCTGCGAAGGCGATCGCATTGGGAGAACACCGCATCACGCTGCCGTTCCCAGCGTTCGAGCCTTCAGATCGATGTTGCCAGACCTCCTGACCAGCTGAGCGCCAGTCCGTTCCATGACCGTATTCTCTGAGTGCATCGGCGGTCATCAACCCGATATCGAACGGGTCGGTTTCGAACCATTCCAGAAACCGGTTAGCGATATCTTGGCCGTCAAAGCGCTCGTTCTCGACGAGACTCCGGGCAATACACAACGCCATCTCGGTATCGTCCGTGACTGTCCCCGCAGCCTTGCCGTGTGACCCGTTCGCCAGCATCTCCGTCACAGTGCCGTACTGTCGATCGATCTCGTCACCAGATTTGAATTCGAGCGGGCGACCGAGTGCGTCCCCACCTGCCAGCCCAAGGAGGACACCTTCGGCAGCGTTGGGTGATACCATACGTGCCACTAAATTCTCCGCCATCGTAAATTTCGGTGACCGTCATCACATCTGTCCTCTGTTGGGAGGGTCGTTTCTCGAGGGACAGTCCTATTTTCGAAGGGGGATTTATGATTCCAGCCTTGGTCATCGGGTCTAGCGATGCCGGATTATCTAAATCTGGACGAGATGGATGATTTGTGGCCGGACAACGGGTTCGCGGTTATCATCGAGGATGAAATGAAACCGCCTGATAGCGAGGATTTTGTCAATGTACTTGGGGAATTTGAAGAGCCAACCTTCGATCTTCCACCACCCCGAACGGGCTATTCGTACTGGGTGCACGATGCTGACGGGAATTCCTACACCCGCGAGGAGTGGCAAGAGTACAAGGAAACCTGATCAGGAGACAGTATACTATGTATCTCAACGAAGATCGAGTCCAAACGCTCGCTGACCGGATCGCTGAGCACGATCTCACCAAACGACATCGACAGAGTACCCAGAATACCTATGAAACGGTGTTCGGAATCGAAACGACACCAGAAGCAGGTAGAGAACACTTAGATCTGATCTTCAAGCGAGTAATCCAGGCCCGCGCGACACCGCTGAGTCGGGACCAGTATCGCGATGTCGTCGACAGTGTCTCACCGGAGAACATCATCGAGCAGGATACCCATCAAGAGGCATATGATACGCTTCGATCCCATCAACATATCGCTCAGAAGATTGCGAACGAATTTCTTCGACAAGTTGTCGATGTCTTCGGCATTCGACGAACGGAGTGGCATGACCAGCTGGATGTTGCCTTAGATACCAACGTTGTCCAGGCCTTGGTCAAGATGGGCGCGATTGTACTCGATGACACCGAGAGAGAACGTGGACCAGCCCAAATTGTGAACATGCATCCCGAGAGCGAACCATACAAGCGTATCGGCTATCAGGAAGTGCAGCTTGCTATGGGTGAAGCCGCTGAACAAGCTGGATTTCCTCGCATTGTCTTTGACGAACTCTGGCTCGAACATCGGGAATTCATCGCGGATCCACTTCTTCAGTCAGAAAGTAAATTTGATGACCTTATCTTGTCTCGATTTCAAGCGTAGAGAGTTTCGAGGATCGGCTATCCTCTCCTTCTTGATGCCTCCAGAGTTCGTATAGATTGCTGAGGAGCAGCTTGCCTTTGAGGCGAAGTGCAAACACGATGATCTCACCATCGATCTGTCGACAGGGCTACGGAGGACCAATGGGTCGTAATCCGCCAGCAATGGGAGACAACGGTCCCTGATCTCACCGGTAACTCACCGTTGTTCGAGACAGTCTGGAATCGATTGGAAACGGCGATTTCTCAACAAAGATTGTCACTGGTTGTAGATACCCATGCTGGGTAAAGTCATTTACATATTTTGTCTGATGAGTAACGCTCACCGCTGGTGGCTACCTTTTTGTAATCTTGGGCAGGAAACGAATTGTGTCACTGCAACAGGCTCGTTCTATCGACGATCTCTTCGAGGAGGTGGCGGACTACGATCTCGTGTTGACGGTCGACGCGCCGCTCAGTCTTGCGCTCAATCGACGGCTGGACCACCCACGACTCGGTCGGTTCGCGGCCACGCCACAGATGCTCGCGGCCGACGAGTTCCGACCGCAGGACCAACGACAGCTCTTTGTCGAAGTGATCGACAAGACGGCACTGCCCTGGAAGCAGGCCGCCCATCTGGTCGAGTTAATCCTCGGTTGTTGGGAGGAGACAGGTGATCGACAGGCGATCCTTGAGTTCGATCGCTACGACACACCGGCGACACGTGAGGTACTTGATGTCATCGCGTCCGTCGAGAGTGCGCATCGCGATCTTGACGAGTATCGGATCGACGACGACCTCAACGTCGCCGTCATCGGTGAATCCCAGTTCAGCGAGCTGGACCGGTCGATCTTGCCCGCCGAGTATGACGTGATCGACCCGCTCACGAGCGAGGCCTTCGACCTGCCGGCGTTCCACAGCTTCGCGTCCCGGACAGCGATCGTCGAGGCGATCGTGGACAACGTGACCAGCGACAACGCCGACGACGTGGCGATCGTCATGGATCGTGGCGGGCCGTTCCCCGCGCTGATCGAATCCGCACTCGAGGCACAAGATATTCCCTTCTACGGCGGGCCTGGATTCGCCGACGACGAGGGACTGCGGACGTTCCTCGAATTACTCAGGCTGGCCCACGCCGATTCGAGAGCCCGCGTCGGGGATGTCCGACCGATCGCTCGCGGGCTCGGAATCGATCTCCCCGTCACGGACGATCAGAAGCTTCTCCGCGAACTCGATGGGCGGGCTATCGAGCCGGTTCAGGCTTTCTGTGCGGCCGTCGGCGAGTGGACCTTCGGCGAGGCGCTCGGAGAGTTCGCGGAGCTGTCGGACCGGTCGCTGGACGCCGTTCGAGACGAACTCGACGTGCTCGGATTAGTGGACAAGCCGGTCACGGACGGTCGACTCGACGATCTGGCGTTCTACCTGAGCGCGTTCGACGTGCCGATCGACCGCGAGGACAGCGGCGTCCTGCTCGCCGACGCGAAAACGTCGGTCTACGTCGACCGGCCCGCCGTCTTCTATCTCGGACTGGATGCTGACTGGACTCACCAAGTCATCGATCGGCCGTGGAGCGACACCGAACGGAAAGACCGCGAGCACCTCCGACAGTTCCAGTTGCTCCTCCAGAACGGTCGCGAACAGTATTATCTCGTTCAGGAGACCAGCGCCGGCGAACCAGTCCGGCCGTGTCTGTACTTCCACGACCTTCTGGACGACGGCATCGAGACGTTCGACGACTTCGAGACCATCCCGCACACGTATCGGCGAGGAGATGGCTCAACCGGTTTCGAGCACGACCCCGTCAACGTAGCGCCCGAGCCGATTGAGACGATCAGCCAGTCGAGTCTCAACACGTTCGTCAACTGCCCGCGCGATTACTTCTTCGACCAGCTCGTCGAGCAACCCGATCAGGACTACTTCCGGAAAGGGAATTGCTATCACGACTTCGCCGAGTTCTACGTCAACCATCCCGACGTGGTCGCCGATGCGGATCGGGAGGAACTCGTCGACCTCTTTCTCGACGAACTCCGGCCCTTCGTCGATCAGGTTGATCGTGACGTCCTCGAAACGGAGTTCGACGTGGGCCTCGACCTGATCGAGCGATTCATCGACGAGAATCCGCCGGTCGAGCGTGACTACGGCGAGTACGAGGTGTTGCCCTTTGGAAATCTCGTTGCCGATCATTTCGATCACCCAATCGACTCGCCGATCACCGAGCAGTGGTTCGAAAATCCGGAACTCGGCGGGAAAGGCAAGGTCGATCTCATCCACTCCCCGACGCAACTTCTCGATTACAAGAGCGGGTCAGCGAAATCCGCGTCACAGGTCGTCGATCGCTCGTCGATCGAAGAGATTCACGACAAACCGGACTTCCAGGCCATGCTTTATCTTGCCCATCACCGTCAGGTTCGTTCCGACGAGCCGATCGACTTCGTGTTCTATCACTTCCTCGATCTGGTGGACGACGCCATTACCGGATCCACTGACATCGAGGACGCGCTCGTCCGCGTGACGTACTATCCTGAGACGTTCGACGAGTGGGCGGGCACGCAGACGGCCTTCGACGCACTCTGTGCGGGCGTTGCGGAAAGCAATAACCGACGGAAGACGCTCGAAAAGTTGGGATATGACGCGTATGCCCAGTTCCTCGACGGGCACGCGTTTCCCGACATCGACGAGAAGGACGCACTCCTCGATACAGAGTTTGCGGACCCGTTCGTCAGGTATGCTCGCGACCGCGTCGGCGAGTACAAGTACGTCACGTCGGGGATCGAGAGCGCCCTCAAGACGCTGCTTGACCTGCGCGGCGAGAACTACTTCCGGGACGACATCGACGCCTTCGAGGCGTTCCTCGACGCCCAGATCGATCGGATCAACGAGTATCGGGAGTCGTCGTTCCCGGTCGGCGACCCCAACCTGGATCGCGTGACCCATCGTGATCTGCTCTTGTCCGAGGGGGGTCGCGATGACTGAGCCCACGCCGAACGCCCGACAGCGCGAGCTGATCGAGGCGACCGAGGGGATTCACGTCGTCGACGCCGGCGCGGGGACGGGCAAGACCTTCGCCATCACGCGCCGTTATGCGAACCTGCTGAGTGAGGGCTATGAGCCCGAGGACGTACTGCTGGTCACCTTCACGAACAACGCTGCCACCGAGATGAAAGAGCGCGTCGTCGCGCGGTGTGACTACTCGATGTCCGCGCTCCGGGACGCGCCGATCAGCACCTTTCATAGCTTCTGTCACGACCTGCTGCTCGAATACGGGGCCGACGCGCCGTCATACCTCGGGATCGACGACCAGATTACCGGCTCGACGCAGCTGCTTGAAAACGAGGTCATCGAGGCCGATCGCTTCCGGACCTTCCTCTCGCAGTTCGTCGACGCCCATCCTGAACACGAGGCCGTGTTCCGCGTGCTCAACGATCCGACATCGGTACTCGAGTTAATCAGAGAACTCGCCGCGAAGGGCGTCTTTCCCACCGTAGACGGGTGGTATCGCGACGGCGAGGCCGCTCTGGACGGGGATCTCGAGGCCTTCGAGACGCTGTTCGCCGAAGCGAACGCGCCGAACGAGGGGGCCAACGGGGCCACGCAGTCGGACCTGCGGTCCTCCCTGAGCGGCTTCGAACGCGATCGCTGCTTCCTCCCGGACGCCCCCAGCGAGGAAGAACTGCGAGACGGCTATCCCTCAATCGATGACCGGTGGGCGGAGGAAGCGTTCGTGGAAGACCGTGAGGCGCTGAAGGACTTCGTCCACGACGTGTACGTCGAGTATATCCAGTTCGCGCTCCGGCGAAACTACCTGAACTTCAGTTTCCTCCAGCTGTTCGCGTTCGTCCAATTGTGTGAGGATCACGCGCTCCGGGAGTCGATCGCCTTCGAGCAGGTGATGGTCGACGAGTTCCAGGACACCAGCGAGATCCAGTTCAAGCTCACACTCCTGCTCGCCGGGACCGACAACCTCTGTGTCGTCGGCGACTGGAAGCAGTCGATCTACGGGTTCCAGTACGCCGCCGTCGAGAACATTCGCTCGTTCGAACGTCGACTCCAAGCGTACAAACGCGAACTCAACGGCGAGCACGAACGCGTTGCCTTCCCCGTCGAGGAGGTGAACACGATCCCACTACGACGGAACTACCGCTCGACGCAGTCGATCCTGGACCTCTCGCGGCACGCCCTGACGGTGCCCGCGACGGGCAGCGAGTCGGTCGATCGAACCGTCGACGAAATCGACGGGCTCGAGGCGGCGACCGATCGGGACCACTCGACGATCGCGGCGTTCACGAGTGCGAGCGAACACGAGGTGATCCTCGATCGGATCGAGACGATCGTCGGCAACGACGCCTACGCGGTCGACGACGAGAACGGCGACCTTCGCACGCCACGCTACGACGACATCGCGGTCCTCACCCGGACGCGACGCTTCGGACGGGAGTTGCAGACCACGGCCGACGAGTTCGGCGTTCCGGTCGCCTACGAGGGTGGCGTGAAGCTCTTCGAGACCGATCAGGCGATCCTGTTGCTCGCGTGGCTCCGGATTCTCGCCGACGAGGACTCCCGTCGTGGCTGGGCGGTCGTCCTCGAACGGGCAGGGTACACGCTCGCGGAGGTTGAGCAGATCCTCGACGAGCGAGCGTATCCCGACGCGATGGTTTCGTTTCGCGAGCGACTCGCGGCGATGGAGTCGATCGGTGCGATCGCCCGCCATGTCTTCGAGCGGTACGGCTTTGAGGACGCGTATGCGAGTTCGCTCGTCGCCCTCCTCCAGGATGTCTCGGACGGGACGACGCGGAATCTCGGCGGGATGATCCGCTTCATCGAGCGGAGTCTGGACGCCGAGGCAACGCACGAGATCGACGACAACCCTGGTGGGGACTCCATCACCGTTCAGACGATCCACGCGGCCAAGGGACTCGAACATCCGATCGTGATCGTCGCGAATATCAATCGGTACAGCTTCCCGCCATCGGGTGGCGGCGCGGATCGGATTCGCTACGCGGATCCGATCGGCCTGCGCCAGACGAAACTGTCTTCGACGGCACACGGTCGGCCCCACCTCTACGACAACTGGCGGTACCGTGTGCTGTCGGCGTGTCTGGGTCGTGACTACGACGAGGAGCGCCGTCTGCTCTACGTCGCGATGACGCGAGCACAGGATCACCTGCTCTTTTCGGCGGGGGCGGAGCCGAGTCCACTGTTCGAGAACCTGCCGCTGGAGCCAAAGTCTGTCGAGCCGGACCTCGAGGAGTCCGGGATCGACCAGACCGAACAGACGCGGTTGCAGGTGTCGATCCCGGAGCCCGACGTGCCGGCTGGCTAGTCGCCCCACGCCTTGATGGATGACCGCGTCTTCGAGGAGCGTGAGGAGGGTCGTGGGATCGAGTTCGGGAATGCAGTGCATGACTTCGCCGAGCGTTATGCTGCCGGTGAGAAGATCGAGCCTGAGAGTGATGACGAACGGCGGGTGCGGGACTTCATTGACGATCTCGACGGAACGCTACTTGTCGAGGAGGACGCGTACCTGCCGGTGTCGGTCGGGAATCAGAAAGTGACGATCTCCGGCGTGATCGACTTGCTGCACGTGACCGACGATTGTGTCGAGATCGTGGACTACAAGACCGACCGTTCCCGGGACGCCGAAAGCGAGTATCGCAAACAGCTGAGCGTCTACTATCATGTCCTTCAGCAACTGTATCCCGATCGGGAGGTCTCAACGAGCCTGTTTTATACGTCAAAAGGAGATCGCGTTGAGATGGAGGCTCTATCGACAGGGGAACTCTCGGAATTGATCGATGTCGAACGTGAATCTGATACGCCTGATGACATTGATGACTCGCGTATCAGATAGCAGCGTACCAACGATGACTGTCGCAAAACGTTCATCGTGTATAGTCCTCGGCCTTTTATCTAACGCAGTTTCCAACTGTCTCGGAGGGGATAGCTAACGATGACAAATAGTAAAGTGGGTTGGTTGACTTCACCATGCTATGAAGAAGAAGCCAGACGGCAATAGCGGACTGCCGTCCCTTTCCCGTACGTTCTCTCTCGAGGAAGTCAACATGGATTTGACCATGTGCGGCCTTTTCCCTGATCGAACGGAAGAGATCGCTGAGTTGTACCGTGTATATGGGAACTGGAACGAGGCCAAAGAGATCTGGTTCGAGGAACGACGTGCGAACCGCAGCACTAGAGGGAGTTCCCAGAAAATATACCGCGTTCTCTCATCACGGCTCAAAAATACCCCTGCTCGCCTTCCCAACCCGAGTGAGCTCCCGACTGTGCTGGATGCATGTTCGTCTTCGCAAGAGAAAGCGCAAGTTCTCTACCCCTATCTCGTCGCCGACGACCCGCTCGTTAGATATGTTGTCCACGAATACGCCCGACGGCTTTCCGGCGAATATCCCGAACCACTTGACTTCTCTAATGAGACGCTTATAACTATCCTGAATCAGTTTGAATACGCTGACGGGACATCGTTTGACTATGCCGACTCGACGACGGAGCGATGGTGCGAAGGATTCCGGTCGGTAATGCGTGAAATCGGTGTTTTGAAGAATCAGCAAACGGTCGTCGGCGATCCGCCATCGCTCGGAGAGACAGCACTCCTCGTTGCAATGGGTTATTCGTACGTGCAAGGCGAAGATGAGTGGTTTGAATCACCAATCGGTCTTCAGTACCTATTCCAGCCGAGTGCTCGTTGGGAAGAACTCTACAACAGGGCAGCGGAAACGGAGTCGTGGGAGTTCGTAGAACTCCATGGGAATCTGCAACTCCGGCCGAATGAAGGGCCGTACTCATCGATTACTAGTGAGGAGGGTGAATGATGGTAGACGCAACATGGTTTGAAGATTTACCAGAGGATTTCGAGGAATCGGTACGAATCGACCGAAAGAACCAGTCAGCAGACGAAATGCAGCACAGGAAACAGGCTATCGAATCATACCACGTCACGGCTGACTCTCAACGCTTCCTCGAGGACTTCGTCAACCGATTGATTGGCGAAGCCGAAGATATGCGGTCGGGATCGAACTACTGGCTGTACGGCTACTATGGGAGTGGAAAGAGCCATCTGTTAACAGTTTTGGACGGGCTGATGGATACCAAGTGGCTCCAAGGCCGCTCCGACAAGGTGTGGAGAAACCTCGTTCCGGATGCGTCAACGAGTGGGGACCTCGATACGCTCCGCACTCAGTGGAGTGCCGTTCATTCCAAGTATCACGTCATCCCTGTCTCCGTCAACCTGCTCAAGTATCAGGGCCAGAAGCAACGCAGCTTTAGTGAGATCGTTCTTCGTCATGCCCACCAGAATCCGATTCTCACGGGCGTCAATGACAGTATCTCTACTGGATTGTCCTCCCAGCTTGATATCGCGTATTTCGAAGACTGGTATCAAACGACCGAATCCTGGCCGGAACGACAGGATCGAGCAGCATCAGTTGTCGAGGGAGTGACACCGGACCAACCGCAATACGAGTGGAGAACTGATGGTCTCTGGACCGACATCCAACAGTACAGTGCGCTGTCTGATGTTGTGCTCCCGGAGTTGTTCGAGGGCGTAACGGGTACACGCGACGGCTACACCGACCTTCAACCCTCGAATATTGACCCAGAAGAGGTTATCAGTCGGTTGGAATCACTGCGGCAGGAGCGTGAAGCGGAGCTTGAGGAACCGGTCAAACTCGTCCTCCTGCTCGACGAGGTGAGCCTCTTCATCGGAACCGACTTCGAACGGCTCACAGAGCTGCAGACGCTCGCGGAAAACGTCGACGACATCGGAGACGGCGACATTCAGCTCGTTGCGACGGCGCAGGCAAAAATCGAAGACGTCCAACCCAAATTCGCGGCCCACGGGGCCGATTTCAGTATCGTCAAAGACCGGTTCCCGCACCGGTATCAGCTTCCGAGCAAGCATGTCGGGGAGATCGCCAAACGGCGGCTCTTCCAGAAGTCTGACGTAGGGGAAGATGCGGTTCGGCGCATCTTGGCTGACGCCGACGTCAAACCTGCTGAGTCGCTCGTGTACAACGAAATTAAACAGAACACGAAGCCGCCACTCGATGCTATCGATGGTGAGGAACTCGTGGAGTTCTATCCGTTCCTGCCGTACCACGCCCCACTATTCCTCGAAATCCTGTTCAATCTCCGTCGGGAGGCGAACGACCCCGCAAAGTCGATCTTCTCGGGAACTGCCCGGGCCATCCTCGCACTAATGCATAGGTTGCTCGACGACTGGGTCGACGAGGGCAAGGGGGATACTATCGTCTCGCTGGTCGACTTCTTCGACCTGATCGAGCCTGAACTCCGTGAAATCTTACCACAGGACATGCGGGTCGTCGAAGGCGCCGATGAGACGACCGGCATCGCTGACGAAGTAGCCGACGACGAAGGTGAGCTTCAAGAGTTCGACCTCGACGTAGCGAAGGCGGTCCTCCTCCTTCAGCACGTCCACGAAATCGTTCCCCTGAACGAAGGGAATATCGCGGTCGCCGTTATGGATGATCTGAACGGCCAATCGTGGATTAGCACGACCAATCGGGTCGAGGAATCACTGGATCGGCTGCAGAAGTACATTCGACCGACGCAGGACGAAAGTGGGGCTCGATACCGGTTCGCGACGCAGGAAGAACGCCTCATCTACGACGAGACTGAGGAAAATGAAACCAACCCCGACTGGGAAAACATCGTCGAAACCTTGGACAAACATCTCTGGAATCGCATCACTCAGGACCTATCACTTCCAGAGTCAGTCCCGTACGGAGAATCTAATGACGAGTACCCCGTATCGTATCAATTCGGACTCGACGGGACAACATTCGAGAGCACTATCGAAGCCGAGGGAGGGCTGGATATCGATGTCGATGTGCAGGGTGTCCGCCCAGACATAGAACCGGAGCAAACCGACGAGGACACGCTCTACTGGGAGATCGACACGGCTGGCCTCCAGGACCTTCGCAAACGAATGATTGAGTGGTGGGCGCTCCGCGACGCAATTGCCACTCGTGACGCACCGCCAGCGGTCGAGCGTGACCTCGAACAACGTGCCAACGCCGTCCGAAGTAAGCTGACGAGCGCAATGATGAGTGGTACCTATGCGGTAAAAGATCGGACGGACATCAGCGGTCTCTCAAAGGCGATACAAGCCACTGTCGACGTCGCCTATCCCGACGATTTCCACCCGATGATGCTCCAGGTCAACGAAAGTCGGCTTCAAGAACTACGTGAACTTGACGGTGACGCACCGCTCCCCCCTTGGGCACGGACAATTCAAGTCCCTTCGTCGAACCAGGATAGAGCGCAGGGCAAACAAACCATACAGCGAAACGTTATGTCTCTCACTGGCCGACAATTGAAAGGCCGCGACGAGGGACTCAATATGAACACCGTTCTCGACGGAATCGTCGAGGAGAAACCATTTTACGACGAGGCCCGGCCTGCCCTCTGTGCGATCATCTGGGGATTCTGTCGGGAGGGGCGACTACTACCGATCGACGAAGACGGAAACACGTTGGAGGATGAAGCTGTCCTTGCCCTCGACAGCCTCTCGACGACGAGGTTGAAACTCCTTCCACGCACAAACTTGAGCAAGCTGCTGGAAGAGGGTGGATTCAAGGAGACGACTGAAACAGTCGCTGATGGTCTCATCCACCTTCAAGAAACTAACCAGCAGATGCGCTCGAAGCTGACCGGACTTCGCGAAGACATCACCCTGGTCGCCGACACTGACGTGCGAACCGACGAAGTCGCTGGCTTACTCAATGCGTTTGCTGATGAGCTGGCAGAACGAATCAATGCTACCGAAAATCGTATCTCAGCCGTTAAGTCACAAGATGACGGTATCGCGGATGTTATCGACGAAACTAATGAGGCCCAAGAGTGGATCGAAGAGGTAACTGACGTCTGGAACCGACGTCTTTCGACGCTACAACGGCTCGATGCGATACTAACGATTCGGAACCGCCAATTCGACTGGGTAGACGAGGACGCTCAAGCATCCATCGAGTCCCGCTCATCTGCGGTTTCTTCTTTCGATGGTGAGTGGTGGACGACCGACGGATGGAGTACACTTTCCGAGGAATTAGTTCCCGATCTTGCACCCGAACTTGAGAGGGGGTGGAACACGTTCGTCGACGAGCGAGGCTTGCGTGAACTAGGCAGTCGCATTGAGGAGCATCCATGGGTACGCTCGGCAACTGACCTCCCTACAGGCGTTCTCCACGCCGCTTTCGAGCGAAAATACATCACGCCGATGCGTCAGCTCCAACAGTGGTACGAAACGATCGAGTACGCGCTCACAACGCTATCGAGTGATACAGATACAGATGAGATTGTCGAGGTGACGGACGATTTAGCGCGGTTAGAGCCACTCGTCGACGCGATCGAGTACAGTCCGACTGAGCTGGATGGCCGACTCAACGAACTGTCGTCAATCGTTGGTGATCGAACGCCCGAAGACATCGATCAAATCGGCATCGTTCCTGACGATCGGCAGAAACTAAATCGCCGGTTGGAGCATCTCGTGGAACAGCAAGATCTTGAGATCGAGGAGACTGACGAAGGGGTGATTATTCGATGAGCCAAGGTAGTTCGTCACCCTATCGCGAATTTAAGGAAAAACTACGAACGTTCGCACAGGGGCAACACGGGATCCGTAATCCATTCGTCATCGCTGCTGTTGACCCATCAGTCGAACACCGGGTCGTAGACCGTCTTGAGACCTGGTCCGACGGTCGCAAGGAAGCACCAGAGATTCCAGACGACGTAACCGTACAGCCGATCTGGCTTGATGAACTCCTTCCACGGACCGATGTGTACAAACTCCTCGTTGATCTGGGCGATCCCCTAACTGAACTTGAGGGCGATACGTCGCCAGGTGAGCGTATTGAGGAGACGATGCAGGACCGGCTTGCCGAGGAACTCGTTGAGGAAATGATCGACTTCGAGCTCAGCGAAGCCCAGTTAGAGACCCAGAGCCACGTGGTACTCCTGCTTAATCTCGGTAGTCTGTATCCGTTCACACGTGCCTCAGAACTCCTTGACGAACTCGACCGACGGAACGTCAAGTCCACGATCGGCATCCCGTTCCCGGGTGATGTCGTCGGTGGGAAGTTGAGCTTCTTCGGCGGCGAATCGCGGCATTACTATCCGGCCCACCAAATTGACGGCCAGATCCAGGGGGTGCATCTCCAATGAGCATCGACGAACTCTTCCACAGCGATCCGACGCGAGAGCTCGAAGAAGTACAGAAGGTAAACGCCCGTGAACGTGCCGAGACTGACGTTAGAGAGTTCTATGAAACCGACAGTGCCGAGCAGGTACTCGAATCGCTTGGCGAGGCTATCCAGACGCATCCCGGTGAGGCCGCGCGGTTCCTCTATATCCACGCGACGTTCGGGTCAGGAAAGACCCACCTCCTGAAGCTGGTCGGCCTCCTCGCTGATGACGAGTCCGACTTTGCCTACCTGGGTGATCGACTGGCCGAACAGTGGCCTGGGTTCGATGAACTCCAGCAGTCGATCACAGACTCTCACGTCGACCGCCTCAAACCGGTTTTCCTTAACCTGCTCGACCGCGACGCATCGAAGGAACCACCGCTCCCGTTCCTGATCTTTGAGGCGATCGGTCGAGAACTCGGATATCCGACCGACCCGAACTGGCTGCTTGAGTGGGCCTGGACGCTAGACATGGAGTACGATGGGGTCTGGGAAGCCCTCCAAGCGTTCGAGCATGAGGGGAAGACGTTCGAAGACGTACTCGCTGAACGGGCATCGCTCCGCAGCTGGCTCTACGAGGCGTTACCGGCGATGCCAGAGACATCCGGGACTGAATTCGACAGTCGTTCGGGCGTGAAAGCGTCTATCGAGACCGCGGAAGCTGACGTCGACTCCGAGTCATTTGATCCCGAAGAGCTCGTCTCACGCGTAGAAACGGCGGTTGACTCGCTCAATGACGGCAACAAGCGGACCGAATTGCTGCTCGGTCTGGACGAAGTAGCGCTCTTCGTCGGCGACAGTCGCCCCCGATACCGTGAGTTCGAAGAGACGATGGAGGCACTCCAGCGTGGTCCGAATCCAGTCGTCGTCACCACAGGGCAGTATTCACTCCCGGATACGCGCGAGAGCCTCATCGGAGAGCCACCCGAAGACCACTGGACGCACCAACAGGTCCAGCTCGAAGGAGCGGATACCGAGATCATTGTTCGAAAACGGTGGCTCCAGAAGTCAGATTCTGGAGGTAGGGATCGTGTCGAGTCGCTAGTGGCATCGATGCCCGATCTCACACTCCAAACAAACTCCCCTGTGACGAGCGCAGATCCAGACCCTATCGAGTCTTACCCATTCCGGGAGTATGATCTGTCGCTTCTGCGGGCGGTGATGCAGGAGCTCATCACACAGGGTCGCTCGACCGATCGAGACTACATCCAGGGTCGAGCATTGCTTGTTCTCGTTCGGTCGCTATTCACCAAGTTCGGGTGGGCGTCGAGGGAAGAGGGTGCGCTCGTAACGTGGGATGTCCTGTTTGATCTGTTGGTCGAGGAGACGACGTATCTCCCGCTGTGGGTCCAAGAAATGATCGACAATACCCTTGTGCCGACGTTCGACGGTGACGAGGACGCGTGGGAAGTGCGCCTTGCGAAAGGGCTCTACCTTCTGAACCAGGCGCCTGCTGTTCCCTCGACACCCGAGAACCTCGGTCGGTTGATGGTCAACGATGTCACAGCGTCTGTCGACGACGTTGTCGAGCGAGCCGAATCGGGGCTAGAGACCCTCGTCGACAAGCAGAAAGCCCTCACCGAGACGAACGACCAGGGCGATGAGGTATACACGCTCGTCTCCGAGGAACAAGAGAGCATCCTCAGTCGTGCGCAGGATAAGGCCGCAAAGATCTCGCCGCACCAGCTGTCGGCGTGGCTAGAGACACGGCTGCGCGAGAACGACGACTTCTTCAGAAGTGACGGAAAGCGCCACGAAGTCGATGTCGGCGACGAACGCCTCGTTCCGCTACGGTACGACTACTCCATCCTCGAACCGGTTGACCGAGCGCCGGCTCCTGTATACGACGCGCTACGTGTTCGCGTGCTGGCTGATGATCACGATACTGTCTCAAAGCAGGTCGAGACGTGGCAGGACGTGAACAATGGTCGCGATGGTGGCGAACACATTCTGCTTACTATCGACGTTCCCGAGACGATGCTGGAGCGGATTCAGAACGTCATCGGCATGGGACAAGTCTTGGACGAAGAGACCGAGTCCCACGAGGAACTCGAACGTGAACACCGTGCTGACAAACGTCGGCTTGAATCGTCGGTGACCGAGATTCTCGATGATGCGTCGGTCTACACGGCCAATGGACATCGTGGCGCACGCTCTAGCGAGCTTGATGGCGTCGTCGAGGACCAGATCAATGCGGTTTTCGGGTCGTCCCGGAAAACGCTCTCGCGGCCGCTCGTCGAAGTCGACGACGCAAAGGCTATGGCAACGTTCTTCCGCGGGAGCGGTGAGTGGCCGCTCTCAAGCGCGGACGCAGCGATGCTTGGGGTCGACACAGCCAGGAGGGAGGTCGCCGATACGGGCTGGTGTCGCGAGTTCATCAACCGGTACGAGGAACAGAAATCGGTCGACGTCGAGACGCTGCTTCAACAGACACAGACAGCCAACGGGGACTACCGCGGGACGCCACAGGAGTCGATCGCGGCGCTGCTCATTACACTTGCGACCTCCAACGAGTCGGTCGCGCTCAAGCAGGATACCGAGTACGTGTCTGATCCCGCCGCTATCGGCCGACAAGTCCGGACCAAAGGGGGACTGACGTCACTCCAGGTTCGGTTCGGCGTCGATATTATCGACCCGAAAACGGTGCGAGAACTCGTTACAACTGTGATCGGCGAGGAACCGGAAGGTGATGGACCAGATGAGTGGCTTGATGAACTCGGCCAGTGGATCGACGGGCACAGTGCGACTGTCAAACGGACGTTGAAGAACACTTCCCGAGAGTTTGACGTTTCACTTGGTACTTTCGAGGCTACAATCGGGCCAGCACTTGGCGGTGAGGAGCTTTCGACGTCAAACCTGGGAAGCGAAGACAACCTCGAAGTGGTGCTCGAAGAGGCCAAGACGTTCGCTGATTCTCGCGAGCTCTTTGAGCCCGGACCGGAAGGGACGTCTCTCTGGCAACGATTCACTGCTGAGCTAGAGACGATGACGTCACTCTATCCCAACGCGTCGATCACCACCAGCATGCAGGCGACGGCCGAAAGCACCACTGTGCCAAGCGTCGCGACCGTCGAATCTCGACTCCAGGATGCTGGGGAGCATCGAATCGATGAGGTCTCTGCTCAGTATCGACGAATCACAGGTGATACTATTTCGTCGGATCCCGAAGAGATTTGTGAGCAACTCACCTCGTGGCTTCGGTCGAACGAGCGCGAGGTTCAGAATATTCTTGATGTTGCCACCGACGAGTTCAACGATATCGTTCTAGACGACTTCCAAGAGCTTGTTCAGGCTGTTTGGGACGGTGATGACATGTCGGAAAGCGATGTTATCGATGCTTCCCTCATTCAGCAGGCCGAAACGTATGAGCAGGTTCGCGAGCTCCTCGACGATACCAAGGGTCCGAGTCTCTGGACACAATTACAGGAGGCAGGCGAAGCGCTGCGGACTAACCACCCCGAGTCACCGACTACTGACGCAATCGAGCGAGCACTTTCCTCCTCTCGACCACCCACTGAACGGCGTGTTCGCCAACTCATCGAACGTGCCAACGATCCCCAGCCACCTGGCGCCGATGACACTGTCTGGGCTGAATTGCAGGTCGTTGCCGAGGAGCTCCGACAGGAGCTTCCCAACGCCGACGTTACCGACGAGGTGACGACGGTCGTCGATAGTGAGGAGAGACCAGGCGAGGAGCGCGTGAGCGAACTGCTATCGGACGCAAACACGGTACTTGATCGAATCAGGGCCGTGAACGTGAATTTGGACGAGTTAGAAGATGGCGATATAGTCCTCATCGAAGGACCAACCGAGTAATACGTTATAGTCCACTTCAGATTAAAAAGGATCTTACACAGGGTCTTGGAAATGAAGAAACGATGCTACACATCAGTTCTATTCGGTACCCCTCTTCGATGCTATTATGTTGCCATCAGCCAAGATATTTGATATGAGTAACCGTTCACATAAAATCGTCACTGCAGCTTTCGCCCTTCTTATTTTTACTTTCAGCGGACTTATGCTACTAACCAGCTTTGGGATCATTTCCGTATCAAAGCCACTAGCCGTGAATGAAGCTCTCTTAGGTGCGACTCTGACTGCAATCACCGCATATCTTCTTTACTCCCAAACACGGATTTCCAGACGACAAACAGATATAGAGGAGACGCTCTTGCGAAGTAGATTGTTGATAGCGAGAGTTGCGGCTGAAAGTCGAAGAGGGCAAGGGCACCGCGCCAGCGGTGCCCGATATGTTCCCAATAAGCCGGTTCGTGTCGGAATCGGCTGCAGCGGACCTGCTCCAACAGGTTCGCTGGCGTGATGGCGTCGAGTGCCCCCGCTGCCGTTCTGACCTGACGGTCAGAAACGGCAGCTATCGGGAGTATCAACGGTATCTGTGTAAGAATTGCGGTCGGACGTTCAACGACAAGACCGGCACGATCTTTGCTCATTCGAAGCTCTCACTGAAAGAGTGGTACTTCACGATCTACGTGTTCTTACGGTTCAACACGAGTATTCGGCAGATCGAGGCGGAGCTCGATCTTTCGTACAGAACGGTGAGACGGCGCGTCGAGCGCTTCGCCAGCGCGCTCGACGCGCCTTCGATCACACTGTCTGGACCGGTCGAAATCGACGAAGTGTACGTCTCGGCCGGCCTGAAAGGCCGCGAGCGCGACCAGGAGTCGCGCTCGCGTGGCTTATCCACGCGTGGACGAGGTTCGTACGACGGCGACAAACCGCCGGTGTTCACGCTGGTCGATCGTGGCTCGGACGAGCGCTATGTCGTGCCAGCGAAATCCGCTGACGAATCGACGATTCGACTCCTGCTTGCTGACCACGATGAGGAGTCGCTGACCGTCTATACGGACGGATTTCGATCGTACGAACCGCTCGAAGAAGACGACGCATTCACCCGCAAATACGTCGTCCACGGCGACGGCGAATACGCTGACGGCGACATCCACGTCAACACCTGCGAGAGCCACGCGTCGCTGACGCGACGGTGGCTCTCGCCCCACCGAGGAGTGTCAAAAGACAAGCTAACACCGTATCTTAGAGCCTTTCAGCTCCGCCGCGAACTCTACAGAAAACCTGGTGACGAAGCACTCAAACATGCTCTCGACGCCGCTCTCTGAAAATCAACAACGTGCTTCACAAGAGCGTACTGAATTTGCTGAGTTCCGGGAAGACATCGCTGAAATGAACAAAAATCTCACGAATCGACAAAATACTGAATTTGAGGTCCTCTCTGAAACTGCTGAACGTCTCCTGACCAAACGACTTCGGCGGGAAGGTTTTGATCCCAGTCAGATGGATCTCGACCATATGAGTCGAGACGGGACATTATATATTCTTGAACTCTATGCGACAGCGGCCCAGCAAGAAGTCTACGAGGATGAAAAACTACTAACTGAACTGCAGACCGCGCTGAATGAGTACAATGAGTTAGATCACGAAGATCTCGTGGATTCGCTACAGTATCCGGTTTTGATGGTTTCCTTATGGCGGAACCAACGCCAGGGCCTCAAAGCATGGCTCGAAGCAGGTCGAAAAGGTACACTCGAAATGGCGACAGCGACTGGCAAAACAGTTGCTGGAATCGCAGCTATTGCTAACCTTTGTGGTGTCTTACCAAACCACCAGTTTGACGAATGGGCTGGGGCCCGCACAGAAGACGCTTCTATCGCGGTGATTGCCCACTCCAACGCGATTCTGAGTCAATGGGAGCGAGAAATCCGGGACTTGCTCGGACTGAACGTGGCGGGAGCAGATACGTCGGGACAACCCGATGATCTCAGTTTTTCAACTGGGACTGTCGAATTTCATACGATCCATTCTCTTCAGCCCCGATATGGTGGTCCGCCCGACAAGAAGTATGACCTAGTAATCTGCGACGAAGCACACCACTATTCTAACACCAGTGACGGTGGATTTGGTGCCGCGCTTAACGCATTGAAAACCGATGCTTTGCTCGGGTTATCAGCCACTCTTGGACGAGCTGGCGGAACAAAGCGGAAGGAACTTGAAGAACTCCTCGGTGATGTCGTTTATTCGTATTCTGTCGAAGACGCCCAAGAGGACGGCATCATACCCGGTTTCGAATGGACCGTCCATCCGACGCCACTTGAAGCCACAGAGGCCGATGAGTGGGAACAAAAAACTAACCGGATTACTGATCTGTTTAAACAGGTTCGGTACTCCGACCATTCAACCACTCTTCTCAAGTCTTTAGATGTCCCATTCATAGAATTCGAAGATCTCGGGGACTTCATTCGAGCTCACAAAGCCGCTCAGATAGAGCGCGATGAGGTACCCGACTCATGGGAGGACCTCCATGCAGCGATCATGAGCCGGAATATGATCCGACATCGGTCTCGGCCAAAACTCGACGCTGCGATTGACCTTGCAGAAGAGTACCTAACAGTGGATGGGGACGGGATAAAGATCGTAATGTTCACGATGAATATCGACATGGTCGATGAAATTCAGGCCGCCCTCTCCCAGATTTGTGATGATGTATATGCAGTTCATAGTCAGGTAGCGACATCAAATGCGAAGAAAGATCGGATCGTTAGAAGGCGAATTGATAAATTCAAGAAGACTGATAATGGGGTTTTGATCGCTCCGAAACTACTTGACGAGGGAATCGATGTCCCCGATGCCGAAGTCGGTATAAATGTTGCTGGAACGAAGACCGAACTGCAATTGATTCAGCGGATGGGCAGGATTCTCCGCCGTCACGCTGATCAAAAACCTCATTTCCACCACTACGTAGCGGTACCAGAAGAGGAGACCCACCTTGACGGGGTTGATGCCAAAGAATTTGCCAAGCAGCTTTACTGGGTTCGTGAACTTGGTGAACGCATCGGTCAGCAACCTACTTTTGAATCAGCAGGAATTGATCCGGATATTATCGAACGGGCCAAACAGCGGGGCAACGAGCTTTGGGCCGAAGATTTAGTTGCAGACGAGGAAGTCGAGACCATTGATGGGCCACTCAAGCTCAATGAGATCTTGAACTCGATCACACCCAACGTAGCCGAACTCATCCTTTCTGAGCTCACTTTCGATACAGACCACTTTTCGGAGAAAAAATGGGAAGAAACAATACAGACTGTGCGTGATGACAGTATTCTCTCCCCAAGCGATATCCAACAGATATGGTGGTTGTACCCGATTTACCAAGATGACCCCGGAGAGCTAAAGCGCCTGCTCACGGTCGCACAAGATCGGGATGATGATATTAGCAGTTTTGATGGACCGACTGGAACTGATAAATCGGATAAGTCCGGTCAGTCATCAACTACTTCGTCGTTAACCTCTTCCAACTCAGATGGTTCTTCGAATCCGTCTCCAGAGCTCCCGGACGGCTTGGACAATGAGACCAAATCTGAGTCTGCAAGTGATAGTTCTAACCAGGAACCTGATGTTCAGTCACTTACAATTGATCATGGATTGTCTGACCAGGAGCTTCGACGCCTTCATGATATCGCGAATCTGGAACCAACGAAGAACGCCGAGCTCTGCTCAAAATGGAACTATGACTCGGGTTCAGAATTATATTCATTTCTTCGGACTGGACTTACTGAGTATTTCGAACGCAATGATAACGGACTTATTGTTCTCAACAGTAAGGGCGAATTAGTTGTAGAAATTACGGAAATTTCGTAATTCGACTTTTGGAGTAATTTGTATATGTCGCCGGTATCTCACGGCCGACTCGTGAAAACGGCATCCATCGTGGCGTCCACTGTGAAATTATTGATGTGGAGAAGACCTACACGTACTGTCCCAATTGCGGGGGCGATCGCCTGCCACAGCCACAGCAAAACCGAACAGCTGGAAGGTAAGCCAGTTTGTACGGGCTGTGCGGTCACCGAGCGGTTCGCGCTAAAAACGAAGTACTTCTACGACGAGCAGAACCTCGAAGCGTTCCGTGAGGAGTATGACACCATGCCGATTCACGAGAATGCCATGGAGAACAAACCGCTGGTCGAGGGGTTCGTGATGACGATCCTCGCGATTATCGGTCTTTTCGTCACTCTGGGCGTAATTTAGTCGGCGTGTAGCAATTCGTCAAAACTCCGCGAGACTGTGATTGTTCGTCGGCGCTGCCGCTTTCCCCACCTGGATGAGTTCGAAGTTCGAAAGGTCGCTATCAATACCTTCTCCGAGATGTTCCCGAAGTTCATCATCCAGTGCCGAGACCTCGATCGCCGTCAACGGTCGTTGGGTGAGTGCGTAACTGCTGGCAAATCCCGTGGGGCGAACAACGAGGACGGAATCGGCTGATGCGCCCTTAAGTGCGAGTTCCGCGTCGCGGTGGGTGTGAACGACCGCATCGATCTCTTCGACCGGAAACAGGACGGAAGCATCTCCGTGGTCAATGTATCCACCTGCATCGGTGAAATGCCCTACACTCATCATTCCTAGGTTAATGATTACTTTAACTTATTTCTTGTGGCGACCAAACTGTTATACTCGGAGCGGCACCGATTCGAAGCGATGGTTCAGGATCGGTACGTCTGTACAGCAGACGACCTCGCGACGCAAACGATCGCGACAAAACCTCCCGACGCGTCCGTTGCTGAGACGAGCGAGTGGCTCGAAGCTGAAGGCTTCGACGCTGCACCAGTGAGTGACGGGGAGGACATTCGGGGATACGTCGTTCTGGAGGAGCTACAGGATGCTCCGTCCGACGACCGCATTGTGGATCATACAAATCCGATAACGATCGAAGAGATCATCTCCGCTGACGCCACGTTCGAAGAAGTGCTAGCGGCGCTCTACGAGGAACCGTTCTATTTCCTCGGTGGTCAAAATCGCTTGACAGGGATACTGACGCGAGCGGATCTGAATACATCCCCAGCGAGGATGCGCCTGTTCGATCGAATCACGTTACTCGAGGATCGGCTCCGTGAACTCGTCGTCGACGTTGCGCCCGACTGGAAAGAGCGGGTCGCGCTCGATCCGGACGTGGTTGAGGAAATCGAAAAGCGACACGCTGAGGCCCGTCGATCGAATATTGAACTCGATGAAATTCACTACGCACAGTTTTCGACACTCGCGACGATCGTCAGCGACATCGAAGCGTGTTGGAAAGCCTGTGGCTTTTCGAGCGATCATCGGGCGTCGAGCCAACTTGATGACTTGACCGAGTTGCGAAATGCGGTTGCACATTCCCAACAGGTCATCCAGAACACCGAAGGTGGATTAGGGGAGGGGCGAACGATCGGTACTGTAGAACAAACGTATACGACTCTTGAGGATTGCCTCGAAAACCTCTCGTCATGAGTCTCAGGGATTAGTCTTCAGGACCGTGGAAAGAGAGTTATAAGCACCTATTGAAGACCTATTTTCCCGCTGTACAACACCATAGACACTATTTGGTCTATTCGAGTCGCTGGAGCTCTTGCCAGCGGTCACGTACTGTGTTCGGTGAGACGTCTGCACACTCTCCAAGTGCACACTGCGTCACGCTTTCGTCACCTCGCTGAATCGCTTCGTACAGACAACCGGCCGCCACTCCGATGGGATTGCGACCGTTCGCAAGGCGATGCTTCTCCGCCTTCTTCGCCAATCGCTCCGCCACCTGACGCACCTCTTGAGAGACCCCCAATTCGGAAGCAAGCCGTGGTACGTACTGCTGCGGTGACGGCGGGACCGTGGGAAGCCCCAGTTCCTGATTCAACGTCCGATAGGCGTTCTCGACTCGCTCCTTGTTCACCCGCGAGACCGCGCTCACCTCGTCGGGCGTCCACGGAAGTCGATTGCACCGACAGGCCGCATAGACACTGCCGGCTGTCATCGCCTCGATCGAGCGCCCGTGAAACAGGCCCTCGCTCTGTGCGCTCCGGAAGAGGTCACACGCCTGGTCGTCGATCACGTCCGACACGTCGAGTGCACTCACGATCCGACTGACTTCGGAGAGACCATGAGCTAGGTTCCGTTCACTTCTCGAACGGAAACGCGCTTGACTGTGCTCACGTCGGAACCGACCGAGTTGCCTGCGTTTTGAACCCGAGAGATCGTTTCCCTTTCCGTCGGTCTTCCGGCCGATCTCCGTCGAAATGCCCCGATCGTGTCTCGTCGGCGTGAGTGGAGCGCCCGTGCGTTCAGGATTCGTCCGGTCGTCCTCGAACGACCGCCATTCCGGCCCGTGATCGATCGGTTCTTCGTGGAGAACCAGACCACAGTCTTCACAGACCGTCTCGATCGAATTCGTTCGAACCCTGCCACCACAGTCCGGACAGCCGGTGTTTGATCCGCTCGGTACGTCTTCGTCGAATCGATGGTCGTAGCTATCGCTGGTCGCCATTCGAATCACTGGAGTTACGAGGGACTCAGTGTGTCTCGAGCCCCTCGCCCATCGCAGGGGCAGAAAAACTGATACCGTGCGTCACAGGCACACCAAGGGGTACTCGACTTAGTGTGGAATGGCAAGTTTGACGACCCAGATCCCGATCAACGACAGCGGAGAAGTGAATCTGTTTTGATTGACATGGTTGTCCGTAGATTTGGGGCGCATATAGTATATATCCACTATTGGTGTATCGTCTCCGGAAAATGTGAACCGTCTCGCAGACAAGCTCTGATTCAATTGGATTGCTTCGCCTGTAGTAACCTCGCTTGAGTAGCTGACGGACTACCGGAATCAAGAGTACAATAGCCGTCGGCAATTGAATGAAGCCGATTTCTTAATAATCGTAGCCCCAGTCCCGAAGAATAGCTGCCGTTTCGTCGGGATTTTGGATGCCAGCTAGAAGAGCCGCTTCGACGACGTCAGTTTTGTAGACCCGGTCGTCCGAAAGCATATCTTCCAGGTCGCGTTGTAGCTTCCCAAGTTCATCCTCAGTGTCTTCCTGGATGAACATCGGCGTTTGTGATCGGTCGTCTTTCACGTTATCACGAGCATACAGATACGGGAGCTGCTTTGATTCGTCATCCTGGCGTTCCCGTTGGGTCTCTGTTTCAATCGGATCCTCGAGTTCGACTTCGCTTCCACTCTCTTCGTCTTCATCGGCGAAGGGATCAGCGCCAGCACCGGATTTCATGCTTCCATCACCTCCAGACCAACCTCACTAGCGCACCACTCAGCCAGCGTTTCAAACTTCTCGAGAGTGTCACGCTCGTAGTCACGTTCTCGCTTGCGGTGCTCGGGAATATATTTGAAGGCTGTACATTGCTTGTTCCAGCACCCCTCGATCAGCGATGAGCGCTCCCTGAACACCACTGGAACAGCATATGGGCCGTCTTGTACCTCGGTGATGATCTGCTGCTGGTCTCTGGTGTCCTTGTACTTGTTCGGAACAATCCCCATGACACCGACGTCAATCGATAGCTGCTCTTCAAGTCCTAATACGAGGTCTTCTAAGCCGCTCACACTTTGTGATCCCTTTCCAGTCGGTTCGAAGGGAATAATCAGCGAACGAGTCGCATGAATGGCGTTGTAGACCTTAGTATCGGCCGTCGCAGCTGGATCGATCAGGATTACGTCGTACTTGTCTTGCACTCCAGCTTCCCGAAGAACTCGAAGCAGCTGTTTGTTTACGTTGAATGATTCTCCGAAGTCCGCAGCTTCGTTTGCCCGTCGCTGGAGGTGTTTCGATATCTGTTCCAGCATATTGTGGCTGGGTATGATATCCATTCCTTCGGCTTCGCGGATTATTGGCTCAAGCGAGCCCTCGGATCGACCGACGAGATACCGAACGAGATTGTTTGCCTCTGGATTATCGCGCTCGTCGTCGACATCCAATAAGTACGAGAGGCTCGCATCTTGTGGGTCGAGGTCGATCAAGAGCACTTCATGGCCGGCGTCGCTGAGTGCACGTCCCAGATTCGCCGTCAGCGAGGTCTTGCCGACGCCGCCGGCTTCACTGTAGACCGTTGCAGTAAGCATGATAGAGTAACTGGCTCAGTAGAATATAAAGTTTAGTCAGACGGTATAGCTACGTAGTATAGTTACACAGTATAGCTATACGGTATAGCTGAATGGGATAGTTAGTACGTACAGCTATATGATGTGGCTGCTCAGATAGGCTACACAGTATAGATGGGTCTCCTGACTGTAGGGGCCAACGATAAAATCTGAATGACTCTTGTAGTGGAGTGTGATGGCTAGCCTGATTCAGTTATCTTTGAGAATTTATCTCCCATCTTGAACACCTTCGAACGCGTCGGCGAGTTTTTCGCGCATGAACTGCCGCCGGAGTTCACGCTTTCGCTCCGGCGAGAGGTAGTCGTCCATTACGACCTGCGCACTGGCCGAGCCCTGGTCGGACGCGATCTCATCGATGTGTTCCTCGACGAGGTCCTCAATCGTCGACGTGTACCGATCATACCAGAATCGCCGACCCATCTGAGGCACCGGCTTGTGACCGTCGATCGTTTCAGGCAGCTCAGCCTGGCCGGCGAGGTCTTCGAACCATCGAAGAATCGTTCCACGCCGGCGATGGCCCGTCTCGGAGCGATCAGACGGGAATAGATACCCATTCCAGTCGTTCCGATCGGCAAGTTCGGTCAAGCGATCCCGAGCAACGTCAGCACCGTAAATCACCGCCACGCTTCCGGGACCGTTCTTCCGCTCGTCAAACTCGATACGAGGATTCTCCTCGTCGAGGACAAGCTGGGAGGCATGCAGCGACGCCACCTCACCAGAGCGAAGACCCCAGGCGCAAAGCCCGACGACAATTAACTGTTCGCGGGTGGTGGTCGCGGCGTCGAACAGCGCCCGGACGTGCTCGGGAGCCAGCGGCGGATTCTCGCTGCTGCCGGTATCGTCATCGGCGTCGTCGGTCCAGTCGTAATCCAAGCCATCGGTCGGATTTAGTTTGGCTTCCCGCCGGTTGAGGAGACTCTCGTAGAAATCGGCAGTGGTTTCATAAATTCGCTGGAGTGTGGTTCTCGAAACACGCTGATCCAGGGCGTCGAACGTCGCCCAGCACGCATCCACAGCCGCGCTCTCATCGATATCACCATTCGGGTCGATCGGCGAAAGGATGTCCGCGGTACCGTTCACGCCGGCGTAGGCGCGAACGTAGCGTGCAAGTCGGTACCGGTGTGTTCGAGCAGTCCCCTCGGCCCAGGAGAGCCGGGATTGTTGGCGGTCGAGGTACCGTTCGAGCGAGTTGATAGTCGGTTCATGGTCGATCTCCCAGTCGTACCCCTGGGATTGGAGGTCAAGAACGTCATTCCAGAACTCGGCGAAGGTGGTGTCGTGGTACTCCCGCAGCGCGTACACCAGACCGCGAAAGCCATTCGCCGACAGCCACTCATGCGTGGGTCGATGGGACTGTGGATCGTGGCCTTCGGTGGCGATCGCCGGCGCAATGTGATCCCAGTACGCGCTCTCGAGCTCAGCGAGATCCATGAGCGTCCACGACGGGCCTGCTGACCCTTCAGTGCGTGCTGAAGAGTTGGAATCGGGCACGTTCACCGTTTCTATCTGAGACATGGTAAGTCTGTTGGACGCTCAGACGTAGTGTAGTCTGTTCGCTCAACGGTTGGATATGCGTACAAAGCATAATCTGGCATAAACCATATATTGCTATATAAAATTTGGGGGGTTACAGGGGGCGGTGTT
>NZ_SPQG01000008.1:102613-138301 GCF_004944975.1 Halorhabdus amylolytica
AACACCGCCGTCTTATCCGATTCCAATTATATCACAACAGAACCTTTATAATGCAATGAGCGAAAAGTACCTCCAGCATGACAGAAGACGACTCAGCCTGCTGTACGGCCGCTCGCGAGGGGGTTGAGCGCCCCTCCCGCGAGCAGGACCCCGAGGCGGCGTCGAGTACCCACAGGTCGACCAACCCCGCCGATGGCGAGGACGACCGAACGACGGGGATGGTTCGGCTTGACGGCGGGACGTTCACGATGGGAACGGACTCGGACGTGGGCTTCCCCGAGGACGGGGAGGGGCCGGCCAGAGAGGTAACGCTCTCGCCGTTCTATGTCGACAGGTACGCCGTGACCAACGCCGAGTTCCTGGCGTTCGTGCGCGAGACCGGTTACACTACTGAAGCCGAACGCTACGGGTGGTCGTTCGTCTTCGAGGACTTCGTCCTCGAGGCCGACCAGGGGCACGTCACCGCCAGCGTCTCGAACACACCGTGGTGGGTGGTTGTCGAGGGGGCCAACTGGCTCCGCCCCTTCGGGCCGAGTTCGAACGTGCTCGAGGACCGCGAGCGTCTCAAACATCCCGTGACCCACGTCTCCTGGAACGACGCCCAGGCCTACGCCGAGTGGGCGGGCAAGCGCCTCCCGACGGAGGCCGAGTGGGAGTACGCTGCCCGCGGCGGCCTCGAAAGCAAGCACTACCCCTGGGGTGACAACCTGCGCCCCGACGGCGAGCACCGCTGTAACATCTGGCAGGGCGAGTTCCCCGAGTACAACACCGGCGAGGACGGCTACGAGGCGACAGCCCCAGTCAACGAGTACGAACCCAACGACTACGGCCTCTACAACGTCTCCGGCAACGTCTGGGAGTGGTGTGCCGATTGGTTCAGCGCGGACTACCACACGACCGACGCCTACGACCCGGTGGACCCGACGGGGCCGGATGACGGCCAGAGCCGCGTGATGCGCGGCGGCTCTCACCTCTGTCACCGCTCGTGGTGTAACCGTTACAGGGTGGCTGCACGCTCGAAGAACACCCCCGACAGCTCGACCACTAACATCGGGTTCCGGTGCGTGGTCGATCCTGCGCCCGAGTGACTCGGCGCGACCGCTCCGTTCAGGTACTGTTACGCCGAAATATTTGTCATACCTTCTACACAGTCCGCGCGTATGGGAACCGCAAAGTATTGAGACCGTGACCGGCTCGAAAACGAAATCGAGGGCGTCCTCTCGTTCTATCACTCGAGATGTATGGATGAGGAGTTCGGAGGCTGTATCGCTCAACTCGACGAGGAGACGGGCGAGGTCTACGACCGGAAGTCGCGCCACCTCGTTGTCTCGGCTCGCTTCCTGGTGAACTTCTCCGTCGCCGACCGACTGGCGGGTACGGGCGAGTACGAGTCGGCAGCGACCCACGTTCTGTCGTTCCTGGAGAAACACCAGCGCGATGCCGAGCGCGGCGACTATCACTGGCTGCTGGGGGGACCGAACCCGTCGACTCCCGACGAGTCTGCTACGGTCACGCATTCACGTTTCTCGCGCTCACGCGAATCCTGAAGGCCGGCATCGCCGACATCAAGGACGACAGCGCAGCTGTACGACCTGCTGGACGAGCGGTTCTGGGAACCCGAACACGGCCTCTGCAAGAGCGAGTACGACGACGACTGGAAAACGGCCGATGACTACCGCGGACAGAACGCGAACATACACATGTTCGAGGCGATAATCGCCGCGTACGAGGCCTCCGATACCGAGCGCTATCTCTACCGCGCGCTGACCATCGCACGGTCACTGACGGTGGACCTCACAGCGGACACCGACGGTCTCGTCTGAAAGCACTACACGGCCGACTGGGAGAACAACTTCGCGTACAACCGTGACCAGCCTTGCCACACCTTCCGGCCGTGGGGATACCAGTCTGGCCACCAAGTCGAGTGGGCGAAACTACTGGGCGTGCTCGCGCGTCACGCCGACTGGCTCGTCCCCCGGGCTGAGGAGTTGTTCGACGCGGCACTCGAACACGGCTGGGATGACGACCGCGGCGGATTCTACCACTCGTTCGACCGGAGTCACGAACCGCTCGTGACCGAGAAGTACTCCTGGGAGGTGGCCGAGGCCGTTGACGCCGCAGCCGTGCTGTTCGAGCAGACCGACGAAGCGTCCTATCGAAAGTGGTACGACCGCTTCTGGTCGTACGCCAAACCAAATATGGTCCACCCGGACTCGCGCAACTGGTACACGATAGTCACTGCGGACAACGAGGCCGTGCCGACGCGCGAGGGCGTGGCGGTCGAACCGGGCTATCATCCGATTGGAGCATGTCTGGACGGCGTCCGGGTGTTCGGCTGAGTCAGCAGTATTTCGTCGCGACGAATCCTCGACGATGGGACACCGAGGGCGGCACTCTTCGGCGTCTTCCGTAGTTCGTCACAACCTTTCACATCTCGAATCGACGAGACGGCCGATATGAGGGCGATTCCCTGAATTCCGTCTCAGGGACGGCAGGACTTTCTCACGCACAAACACCGTAACGTCGTCTCGAGCGCATACTGTTATATTTGACGGGCCGCGTTGCGGGAGGGCCCACGGACCGTCGATAACGACTCCGGAACAGTTCAACACTGTCGCGTTTCCAGTACTTAAAACCGGCGCGAAGCCGGTTATGACGATCTAATGACTCGGTGCTCAAAGGAACCAGTCAGGTCCTCATCGGGTAAAACGCACGTCGAAAACTTCAATCTTGACCAGTCCACAGCCAGCGCCAGTGTATTCGCTGCTCGACGAATTTGCCAGCGAGTCCGTCGCTGACGAGTTCAACATTGGCAAACACACCAAGAAACACGACTTCGACAACGACGTCAAAGTCGCTGCGCGTGAAGGGATCGATCCTTCAGATTCGGTGGCCGAACTCGAAGAAACAACCGGCACAGACGCTGACATGGAGAAGATGTTGCCTCTACGTTCTCATGGTACACAAACGACCGCGACTACCACGCTGTCGTCCGCACCATGTTCGAACTACTCCACATTCCACAGTTGTGCCATCAACGTGCCGTCCAGCGGAAAACGACTCCAACGACTCATGCGAGGCGTTGTTGCGACCGATGCTACCAATCTCGAACTCGCACGGTCGGTCGTCGTCTCGGACGAATTCGTCGGCGACGACATGCAATCCTACAAGATCGACAGCCTGTATGAGGCGTTGGAGCGACTCCCCAAGAGCAACTCTCGGAGTACGGTGTTGAGGTCGACAGCGTTGAGGAGCCCTACATTTTCCAGGCGATCAAATAGTAAATTCATCGAAACCTACGCGAAGGTGTCGAGCGGGTGTTCTCTCGGCTGAAGTCGTTCACCGGTCTTGATCAGGCGCACGCAAGGTGAAAAACGTCGAGAAACACGTCGTTCTCTCAGCGTTCGAGCTGGTTGCAGCGTCACTGACCGCAAAACCATGACAAACTAGAACTGATACGCTCTTCAAGCCAACTCATCTGAGCGTCACGGGCAACCGCGCAGATGCCGCCGCCTGAGAGACATCGCTCTCAGGCGGCTCTCATTCGTGACTGACTCCTTATTAATCGGGCTAGATTACCGGCTTACTCAGCCGAATATATCAGATCGAATATGACATCTGGGTCGGGTTCATCACTGCTGAGTCAGATTCAGGCCCGGCTGTGCAGTCCGGCGAATTAGTTTTGAACGTACAACAAGGTATAAAATTATAGTAAACACCCCATCAGATACTATTTTCACAGAAATGTTCTCGGAAGAATATGACTTATTCAGAGCCGGTTCTGGCCAAATCATGCGATAATTGGAATCCGCCACGCAGTCAACCTCTCCGAGGGGCTGTGTGTCGTCACCGTCGAGTCGCTCACTCTCGACTCCGAGCGAGCGTGACCCCAACGCTCCGCCCGTATCCCCCCTCTCCAGATCTCGTTCACCAATGTCCCCGGCGCTCCGGGAGCGGGTCGACCGTCCGCGCCATCCTGTCGGTGAGCCGCGTCACCAGTTCCTGCTGCACACTGGTGTAGTCCGGGTCCCCCCATCGATTGACCCGTTCCTCGGGGTCGCGTTCGAGGTCGTACAACTCCCCGTCTTCGGGCCCGTGGTGGCGGACCAGTTTGTAGCGCTCGGTCCGCAGCATCGTCGCGTACGCCGGCGGATCGGTGTGGCGCTTGGAGGCGTTGTAGAACTCGCAGTAAGCGGATTCGCGGTGGGGGCGCTCGCGTTCCGTGTCTCCACCCGTCAGTAGCGGCCAAAGCGACCGTCCCTGCATCCCGGGTGGGTGTTCCTGGCCGGCGGCGTCCAGAATCGTCGGCGCGAGGTCGGTCAACTCCACGAGGTCGTCTACCACGCGGCCCTCCCGGACCTGCCCGGGCCAAGAGACCACCAGCGGCACCCGAACGGTGGGCTCGTAGAAGTACGGCCCTTTCTTGTAGATGCCGTGGTCGCCGAGCATCTCGCCGTGGTCGGCACAGAACACAACGAACGTGTCCTCACGCTGGCCCGTCTCCGCCAGCGCGTTGAGCAGACGCGCCACGTTGTCGTCGACGTGGTCGATCATCGCGTAGTAGGCCGCCCGCACGAGTCGGTGCTCGTCGTCGGTCAGATTCGCACCTTCTAGCCGGCCCGAGGTGGCCGCCTCTCGCTGGACGGCGGGTTTGCCGTCGAGTTCGCCAGGGTCGAAGTTCGGTGTCTCGATCTCCCGGTCGAGGTACCGTTCGAGGGAGGCCCGCGGCGGATCGAACGGGTGATGTGGGTCGAAGTAGTTGAGCGAGCACAGCCACGGGTCGTCGGTATCGGCGGCCGTCCGCACGTACTCGATGGCGCGGTCGGTACACCACGTCGTATGGTGGCGCTCTGTCGGCTGGGACGTCTCGACGTAGGGCGACCCCTCGTAGGGGGACGGGTCGAAGCGCTCGCCCTGCCCGCGGAGCCACTGTCGGTACTCGTTCTCGGGAGCGTCATCGCCGGGGCTCGCCGACCAGTGGGCCGTCCCGTACCCGTCGTCAACCGGACGGACCGGCTCTCGGGCCGTCGCGTCGGTCGCGTCGTCGGGATTGGTCGGCGAGAGATGGAACTTCCCGGCCAGCGCACACCGATACCCCGCTTCGGCGAGGTGGGTCGTCACGAGCCGCTCGCGCCGCGGGATGGGCTGGCCGTTCTGCCGACAGCGCGTCGTCCGGGGGTAGCGCCCGGTCAGCATGCTCGCCCGACTGGGCGTACATACCGGTGACTGGCAGTACGCCCGGTCGAAGCGGACCCCGGAGTTCGCGAGGGCGTCCAGCGTCGGCGTCTCCACGACGTCGTTGCCGGCGGCGCCCAGCGCGTCGTAACGGTGCTGGTCGGTACAGATCCACAAGACGTTCGGACGTTTCGATGGCATGGGTCGGGCTCCGACGGCAGGTGCCGCCGGTCGTATACCACACTACGACGGCCGCCTCCCTAAGGGTTCCTCCACGCCGACGCGTGGTCGTCCGCCGCCATCCACGGGCAGAGCCGGCGCATCGCGCCCGCTCCGACCGGTCGTCTGGGTTCGAGGTCCACTCGCTACCGTGGGACAAGGTATATCCCCCTGCTCGCCGAGTTTTCGAGGCGATGGCCCCTGACCGCCCTAACGTTCTGTTCGTCTTGACCGACCAGCAGCGCTGGGACACCGTCGGTCCCCACACCCCGATGGACCTCACGCCGAACCTCGACGAGATGGCCGCGGCGGGAACGGCCTTCGACCGGACGTTCTCGCCACAGCCGTTGTGCGCTCCCGCGCGCGCATCGCTCCAGACGGGGCAGTACGCCACCGACCACAGCGTCTGGAAAAACGACATCGCGCTTCCCGACGACGAGCGCTTGCTCGGCCGGGCGTTCTCACGGGCGGGCTACGACACCGGCTACGTCGGCAAGTGGCACCTCTCGACGGCGGGCACCGACCCGACGCCGCCCGACCGCCGTGGCGGCTACGACTACTGGCGGGCGGCCGACGTCCTGGAGTTCACCTCACACCCCGACGAGGGCTACGTCTACGACGACGAGGGCGAGCGACGCTCGTTCGAGAGCTACCGCGTCGACGCCATGACCGAGTACGCTCGGTCGTTCATTCGCCGCGATCGCGAGGCGCCGTTCTTCTGCTTCCTCTCCTATCTCGAACCCCACCACCAGAACGACATGGAGGCGTACGTCGCGCCGGAAGGCTACGCTGAGCGGTACGCGAACCCATGGGTCCCGCCCGACCTGGAGGGTGTTCCCGGCGACTGGTACGAGTCACTGCCCGACTACTACGGTATCTGCAGGCGCATCGACGAGTGTCTCGGCGACCTGCTCGCCACGCTCGAAGCCGAGGGCGTCGCCGACGAGACGGTCGTCGTCTTCACGTCCGATCACGGCTCGCACTTCCGGACGCGCAACGAGGAATACAAGCGCAGCTGCCACGAGGCCGCTATCCGCGTGCCCGCAGTCGCCACTGGCCCGGGCTTTCGCGATGGGGGCCGCGTCTCGGAACTGGTGAGCCTGCTCGATTGGCCACCGACGCTGCTGTCGGCGGCGGGCATCGACGTGCCGGACCAGATGGCCGGGCGCGACCTCCACCCCCTCGTGTCTGGCGTCGATGACTGGCGCGAGGAGGTGTTCGTCCAGGTCAGCGAGTCCTCTCTCGGGCGGGCACTGCGGACCGACCGCTGGAAGTACGGCGTCTACGACCCCGACTCCGAGGGGACCGACGTGCCCGCCAACGATACCTACCGCGAGCGCTACCTCTACGACCTGCAGGCCGACCCCTACGAGCAGGTGAATCTCGTCGGCCACGACGACTACCGTGAGGTGGCCGACCACCTCCGGGAACGACTAACCGACCGCATCGAGGCCGTCGAGGACGAACGCCCGACGATCCGCCGCCAGCCGCACCAGCACTACTGAGTACTGTCTCCTTCAAGGAGAATCTCGAGCGAGGAAGCGTCGCTCTCGGTGACGAGGACGTCGTAAGCCCCGACGGGCGTCGTCCCGATAATGGGTTCGCCACCGTCGACGTGAACCCGGTCGGACGTGAAGTTCACGCAGAAACAGTACTGCCCGGGCTGGGTGAGGCGCACGCCGTCGGGTAGCGGTTCCGCGCGGTAGTCGACGCCCACCGCGTCCAGCAGGTCAGTACAGAGGGCGTCGGCCAACTGGCCCTCCGGCCAGACGTCGACGTACGTCACCGTCCACTCGCCGACATCGTTGGTCGTGATTTCCGCCTCGCCCCCACTGACTCCGCTCCGATTCTCGCCCAGGATTCGGGCCGATTCGGTGTGAGCCACTCGCCCCACGTCCGGTAGTTGTAGTGGTTGCCCTCGTAGGAGACGAAGGTGTCGAGCGCGTCTGTGACAGTCTCGTGCTCCTCGACAGTCGCGCCCACGAGCGAGCGCATCGGGCCGGGTCGAGGCGTCTCATAGACGCGGTCGTACCTGTCCTTGCAGCCCATGCGGATGGACACAAGCAGGTGGCCGCCGTCGCGGACGTACGATTCGAGGCGGGCCACCCATCCATCGTCGACGAGGTACAGCGTCGGCGCGACGACGGAGTCGTATGCACCGAGGTCGTCGTCGGGGTGAGCCACATCGACGGGGACGCCGCGTGCGCGCAGGATGTCGAAGTACGTCTGGAGATGCACCCAGTAGTCGAACTCCGGCGAGTGGGGCTATTCGCTCAGCGCCCACAGACTCTCGTAGTCCAGCAGTACGGCCACGTCGGCATCCGGCTGGGCCGGGGCCGCCAGCGCGTCAAGGTTGCCGGCGGCGGCGTCGGCGTCGCGGTAGCCCCGGTCGATTCGGCCGACGTGGCCGAGTAAGCCGCTGTGGTACTGCTCCTGACCCTGCGAGCAGGTCCGCCAGCTGAAGTACACGACCGCCTCGGTGCCGTGGCCGTTCGCCTGCAGCGTCCACAGCCGCATTGTGCCCTCGACGGGCTGGGGGCTGGCCGGCGGCCAGTTGATGTCGCTCAGCTGTTGCTCCATCCTCCAGAACGCCCCCTCGGCCGCGCCGCGGCAGATAGCGTGGTACAGCGCGAGTTCGTCTGGGTCGCCCGCCCACAGTTCGTCACGGGTGGGCGACTCGTCCGAGCGGGTCTGGACGAATCTCGTCGGGTAGGAGTCCCACGCGGGGAAGTCGACGGTGTCACCCAGCACGTGGACGTCCAGCGTTTCGAACCCGCCGATGACGTTGTGCGTCAGGAACCACTCATCGTTCGCCTCGCGCAGGCGCGCCGCCTGACGCTCGTTGTAGGTGACGGCGCTGTCGCTGGCGAAGCGGTAGTATTCTAGCAGGAGCGACGGGAGGTGTCCCGAGGGCGTCGGCTCCGGGAGATCGACGTCCGAAAGCGACCTGTACTGCTGGCTCCAGAAGGCCGTCCCCCAGGTCTTGTTGAGCGCCTTGACGTCCTCGTAGTGCTCGGGGGGCACGCTCGGAATGCGTCGGCGCAGTCGTCACAGTAACAGCGGATGGTCCCGTGACAGCTGTACTCGTTGTCGATCTGCCAGCCGGCGACCCCCTCGTGGTCGGCGTAGCGCTCGGCCAGCACGTCGACGATACGATCGGCTCCTTGTAGTAGGCAGGGCTGTTGAAACAGTACGCTCGACGACTACCGAAGCCCTGGACCGTCCTGTCGATGCTCTCACGGTGGATCGAGGGGCGTTTCTCGTAGAGCTACTTCGTCAGCGCGGCCGTGGGCGTACACAGCACCCCCTGCATGTCGCGCTCGGCGATAGATTCGAAGACGTCGTCGAGCCACTCGAACGCGAAGCTACCGCGCTCGGGTTCGAATGCGCCTCAGGCGAACTCACCTATCCGGTCGTATTCGATGCCGGCTTCGGCCATCCGCTCGATAGCGGGGTCGTGTGTCGATTCGTCCCAGTGCTCTGGGAAGTGGCAGACGCCAACGTGCATACTTAGAGCTGGATGATCTCGATGCCGTCGGCGGCGATGTCCTCGATGGTCGCCTTCCAGCCGCCTACGGTGAGGGTTTCTCTGTCCGTGTCGAGGACGAGCTCGGCCTCGACAGGAGATGCGATGGTGTAGTCGGCCTCGACCGGGCCGGACAGCACGTAGTCGACGATTTCGCCCTCCCAGGTGCCCTGGCGGTGGGTCTCGGTGTCGGTACCTCGGACCGTCGCATACAGTTCGGCCTCCGGATCGAGGATGCGCTTGATGTCGTTTATCACGCGCCAAGGGTCCAGATAGCGCCCGGCCACCTCGTCGGCCGACCGGACGATCTCCGAGGTCGACCAGATCTGTTCGCTGTAGTTCTGCAAGAGCAAGACCATGTTGCGCTCCTGGGTGATGATGTACGGCTGGCCCGAGCGGGCAGGGTGCTTGCTGCTGAAGACGCCGTACTCGCGGTCGGCCGCGATGAACGTATCGGCGGTTTGGCGATAGCGGACGCGCAGGCTGTCTGGGCAGTCGAACGCCTCGAGAGCGGGGTCTTTCTCGCTGAGGAGCAACCGCACCGTGACCCCGCGGTCGATGGCGTCGGCGATGTACTCGGCGAGGTCGGAATAGATGCGACCCTCGATGGAGATGGTGACCCACCACTCCGCCTGCTGGATGGCCCGCCGGATGTGTCGCAGCGCCGACTCCTCGCGGCCGACCATCGTCACGTAGGCGTCTGGGTTCTCTTCGGTCCGGTGGTAGAACGGTTCAAGGTTGGTGATAGCCTCCGAGATGTTCTCCTTGAGTTCGTCGATGCGCCGGTGGCGGAACTGGTCGAGGACCGACTGCGGTGAAGGCGCAGTCACCTCCTTGCCCTCGGGCTTATCGTACACTTCGATGAGGTCGGCGTCCTGCAGATCGTCGATGACGTCGTAGATGCGCGCTTGGGGCACGCCCGACTCCTCGGCGAGGTCTGCCGGCCGCCCTCTCCCGAGCTTCACTGCGGCGAGGTACGCCCGCGACTGGTACTCGGTGAGGCCGAGGTCCTGCAGGATTTCGATAGCGCTTTGCTCACTCATAGATCAGGTCGGTATGACGGAGTTCGAACGCGCCGTCTTCGCGCGCGACTTCGTAGTAGGCCTCGTAGCCGTCCGGCCCCTCGAGGATGTCGAGGTAGCGCAACGTGGCGAACGTCTCGACGCCCGTGGCCGTGCCCGCGACCGGCGATCCGTAGCGCGGCCCCTGCGGCGAGGTGTCGACCACAGTCCGAAGGTCCGGACTTGTCGCGAGAGCCGTCCGAAGGTTCCAGGTCTTGCCGTAGTCGGTGGTGGCGCTGGCCTCGTAAAACACCCACCAGGCGGGCGCGTCGGGTGCGGGCAAGACACAGGAGAGACGCGTGTGATGGTCGTGCCAGTACTGGCGACCCAGCACGGGGTTGTCCCCGTACCGTTCGAAGTGCTTGCCGTCGACGCTCGTCGCGAGGTGGGCCTGCTCGGAGTTTCCGTCGTGGCCGGCGTAGAACATGTGATAGCGCCCGCCGACCGTCACCACGTAAGGGTCTTTGACCGTGACCGAGTCAGTCGCGCCCGCCTGCGGCGCGAGCACTTCCCGTGCCGTCGTTGGATCAAGGTCCGCGGGGTCGTCGACGGCGTCGAGTCGCCGGATAGTCCACTGGTTCGAGCCATGGTCGACGGGCAGGAACGCGACCAGTCGGCCGCTTTTGGGGTCGGTCACTAGCGACGGCCGCTCGACGCTCACGACGCCGAGGTCGTCGGCCGTGACGGTCGTCAGTCGCTGCAGGTCCTCGTCGTGGTGGTACAGGTGGACTGCGCGCCCGCGCTCGTCGGGCGTCCGCTCGCGCACACCGAGTAACCGGCGGCCGTCGTACTGGAGGACGCAGGGCGCGCCCGTCCAGTACCCCTCGTCGTCGCCGACGGGGCGGAGAACCGTCGTCGCGCCCGTCTGGTCGAGCGCTGGTGAGTTGTCATACGTTGGCATCGAAACGTTCCAACGTCGCGGCATACCTTAGATGTTGGGTATATTGCAACCACTGGAGATAGTGGTTAGACCGGAGTTTTAAGTGGTGCTCTACATAGTCATCAATCATGGTCGATTCAGACCAGCACACAGATTCGCTCGTGAACCGGCGGCGGTTCGTCAAGGCGGCAGGCGTGACGGGCGTCGCGGGGCTGTTGGCCGGCTGTAGTGGCGGCGACAGCACGACGACGAACGGTGGCGGCAACGGGAACGGCGGCAATGGCAACGGTGGCACGACCACCGGGAACCAGACCTCGAAGACGTTCACTCTGGAGTACATCGACGTCGACGGCGACCGGACCAAGGAGATGTTCATGCCGGTCATCGAGGAGCTGAACTCCAAGTACGACGCCGAGATCAGCCTCAACTTCCGGGAAGTCCCTTACGGAAACTATAAGAAACAGCTGCTCACTCGCGTCGGCGGCGGCAACGCGCCAGACGTCGCGGCGATTGACCAGATCTGGCTCGGGTCGTTCTACAATAGCGGCAAGCTGATGACGTTCAACGACATCCAGGAACAGATCAACTTCGACGACTACTTCGCGGGCTTCAAAGAGGCCGTCGTTCAGGAGGAGAACATCGTCGGGTTCCCGATCACGACCGACGTTCGCGGAATGTACTGGAACAAAGACCAGTTCGAGTCCGCGGGCCTCGATCCGAACACCGGCCCGGAAACGTGGTCGGAGTTCTACGACGTCGCCGCCCAGCTGCACGATCCGCCGAACCGGTACGGCACCGGCATCATCGTCGCCGCGGGGATCTACAGCGTCCCGCTGTTTTCCGCCGGCGGTCAGTTCCTCAAATCGGGCGGCTCCGAACCGGCGTTCACGAGCGACGCGGGCGTGAAAGGCGCGGAGTTTATCGACAAAATATACAACGAAGAGAAGATCGGCCCCTCCAGCCCGATCACCGGAGGGGGCAACTACCCCCAGGAGTTCCTCAACGGGACGTACTCGATCGCACCCGTCTACGGCTCCTGGATGGACTTCTTTGCCCGACAGAAAGGGATGAGTAATGAAGAGATCAAACAGAAATACGGCTTCAGCATCTCGCCACACCCCTCCTCGGGATCGCCCGCGACGATGATGGGGGGGTTCGCCTGGTCCGCGTTCAACACGACCGACCGACCCGACATCGTGAAGGACTTCATGGGCCGCATCAGCGGCCAAGAGTTCAACCGGAAGATCGCCCGCGAGACGGGACGCATCCCGACGCGGAAGGCCCTGCTAGACGCCTCCGAGGTCTGGAGCAACATCCTCTGGTCAGACACGATCAAGGAGATGCTCGAGTACGGTGGGACGCGACCGGTGAACAACTGGTCGGCCGTCGACGAGATCCTCACGACATCCCTCCAGGAAGTCGCCTACGATCGGGCCGAACCCCGAGAGGCACTGCAGAGCGCGGCAGACGAGCTCGCGGGGGAGCTGTAAGCCCGTCCCCGACCACGTCTAGCCATGTCGGACTCCGAGCCGTCGTACCTGGACGGGTTTGAGGCGAGACGGGAAACCCAGACGGAGCTCTCGCGTCTCGAGCGGTTGTACGACCGGGTCGATCAGAAGCTGCCGTACATCATGATCGCGCCGGTGTTCATCATCGTCGTCGGGCTGATGCTGTACCCCGCGGTGTGGGCGTTCAAGCTCAGCCTCTACGACGTCCCGATCTCCAACCTCGACAACCAGGTGTTCGTCGGTTTCCAGAACTACGTCGAAATCCTCATGAACAGCTTCTTCTACAAGGTGATGAAAAACAGCGTCGTCTTCGTCAGCGCGAGCGTCGTCGGGCAGGTCGGCATCGGCGTGACCCTCGCCGTCCTCCTCGACCGCGGCTGGCTGGACGATCGCCTCGCGCGGTTCTTCCGTGCGACCTACATCCTTCCCTGGGCGACGACGGCCGTCATCGTCGGCTACTCCTGGCAGTTCCTGTTGAACCCGCGAGTCGGCCTGGTCAACCAGTTCCTGCGGGCGCTCGGGTGGGCGAATCCGCCGCCCTGGCTGACGAGCGTCCAGTGGGCCATCGTCGGCCTGATCATCATGAACATCTGGCGCGGTACGCCGTTCTCGATGATCTTCCAGACCAGTGGCCTCCAGAGCATCCAGGAGTCGTTCTACGAGGCCGCCAGAGTCGGCGGGGCCTCTCGGCTCCAGACGGTCCGCAACGTCACGCTACCGCTGTTGCGCCCGTTCATCCTGATGAACCTCATCCTGGTGACGCTGTTTACCTTCAACGTATTCGGGATGATCCTCGTGATGACCGGCGGGGGCCCGCTGGACGCGACCAACGTGCTCGCCTTGCACATGTACCAGACGGCGTTCAGCCTCGGGAACTTCGGCAAGGCGAGCGCGCTGGCGGTGTTGCTCTTCCTCTTTAACCTGCTGACCGTCGCCTTCTACCTGCGGGTGTTCGGGGGGGTCGATCAAGCGATCTAACCATGAGCATGAAACAACGATTCATCAAAGCGCGGTACTACCTGCATAACGCGGCGCGGTTCGCCAAGATCTACCCCGAGGAGGCGCTGATCAGGGCGGTGGTGATCTTCAGCCTGGTGTCAATGTCCGTGTTCTTCATCGTCCCGCTGTACTGGCTGTTCTCCGCGGCGTTCAAGCCGCCCAACTCCGTCGGCTTCCCGCCGGAGCTCGTCCCGTCGACGATCACCTTCGAGAACCTGAACCACATCATCGTGAACACCGAGTTCGTCGGCACCTTCTTGGTGAACTCACTACTCGTGGCCGTCGGCGCTGTGATCATAGTGCTTGCCATCGCGACGCCGGCGGGCTATGCCTTCTCCCGGTACGAGATGAAGCACAAGCGCGTCCTGATGGTGTCGATCCTATTCGTCCAGATGATCCCGTTCCTGGCGATGATCATCCCGCTGTACCGCATCTTCGCCATCGTCGGGCTGCTCGATACACTGATCGTCATCACGCTGGTCTCGGCGGCGAACACCATCCCCGTCGCGACTTGGCTGATGAAGGGGTACTTCGATACGGTCCCCGACGGGCTGGAGGAAGCCGCCCGCGTCGGCGGCGCCTCCCGGTTCCAGGCGTTCCGCATCATCACGCCGCTGGCGAAACCGGCGCTGGGCGCCGTCGCCATCTACTCCTTCGTCGGCGCGTGGAACAAGTTCATCATTCCGCTAACCTTTACCTCGAGCAAGTCGAAATGGGTCCTTCCGGTCGCACTCTACAAGTTCATCTCCCGGCGCGGGGTCGTGGAGTGGGGACTGCTCGGGGCCGCGACGCTGATCGCGATGTTGCCGGTGTTGATCCTGTTCGTAGTCTTCCAGAAGCAGTTCGTGGCCGGTCTGACCGGCGCGGAGTACAAAGGGTGATCACGATATGAGTACCATCGACCTCGAAAACGTAACGAAACGATTCGGTGACGTAACGGCGGTCGAGAACGTCGATCTGACCATCGAGGACGGCGAGTTGCTCGTTCTCGTGGGACCGAGTGGCTGTGGAAAGACCACGCTGCTCCGGACCATCACGGGCCTCGAGCTCCCGACAGAGGGGACGATCTCCGTCGACGGCAACGACGTGACGGGTATCCCCGCCCGTAAGCGGGACATCGCTCTCGTCTTCCAGAACTTCGCGCTTTTTCCCCACATGAGCGTCGAGGAGAACATGTCCTTCAACCTGCGAATGCAGGGCGATCTCGACGCCGAAGAGATCGACCAGCGCGTCGCCGACATCGCCGAGATGCTCGACATCAGCGAACTCCTCGACCGCGACATCAGCGAACTCAGCGGCGGGCAGAAACAGCGCGTCTCGCTGGGTCGCGCCATCGTGACGAACCCGGCGGCGTTCATGCTGGACGAACCGCTGGCGAATTTGGACGCCAACCTCCGCGACCAAATGGAGACCGAAATCGTCCGCCTCCAGAAGCAACTGGGCATCACAACTGTCCACGTCACACACAACCAGAGTGAGGCGATGACGATGGGCGACCGAATCGCCGTCATGAACGACGGCGAACTCCAGCAACTCGGGCCGCCGGAAGAGGTGTTCTACGAGCCTGCGAACCTCTTCGTCGCGAAGTTCATCGGCAGCCCCAACATGAACCTCTTCGACGCGACCGTCGACGCCGACGGGGCCCACTTGCTAGAGGAGTCCGGCCCGGGCCTCGCCGTGCCGATCGACCTCGATCGCTCGGATCCGATCGTGCTCGGGTGTCGCCCGGAACACGTGCTCGTCGACCGGGACGACCGGTCAGGCGGCGGCTGGGCGACGCTAGAGATCGCGTTCACGGAGTTCCACGGCGCGAGCAAGTACCTCTTCTTCGACGTCGGCGAGGACACGGAACTGATCGCGCGGGTCGACTCCGACGAACCCTTCGCGGCCGGCGAGACCGTCAGCGTCGGATTCGACCCCGAGCAAGTCCACGCCTTCGACCCGGCCACGGACGAGCGAATCGACCAGAGTGCACGAACTGACCGAACACGGATCGCGGAGGGAACACGCCCCAGCGATGACTGAGCGCGTCCTCGTGGATGGCGATACGTTCTTCGTGACCGACGAGCGCTTCAAGACCGCGGCTGCGGGCGGACTGTACCACCGCGACACGCGGTACCTCTCGGAACTGTCGGTGTCGGTCGAGGGGACGTCGCTGACGCCGGTCGGGAGCGATCTCGTCGCGCCCTGGCGGCGCGTCCTCACCTGTGCGGACGTCTCCTCGGCCGTCAACGAGATCGACAACTCCGAAGAGCAGAAACACACCACCATCACCCTGACCCGCGACCAGGTGGTCGCCGAGGGCCAGGGGCTGGTCGAGACGCTCGCGCTGACGAACCACGTCCCGGAGACGAGGACACTGACGCTGTCGATTGACGTCGCGAGCGACTTCAGCGACCTCTTCGAGATCCGTGGGCTGCGCTCGGACATCGAACGCGAGGTTGACAACGCGGTCGTCGACGGCGGCGTTCGATTCCGCTATGACGAACCCGGCTCTGACGGCGACGGGCCGACGCTCCTCGCGGGCTTCGATCCCGTTCCGTCGACGCTGTCGACCGACGGCGGGACCTACGAGTTCGAACTGGCACCGCAGACCTCGACCGAGGTGACGGTGGCGGCTACCGTCGGCAGCGGATCGACGGCCGAGGCCATCTCGCGTGCCGTCGCGGCGGCCGGGTGGGAACCGCCGGGTGGTACGCCGGCAATCGAGCACTCCGACAGTCGCTACGCCTCGTTGTTCGAACAGTCCTGGCAGGACCTGCAGGCCCTGGTCACGGAGACCGAATACGGCCCCGTCGCGGTCGCCGGCGTCCCGTGGTTCGCGACGGTGTTCGGCCGCGACGCCCTGCTTACGGCGTATAACGTGCTCCACGTGGCGCCGACGCTGGCCGAGGGAACGCTCCGGTACCTCGCCGCGTACCAGGGCAAGGAGGTCGACGACTACCGCGAGGAACGACCTGGGAAGATCTTCCACGAGATCAGGCGGGGCGAACTCGCCCGGCGCGGCCGCATCCCCCACACCCCCTACTACGGGACTGTCGACGCGACGCCACTGTGGCTGATCCTGCTGGACGAGACGCGGCGGTGGACGGGCGAAGACGCGCTGGTCGACGACCTTTGGAAGTCGGCACAGGCCGCCGCCTCGTGGATCGAGCGCGCCGTCGACGACATCGGGGACGACCCGTTCCTCTACTACGGAGCTTCGACGGCCGACGGCCTCGAGCACAAGGCCTGGCGCGACACCGAGGGCTCGATCCAGTTCGCCGACGGCGAGGCGGCCGAACCGCCCCTGGCCAGCGTCGAGGTGCAGGGCTACGCCTACGACGCCCTCCGCCGGATGGCGTCGCTGGCCCGCGAGCGCGACTTTGAAGCGGACGCCCGCGAGTACGACCGCCGGGCCGACGCGCTCGCGGCCGCCTTCGACGAGAAGTTCTGGCTCCCCCAACGGAGGTACTATGCGACGGCGAAGACCGGCGACGGCCGGCTCGTCGCCTCGAAAAGCTCGAACATGGGCCACGCCCTCTGGTCTGGTATTGTCCCCGAGGAACGCGCAGATACCATCGTCGACACCCTGCTGGGCGACGGCCTGTACTCCGGGTGGGGGGTGCGCACGATGAGCAGCGACAACAGCGGGTACAGCCCCGTCTCCTACCACGTCGGGAGCGTCTGGCCCCACGACAACGCGCTCATCGCGCTCGGGGTAGACGCGTACGGCCGGTCGGCGGCCGCCGAACGCATCGCCACGGACGTCCTCGACGCCTGTCGGTCGTTCGACTACCAGCGCGTGCCGGAGTTGTTCTGCGGGTTCGACGACGACCGCCCGCCGTATTCCTATCCCTCGGCCTGCGAACCGCAGGCCTGGAGCGCCTCTGCCCCGTTCGCGCTCCTCCGGCCGCTGTTCGATATCCATCCCGGCGAGACGGGCAGTCCAATGGCCAACGCCACCCCCTCCGAGGTCGACATCGACCTCGGGACCGCGCTCTCGGCCGTCGACCCCGGGGGGAACTGATGCGCGTCCTTGTCGTCGACGTCGACTCGCTGCGGCCGGACCACCTGGGCTGTCACGGCTACGACCGTCCGACGTCCCCAACTATCGACGCGCTGGCCGCCGAGGGTGTCCGTTTCACGTCGTGTTACGCCTCAGATACGCCGTGTCTGCCCTCGCGGACGGCGCTCGTCTCCGGACGCTTCGGCGCGCGCACCGGGGTCGTCACCCACTTCGGCGACGGCCAGTGGTACGACCAGCCGGCGGGCGGCCACGACGCCGCGACCGCCCGCCCGCTCGTCCCCCGTTACCTCTCGCGCCACGGCGTCCACACGGCGACGGTAAGCAGTTTCGGCGACCACCACAGCGCGTACCACTTCAGCGGGTCGTTCACCGACGCCATCCAGCCGACGCCCCGGACCGAAGACGAACACGCCGCGGACGTAACCGCCCGCGCGGTGGCGTGGCTTGACCGCCACGCCACCGACGAGGACTGGCTGTTACACGTCCAGTACTGGGACGTTCACCACCCCTACGAGGACGTCGCCGAAGACGTTGAACGGGTACGACGTGCGGGGTGGTCGCCGGCGTGGCCGGACGCCGAGGCGTTGGCCGCTCAGCAGGGCATGACCGGCCCCCGCAGCGCGGACCTCTGGCCGACACCCGGCGCCTACGGCGACCCCGCCTACGAGCGCCAGTACGACGACTGGTCGATACCGGACCGCTTCGACTCCACCGACGACGTCGCGCACCTCGTCGACGGCTACGACGGCGCCGTCCGCAAGACCGACCGCGAGGTCAACCGCCTGCTCGACGCGCTGGCCGCCGCTGGAGTGCGCGAGGACACGACCGTCGTCGTCACGGCCGACCATGGCGACGCGCTCGGCGAACACGGCATCTACGCCGAACACGCGCTGGCCCACCCGCCGACCCAGCGCGTCCCGTTTGTCATCTCCGGCCCCACGGTCACAAGCGGGGGCCGCGCCGTGGACGCGCAGGTCTACCAGTTCGACCTCGCGGCGACGCTGTGTGACTGGTTCGACGTGCCTGTCCCCGATGGGTGGGATGCCCGCTCGCTGACACCCGCCATCGACGGCGAGTCTTTCGCCGGCCGCGAGGCGCTGGTTTGTGGCCACGGCATCTACACCTTCAGTCGTGCCGTCTACGCCGACGAGTGGGTGTACATCCGTATCTACCACCCCGGCGTGTTCTCCCACCCGGGCCTGTTCAACGACGACAGCGCCGACGGCCCCGCTGCCGGGCTGGAACTCCTCCACGATCTCGAGGTCGACCCGCACATGACCGAGAACATGCTCGCCGACCGGCCCCGCGTGGCCGGTGAAATGCGCGACCGCCTGGCCGACTGGGAGCGCCGAACCCGGACGACACGGGACGCAGGCGGCACCGACCCGCTCGTGCACATGGCCGTCGAGAGCGGCCCGTTCCTGTACGTCGACCCCGTCGAACTGGCGGCGCTGTACCGCGACCTCGGGCGCAGTGACCGCCAGATACGGACGGTCAAACGCGCCGGCGACTTCCCGTTATAGCGACTCCAGAACGTCGGCGCCTCGCTCTAGGCAGGCCATCAGTTCCTCGGGGTCGTCGTGTTCGTAGACGAACCACAAGACGTCCGCCTCGCGCGCGGCGTCGGCACAGCCCTGCACGTCTACGTCGCCCTCTCCGAGTTCGCAAAACTCCCCGTCGGCCATGTCCTTCATGTGGACCAGTTTCACCCGGTCGCCGTAGCGCTCCAGCAGTTCCAGGGGGTCGTGGCCAGCGGTCGTGACCCACCCCACGTCGATCTCCAAGCCGACCGTCGAGCCGTCGGCGAACACCTCGAACCCGGTGGTCTCGTCAACTGGGACGAACTCGTGGTCGTGGTTGTGGTAGTGCAGGTCGAACCCGCGCTCGTCCAGCCGCTCCCCGGGACGTTGAGCCGCCCGACGGTGGCTTTGACGGCGTCGCTGCTCTCTAAGTGCTCCGCGTCGAGGTCGTCCTCCAGTCCCTCGACGCCGACGTGGGCGGCGGCCGCCGCGAGGTCGTGGTTGCCAAGCAGGTCGACCGCAGGTACGTCGAGGCCCGCGATGCCGCCCGCCAGTTTCACAACGTCGTAGCCCGCTGCAGCCACGGTGTCGAGAATCTCTCGCATCGGTCGCTCGGCCGCCCGCACGGTATATAGGTTGATCGCCGTCCGTGTCATGTCTCATCGTTCTCCCCACCCCGACAAAAGTACCGGCCCCTCATCCCAAACGTTTGCGTCCACGCGCTTGTGATGACGAGCGCGTTAAGGAGTTGTACAAGGAGGTCCGCTACGAGGAGTTGGAAACGTATCTTTAAGCAGAGTATGAGACGCTGTACAAGGGCGAAGTAGAGCGGCTCAAACCAGAGTATCCGTCCTTCTGGGACGAAGAGACAAAAGCGTTCACAGGGCCTGTAACGACAAACGCGATTGAAGGTAAGAACTGACGGATAGTTAAGAAGTTAGGCGTGACATATCGACGGTACCGATCGGCACGCGGCCGGGTATTACTGTAAGCGGTGAGTGATTCGCTGTCGCTCTACAGGAACGGACGTCCACACGTGAGCTTTGCCCAAAGTCACGGGACGTTTCGCTTTGAGAAGATCATGGTAGATCACCCACCGCCCCGTCCCACCCAAGTGAAGTGTAATTGCGTATGGCTCGCCGTCTTTCCTCTCAGGATACGATAACGAAGTGAGTCCGCTGCGGGATACATGGGTAGGGTTTCGATGAAAGCCTGCTAAGTCCCTATACGCCTGGAGTAAGCTAGGGTGGCACGAGGCCGCTATCTGAACGGAGCGAAAAGCGCGTGGTAGTGATCGGCCCGCATGCCTAGGAAGTAGCATCATGGGAGGCCGCCCGACTGCCGCCGCAGTCGGGCGGCAAGCCCGCATAGGTGTGGCTCCCTCCAGACAGCCAACCCGGAGGCAACCATGTACACACTCGGCATTGACGCCCATGAACGTGAGTCGCAGGTTGCCGTCTTAGACGAGGATGGCGAAATCGTTCGCGAGGTTCGCGTCCAGAACGCGAACCTCGACGACTTCGGACAGGAATACGCCGGAGCAGACCCTGCGATCGAAGCTACCGGCAACTACTACACGATCTACGACACTTTAGACGAACACCTTGACGTCACGGTGGCTGATCGCAACCAAACCAAGGCCATCAGGATCGCTGAGATCAAAAACAACCGGCTCAATGCGAAGCTGCTCGCGCAGCTTCGTCGAGCCGAGATGATCGCCGACAGCTACGTTCCACCGGACGAAATCTGCAAGCGACGCTCACTCGTGCGCGCCAGCAAACGACTTGTTGAGAAGCGCACCGAGTTCAAGAACGAAGTTCACACATTGCTGAACAAGCACAGAATCTCTCTCGATAAGAACGTCTTCAGTGCCAAAGGACGCGAGGTCCTCGCTGGCGAGGACTTCGCTCTCGATCGCGTGAGTGAGACGTTTCTAAAGTCGTATCTATCGATAATCGACGAACTCACCGCGCAGATTGAGGCAATCAAAGATATGATTGAAGAATTCGCTGCGTCTCCTCTAGAGACGCAGCTGTTGATGACGATCCGAGGCATAAGTTTCTATTCGTCGCTATGGATCACCGCAGAGATCGGCGAGATTGATCGGTTCAATGAGGCAGGTGGAGTCGTGAGTTATGCCGGATTGGATCCTATCGTCCGCGAGTCCTGGGAGTTCGCGGACTGAAGGTGGGATTTCGAAACACGGAAACAGTAATTTACGGTGGTTTCTCGTCCAGTGTGCGAACGTAGCAGTCCACAACTGCCACGACGAATATTTGGAACGATTCTATACGCGGCTGAAACGACAAAAGAACCACAATATAGCGATTGTTGCAACAGCACGCAAATTGCTGGTGTCAATCTTCCATATGCTCAGGAAGAAAGAAGCGTACGACCCACCGGGGATGAGTAGCTGAGGTCCGCTCGCTCGGCGGACCTCAGCGGCAGAGAGATGCGTCGGTGAGCACCAACTATCTCAAAGAAGAGGTCTACCGCCTATCGGCTGGATTGACAGGTATTACCGTCTCTGTGAGTGATTTTCTTGAATTCAGATATAAAGTCTTGGTAACTAGACACAAGAATTATTTTCTTCAGCGTAGATTATTGTGGTAGTTTGCTTTCATAGGTGTTCAGATATGCTGGTTCCATGCGAACGCGAAGGATCTGAGTCAATCATCAGCTGTTTCTGCAGCGGTGTGACTGAAAAAGTTCGAAAATTAGCTCCAGAGTCTCCATGGTAGAACTCACTGAACTAAACACAACTCTATTGTTGGGGCAAACGCATAAGAACTACAATCCGCTTTTCTTACTATGGAAGATACAAAAACGATCCAAAGTGTAGAAAACGCTATCGAAATCATCCAATACATAAGTGATAATGATAATGCCACATTAACATCAATTGCAGATGATATTAATATATCGGTGAGTACTACTCATTATTATCTAAATACACTCCATTCAAATAATATTTTGAGAAAAACTGATAAGGGATACGAGCTGGGTTATAAAATTCTCGAATATGGGGGGGAAATCAAACATGAGAACGATCTTTATATGGCAGCTAAACCCCTAATGGACGATATTTCTCTTGAAATTGATCTACCTGTCTATCTTGGTATCGAAGACAGAATGAAAATTGTTCATATTGGGATTGCTTATGTTGGAAGAAATTCAATTGTGGGAGACTACGATGGAAAAAGGACGGATTTTCATTCAGCTGCTCTGGGAAAGGCAATTCTTGCATATCTTCCGAATGATAGGCAAAATGAGATAATCAATGACTTAGACTATCCTGAATTTACTGATAAAACGATAACTGATCCGCAGAATCTACAATCTGATCTGAATAGAGTCAGAGAGAAGGGGTATGCAATCAACGACGAAGAGGACTTTCAGGGGTGGAAAGGAATTGCTGTGCCAATAATATTAGAAAACAGTGTAGAAGGAGCAATTAGTGTAGCAGGTCCGAAATCAAAAATAGACAATCGCAAAGAGGACATCCTCCAGTTGTTACGAGAAGCAAAAGATGAAATAGAATTAACGCTCGGTGTTGACAACTAACTAGCGTCTATACTTGTGGATCCGCATATTGGTAGCGAACGCAACAGCTATCAAACCGACAGCTTCGACGATCAATACACCATTTAGTCCACAGTGAACAATACCTCAACTGGATAGGTGGTTATCACGAACAGTTACTTCATCCATTACCAATGGTAATGGCTTGTTCTCTTGGATTGTCCGTTCGATTATCTCGAGATACGGTTGTACATACCTGAAAAATGAGCGATACCCAGCGCACAGATAATTCAGTCCGAAGTCTCCGGCAGGTGTCGTGATATGCCGATTCTTCGGGCATCCACCGTGACAGAACTCCAGTACGGGACATTCCTGACAGCGTGCCGGCAATCCTCTGCGCTTATATTCGCCGAACTTACGCTGCTCCTCGCTGTCAAGCATCTCCGTTAGGTGTGTCTGATGGATATTTCCACGTTTGAATCCAGGATCAACAAAATGATCACAGGCGTATACGTCGCCATTGTGTTCCATGGCCACTTGATCACCACAGGTCTCATTGTGTACACAGAGACTGGCTTCACCGGTTAGCGTTATCTCAAGACACTGGTCGAAAAGTTGAATTGATATGTTTCCGATATCGTTCCGGATCCACTCTTCAAAAATCGTTCGCAAAAATGTACTATATACAGCCGGATCAACACTCCACGCAGTCGTCGATGCATCCTTAGCAGCGTCCAGCACATCCTGATACCCATCGTCAACATCCTCGGGTAGATCCGCTCGCTCTCGCACCCATGGGTACACCGGACGGTCGGATTTGTCCAAATCTGTCCTGAGGGTAGACGAATCCGAGCTGCCCGTACCTATTTCCGAATCAGAGGGAAACTCGACCAAGGGGATGAACTGTATCCATTCGACTCCTTGTTCTTTGAAAAACTCATAAATCCGTAATGGATACTGGCTGTTGTAGTCGTTGAGAGAGCAGAGAACGTTATACTCGATGTCATACTTCTGGAGAAGGGACAGGCCGTTCATCACTTCGTCAAAGGTTGGCTTGTCGTTTCGCGTCTTACGGTACCTATCGTGGAGCTCGCGCGGACCGTCAATACTAATTCCAACAAAGAAGTCGTTCTCTGCGAAGAACTCGCACCACTCTTCGTCGAGTCGGAACCCGTTCGTCTGGATCGAATTGACGATATGTGTATCAGTTGGCGCATATTCCTGCTGGAGACGGACAGCCTTCCGATAGAACTCTATTCCACGAAGTGTAGGTTCGCCACCTTGCCACGCGAACGTGATCTGTGGGCCCGGCTGTGCTTCGATGTACTGTTTGATAAATTCCTCAAGCGTGTCCTCCGACATGCGGAAGTCTCCTCTTCCCGGATATAACTCCGATTTATCCAGATAGTAACAGTACTCACATTCGAGATTACACGCCGGTCCGGTCGGCATTGTCATCACGTGAAAGGGCACCTCACGTTCAAGTTCCGGACGGCGAGAGCGCTCTGTCATGTGAATCGACATTCGTCTTAGAAGGGCAAAACTCTTCCGTACGGAGGGGATTGTATTTCTTTCTGACTTTGGAGTCTGGCATGGTCCAGAGTGACGAAGCCGTGGGCCACTGGCATTACCCACATGACGGGAATCAGAGTGCCCGCTTGTGCCGTACGAACCGGTTAGTGGAATCTGATCGAATTCTTTGAAACCATTTGGATCGAACTCGACGACCCCGAAAAGGATGTTTCCGAAGCGATCGAACCTGTTTTGGCCAGTTCCGCGATCTCGTGCTGAAATGTGCCGTCAAAAATGCCGAACTTGCGCTTGACCGCCCAAGTACGGAAATGCAGGCGTCTCAACAAGGCCAATATTGTTTCAGTTTCAATCGTATGCGAAATAATGCCACGGAAACACTTTTTATTATCCGTTGATCATAGTTAATATGGACCCAGCAGGCATGAATATCGTCTGTATCGTCGCGGACGATCTAGGTTGGCGAGATCTGGGTTGTTACGGAAGTTCGTTTTACGAGACCCCGAATATTGACGCCCTCGCACGAGATGGTACACTGTTCACCGATGCTTACGCAGCCTCGCCGGTCTGTTCTCCGACACGAGCAAGTCTTATAACCGGAAAGTATCCCACCAGAGCCGGGATCACTGACTGGATCGATTTCCGCGGTGAGACTCATCCACTTCGTGGCAAAGTTATCGACACGGAATATCAGACTCATCTATCTTCTCAAGAGACAACCCTCCCCGAGGTATTGAAAGAAAAGAATTACGAAACCTATCACGTCGGAAAATGGCATCTCGGAGGAGAAGGTCAAAAGTCGCTCCCGGGTGACCACGGCTTTGACGTGAACATCGGTGGCTGTGAATGGGGCAAACCAAACGGATCAAACGGGTACTTCGCACCGTGGGAAATAGAGACATTAGAAGAGTCAGAGGAAGATGGGCGTTACCTTCCCGACAGACTCAGCGAAGAAGCAAGTAACCTAATAGAAAACAGCCTCGATAGAAATGATCCGTTTTTCTTACACTACAATCCCTATTTGGTACACACGCCGATACAGGCACCCGACGAAACCGTAGAAAAATACGAAAAGAAACGTCAAATCCTGGGCCTCGACAATGTGAAGGAATTTGAGGTTGGTGATCGGATGCCGACTGAAGACAAGAAACACGAACGAATCAAACGCCGCAAGGTACAGTCGAATCCAACATATGCGGCCATGGTCGAATGGCTTGACCGGAGCGTCGGTCGAATCCTCAATTCGATTGAAAAAACCGGTCAGCTTGAAGATACTATTGTCGTGTTTACGTCCGACAACGGAGGGCTTGCCACCGCTGAAGGATCACCGACGACTAACAGGCCCCTTGCGGAAGGAAAAGGATGGATGGAAGAAGGAGGGAATCGGGTACCACTTATCATTCGCTGGCCCGGTGTCACGGACCAGTCGGTGCTGGCGTCCGTCCAGCGGACGCCGGTAATAACACCGGACCTATACCCGACACTACTTGATGCCGCCAACTGTTCACTTCCTGCAGATCAATACATAGACGGAAGCGATCTACGACCACTTCTCAGCGGTAAAACGATAGAACGCGATGTCATTTTTTGGCATTACCCGCACTACGGGAACCAGGGTGGGACACCCGCTAGTGCCGTTCGAACAGGTAAGTGGAAACTGATCGAGTTCTTTGAAACTAATCGGATCGAACTCTACGACCTCGAAAGTGATATCTCCGAAACGATCGATCGAAGCAAAGACCGGCCAAAGAAGGCCGAAGAGCTCACCAATAGGCTCCACGAATGGCAGGAAAAGGTCGATGCTGCCATACCTGAGAGAAACCCCGAGTTCGAACCCTGGCCGGACCGTGCAGCCCCTGACCAGTAATTTTCTGCATCACCTGCTCGTACTGACAATGGGGGGTATCAGCCTCGGAATCCATTGTTCTACGTATCCAGAGATGTAACTCAGCAGGGAGTACAGCCCTTACAGGTGTATCGATATTAGCCATGTGTGATGCCAACGAAGGCAAAGATTTTGATGATCGTCTTCGAACTCAGCTAGTATGCCTGCAGACAACCCGAACGTACTTTTGATTACCACTGATCAGCAACAGGCGACAGCACTTGGTTCCCTCGACGAAACGTTTGAGACACCGAACCTCGACCGTCTCGCGACGTCAGGGACACAGTTCACCGGATGTTATTCAACGAGTCCGCAATGTTCGCCCTCACGATCGTCATTGATCACGGGCCAGTATCCTCATCAGAATGGGATGTATACACTTCCAGAATGGGGACCGGGATCATTGACCACTAACGTACCTAGCATCGGTCGTGTATTCCACTCATCAGGATACCGAACGGCGTTCATTGGGAAGTGGCATCTGGGAGAGCGGAGTCCCAGCGAATATGGCTGGGAAACCGTCAAAAACGTTCACGAGACGTCGAATCCACCGGACGGATTCTCGACGGACAAAGAGACGCGAGACCTCGCCGTCTCTCATCTCTCTTCGCATGACGACAATCCCTTTTTCCTGACTGTATCGTTCAATCTCCCCCACCCGCCATTTATGGAGGACAATCGCTTTGCCGACTGGTTCGCCTGGGAAGATGTCCCACTCCCAGAAAGTTTCGAGGACGACTTAGCTGACAAACCAGCGTTCCAGCGCGACCGTGCGGCTGATCCCGACGAGGGAAGTCTCAGTGCGGACGATGTCCGCGATATCGGCTACAAGTACCGGACAATGACCGCGCGGGTGGATGATCACATCGGGCACATCCTTGATACGCTTTCGGATCAGGGACTAGACGATACCACCGTCGTTGTTTTCACGAGCGATCACGGTGATATGCAAGGGGCTCACGGTCTCAACAAGAAAGGAGTGATCGCCTACGACGAAATTCTCCGCGTGCCGCTGATCGTCCGTGTCCCTGGACGGGTTTCGAAACGAGATCGTATTCCCGACTTGTTTTCGAATCGCTCGATTCCAGCAACGCTACTCGACTCCGCAGGCATTGACGCTCCCGACCCGTTCGATACTGGGAGTGTTCTTGAAGCGTTCGAGCGGACCTCACCACCGGCAGATGAGCGGATATTCTTCGAACACAAATACGCATACTGGGGAGAACATCCCTATCGTGGCGTCCGGACTCGACGATGGAAATTCGTCGAATACTTTCACGACGAGCCGAACGAACTGTACGACATGAAAAACGATCCTCACGAGCTGACCAACCTCGCTGAAGACCCTGCCCACAACGAGACTGCTAACCGTCTCAAACAGCAGGTTCATTCCTGGTGGCAACAGACTGGTGGCGATACCAACGAGTGGGTTGAGCCTGTAAACTACAATCACTAACGATTGCTTCAGTACTCCACCGACCTACTGCAATCGATTGATCCGCTTGTACTTTCGCCGACAGTACGTCCAAGAGGTAAACAGCCTCGGGCGCGGTGGCCCGAGGCTTTTGTACTTCCCTCAGCCGTGCGCTAGCACTCCCTGTTCCGCAAGGGAACGGGATGAGAGTGGGCGGCTTACACGCCCCGACCCGGACAGACGCACCAACCGAACTTGCGGCTGGGTTTTGTGAGTCCGGTAATTCGATTCGTTACCGTCGAGTTTCGCCGTCTCGCGCCACGCGATGTTCATCCAGCGGACATCGCTCGGCAATTCAAGTCGTATTCGGGTAAGCACTTGCTGGACCGGTATCTCGAGATTCGGGAGGCGAATTTCTGGGGTGGCGGATTCTGGAAGGTCGGGTACTACGTAGGAACGATGGGAGCGGTATCGGAAGAAGTTATTGAACGGTAGATTGAGGAGACAGAACACTAGGCCGAGTGTCGGGCTTCACCTCCGACCCCAGTGGGCCGGGGAACTCGCCCTCGCAGGTTGTTAGATACCCTCCCAATCGTCCTTGAAAGCGTTGTATCCTGATGGTCCATCATGGGCTACCGTTTTGAGTGGGTCGTCCTTACTATCGCCATAGGTTTCAATCCATTCTTCCATCAGATTCCGCATTTCTTCCGCTATCGGATCATGTTCGTCGATCACATTCTCTTGTTCCCAAGGATCATTCTTCATATCGTAGAGTTGCTCTTCGGGAACTACGCTCTCCCACATGCCCGGATGGAATGTTCTGATGTACTTCCAGCGATCCGTTCTGACCGCACGTTGGGCAGTATAGAGCCCGTGATCGACGACAATATGATCACGCCAATCCGCGGTCTGTTCCTCGACGAGATTCCGGAGCGATCGACCGTGCCACCGACTTGGCGTATCTATTCCCGCGTAGTCCGCGAGGGTGGGTGCTATATCGACGTTTGTAACTAACTCTTCTCGAGACGACTGAGCGACAGTATGATCTGTCGGCGGCTTCACGATCAGCGGCACCCGTTGGGTTGCGTCGTGGGTACTCCAATGTTCCCGGTAAAGACCGTGTTCTCCGAATTCCTCCCCATGATCCCCTGTAAGAACTATAGTGGCTTCATCATACAAGCCTGCGCTCTTGAGGTACTCAAGGAGTCGACCCACCTGTCGATCCGCATACCGAATCTCAGCGTCGTAATGTGACAGCAACTCGTTGAGGTCCGATCGATCATCCACATTCATGTGTGAAGCTGATCGCCACGCGTCCCACGTTTGATGCCGTTCGATATCATCCTGGGTCGGATATGGTGGCAGATCGACTGACCGGAACTGGTCAATTTCTTCTTCACTTCGGTTGTAGGGAACATGTGGATCCCACAGCTGAACGTAGAGATAGACGTCGTCCTCACGGACGCGCTTGATTGTGTCGAGAGCACGATCGATGATATATTCTCCCTGGATGGCCTGAAAGTCATCCGTCTGGGAAGATTTGGGCTGATGATACTCGTCCCAGACATGGTAGAACCAAGGGGCTGGGTGTTGAGGAAACGACCCGATACCGATTGATTTCCACTGGTTCTCGAAAAACAGCTCAGGAAGAGTATACCAAAGTTCTGTATCAATTTTCTCATCAGGGCCGCCAGCCCAGTCAACCTGAGTTGCTGGGTGATTTATATGCTGTGATGCCTTTCCATGTGTTTCGATCCCCGTGTCGATTCCGTACCGGCCCGTAATCGTGCCAGCTCTGGAGGGAATACAGGGGGAATTTGCACAGTAGGCCCGCTCGAACTTCGTACCTTCAGCTGCCAGGGAGTCGATATTCGGTGTGGTTTCGGCTTCGTACCCGTACGATCCGATATGATCCGGTCTGAGCGAATCAATGTCTATATGTACTACTAGCACGTCGATTAATTAGAGATTGAAATAGTTAAATTTATCTTAAAGAATTTGAAATATACACTATGCTGTTCCACCGCCGGTGATCCCCTTGGCGAACTTATCGCCCGCGAGAATGAAGACTACAACTGTCGGAAGTGCAGTCAACAGTGCACCGGCCATCCGGAGGCCATAATTGATTCCCTCAAGGGACTGGCCGAGGCCACCCAATACGAGTGTCGCCGGCGCAGCTGGATGGCCTGAACCGGACATAATAATCAACGGAAAGAGAAAACTATTCCAGACTTGGGTGAAGTGGAAGATGAAGACAACTGCGAACATCGGGACAGAAATCGGTAGGATAATACGCTGATAAATTCGGAAAATATTGGCACCGTCGATTTTAGCCGCTTCAACCAACTCCTGATTGATCGTCTGATAATACCCGCGGAATAATACTGTAACCACGGGGATCCCATACGCGATATCACTGATGATCAGTGCGATGAGATCGCCATGATACGGCTCAAGGAGAGGAAGACCCCACAAAATCCCAAGGTGATCTTCCAAGGGGACGTAGACTGTCCAGAACCGTGCTAACGGCACAATCGCTGCTTGCGTTGGGAAGAACGTCGCTGAGACCAATAACAATAGAACAGCAATCTGACCCCGCCAATCGATCTGAGTAATAGCATATGCAGTCAAGCTCCCGAGGACGGCAGTAATTGTGGTTGCAGGGATCGCTCTGAGGAAACTATTGACCAATCCGCCTTGTAGAACGTCAAACGCTTGTCCCCATTGTGCGAGAGTAAACCCGTCCTGCCACGGGAACACGGGAACGAACGGAAGAGTTCCTGTCACTGCAGTGCGAGTTTTGAACGACGTGACAATCGCGACTACAAGAGGGAACAGGAAGATGATAACAAGTGTGAACGCAATGGTGTATACGAGCAATTTCCGATACGTCCAGTCCTCGTAGCTGAACGTCAGCTTCGAAGCCACTCGACGATACGTCGATTCCGAACTCATAGTTGATTCACCCTGTATTGATAGTAAATATACGGAGAAATAATTCCAAGGGCGAGAGCGAACAGGATAACTGCGATCGCGGCACCATAGGCCCATTCGAGTTTCTGGAACGCTTCGCGCACCATCTTTGTCGCGAGTATATCTGCACCGACTTGAGGACGGTACTGACCGAACATAGCGAACAAGAAGTCGAAGGTTTTCAGTGCAAATACCATCAGAATTACTGCGGCTGAAGCCATTGACGCCTTCAATTGTGGGATGATCACGCGCCAGTAGATCCGATACTTCTTTGCGCCGGCTACTCGAGCAGCCTCAAAATGTTCATCCGGTATAGCTCGAAGGCCGGCCAGGTACACGACCATCGTGTATCCAGTGAACTGCCACGCGAGGGCGATGATCACCGCAGCCAGAATATGATCCGGGTTTCCGATGATCTCGATGGGCGGAAGTCCTATCGCACCAGTAAGGGTGTTGACGACACCATAGTTGTAATTATAGATCCATAACCAGACCTGGCCGGTGACAATAAATGCGAGGCTAAACGGAAGCAAATAAATCGTTCGTAGTTTTCCTCGAGAGCGAATATCCTGATCTAGCAGGATAGCTAAAGCCAGACCGAGGATTAGACATAAAACTGTAAAGGCTACTAATAGTACAAACGTGTTCTGGGTGGCAAAAAGTAGCTGGGAATCCGATAGAGCGCGAACGTACATATCGAAATCCAGGCTATCGAAAGATGCACGGCCGAACCCGCTGAGATCGGTTAGAGAAATTATGAAGTTCCAAATTATCGCCCCATAAATAAATAGACCAACAAGAGAGACGGGGAGAAGCCAGAATGGAAGTGATTTTACGAAGTCGTTTTTGGTTAGCTTCCTTATCCAGACTTGATTGTGACCAATCTGTTTATTTTTTGCCCCTTTTTCTGTTCCCATCTTTTTCACCATGATGTGTTATAATATTGTATTATATTTCTCGGATAGGGTCGATTGTAGTTCATCATGTTTCGGTGACGGATAAACGTTCAGATTGTATCGATTATCCCTTGTGAAGTCTCATCAACATTATACGGTCCCATGAAGTTACTCGAAAATACCTCACGAAGATCAACCAAAGTACCAGGGGAAACAGCCAGTCCGTGGGCTACTGTAGGTGGTCGGTATTCAACGTTCTGGAAGTCTTCCATTGTCTCAGTGAGGAACGGACCGAATTCTTCCATCGACACGTCAGAACGCAGTGGTATCGAACCTTTGTGTTTGTTAAAGTTGACCTGTGCTTCCTTTGATCCGACATAGCGATGCCATCGAATAGATTTTTCCGGTGAAGGATTATCCGCTGGAGAGACAAACGCGTCCATGTGCAAGGTGTACATGTTCGAAGTACCGGGGAAAGCGATCCAACCCCAGTCTTCTTCATACGTTAGATCGTTCGCATTGTACCCACCAGCCATCCAGTTACCCTGGTGGTAAAATCCGGCATCTCCGTTCATGATCTTCTGGTTTGCTTCTGGCGGATTCACCGTCGCCGAGTCCTCGTTGAAGAATTGGGCGTATTGACGGTGCATATCTACACTCTCTCGGACTTCTTCGAGATCTCCCTCTCCATTCATCACGTCCATGTATGATTGATACCCGTGCATCCCGAGGTGAATCGCACCCCATAACTGTAACTGGGTATTGGAATTTGCCATCGACTGTGCCATCCCGACAGCGTCCGTTTCGGCCTCGACGGTTTCCATCAGTGGGATCAGGTCAGCTGGTGACTCGACATCTTCGGGGTTGACACCAGCACTTTCGATCACATCCATGTTGTAGAAGAGATTGTTGAGTCGGTGGGACCCGATCGGAACAGTGACGTATCGACCATCGAACCTGCTGAGTTCCTTAGCTTCATCAATAAATGCACTTTCCATATCGTCATGGGCCCACACGGACTCAGTGATGTCCCCCAGTATTTGAGTATCCGCTTCGATGAATTGCGTGAGGTGGGCACCCGGCCATGCGTTGAACGAACCTGGTGGATTTCGATTAGCGAGACGCTGATTGATAAGTTGATTCAACTGGACGTTAGCTGTTGCACCGACCGCTCTGAAATTGGTCTCAATATCGGGATATCGCTCTTTAAATCCTTCAGCAACCGCGTTAATCGCATTTTGTCCTCCACCGCCTGTCCAAGCATGGAGAACTTCAAGGGCGGTGCTGTTGTACTGTGTTTCTTCAGTGGCCTCCGTACTACCGTTGTCTCCTGTATCACCGCCCTCAGTGTCGGCCGGCGCCTCGGTCGTGTCGCCGCTCCCACAGCCTGCGAGGCCGACCGTCGCGAGCCCCGCGGCCGTTCCGATCACTGTTCGACGCGAAACCGAATCGCTGCCGGTACCGTTATCTGCTGTCATACACTTCGGTGTTCAACATACTCATACATAATGATTGTGTTCGATTTTTATGGGGGATTAGACGCAGAAGAAACTACACGGCCACGAGAACCGACGCGAAAGGGGGATCTCTGACGTCAGGCCGCCTCGGCGCCGCGGAGCGGGCGGTCGCCCTCGACATCCCCGAGGTCACGGTTGTGGAGGGATTCGCCGGTCTCGCCGTCGAAGATGTGGATCGCGTTCTCCGGAATCCCGACCCCGATTGACTCCGCCCCCTCGACGTTTCGCATGCCACTGATCGTCGCGGTCAGCTCGGATTCGGTCCGATCCTGGCCCTCGAAGGCGACGTGGACGGTGTTCTCGTTCCCCATCGGTTCGACCACGTCGACGATACCCGGGAACTCGTGATCGCCGCTCGCCGCGTCCAGGATTTCGATGTCTTCCGGCCGGATTCCCAGAACGAGGTCCGTCTGATCTCCCAGATTCGCGCGCGTTTCCTCCCTAAGGGGATACTCGAAGTGCTCGCCGACGAGTCGACCGTCCTCGAGCGTTACAGGGAGGAAATTCATCGACGGTTCACCGATGAATCCGGCGACGAACTGGTTGTTGGGGCGGTGATAACATTCCAGGGGTGTCCCGATCTGCTGGAGTTTACCGTCATTCAGGACGGCGATCCGGTCCGACATCGTCATAGCCTCGGTCTGGTCGTGGGTGACGTAGATCGTCGTCGTGTCGAGGTCCTCCTGGAGGTGCTGGAGTTCGGTCCGCATCTCCGAGCGGAGCTTCGCGTCGAGGTTCGCCAGCGGCTCGTCGAGCAGGAACGCGTCCGGTTCGCGGACGATCGCCCGCCCGAGCGCGACGCGCTGTTGTTGACCCCCGGAGAGTTCGTCCGGTTTGCGATCGAGGAGATCGTCGATGCCGAGCATCGTCGCCGCGTCCTCGACGCGCGTGTGGATCTCCTCATCGCTGAGATCGGTCGCCTCCTCGAGCCCGAAGGACATGTTCCCCCGGACGGTCATGTGGGGATACAACGCGTAGGACTGGAACACCATCGCCACGTTCCGTTCCTGGGGCGAGAGATGCGTGACTGCCTCGCCGTCTACGCTGATGGTCCCTCTGGTCGGCTTCTCGAGGCCTGCGACCATTCGGAGCGTCGTCGACTTGCCACACCCCGACGGGCCGACCAGGACCAGGAATTCGCCGTCCTTGATGTCGATGTTCACATCGTCGACCGCGACGATTTCCCCGCTCTCATCCTCGAAGATTTTGGTCACTTCATCGAGCGTCACGTTCGCCATGACCGTTTGTGGAGCTTTACAGTTTTAAATAAGTTTCCCTATTCTCCGGCAGGCTCTGCATCGGAGGGGAGAAAATAAGTGAAATTAATAACTATCGCTCCTCTGTAGGAGATTGTTGATACAGTTCTCCAGAAGAGGGCGAGAAGAAAAACTGACCGGGAGATCGATCAGCGGGTCGGTTCTCACTTAGCACGCTCTATAGTAGAATAGCAAGACAGCTCTACGTCAACAATGTGCTACGCATGAGCGAAATTGTATAATAATTGTTTAATAGAAGATAAGTATTTGTGCCACCTTGCGATCAGACCGCCTTCGGGCCGATCTCAGTGTAAATTGTGCCAAAATTCATTTTCCAAACTGGGGCAGGAGACATCTCAGTCCACTCTTCACCATCCCATCGAAAGATTTTGTTTGTATGTTGTTCGACTTGATCCGTAAATTGACCAACGTCGTGATCAACGTCTTCATCAATGGTCCCAAGGTACCTCCAGAGGTACTCCTTACTAGCCCGTGCACCCCCATGGTGCCAACGACCTGGAAGTGGTTTCTCGTATCGCCACTTATTTGCATCGTAGTTATAGACGATATGTTGATTTTTAACGGGGCCGATATAGTAGTCCTTCTCGGGATTGTAAAAATCCTCGTTTACATTCCACCCGCCCAGGAAGTGTAATTCACCGTTCCATTTGTCTCCTTCTCCATCTGTAACAGGATGGGGGACCGGTGCAACGACTTGCCAGTTGTCGGTAGAGGGGTTATATCGTTGATTAAGGGCTCCTGGGTAATTATTTTGTCCGCCCTTTGATTGTGTATTTCCGGTGCTATAGTAGAGCCAGCCATCATGGTACGTGGGTAGGGGGAAGGACTGTGAGTATGGAGCGTCAGCCACATCTGTGTCCCAGGAGTCGGTTTTTAGATCGTACTTCCAATTCCAGTTGACCCTACTGAACCGACCGCCTTCGTCATCTCCGCCAAAAAGATATACATACCTATCTTTTATAACAGGATAGAACTTCCCCAGTTTACTCCGGCAAGATGGCATTTCTTCAAGTACAGTCCATTCATCATCCCCAATATCATATCTTTGGACGTAATTAGAACATCCTTCATGAGGCTCAGTCTTTCCACCAAAAGCGTATATTTTCCCATCGTATAACGTCCATCCTGCACCTTGAACCGGATGTGGAATTGGGGCTAATTCACCATTTAGACTACTATACCACTTGTCCTCTTCTATACTATATACAGTGGTATCATCGACTGTCCGTTTGTTTTCTTTCTTTCCACTAACTGCCCAAAGGAACTCTCCTTCAGCCACTTTTATACTCATTAGGCACTAACCTCATTACAAGATTGAAACAGGATATTAATGAATATTTCCTTTCGCTCTTGGGAAATAGGTTGTTGGTGGGAGAGAGCTGACGCTGTGAAAGGGTAGCGGGCAAGGGTGACGCTACCGCGTCAACCGAATGCAATGTTCCCATTTGAATTGCTGAACTCAGAGGCGAGCGCCGCGAACCTGCTCCAGCAGGTTCGCTGGCACGACGGCCTCTAATGCCCGCACTGCCGCAGTGAGTCAGTCATCAACTACGGCAGCTATCGCGTCTTTCAACGGTATTGCTGAACGGATTGCAACCGCACGTTCAACGACATGACCGGCACGATCTTTGCCCACGCGAAAATCGGCTCGAGAAACTCATGTTAACGTTTTGCGCTCTCTTACGCTTCAATTCGATCATTCGCCAGCTAGACGCTGAGATCGACGTCTCATATCGGTCGCTTCGACGGCGCGTCGAGCAGTTCGCCAGAACGCTCG
>NZ_SPQG01000008.1:138351-158379 GCF_004944975.1 Halorhabdus amylolytica
TGCAGGACTAAAAGGCCGCGAGTGCAACTCCTAGTCGCGCTCGCGTGCCCTATCGAGACGTGGCCGTGGCAACTATCACGAGGGCAAACCGCCTGTATTAACACTCGTTGATCTGGGTAGTGATCAGCGACACGTCGTCCCCGCGAAATCCGCTGACGAATCGACCGTGCGACTCCTCCTTAACAACCATGAAGAGGAGTCGCTAACAGTCTACACCGACGGATTTCGAGTGTATGACCTATTCGAAGACGACGAGAATTTCCAGCGAGAATCCGTCAATCACGGCGACGGAGAATGCGTCGATGGAGACGCACACGTCAACACGTGCGAGAGCCACATCGAAGAATCTCCAAGGACAAGTTGACGTCGTGTCTCAGAGCCTTCAAACGCCGGCGACGTATCCTCCGGAAACCCGGCCGAGAAGCACTCGAAGAAATCGTTCGAACCGTGCTCCAACTCACCAACAACGTGCTTCACATGAGCGTTGTTCTTCTTGGTGATCAGCAAAACCACTCGAAATACCTCTGAATGCATCGAAAATATCCCAACAAACTGCTCGTCAAAGGGTCATTAACACCGATTCTAAGATTCCTTCGCCTTAGTTAGTCCAATCGTTGTTCGGGAATGTTTGTAGCATTCGTTCGACGGCTGCGATCTGTTCATCCGATCGATCGAGTGTATGATATAGATTGATGAGATCGTCCGGATCCACGTACAGAAATGGCCCATACGAACTCATTCTGACAAGGGTATCCATTCCTCGAGCGTCGGTCGGTCGTTGTTCTTTCCAGTCATTCGAGATATGGCTGCTAAGCCAGGTATCGAGTCGTTTGCGGAGTTTGTCCGCAACCTCAGATTCTTCAGTGATTTTGTTATCCCTCATGTTTGGATCGTTTTCCAAGTCATGGAGAAGTTCGAGCCCCCCGTTTGGAAGTTCCGGATCGTTGTACATCCCTGGATAAGAAAACACACCAGGATGGTACAGCCGGATATACGCCCAGCCATCTTCGTACACTGCCCGACCGTACGTATATATCCCGTGACCACACACGAGGGTGTTCCGACCTTCGAAATCATTACAAGTTAACGCGCTGGTGAACGGTTCTGCGTCCCAGCCTGATGGTAACTCAACATCAAATAATTCACATAACGTTGCCATTAGATCAAATTGATATATATATTCGTCGACGGCGGCTCCTCTTCGATCGTCTGTTTTTCCAGGCCAAGAAACGATCATGGGCACCCGCTGGACGGGGGGATGTGGGAACGCATGATCAGCGTAGATTCCATGTTCTCCGAGCGCCTCACCGTGATCGCTTGTAATTATGATTGCAGTCTCATCTCGTATATCGGCCTCTTCAAGTGTTTCTAAAAGTCTAGAAATTTCGTTGTCGACTTTTCGGATTGCGGCATCGTAACCGTCAATGATGTGTTCAGCGTGGTGTCGAGATCGGATCCGTTCGGGCATCGAATGTTCGCTATATTTCTCGTCGTAACACTCGGCGCCGTATTCAGTAGGATTCGGCCATAGATCAGCCGTCCGAGGTCCGGTCATTCCCTGTTGATCGTCAATCGCATTCTGATCGGGAAAGGAGGCGGGAGGTCCTGACTCACACACCTCTTCGAAATACTCGTTTATTCCGTGGTATGGGTGATGGACATCCCAGTAGTTAACATGCAATAACCAGTCGTCATCTGTTGCGTGTGAATCGAGCCATGACCTTGCTGATTCAGTCACATCCTCCCCACTTTCGACAGCAAGGAGACCAGTCTCAGCCGTTGGCTGAATTGAATCTTGGAAAGCACCACTAAAGTGATAGGCCATGTGCCGCTCGGCGAAACTACTGATCGATGCCGTTCTTATTCCTTCATGTGCGAAGTGCTGGAAACTTTGGAGACGGTCGTCGTCTAAGTCGTGTCCGGACCCAGGATTGTTATACCATTGCCCCTCTCCGTAGTGAGTTACGACACCAGTTTTGATCCCATGTCGACACGTCGATAACGCCGTTCTAGACGGTAAACATGGTGTGTCTGAGGCGAAACAACGATTAAATCGGACACCCTCTTCGGCTATTCTACTAATAGTTGGAGCGGTATCCCGACTATATCCATAGCATTGAAGATGATCAGGCCGAAGCGAATCTATGTCTATGATTAACGCTCTCATACGACCAAGAAAAATTCGAAAGCAGTTTAAAGTTACGTGATAAGGAGTGGCAATGTTCGGAAGACTGAAGGGAATACTGTGAGTAATCCTATTCTGCACCCAATGAGAATTCCCGTTTCAAGGTTTTTCCTCCCAAGAAACTGTATCTCATTTATCCTGTCCTTGGGAGATAGGACCAAGATCTCAACATGTCCGCCCCCGTTCTAACACAAGGGTTTATCCGGATACCACAGGTTGAACGGACCATTGGCAGCCTTTTTCTATAATATAGAAGGGGAACTTCCTTTAATTATCTTCATTAATTATATTTTATCGAGGAGCTAGTTCTTCCATTTATTTCTTCTGAAATATTTCTCAAAGATTCCTTCATCCTGCGGTTGTCCTATCTATTGAATATTTGACTTTTATTATATAGAAATTCTATAATGAGGGTTCACTCTATTTCGAAACGTTTGAAGAGACGCTACTCAAAATACCATTCAAACTTAATATAGTGTAACAACAGTACAGTTGTTATTAAAGAGTTGAAATAGTCCGCATTACACTGCTTCGGACGTTTCGAATATGTTGAAATGAGGTCGACGGTCGTGTTTCGTTTACCGAGTTTCACCATGTTCCGAGACTCTGGACCCAGTCTTCGGCTCTTTTCGGGTTTGGCGTAAGATGGACCATCTCTGTCCGATACTGTCAAGCTGGACTACCGTGTCATAGCATCACACACAGCGTCATTTGACGAAAGTAAACTCGGCCGAGAGGCCACCGTTAGCAACTTCAAAAACGACCTGGTTCTACGATTGCCGATCCATTCGGACCACTGACGGTCAAGTCGGGCGGTTCGAGCGTAAATACAATCTTAGTCCGGTCGCCAAACTCGATCTCTGCTCTGTCGAACACCTTCAGTTCCAAGGTTAACGTCACACTCGAACTGACGACGTCCCGCACATACAAGTGAATTACCTCAGTTCCGGTCAAATTCCCTTGATTAGCGATCATGATGAATACGTCGATTCGGTCGTCCAAACCGATACGATCGGCCGAACACGGTAGTGACTCGTATTCGAACTTCGTGTACCTCATTCCGTGCCCGACCTCGAACAGTGGATCATACGAGGAAAGGTGATTTGCTTCTCCGCTCGGAGTTAGAGGCGGAACGTGATCATGGAGGGTAGGAATGACATAGTGATTACGGGATTCAGATCGGAAGCGAACCAGACGGGTTTATCGCTCCCGTCATAATCTCCCCGATTGTAGCCCTCCTTCAGCTCCCGAAAAAAGACCGCGAGGACGCCATCAGACGCATCGGCTGATTCGGAAAGTGCGAGAGGACGGTCGGAGACAACAACGAATACCGTCAAATTTCCCGTCTCAGCAATCCGATCTATCAGATGCGTCTAAGCCCAGGCGAAGCTCTCGCCGGAGTGTTTTCGGCGACGTGGATCCAGGCGGCTGACTCCCTGTGACGCTCGGCCGGTCGGCCGAGATTTATTCGACGACCGAGGAGAAATCGTTCCGGGCGTTGACGGCATCGGGTCCTACGACGAGGCTCTGTTCGTCGATATCGCTACTTTGACCGCTCTGGGACCGAACCACTGTTCTCGTTCGGCCACGGGATGTCGTATGCGAGCTTCGAGTACTCCGACGCGACATCACCGTGACCGACGACGGGTTCGATGTCGCTGTCGACCTCACGAATATCGGCGACCGTTCCGGAACGGGGGTCGTCCAGGTGACGTGGGCAAGGTAGACGCACCCGTCGCGACCACCGAACGTGAACTCGTCGGCTTCGAATCGGTCTCACTGGAGGCCGGTAAGTCAACGACGGTCACCGTCTCAGTCAAAGACTTCGTGTACTACGACGAGACAGACGACTGGACTATCCCGAAACGATTAATTCGCTCTTCCTTGGACGTTCCTCTCAAGACCTCCACGAAATGATGGTCATCGAGATCTGACCGGGACTGGCGCGCATCATCACGAACGAAGACGGAAGGTAAGAATGACGACCAGGATGGGAAAATTACAGAGTATTATCCTATGGAAAAGGACACCATCTCGGACTCTCTGCACGATTAGGGAATACTTGCTATGACCCTCATCGCGCTGTAGCCGAATGCGCCCGAGAGACAGAATGAGACGATCCAGGCTAATATCGTGTTCCGCATTTTCGAGACGCTTACTGGCGCGTTCTCACCCGCATAGCCACTCCCGATAATCGCACTGACGATAATCTCGTTAAATGAGACAGGGACCCCGAGGAACACGGCGACTTGTGCGATAATAAACGACGGAACGAGAGATGCGATCGACCTTTTCGGTCCCAGCGCGGAATAGTCTTGAGAGAGAGCTTTGATCATTCGCGGAGCACCAGTCCACGAGCCGGCCAACAGCCCAAGACCACCGAACCCTAATATGGCGATAAGCGGGACTTCCCATTCGTCTAGCAATGGGAGGAGGGGGCCCACGGCCAGCCCTACCTGCGTCGCCCCCGCGGAAAACGCGACGAGACAACCGAGAGCTATCAGGAATCGACACTCTGTGGCTACGTCGGATACTCTGTGTCTTTGTTTAAGCACGATACCGCCAGTTCCAGCGAGAACGAGTGATATACCGATCTGCCCAGGTTCTTTTAGTGTCGTCGCGATGAACGACAGGATTGCACTTGAGAGTGACTGACTCTGTCCGGGCGGGGCGAGTACACTGAATTCCATATTGACGACGACAAACAAAGTGAGAAACCCGAGTGCGCCAACGATCACGTCGGTCGGCAGACGTGGTGAGTTCAACATGCGAGCGATCGAGTACGAAACGCTAGCGCCGACGAACGGGGTAAGGATCCACAAAGTAGCGATCCGTCCATAAGTATTCCACGCTGGAAGCCCTCCGAGCGCAAGCCCCACACCGGTAACCGCACCTGTCACTGTAAACGCTGTCGCGATTGGATATCCAGTGAAAATCCCCACGATAACGAGCAGGGCGGCGGTAAAGAGGGTGATAATGACTGCAATCGAAGGCAAGGTGATGTTTTGGATAAGGCCGCTCCCGATGGTTTCGGAGACATTAGTGCCCTGGAGTATCGCACCGGTGAAACCCAGAATTCCCACGATAAATCCGGCACGCATTACGGAGATTGAGTTTGCACCAACCGCCGGTGCAAACGGTGTCGACCCACTCGATCCGGCCCCGACAGTCCAGGCCATGAAGAGGCTACCGACTGTAGCGAGCAGTAGCAATGCTACTCTCTCGAGCGCGATCATCATTTAGGGACCATGTTCTGAAGTTAAAATAATTTACGCACTTTATTCGGCGGTGTTGAGATAAGGATTGAAGAGTGAGACGTGGCGTCTTCAAAGTGACAATTATCGAAAACTAACCTCTAAGCGGTAGTATCGACCAGATCGACTTACAGTTTGTGGGGCACGAACCGGTAGTGTTCAGATAAGGTGGTTCCATGCGAACGCGAAGGATCTGAGTCAATCATCAGCTGTTTCTGCAGCGGTGTGACTGAAACAGTTTGAGATTAAAAATGTTCGACATCTTATCTTTTGAAAGACATGTTCGACGCTATTTCGATTTCCAGCGCGTTCGTATCTGAAATCGAGGCCGTGTCGATTGCAGGCGTCTTTCAACGAGTGCGAAACGTCAATGAGAAATACCGCGTCGTCGACGTTGTGTTTCTCACGCAACTCGGGGAAGAACACTTGAGCAAAAAGGCGAGTTAGTGGTCGATTCAAGCTTTGTATGAATCAGTTCGTTCGATTTGGATCGACAGCAGCGTACAGCCAATACTTCTCATCATCAAGCCGGATCACAGTTCCGTCGACCACAACGTGATCCGGGCTTCGTCCAGTATCCGGCTGTAGATTGGCTTTGTGAACCCAATTATGAACAGTTGAATGAGCACGGTTGACACCGAATACCTCAAGAATAGAAACAGTATTCTAAAGAGATAAATCAGCAAGATGCATCTGAATACTGAGCTTCATCAGAGATCGCGGTGTTGTCGAGCACCTCATACATCTGGTGGTTACCAATAAGGCGGTGTTTAGTTAAGCGTGAAAAGTGAGGCGGGAGAATTTTCATGGTCTATGGCCGAAATCACCCGCCTCAGCGGCAGTAGCGATTGGATCGAGTTAGATTTTGTGGAGCGCGAGCGGACACCGCGCCGGCTGATGGAACTCGGTATTCGATTGCATTTGGCCGGACTATCACTTTCGAATACCATCTCAGAACTTGAGAAGTTCGGTGTCCAACGCTCGTGGAAAGCCGTCCACGACTGGGTGCAAAAGGCCGGTCTACAGCCAGTCAGCGGGAAGGCTCCGAATCAGATCGCACTCGACGAAACAGTGATTCGGATCAACGATCAGAAGTACTGGCTGTACGCCGCAGCAAATCCTGAAACGAACGAATTGCTGCATATTCGGCTCTATTCGACGACTACGACCGCATTGACCGAGATGTTCCTGCAGGAACTCCGTGAGAAACACGATGTCGAAAACACGGTGTTTCTCGTTGATGGTGCCCAACATCTCCACACTGCGCTGCAACGAGCTGGACTCCGATTTCAGGTTGAACGCAGCGGAAATCGGAACAGCGTCGAACGCATCTTTCGTGAAATATAACGCCGAACGTCTTCGTTCTCAAACTGTTCCAGTCACGTCGAACCGGAAACAGCCGAAAATTGGCTTCAGAGTCACGCAACATGGTTGAACTCGCTAAACTAAACACGACCGTTCGGAACGTTCTCACTGTGGGGCGTCCAGCTAAGCGATCTTCCGCTGGGAGCCGGCGTCCTGGGTATCGTGCTGGGTTTGCGGCCCAGAAGACGCTCGGATCGATCCTCGTGGGGTTTATTCTCATGCTTTCGCGACCCTTCGCCATCGGAGACTGGGTCCGAATCGGCGATCACGAAGGATTCATCACCGAGATCACCATCAACAACGTCCGCCTCCGTAATCTCGACGGTGAACACGTCGTGCTCCCGAACGAAGCCGTGAACAATCGAACCATCATCAATCGCAGCATCGAAGGGAAACTTCGGCTCCGGGTGGAAGTCGGGATCGATTACCACGTTGATCCCGACCATGCCGAAGCTGTCGCTCTGGAGGCGCTCACGGAACTCGAGGAGATCATGAGTCAGCCCGCCCCGCAGGTACTCCTGGTTCGGTTCGACGATTCGGCCGTGATACTCGAACTGCGATTCTGGGTCGACAAACCGACTCCACAACGGAAATGGCGAGCCACCCAAGTAGTCATCCACGATGTCAAGGCAGCGTTCCGACGCGAGGGAATCAAGATCCCGTTCCCGCAACGTGAACTCATGGGGAGGAAAGAGACTGGTGGCTTTCGAGTCGTTGACGACGAGCTGAGCGGCCAACCTGAGGCGGATTCATACTCGCCGACATCATCGACAGATCGATCCGAGTGAGCGGGAGCAGTGTCCCTTCCTCGATCACCGATTTCCTTCGAGTGGAGTTCGTGCCTCGACGATCGCGTCCGCACGACTGAGATTTGTCACCCTATCTCCTCACTTGAGTCAGGACCGGCACCTCAGTTCAGAGTCGATGTACGAGGCCAGCGAGACGCGTGCTGCCGCAGCGGCGCTTTTGCGGTCTGTCGTCACGCGACCGTACATCGCGCCATTGACCGTCGCTAGGATATGCTCCGCGACCCGCGACGGGGCAACATCACGGAAAGTGCCATCGTCGATGCCGCGTTCGACGATGCTCCGGACGGTGGCTGCCAGTCGTTTATCGATTTGCGTGAATTGCTCGCGAAATACCCTGTTCGTCACGGCCTGGGAACGGAGACCGACTAGCACCGCTTGGAGCTGTCGTTGCTCCTCGTCGGGCTGAAGCGGGAAGAGCTTCTCTATGACGTGCTCGAGATCCTCTGACGGTTCGTCGCCTGTCTCTGTCTCGATCGTCTCTTCGAATCTATCGACGGCGAACTCGAGAAACGCGACCAGAAGGTCGTCTTTCGTGTCGTAGTTGAAGGATGCGACTGTCCAGGGATCGGAGGCACCGACATCCATCGCGAATGGGATTCACCATCTGGACCGCTCGGAGGACGTCGACGCAATCATCGTTGGCCGCGGTGGCGGGAGCGATTCGAACCTCCAGGCGTTCAATACCGAGCGGGTCGCAGAAGCGATTTTCACCGCGAACACGCCCATTGTGACCGCCATCGGCCATACTGATAATCGGCTGATTGCGGATCGGGTAGCAGATATGGCCGCGATCACGCCGACGGCCGCCAGCGAGTACATCGCGAAGTCTCGGAATGACTTCCTCGCCAGCGAGATCGAGCCGTTGGAGCAACAGCTTGAGACTGCTTACGAGACTTTTGAGCAGGAGTACGAACACGAGCAGGAATTGGCCGAGGCAGTCGAAGAGGCGACCGCTCCCGAGGGCCTTCCGCCGGTTTACTACAAGGCCGCAATCGCGGTGCTTCTTGTACTGTTGCTGCTCATCACCGCGCTCTGGTTGGGAGTGATCTGAGATGGCGAAGGACACTGACATCAAACGGCGAATAGACCGGGTCGAGGAGATCATCGACCAGCTCGATGCGGACGAGGCCTCGCTCGAGGACGGCCGTGATCTCCACGACGAAGGGCAAGAGCTGTTGTCCGAAATCCGAGAGCGGCTCCAGGAGAGGGACGGTGAGGTTATCGAGATCGAGTGATCGGCGTAGCAGTCGGCAAATTGTTCGAGATTAACCAACATTTCGTCGGACAGGTACTGTCTTGTTGGTTAAAGCTGTGCCCGCGCAGACCCAGCCTGCATGCTTAACTACGAGGTCCGCCCAATTCGAAACGTGCGGGATAAGCCACAATGCTACACGAGAGAGCACTGGTCTTCGGTGTCCATCTGGTGGCCTGTGGCATCGCCTGAGTGCTCCACGAGGAGGCTCACTATGCGGAATCAATCTTTTTCAGGGTAAATCGGTACGGCCCCTACGTCGATGCCGTCCACGACTTTTACCTGTTCCATGGGCGATCCATATTCCCCAACTGGATCAGACCATAGTACTTGTCTCAATGCCTCTGCATAGTTTGTCCTGAAGGTCCGAGTGATTCAACTACCCTTCAACAAAGAGTGTATTCTAAAAGTGTGTTGCAAACAGTACTTTTTTGTAGATATGGCGTAAGTATATGCAAATGTAGCATGTCCCAAGCGAGTTCCAGTAGTAGCCGAATTAGTCCTGATGGAGAAAACGAGGCCTCCACGTCAGTTGAGACTTGGCTTGAGGGGGTGAGCAAAGCACTTGACCCGTCCGAGTGTGACTATCTCTCCGAACTCGGAATCTACTCCATTCACGAGCACGACACTGCCCGGACGATCACTCTTCCCCGGGGAGCAACGGAATTCGATGACGTAACGACAGTCAAGCAATACTATTTTGAAGGCGAAGAGGTCCCACTTCTCCTCGTCGTTCCGATCACAATCTGACCGTAGATATTAGTCATAATCGATCTCGTTGACTTTGTGGTCAGAGTAGAACTGGATAAGATACTGAAACCGTCCTGTATCACTGGTAAATGAGTCGAGTTCCTCTTGAAGCCAGTCGTATTTTTGTTGTGGGATACGCATATTTATCCGCGCAAATTCGTCATCGACGCTCGATTCTGTGTCTCTCGTATTTGTCGAAGAGTCGGCGTTTGACATCATGCCCATTCAGACTGTAACCGGATATATACTCCAGTGGAATCGGAATTTCTCTAGAGAACTTGGAGACTTTGGAGAACTACAAATACATTACAATATTCTAACTGTTTTTGACCTCGCTCATCGTGCTGACTGGTAATGTGTGCGCAGACTTCAACCGACAATACGTCAGACAGTACTGGTAAAACGGCTTCTGCGGTCCGCGCAATTCACCGGTCCATCGGCCCGATCTTCCTGTCGTTGTTGCCACTGCTTCTGTTTGTAGGAACAGCGGCCGCGCAATCGAACAATTCGACTGCGGGGACAGGGACAGGGTCCGCATTCTGCGGAACAAACATCGCCGCCACGATCGAGAATATCTTCGCCATCATCCAATTCGGGGGCCCGCTCGTCGGCGGTGTTCTCGCACTCGGTGCTACTGTGGCAATTCCGTTTACGCGACGGTCAGACTGGAAAAAGGAAATGAAGACGGTCCGCAATCAGGGCCTGCTCTGGGGTGTGATCGTCGCACCACTCGGTACGGAGATCGTCCAGTTCATTCTCAATAATATCGTGGTTGGTGGGACAAGCTGTGGATTCTGATGGAACAACCGGAATCGTACTCATGGTGATCATCGCTTCTCCCCTCCTCGGAGCAATAGCGGTTGGACCAACCAACGCCCATCCCCCGAACAGTACGGACCACAATGTCCCGGAGGAGACGTTCTATAAACTGTGGTCCGGCGATCAGGATGGAACGAACGGGTCGACGCAAAATGGTGAGTCGGCGATGGAACAACTGGGGAGAGGAACGGATATTCCGTTTGATTCGCCTCCACAGGCCGTCGATCAGTGGAACCGCGGGGACCATCAAGAGTTCCCGGCAACAAACCGCTCCGTATCGATCCATCCACCGGATGCGAGCCTCACTGATGGGCGATTCATTCGGGAAGCGTACACCGAGATATTTTCCGTCCAACCGTCGACGCACGCTCGACTTTCTCCGTCACATCAACCGCTGTACGTTGCGCCAAACGGAACGCTTCGTGGAACAGTCGATTATCGGGTCGTTGTCCCACCGGACGATACCTCCGGTGATCGTCGTGTCTACTGGAGTCTACAGCGCCACCAGATCGAGGAGACAACGCTATTCGTCGATGGTGCGAAAAACTCGAGTGCTTCAGGTTCACATACGCCGGCACTGTCATATACCCTGGATGATATTGCCGGCCTCAGTCAACGATTAACTCTGCAGGCGAATATCTCTGTTCGACTGCAAAAGACGGTCAAAGAGTGTACCAACCACGACCTCGCCGGGGAGTGTGTGAACTGGCGGACGTCGATTACCTACCCCAGGGAGGAGGTCACAGTATCCGATTCGATTCAGGTCACGAAATACGAACTCGTCGTACTGGGCTTCATTGCACGGTATCCGAACGGCGATCTCGGATTGGTCGTCTTCAAAAACCAGCCATGGCTCGGTCATAAATTACCGAACGGAGATGTACGGGGAGTCTGGCGGTTCTATTCCTCTCGCGACACGGACTGGGATACGCTCGTTGTGGATTCAAACAATGGACAGCGGACAATTCATTCACCGCTGCATCCGCTCCAGGTCAACGCCTATCCTATCGAGACAGGACCAACACCGACACCGCGCCGCAACGTGACGATTCTCGATGTCTATGGACGACAAATAGAGCCACCACAACTCTCCGACAATGTACAGCTCGACATACTTACCGAACCATACACGGCCAGCTTCGGCATCGCGACTCGAACGGCGACGAATGAGAATCTTTCATCCGTCCGAGCATGGGGATTAGTGCGTGGCGTCCACGCTGACCGTCCGACCGAGCAGTTCGGACGAGTCCAAATCCACGAGAGTAACCTGACGCTGTCAGTACAGAACACAACAGAGCGGACAGCCACGGTACAGGTTCGTCTCGAACGCGCGGAGGACGGCACTCCGATCAACACGGGACAGCGGGACGGCTACGTCGTCGTCAACGATCGCCGCCTGAATACAAGTGAAAACGGTACGGTAACAGTCACCCTGGAGCGGCCGCCGGACGGTGTTTCCGCCCGGTACGAACCTGGACACTGGTGGCGGAATCGTCCAGGGTATACCGGCGATACTGCGAGTGTCCTTCTCCAGGGCCCGATTCTGCAACTGTTGGCAACACTGTTCCGCTTCAGTATTCCAGTCTCGTTGTTTCTTTTGGCGGTATTCATCATTGACCGATTCACGGGGTGGCGAGTTTGGCCACCATGGAGAGGACTATGACTGAAAATAACTCATCACCGACGGTCGAAGCGTCCGCAAAGCAGTCCATTAGCCGCCGGAAGCTGTTGGCGTACACCGGTGCGACCCTCTTTGCTGGGGTAGCCGGTTGTTCCAAGAGTACTAACGAGAACGAAACAACGACGAGTCAATTCACTCCACCTGCGGATTCAGTGTTTGAGGATGTCGACATAGAGGGTCCGAATCTCGTCGTTACGCTTCCCCAGGATCACGATATCGATCGAATCAATCTCATCGACCCGGATGGGAATTTGTTCAGACAAACTGGCGTCGCAGAAGGGGAAACGAGAGCGGAACTCCAGATCGTCTTCAAGACCGGCGGATCGTACACGGCCGGCGAGTACGAACTCGTCGCGATTTCCGGTGAATCATCCGCTTCGCTTTCCGTAGAGCTACGTCCAGAAATCAACGTTGTGGCTGTCGAGCCCGAACTTGCTGAGGATGATCAAAACAGCACTGGTGGACTGATCGTAACCCTTGAAAACGTCGGGACTGGACCGACGTGGATCTACAACATCGGATTCAGGAATACTCCCTATCCGAACGCACCGGAGGTGATCGAAGGAGACAGTTTTGTGGATACGGTCTTCGAGCGACCTAACAATCCATCCAATGAATTCCTCGCTCCCGGGATAGAGAGAGAATTCCTCAAGAAACGACGTGTTCTCGTCTTCAGCGATACTGATGAAGTCTCTTGTGAAGGAGATACTGCTGAGCTAGCTGTCGTTGTGCAAACCCCTCACGGTGATTTTGAGCAGCCGATCAAAGCGACACTTTCTGGAGGCTATCATATTCGTGATCAAGCCGCTATCCAACATTCTTGTGAGAACGTCGACATCGAGCTGTTGGATGGGGGTGGAGATAATGCGTAGTACTCGATCGTATGTTCTCGAGCTAACTATCGGTTTTTTCGGCTTAGTAGTACTTGAGAGTACACCAGTTGTAGCCAAAAGTGATGGAGATGGTGGGGGTGGTGGCGGTGTCTTAGGCGATATCATTATCGGTGCGATTCAGGAATTACTCAGAATACTGTTTACTCCGATTAGGACGGTTATTGAGACACATGGAGACGCAGTTTTACAGACGGTTGTAGGTACTCCACATCCTGATGCTGTATTCAATCAACCGACGAACGGCGCTTGGCCGACTATCCACGGATATTATTGGAACACAATGATCCCACTGACATTGTCTCTTTTTGCTTTATCCATTGGTATAGTGATATTTCTTGAATCCACAAGCCACCTGTTCAACGGGTACCATCGATCAAAACTCAAGAAGCGAGCATTCGCTGGCTTATTAGGTGTCCTCTCTTGGTGGTGGATTACTGCTCTCTCTTTACAGTTCATGGATGCTTTGGCCAAATTTCTCATCCCTTCCGTGGCTAATATCACGCTTTTCCAGCAGCTGTCTTTTGGCGGGATGGGTGTGCTCGGAACAATTGTCGCACTATCTGCGAACTTCCTACTGTTCATCTTGATCGGCTTGATCTATCTCGCTCGCCATGTAGCCCTCTATCTGTTCGTCCTCCTCATGCCGCTCCTCATCGTTTTCTGGATCCCCGGTGTGGGACCGTTCTCACTGGTTTCGAAATTCATGAAGAAGTTGGCCGGGTTCTACGTGCCGTTCTTATTCATGACTGTCCCGGTTGCACTCCTGTTCCGACTCGGTGACCTCCTCGGAACCAGTATTGGCCCGTCAGCCGGCGAGTTCGGAGCCTGGCTGACGGCACTCATCATCCCGTTACTCGCTGTCGTCTCTCCACTTGTCCTGTTCTGGCAGGCTGGTGCCCTCTTCTTTATGGCTGATCGTGTCTCTCAGCATATGTCTGCCCAACGGGCCCGTACGCGGGTATCAAACACCCGAGAACGGATCCAGATAACCAAGCAAGGAGGGAAGAACTTCGCCCGTGGAGTTCGCGATCAGCCGGCTGTCTCGACAGATGGCCAATACCTCCTGAATTCGGGGAATTCTCGAGCCCACGCAACCGGTCAGCGGTTGAATCAAGCAGGGTCACGGCTTCGAGACGTGTTGGGAAACAACGGGGATGGCGGGAGCGGCGGAAACAGCGGTAACACCTCTTCAACCACCACTACTGGAGGTTCTGTAAATGAGAGTCAGAGCCAACACGGGCAAACATACGACCGCTCACAGAACGATCACTTCCGCGATCCACAGTCTCGAACACAAGATCACCATTCGCGGGATGAGCAACCACGATACATCCACTAATACGCACTTATGAACGGCGTCACTGATCCTGCAAAACGTATTCCGAAGTCGCTCGGTACCGATACCCAGTTCCTCGGAAAATACACGTTGACCGATTTCGCTGTCGCGGGTCTTCCCGGTGTTCTCGTTGTTCTCTTTATTCAGGTCGTTATTCCCTCGTCGTTGACTGTCTGGGGCATTCAGGTGTCCGCTCTCACGATTCCACTCGCAATTCTCGCGATCGCGGTAGGTGGCCTGTTTGTTTACCTGACACCAGAATACACAGACAGTCTCGATTGGCTCGGCCTGTTCGCGAACTTCCAGCGTAGCGACTCTGAAGTCACTCATGAAGAGGCGAAAGAGTACACCCACATCGAACGAGTCTATCCGAGTTACGACGCCATCGAGCGGACTGATGGGGGGATCGTCGGTGCGATACAGGTTACTCCCCCGACGATGGCCCTTGCAACCGACGACGAGTGGGAGCAAAAGACGAACGCCTTCCAGGACTTCGTCAATACGACGGTCGAGTTTCCGATCCAGATTTACTCGACGACACAAGCGTTCCCGGCGACCGAGTACATCAGTCGGTACGAGGATCGACTCACGGATCCGGACGTCAAATCCAACGAAAAACTGCAGGCACTCATCCAGAAATACATCGACTGGTACGACAGAGAGTTAGCCCAGCGGCAGATGACGATTCGAGATCACTATCTCATTATTCCGGTACAGCCCCAAGAGGTCCGCTACGAACGGGAGAGTTTGATTGAGAAACTCGCCGGCGTCCCTTTCATCGGAATCCTCGTCCAGATCTGGACGGCGCCACCGAAAGAAGAAGAGCGGGCCGTCATGCTCGAGGAACTCGACGAGCGCCGGCGGCGAGTGGAACGTGGCCTCCGTGGTATCGAGGGCTGTGATACGCGCGTTATCGACGCAGCTGAGTTGACGCAGTTGATCGCGGAGTACTGGTCCGGTACTGAGATCGAGTACGGTAATCCCGAACAGGTGCTTCGTACGGCGCCAGTAATCACCAAATCATGATTCGAGACGTTCTGCCCTTCGGTAACGAGAGCGATTCGGCGAGCGAACAGACGGAATCCGATACTGACGACGAAACGGTCGACGAGCCCGACGGCGACGAACAGTCGTCCGAACCCGCGCTCACTGTCGAGTACGACGCAGACGGTACAGACCTCGACGGCATTCCCGAGATTCATCAGACCGTCATTTCGCCCTCGAGTATCGAACGGACGCCGAGTGCGATTCGTACCGGCGATCAGTGGGCACAAAGTCTCTGGGTTGGAGAGTATCCCGACGCGCCGATGGACGGTTTCCTCGAGAAATTATACGCGGCTGCCGAGACCCAGCAGACGGACATTAGCATTCACATCGACCCTCGTGATACGCGAGAAACGTTGGATTCGTTGGAGAACAAAATCGAGGATCTTGAAGCTGACTTCGAATACCTGACCGAGAAGCATCGGGCGAGCGCTCGGGGCGTCAAAAAGGACCTTGAGGACCACCAGGAGATGTACGACGTCCTCCGGAATACGACGATGCAAGCGTTCGATATCTCGATGTATCTCACAGTTAGAGGCGATGAGCGTGAGACTATCGATACTGAGTCAGTGTCGACGACCGCCCGGCAAGCGCCTGCGAATCTGACGCCGGTGACGCCGCGCTGGTCCCAGCTGAAGACGTTTACCTCGGCGAGCCCGATTGCCCTCGATCAGTTCAACGAGATACTGGACAGCAAGACGCCGATGCTCGGCGGTGCTGTCGGCGCGATGTTCCCCTTCGTTTCCGGTGCATTTGCTGAACCTGGGATCGAGTATGGCACGTACGCGCTGAATTCGAGTCCGCTCATCCTTGACCGCTTCAAGCGAGAAACTGGTTACTGTATGATGGTTATCGGGCGGCTCGGGGCGGGCAAATCGTTCGCGACGAAGCTTCGCCTAGTGCGGCGGGCGATGTTCGACGAGGATACGGTGATCATTATGCTCGACCCGATGCAGGGGTTCGCCGGCGTTAACGAGGCGCTCGATGGCGAGCGGATCACGGTCGGTGGCCGGCGGGGTCTGAACCCGCTGGAGATCAAGCCGACGCCCGAGCACGTCTTGCAGAAGGTCGACGACATCGACCCGTGGGGTGAGCAGATCACTTGGGTAATGACTTTCTTCGCGACGTTCTTCGAGCACGTCGCGGACCATCCGCTCGGTGAGCGCAACCAGACGCTCCGGCGTGCTGTCCAGGAAGCCTACGAGAAGCGCGGTATCACCCGCGACCCGGAGACACACTCCCGAGACTCGCCCACCATCCACGACGTCATCACGGTACTCGAGGAAATGGTGGAAGTCCCTGAGGAATATGGCTACGTCACTGAAGGCGAGCAGGAAGCCGTCCAATCCGATGTACAGTCCCTGCTCAAGGACCTCCGCCCCTCGTTTCGTGAGGGTGGAGAACTCGAAAACTTGGCCCGTCCCTCCGAATTCGACCTCGATTCGAAGGTCATCTATCTCGATCTCCACCAGGAGGAGGGCACCCGCGGTCAGGCAGAGACCAGTCTGATGATGCAAGTGCTGTTCAATAGCGTCTACGAGCGGGTGAAACAGACCGACAAGCGGGTCGTCTTCTGCATTGACGAAGCGCACTACTTGATGAACGACGCCGTCTCACTGGAGTTCTTGGAGACGGCGGTTCGGCATAGTCGCCACTTCGATCTGAGCCTCGAATTCATCACGCAAACGGGGGGTGAATTCGCGCTGACGCCAGAGGCCCGAACCATCGCGAACCTCTGTTCGCTGACTGTCCTCCACCGCGTCAACGAGGAAAAGGAGAAGATTGCCAAGTGGTTCGATCTCAGCGAACGCCAGGTGAACTGGGTCACTTCAGCGAAGGCCGGCGAAGACGAGGATGGCTACTCAGAGGGGCTCGTGGGCATCGACCAGGAGGGCTGGTTCCCGCTCCGGATCCGAGCAAGCGACTACGAGGCCCACGTCATCGACGGCGGCGCTGCGGATGTAGGCGATCTCGAGTCCGAACCGACGGCCAGTGTGCCCCCGGAGAGTCGACCTGCTGACGCGCGTGCCAACGGCGGCGAAACGACCACAACAGCGTCTCAAGACGATGACTGAGAAACAGCGCTCATCGGAGACGGCGACCAACGACTACGGGGACGAATACATCCGAATCACACCCTCCAGAAGCGACCTCGCCCCGGAGACAGTCGTCCGACAGTTAGCCGGACTCCACGGCCTCGATGCTGACAGTGATGGTTTCTTGGGAAAGCTTGGTCCCTTTGGTAATCTGCCGCCAGTCTTCGAATTCCTCGCAATAAGCGAGGGGAAGGAGGAACCTGTCGAGTTCTACTACGGCGCCGATCGGCGGCTAGATGCGCTCGAAGAGCGTCTTCGAACATTGTACCCTCCAACGGTAACCTTCGAACGAGTGACCCTTGACTTGGAGGCGAAGCTGATTCCATCGAGAACAGTTCGCATCAGCAATCGTGATGATGGAACAACGAGTGACGAGTTCGGGGATGAAGATCCCAGTAGCGTTGTGCAACCCCTAGATCACCCCCGACCTGATACTGAGACCTCAAGGGCATCCGATAGTACCAGTCGAAGCCCGGTCGGTGACGGGGGGAGCGTTCTCTCGACGAGCTCCTCTGCATCAATAACGGATGAGTTGTTGTCCGAAACCGGGTCCGAGAACGAGGTGTCAGAGCCTGGGTCGCTCGATCGCGAGACTGATGACGGAGAGCAGCGACCAGAGAACGAACGACCGAGCGTTGACGAGACGACGCCACTGGGAATTGCGTGGCATGGAGACACCACCCGGCGTGAGGACTGGATGACGACGCTACCACAGTTCCTCGACACGGAGGACGAAGATGACGACCACGCCCGTGCCCCGCTGGCTTCACTTATCGACCAGCTCACGAGAGCCGATCATCCCATCGCGTTTCAGGTTCTTTTCCAGCGTAAGCAGGACTGGACGCACGAGGCCCGCGAGCGCCAGCGGAAGCTCCGGGAAGGTGAAGACCGACTTATGGACTGGTTCCTCGGAGAGCTCCTCGGAAACACCGAGAATGAATCACAGAGTCCATCCAATACCGGGCGACAGCGACGGTATCTTGACATCGGAGGCCGGGAGCGTGTCGAAGCCATCGACGAGAAGGAACCCCAGCATACGTTCACGGTGAATATGCGGGCCCTCGCGCTCGTGACGGACGATCACCAACGAGAACGAGTCGATCATCGCCTCGACGATATCGCCTCCGTATTCGACCACCTCAACGGACCCTACTATCGCGTTCGGCCAAAGCGCATTCGTCACGGAGTTCGGAAGCGACGGCGAGCTACAAGACACGCGGACAGAGTGTTCAACGCCACCCTGAGTACCAAGAGTAAGTGGCGAAAGACACGCCCGGATCTCGTCCTTGGGCCGTCTGAGCTAGCGAACTTCGTCGTCGTGCCCCCGTCAACCGATCTTACGACCGAAGGCGGGCGTGGGTCCGACGCTCAACCGGAGAGTCGAACGCCGCTTCCCCTCCCAGCGCAAGACCATATGAACGCGTTCACGGACAGTGGGATGGCGATCGGCCGAGGACTTGGAGAAGATAGAACGCCTACATCAGAGCCCATACGGATTCCGCCACATCTCCTTCCATTCCACGTCGGCCGGTTCGCGAAAAGTGGTGCCGGCAAGTCCGTCGCCCTGATCAACGACGCGCTGTCGCTGTATGACCAGACGACGGGCCCGGTGTTCTTGATCGACTCCAAGGGTGGGAGCTTGCCGGAGAACTATATGCGGGCTCACGCGAAGCGCTTCGGTACAGCAGACCTTGAGGAGAACGTCCTCCATTTCTCGGTCCCCGACATCTTGCCTGGCTTCGCGTTCTTCGATATCACGCCGGCACTGGAAGATGGCGTTCGTCGCGTCGACGCTATCCAGGACAAAGCGGACCACTACGAGGAGCTCATCAAGCTCGTAATGGGGCCGAAGCGGTACGAAGACGCCATCGCCTCGCCGACGCTCATCAAGTATCTCATTAAGGCGATGTACGACGAAGAATACGGCCTCGAGAATGGACACTTCCGCCAAGATACAGACTACTTTACCCACGACCAGCTCGAACACGCAGTGACACAGTTCCACGCCGCCGGGCCGCCGGACCCGACGCCCGCAGATGCACCGCAAGCGAGCGACCCGCAAGTGGCTGAAAAGCTGGAGCGGCACTTACGATCGAACTCGACGTCGTTCTCAAACATCGTGAGTGGTGTGAGCAACCGGATGGATTACATCACGCAGGACACCCACCTGCGGCGGATTTTCAACAATACTGAGTCTCAGTTCGACTTCCGCGACCTCCTCAATGAGGATAAGGTCGTCATCTTCGACCTCGGGGATCTCCGGGACGAAGCTGCACGCGTGATGACCGGCGTCATTCTGACGCAACTCTACGATGCTGTCAAGCGTCGCGACGGCGACGAACTGGCCCGAAAACCGGACAACTACGTGGTGAACCTGCTCATCGACGAAGCGTCGTCGGTCGTCGTCTCGGACACACTGACGACGCTGCTCGAAAAGGGGCGGGAGTTCCGGCTGTCCATCGAACTCGTGACGCAGTTCCCCGAACAGATGAAGGAGGCCGGCAACCGCGAGGTCTACCTGAACGTCCTGAACAACATCGGCAG
>NZ_SPQG01000009.1:0-131691 GCF_004944975.1 Halorhabdus amylolytica
CAGATTCTCCACGGCGAGTTTCGTCTCGCCGTCGAAGTCGTAGCTGATCCACTCGTCGCGGACTGCTTCGTCGGTCTCCCCGGCAGTCGTCTGTCGGTCTGTCTGTGCGTCGGCGTCTGACTCGGCTTGGGGTTGTGCTGTGTAACTCATTGGTCGAGTTTCCTCCTGAAGAACGCCCGCGAGGCGATCCCGATCGCGTAGAAGCTCAGTACGACCAACAGCAGGACGAAGGCGGTCCCCCACGCGAAGGCGGCGTCGTCGCCGACGCCGCCGGAGATGACCGCGTACAGCTGGTAGGGCAGAGCGCTGGCCGGCTGGACGAGGTTCAGTTCCACGAACGGGAACCCGCCGGTCAGCGAGAAGATCTCCGGTGCGTCCCGCGGAAACGGCTGACTGCCGAGCACCAGCAGGATAGGTGCCGTCTCGCCGGCGATCCGGCCGACGCCCAGAATGACGCCGGTGATGATCCCCGGCATCGCCGCCGGCAGTACGACGCTCCTGATCGTCTCCCACTTGCTCACCCCGAGTGCTGCGCTGGCGTCACGGTACTCGTCGGGGACTGCGAGCAGTGCTTCCCGCGTCGTGATCACCACGACCGGCAGCAGCATGAACGCCAGTACCAACTGTCCGGCTAGCAGCGACGGCGTGTTGCCCAGCCGGGGGACGAGAAAGGCCAGTCCGAACAGCCCGAAGACGATGCTGGGTGTACTCCAGAGGCCGTTGGTGGCGATCTCGATCAGACTGGTGAACCGGCCCTGTTCGGCGTACTCCGTCAGGAAGACCGCGGCGCCGATGCCCAGCGGGACCGCGAAGACGACTGTCCCGATCACCAGCCAGACGGTGCCGACGATCGCCGGCAGGACGCCGTTGATCGCGTCGGACAGTTGCGTGTAGCCGTTCATCACGAACGGCCAGTGAAACCACAGCTCCGGGCCGTGAACGATCACGTACTCGTCGATGATCGGTGCCTCGAACCAGAACTGCGGCTGCCAGAAGAGTCCGTAACGGATCCCCTCGGTCGCGGGACCGATCCCTTTCGAGACGATGAACCCCACCAGCGCAAGCAACAGCGACAGCATGCCGAGGGCGTTCGCCCCGATCAGGCCGTAAGCACCGTTCTGCCGGCCACGGGCGCCGAATCCGCCCGCGACCCTGGCGGCGATCCACACGCCGAGGAGGCCACCGCCGAACGCGATCAGCGGGGCGCCGACCGTGCCGGTCAGCGTCACCGAAAAGCCCGCGGGGGCGAACTGCCAGCCGGGCCCGATGGTCCCCGTCGCGAGGACCCCACCGGCGAACGCGACGAAGCCGCCGCCGATCAGCGGGACGCCGATGTCCTCCTGTGAGAAGGTCGCCCCCGCGGCCGCGAGGCCGCCGAAGACGACGGCGATCAGCGGCCATAGGGGCGTTCCGGCGACGTGCGCGGCGACCAGTCCGGCCGTCGCCAGCCAGACGAGCCCGACGAGGACGCCGTCGGTCGGACTGCCGTGGCGGTTGGGGTCGGCGTCGAGGGGACCCCACTGTGAACCGACTCCGGCGGCCATCACGCCGAGGCCGACCGCGAGCAGTCCCGCGCCCAGTAACCGGGACACTGCGACGCCGGCGACCGTCGTCGAGACAGGTACTATGACGAACAGCCCGAGGATCGAGAGTGCGATCGTCAGCGCCGCCAGCGCTGTCAGTACCGCGCCGAGGCGCTCGATCGTCGTCGACTCCGAGCGGACGAGCGTCCCGGTCATCGTGTCGGCGCTCATTGGTTCCCTCCCAGTTTCCGCTCCATGTGGCGTTCGATGAGCTGGGAGCCGACCGAAAGCAGCATGACCGTCACGAACAGTACGACGCCCGCGGCGAACAGCGCCGAGAGGTGCATCCCGCTCGCATTCCCGTACTGGCTGGCGATCAGACTCGTCAGCGACACCGTGCTGTCGAAGACGTTGAATCCGGGCACGGGGAACTCCGTGACGTTGGCGAGGATGATTACCGCGGCCATGGTCTCGCCGACGGCCCGGCCGACGCCCAGCAGGACGGCCGCCGAGATGCCCGACAGCGCCGCCGGGATCGTCACGGCGGTCGTCGTCTGCCAGTCAGTCGACCCGAGCGCGAGCGACCCGCTTTTCATCTCTTCGGGGACGGCCGCCAGGGCGTCCTCGGCGACCGAGACGACTGTCGGCAGCGCCATCACGCCGATGACAAGCCCGGCAATCAGCAGCGTCCCGTTCTGTGGCACGCTCAGTTCGTACATCATGAACGGGTTGAGAACCATGAACCCGAGAAAGCCATAGACGATCGAGGGGATGCCGGCCAGAACTTCGACTGCGGGTTTGATGATTTCGCGGGCCCAGCCCGGCGCAATCTCGCTGATGAACACCGCGCCTGCGAGGCCGAGCGGGCCGGCGACCGCGACGGCGATACCCGTCGTCACGACTGTCCCCCAGATCATCGGCGTCAGTGAGTAGACGTGCCCGCTCGTGTCCCAGAGCGGCTCGCTCGTCTTGACCAGCAGGTCCGGCCCCATCTTCTCGAGTACGGGCCAGGCCTTCACGAACAGATAGACCATGATGAGTCCGAGGACCAGCACCGTCGACAGCGCCGCCAGCCCGAGCAGGACCTTCATCGTCGGTCCCTGGCGGGTGAGAACGCCCACGAGCGCCGAGAGACAGAACAAGCCGGCGGCGTAGGCCGGATTCACGACGCCCGTGACGAAGGCAAGGACCGTCAGTGCCGCGAGCCCGCCGACGACGCCCGCGATGGCCGTCGTCTCGGGGTCGAACGCGGCCGTGCGTGCCCTGACGTTCATGCTTGCGTGTCGGGGAGTTTGTCCAGTTCTTCGGCCCGTCGTTCGTCCGTCAGCATCGCGTAGCCGGCGTTACTGACGAAGTTCCGCTGGCCGAACTCGCTGACGATCATGTGTAGGAACGCCGCCTCCATGGCCGAGGTCCCCTCCCAGGTGTAGCAGTGCAGGTCACGCGAGAGGGGGTAGGACTTCTCGGCGAGGTTCTCGCCGGGACGGTAGACCGTCTCCTCGAACTCCAGGGCGATCGCCGGCGCGCTGTCCTGGTCGACGAAGGCCAGCGCCATGTACCCGATCGCGTTGTTGGAGTTGGCAACGGTGTTCTTCACTTGCTGGTTCTGCCCGCGCCGGACGTCGACGCCGTCCATGCTGGCATCAGCACTCCCGAGCATGTTCACCCGGAAGGCCGTGTCGGTACCCGACCCTTCGGCGCGTCCGACGGCCTGAATCGAGCGCTCGGGTCCGTCGTAGGTCGAGATCTCGCTCCAGTCGGTGATCTCGCCCCGGTAGATCGCCCGGACCTGCTCGGCGGTCAACTGCGTGACCCCGGCGTCGTAGACCGCCGGACTGACCACCAGCGGCTGGGCGTCGACGCCGACCACGTGGTTGGTGAACGACGCCAACTCGTCTTCGCTCATCTCCGGGAACTCCGCGGCGACCGGCGCGCTGGCGTTTCCGACGTCCACCTGGCCGTTCATGAGCTTCTCCAGGCCCGTCCCCGAGTGGCTCAATCCGACGGTCACCTGGAAGGGTGGCGAGGAACTCCCGGTCGGCTCGAAGCCGTACTTGCCCGCCCAGTAGTCCGCCAGACGCTGGTCCGTCTCGATCCCGTACTGACTCGGGCCCCAGTATTCCCGGTCGGTCGGCGGGTAGTTCGACATCCAAAAGGACGCCGCTCGCTGGACGATCGGGAACAACGTCGAGGAACCGCCGGAGCGCAGCGTCGGCCCGCCGGCCGCTCCGGACTCGCAGTTACCGGCGACGTCGGGTGGTTGTGCGCTCGTCGTGATACACCCCGAGAGGGTGGCCGCGGCGACCCCTGCTGTGCTTGCGAGGAACGTTCGACGGTCGACGGAGCCGTCCCACATTGAGACGTCCATACCCGAAGGGAAAGTAAATACCCTACTATTATCTCTATTGCCCAGTATTTTATCTATATAGGTCTATTTAGTATTTGTACTTCCATTCCGGGGATATCGACGTGTCTGGGATATCACCTTCTCAAGGCGTCAAACTCCGATATTCCTGCCTCCCTTTCGTGGTTAGCATTCCTTATATCGATTATATTCTATCATCAGGAGACCAAAAAATATCGAGTCCGGGTGGATCAGGTCGTCGACGGTTGTGTATCACTATTGCTCCGTAAGATAAATAGATATGGGTGGATTTATATTGGCCCGGGGACGACACGCGAGACATGGAGACCCGCAAGGTCCAGGTCACGGGCGGCTCCACGTACACGGTGTCACTGCCGAAGGACTGGGCGACGGACAACGAGGTGAGCGCCGGTAGCATCGTCGAGTTCCATTCCGAGGAGGACTTCCTGTTGCTCTCGCCGCGCGACGAGGAGGAACGAACGCGAGGGACTCTCGACGTGAGTGGGTTGACCGGGGAAACCGAGTTGACCCGCGCGGTGATGACGATGTACGTCAGCGGGTTCGACATCATCGAACTGGGGGCGACCCGGATCACGGCCGCCCAGCGTCGCGTCGTCCGTGACGCCACTCAGGGGCTCGTGGGCCTGGAGGTCATCGAGGAGACCGGCGAACGCGTCGTCCTCCAGGACCTGCTGGACTCCTCGGAGCTGTCGGTACACAACGCCATCACGCGTATGCGGCTGGTCTCGCTGACCATGTCCGGCGACGCCGTCGAGGCGCTGGTCACCGACGACGACGACCTCGCCCAGGACGTCATGGAACGGGACGACGACGTCGACCGGTTGTGGTACATGGTCTCGCGGGTGTTCCGGACGGTGTTGCGGGACCCGACGACGGCCACCGAGATCGGATTCCCGCGGGAGACAGTCTTCGACTATCAGTCGGGCGCCCGACAACTCGAGCGTATCGCCGACCACGCGACCAAGATCGCCGGGATCGCCGAGGAGATCGATTCGGTCCCCGACGAGGAGGCTGCGGCTCTCCAGGAACTCCAGGAGATCGCCGTCTCGGTGCCCGAGACTGCGATGGACGCCCTGCTGAGCGAGGACCCGGACGAGGCGGTTTCCCTCGCCAACGAGGCGCGGAGTCGCATCGACGAGGTCGACAGCAAGGCTCGCGAGGTCGACAACCTCATCCGGGAGTTTGACGACCCACAGCGCGCCCAGCGGCTCGGGCTCGTCGTCGACTCGCTGACCCGGACTGCCGACTACGGGAGCAACATCGCCGAGAGTGCGCTACAGAAGGCCGCACCACGGCCGTCGTAAGCCGGGAACGACCGACTCCGAACTCTCTCTGACGTCTCGAATGCGTTTCAACACACATTTGGACTCCCAGCGTTTGGCCGCTCTCTGGCCGTGCGTGCCGTCTACGAGATCACCTGTGAGCAGCTGCCGTTCGTTTCCCTCGCCAAACGGGTGCCGGCGGCGACCCTGTCAGTGCGATTGGTCCCCAGCCAGGACGAGTACACGCCGTTCGTCGTCACCGTGACTGAGGGGGCGGCCGGGGCTGTCGAAGACGCCTTCGACGATTCGTCTTTCGTCGCCGGATACACCTCCCTGGGCCAGCCAGGCGAGCCACAGTACAAGGTATTGCCGGCCAGGAGCATGGGCGAGCAGTACCCCACGGACTTCGACGTGGGTGGGCTCAAGGCGCTGGCGGACACGGACTCGGTTATCGAGGACATCCGCGTGACCCCAACCGGCTGGATCCAGTCGGGTCGGTTCGCCGATCGCGCGACGGTCGCGGAGTTCCACGCGTTCTGGCGGCCGCACCGGCCCTCCCAATCCAGCGACTCGTACTCTACGAGCCCGCCGTGCTGGTCGGCGATCATCGGGGCGATGACCTGGCCGACCGCATGCAGGACCGTCTCGAGGCGGGCGAACGTCGCGTGGCGTTCCGGCTGTTCATCGAGGAGGCCGGCAGGGTGCCCGACGCGACCGCATTACCGTGGTGGCCCCAGGAGGCACCGCTCGATCGCGTCGAGACCGTGGTCAGGGAGAACCGGGCTGTCGAGGGATATCGACTGCCGGCAGACTCCGAAATCGACGTTCCGACACTCCTGCTGACGGGGGAACGTGGACCGGAACATCTCCGCGACGCGGTGTGGACGCTCGAGGACCGACTGGCGGACGCGCGGGTCAAGGAGTTCGATGGCATCGGGCACATGGGCATCGAGTCCGCGCCCGAACGCGTCGCTACCGCGGTCACGTCGTTCTGGGAGTGACGTCGCTACCTTCGAAACGAGTGTAGCGAAAACGAGACGTAATTACGCGATCAGTTGGGCGTTGACCTGGCCGTCCTGGCCGGGTCGGGAGGTGACGCGGGCCTCGCCCTCGCTGGTCTCGATGACCGCGCCTTTGGTGATGATGTTCCGCCGGACGTAGTTGGGGTTGGCGGCGTTCTCGACGACGTTCTCGATCTCGGCGGCAACGGTGCCGTCCTCGGTTGCGACGCTCGCGACATCGGTCGTGACGGCCCGGACCTTCTCGGTGCCGCCCCGCGCATCGACGACCTTGAGTTTCTGCTCGCCGACCTGTGTCTCCGTCGGTTCGTCACCGAGTTCGTACTTGCGCTTGTTGCGGGCGTGGCGGCGTCGGCCGCCAGTTCGCTTGCGCGTCGAGCGTCCCTGGAATTTCATACTCGAGAGAAGTGCCAGGGCGTACTTCAACCCCTCGAATCCGGGCCGCGATCGTCAGGTTTAGGAGCGCGAGCGGTCCACCTCCGGACGATGAGTCTCCGGACGGCCGTTGCCGCACCGTTCGTCGGGGAGGGGACCGACACGCTCGCCCGCAGCGACTTCGTCGTCGACCTCTCGCTCGACCGCGACTGGTTCTCACCCGAACAGGCCAAGCGACTGATCGATGTCGCCGCCAGCGAAGGACTACTTGCCGTCGAGGGGGACACCCTCTCGCTCCAGTTCGATCTCTCCTCGGTGACGGTCCCGCCGGACTACGTCCCCGACGAGTCGATACTCCGGGAGCGATCGACCTTCGAGCGGGTGCTGGACGCGGTCGTCGCCGAAGGGATCGACAAACAGGAGGCGGTCGCCTCGATCAACGGCCTCCAGTCCGAGCTAGCGATCTCCCTAGAGACCGCGGCGGTCCTGTACGCCCGCCGACGGGGGATCGACGTGGGAACGGCCGCCCGGCGCGCGATCGAGGAGCTCTGAGATGGTCGAGGATCGCATCACTGACGCCGAACGGATTGCGGAAGTGCTCCGTGCGGAGATCGAGGGCCGCGAGACGAACGGACTGGGCCGATTATCGATCGACGCGGGGGACGATACGATGACTGTCCTCCTCGATGGGGAACCGCTGGCCACGCTCGAACCGGGAGAGTCCAGTCTGGAGATCCGATTCCAGTTGGCGCGGGACGCTGCTCGGGCGACTGGCAGGGACGTGGGACTCGAAACGCGACCGGAGGGCGAGTCGGTGACGGTCCTCGTCGAATCCGTGGCGGGGACGAAACGTGTGGTGGATCTACTGGCGACCGTCGCGAGCCGGATCGATTGCGTTACCGCCGTGGACGACTGACAGCTACGGACGACTGACAGCTACGGCCGACTAACAGTACGGCCGACTAACAGTACGGCCGACTAACAGCTACGGACAACTGACAGCTACAGTCCTTCGAGCACGTCGAGGAGTTCTTCGTGGAGTCGCTCTCGATCGATGTGCGCATCGGCCCGCGGGTGTGGATCCGGACCGCCCGGGTAGAGGATCTGGACGGCTCGCATGCCGGCCGCGAGCGCCCCCTCCACGTCGGCCTCCGGTTTGTCGCCGACGTAGACAGCCTCACTGGGCTCGACTGAAAGCGCTGCGAGGATCGCCTCGAAAGCGGCCGGGTCCGGCTTGCGGGTCTCCATCGTCCCGGTCACGACGGTCGCGTCGACGAGGTTGGTCCACCCCAGCGCGTCGAGCTTCGAGCACTGGGCACGTTCCGGGCCGTCGGTCAACAGGCCGACGCGGTAGCCGGCGCCGTTCGCGAGGGTCGACAGCAACTCCTCGGCCCCCTCGACCGGTTCTAAGTGTTCGTTGACGACGCCACGGTACGCCTCGGCCAGGTCGTGGGGATCGACGGGTTCGTCCTCGTAGATGGTTTCGAAGATGCGCGCACGGGTCTCGCCCGTCACTGCCTCGCGGTGGGCGCGTTCGTAGGTCCCGTACTCGATCGGTTCTAGCCCCGCCTCGCCGACCGTGTTCGCGAGCAACGTCTGGCGATCGCGCGCGGTCACGGCGAGCGTCTCGTCGAGGTCGAACACCACCGCCGCGAGTGTCATCAGGTGTTCCTAACCCGATGGGCCTAATTGAGTCTTCCCGTTCGTGCCGATCGGACAACGGTTCGCTAGCGGTCCACACGACCGATGGGTTTCCTGTACGTCAAACTGACGGGATTGTACCAATCGTGACCGATGGAAATACTTGAGTCGACCGCGCCGGTGGCCCCAGGTATGGGCTTTTTCGAGCGACTGGCCGCCCGGATCGACGCGGTCGAAAGCGTCGTCTCGGTCGGACTGGATCCCGATCCCGACCGTCTTCCCGAGCACCTCTCCGAGAAGGACCTCCCGCGATGGGCGTTCAACCGCCGGATCATCGACGCGACCCACGAACACGCCGCGGCTTACAAGCCCAACGCGGCCTTCTACGAGGATGCCGACGGCTGGCGCGCCCTCGAAGAGACGATCGTCTACGCTCACGGCAAGGGCGTGCCCGTCCTGCTTGATGCCAAACGGGCGGACATCGGCAATACGGCCCGTCAGTACGCTACCGCACTGGACGAAAACGGGCTGGACGCCGACGCGATCACCGTCAACCCCTACCTCGGCCGGGACTCCCTGGAACCGTTCCTGGGGCGCGAGGACGCAGGCGTGTTCGTCCTCTGTCGGACCTCGAATCCCGGTGGAGCCGATCTCCAGGACCTCGAACTCGCCGACGGCGAGGCCGTCTACGAGCGGGTGGCCGCGCTGGCCGATCTCTGGAACCGCAACGATAACGTCGGACTGGTCGTCGGCGCGACCGCGCCCGACGAACTCCAAGCCCTCCGCCAACAGGTTCCCGATCTGCCGTTCCTCGTGCCGGGTGTCGGCACACAGGGTGGGGATAGCGAGGCGGCGGTCGAACACGGTCTCGCCGACCGACCGGATCTCGATACACGCGTCGGGCTGGTCAACTCCTCACGGGGAATCATCTTCGCCGGCGAAGACGCGGGCGGGCCGGGTGAGGCGGATCCCGACGCCTATTACCAGGCCGCGGGTGAGGCCGCCAAGCGTCTCAAACGCCGGCTGAACCGCTTCCGAGACACGTAAAAACGTTACGTCGAGTTACCCGGCTTGCAGTCAATCACGCCCATTAGTATCCCGACCGGTCGTTCGGCTGATCGATGACAACTCCCTCCACCCGGTCGGTGCCACGCCGGATCGTAGGCGTGGTGGCTGCCGAACGAACGTACCGCAACCTGGCGTACCTCTTCTTGCGGTTTCCGCTGGGGATCGCGTACTTCTCGCTGTTCCTCACCGGGCTGACCCTCGGGATCGTCCTGATCCCGCTGCTCGTCGGGATCCCGATACTGATCGGTGTTCTCGGGGCCGCCGACTACGCGGGCGTGATCGAGGCGCAGATCGCCACGGCGCTGCTGGATGTCGACGCGGTCTGGGAGCCGACCGACGCCGGAGAACTATCGATGATCGAGTACGCGAAGGCGGTCGTGACCTCACCCCGTCACTACGCCCTCGTGGTGTACTTCCTGGCGCAGTTTCTCGTCGGCGTTGTCGCGTTCGTTGCGCTCACGACCGGACTGATCGTCCCGCTGGCACTGCTGGTCGCGCCACTGGTCTACTGGCTGCCGGGCGTGCGCTACCAGTTGCTGGGTGGTGACGGCTCGATGATCACGCTCGGACCGATGTCGATGGAGACGTCCGTCGGTTCCGGCGGGTTCGACATGATCGTCATCGACACGCTGCCGGAGGCCCTCGTCGCGTCAGTCGTCGGTGCCCTCGTCCTGCTGATCGCTCTGCACCTGTTCAACGGCGTCGCTCGCCTGCTGGGACGGCTCACGGTCGCCATCTTCGATTCCACCGGACAGAATCGGTAGGTGTCGTCGTCTTCCGGCTCGATCAGACACGGTAGGTGTCGTCGTCTTCCGGCTGGTTGTCCTCGCCCAACCGCCCGCCACCGCCGACCTCGCCGGCGCATTCGACACAGAACCCGAGTGACGGCTCGTAATGGCGATCACAGACGAGCGAGCCACACCGATCGCAGGTGTACTCGACGCCCTCGCGTCCGCAGACCGTGCATAGTCCCGTGACGCTCATACGCTCTATTGATCGGGTGGACGTTTCAACGCTTTGGGGAAATTCGCTCGCGTCGGTGTGATCTGCTGCCGCGTTCCGGAAGGCCCATCGGCGGCACGAATGACCATCACTTAAGCGTCGGCGTCCGAACCGCCGGATACGATGACTTGGCTCTCCGTCGTCGCGACGGCTCTCTGGGCGATGTTGCCTGCCTACGTCCCGAACAACGCCGCGGTGCTGGCCGGCGGCGGTCGCCCCATCGATGGCGGCCGGTCCTGGGGGGGACGGCGGATACTCGGCGATGGCAAGACCTGGCGGGGGACGGCCGCGGGGACGGCCGCCGGAACCGCACTGGCACTCGTTCTCGACGCGCTCGCCCCGGCCGTGAGCGACGTACTGGGAGTGACTCTTCCCGAGTTCCCGATCGTCGTGGCCGTTACGCTGGCAGTTGGCGCCATGCTCGGCGACGTCGCCGCGTCGTTCGTCAAACGCCGACTCGACCGTGAACGCGGTGCGCCGGTGCCCGGGCTCGACCAGCTCGACTTCGTCGTCGGCTCGCTGGTCGTGACGGCGGTCGCCGCGCCCGGCTGGTTCGTCGATACGTTCACACTCCCGGTGCTGGCCGTCGTGATCGTCGCGACGCCGCTTTTGCACGTCTCGACGAACGCGATCGCGTACGGTCTCGGCCTGAAGGACGAGCCGTACTGAGACCGGGCGGCAGAGACGTTCCGCGACGCGCGCCCCGAGAGTCGAGCGGTGGGGTTATCCCGCTCGACCGTGGAGACCGACCTAATGAGTAGCCGAGCCAGCACGCTGACCCTGGCCACACGGGGGTCGGACCTCGCGCTCCGGCAGGCCGCGACCGTCCGGGAGGCGCTCGCGGACCGCCGACACGAGGTCGACCTCCGGGAGGTCGAGACCGCCGGCGACCGGATCGACGACGAACTCATCCACCGCCTGGGAAAGACGGGCGCGTTCGTCCACAGCCTCGACGAGCGCGTTCTCGCGGGCGAGGCCGACGCGGCCGTCCACTCTTTGAAGGACGTACCCACCGAGGACCGGGAGGGGTTAGTCGTCGCGGCAGTCCCCGAACGCGGTCCGGCGGGCGACCTGCTGGTCTCCCCGGAGGGGGTTTCCCTGTCGGGGCTGCCGGCGGGGGCGACCGTCGGGACGTCGAGCCTGCGCCGACGTGCCCAGTTGCTGGCCGAACGGCCGGACCTGGATGTCCAGCCGCTCCGGGGTAATGTGGACACCCGCGTCGAGAAACTCCTCGCCCCGACGCTTCACGCGGAACACGAAGCACGCGTCGAGGCCGAGGAAGCCGAAGAACAGAGCGATACAGAAGACGAAGGCGGAAAAGACGGTGACGAGGCCCCTCAGTTCGAGCGGACCGTCGAGGAGTGGTTCTCGGATCTCGCCGAGGTCGAACGCCGGGCGCTGGAGCGTGAGGTCGATGTCGAGTACGACGCGATCGTCCTCGCCGAGGCAGGGATGGATCGACTGGGCTTGACCCATCACGTCCAGTACCAGCGCCTGCCGCCCGAACAGTTCGTCCCCGCGCCGGGGCAAGGCACTCTCGCCGTCGTCGCGAGCGAGGAGGCAGTCGTCGAGCGGGTTCACGAGACGCTCGATGATCCCCGGACACGCGTCGAGGCGACCGTCGAGCGGACGATCCTCGAGGAACTGGGTGGAGGTTGTGTCGCCCCGATCGGCGTCCGGGCGCTCTTCCAGGGCCGGGTCGTCACGACGACTGCCCGGGTTCTCTCGCCGGACGGCGAAGAGGAGGTGGCCGATCGACGGACGTTACCGGTCGAGCGCCACGCCGAGGCGGCCCGCGAGATGGCCGCGGATCTCGCTGACCGCGGGGCGGCCGAGTTGATCGACCGAGCCCGTGACGACGCGGAGGGGGACTCGACGTGACGGGTGACGTCGGCACGGTCTACCTGGTCGGCAGCGGTCCCGGCGATCCCGAACTCCTGACGGTCAAGGCCCGACGGTTGCTGAAAGAGGCTGACCTCGTGATGCACGACAGGCTTCCCGGCAAGGACGTCATCGAACTTGTGCCCGCCGAGGCCCGCGTCGACGTGGGCAAGCGGGCCCACGGCGATCGGACGCCCCAGTCTGAGATCAACCGCCGGCTGGTCGAACGTGCCCGGGAGGGCAAGACAGTCGTCAGGTTGAAGGGGGGCGATCCGACCGTCTTCGCCCGCGGTGGCGAGGAGATGACACACCTCGCCGATCACGGCATCTCATTCGAGGTCGTCCCGGGTGTGACCTCGGCGACCGGCGGCCCCGCAGTGGCGGGAATCCCGTTGACCCACCGGGAGTTCGCTTCGAGCGTCACGGTCGTCACCGGCCACGAGGACCCCACCAAGGCGGAGTCGGCCGTCGACTGGGAGGCGCTGGCCGCGACCGGCGGGACGATCGTCGTGTTGATGGGTGTCACTCGGCTGCCCGAGTACACGCAGGCGCTGATCGACGCAGGGATGGATCCCGAAACGCCGGTAGCGCTGGTCGAACGTGCGACCTGGGACGGTCAGCAGGTCGCCACCGGGACGCTGGAGACGATCGTCGACGCCCGTGATTCGGTCGGGGTCGAACCGCCGGCAGTGACGGTCATCGGCGAGGTTGCCGGCGTCCGCGAGGACGTCCGCGAGTGGCTGGAGGGATACGAGTGACTGCCGAACGCGACGACGGCGTCGACACTGAAGGCGTGGACGACGGGGAGAGCCCAGGAGCCCGACGCCCTCGTGTCGCCGTCTTCAGGCCCGACGACGAACGGCTCGCCGAGGCGGTCGCCACGCTCGAATCGCTCGGCGTCGAGCCGGTCGCGGATCCCATGCTGGCTGTCGATCCGAGCGGGTCGCTCCCCCGCGAGGACGCCGCGTTCGTCGTGTTCACGAGCAAGACGGGTGCAGAACTCGTCGCTGGCGAATGGACGCCGGGCGGGGCGACAGTGTGTGCGATCGGCGAGCCGACCGCGGCGGCACTCCGGGAACGCGGGATCGCCGTCGACGTCGTCCCGGAGACGTACTCATCGACGGGACTGGTCGAGACGTTTGCCGGACGCGTCGACGGCGAGCGAGTCGAGATCGCACGGAGTGACCACGGCAGCGACGCGTTGCCCGCGGGCCTGTGGGATGCCGGTGCCTACGTTCACGAGACCGTGCTCTATCGACTGACCCGCCCGCAGGACGCTGGCGAGTCAGTCGGATTGGCCACTGAAGGCGATCTCGACGCGGCGCTGTTTACCTCCTCGCTGACTGTCGAGCACTTTCTCGGGATCGCCGAGGAGCGCAAGCAGCGGGCGACGGTGATCGACGGGCTGAGCGAGGCGGTCGTGGGAACGATCGGCGAGCCGACCCGCGAGACGGCAGCGGAACGCGGGATCGACGTCGATGTGGTTCCCCGCAAGGCCGACTTCGAAGCGCTGGCCGAGGCAGTCGTCGATCGACTGGAAGGCCGATAACCACCCGTTCTTTCGGTCACTACCACGGCCCAACAGTTAATCTACCTCCGTCTGAAGGGGCTATTATGGTGGACGAGATCGACGGCCCCGAGGAATTACCGGACGCACCCGCGCAACTGGCCGAGGAGTTCCCCGAGGTGTGGGACGCCTATTCCGAGTTGGGGAAGGCCTGCTCGGAGGCCGGCGGGATCGACGGTGAGACGAAACGACTCGTGAAACTCGCCATGGCGATCGGAGCCCAGTCGGAGGGTGCCGTTCACTCACACGTCCGGCGTGGTCTCGAAGAGGACGTCGACCCCGAGACCCTTCGACAGGTCGCGATCCTCGCGATCCCGACTATCGGCTTCCCGAAGGCCATGGCCGCGCTAACCTGGATCGACGACCTCGCGGAGTGAGGCCCCGGCCGCGATCAGTTCGCCGACTCGTGATCACGAATGCTTTAGTGATATCTCAATTTTCTTGTTGTCCGAGCTGACGTACTACGACTTCTATTCCCATCTAAAATGACGCTAAACTCGGTCATCCGTCCGAGTGCATCGACAGTGTTAATTGAATTTCTCTTCAAGTAAGGGTGGATGAGTCAGACCACAGCCCGGATCCGGCGATATCTCGAAGACGAACTGGGGGAGTGTCGTGACGGTGAGGTCGAACAGCGCCTGGCAGAACTCGACACGCTGGAGGCAGCGATCGGGGAGTCGCGGGTCGAGGCTGAACTCGATGTCCTCGCCGCGCTCGCCAACGAGACGCGGTACAGGCTGGTGCGGGCACTGGTCGCGGCCCGAGAGGAACTGTGCGTCTGTGAACTTCAGCCGCTGGTCGGGGTCAGCGAGAGCGGCCTGAGTCACGCACTTTCGGCACTCGTCGAGGCGGGACTGATCGATGGGCGCAAGGACGGTCGCTGGAAGAAGTACCAAGCGACCAACCGCGCGATCGCGATCGTAACGGTCCTCGAAGGGACCGTGGGCGACGACGGACCCCTCGATGGGAGCGGCGACGACGGGACGAGTTCCGAGGGGACGGCCGATGAGTGACGTCGCCAACGAACACGGGCCGGATGACGTCGCTCACGAGCACGGGCCGGACTGTGACTGTCCGGACTGCGGGGATCCGCGCTCGATGGACTTTCTGGATAAGTACCTCACCGTCTGGATCTTCGGGGCGATGGCGATCGGCGTCGGGCTGGGGTACGTCGCTCCCGAAGTCACTCAGCCGATTCAGGACCTCCACCTCGTCGAGATCGGCCTGATCCTGATGATGTATCCACCGCTGGCGAAGGTCAACTACGGCCAGTTGCCGCGAGTATTTGCCCAGTGGCGCGTCCTGGGTCTGAGCCTGCTCCAGAACTGGCTGATCGGACCGACGCTGATGGTCGGGCTTGCACTGCTCTTTTTCGGCGGAACCGTTCCCGGCCTGCCGGCCCGCCCCGAGTTCTTCCTCGGCCTCGTCTTCATCGGGATGGCCCGGTGTATCGCGATGGTGCTGGTCTGGAACGATCTCGCGGATGGGTCCAGTGAGTATGCCGCTGGCTTGGTCGCGTTCAACAGCGTCTTTCAGATCCTGACCTACGGTGTCTATATCACGTTCTTCGCGCTCGTCCTGCCCGACGTGCTCGGCCTGGAGTCGCTCGCAGCCAGTATCGACGCGTTCAACGTCAGCCCATGGGACGTGTTCACGGCGATCGCGATCTTCCTCGGGGTCCCCTTCGCCGCCGGCATCGCCTCACGGTACGTCGGCACACGAACGAAGGGCGTCCAGTGGTACGACGAGGAGTTCGTCCCGACGATCGATCCGCTGACGCTGGTCGCGTTGCTGTTTACCGTCGTCGTGATGTTCGCCATGCAGGGCGAGCGGATCGTCGGCCAGCCCACCGACGTGTTGCTTGTCGCCGTGCCGCTGACGATCTACTTCCTCGTGATGTTCGTCGTCAGCTTCGCGATGGGCCACCGGATCGGCGCGGACTACTCGACGACCACGGCGATCGGGTTCACGGCTGCCTCGAACAACTTCGAGTTGGCAATTGCGGTCGCCGTGGCGGTCTTCGGCGTCGGCTCCGGCGTCGCCTTCACGACCGTGATCGGCCCGCTGATCGAAGTGCCAGTCCTGCTCTCGCTGGTGTCCGTCGCACTGTGGCTCCAGCGCACGATCGACTGGCACGGCCACACAACGGGACAACTCGAAAGCACCAAACCTACCAGTGTCCGCGAGACCGATCCCGGTGATCCCGCCGAGGACGACTGATACGGATTAGTGTAGATTATTTCCGAATGACGCCGACCCGGGGGTCGACGGATACCGGTACATCACGACACTAATCCGTATGAGTCGGAATGTCGTCAGTCGGCCCTCGTCGCCTCTCTGACGGCTGCTGATCGTTCTCAACTGGTCTGGGAGTGTTCTACGGCCCCCGCCTTTCCTGTGTTACACAATGGCATTCTAACGTCCTTGCATTCCTCTTACGATTAATACTTAAGGATAGACGGTCAACGTTCGGTCATGCCACACGGGCAAGACGTCGAAGCGGCAAACGACCCGACGAGTACCTCCACCTACGAGTGCCTCCAGTGCGGCGACATCGTCGACTCCAAGACCCATCCCGGAACCTGTGACTGCGGCGGCGACTATCACAACCGGGCGAAATCCCTCGAATAATTTCCCGGATATTTCGTCGTGTATCGGATCTCTGCCCAACAGATTCCAGACAGTGATGGGACTCGAGACGAAGCGTGGGACGATGGTCTTGGGCCGGCCTAGCTGTGAATGCCCATCGCTTCGATCTGCTCCTGGTAGCGGTTGCGGATCGTGACTTCCGTCACTTGAGCGACGTCAGCGACTTCACGCTGGGTCTTCTTCTCGTTGCACAGCAGAGAGGCGGCGTAGATCGCGGCGGCGGCGTAGCCCGTCGGGGACTTCCCCGAGAGCAGCCCCTTCTCGGCAGTCGTCTCGATGATCTCGTTGGCTTTCGACTGAACTTCCTCTGAGAGTTCGAGTTCCGAGCAAAAGCGGGGGACGTACTTCTTGGGATCGACGGGTTCCATTTCGAGGCCGAGTTCCTGTGAGATGTATCGATAGGTACGGCCGATCTCCTTGCGCTCGACGCGGGAAACTTCGCTGATCTCTTCGAGACTGCGAGGAATACCTTCCTTGCGACAGGCCGCGTACAGCGCCGAGGTGGCAACCCCCTCGATCGAGCGCCCGCGGATGAGGTCCTCATCCAGCGCCCGGCGATAGATGACGGATGCGACCTCCCGTACAGAGCGGGGGACGCCCAGTGCGGAGGCCATGCGGTCGATCTCACTCAGGGCGAACTGCAGGTTTCGCTCCCCTGCGTCCTTGGTCCGGATGCGCTCTTGCCACTTTCGCAGGCGGTGCATCTGACTGCGCTTCTTGCTGGAGATAGAGCGACCGTAGGCGTCCTTGTCCTTCCAGTCGATGGTCGTGGTCAGCCCCTTGTCGTGCATCGTCTGGGTGGTCGGCGCACCCACGCGGGACTTCTCCTGGCGCTCCTGGTGGTTGAACGCCCGCCACTCCGGTCCCGGGTCGATACTCTCCTCCTCGACGACCAGCCCGCAGTCCTCGCAGATGATCTCGCCGCGATCTCCGTCCTTTACCAGATTCTCAGAATCACACTCCGGACATGCCCGCACCCCCTCTTGTTCGTCTTGTTCGGTCTCGGATTCTCGCTCGCGCTCCCGCTGGCGGGTGGACCGTGTCATCGCACTTTTATAGTAGCAGCTTCGCCCGACTTAAATCCTTGGCATTCGTCGACGCCAGTTGTCATGTCCTCCCGGGAGATGGGGGAACGACCGGGATGAGAGTCCGTATTCATGGCCGGCGTGGGGCGGTTGCATCGGGCGTCCTGACCGGAAAGGTCTAACCCGTCGACGGAATAGCCTCGATCGATGCCAGTCATCGAGTGCGATCCGTCGGCCGCCCGTGATCGCCTTCGGGACGCGGGGGTCGAGATCGAACCCGGTAACACCGATCACGAGTGCTGGCGGGCGAGTCATGCGGGTGCGACCGCTGTCGCCTACGACGGGAAGGTCGTCGTCCAGGGTGGGGATCCCGAACGCCTCGCGGGGCTGTTGTCCGACAGTGGGGGTCGCGCCCACGTTTACGTCGACGGTGCGTCCCGGGGTAATCCCGGCCCGGCGGCGATCGGCTGGGTACTCCTCACCGGTGATGGGGGTATCGTCACCGAGGGCGGCAAGCGGATCGGGCGCACGACCAACAACCGTGCGGAGTACGAGGCGCTGATTCACGGGCTGGAACTCGCCACCGAGTACGGCTTCGATGCCGTCGAGGTCCGTAGCGATTCCGAGTTGATCGTCCGGCAGGTCCGCGGGGAATGGGATGCCAACGATCCCGATCTGCGCGAGCGACGGGTTCGTGTCCGGGAGTTGTTGACCGAGTTCGACGACTGGTCACTGGAACACGTCCCGCGGGAGGTCAACGAGCGGGCCGATCGGCTGGCCAACGAGGCGTTCGAAGATGACTGAGCCGGACGAGAACCCGACCGCGGACGAACTCCCGGCCGACGTGATCGAGACTGTCGAACGGCTGACTCGACAGGCCCGTCGCACCGACGCCGAGTGGGCCGAACAGCACTGCAAGCGCCGCGAGAAGATCCTCGACAGGCATGGCTTCGAGGCACGCGTCCGCGAAGGGAGCGACGGGGACGTGCTCGTCTGCTATCCGGCCGAGTGGCTCGAGGACGGAGAAGTCGTCCTCGAACGGATCGAAGATCGATCGCGTGCGGTCGAACGGCCGCTGGATACGAGTGTTGCCGACTGGGAAGTCGTCGAACGGGACAACCGCAGTATCGTCGAGGCGGTCGAGGACGAACACGGCCCGATCCACGGGGCGAACGTCCGCGCGTTCGCCGACTTCATGGGTAATCACCACGCCACCCGGATCGTCGACGCGACCGAGGAGCACGTCACGGAGTTCCTCGTGGAATACCACCCGCGAAACGCCTGGCCGAGCGACGAACAGCGAGCCGTCGTCGAGGAGTCGCTCCGTGTGGCTTTCGAAGTAGCGGGCGTCGACCGGCCGCCGATCGATTAATACCGGTCACTGGCGAGTGCGTTATGCGGTAGCTGGTGGGTGAAGTGATACCAGTAGCTGTTCGTGTGAGAAATACCGCCACGCGATGTGGCGAAAACGGGACGTCGATTCTACCGGGTCGCTTCGAGGAGTTCCTCGAAGTCCGCCGCGCGGTCCTCGGTCTGGATGATCTTCGAGAACTCCCACTCGATCTGTTCGAGAAGGACTTCGTAGCCCTTCTCGGTGAGGCCGTACTCGTTGGTCCGCTTGTCGAGTTCGCTCTTCTCTACCAGATCCATCTCGACCAGATCGTCGAGGTTGGGGTAGAGCCGCCCGTGGTTGACGTCCGAATCGTAGTAGGTCTCAAGTTCGCGTTTGACCGCCAGGCCGTAGCGAGCCTCTTCGGCCAGGATTACCAGGATGTTCTGCTGGAAAGCGGTCAGTTCTCGTGCGATGCTCGGAGCCTCGGTTTCGCTCTGCGCCTCTGACATGCTTAGATGAATGTCATCACGACATTTAACCTTTGTCAACTGTCCCGACAGTACGCGAAATTTCTCTTCTGACAGTTTTCGTCAAGATGTCAGGTGGTTCGGCTTCGTTTCGTAACTCGAAAGGCATTTTTTCCGGCCTGCCGGAGAGGGGCGTGATGACGAACCTCTGGACCGATCTCGAGACTGGACCGAACCCACCCGAGGAGATCTACGCGGTCGTCGAGTGCCTCAAAGGCGAGCGCAACAAGTACGAGTACGACAAGGACGTCCCCGGCGTCGTGCTCGACCGCGTCCTGCACAGCAACGTCCACTACCCCTCCGACTACGGGTTCATTCCCCAGTCCTATTACGACGACGAGGATCCTTTCGACGTACTCGTTCTCGTCGAGGATCAGACGTTCCCCGGCTGTGTCATCGAGGCGCGTCCGGTCGCACTGATGAAGATGGACGACGACGGCGAGCAGGACGACAAGGTCATCGCCGTCCCGATCGAGGACCCCCGGTACGACCACATCGAGGATCTGGCGGATATCCCACAGCAGACGCTCGACGAAATCGACGAGTTCTTCGCGACCTACAAGAACCTCGAAGAAGACAAGGAAGTCGAGACGCTGGGTTGGGAGGACAAGCAAGCTGCGATGGACGCCATCGAACACGCCCAGGATCTCTACGAGGAAGAGTTCGAGTAGGATTTCCCCAGGGAGGTCGTTCGAGTGAAGCGACGGACTCGGACTGTTCGAACCACCGTCATTCTCACCGGTTATACCTGATTGTGTCCCCATGCGGTATGATTATGGGTAATTATTTGAGCGTGGCACCCGTGGCTTTGAGTGTAATGGCTGCCGAACGTTCCACGGTCGGGATCGCCCATTTGACGGTCGTCCCGGAGAACTTCAAACCGAGCGAATCGGGTCCCGTCCCCGAGAACCGTCCGGACCGGGACGACTAGACGCGAGATTTGCCGGCGTCGCGGTGAGCCGTCGGCCTGGGCCCCTAGAAGAACCTTCTTGTGTCAGTCCCAAGTACCGCGAGGTATGGGTCTGTTCGATCGGATACGCGGCGACGACGATCCACGGGTCGCCTTCATCGGTATCGACGGCGTCCCCTATAGTCTGATCGCCGACAACGAGGATCGCTTCGAAAACCTCACCGCTATCGCCGAGGAGGGCGCCGCCGGCGCCATCGACAGCATCGTCCCGCCGGAGTCTTCGGCCTGCTGGCCGTCGCTGACGACGGGCGTCAACCCCGGCCAGACGGGTGTCTACGGGTTCCAGGATCGGGAGATCGGGTCCGACGAGACGTACGTCCCGATGGGCCGGGACGTCCAGGCGACGCGATTGTGGGACCGTGTCCAGTCTGCGGGTCGGGACGCGACCGTAATGAACGTCCCCGTCACGTTCCCGCCCCAGCGCGACGTCCAGCGGATGGTCTCGGGCTTTCTCTCACCCGGCGTCGAAAAGGCGGCGTATCCGGACGAACTCCGTGATACCCTCGAGGAGTTGGACTACCGGATCGACGTCAATGCGAAACTCGGTCACGACGACGACAAGACTGACTTCCTGGAAGATGCCCACAGGACGATCGAGAAGCGTTTCGAGGCCTTCCAGCGGTACGTCGAGACCGACGACTGGGACCTCTTTTTCGGCGTCTTCATGACGACCGACCGGGTCAATCACTTCCTGTTCGAGGACTACGAGACCGAGGGGGAGTACGAAGAGGAGTTCCTCGAGTTCTACGAGCAGGTCGACGAGTACATCGGCCGCCTGCGCGAGCAGTTACCCGACGACGTGACGCTGATCGTCGCGAGCGATCACGGGTTCACCACACTCGAACACGAGGTCCACTGCAACGAGTGGCTCCGGGAGGAGGGCTGGCTCGAGTTCGACGCCGAGGAACCCGAGGAACTGGCCGACATAGACGAGTCGACGAAGGCCTACTCGCTGATCCCGGGTCGATTCTACGTCAATCTGGAGGATCGGGAGGCCAACGGTGGCGTCCCGGAGGAGAAGTACGACGAGGTCCGTGACGAACTCAAGGCGAAACTGGAGGCCTGGGAAGGGCCTGACGGGACGCCAGTCGCCGAACGAGTCGTCACCAGAGAAGAGGCGTTCCGCGGCGACCACTCCGACATCGCGCCCGATCTGGTCGTGATCCCGAACCACGGCTTCGACCTGAAGGCGGGGTTCAAGGGGAACGAGGATATCTTCGATGTCGGGCCCCGAAACGGGATGCACAGTTTCGACAACGCCTGTCTGTTCGTCGACGACGACGCTCGGATCGACGACGTCGATCTGTACGACATCGCGCCCACGATCCTCTCGCTGATGGACGTCGAGTACGATCGGGCGGACTTCGACGGCGCGAGTCTCGTGTGAACGGGTGGGCTTTCGCCTTGCTACCGCCGTAATTATCACTCGCGGGCCGCAACGGGATCGCGGTATCGGGGGGGCAGTTTTTTGCAGTGAGACTCCCTACCGGGGGGCAGATGGAGATCGATCTGGACCCGGAGACGGTCGACGCGCTGGCGGCGGAAGCCGACGAGCGTGGGTTCGAGTCGCCGGAGGCCTACGCCAGCTGGTTGCTGGAACACCGCGAGTCGATCCTCCGGCCGCCGGGCGAACAGCTGGCAGCCCGCCTCGAACGCGTCGAGGGACAGCTACAGCGTCTCCGTCGGACACTCGAGGACGGGTTCGCGACGGAGATCACCGTCGAGTCCGGCGCCGGCGGCCTGCCGGACGCGAGTGCGGAGGGCGAGTGGTTCGACGAGAACCGTGCGTCGGGCGAAGGGGGCAAACAGGCATCCGCTGACGAGTTCGGTGAGGGGTCCGCTGACGATATCGAGGATTCCGCTCCGGCGGATAGCGTCTCGGAGTTCGCCTATTCTGATTCCCTGGAACCACCGGCCGAGGACGCGCCGCCGGAACCGCCGATCGAGGGGGAGTCAGCGGACGCGGCCGACGATGACGAAATCGCCGAGGCGCTCGCGGAGGTCGAACTCGAAGACGAGAACGAAGACGTGGCCGACGACACGAGCGAGGACGACGGGAGCGACAGCGAACCCGACACGTGAGTGTCGATCAGAAGAGATCCTCGAGTTCCTCGTTGCGGAAGTCCGTCGTCTCCCGGGGTTTCTCGGCTTCCTTTGCGGCCTCGGCCGCCCGGTCCATGAACTCCTGAACCCGCTGTGAACGCTCGACGCCCCCGAGCAACACGAGTGCGGCTAGCCGGTCAGTCTCCAGCGGGAAGTCCCCGCCCCGTACCTCGAGGCTGCCGGTTTCGTCTTCGACCCATCGACGTGCCCGCTCGACGCCCTTCCGGGAGATGCGACTGGGTTCGCCCGCGATAACGAGCAACGCCGTCTCGGCTTTGACCGCATTGGGCAGACTCGTTCCCGTCAGCAGAGCTTTGCGCGCCAGACTCGTGATCGTGTTTACGTTGTCACTCCCGTCGGTGCTCGCCTCGGCGCTGGCATAGCCAACTGCAGCGATTCCGCCGGGGTTCAGCGTGTTGATGATCTCGCTGGAGTCGACGACACTCTCGCCGACTCCCTCGACGGCCTCCCCTGAGGCGAGCAACAGCCCCACGCGCTGGGCGATTTGGTCGTTGATCGTCTCGAAACCTTCTCCGATACTCTCCTCGGAACTCTTCCAGGCGTCGTTGTCGATCAACAACGTTGCATCGGCTTCCCGCGCGACGGTCTTCAGCGATCGCCCGGCGTTGGCCTGATAGATTGCTCCTTCGCCCCGGCCCGGAAGGACGCCGAGGACGTAGACTGGAACGTCGTAGATGCGTTTGAGTTCCTTCGCCAGCACCGGCGCGCCGCCACTGCCCGTACCGCCGCCCAGTCCGGCGACGACAACGAGTGCCTCGGCCCGAGAGGTGACCCGTCCGTCCAATCCGTCGAACACCTCCTCGCTCTCGGCCTGCATGATTTCGGCGCCGAGTTCGTTGTCGCCGCCGACGCCGTGGCCCTTCACGCGGTCCTGCCCGATCAACATCGTGTCGATGTCGAGTGACTGCAGATCCGCTCTGGCCGTGTTGATGGCCATCGCGTCCTGGACGGCACCGAACTCCTGTTCGTAATCGTGGGTTGCGAGCGCCTGGGCGATCTTTCCCCCGGCCTGCCCGAGACCAATCAGGACGACCTTCATAGGAATACGGTCGTGATAGCTCGTCTTCAATCCTGGGTATGGATTGCAGGGTCAGTATCTCTCCTTCGACGTCCGTTCGATCTCAGAGCTGACCGTCCGGACTATTGCCGTGAGGTCCAGTATCCATCCTTCGGAAATCCGCGCATCGCCGTTCACCCCGGAACCGGCCGGCCGGCGATCGAGGGGCAGTCAGACCCCACCAAGGACCCTTTCGAGTGCGTCGATCGCCCCGGGGATTCGATCCGCAACCGGTGGAGATAATCCCTCGCCCAACCCCGTCTCAACCGGCTGGATACCGACAACGCGGACTGTCGGAGAGGTCTCCCTCAGCCGTTCGGCCATCGCGAGGAGTTCGAACGCGTCGGTCCCGTGACTCGCCCGCCGATCGCGGGTCCCGTCTGCGTCCGTCGGATCGAACACCACGACCTCGCCAGGGTCGCCGCCGAAATCGACGGCGTCGACGATCACGATGGCCTCGTAGTCCACGACGACGTGCACCAGGTCGAACCCCGCGTCCCCGAGGTCGAGGCAGTCAGCCCGGAGGTCACGGTCACGTAACCGCGCGACCAGCGCCGGGCCGACGCCGTCGTCACGACGGTAGGGATTCCCCAGTGCGACGACGGCCAGTTCGGCGGTCATGTTCGATCCGGTCACCTGTCGACGGAGCCTCCGATCATCTCTCCTCACCGACGAACTCCACGTCGAGGTAGTGCGTCGAACAGGAGATACAGGGGTCGTAGGCCCGCACGAGCATTTCCAGGGTGTGTTCGATCTCCTCGGCGTCCCGATCGACGATCGTCGGCACCAACGTTTCCATGTCGCGCTGGATGTTGCCGTGGTTCTGGTTGGTCGGAATGACGCAGTTGGCCGCGGTCACTTTGCCCGCCTCATCGTAGTCGTACTCGTGAAAGAGCACACCACGGGGTACCTCGATGGCACCGATTCCCGATCCGGCAGTCGGATCGATCTCGGGGACGCGATAGTCCGACTGGGGGGCGAGCCCGTCGGCAAGCAACGCCTCGATCAGCCGGACAGACTCGGCGAGCAGGTGGGCCACCTCGACGAGCTGGGCGACGTTGTTCAGATAGGGATTGTGGACAGGCGCGGCCAGGCCGAAGCGATCGGCAATCTCCGTCGCTCGTGGGGCAAGTTGCTCGGCGTTGTTGTTGAAGCGAGCGAGCGCGCCGACCATGTACGAATCGCGTTCGTGACGGGCGAACTTGGCCGTCGAATGGTCGACGACATACTCGTTGGCGACGTCGCGGTAGTCGGAAACGGGGATCTCGCCCACGTCCGAGGAATAGATGGATCCTTCGGCGAAGGCGTACTCCTCGGGATGGGTGAGCGAGATGTACTCGGTCTCCCGTTCGAAGTCGGGGAGTTCGTCGGCCAGTACCGCGAGCAGGTCGGCGAGTTCCGCGACCGCGTCCCAGCTGTTGAGGAGTCGATCGAGCAGTTCTTCGAGTTTGCTCTCCTCGGGAAGCTGGGAGAACCCACCGGCGAGCAACCGCTGGGCGTGAACTGACCGACCGGTGACGACTTCGGTCAGCTCGTTGCCCAGTCGGTGGAGGTCGATCACGGTCTCCAGTTCGTCAGGGTGGGTATCGGCCAGCGGCAGGACGGACTTCTCGCCGACCAGATCCGGCAGCGCGAGGTAGCCCAGATGCAAGACGTGACTCTGGAGGGTCTCGCCGTAGAGCGCGAGCTTACGCAGTCGCCGATCCTGCTCGGAGACAGCGACTCCCATGGCGGCCTCGGTCGCCTGCAACGACGCGATGGTGTGGCTGACCGAACAGATGGCACAGATCCGCGAGGTGACGTGGTGGGCTTCCCTGAACGACCGGCCGACGAGCATCGACTCGAAGTACCGTGGTGACTCGACGACGTGCCATTCACAGGTCTCTACGTCGCCCTCGGCGACGTTGACGACGATCGAGCCGTGCCCCTCGACGCGCGTGACGAGGTCTCCCTCGACGTCGACGGTGTGGCTCATCGGTTCCCTCCATCGGCGACGGCTCGTGAATCCCGTTGCCAGTTCCAGTACAGTTGATACTCCTCGATGATTTCCTCGGTAGTCAGTCCGTGGTCCTCGAGAACGTCCGTGTAGGCGCCCTCGTTGGGATCGTCGACCATGCCCCGACAGCCCCAGCAGTGGGTGCCCGCCGAGACACAGGTCGCCGAACAGCCGCCGCGCGTGATCGGTCCGAGACAAGTCTCGCCGCGCTCGAACGCACAGGTGTTCTCCTCGAACTTGCACTCTACGCAGACGGGATAGTTGGGGATCGACGGCTCGGCACCGTTGACCAGCGCCGTGACGGCCCCGACGAACTCCTCGCGATCGATCGGACAACCCGGGATCTCGTAGTCGACCTCGATGACGTCGTCGATCGGCCGGGCGATCGGATAGGACGTGATCGAATCGCTATCCTCGCCGTACACCCGCTCCTTGACGGTCTCGAATTCCTGGTCGTTTCGTAGGGCGTTGATCCCCGCGAAGGCGGCACACGAGCCAAGCGCGACCACGATGTCGGCGTTCTCGCGGATCCGGGTCAGCCGGCGTTCGTCGTGGGCCGTCGCGACGCCGCCCTCGACGAAGGCGATCTCGTAGTCGTCTCCGTGCTCGGTCATCGCCTCGCGGAAACTGACGACCTCGACGACCTCGACGAGGTCGAGCAGACGGTCTTCGAGATTGATCACCTGCAACTGATCGCCCTCACACCCCGTGAAGTCGAAGAAGGCGACGCGCGGTCGTCGCCCGTCGCTGACCGATGGCGCGCTCGCGTCGCTCATACTTCGGCCTCCTCCTTGTCCCGGACGGTCGGATAGTGAAACACCGGGCCGTCCAGACAGACGTACAGTTCGTTGAGCTGGCAATGCCCACAGAGCCCGCGGCCACAGTGCATGTTCCGTTCCAGGGAGAGGTAGATGCGGTCGTCGGCCAGCCCTTTCTCCCGCAAGGCCTTGATGACGAACCGATACATCACGGGCGGACCACAGACGAGTGCGACTGTCGTCTCGGGATCGAATTCGAGGGGCGGAATGAGCGACGTGATGACGCCCGTATCGCCGTCCCACTCCTGGCTGTCCGGAACCTCGTCGACCGTCTCGCGGTAGTCCATCACGTCCGAATCAGCCCACTCGTCGAGTTCACCCGGGAACAGTTGCTCTGCGGGTTCGGTACAGCCGTACAGCGTCGTCAGGTCGCCGAACTCCGCGGGCCGGTCCAGAGCGTAGTTGATCACCGACCGGAGCGGTGCGAGGCCGATCCCGCCGGCGATAAAGAGCAGATCCTGACCGGCGATCGCGTCGATGTCGAAGCCCTGACCGTACGGGCCACGGATGCCGACCACGTCGCCGGCTTCTAGATCGTGGATGGCGTTGGTCACGTTGCCAACCGCGCGGATGCACAACTCGAAGGGACCTTCTTTGGTCGGCGAGGAGGCGATCGAGAACGGTGCCTCGCCGACGCCGGGGACGAATAGCTGGACGAACTGGCCGGGGTCGTGATCGAGACTGACGCCGTCGGGCAGGTCGATGACGAACAGCTTGTCGTCGTCGGTGTGGCGATCGATCCAGACGATCTGTCCTTCGATCGGCTGGTACTCGCTTTCGCCGTGTTCGAAGTGCGTCCGGGCAGCGCTACGCATGCTGGGCCTCCCGAAGTTCGTTGTAGACCTCACAGGGATCGGCTACGTCGGCGACGCAATGTCGGGTACACCGACCACAGCCGACGCAGGCGACGTCGCCGTACCGTTCGTAGATGTACCAGCCCTTGCGCATGAACCGGTGACGGTGCCGTTGAGCGACCTCCTCACGGAAGTTCTCGCCCTGGGCGACCGTCGCGAAGTCCTCCAGCAGACAGCCGTCCCACCGGCGTTCCTGGCGACCGCTGTCGCCGTCGAGATCCCGGACCATGTCCACGCTGAAACAGAAGCAGGTCGGACAGACCACGTTGCAGGTGCCACAGGAGAGACACTGCTCGGCGTAATCTTCCCAGAAGTCCATGTCGTCGTAACTGGCTTCGAGCAACGTCGGGAGTTCCGCCGGCGGGAACGCCAGTTCCCGGTCGAACCCGTCTTTGAGGTCCGCCTCGATCTCTGCGACACGTTCGATCTCCTCGGCAGTCGCGTTCCGCGTTTTCGTCGACTCCAGCAACCGGTCGCCCTCGAAGGTTCCGATGTCGACGGCGAAGGTATCGCCGAGATCAGTTACCATGAGGTCGTACCCCGAGTCGACCGTGGCCGTCCCCATGCTCGCGGCGAAGCAGTTGTCGGCCACGTCCTGCATGGTCACCCCGATCAACACGGAGTTCTCACGCTTGCGGCGGTACGGTTCGTCCTGTAAGGTGTCGATGAATATCTTGTCGAGATGCTCGATCGCCGCCAGGTCGTAGGGGTGGACGCCGACGACGATGTGTCCCGTCGGATCAGCCTCCGCCCGCATCTCGTACTCGTCGTCCGTCCGGTCGTAGGTCAGCAGCGTCTCCCGCTGTGGCATGACGTACTTCTTCGGAGAGAGCGCTGTCAGGTCGTAGTCCAATGTGAGTTCGTCGGCCGATTCCAGATGATCGAAGACGTACTGTTCGCCGTCCTCCTGTACCCCGACCACGTCCCGCGGATCGGACGCGATCAACTCCTCGATCAGGGCATCGAGGTCCGATCGATCGATGACTTTCATAGTGGTGCTCCCCGAGACGACGCGAGATCGTCGCTCACTCGTCTCTCGCCCATCAGGAGTGGGAGTATCCGAATTAGTTCCCCTGGCAATTCCCAGTTTGCGGGAATCTATCATTATAATGTTTGTTACTCGAAGATTGTGGCCGGCCGTCGATCCCGAACGAAGCACTTTACCCTCTTCTCGCCCGATTTCCCGGTGATGGGAACGATCCGGATCGTTTCGGGTTCGGGCCACGGGCCGACGCCGACGGCCGCCTACGACGCGGCCCTGTCCGAGGCTGGCGTCCACAACTACAACCTCGTGACGTTGTCGTCAGTTATCCCCGCCGATGCGACCATCGAGCGCGCCGGGACGGCCCCGGAGCTGGGTCCCACAGGGCAGGGTCTGTACGTCGTCGAGGCCGCCGCGACGACCGACGCGGGCGAGGCAGCGGCGGCGATCGGCTGGACTCGCGAACCCGACGGACCGGGCATCTTCTACGAGGTCTCGGGAGCGAACGAGGACCGTGTCCGGGCGGACGTCCGGGCGGGACTGGCGGCCGGCACGGGCCTCCGGGAGTGGGATTTCGGCGACGAGCACGTCGAAGTCGAGACCGCGAGCCCGGACGGGGGCGAGACCGAGTACGCCACAGCGCTCGTTCTGGCGGTCTACGGCCGGAGTCAGGTCCTCGTCTGAGTGCGTTTGCGTTCACGACCGTCCGGTCTCGCCCGCATGGTAGGCTTCGGTGATCGTGGTAAGCTTCGGTGAACGGAATCTTCCCGTTCGAGAGTGTCAACCATAGTCATGGCACGGCCGGCGCCTTTATTAGGGACTATCGCATACTCACCGAGACATCCAAATGTACGGAAACACGTCGTTCGCCGGACAGCCGGGTAACGAAGTAGACCTCTCGCCGGACGAGCGTCGAGCGCTCCGGAGCGACCTTACCCGCGTCGCGGCACGGACGCGGGAACTGCTCCCCGCGGACTTCGTGGTCGGCTCGGAACTCACGACCGGCAACGACGGCCCGCAGGCGATGATCGCCGTCCAACCGCCGATCGGCTCGCCCGTCAGTGCCGGCTACACGCCTGATTCGACGGCCGAACTCCGTATCGACGAGGGAGAGTGTACGGAACTCGCACAGGGGCTGGCCGCCAGCGCCGCTCTCCAGGTCAAGCAGGCGATGGGCAACAACGACTCGCCCGCCGCCCAATAACGCGACTCTTTCGCGGACGGGTCAGTTTCTTCAGTCTCCCTGAGGGCCCTTTACTTGCCTCAGAAGGGATCCCGATTCCGGTGTTTGTCCAGATACATTGACAGCGCCTTCGAGCTTGCCACCCCCTATTCCAGCCGAGGCAGATCTCCGCGCCGCTCACGGTGCATGATCTCACCCGCGAATCGCCGAAGTTTGCCCACGAGTTCATCTTCGCTTTCGTAAGCCACGACCCGTAGATCCCACCGCACCGACGCCGACCGGATCATCGCACTCGTCACGTCGTCCTCGTGGATGAAAATCACCCGCTCGCCGTGTGTTTCGGAGACGTTCTCGAGGACACTGCCGGCTTCTTCCCCGACACCGAAATTGTGGCCGAGGAACGGTACCACGAACGCCGTCGCGTTGCTATGCCGGGTATATTCGATGCTTTGTGTCACTACATCTATATTTTCGGTATCGATGTCCGCGTCGATCGCGAGAAACGCATTCACGCCCGGATCCGCCCGGAGCTTCCCCTGAACACGTCGGAGGAGGGCCTGGGCTTCGTCGATGTCGTCCTTGTTACGAAAGAGGTGGCGCAAAGGACCCGGAAGGTCATTGATGTCAATGTCTCGCCGTTCTTCCTCGCTGAGTACGTAGTTGAGGTTGAACGACTTGTACGGCCCCATCAGATAGAAGAGAAACCGATCGTACGTCACATCCCCGAGCCGATCGGTGAGCAGGTCGCGCGTGATCGTTGCAGTCATGGATACCCCTGTTCGCGGACAAGTATTTAAAGAGCGGTGTATTCGAGAGATCCTGGCTCGACAACGACTAAACGTTTCCCCGTCGTAGTCGGAGCTACGATGGCGACGGATCAAACGCGGACGGCCGGCAGTGATGTCCCGGACGATCCGGGGGACCTGTTGCCCGAGGATAGCGTCCTCACGCTCGAGGAGTACCTCGACATGCACGCCGCCGTCGGCCACCGAACCCGTTACGGGATCCTTTATCGGCTCGTCCACGGCGGGGAGATGAGCCCGAAAGAACTCGAAGCAGCCCTCGATGTCGACGACAGCACGCTCCATTACCACCTCAACGAACTGCTCGACGTCGGTCTCGTCGAGAAACGACAGCGTACCGAGCGGGGCCAGGACGGACTGTACACCTACTATCGGGCGACCGTCTTCGGCAAGGTGACACTCACTGACGGGGTCGAGGCGTTGATCCGCGGCGAAGGGGCGTTCGACGCGATGTACGACAGTTCGAGCAGCTGATAGTTCTGGCTATCTGGAAACGCCGGTAGAATCACCTACTTGCCCCAGAAGGGGTCCCGATTCCGGTGTTTGTCCAGATACATCGACAGCGCCTCGCGCTCGTCGGCAGGGATCTCCTCGGTGAGTTCCTGTTCTAAGATCTTGGCGTGTTTCTCCGGGAGTTCGATCCAGAGTTCGTCGCCCTCCTCGATGTCCCGTCCGACGGTCGGGCCGTCGATCGAGACGGCGACGCGCTCGCCCGCCCGGGCCTGATCGACATCCTCGCCCTCGTCCTGAATGCCCTTCAGCCCCCCGACGCGTTCGGGTTCGGCCCCTTCGAAGAGGACAACGTTGGAGTTGCGCACGATCGTCCCCGAGAGGATCTCGACGCCGACGACCGCGGGATCGGACTGCCTGAACGTGTGATCCTCGAGTATCCGGAAGCGCGCCGGGCGAGTGATGTTTTCGAGGATCTGTTCCTGCTGGGACTCCTCGATCGCCGTGACGTGTTCGCTGTAGTCCTCGACGAGCTGATATATAACGTCGTGCTCGAAGATCCGGACATCCTCCTGTTCGGCCAGCCTGACGGCGTCGTCGAGGATGTCGACGCCGAACGCCAGGATCGCCCGGTGGATCGGCTCGTTGGCCGTCTCTGCCACGCGGACGTCACGCGGCGCGACGTCGCCGACCTCCGCGCGCATGATCGGGATCTCCTCCTCGGCGAGGGTCCCGGAAAGCGCCTCGAGGCTACCCAGCGTGTCGGCCTTGACGACGACGCCCTCCTCTTCGGTCCCGACCTCAATCTCGGCGAGTTCGGCCTCGACCTCGGCGATAACCTCCCCGACCGGCCGGTCGCGGACGACGCGGACCGGCGCGCCGGCCATCGCGTCGTCCAGATCCGGCGCGGCGATCTTCACCCCCGCGGCGGCCGCCACCGAGTCGACCTTCTCGAACTCCTTTTCGGTGCGGATCTCCGCGAGTGGGCGGGGCTGGAGCAGCGCACGGACTTCGGTGACGATCGACTCCTCCAATCCCCCGACGACGATCTGATCGTCCGCCCGGATCGTCCCGTCGTAGACGACGGCGTCGATAGTCGCCCCGAACCCGCGCTCGTCAGTGACTTCCAGCACCGTGCCCGCGCCCGGTCCCGTCACGTCGATGGCCATCTCTTCCTTGAGGTAGCGCTGGGACAGCCCCATCAGCACAGTCAGCAGGTCCGGGACGCCCTCGCCGGTCAGCGCCGACAGCGGGACGACCCCGATGTTGTTCTGAAAATTCTGGACGCGCCAGTAGAAGTCCGCCGAGAACCCCTCGTCGCTCAACTGGCCGATGAGTTCATAGAGCCGGTCATCGAGATCGGACTGCACACGATCGGGCTGGCGCTCCTTGGTCACCTGGATTGGCTGGTCGTCGTTCGGGTTCCAGCCCGGGATCGTGTCGACCTTGTTTGCCGCGACGACGAAGGGGGTCTGTGTTCGCTTGAGGATATCTAACGCCTCCTCGGTCTGAGGCTGGAACCCGTCGGTGACGTCGACGACGACGATCGCGATGTCGGCCAGAGCACCGCCACGAGAGCGCAGCGTCGAAAAGGAGTGATGGCCAGGCGTATCGATGAACAGCAGGCCGGGCAGGTCGAAGTCCGCGGGATCAACGAGGTCGCCGGCCATCTCGCCGATCACGGAGAGCGGAACCGCGGTCGAACCGATGTGCTGGGTGATCGCGCCGGCTTCGCCCTCGGTGACCGCCGAGCCGCGGATCGTGTCCAGTAGCGTCGTCTTGCCGTGGTCGACGTGACCCAGGACCGCGACGATCGGGGTCCGGAGCGACGACGACTCGTCTGTATCGTGTGGTGTTTCCTCGGACATCCCGTCTCACCCTGAGAAGTGGTTGTCGAATTTCGGCGTTCTCGCCATTTAAGGGGTTCGTATCGCCGCCGGGCCTGGTGTCCGAGCGGCGGACACGGGAGTGTCTGGTGAGTGTTAGCCGGGCACGTCACGCGGCGACGCTGCTCACGTCGAACAGGGCGATCCCATCCGTCCTGAAGGCGTCGTTGACCAGTTCCAGACCGACGGTGAACGACTCCTCTGCAATGAGTTTCTCGTCGTACTCGACGTCGGCATCGGTCTGGTTTTCCGTGACCTCGAACTCGACCGTTCCGTCGTCGCCTTCGTCCGTCGTGTCGACGACTTCGATCTCGTCGCCGTCAAGTTCGATAGTTGTCATCTCGGAAGCGTTGACCGTCATCGGTTCGTCGACCTCTGTCACGACGCCGGCATCCAGATCGACCGTAGCGTAGACTCGGTCGTCACCCGTGTCGGACGAGGGGCCGGCCGAGACGTGGACATGCTCGTCCGGTCCCGGCGCCCACACGTCGAAGTGGACGTATTCACCCGTCTCGAAGTAACTGCGGAACGCCTCGTCGTCCCATGCGGTCGCGATCGCGCGATCGACGTCCGCGTCGTTCAACACGTCTTCGGAATCAGTCACGTCGACCCCGTACTCGTCGGGAAGCTGTACCCCTGAGCGCTCGGCGGAGCCCGCATCCGCGGCGACGACGCCGCTGGCACCGATCGCCAGGGTCACCGCGAGTGCGAGCGCGAGTAGCTTGTTTCGCATAGTCTTTCCGGAGCGTCGGGGCCGTCCCCGGATCGCTCCGATCGACCCTTGTGAGAAAAGCCCCTTAGAGATCCGTTGAGAGGGCGTTCGAAACGGATTTCGGAACGCGTTTCTACAGGCTGAGCAGGCCGAGTGCCTCGGGGTCGTCCGGAAATCGGAGATTTCCGTGATGGGCGTGGGACGAAGTCCCACGAACCTGCGAACGGCGCAAGCGCCGTGAGCAGATCACGAGAATCGAAGATTCTCGAACCACTTGGCCCCGAGGCGGTTCACAGCAGTAACACCGTATTCCCCATGCCGCGGCGCTTGCGTTCGAGGAGGTTCTTCGTCTCCAGGCTGTCCAGCGTCCGGCTGACCGTCGCCTTCGAGAGGTCGGTCGTCTCGACGATGTCGCTCTGGGCCATGACGCCGTCCGCCTCGAGGACGGTTTCGTAGATCTCCTGTTCGTTGTCCGCAAGTCGCTCGGCCGTCTCCTCCCACTCGGCACGGCGCGATTCGAGTAGATCGTCGCTCGGTTCGAAGGCGCTGTCCGACCCGTCAGCTCGAACTGTCGCGGCTGAAGCGTCGGCAGCGGTCCGTTCGATCGACCGACTGGCGGCAGTCCGTTCGTCCGCTCGACCGGCGGCGGTCGGGTGGCTGCTCGTCAACAGGTAGGTCCCGCTCGAACCGAGAAGCGTTGCCGATCCGGCGATGATCGCCACGTCGCGGTACCGGAAGTACCCGCCCAGTTCCGCGACGTCCGCGCCGTTCTCGCCGACGGAGACCACGACGGGCGAGGGCGTGATGAGCTGAATCGCGAGCACGAGCGTGGCGGCGACGAAGGCGACCGCGGCGAGGAGTTGCTTGCCGTGGAGGGCCCGCAGATCCATGAGTGGACGTTCCGGATTCGACCCCCTAATGTGCGTCGATTCGTCGAGCAAAAATCGGCGTGAAACAGGGTTGAAACGCCCGTGAAACGTGTTTCGAACGCATTTCTCCCCAGCGCTGATGAGGGTTTTCACCCAACGGGGACACATGAACGACGACGCCCGAGTCCGGCTCTTCCTGCTGGTCGGGCTGACGGCGATCGGTGTCAGTCTCGCGGGCGCAGGTGTCGCTCTCGGAGTCGGAGATCGCCTCGCGGCTGGCGACCGGACGGGGGAAGTCAGTGTCACCGGGACCAACGTGACCGTCTCCAGCAGCGACGGCGACGTCGTACTGATGGAGAATCTCTCGGACGTCAGCGACATCGAGATTACGGAGGACGGGGGCGGGATCACGGTCGCGGAACGCGACGACAGCCCCTTCACCCGTTCCGAACGCGAGCGAGCCGTCGAGATAGCCCGAACAAACGGAACCGTCGAGTCGTACCTCGAAACGATCGAAACCCCCGATATCAGTGTCGAACCGATCGAGAAGTTGAGCCTGGAAGCGTCCGAGAGCACCACGGTCGAGTTCGACGTGAACGGGACGAACGACACGATCGCGTCCGGGGAGGGCGTTCAGATCGTGAACGTCAGTGTCGAGGAATCGGACGGCTCCGTGAAGATCGATCGCGAACCGTCCTACGTCGAGGACGAGGCGGTCGTCCGGATCGGATCTTCCGCCCGCGAACGCTCCCGATACTGGGTCAAGGTCGATCTGGCGATCGGGACCGTCACGGACGTGACCGACTGGGACGCTGTCAGTCAGTCGCCGTGATTCCGCTGGGAGTCTCCCGGTCGGCACTTCTGCCGTTTCATCATGCTCGACTACAGCCCGTTCCGTCGTCCTGTTCACGTTCGCCTAACCTTTGTCCTGAAACCAAATACCGGAAAATTTTACAGCATGTTGTTTCAATTCTGTATCACATGCGATCGATACGTCGCCCTTCCCTCGCGATCGGCATCGGAGCCCTCCTGATCGGCGTCGCGACCGTGGCAGGCTGGATATACGCGCTTTCGACGCCGTGGGCCGAAGGATCGGGATTTGTCGCCGGGTGGCGATGGATATTCGCGATGGTCGGTATCGCGTCCGGCGTCGTCGCCGTGGGGTGTGCGGTTGCATTGCTTGCCGTCGAACGATTCCTCTCGCCCTCCAGTACGGAGCGAAAGCTCCTCGTCGGCGGTGCGAGTATGCTGGCCATCGGTGTCCTCGTTGTCCACCTCCATTTGGCATTTCTTTGGTACGTTCCGGTCGAGTATCCGAGGAGAACCTGGATGGTCATTCTGGGGATCCTGGCCAAAATCGGGGCGGCCTTCCTGCCTTTGGGTTTCATCCTCGCCGTTTCCGGCCTCCTCCTGGTCGTCGCATCGACGAGAAGGGACGGGCATGCCCCGCCAGGGCGGACGCTGGTTCGGATCAGCGCTGGCATGGTGCTTTTCGGGATCGCCTTGCTGGGGCTCTCGAACGGGCTACGGATGCTGGGGTGGCGGGCGATGGGCGGCCTTCCGGCCACGCTCGGCGGGTTGTTGCTTCCCATCGGCGTTCCGACACTGATCGTTGGCGGTCTCCTCACGGTGATCGCGCGGTGGCGAGGATCGCCAGCGAGATGAACACAAAAAACGGCTGTGTGAGACGATCAGGCGTCGACTGCGGCGTCGATGCGCTCCCACTGGTCCTCGGAGAGGGAGACGTCAACCGCACCCAGGTTCTCGTCGAGTTGGTCGATAGTTCGGGCACCGATGATCGGAACAATTGTCAGATCGTCGTGGTCTATCAACCAGCGCAGTGAGACCTGTGCGGGCGTCGCCTCGACCTCCGTGGCGACCGCACGAACCTCTTCGAGGACGTTCCACGCCGCGTCCGCGACGTAGTCGCTCTCGAACGCCTGATCGATCTCGGCGCGGGACCCGTCGGGCGCCCGGATCTCGCCGTCCACGCGCTCGTACTTGCCGGTGAGGAACCCGCCGTGCAGCGGCGAGTACGGGCACACGGCGAGATCCTGGTCTCTGCACACGTCGAGGTACTCCGCGATCGGTTCTTTGTGTTCCGGCGGTTGATCCAGTTCGTCGACGATCGGCTCGCGGTACACCGCCGAGTACTCGGGCTGGGTGACGGTGAACGCCTCGTAATTGTTGACGTCCGCCTTCCAGAGACCCTTGGTCAGTTTCCAGGCTTCAGCCGTCGAGAGGCCGACGTGATGGACTTTCCCCTCGCTGACGAGGTCGTCGATCGTGCGGAGCGTTCGTTCGATCGGGGTCTCGTCGTCGAAGCGATGCAAATAGAGGATGTCCAGGTAATCGGTCCCGAGTTTGTCGAGAGATGCCTCGACTTCAGCACGGACGTTCTTCCGCGAGAGGTTGTCGTCGAACCGCGAGACGTCCGACCAGTAGACCTTCGAGGCAACCACGAACTGCTCACGATCGCGCTCGGCGAGCCACTCGCCGATCCAGCGCTCGCTGTCGCCACCGCCATAGACGTTTGCGGTGTCGATGAAATTCCCGCCGCGGTCGGCGTAGGCATCGAGGAGTTCGTGAGCCTCCTCGCGACCGGTCTCGACGATCCCCGTCTCTTCGTGTTCCATCCCGAAGCGCCACGTTCCCAGCGCGATCGGCGATACTTCCAGGCCAGTGGAGCCGAGTCTGACATACTCCATAATGGTAATTGATCGGGGCCTGAAATCAATCCACGGATTGGGGAACGCGAGGGTACCCGTGATTTCGGGACTGCGCTCGGATCTACGTGGTCGGGATCCAGACCGTCATGGCCCCGTCCTCGCGGTTGTCCCAGGCGAAGTAGGGGATCGCGACGATCTCCGTTTCCGTCCGATTGACTCTATCGACCGAGCGGTACAACGAGTCCGTCCACGTGTCCAGGTCAGAAGCAGTCCCCTCGCCCCGGAGAACGGTCGTCCCGCCGAGGAGGTCCGGGTCGTGCTCGGGGTCGGGATCGAAGTCGTCGGGGTCCGACACCGCGAGTGTCTCGACCGGAACGGAGTGGTCGGCGTCCTCGACGCAGTAGACGAGCGGACCCCGCCTGACGGCGACGCGGCCGGCGTCGTCCCTGACGCGCGGGTCCGCCGCGAGCACCTCGACCGGTTGGGAGAACGAGAGCGCGACCTCGTCGCCTGCTTCCCACGTTCGTTCGACCGAGAGGTAGTCGTCGCTCGCGGACGGGACATTCGTTTCGGCGATCGTCTCACCGTTGACGGTGGCCTCGACGTTCGTGACCCACTCCGGGATTCGGACGCGGAGTTCGAATGCCCCAGGGTCGTCGTGAGTGAACTTGATGTTGGTCTCGCCCTCCCAGGGCATCGCGGTCGACTGCGTTAGCGCCACGGTATCCTCACCCAGTTCCGTCTCGATCGAACTCCCGACGAACTGGTTCACGTACAGCGTCTCGCCATCGGTTCCCCGCGCGTAGATGTACCGTTCGAGCGAGGCGAGCAACCGTGCGGCGTTCGGCGGACAGCACGCCACGTAGAACCACTCCTTGCGGTGGTGATCGCCCGTCGTCTCCAGCGGATTGACGTAGAAAAAGCGGTCGCCGCTGACGGAAACCCCTGCCAGAAAGCCGTTGTACAGCGTCCGTTCTATCAGGTCGGCGTAGTCCCTCTCGGCGGTCAACTCGAACAGGCGGTGGTTCCAGAAGATGCTGCCGATGGCGGCGCACGTTTCGGCGTAAGCGGTGTCGTTGGGGAGGTCGTAGTCCTCAGTGAACCCCTCGTGTTCGTGTTCGGAACCGATGCCACCGGTCACGTACATCCGTTTCGTCGTCATGTTCTCCCAGAGCCGTTGGATCGCCGTCCACAGCTCCTCGTCGTCGCGTTCCTGCAGGAGCGACGTCACGCCCGTATAGAAGTACATCGCCCGGACGGCGTGTCCCTCGACGGTCTCCTGCTCACGGAGGGGGAGGTGGTCCTGGGCGTAGCTGCCGTCGTACTCGCCGTCCCTGAGGAAATGATTACGGGCCCCCTCGGCGGCGGTCTGACCGTGGTGAACGAAGTCGGCACCGGCGATCTCCTCGACGTTCGCGAGTTCGTCCGCAAGCGGCGACGGGTCCTGTCCGCGCGCGTCGACGAAGTACTCGGCGAGATCGAGATACCGCTCCTCGCCGGTGACGCGATACAGTTTGACCAGCGCGAGTTCGATCTCTTCGTGACCTGGTACGCCGTTTTGCCCGTCGGGTCCGAACTGCCGGTCGATGTGGTCGGCGAACGCCCTCGCGACGTCGAGCAAGCCCTCGGACCCGGTAGCGCGGTAGTGGGCAACAGCGGCCTCGATCAGGTGACCGGCGCAGTACAGTTCGTGCATCACCGCGAGGTTGGTCCACTTCATCTCCGGCTCGACGAGCTGGAAGTAGGTGTGGAGGTAGCCGTCGTCCTCCTGGGCGTCGGCTAGCAGCTCGATCACCTCGTTGACGCGCTCGCGAAGGTCCGGTTCCTCGCCCGTCGCGAGGACGTAACTCGCCGCTTCGAGCCACTTGTAGGCGTCCGAGTCGATGAACATCGGTCCCTCGAAAGCGCCGTCCTCTCCGGACGAATCGCCTTCCTGGCCCCCGCTCGTCTCGTCCGCTGTGGCACCCCTGGCGACGCGCCGGAAGTTCGCCAGACAGCCGTTCGCCTCCAGCTGATCGTACTGGTGGGCGATCGTCACCTCGCGGTTGGTCTCGACGCGCGGAGTCCAGAAGTCGTCGTCGAGTTCAACGTCCGAGATCGGCACTGACTCCGCTGTCGCTCTGGGTCCTGCGGGCATACGTCCCTCATAAGCGAGCGCGACGAACTAATAGATACTGCGTCTGCGACTCCGGCCCCATCGACGATCGGATGCGATCACTTCGATCCCGCGTTGGCGACGAGGGACGATCACTCCGATCTGGTGTCGGCGACGAGGGACGATCACTCCGATCTGGTGTCGGCGACGAGGGACGATCACTTCGGTCCCGCCGACCGCCGGGACGCTGCCTCGACCCAGACGCGCATCTCGTCCTCGCCGCGGTTGGCCCAGCCGTAGTAGGGGATCGCACGGACGGTCACAGGTTCCGTGTCAACCTGTGAATCCGGCTTGTAGAGCTCTTCGTCGGTCCAGGACGACTCCTCGGGGACGAGGGCGTCGAGATCCAGCGTCGTGACGCCGTCGAGCAGTTCGTCGTCGTGTTCGATGCCGACGTCCCCGTCGGGATCGAGCTCGACCTGGTGGAGCGGCCGCGGACTGTCAGTCCCTTCCAGACAGTAGACGATCGGGCCCCGCTGGACGGCGACGCGGCCGGCGTCGCTTTCGAGTGCTGGATGCCCCCGGAGGAACTGGACCGGGAACCCGGCCCCGAACCTGACTTCGTCGCCAGGCGCCCACTCACGCTCGATCCGACAGAACTCGCCGGGGGACGCTTCGACGGACTCCTCGGTACGCTCGCCGTCCGAAGCCGCGACAGTCACGGAAACATCGCTACACCACGACGGGATCCGGAGTGCGAGTTCGAACGTCAACGGTTCCTCGGGCGTCACTGAAATCGTCGTCTCGGCGTCCCAGGGGAACGCCGTCTCCTGGTCGACGGTCACGGTCGTCTCCCCGAGTTCGACCGTCGCCTCGCTGCCGATGTGGTGGTTGACGTACAGCGAGGCGTTGCCGACTGCGTAGACGTGACTCCCAAGCGACCCGACGAGTCGCGGCACGTTCGTCGGACAGCAGGCGGTCTCGAACCAGCCCTGTCGTTGGGCCGCGAACCGGTTGGGATCCTCGTCATGGAGCGGGTGACCGTCAGTCCCCATCTCGTGTGGGTTGGCATAGAAGAACCGTCGCCCGTCGAGCGAGAGTCCCGCCAGAAACGCGTTGTAAAGCGTCCGGGACTGCAGGTCGCCGTAGCGCGCCTCGCCGGTCAACTGAAGCAGACGCTGGTTCCAGAGGATGCTCCCGAGGGCGGCACACGTCTCAGCATACGAGGTGTCGTTGGGGAGGTCGTAGTCCTCGGTGAACCGCTCGCCGACGTGCGAGGAGCCGACGGCGCCGGTGACGTACATCCGCTTCGTCGTCATGTTTTCCCACAATCCTTCGAGGACATCGAGCAGTTCCTCGTCGTCGGTTTCGAGCGCCACGTCGGCTGCCCCAGTGTAGAAGTACATCGCCCGGACGGCGTGTCCCTCGACGGTCTCCTGCTCGCGGAGGGGTGCGTGGTCTTGCAAGTAGCGTCCGTCGTACTCGCCGTCATCGACGACGTGGTCGGACGGTTCACCCGCGATCTCCTCGGGATGGGAGACCTCGTAGGCCAGCCGCGAGTCCGCGGCGCCTCGCCGGTCGACGAAGTACTGCGCGAGGTCGAGATATCGCTCCTCGCCGGTGACGCGATACAGTTTGACCAGCGCGAGTTCGATCTCCTCGTGACCCGGCACACCGTCTTTGCCGTCAGGTCCGAACCGCCGGTCGATGTGGTCGGCGAACGCCGTCGCGACATCGAGCAACCGCTCCTCGCCCGTCGCTTCCTCGTGGGCGATCGCCGCCTCGAAGAGGTGACCGGCGCAGTACAGCTCGTGGAGTACGTGAAGGTTGGTCCACTTCATCTCCGGCTCGACGAGCTGGAAGTAGGTGTTGAGATAGCCGTCGTCCTCCTGGGCGTCGACTAGCAGGTCGACCACTTCGTCGATGCGCTTGCGCAGTTCCGAATCCTCGTCCGTCGCGAGGAAGTAACAGGCCCCCTCGAGCCACTTGTAGACGTCCGAGTCGTTGTAGAACCGGCCCTGGAACTCCCCGTCGACGTGGCCAGCAGCGACGCGGAAGTTCTCGATGCGGCCTGACTCGACCAGTCGGTCGTACACGAAGTCGATCGTCGTCTCCCGGACCGTCTCGATCCGGGGGGTCCAGAACTCGTCATCGATCGTCGCGTCCTCGACACTCACTGGTTCGGGATACGCGTGGACGTTCGACGTCATGGGTACCGATCTCTACCCCTCTTCTTAAGCGTTTCCCGCCGCGCGAACGCGTTCGATCTACTGTCTGTCGGCGGATAGGCCGAGGCAGTTCACTGTCTGTCGTCGTCGATGACGATTTCGCCCGATTCGACCAGTGCCTCGACAGCTTCGCGGGTGGCTTCCAGCGACGTGTACCGTGGTTCGTATCCCAGGGACTCGCGGGCTTTTTCGATGCTCACGTTCGGGCTGTGGCGGATGTGATCCTCAGTCGCCTCGATCGCATCCTCGTCGTACTCCGGACGGCCAGCCCATTCTTCGAAGGGGAGGAAGGTGAGATCGGCTTCCCGGCCGAACCAGCCAGCCGCGGCTTCGGCGTATCCTCTGAGTGTGAGTGCCCGTGGCGAGACGACGTGGAAGGCTTCCCCGACGGCGGCCGACCAGTTCTCTAGAGCCCGCTGGAAGCCCTGGGCCACGTCGTCGGCATGGACGTGATGGACGGTCTCTAGCCCGAAGTTCGGCAGTGCAACTTCCTCACCCTCCGCAAGTCTCGAGAACACGGCGGGATCGAAGTTGCCCGCCGGATTCAGCGGCGTCCAGCCGGGACCGACGATGTGGCCGGGATGGAGTATCGTCGCCGGGAAGTCGTTCTTGCGGGCCTCTTCGAGGAGGTATTCTTCTATCTCCGCTTTCTTGCGACCATACTCGCCGATCGGGCGACGAGTCCGGGGATTGTCTTCGGTCGTCGGGACGACGTCGCTATGGCCGTGAACCCAGATCGTCCCACAGTGCAGGAAGTGTTGGATATTGTCCCGGAGTACTGATACCAGATTCTCCGCACTCTCCCGGTCGAAACAGATGAGGTCGATCACGGCATCGGGGTCGGTGGCGAGGATTTCTTCACCGAACTCGCCACGTTCTTCCGCGTTCTCGCGATCGATCTCGACCGATTCGACGGACTGCCACGCACCGTCGTCTCGGTACGGATCGCTCTCTCCACGGCTGACCGAGACGACTTCGTGGCCAGCACGGACCAGTCGGGGAACGAGATACGTCCCGATGTGTCCGGTCGCTCCGATGATCGTGACTCGCATGCTCTTTACCGCCCTCCCAATGCGCTTAGATGTTCGGGATGGTGTAAACCCGACGTGACGAGTGAATGGTACGAACCACGCCGATCGAGACGTTCCATTCTCTCCGATGGGTCGTATCCCCGTCGATGGACTCGTTTCGGTCGTGACGCGATGGTGTGGATCAGCACAGGGGTGAGTGGACGGGGAGTTCTGGGGGAGACGAGACAGCACAGTACAACAGACCGACAGTTCGACGGTCAGATGTCAGACGGGCCCGTGGAGTTTATGTAACAGGACCGGGTACACGGCGGTATGGCCGAAATACTCGCCGAGAACCTCTCCGGGAAGGACGTCATGGGCTCGGACGGGGCCGAGATGGGTATGCTGTACAACATCACGATGGACATCGAGTCGGGGAAACTCGTCGACCTCGTCATCGAACCCGACGAGTCCCTGGGTGAGGCGTCTTTCGACGTCGATGAGGCGGGGCGTGTCCACGTCCCGGTCAGTCGCGTACAGGCCGTCAAAGACCACATGATCATCCAGCGTTAAATGAACGTTCTCGACGCCTCGGCTTTCATCAACGAGTATCACACCGACGACCGGATCGCGACCATCCCGCTCGTCCGCGAGGAACTCGAAGACGAGAGCGCCTATCGCTTCGACGCCCTCGAGGGATCGGGGATGCACTTGCACATCCCCGACGAGGAGACCGTCGAACAGATCCGCCGGGCCGCCGGGGAGACCGGCGACCTGGACGGACTCTCGACGACGGACATCAGGCTCGTCGCGGCCGCCTTCGAACTCGACGGCCGGCTGGTCACCGACGACTACGCCATGCAGAACGTCGCCGAGAAGCTCGACATCGACGTCGAAGTGATCGCCAGGGACGGCATCGAGGAACAACGCGAGTGGCACTTCCAGTGTCAGGGCTGCGGCCGGGAGTTCGACGAACAGCACGACCGCTGTCCGATCTGTGGGAGCCCGCTTTCGAAGAAGAACCCGTCCAGCGCTTAGGCTTCGGTCTCGTCGGGCCGATCCGACGCCGGTGACGTCGCCGTTGCCCCTAGATCCGTGTATCGTCGCTCCGGGGTGATCGTCCCTCGTCGTCCCTGTGTTCGCCTTCTAGTGCGTCCAGTCCGAGGCTCAGTAACTGCCCCAACACCTCTTCCTCGGTCAGATCGTACTGCCGGGCGAGGGTCTCGATCTCGCGCGCCCGGTCGTCGTCGAGAACGACCGAGAAACGGGTCGGCATACGTATCGAGAGTCAGTATCAGTTCATAAAACCACGTCAGACTTTTGTCGGACGACGCGGGAACGGGATCGACTTCTTTCGGGCTCAGCGGAGGAGGGTGAGGGATTCCATCATTTCTGGATTGGTCGCGGCGTACCACTGGACGGTAAACAGCATTGCGTTCCACGCGCCGTGAATGACGATCGGAACGACGACGTTCTCGGTGCGCTCGTAGACGGCCCCGAGCACCAGTCCGAGCCCCGTCGCGATCGCGATGTAGGTCACCTGCCCCTCGCCGACCAGGGCGAGGTAGTGGGCGACGCCGAAGAGGACGCTGGTGATCACGACCGCCGGGACGACACCGTAGGCCTTCCGGAACAGCCCCTGAACGACGCCGCGAAAGACCAGTTCCTCGCCGGGGCCGATGAACAGCAGCGAGACGGGAATCATGTACAGGAAGAACTGTGGGTTCTCCTGACCGAGTTTAACGACGGCGTTCGTCGCGGTCTCCAGGCCCAGCACTGTGATGACGATCGACAGCCCGTAGGCGACCACGAACAGGAGGACGAAGCCGCCACCCATCCAACCGACATCCCGAAGCGATGGAAGCGAGAGGTCATAGAGGTCGACGTCCTGCCACTTGACGTAGCCAACCGCGACGAGCACGAAGCCGACGAACTGTGTCATCGTCAACAGAAGGTTCCCCGCTATCGTGAGGCCACCGCTGACGCGAAGCGGATAGAACGGGTTGACGAGTACGAGGACGGCGACCGGGAGGACCAGCGCACCGACCAGGAACGCCGCGATGATGACGCCGAGAGCGTGGGCGACGCTGCGTAGCCGAGTCCGGAAGTCCGCGTAGCGGGTCAGGTCGTCCATGGATAGGGGTCCGTTCGACGCGGATCCGTATTATAGCACCGACTGCGACAGCCGTCTCTGGCCGGTCGCAACGGCGACGCCGGACCAGACCGAACCGGACACCAGTCGGTTTAACCCCGCCCCCTCCCAACAACGAGTCGTGACCGACACGACTGCCGACGACGCCTACGGCGGATTCCTCGGTGCGATCCCATACGCGTTCCGGGCGAGTGGTTCCCGGTTTTGCCGGCTGTACGTGGTCGTCGGCACGGTGGTCGCGGGACTCGTGACGCTGGTGTTCGCTCTCGGCGTCGTGACGCTCATCGGACGGAGTGTCGGCAATCCCGGTGGTCTCCTGACGAGTGCCCGGACGTTCTACGTCGTCGTTGCGCTGTTCGCCGTCGTGCCGCTGCTCGCCCCGATACTGTCGGTCGCCCGTCGGCATCGCCACGGCCGTACCGACGCCCGGTACGATCGAGCGATCGCTGCCACCGGGTTCCTGTTCGTCCTGTCGCTGTATCTCGGACTCGTCGCCTCGATGCCGCCCAGCTTCGAACTGGACGGCGAGACCGTTACCCGGCCGGCCGCCGAGGGGCTGTTCGCACCTGTGATCGAACTGCTCTATGCGATGCCGGAGTCCGCCTGGCCGACCGTCCCGGCCGCCGCCGGGGCTGTTATGCTGCTCGTTCACCGCCGCTACCGGTGAAGCGACCGCCGTTATCGGTGAAGCGGAGTTCGACCCGATACCGCCGCCATCGGTGAAACAAAGGGGATCGAGCCTCTCACGACAGGTATGAGCGAGAAGACGGGGACGTTCGTCGTCACGAACGCCGACGAGGAGTCGGCCGTGTTGCGGGACGTCACGGACGCGCAGGTCCACACGCTTTCGGCCCACCCTGACCTCTCCGTCGGTGAAGTGCTGGATGCGACGATCCGGCCGGAACCACCGATGGAGGTGACCTGGGAACTGCTTTCCGTCTCCGAGCGTCGGGAAATCCCGATCGAGCGCAGCCCCGAGCGGCCGACGAAGCAGGCCCGAGAGATAGCCGCCGCCCAGGATGTCGGCGAAGTGACCACACGCGAACGGGCCGGCGAAGGTGAACTCCACGTGCTGACGGTCCCCGGGGAGCGGACCGAGGAGGCAGTCGTCGACGTCCGTGAAGACGACGCGACCCTGCGGCGGGCCGCCCGACTCGGCGTCGACCGCGTCGAGATACGGGCCGACGATGGGGTCCTCAGCGTGCGGTACTTGCCGTAGCGTTTTCGGGAATGGACAGTTACTCGAAACGAACAGTCACTCCGTGCCGTCGCCGACGACGCTCTCCCAGTCGTGGTCGAAGTGTGCGCCCTCGCGTTCGCGGGCGCTGGCCTCGACGGCCATGAACTCGGCGTTCTCCCGAGCCTCGGCGATCGTGTGCCCGCCACAGTAACTCAGCCCCGAACGGATCCCGGCGGCGAACCCGTCGGCGACATCCGCGAGCGGCCCGCTGTAGGGCGTCATCGCCTCGACGCCCTCGTCGGCCGCGGGGCCGTCGGTATCCTTGTCGGTGCGATCCTGGGCAGCGGCAGTCGTCGCCATCCCTCGCGATCGCTTGTAGCGCTCGCCGTCGACTTCGATGACCTCGCCGGGTGACTCCGCAGTCCCGGCGAAGAGACTTCCCATCATGACCGTGTCGGCACCGGCCATCAGGGCCTTGACGGCGTCCCCGGAACTGCGGATCCCGCCGTCGGCGATCACCGGCAAATCGAGAGGATCGGCGGCGTCGGCACACTGATCGACGGCTGTGAGTTGCGGGACGCCAGCGCCCGCGACCTTCCGGGTCGTGCAATGGGAGCCCGGCCCGACGCCGACCTTCACTGCGTCCGCACCGACGGCGTAGAGGTCCTCGACCGCGTCGGCGGTCGCGACGTTGCCCACGACGAGGTTTTCGGGATCGTATTCGGCAACGAGGGTCTCGACGGCGTCGAGACAGCGTTCGAGGTGGGCGTGGGCCACATCCAGGACGATCGCGTCCGCACCGGCTGAAAGTGCCGTCTCGGTCCGTTCGAGATACCCCTCGCTGATCCCGACGGCCGCCCCGGCGCGCTCGCCCGCCTCGACGACCGCACGGATCTCGGCGGCCTGCTCGTCGATCGAAAGGAAGCGGTGGATCGTCCCGAAGCCGCCGGCCCGCGAGAGGGCGATCGCCGTTTCTCGTTCGGTCACGGTGTCCATCGGCGCCGAGAGCAACGGCCGATCGAGTTCGATCCCGGGCGTCAGTCGCGTCGCGAGGTCGACGTCGTCGCGGCTGTCGACCGGCGAGCGCTGTGGCACGAGCAGGACGTCCCCATAGGAACGTCCCGTGGTGAGGTCGTTCATCCCTGGCGAACCATGAGGCGGCGCCAATTAACTCCGTCGGGTTCCTTGTTCGACCGGAAGTCGACGCGGGGGCTGTAGCGAGCGAACGGTCGGGACGCTTTAGGAAGGCTTATTCAGGGCCGTGCCACACCCACGGCCATGGTCGAGTTCGAGGTCCCGGAGGTCGATTACACCCGGTACTCCAACCGCCAGTTGCTCGCGGTTCCGCTGGCGGTCCTGGGGATCGCGCTGGCAATCATCGTCGGCGCGTATTTCCTCACCGGCACACCCGTGACGCCTGGGGTCGAGTTCACGGGCGGGACGGAGTTCCACGTCGCAACTGAGGACACGCAGGCCACGCTTCAGGGACTCGCCGGCGAAACGGCGGAGATCAGACCCGTCGGTCTCGGTGGCGAGGAGTATATCATCACGGTCCAGCCCGATCGGACGGAGGCAGTCGAATCGGCGCTCCGCAACGCGGGATACACCACGGGCGAACAGTGTATTGCCACCGGTGGCGGGACGATATGCTCCATCAGCGAACGCTCGGCGGCGTTCGGGGAGCGCGCACAGCAGACGGCACTGCTCGGCGTCGCCGCCGCGTTCGTCGGTATGAGTATCCTCATCTTCGTCGTTTTCCGGTCGTTCGTGCCGTCGATCGCGGTCGTCGCTTCGGCGTTTTCCGACATCATGATCCCCGTCGCACTGATGAACGTCTTCGGGATCAAACTCTCGCTCGGTGCGGTCGCCGCACTGCTGATGTTGATCGGGTACTCCGTCGACTCGGACATCCTGTTGAACAACCACATTCTTCGACGGCGGGGTGGGTTCTACGAGAGTACCTACCGGGCAATGCGGACCGGTGTGACGATGACGCTGACCTCGCTGTCGGCGATGATCGTGATGGCCATCGTCTCGCGGCTGTTCGGGATTCCACTGTTGCCCGACATCGCACTGATACTCGTCTTCGGACTCGCGGCCGACCTGATGAACACCTATATGATGAACGTCAGCCTGCTTCGCTGGTACAAGTACGAGGGGGTGGCCCGATAACCATGGACCTGAGCCTCAGGGAAAACTGGCGGGTCTGGATGCTCGTGGCGCTGTTGATCCTCAGCACGATCGCACTCTTCCCGTTCGGATCGCTACTGGCCGGCGGCGACGGTGCCAGCGACGGACCGACGGCCGTCAACGACACGCTGGTCAACGGCACCGACGGAGGGGTAGCCAACGAGACGTACGGGACCCAACCGGGCGGTGACTTCACCAACCTCGACTACGGTCTCGACCTGGCGGGCGGGACCCGCATCCGGGCGCCGTTCGTCGGCGTGACGGCTGAAATCTCGATCGCTGCCGAAGAGGCCGACGCTCTCGAACGCTCGCTCGCCTCGAAACTCGGCGTCGACCCGATCGACGTCAGCGTGACGCCCTATCAGAACGCGCCAGGGACCGTCGAAGTGTTCTCTGGCGACGTGAGTCCCGCAGAACTCGAAGCGACCCTCCAGGATGCCGGCTACGATCCCGATCCCGAGACCGTCCGTGACGGCGTCACCGAGCAGACGCGTAGCGAGGTTGTCGATGTCCTCACGAACAAGATAAACGAGGGTGGACTGACCGGCGGGACCGTGAGCGTCATTTCCACGGCCGGTGGCGAGGAGTACTTCGCCGTCGTCGAGGTGCCGGGCGCCACCCAGTCCGAGGTCGAGAGGCTCATCGGGACGCGGGGTGTCATCGAGGTGATCGCCCAGCGTCGCGTCGGAAACGAGACGACCAGCGAAACGGTCCTCTACGGCGAAGACTTCACGAACCCCGGCATCGCCCAGCAGGCGAACCCGTCTGAGGGTGTTCAGCGGCCGTATGTGCCGGTGAGTATCGAGCCCGACGCGGCCAGGAACTTTACCGACGTCATGAACCGCCTCGACTTCTCGACGCAAGGAGTCGGCAACTGTGACTACGGCGCCGCGACCGGCGGCGACGGGAGTTACTGTCTTGTCACGACGCTGGACGGCGAGGTAATCTACACGGCACCGCTCGGCGACGGACTCGCTCGGGAGTTCCGACAGGAGACGTTCGCTGAAAATCCGGGTTTCGTCATGGAGACGGGCAACTACTCAGACGCCCGCCAGCTCTCGATCAGCCTCCGGGTCGGGACCATGCCGACGAACGTCAACCTCAGTTCGGGGACGACCTACTATCTCCAGCCCAGCCTGGCCGAGCGCTTCAAGAGCCTGGCGCTGGTGACCGGGCTCGTCACCTGGCTGGCGGTCAGTATCGTCGTCTTCATTCGTTATCGCCGCAAGGAAATCGCGATCCCGATGCTTGCGACGGCGACCGCCGAGGTGTACCTGTTGCTCGGATTCGCGGCCTCGATCGGACTGGCGCTTGACCTCTCGCACATCGCCGGGTTCATCGCCGTGATCGGGACGGGGGTCGACGACCTCGTGATAATCGCCGACGAGATCCTCCAGCGGGGTGAGATCGCCACCGGCAGGGTCTTCCAGGATCGCTTCCGGAAGGCCTTCTGGGTGATCGGCGTCGCCGCCGTCACGACGATCATCGCGATGAGCCCGCTGACGGTCCTCTCGCTGGGTGACCTGACCGGGTTCGCCATCGTGACGATCGTCGGCGTCCTCATCGGTGTCCTCGTTACCCGCCCGGCCTACGGGGACATCCTCCGGAACCTCGTTCTGGAGGAGTAGGCCGGCGGTCTCGCAACCGGGGAACGGGCCGGCGGCCTTTTCACGGACGGCCACGAACGATCGCCGATGACCGACGACAGCGACGGGTTCTACTGTGAGACCTGCGAGCAGTCAGTAGCCCGCGAGGACGTGATCCGCACGGAGACGATGGGCGGGCTCGATCCGAAGAAGTGGCAGACGTTCTGCTGTCCGGATTGTGGTAACCGTCTGAAGACTGTCTTCGTCGGAGAGAAGTGAACGCGGATCGCTTCGGCGAGTCCGATCAGAAGTCGTCCAGCGCGGCCTGGTCGTCGTCCTCGTCGTCGAGGGCATTCAGATCGTCGCCCTTCTCGAAATCCACGAGCGCAGCCTGATCGGCCTGCCGACGCACGTCCCGGCTGGTCTGCCAGGTCTCCCGGGCACAGGCCGGGAGGCGTCCTTGCTCGTCGACGTAGTCCTCCAGGAACTCCCGAGTCGTCCCGTCGCCCGGATAGCCGCTGCCGACGTCGCCGTACTCGGTAGCCAGTTCCGCGACGTGAGCGTCGCGAGCGACCTTGGCGAGGATACTCGCTGCGCCGACGATCGGGTAGGACTCGTCCGCGCCGTGTTCGGCCCTGAGGTCGAGGTCGGCGTCGACCCGTTCGGCGACGCGGCGTTCGAACCGGACGGCGTTCGTGTCCCCGGCGTCGAGGTACGTCGCCAACCCGTCGCGGGCGACCGCCCCGAGGGCCTCGGCGTGAGCGACGACGGTCAGCGTGTTCATGTCCGTCTCCGGATCGTCGATCCGTTCGACGCTGATCTCGCTGACGGCGACCGCCGCCGCACACTCCCGGATCGCCGTCGCCAGTTCCTCGCGTCGCTCCGGGGCGATGTCTTTCGAGTCACCGACGTCCTCGGGGAGGTCAGCGGGATCGGCGACCACGCAGGCCGCGAACATCGATCCCAGGACCGGCCCCTTGCCGGCCTCGTCGACGCCCGCCCGCAGCCCATCGGATCGGTCACCGCCCGGTTGCTCGCTGTCGCTTGTCATTCCTCGCCGTCGTCCCTGAAGTACGTCTCGTCCGCGAACGGTTCCTCTTCGCCCTCGACGGCCAGCACGTCCAGGGCCGTCACCTCGGCGTCGACCCCGAGCAGTCCGGCGAGGCTGGGTTCGGTCCGGCCCTCGTCGCCCGAGACGAGTTCCTTCACGTAGAGTCCACCCTCGCCGTGGATGTCGATCGTGGCTCGCGCCGCGTCGTCGCTGTCCCCCAGGGTACCGTCACGCTCCCCGTCGGTGGTATCTTCGAGTTCGCCACTCGCTTCATCATCGTCGAGTTCGCCACTCGTTTCGTAGACTTCGCGCGTGCGGACGATATCGCCACGCCGGTGTGCGACGCGGTTGGGCGTGCGCTGTTCGATCGTCTCGCCTTCGAGTTCTTCGAGTGCGTCCGAAAGCGTCTCGTTCCCGACCGGCTCCGTGAACGCGACAGTCATCCGGTAGGTCTTGCTCGCGTCGTGTTCTTTGACGCGTTCGACCATATCGTGGGTCGCCACGCGGAGCCCCTCGACCTCGGCCTTCCCGTCGGCGAAGTCGTTGATCTCTCTCTCCAGACTCTCGACATCTACGTCGCGCGTCCGTGGCTCTTTCACCTCGATCACGAACGGGCGGCCGGTCCCGAGCATCAGGGCGTCGACGTCCTCGCGGCCGGCGCCGTGAAAGACTGCCTCGGCGCCGTCCATGGACTCCCGGACGACTGGCGCAGTGAGCTCCTCGACACTCTCGTCGTAGCGATACCCCGTCCCGTCACAGCCCGGACAGGGCTCGCCGTCGATCACTCCTGTCTCGTTGCACTCCTTGCATGGCCACTCCGTCTGGGGGATGTCCCGCTCCAATTTGCGGTACCGGCCGTAGACGAACGCGGAGTTGATCTGGACGTCGACGGTCTCGGTGTCGAGATCCAGCGTGACCTGGACGTCCGGGCGTTCGAAGTCCACATCGGCCTCGACGCGGGCGCCCACGCGTTTGCCGACCTCGCGGTTGACTTCCCGCTTGAGCGGTTCGCCCGCCTCGGCGTCGAGACCGGCGTCTTCCCGGAGCAGGCGTTCGTTCTCTTCGAGCAGGGCCGGCACTCGCGTTCCGACCTGGTAGGTGTCGAACTCGTCGCCGGCCAGGGCTTCGGCCACGCGATCGGCCCACGTATCGAAGGAGTCACAGACACCCGCACAGACCCAGCACTCCCCCGCCTCACCCGGCTCGTAGGGCTCGTCGTCTTCGAGCGCGACCGTCGTCCGGAGCGCACGGCCACGTTCGGCGTTGCCCAGCCCGAAACTTCGGTCGCCGATGGGGCGGCCAAGACAGGCGTCACACAGCGGCCCCGTCGAAAGCGCGTCCCGGGCGTACGCAAGCACGTTCATACGCGAGGTGTGGCGAGGGGGCCGTAATTCCCTTTCGAGTCACCGTCGATGGGATCTTCCCGGCGTGAACTGTTCTCTACCACGGGCTGTCCCGTTCCGGACCGAACAGTTTACCTCCGGGAGCGGATTCCCGTCGGGTAGGGTTGCCCGTGACCGACGAGATTCCCGACGAGGAACGCGAGGCGTTGCTCACGATCGTTCACGGTGCCGCCGTGACGTCCGGAGGCGTCTCCGTCCAGCGCTTGCTCTCGACGGCGACGGAGTTCGTCCTCGCACGCGGCTTGCCTCCCGCCGTCTACGGCGTTTACGCACTCGCGTGGCGGATCGCCCAGCTGTTGATCCGGCTGGTCACGTTCGGCAGTGTCCCGACGCTCCAGCGGTACCTGCCCGCTTACGAAGGCGAGCCCGGGGGCCAGTCGCGGGTCGCGGGACTGGCCTACGCGACCACCCTCGGGTTCGGACTTTTGATCGCCGTCGGCGTGTGGCTGGCGGCCCCGACGATAAACGCCCTCACTGTTTCCCATCCCGCGTTCCCGTCGACGATGGGGCTGTTCGGCCTGCTCGTGGGATTGTTCGGTCTGGTGATGATCTCCGCTGCCGTATTCCGGGCTGTGGGGTCGGCCAGGGGCGAGGTCCTTTTCAATAAGATCCTCCGACCGGTTGTACGCCTCGGCGGCGCGTTCCTGGCACTGGCGCTGGGATACTCGGTCGTCGGTGTTGCCGGTGCTATCGTGGGCGCGACGGCGCTGTTGGTCGTCCTCGGCGTGCCGGCCACGATCCGGGTGACTGGGATCAGGCCGACCTTTCGCAGTGCCCGCCGGGAGGGGCGACGCTTTTACAATCACGCCGCGCCGGTCGCGATGAGCAGCCTTGGGAAAGTCTTCCAGAACCGGATCGACCTGCTGCTGGTCGGCGCGTTGCTGACTGCCGTGGCTGCCGGCATCTACAACGTCGTCCTCGTGTTGATCGCGATCGCGTGGATCCCGTTGCTCTCGTTCAACCAGTTGTTACCGCCTGTGGCCACCGATCTGTACGCGAACGATCGGATGGTGACGCTCAATGCCGTCTATTCGTCTGCCACGCGACTGATCGTCACCACGGTGGTTCCGATCCTCGCTGTCCAGGCCGTCTACGGTCAGACGCTGCTTGGGGTCTTCGGGGAGGCGTTCGTCCGGGGATACGTCCCGCTGGTGGTCTATCTGGGTGGGGTCTTCGTCGGGAGCGCGGTCGGCGCGACCGGGTGGTTGCTGATGATGACCGACCATCAGTACGCCCGGATGGCACTGGACTGGCTGTTGGCCGTCCTCAACGTACTCCTGACGTACGCGTTCATCGAGACTCTCGGTCTCTCGGGTGCGGCACTGGGTACGTCCCTCGCAATCGCCATCCAGAACGGATTGCAAGTACTTCTCCTCCGGCGCTTCGAGGGACTGTGGCCGTTCGAGGCGGCGTTCCTCAAGCCGTTGGAGGCCGGAATCGTCATGAGCGCCGTCATGCTCGGCGTTCGGGTCTCGATCGGCGGGCTTCAGGCAGTAGGTATCGGCACTGTCGCCGGCCTGATCGCGTACGTCTGGGCTCTGTCCGTCCTCGGCGTCGATCCACGCGATCGGTTGGTCGTCGGTGAACTCGCCGGGCGGTACCGCAATGCGATCGCCGAAAGGTTCCCACGGTGACGTATATCGCAGTTTTTCCCGACGAGTGGACGGTGAGAACATATATGCACCTCACTCCCGAACGTCAGGGCACGCACGGGGTATGAGCGAGGAGGAACGGAAACTGCTGGATGCGGCCGGGGATTACCGCCACGCCATCAGGGACGGTGAGCGTGTTTCCGAAAGTGACTGGCAGTCCTGTCGAGTGGTGCTGACCGACAAGCGACTGGTGTTGGCCGCGGACGGATCGAACCGCTCGATCCCGCACGGAAAAGTCACCATCCCGGACGACCCGGCGGAGTTCGTCGACGACGTAGCGGGGTCGATTCCGCTCCGGATCGGATCGAACGTGATCGTCGTCTCGACCCCTGACTCCGAGGACGTCACCCTGGCGTACTGCCGGGCTAACATCGCCGGCGCCGTGTTGCTTGTCCGCCACCCGGCCGTCGTCGGCGGCGTCGTTCAGGACGACGCAGAGTGGACGAAGGCACGTTTTCTCCTCGACGACGAATCGTTTACCCTGCAGTATCCCGATGGACGACAGGTCTCCTGTACGCTCGATGACGTGGGGACCGTCGAGGTCGAGTCCCGGACAGTCATGGACACCCAACGTCGGGTCGTCGAGATCGAACACACCGACGCCGAGGGACGGAGCGTCGAGACCTATCTTTCCGGGACCGAGCGCCACACGTCGGTCCTCCGGACGCTCTTCGAACGGATCGTCGACGCACGCGACGGCGAGTACGAACTCAGCGAGACCGAGAGCCAGGTATTGATGGCGCTGTACTCGGGGGTCTCACCGTTCGAGATGGCCGACTTCGTCGGCCTCAGCGTCGAGGAGGTCGAAGAGATCTACCAGCGCCTCCTCGAGGTCGGTGCCGTCGACGAGGTCCGCACGCGAACGGAAGTCTCACTCAACGCACAGGGCCGGAACATGGCAAGCGAGGCGATGAACGAACAGTGAGGGAGTCCGTCCGTTCACCATCGGCTCGGCTTCGGACCGTCCCCGTCATCGTATTTGCCTCCTGGGTCGACGCGGCCCATCCCGGCCCGGACGAGTTTCGCCTCCGCTTTCTGGAGATGTTCGCTCGCAGTGTTGGTTGCACACCCGAGTTCAGCGGCGATGTCCTCCTGGGTCGCCTCCCGGGGATGCTCGTAATACCCCAGATCGAGGGCGACGGCGACGGCCTCGCGCTGGCGATCGCTCAACGCACTGGCGGGGTTCGTCCGCCCGCATGGGAACTGACCGATCTCGTCGATCCGGCAGTCGATCTCCTCGGGTAACGCCTCGAGTGCCCCCTGGAGCGCAGTCGGATCGCCGACGACGTGACAGTGACTCCGGTCGTCCCGCCAGACGATGGGTCGGCGAACGATCAACCCGGCACGGGCGATCGCCTCGACGGCCTCCTCGATCACCGGAATCAGGTGTTCACGCGCGGTCAGAAATGCGTACGACACTGTCTCCTCGGCGGAAACGAGCCGAACCGACTCGACGGCTTTGGTCGCCTCGGCCGCCTCAGCGAACCCATCGGCGTCTCCCTCGATCGCGTAGAGGAACGTCGATACCTCCGATGCCGCCCGGTTCCAGTCGACCAGTCTGACTTCTTCTATTGCGGACGGATCGCCGAGTCGGACGAACAGTTCCGGCGCCGACTCGGCGTCGAACCGCAACGTGACTCGTGTGTGTTTCATGGGGTGGCGGGCACGCCAGTGCCCCTTAAAACCCCCGACTATATCCTGCAGGGAACACTCCACTGTCCGGCGTCTACCTCATCCCGATGGCACTACAACCACGGGGTGTCCCGGCGGGTCGACGTGAACCCGCTCTCTGTACCGACCCGACGGTCCGAAGCAGTGCCCTCCCGTGGCATCGGCGGATCAAAAGATTCATAACCTACGACCGGTGCTCACTAAACGTTCAGTCAACGCCTTCGAACAGTCGGCCGATCACGATTCACCACCAAACCTTATTCACAGACGAGACTTCGTACAAGCAATGATACGCAGTATCCGTTCACGATCGAATCGCATCCAAATCGCCCTGGTTGTGGCCCTGCTGGTAGGGTCGAGCGTCGCGGCGATCCCGGGCGCCGTCTCCGCTCAGCAAGCCACTCAAAGCGTCGTGGGAGAACCCGATATCACGTTCAGCACAGCTAGTGGGTCGGTCACCGCTGGAACTGCCAGCGAACTCGCCGTCTCTATCACCAACCGCGGGGAAGTCTACCGAACCGGCCCGCCGGGCTACGAGGACCAGGTTACCACGGCACGGGCGATGACGCTCCGGTTCAAGGACGGCAACGTGCCGATCGACGTCAAGTCGGGTGAAGTCACTGCGGGCCAATCCGGCGCGGTGCCGGTCGGCAGTCTGACCCAACCCGTCCCGATCACGATCGCCGAGAATACCGACCCCGGCACGTACAAGATCCCCATCGAATACGAGTACCTCTACACCCGCCAGGTCGAATACAACGCTAACGGCGTCGTCGACCGGACCGAGTATACCCGCACCAAAACTGGCTCGATCACCGTCAGAGTCGAAGAAGACGCCCGCTTCGAGGTGATCGAAACGAACGGCACCGCACAGGTCGGCGACACCAGCGACGTTTCAGTCACGCTCGAAAACACCGGCACTCAGACCGCACACAGCGCCACTGTCGTCGCCTCCTCCCAGAGCGGCTCGATGAGTTTCGACGCCGGGTCGCCAAGCGCCAGCGCCTATATCGGCGAGTGGGCACCCGACGAGACCCGCACCGTCACCTACGACGTGGGCCTGGCACCCGAAGCCAGTGTCCGGGAGTACACGGTGGGTCTCACCGTCAACTACGAAGACAGTGACGGCATCCCACAACAATCCGGCTCGCTGACCGCCGGCATCGACACCCTCCCCGAGCAATCGTTCGCCCTCTCGAACGTCGAATCGACGCTTCGCGTCGGTGAGGACGGAGAGATCACCGGCACGATCGAGAATACTGGCCCTCAGCCGGCCGGTAGCGTCGTCGTCCGGTACGCTGACGACGCCACGACGCTGATCCCGATCGAGCAATCCGCGGCCGTCGGCCCGCTCGATTCTGGTGAATCCGCGTCGTTCACCCTGCCGATCGAGGTCAACAGCGAGGCCGAGGCTGGGCCGAAGTCGATCGATCTAGCAGTCAGCTATCGCAATACGGACGACGAGAAACGGCTCTACGAGCAACTCGACGTCCGGGCTGCCGTGGCTCAAGAGCGCGATCAGTTCGAGGTCGCGCTGGCCGATCGGACGGTCGAAGCCGGTGGATCGGCCATGCTGTCGGTCGAGGTGACGAACAACCTCGACGAGACGGTCAGCGACGTCGAAGGACGGCTGTTCGCGGACGACCCGCTGGACACCGGGAGTACGGATACGGGCTACGTCGAATCGATCGAGCCCGGTGAGACCGCGACGATGACCTTCGAACTCACTGCCGGGAGTTCCGCGGTGACCGAGAAGACCTACCCGATCTCCTTTGACTTCCGGTACGACGACGCCGACGGCGACAGTAAACTCTCGGATACGACCCGCGTCGCGGTGACGGTCGTCGAGCCCGCCGACGACGGCGGCGGCCTGCCGCTCCCGCTGATCGGCGGCGGTATCGTCCTGCTGGTCGCCCTCGGGGGCGGGTACTACTACCTGCGTGATCGATAGATGACTCGGCTCGGCGAGTGGATCGAGACGTCGGTCAGGTGGACAAACGAGCGGATCGTCTCCCACCCTGGACCGGTCGTGGTAGCCTTCCTCGTCATGACGGTCGTGCTGGCCGCTGGCATGCCGTTGATCCAGACGTCATCGGATGTCGAGGATACGTTCACCGAGGGGATTCCCGAACAGCAGGCCTACGACTCGATCCAGGAGGAATTCGAGGACCCCTTCACCAACGGCGAGGAAACGACTCAGCTCATCCACACGGGCTCGGACGTACTCACTCGCCAGGCACTCCTCGACGAACTCCGGCTGCTGGAACGCATCGAAGACAGAGACGACCTCCGGATGGACTCGGCGAACGGTCCCGCGACCAGCGTCGCTCAAGCACTCGACCCCGGGGCCGAGACGATCGCCCAGCAGCGGCGCGCACTCGAAGGGGCGACCGACCGAGAGGTCAGACGGACCATCCGGAAACTCGCGAACAATCCCCAGTTTTCCCGGACACTCTCGAACGATTTCAACAGTCAGGAGGCCACTGCCTCCGCCTCGATCACCCTCGTCTCACACGACGTCCCGCCGGCGTTCGGTGACGACGAACTGCAGGACATCCAGCTGTCGATCGACGCGCTCACCGAGGACGCGAACGGGGACATCCGGGCGTACGGGACCGGCGTCATGAACGCCGAACTGAACAACATTATCGGCGACTCGATGACGATGGTCATGCCGGTCGTGCTCCTGCTGTTGTTGGCCTTCCTCGTCGTCGCCTACCGGGATCCGTTCGACCTGATGCTCGGGCTGGTCGGACTCGTTATGACGATCATCTGGACGTTCGGGTTCCTTGGCTACTCCGGGATCCCGTTCAGCCAACAGATGATCATCGTCCCAGTGTTGTTGCTCGCGGTCGGTGTCGACTTCGGTATCCACGTCGTCAACCGCTACCGTGAGGAGACTGTCGAGGGCGTCAACCCAGTCCCGGCGATGGAGACTGCGACCAACCAGCTCGCGATCGCGTTCCTCATCGTCACCGTGACCGCGGTGATCGGTTTCGGGGCCAATCTGGTCTCGGACCTCCAGCCCATCCGCCAACTCGGGATCGCTCTGTCGGTGGGGATCGTGTTCACGTACTTCATCTTCGGCTGGTTCCTGCCGGCCGCGAAGCTCCTGGTCGATCGCCTCCGAGAGAACTACGGTATCCCGGAGTTCGGGTCCGACCCGATCTCCTCGGAGGATTCGGCGCTGGGACGCGTCCTCGCGATGTCGGCGACCGTCGGACGGCACGCGCCGCTCCTGCTGGTCGTCGCCGTCATCCTGCTCAGTGCCGGGGCCGGGGCCTATGGCTCCGGCGTCGACACCACCTTCGATCAGGAGAGCTTCCTCCCACCCGAGGAGGAGGCCGGCTACGTCGAGTACTTCCCGGCCGCGCTCCAGCCCGGAGAGTACACTGTCACCGAGACCCTCAATCTGCTGGAGGATCGCTTCGAGACGAACATCGGCCAGTCCCTGCTGATATACGTCGAGGGTCCCTTCGAGGAGGCCCACGCACTCGAAGCACTGACTGCGCCCGACGACAGTCCGCCGAGTTCCCTCGCCGTCGGGGAAGGCGGCCAGGCTGACGCCCAGAGCATCGTCACCGTGATCCAGTCCTACGCCGACCGCAACCCCGAGTTCGCCGCGCTGGTCGAGCGCAACGACCGGAACGGCGACGGCGTCCCCGACCGCAACCTCGATCGGATCTACGACGAACTGTTCGCCTCCCCGATGGGCGACCGGGCCAGCCAGTACCTCGCCGACGACCGGCGGGGCGCCAAGATCGAGTACTCGGTGAAAGCTGACGCGAGCCAGCAAGAGATCTCCGCGGACGGCGCCGAACACGCCGAGAGCTTCCGGTACACCGCGACCGCCACCGGACAGACGGTCATCTTCGCCGCGATCTCGGACATCCTCTTTCAGTCTGCCATCCAGGGGATGGTTCTGGCGCTGGTACTCACGGCGATCTTCCTCGTCGTCGTCTACGGCGTTCTCGAGGGCAAACCCGGGCTCGGCGTCGTCAACGTGCTCCCGATCGGCGTCGCCGTTGCGTTCCTGCTCGGGACGATGCGTGCACTCGGCATGTCGCTGAACGGACTGACGACGATGATCCTCTCGATCGCCATCGGGCTCGGGGTCGCCTACTCGGTACACATCACCCACCGGTTCACCGACGAGTACGACGATCGCACCGACGCCCTGGAGGCGCTCCGGCCGACGCTGTCGGGGACTGGCGGGGCGCTGGCGGGCAGCATGCTGACGACGTCGATCGGGACCGGGGCGCTCGCGCTCGCGATCACCCCCGTCCTCGGGGACTTCGGCCTGTTGATCGCGCTGAGCGTGCTCTACTCGTTCGTCGCGTCGATCCTCGTGTTGCCCCCCGGTCTGTTCCTCTGGGAGCGGTTCAACACGACCGACCGGACAGGTCTCGCTCGAGCTGTCGCGATCGTCCTGCCGTAGCGACTTCCGCTCCGACGCCTGTTCTCGGCGCTTCGACCTCTTTCTGGACGTCCACTCTTTTCCGCGCCCCCGTTATTTCCGGACACGGGATGCGAGCCAAGATGACCGTCCAATACCCGACAAACGATGTGACGGCGCGACGATCCATTCTCCCGGCGGATTCGACTGTCACGTTGCCGGCTCTCTGTCGGCCCCAGCAAGGTCTAACCTGGGGTGCAACCGCCGGCTCCACACTCGGATTGCCTCATTCCGAAGATTGTTTTGAGTGGTATGTCACCATCTATCGTATGAGTGGTCGACAGTCCGGATCGAACGACTATCCGCTCCTCACTCTGCCATCCCACCCGGTGGGATACGTCGCGATCGGTTCCGCCCTCCTCACAGGTGTCATTCACCTGTTTCTCGGGCAGAACGTCTTCGCGTTCAGTCAGACGATGGGAGCACTATTCGTGTTGAACGGGCTCGGGTTTCTCGGCGGCGTCGGTCTGTACCTGAGTCACTACTGGCGCCAGGAACTGTATATCGTCGCCGCAGGGTACGCCCTCATCACCGTCCTTGCGTTCTTCCTCCTTCGGGGGTTCAGTCTCGACGCGTTCTACGTTCGCGGCGCTCTCGACTCGATAGCAGTCGTATCGAAGGTGGCCGAGGGCGTCCTCGCGGTGGCTGTCCTCTCCCTGTTCGCTCAGGAATCGTCCGCAGAGAGCGTGAACTGATACGTCGAGTCGCTGAGGTCGTCGCTCTGTGGCGTCACCCGCACGGCAGTCCCGTCCTGAAGGTCGCTGACATCGACAGTCGTCCGGAACTGTCTGCGTTCGTCGACGACCGCCCGCACGTCGTAGAGGGTGGACGTGAACTGGTTCTCGGCGTGGATGTACAGTTCGACGTCGCTCCCGGGTGCGAGCGTGGTCGATCCGAAGACGGTCAACTCGCCGTCCTCGAGGTCGTGATCGTCGAACGAGACCGATCGCTCGACGACTTCGACGGTCGTCGACAGCGAGTCGGTCGTGCCGTCGATCGGGTTCGGCTTCGTCAGCCCCACGTCCATCGTGGACGGTTCGTCGGTGGGAAGCGTGACGTAGAGGGTGTCGTCCTCGCCGTCGAGAACGTACTCGAAGGGCATCGGATCGACGATCGTTCCGGCGTCGTTCTCGACGGTCACGTCGACGCCGTTGCCGAAGACGCCGTCACCGGCTGGCCCGTAGGCGACCTCACCCGTTTGCGTGTAGTCACCGACCGTCACGGAGACTGAGTACGTCCCGTCCGTCGTGGGGTTGGTGAGTCCGTCGTATTCGAGGTACAGCGTCTCGTTGGCTCCGAGCGTGTGGCGATCGTCGAACGAGACGGTCATCGTTCCCGCCTCGCGAACGGCGGTTCCGGCGACTGAACTCGTCAGCTCCCGATCCGCGCGTCCGTCCCCGTCGCTATCGACACTGACGCGCTGGACGTTCACACCCGTCAGTCGCCCGGGCGTCGCCCCGTCCGCCGTCGCGTAGGTGATCCGAGCCGTGTTGAACGTCACGTTCCGATCCCCGGCATCGATCTGGACGGTATGTCGTGTCTGTTCTCCGGGAGTGCTCGGGTCGGCATACACGAGATTCTCGCCCGGCGGGTTCTCGACGTTCATCGGCCCGGTCAGGCCGTCGGCGTCGAAGGCGACGACGCCCAGATCGCCGGCCGCAACCGACCCGACGGCCGGGAGCGACTCGAAGGGCGCTCCGTCGGTGACGTTCAAGTCCCCCGGCGCGGCGATCGTCCGGGCACTCCGCATCTCCCCCTCGACGATCCGGAGCAGGGACGTGTCATGGTGGACGCCGTCGATCGAGAGTTCGAGCATGTGGTTGCCGGTCGTCATCCCCTCCATGCGCTCGTTGCGGGTGAGGACCCTGTCTGGCGGGGCGGCCGTATAGCCGGCCCCGTGTCCGGTCCGTTCGGCGTGTGTGTCCAGTCGAACCACGACTTCCCCGTCGTCGTCGGTGTCGACGATGGAAATCTTCCGTTCGTACGTCCCGCCCGTGACTGAGAGTGTCGCCTCGGCCCCCTTGGGAAGATCGATCGGGAGCTCGACGACGTCGTCGAGTTCCTCCCGGAAGACGCTCTGTCCGATCTCGCCGTCGGCCGGCGCCGCCAGTACGGGTGCCACTCCCGCCAGGGCACACGTGACGGCGATCGCGACGACGAGGATTCCCCTGTATCTGCTCATACCTGAGATACCTCTATACGGTGGTATATGTCTTGTGTCCGGTGTCCCAGAATCGGATGGACCATCTTCGACACCCGCGCGTGAGGCACAGACCGTCGGCCATGAACAGGATGACGGTGGATTTGCTTGCACTTGTCTTCGGACACGAAGGTTCATTTATATACTTCTCAGTGGATCGATCCCATCCGGTATCGAACGTAGACCCGGACACGGAGCCGTGGTAGCGGCCGTCAGGCCCGACTGAATCACACAAGACTTATTACAGGAGGGATTGGGAATACGTCATGTATGTCTGCACCTGGTGTGGCCACCGGGTACTCCCGTCGACACGTCGTCGCTGATGTCGATGATGTCGTCGGTGGTGCGCTGGGTGCAGCAAACACAACTAACAAACCATGACAACAGACACAAACGAAAAACTGCGTGCGGTGACGCTCGCAGCGCTGATGGTGCTGTCGGTATTTGCAGCCACCGTCGCGTTCTCGGGCGGCGCTGCCGCAGGAAATCGGGCCGCTAGTGGCGGCACGGAGATCGTGTATTTAGGCGAAGAAGACGTCGATCTAGGTGGCCTTTCCGATGCGCCTAGTTCAGGTACAGTCACATTCATCGGTGACTCCGGAGATGCTGATGGTGACGTCGTTACTATCGGCGACGTCACTAGCGTCGATATCGACGACTTCATGACCGGCGCATACTATGTCGATGGACCTAACGAAGACATCGATCTCAGCGTCCAGCAACACGAGATCGATGGTCTGACGATTTACTCGGGTAGCGGCACAAGCGGTGCCGAGATCCAGGGTGAATCCATCCCGACCACGCAGAACACCGTCACGGTTGAGGCCGAAGGTAACTTCGAAGAAGCATACCAGAACGTCGGAACCGCTCCGTTCGCGGAACTGACCGTCGAACAGGACGGTCTCGACGTCACGAACGAAGTCCTCGCCAGCGGTGAAGATGCAGTCTTCGCAGGTAGCAGCAGTGATCTCATCGACACGATCGAGCTTGACCTCTCATCGATCGACACCGGTGATGTCACGGTGACTGTCGAAGGGTACGAGTTCGACGGCGAGAACCCGCTCCCTAACGACGACTACAGTGGCGCTTCCAACACGAAGACGTTCACCATCCGTGACGACGAGAACACCGTCTCGCTGAACAAGGAGGAAGTCACCCGCGGCGAGAACGTTCAGGCGACCGTCGAGGGCGCCCCCGGCGAGTGGACCTGGGTTCGCATCGACACTGGTGACCTCGATGTCCCGTCCGGCACGACTGTCAATGCTGACCAGGTCTTCCGTCGCGCCGGTGACTACGAGACGATCACGGGCACCAGCAATGACAACTACGTCGGTGCGAGCGTCGACCTCGGTGACGCTGGCTCCGGAACGGTCAGCATCAACACGGAGTATCTCGACACCGGCACGGTTGACATCGAAATGACCGAGACTGCTGGCTCCGAGAGTGCCACCGACCTTCAGGGCGATGGCGACGTCGCCAGTGCCTCCGTCTCGGTGAACGAGAAGGCGATCTCGGTCGACTCGTCGCCCAACAGCGTCCGTATCGGTGAGGACTTCACGATCAACGGTACCGCGTCCGAGAGCGATGACGTCAAGGCGTGGGCCAAGATCGGCGACCGGTACGAACCGCTGTACGAGGATGCCCAAGACGGTGACCTCGCCGAGGACAACGTCGAATCGGATGGCACGTTCGAGATTACCGTCGACTCCAGTGACGTGATCGACCTTCCGGACTCCTACCGGATCGCGATCACCGCCGACACGAACCAGGGAGCGACGAACAGCATCGACACGTCCACCTACAGCGAAGTCGATGTCAAGACATCCATCTCGGTGCGCTCCGTCGAGGGCGACCTCTCGGCGCAGCTGTCCACCGACCGCATCGCTGCGTCCGTTGGTGACGAAGTGACTCTGTCCGGCGGTGCCTTCGGTCAGGGCGACAACGTCCGGCTGTACGTTATCGGTCCGCGCGGAAGCGTCCAGAACGCCAACGGTGGAACGATCACGACGGTCGGCGGTGCTGACAAGGTCTCCATCGACGAGAACCAGTTCGAAGAGGACATCTCCGGCTTCAACAACCGGGGCACGTACAACCTCTTCGTCGTCGGTCAGGGTCGTGACGGTGATTACGGCGTCGAGAGCCCGGGTACCAGCCTCTCTGGCGTGACCCAGCAGCAGGCGCTGGAAGTCATCCGAGACCAGTACAACCAGGCCGGATCCGACAACCCGATGGTCGAGCTCTCGCTGCAGGCCCAGAACCCGCAGCTGAGTATCGACGACTTCACGACCAACGGTCAGGTCGGTCAGGGTGAAGTCACCATCACTGGTGAGTCCAACCGTGAAGACGAGACGGTCGTCTTCATCGAGGTTCTCGACGACAGCGATAACGTCATCGCGAGCACCGAAGCCGAAGTCGACGGCGCAAGCAGCTCGTGGGAGACCACGATCGACATGTCCAATGTTGAGACCGGTTCCTACACGCTGCGTGCCGACGATGACGAGGCCACCGACTCGATCGAGTTCGAACTCGTCGAGTCCGTGACCACGCCGACGGAGACGATGACCGAGACGGAGACGATGACCGAGACGGCAACCGAAACGGCAACCGAGACGGCGACGATGACCGAAACGGCAACCGAGACGGCAACCGAAACGGAAGTCCAGACCACCGAGACCAGCGGACCCGGCTTCACGGCCGTGCTCGCTGTGCTCGCGCTGATCGGTGCTGCGCTGCTCGCGGTCCGCCGCGACCAGTAACGCACTGATTCGCGCTCCGTCAACCAAAACCACGACTGACCGCCGAAAGCGGTCCTGACGTGCGTTTTTATTTCTTTCACGTCGAACAGCGGCAGTGCCGTCCATAGCCGGCCGTAACGCCTAATCGTCTGGCCCGAGTAGCCGCGAGTCGAGGATCGCCGGAATGAGCGAGGACGAACGCAAGTTGATGGACGATCGCGGGCAGTTCCTCCAGGCCGTGCGTGGCGGCCGGGAGGTCCAGGACGCCGATTGGACGCAGTGTCGGATCGTCCTCACGACGGTACGGATCGTCCTCGTCGCCGAGGGAAAGCGGACGATCCCCCTCGATTCGATCACCGACGTCGGCGGCCGCTACGACGTCAACCAGAACGCGGCGGGCGTGGCCAGCTACGTCACGATCCACGTCGAGGGGGAGGACGTCTTGCTTTTGCGGGCGCCCGAACAGGACGAGTTCGAAACGGATCTCTATCGGGCGTTCGTCGACAACACGATCGTCTACGTCCAGCATCCCGCGGTGAAGGGTGGCGTCGTCCAGAACGCCGACTGGCAGCGGGCGAAGATCAAACTCACCGACGAGGCGCTGCAACTGGCACTTTCGGACGGCCAGTACGTGACGATCGATCGGGACGACATCGGGGACGTCGAGACGGACGAACAGACCGTCGACGGATCCGAGCGGCGCGTTTTCGAGGTCGAACATACTGATGAGGAGGGAACGAGCGTCGAGACAAACCTGACGGGTGAGGAGGAGCAAGTGACGATCCTAGAGGAGGTCCTCCAGGAGGGGGCCGAGCGTAACCGCGCGAACCTGGACCTTTCGCCCGTCGAACAGCAGATCGTCATGGCGCTGCACTCGGGCGTCTCGCCGTTCGATCTCCCGGAGTTCGTCGACAGCGACGTCGAGGAGATCGAGGAGATCTTCGATCGGTTGATCGAACTCGACGTGATCGAGACGATCAGGGAACGGACCGAGGTCGAGATGACCTCCCGCGGTCGGCAGGTCGCCAGCGAGGAGATGGGCAACCAGTAGCGCAGCCGGGAGGAGGAGGTCAATTTGGGGAACCCAGAACGTTCAAGCGGGCGCCGTTCCTGGCTCCGGCATGAGCATTCAGACGGCAGTCGTCCTCGCCGCGGGCGAGGGGACCCGACTGCGCCCGCTGACGCGCAACCGGCCCAAGCCCATGCTTCCGGCGGCCAACCGGCCGATCTTGGAGCACGTTCTGGACGCACTCGTCGACACCGGTGTCGAGGAACTCGTCCTCGTCGTGGGATACGAGCGCGATCGGGTACAGAACTACTTCGGCCCGTCCTATCGGGACCGGCCGATCACGTACGTCCGCCAGGACAAGCAACTGGGGACGGGTCACGCCCTGTTCGAAGCCCGCGACGCCGTCGACGGACCGATGCTTGTCGTCAACGGTGATACGCTGATCGACCCGACGATCGTCGGCGACGTCGCCGACCGGTTCGCAGAGGGTGACGTGGCGGCCACGCTGGCAGTCCTGGACGGGCCGGATCCCCAGGATTACGGGGTCGTCGACGTCGAAGCGGGCGTCGTCACCGACCTCGTCGAGAAGCCGGACGCCGACGACTATCGGTTGATCAACGCTGGTGTCTACGCCTTCGAGGAGTCCATCTTCGAGACGATCGAGGCGACGCCGCGAGAACGCGGCGAACTCGGCCTGACAGACGCCCTGGACGGATTGATCGCCGATCGTCGGGTGGGGGCTGTCGAGACCGACGGTACGTGGGTCGATGCGACCTATCCCTGGGACCTTGTCGAGTTAACTCGCGAAGTCCTCGCTGACGGCGTCCCGACCGTCCCGGAGCGCGAGCGGGGTGTCTGGGTCGCCGAGAGCGCCCGCGTTCACGAGACGGCGACCGTCCAGCGGCCGGCCGTCGTCGGCCCGGACAGCGAGGTGGGGCCGGGAGCGGTCGTCGGTCCGGACGTCGCGCTCGGACGGAACGTGACCGTCGGTGCGAACGCGACAGTCACCACCGCAGTCCTGGACGACGACACGCGGATCGGGCCGGGATCGACGCTCGTCGACGCCGTCACCGGACAGCACGTTCGCGTGGGTGCGGGCAGCGTCGTTCCCGGCGGGCCGGCCGAGGTTCGGGTCGGCAACGAGATCCTCGAGGGGCGGCCGCTGGGTGCGTTGCTGGCCGATCGGGTGCGTGCCGTGGGGAACGTGACGTTCGCCCCCGGAACGCTGGTCGGTCCGAACGCCAGGCTCGCCACGGGCGTCCACGCGAGCGGGTACGTCCCGGAAGACGCGGAGGTGCGGCGCTGATGTGTGGTATCATCGGCTGCGTCGGCCACGAGGGCGAGACGACGGACGTCCTCGTCGAGGGACTGTCCACCCTGGAGTACCGCGGATACGACTCGGCTGGGGTCGCGCTGGGTAACGGCGACCTCGAAGTAGTCAAACAGTCGGGAAAGATCGACGATCTCAGGGATACAGTCGCAGCGGCCGGTCCGGAGGGGCACCTCGGCATCGGACACACGCGCTGGAGTACCCACGGCCCGCCGACCGACGAGAACGCTCATCCCCACGTGGACTGTACCGGCGAGGTCGCGGTCGTCCACAACGGTATCATAGAGAACTACCAGACGCTGCGGGACGAACTCCGCGAAGCGGGCCACACCTTCCGGAGCGACACCGATACGGAGGTCGTCCCGCACCTGATCGAGGCGGCGCTGTCGGCGGGGGCGGAGCCCGAAGCGGCGGTCCGGGAGGCGGTCTCCCGGCTGGACGGGAGTTTCGCCGTTGCCGCCGTGATCGCCGGGTGTGACGCGATCTTCGCCGCCCGCAACGATTCGCCGCTGGTGCTCGGGATCGGCGACGAACGCGACGGCGTCGGACAGTATTACCTGGCGAGTGACGTTCCGGCGTTCCGTGAACACACCGACCGCGTGGTCTATCTGGAGGACGGCCAGTTCGTCAGAGTGTCGGCAAGCGGCTGGGCCGTCACTGACCTCGCGGGCGAGCCAGCCGCTCCCGCAGTCGACACTGTCGAGTGGGACCCCGAGGAGACAGGGAAGGCCGGCTACGATCACTTCATGGAGAAGGAGATCAACGAACAGCCCCGGGCGTTGCGGCAGTGTCTCTCCGAACGGGTCGACGAACTCGGAGGCGAAGTCAACGTCGGTGATCTGGCATACCTCAACCCGCGTGGCGTCCAGTTCGTCGCCTGCGGGACGAGTTATCACGCGGCGCTGTATGGCGCACAGCTGTTCCGCTTGGCCGGGGTCCCTGCCCAGGCGTTCCTGGCGAGCGAGTACGCCAGTGCGCCGCCACCGATCGGCGATGAACTCGTCATCGGGGTCACTCAGAGCGGCGAGACCGCCGACACACTCTCGGCGCTGCGAGAGGCGCGCTCGCGGGGCGCTCGGACGCTCGCCGTGACCAACGTCGTCGGTTCGACGGTGGCCCGCGAGTGCGACGATGCCTTCTACATCAAAGCGGGCCCGGAGATCGGCGTCGCAGCGACCAAGACCTTCGCTTCCCAACTGGCATCGCTGAATCTGCTCTCGATCGGGATGGCGCCGAGCAAGGACGACCGGGAGGCTATCGCTTCGTTGCGTGACCTCCCTGCGGACGTCCAGCAGGTGCTCGATGACTCGGCGGCCGAGGAGATCGCTGAGGCGTACCTCGACAGCGACGCCTACTTCTTCATCGGTCGTGGCCTGCAGTATCCCGTCGCCCTGGAGGGGGCACTGAAGATGAAGGAGATCACGTACAAACACGCCGAGGGCTTCGCCGCCGGCGAGTTGAAACACGGCCCGCTCGCCCTGGTGACCGAGCGAACGCCCGTCTTCGCGATGGTGACCGGTGATGACGAGCAGGCCAGAAAGACCATCGGCAACGTCAAGGAGGTCGAGGCCCGGGACGCCCCGGTCGTGGCCGTGACCGACGGGCAAAGCGACGTCGAGCGGTACGCCGATCACGTGCTCTCGATCCCCGAGAGTTCGCCCCGAACGGCCGCGGTACTGGCGAACGTCCAACTCCAGCTGGCAGCCTACCATACCGCCGCGAAACTCGGTCGACCGATCGACAAACCACGGAACCTCGCAAAGAGCGTCACCGTGGAGTAACGGAGTTTCCGCCGATCAGTACACCGTCCTGCGATGACGTCCACGCTGTCGACCGATCGAAGTAGTTGACAGTCTCCCGATCGAGACCTCTTTTTCCGCTGACGTCAGCCAGCTTTCCGTCCTGTTCGTCTCTCGGCGAGCGATCACGGGCGAACTGTCCCGAACGGAAGACTTATGCAGTTAGTTACTCACGTAGTGAGTAACACATGACGATCATCGTCACCGGCGGCGACGGTCACATCGGGTGGCCGACCGCGCTCCGCATCGCAACTCGCACCGACGACCGCGTAATTCTCGTGGACAACTTCGCCCGGCGGGAGTGGGTCGAGGAGGTCGGTTCGGTCAGCGGCGTCCCGATCGCCTCGATCGACGAGCGGATCGAGGCTGCCGAGGAGGTCCACGGCGTGACGAACCTCTCGTTTGTCGAAGGGGATCTCGTCGAGAAGTCCTTCGTCGACGAACTGCTTGCCGTTCACGAACCCGACACGATCGTCCACACGGCCGCCCAGCCCTCCGCGCCGTATTCCCAGATCAATGGTGAGCGGGCCAACTACACCCAGCACAACAACATGCAGGCCACGCGGAACCTGCTGTGGGGCCTGGAGGCACACGACCTGACGGACGCCCACTTCATCGAGACGACCACGACCGGCGTTTACGGCGCCCCCGAGTTCCCGATTCCGGAGGGCGGTGCGACCATGGAGAATCAGGGCGAGGAAGACGAGGTCCCGTTCCCGGCGATGGCAGGGAGCTGGTATCACCTCACCAAGAGCCACGACGCGGCGAACATGCGCCTGGCCCACTCGCAGTTCGACATCCCCATCTCGGACGTACGGACGGCGATCACCTACGGGACGGGAACCGAGGAGACGGCCGCCGACCCGCGACTCACGACGCGCTTCGATTTCGACTACTACTTCGGCGTCGTCGCTCACCGCTTCGCCGCCCAGGCGGTTGCTGGCTATCCGATGACGGTCTACGGCAAGGGCGAGCAGCGCAAACCCTTCATCGCGCTGGAGGACGCCGTCGAGGGGCTGGCCCGTCTGGCCCTCAACGATCCCGACGACCGGCCGGCTGAGCACGTCGTCTACAACCAGGTTACTCGTGCGATCTCCATCGTCGAGGTCGCAGAGACCATCGCCGACGTCGCCGGCGAGTACGATCTCGACGTCGCGGTCGAGCACTTCGAGAACCCTCGCGACGAGGACGAGACCCACAAGATGGAGATCGAGAACGACCGCTACGCCGATCTCATCGACGGTCAGGACACGACCTTCGAGGAGGGTGTCCGGTCGATCCTGGGCACGCTGGTCGAGTATCAGGACCGGATCACGGCCCACGAGGATCGGTTCCTCCCCGGCGTGCTGACTGACGGCGAGTGACCTCCCATGGACGTACTGGTCACTGGCGGAATGGGCTATATCGGCAGCGCCCTATTGGCCCTGCTCGATGCGGCCGACGACGTCGACCGGATCGTAGTGCTCGACTCGCTCGCGAGTGGATCGCCACGCAACCTGCTGGAGACTCGCGTCGACGACGATCTGGACTTCCGACGGGGTGACGTCCGGGAGTACGGCGACGTCGAAAACGCAACCCGTGGCGTCGATAGCGTGATCCACCTGGCGGCGATCACCGGCGCGGCGAGTACCCACGATCGTCGCGAGGAGACGATGGCAGTCAACCGAGAGGGAACGGAGAACGTCGTCAACGCGGCCCGAAAACTCGATGTCGAGAACCTCGTGTTCGCCTCTTCGTGTAACAATTACGGTCGCGCAGCGACGACCGATATTGACGAGGATACCGAGCCGGACCCGTTGAATCCCTACGCCGAAGCGAAAGTGCAGGCCGAGACGGTCGTCGCCGAGTTTGCCGAGGCGACCGGGGCGAACGCGACCGCACTCCGGATGAGTACGAACTACGGTTACGCTCCGGGGGTACGGTTCAACCTCGTGGTCAATCATTTCGTCTTCCGGGCACTGACCGGCCGACCGCTGACGGTATACGGCGACGGGTCGAACTGGCGGCCGTTCATCCACGTTCGGGACGCCGCCCGGGCGTTCGCTCACGCCGCCCGCAATCCCGAATCGTGGCCCCAGGGCGTCTACAACGTCGGCAGCGACGCCGGCAACTACCGGATCAGCGAGATCGCCGAGATCGTCAGCGAGGAGGTCGCCCCCGTCGACGTGACCTACCTCGAAGACGAACACCCCGGCCCCTCCTACCACGTGAACTTCGATCGTCTCGAAGAGACTGGTTTCGAGACCGAGTGGACCCTCCGGGAGGGCGTCCGTGACCTCGCCGGGACTCTCCGCGATCCACGGGAGATCAACGTATGACTGGAGACGAATCCTTCGACTCCGAAGAACCGCTCTCGATCGCCGTCACCGGCGCGGCCGGGTATATCGGCTCCCGCGTCGTCGACCGCCTGCAGGCGACCCATCCCGACTGGGAACTCACGGCGATCGACAACTTCTACCTGGGCGACGTCCGGGAGATCGGCGACGTGACCGTCCAGCACGTCGACGTGCGGGATCGCCGTCGTCTGGAGGACGCACTGTCCGGCAGCGACGTGGTGATGCATCTGGCGGCGATCAGTGGCGTCGACGACTGCGAGGAACAACCGGATCTGACCTACGAGACGAACGTCTACGGGACCGAGAACGTCGCGTGGTTCTGCCGGAAGACCGGTGCGGCGATGATCTTCCCGTTCAGCATGGCTGTCCTCGGCGATCCGTCGTCCTTCCCGATCACTGCCGACCAGCCCCGGGACCCCATGAACTGGTACGGTCGGACGAAACTGCTCAACGAGCGCGCGATCGAGACATACGCCGACGGCGCGTTCCCGGCCCACCTCTTCTTGAAGTCGAACCTCTACGGGGACCATCGTATCGGCGATCGGGTCGTCTCGAAAGGGACAGTCATCAACTTCTTCCTCGATCGGGTGTTCGCGGGCGAGACGCTGACCGTCTACGAACCAGGGACGCAGGCCCGCAATTACGTCCACGTCAAGGATATCGCGCGGGCGTACGTTCGGAGCGCGGAACGCCTCGCGGGACAACTCGCCGCAGGCGAGACCGGCGTCGAACGTTACGAGCTTGCCAGCGACGAGGACCCGAGCGTTCGGACCGTCGCCGACCGGATCCAGTCGATCGCCGGCGAGTTCGACGTCGACGTCGACGTGGAACTCGTCGAGAACCCGCGTGCTGGCGGGGAAACGCTCGTTTCCGAGTTCGCGGTCGACACCTCGTCTGCCCGGGAGACGCTCGGGTGGGAGGTCCGACACTCCATCGAGGGGACGGTCCGCGAGCGCCTCGAACGACGGCTAGGTTGATCGTCCGGACCACTACCGCGTCACTCGACGGAAGTGCTGTCGTGGTCCCAGATCAACTCGAAGTACCGACCGAGTCCGGCGACGAACGAGCCGTTTTCGGTGACTGCGGCCTGGCGCATCGACAGTGGGATGTCCGTCTCTTCGACGAGGACGATCGCCTTTCCGGTCTCGTAGTCCATGCTGGGATCGGCGATCGTTCCACGCCAGGGGAGGCGCTCGTTGCTGAACCGGAGGTCGACCTGCGGGAACGCCTCTCGGAGGGTTTCGATTCGGTCGGCCTGTACCCGACGGTTGTCCGCCGAGAGGTGTGAGGGGTCAAGCAGCAGGACGCGGATCGCGACGTCACGCTCGTAGGCGTCGGCGAAGGCCGGTCGGACCGACTCGAAGTACTCCAAGGACTTGGTGAGGACGGCGATCTCCCGGTCGGCATTACGGTAGAGAGCGCGGGTCTCCGTCTCGCTTGGATCACCGACGTCCACGACGTGAAAGAGGTCTTCGGCCGGCGTGACGTCCTCGCTGGCGCGCTCGTAGAGTGGGCCGAACTGCGAGAGGAACTCTTCCCGGACCGACTCGACATCGGCCTGGAACGACTCGAAGGACTGTCGGCGGTTCTCGATCGCCCGGTCGAGGATCTCTTCCGGGTGTTTGGCCTCGTACTCCTTGGGTCGGCCCGGAATCTCCTTGATGTAGCCCGCGTTCGCGAGCGTCCCGAGGACGTCGTAGATCCGGGCTCGCGGGATCCCCGTCACCTCAGCGAGGTTCGGCGCCGTTGTCCGCCCGAGCGTGAGTAACTGTGTCAGCGCCGTCGACTCGTATTCCCCGAGATCGAGGTGTTCGAGTAGCTCTGCCGCACTGTCGTCGGTCATTGTCGCTCCTTCACGGCGCCGGTGCATTAACTCTTACAAAGCGTGTCATAGAACTTCCCACAAGGAATTATTTTCATATGACATTCAGCGAAGCAGTTGTTCGATAGAGCATGCGAATATACGATCAATAAAAATCATAATCGTCTAACCCATTACGGTACCTATGGCTCTCCAATCGCTCCCAATTTGGCGACTAACACTGGGAAAAGAGGCAGGGGTGATATTCACCGTTTTCGTCGTTGTCTGGCTTAGTAGTCGGGGAGACCTCAATCCGCTTGGCCTGCTATTCGTCTCCCTCAGTGCAGTGGCTTTCACTGGCCTATACTTTCTCGCAGCATCCGTTAGGCAACGATAGTCGATCCTCAGCGTCTATCGCTGTGGCGGACATTCGACACCGTGAACGGTTCGTCGTTCTCCTTTCCTACCGAAAAGACACATCCCACCGTCTACGGTAATTACGGGTATGGGCACTCTTCAAGCTGTGTACCAGCAATTGGATCATCGAGTGCGTGAACTATCTTGAAACAGCGAGAGAATCCCGCCGTCGTCGGGCTACGCCCGACTGCTTGAGGGAGCTACGCTCCCTCTCCGTTCACGGCGCGGAGGATGTCACCGGTCTCATGCTACCCTCAAGGAGCGAACCGCGAAGGCCGTGAGCGAGTAGGGTGGGGTGGTTGACGGATACGCCACGTCGACTCCCGCTCCGTCCAGATGGTCGACACGGTCCCGAAAGATATTTACTGGCCGCGGATGGTGTAGTTACTAAGGATCTGAGTAACATGAGTGAAACGCCGGACGACGACTACGAGCATCTCGAAGATGTCGAGGACGGCTGTGGGTGTGCGGAGATCTGGGAGGCGATGAGTGAGCAGCGAGGTCGACCAGCGGGAGACCTCGAAACAGGAGAGCGGTGACGAACGGAACCGCGAGCAGCGAGGTCGACCAGCGGGAGACCTCGAAACAGGAGAGCGGTGACAATCCAGAGCACGAGTGGCCGCGGCTTTATTTCTCCCTGGCTACGTATCCATAGACAGTGATCGTCGTCGCCACCGAGAACTTCGAGCTGTATCACGGTGTAGTCACGGAGTTACGCGACCGCGGCGTGGCGTTCACCACGATCGAACCCGACGATCCGTTCCCCAAGCGGACCGAGGTGGTCGTCGTGGGTCCCGACGATTCGATCGAGGGCCCCGAGGACGTGACGATCGTCGAGGCCGATCCCGCCGAACCCCGTCGTGCCGTCGAGAACCTGCTTGCGATCCTGCGGGGAGAGGACGGACGGGTGATCGTCGGGGTCGACCCTGGCGAGAAGCCGGGGATCGCAGTGCTCGCCGGCGACGTGGTGATCGGCGCCTTCCAGGTCCCGGCCGCGAAGGTAGGCGAGGTGGTCCGCCGGGAGGTCGCCGACGCCGCGGACCCGCTGGTGCGGATCGGGGACGGCGCCCGCCTGGTCGGTTCACGGATCGTCGACGATCTGGAGGACGTGCCCGTCGAAGTGGTCGACGAGACCGGGACGACACCGTACCTCGGCACCGGTGCGCGGGGGATGGGCGACGTGCTCGCGGCGGTCAACATCGCCCGGATCGAGGGCGAGCGCGTCGATTCGATCGATGTCGATCCGACCGCGGGTGAACTCCAGCGGATCAAGGACCGCTCGCGCGAGGCCGGCGATGACAACCGGGCGATCGACGAACGACTGGCCCGTCGGGTTGCGGCCGGCGAGTTGACGGTCGAGGAGGCGCTGGCCGAACACCGCGAGCGTACCGAGTGACGTGCGTGGCGAACATCGTCGGACGGAGCGTGCACGCCAGCCGATACCGAAATCCGTTTGCCGGCCCTGTCTGGACAGTCACATATGAGCGACGCCCCCGCCATCGAGACCGACTCCCTCCGGAAAGTGTACGGCGAGGCAATCGCCGTCCGGGACCTGGATCTGACCGTCCCACAGGGTGCCGTCTATGGCTTTCTCGGCCCCAACGGTGCCGGCAAGACCTCGACGATCCAGATACTGACGACGCTCCAGAAGCCGACCGCCGGCACGGCGACCGTCGCGGACGAGTCGATCGGCCGTCGAGAGCGCGTCACGCCACATATCGGGTATCTGCCCGAGGAACCGCCGGTCTATCCGGAACTGACCGGGCGAGAGAACCTCGAATACGTCGCCGGATTGCGCGGCATCGAGGCCGACGAGCGTATCGAGTCATTTCTCGACCGATTTGGACTCACGAATGGGGCCGACCGTGCCGTCTCGGGCTACTCGAAGGGGATGAAACAGAAGCTCGGGCTGATCGGCGCACTGCTGCACGAGCCCGAGGTCCTGTTCCTGGACGAACCGACCGCCGGCCTGGACCCGCGAGCGGCGCGGGCGGTCAAAGACACGATCGCCGACGTATCCGATCGCGGCGTGACAGTGTTTCTCTCGACGCACATTCTACCCGTCGTCGAGGAACTGGGCGATCGGGTCGGCGTGCTACAGGACGGCCGTCTCGTCGCCGAGGGACCACCGGACGAACTGGAGGAGACGGCCGGTGAGGACGCAAACCTCGAAGATGTCTTCCTGAACGTGACCCGCTCGCGTTCCAGCGTCGCCGCGCCAACCGACCAATGACTCGCGAGCGTAGACAGCTGGCGGCCGCGGCGATGCTGGTCGCCCGGACGGAGGTGAGACGGACCTGGCGGCGACTGCGGACGAGCGAGTCCAACAAGCTGGTCGCCGGGGTAGCTGTGGGATTATTCTACGGCCTCATCGGCGGTGTTACGGGGTTCTTCATGGGCTCGGTCGTGGCCGAGGACGGGCTGGCGACGATGACTCAGCCCCGCCTCGGCGCGCTGGCAGTGCTGGTGTTCGGGACCTTTCTCGTCGCCCAGCGAACCGTCAAGCGAAGCGGATCGCTCGACGCCCCTGGGGCAGTGCTGACCGCGACCTCGCCGGCCGCCGTCGCGGTGGGCGTGATGGGTGCGGAAGCCGTCCGCGGGCTCCTGTTTGTCGGCCTACCGGCCGCGTTGACGGTCCTGGGGTTCGGTATCGGGACCGGTGACCCAGTAGCGGCGGCGGTCCTGGCCGCAGTCGCGCTCTGTGTCCTCGCGCTGGTGGTAGTCGTCGGGTTCGCAGTCGGGATGGCGTTCAAATACGTCTCGATGCGATCGACGTTCGTCACGCGCAACCGGGGGAAGCTGGGGGTTGTCGGGACATTCCTGGCGTTCGGGGGCTACATGTTCTTTCTGGAGGGCCACGCACTGTCTCAAGCGATCGTCGAGCCACTGCTCGCGCTGCCGCCCGCCTGGCTTGGTGATCTCACCCTCGCCGGGACGCCGAACGTCTCCCCGCAGTCGATCCACCTGCTGGGTGCGCTCGGCGTTCTCTGCCTCGGTATGCCGCTCGTCACAAGTATGGGGGTGGGGCTGGCGCGGCGGGTCTGGTTCGGCGAGCGCGTCCGGCCCGCGGAGCGAGCGGACACGACGGTCGCGGGAACGGATATCCTGGGCTGGCTCCCCGAGGCACGCCTATCGATGGCGGCGCGAGCCGTCGCCCGAAAATCCGTCCTCCGCGCCAGACGGTCGCCGTTTATGGTCCAGTACGGACTGCTGCCGTACTTCGTGCTGGCAATGTTCGGTGTGCAGTTCGCCATCCAGGACGGGTCGATCCCGTCGTGGCTCCCCCACGGGGCCGCGGCCGCCGGCGTCGTCACAACGGGGACGGCCTTCGCGCTGAATCCGATCGGCGGCGAGGAGGGACTGCTCCCGATCACGGTGACGGCCGGCGTCGACACGCGTTCGTTCCTCGCCGGCCTCGTCATCGCCGGCTGGCTAGTCGGGCTCCCGGCAACTATCGGCGGGACAATCGTCCTCGGCGCACTGCTTGGGACGCCCCCGGTGACGATCCTCGCCCTGGCGATCGTCGGCAGCGGGATGGCACTTGGCGCGCCGGGGATCGCCCTGGCCGCCGGCATCGTCTTCCCGTCGGTCGAAACGCAGTCGATCCCCGGCGCATCGGAGACAGTCGAACCAAGTACGTTCGCCTTCGGGCTGTTCGTGATCGTCCTCGCGATCGCGTCCCTGCCGGTGCTGGCCGCCTGGGTGATGGGAACAGGTCCGATCGAACGCCTTGGAACCGCCACCGCAAGCGTCGGGCTGGCCTGGTTGTTCGGCTGGGTCGGATTTCGTTACGCCAAGCGGCAGTTCGACGGGTACGTGCCGGACCCCGACCTGCTGTGAACGCTCAGGAGCACTCAGTCACTGATCGCCCGCTCGGCACGATCGAGGATTTCCCTGACCGGCCGGTCGGTCTCGCGGGCAACAGCGAGGGCGTCGTCGTACTCGGCACTCGCATCAAGCCAGGTTCCGTCGCGGTCAGTGGCGACCTTCACGTCGACAGTGTAGGCCTCGCTGTCGATCTCGATCTCGACCGTGCATGTCTCACGATCGGCGACCCATCGGTGTCCGGCACCGTGCTCGCGGACGCCGAGTGTCCCCGTCTCCTCGGCGAGTTTCCGCGCCACGCGATCGGCGTCTTCCGGCTTGACAATCACCTTGATGAGATTACCCGGCCGGGTCTTCTTCATCGTCGCCGGGACGATCGACACGTCCCGGGCACCCACATCGACGAGCGTTTCCTGAAGTCCACCCAGTACTTCGGGCGTCGCGTCGTCGACGTTCGTTTCCAAGACGGTGATCGCCTCTTTGCGGAGGTTTCCGGCCGTCTCGCCAGCCAGCACCCGGAGCGCATTGGCCCGGCCGCCGGTGTCGTGATCGCCCGCCCCGTAGCCGGAATCCGCCACGTCCATCGCCGGAAGCGTCTCGACGCCCTCGGCGACTTCGGCGAGAATCGCCGCGCCGGTCGGCGTCAGGAGTTCCCGCTCGACCGGCCCACCCTGGATCGAATAGTCGGCGTCGGCCGCGATCTCGACGACGGCTGGTGCGGGAACGCTCGTGGTGCCGTGAGCCATTTGAACCTCGCCGTCGCCGGTCGACAGCGGCGTCGTGACGATCCGGTCCGGATCGAGGTCCGCGAGGAGGAGCGCGGCGCCGACCACGTCCGCGATGGCGTCGTCGGCCCCTACTTCGTGGAAGTGCGTCTCTTCGAGGTCGGTCCCGTGGACGGTCGCCTCTGCCTCGCCGAGGCGCTTGAAGATCGAGAGTGCCCGTCTTTCCACTGCCTCGGGCAATCCCATCCCCTCGACGATGCTGAGAACCTCGGCGTAGGTCCGTGTCGGACCGTGCTCTTCGACCGGATGTCCGTCGGAGAGCCTATCGTCGTCGTGGCCGTGGGAGCTTTCCTCGTTGTGGGCGATAGCGCGGTCGACGTCGTGGCGGTGGGACTGCTCCTCTTCGTGTTCGTGAGTGTGATCGACGTCGTGGCGGTGGGACTGCTCCTCGTCAGGTTCGTGGGAGTGTGCGTCCCCGTGGTCGTGTCCACGTTCGTCACCACTCTCCTTGGAGCGTGCGTTTCCGTGACCGTGATAGTCGTGTTCGTCCGTGGGTTCGGTGACGTCGTCGTCCGTCTCGGGGATGTAGCGGACGTCGACGGTCGCCGCCTCAATGCCGCCCGTTGTCGTCCGTTCGAGGACGTACTCGACGTCCAGTGCGTCCTCGACGGGGTCCAGGACAGTCGGATCGGCCCCGGCGTCGAGCAGGGCCGCAAGGATCATGTCCCCGCTGGCGCCCATCCGGCCGTCGAAGGCGAGCGTCTGCATGCCCCCACAGAGACGTTATGGGGACAAAAACGGCCGGTTTTCTCCGGTGACATCTCTGACGGCGCCGGAACCTGGCCGGAGACGTCCCGTTCCCGGTAGCAAAAAGCATATCTCCGGGGATGCCCCAGAGTGACATACTCCCCTCATGAACGAAGTCCAGCTAGAGGTCGCGAAGGCCTACCCGAACGACTCGGGCCGGGGCATCGCGCGCCTCGACCCCGACACGCTGTTGCACCTGAAGCTCTCTCCAGGCGACATCATCGAGATCGAGGGTGCCGAGACGACCGCCGCGAAGGTCTGGCGGGCCGACCGGCAGGACTGGAACACCGATACCGTCCGTATCGACGGGTTCACGCGACAGAACGCCGACGTGGGAATCGGCGAGCGCGTCGAGATACGCAAGGCTGAGGCCGAGAAGGCCGACTCGCTGGTGCTGGCACCGCCCGAGGAAGCCTCGGTGCAGTTCGGCTCTGACGCTGCCGGCATGGTCAAACGACAGATCCTGAAACGACCGGTCGTCGAGCGTGACATCGTCCCCGTGATGTCCTCGACGAACCACCCCTTCATGCGCTCGCCCGGACAGGCGATCCCGCTGATCGCCGTCGAGACCGAACCCGAGGGCGTCGTCCTCGTCACCGAAGACACGGATGTCGAGTTGCGCGAGGAACCCATCTCGGGCTACGAGAAGACCGGCGGCGGCATCACCTACGAGGACATCGGCGGCTTAGAGAAGGAGATCCAGCGCGTCCGCGAGATGGTCGAGTTGCCGATGAAACATCCCCAGATCTTCAAGAAACTGGGGATCGAACCACCCTCCGGCGTCCTGCTACACGGCCCGCCGGGGACGGGCAAGACGTTACTGGCGAAAGCCGTCGCCAACGAGACTTCTGCGAGTTTCTTCTCGATCGCCGGCCCGGAGATCATCTCGAAGTACTACGGCGAGTCCGAACAGCAACTGCGGGAGATCTTCGAGGATGCCACCGAGGAGGCACCCTCGATCATCTTCATCGACGAACTCGACTCGATCGCACCCAAACGGGAGGACGTCACTGGCGAGGTCGAGCGCCGGGTCGTCGCCCAGTTACTGACCATGATGGACGGCCTGGAGTCGCGCGGACAGGTGGTCGTCATCGCCGCGACTAACCGCGTCGACAGCGTCGACCCCGCTCTCCGTCGCCCGGGTCGATTCGATCGCGAGATCGAGATCGGTGTCCCGGACGAGACTGGTCGCGAGGAGATCCTCCAGATCCACACTCGCGGGATGCCCCTCTCCGACGATGTCGACCTCGGTCGGATGGCCGAGGACACTCACGGTTTCGTCGGCGCCGACATCGAGAGCCTCACCAAGGAGGCAGCGATGAAGGCCCTTCGGCGGTACCTCCCCGAGATCGATTTAGACGAGAAGGAAGTCCCGCCGAGCCTGATCGACCGGATGATCATCAAGCGTGAGGACTTCAAGGGGGCGCTGAACGAGGTCTCCCCGTCGGCGATGCGGGAGGTCCTCGTCGAACTGCCGAAAGTCTCCTGGGACGATGTCGGCGGCCTCCAGACGGCCAAAAGCGAAGTCCAGGAGTCCGTCGAGTGGCCCATGTCCAGCCCCGAGAAGTTCACGCGCATGGGTGTCACCCCACCGAGTGGCGTCCTCCTGTACGGGCCGCCGGGCACGGGTAAGACGCTGATGGCCAAGGCCGTCGCCAACGAGACCGACGCCAACTTCATCTCCGTGCGCGGCCCCCAGCTGCTCAGCAAGTGGGTCGGGGAGAGCGAAAAGGCCATCCGCCAGACCTTCCGGAAGGCCAAGCAGGTCGCCCCGACGGTCGTGTTCTTCGACGAACTCGACTCCCTGGCCCCCGGCCGTGGCGGGCAGGGGACAGGCTCGAACGTCTCCGAACGCGTCGTCAACCAGTTGCTGACCGAGATGGACGGTCTAGAGGACATGGAGGACGTCATGATCATCGGCGCGACTAACCGACCGGACATGATCGACCCCGCCTTGATCCGCTCAGGTCGGTTCGATCGGCTCGTCTACATCGGCGAACCCGACGTCGAGGGCCGTGAGGAGATCCTGAAGATCCACACCGGCGACTCGCCGCTCTCACCGGATGTCTCGTTGCGCGAACTCGCCGAGGTGACCGAGGGCTACGTCGGTAGCGACCTGGAGTCGATCAGCCGGGAGGCGGCGATCCGCGCGCTCCGGGAGAACGAGGACGCCGAGGAGATCGGCATGAGTCACTTCCGGACCGCCCTCGAGGACGTCCGCCCGACCATCGACGAAGACATCCGCGAGTACTTCGAACAGATGGAAGACGAGTTCAAAGGCGGCGCCCCCGAACCTGATCGCCGCCGGGGCTCGGGCCGTATCGGCTTCCAGTAGGAGACGACCTTTTTTCGCCTCGGGTTCGCCTTCGGCGAACCGCTCGGCCAAAAAATCTCGACCAAAAAAGCCGCCGTCGCGTTTTCGAGACGCTCCCGTCGGTCGCGTCTCGCTTCGCTCCGGCGGGGAACCGGCGCGCTGGCTCGCGGTTTCTTCTCGCGGGGGCTACGCGCCCGCTTGAATGGTCCGCGGAACTTCGTTCCGCGCTATCACCGCTCGCCGTATCGAGATCGCGAGGCGATCTCGCTCCGCGCGCCGGACGCTGTCGATCCTCTATCTTGACGAACATACGGTTAGATGTCTGCACGTCGCGCGATCGTGTCGTGTAGAGTTCGTTTAATAATATTGTATTAGGACTATCGACAGATATGTCCACAAGCGTTAATATACCGATGCTATTCGATAGCGAGTGTATGTGAACAATGCACACGATAATCGCGGTTCGGTCGGCTGTCCGGGCCAGTAATCGAGCGGCTCGACTCGAAGGCGGGCATCGTCTGAGTCGTGAGAGGGGTCTCCTAAAGCGTTCATCGGGTCGAGAGAGGAGGGGCTCTCTCGATCGGCAAGTGAGTCGTCGTGGGAGAGCCTCCGAGAATGTCTGACCGGATCGATCCCGGGGAGTCCTCGGATCGAGACGCACTGGGCAACAGTGGAGCGGATTCAGTCCCGCTCCGTCGTAGCATCGAGGTGGAGTACTGGGTGATCGACGGACAGGGCCGCTTGACAGATCCAGGATCCCTTACCGACGCGGGCGAAGGGGTCGAACGGGAGTTCGTCGAGCCACTGCTGGAGATCAAGACGACACCGTGTGAGTCCACGGCGGAACTTCGATCGGAGTTCTACGAACGGCTGAATCGGGTGCTCCAGCGGGCAGCGGGCCTGGACAAGCGCCTCGTTCCGCTCGGAACGCCGATGTACGACGGCACGATCGAAGACCGTCCTGGCGAACGGACGAGAATCCAGGATCGGGTCGTCGGATCGAATTTCGAGTACGTCCGTCACTGTGCGGGGACGCACATCCACGTCGAACAACAGCCGGGGCACGTCATCGACCAGTTGAACACGCTGATCGCCCTCGATCCTGCCCTGGCGCTGGTCAACTCCTCGCCGTACTTCGGCCATGAGCGGTTGACGACCGGCGCGCGGTCACAGCTCTACCGTCGGATGGCCTACGAAACGCTGCCACACCAGGGTCGATTGTGGTCGTACGCCGAGGATCGCGAGGAGTGGGCCAAGCGGCTCGAACACCGCTACGGCGAGTTCGTCACGCAATCGATCATCACCGGGTTCGATCGGGAGCGCGTCGAGTCCTATTTCGGCCCGGAGAGTGCCGTTTGGACGCCGGTGCAACTCCGCGAGCGGTTCTCGACTGTCGAATGGCGATCCCCGGACACTGCGCTCCCGAGCCAGGTCCTCCGGCTGGCCGACGAACTCGTCGCGATCGTCGATCTCCTGACGGAGGTCCCGGTCCGGATCGAGGGTGAGACGGGACAACTCACCGCGGAGGAAATCGTCCTCCCGGAGTTCGACGTCGTCGGGCAGTACGTCGACGCTGCGATCCGTGAGGGACTCTCCTCGGAAGCCGTCCGGGAGTACCTTGGCCGGATGGGGTTCGACGTCGACGCCTACGAACCACTGACTCACGAAATGGACGTGACCGCGGAGATCACCGAATCTGAAGCTCGTGAACGCCGTCTGAGGTACGCGGATCGCCTCGAAGCTGACGTCCGTCGCGTCAGTTCGCTCACTGCCGACTGACTATCGACGAGTGGTGGCAAAAGATGACGAGACGAAACCGTATTTCTCTTTGGGCGGATAGATGTGCACAAATGGACTGTCCACGTCTCGCTTTGTTGAACGCAGCCCACGAAGCGGCGGATACCCGGCGGAACTTCGAGCGGGAACTGGACGCCGATCTGGAGGTCTTTCACTCTCCGTCGGGGGAGCTTCCGTCGGGGTTCCAGTACGACGGGTTCGTGATCACCGGGTCGAGCGCGTCAGTGTACTGGGACCGGGAGTGGATCGGCGAGTTGAAGGTCTGGGTCGGTGACGCGATCCGGGCGGGGCTGCCCGCGCTGGGGGTCTGTTTCGGCCATCAGTTACTGGCTGACGTCATGGGCGGGAGCGTCAAGAGCATGGGCGAGTACGAACTCGGGTACCGGACGGTCGAACACGACGACAACAGTCGCCTGTTCGAGGGGATCGACGAGACGATGACGGTGTTCATGAGCCATTCCGATCACGTCACTGAGGCACCCCCCGGAGCGACGGTGGCCGCGAAAAACGAGTACGGGATTCAGAGCTTCCAGAAAGGCCGTGTGTTCGCTGTCCAGTTCCACCCGGAGTACGATATGGAGACGGCTGAGATGATCACACGGGGGAAGTCGGATGAACTCCCTTCGGAGCGAATCGACAGCGTCTTCGACGGGATCCATGAGGGCAACTACGACGAGGCCCGGCAGGCAAAGACGCTGTTCGATAATTTCACCGGGTTCGTCGAAGCGATACAGCACGACCGGCTCGAACGAGCGGAATCACAGCCCTAACGTCTTCTACTGTCTGAAAGTGACGGGATCGAGAGTCAAGCAAAACACGAGACCAGCCAGACACGTCGAAGTCCCGAGACAGAGGGCGAATCGGGGGGCGGAGTCTCTCGGCGTTTTCGCCGGGCGTCGGCGACCGTTCCGCGAGCGGTATCGACGGACGATGCCCCTCCGTCACTCTGTGACGGGAATCTTGACGACGAAGACCGCCCCCCTGGGTTCGTTATCTTCGACGTGAACCTGGCCGTTATACCGGTCGAGGAGCGTTTCGACGAGGTACAGCCCGAGACCCGTCCCATCGTTGTCGAGTCTGGTCTCTCCCTGTTCGAAGATCCTGGCCTTGTGTGCGTCGGGGATACCGGGGCCGTCGTCGGCGACGCGGATCACGGCGTCGCCGTCTTCGACGGTCGCCGAGACACTCACCTCGGGACGGTCGTTGTCGTTGTGGCGGACCGCATTGTTTAGGAGGTTCCGAAATACCGCTTCCAGCATATCGTCGGCCAATACGTCGACGGTGGGGATCGGGCCGTCCGTCGTCACTCGCGCGTGCTCGTGTTTGGATCCGACATCCGAGATTTCGGCTTCGAGTACGCGACGGAGCCCTACCGGATGGAGATCAGTGTCGGACTGGAGCATGATCTCGGTCACTTCTCTCGCCATGTCGGTTATCTCGACAGCGTCCCGGGTAGCGTCGAGGATCCGTTCGGCGTCCCGTCCGTGGTTGTTGCCTGCCTGCAATGATTCCGCGTATCTAGTCACGACCTGCAATTCGTTGCGGATGTCGTGGCGGACGATCTGATTGAGCACCGTCAGGTTGTCCCGCTGGGACTCGAGTCGGCGCTCGTACTCCTTGCGTGCGGTGATGTCTATCGCCGTCAGATATACTCTCGAATGGTTCTCCGCGTATATCTCGGGCACTTTCACGTCGAGAATCTCGTCTATCCGATCGCCATCGAGCGTTTCGGCGACGGTCTGGACTCGAAAGTGAGTCTCGCCGTTCGCGAGTCGAGCCCAGATTTCCGCGTTCGCCTCGTAGGCTTCCGCCGTGAAGATCCCGTCGAGGTTGTCTATCAGTTCCGCCTTTGACGCCGCCCCGTACCGTTCGAGACTCTCCTTCGAGACGTCGATCACTTCGATCTTCTCCAGGATCGTCTGCATTTCCTCCGGGTGTTCTTTGAGGTACGTCTCGACGTCCTCGTCACCGACCGGGAACGATTTGATGTGCGCCGTGACGGCGGAGAAGTCCTCGACCCAGATGACCGCCGGGTTCGATTCGAAGAGCGAGCGATATCGTTGTTCGCTCTCTTCGAGTGCCCGCTCACGTCGCTTGCGTTCGTCGATGTCGATATGGATACCCGCCGCACGGATTGGCTCCTGGTCTTCGTCACGTTCGACGACCCGCCCGATACTCCGCATCCACTTGTAGCTCCCGTCGGCGGTCCGCAACCGATATTCGACATCCTGGTACCCGGCGTTGTCCCTGACCTGCGTTTCGAACTCTGCCCTGACTTTCTGGCGGTCGTCGGGATGGACGCGTCGCTTCCACGCTTCGTAGCGCTGGTCGATCTCGTCGAGCGGATGACCGATCATCTCAGCCCACTGTTCGTTGAACTCCACCTCGTCCGTCCGAAGGTTCCAGTCCCACACCCCCAGGTTCGCTCCCTCGACCGCGAGTTCGAGTCGTTCGGAGAGGCGTTGCAGCCGCCGTTCGTGTTCTCTGCGTTCGGTGATATCCCGTGTGACGCCGACAACCCCGTGGACGGATCCATCGATCGCCACGGGAGTGAGACGATATTCCAGGACTGCGTGGCCGTGGTCCGGAAACTCGGCCTCGATCTCGCCGTGTATCGTCTCCCGTTCGCCGTCGAGCAACGCCTGATACGGGTCGCCGTCGTGCTGCCCACGGACGAGCGAAACGAGCGTGCTCGGTTCTCCCTCGAGTTCGTTTGTCGTCGTCCCATACCATTCGGCCACGCGGTCGTTGACGACGTCGAAGTGGCCGTTCTCGTCGTAGATACACGCACCCTCCAGCATCGAGTCGATGACGTGCTCGTAGCGTCGCAACGTCTCGGTACGTTCTCCCAGTGTCTGCTGCGATCGATGTGACTCGACGGCGTTCGTGATGTGGTTGGCCAGTACGGCGTACTGCTCGGTCCCGGCCTCCTTCCGGAGGTAGGTGGTCACGCCCGCTTCGATCGCCTCGCTGGCAACCTTCTCGGAGCCCTTCCCTGTGAAAAGAACGAACGGGAGATCGGGGTACTCCTCCCGTACCGTCTCGAGAAACGCGATGCCGTCCTGTCCAGGCAGCGCGTAGTCGGAGACGATACAGTCGATGTCGGCGTCGTCGAGCACCTCCTGCGCCTCGCTTGCACTCCTCGCGGACCGGACGGAGAGGCGCTCGTCCTCACGTTCCAGGTACTCACCGACTAACTCAGTCAGGGCCGGGTCGTCGTCAACGTGGAGGACGGAGATCCCGTCTCGCTCTCTCCGAACCATACGTAGCTCTGTCGGTGCCGATGTTTATATTTGAGTGTCTTCCTCGGCGGGCTCACTGTTCGCGCCCTGGCTGTCCGTCTCTCGCGCGATGCCCAAACGAAACAGAAGGGGTCTAGAGCTCGCCGAGTTTCCGGAGCAACTGTCCGCGGTACTCCTCGTCGCTTTCGACGCCTTTCAGTTCGAGGACGTTACGCTGGAGCTTGTCCAGGGCGACGTTGAACGCGGTCTTGGCGCCGTAGCCCTCGCCGCTGCCGGCGACCTGGCCTTTGTTCGTCCGGAGGCGGATCTTGCAACTGATCAGGGGCGTCCCGCGGAGTTTCTCCTTGTGTTCCTGGAAGCGGACGTGGGCGTGCTGGACCTGCATCGCCTGGTACTTGTCGGCGGCCCCCTCGATCTCGACGCGGACGTCCTGGCGGGAGATCGTGTCCAGCAGGTTGATGTTGGTGATCTGGACGTCCATGTGCTCCTCCTCGGTGAAAGTGAGTGCCCGGAGGACGTCCGTCTTGGTGACGATGCCGGCCACCAGCGAGTCGTCCCGTTCGGGCGTGACCACGAGGCCGGCGTAGTCGTTCTCCAGCATGCGTCGGACAGCCGACTCGACGCTCTCCTCGACGGTCGTGGTCTCGACGGGACTGGACATCACGTCGTAGACAGGGAGGTCGAGGATGCGGTCGACGTCCCCGGCCCGCTCACCCCGCGTCGCCTTGTTCATGTCCCGGACGACAACGTCGACGATATCGTGGCGGGTCACCATGCCAGTGAGGTTACCGTCCTCGTCGAGGACGGGCAGCCTGGAGATGCCATGTTCGCGCAACTGGTTGATCGTCTGGCCGACTTCGGTGTCCTCGGTCGCGCTGATCACGTCGGCCGTGTAGATGTCGCCGACGGAGAGGGCATCGAGGTTGTCCAAAACAGCCCGGAGGATGTCGTCGTCGGTGATGACCCCCCAGAGCTTGTTGGCCTCGAAGACGGGTGCGATCTTGGTCCCGCTCTCGACGAGGACGCGGGCGGTCTCACGAACGTCAGCCGTCCGCTCGACTTTGGGGGCGTGTTGCATCAAGGCAGACGCCTTCGCTCGGTCCTCGACGTGGGACTGGACCAGTTGTTTCTGCGTAATCACGCCAGCGTAGCTCCCGTCTTCGGTGACGATTACCCCCTTGGGGTTCTTGCGCTCGAAGATGGACCGGACTTTCCCCAGGCGTTCGTCGGCGTCGACTTCCACGTACTCGCGGGTAGCTATATCGGCAATATCCATCGTACCAGTGGTAGTTGGATGGGAAGGGTTATCAAACTTGGTTTGTTTTCGATCGATCGACGTGTGGCCCGGCCCGCACACACCGCCCCAGACAATGGGTTCCGGAGGCGACGCGCCCTTGTGAGGTGGCGCCAAAGAGATACCATGCTCGGAGACATCGACCCGGCTGATCACACTGTCGAGTCGTTACGGCGAGCCTACCTAGAGACGCTTCGTGAGGCGATCGAGACCGTCGGTTGTGCCGACGTGGCGACGTCAAGTGGCATCGACCGAGAGACTGTCGACGCGATCGCCACCGGTGGGAGAGACGCGATCACGTTGACCGAGGCGACAGCGATCCTCGCCACCGTCGAGGATCAGGATGCCGATGCCATTTCCGCCGACGCCCGCGATCGACTGTTGCTCTCGATGTCGAACGCCGTTCTGGATGTCGACGCACTCGCCAGGCGTCTCGACGGGGACTATCTGGCCAAGGAACTCCAGGCGAAGATCGAGGGGCGCCACCCCATGACAGTCGCGGAGTACGCCCGCGTACAGACGGCGATCGCGGAGGAATCGTGACCCGCGTCGTCGTCCTCGGCTGTGGATACGTGGGCTGTGAGCTGGTCCGACAGCTCGAGGACCACCACGTCGTCGGCGTGCGTCGCTCCGAGGACGGACTGGCGGCCGTCGAGGCAGCAGGTGCCGAGGCCGTCCGGGCCGACGTGACGGACCCGGATTCACTGGAAAGCGTGCCGGACGCCGACTGGCTCGTCTTCGCGGCCAGCGCCGGTGGGCGGGACGTAGCGGCCGCCCGCGAGACGTACGTCGAGGGGCTCCGGACGGCGATCGAGCACTTCGCCGGACGTGGCTCTACACCCGAACGGCTCGTCTACACCTCCAGTACGGGCGTCTACGGTGACCACGACGGCGCGTGGGTCGACGAGGAGACGCCCCTCTCGCCCGCCACCGAGAAGGCACAGGTGCTGGCCGAGGCCGAACGGATCGCTCTGGACGCCCCGAGCGGGATTGACGGCACAGTCGCGCGCTTCGGCGGACTTTACGGCCCGGACCGCTATCGATTGAAGCGCTATCTCGAGGGGCCCGTCACTGCGGGGTACCTGAACATGGTTCACCGGGACGACGCCGCGGGCGCGATCGCGTTCCTGCTGGCGTCGGACGCGGGACGGAACGCCGTCGTCAACGTCGTCGACGACGAACCGGTCGAGAAGTGGGGGTTTGCCGACTGGCTGGCCGAGCAATGCGACGAGCCGTTCCCGCCGAAACGAACCATCGAGGAACGCCTCGCGGACGAGGACGGCGAATCGAACCGCCGCGTCCAGGCGAACAAGCGCGTCAGCAACGACCGGCTTCGGCGGCTAGGCTATGAGTTCGCGTATCCGACCTATCGCGAGGGATACCGATCGGCGATCGACGAACACAGATCGGGCGAGCGGGCGGATTGAGGTGGCAGCGTCTGCCGTTTCGCTTGCCGAACCTTCTTAACAGATCGGGGAGACAGTCATCCCTATGTCGGTACCGGGCCCCGCTGGCGGCGTGGCGCAGGCGGGTGTAGGGGGACTCGTCGATCGCCTCGCCGCCAACCCGCTGCTCGTTGCGGGCGTGGTCGCCGCTGTTCTCGTCGTGTTCGTCACACTCGTCTTCGTCATCCGCCGGGCCAGTCGATCGTCCGGGGAGCGACTCCGGCGCGTTCTGGCGGAGTACGACCGCATTAGTGTCCTGATGCATCCGAATCCTGATCCCGACGCGATGGCGGCCGCCCAGGGGGTGGCCGAACTCGCCGCGACGGTGGACACGGAGGCGAATCTCCAGCATCCCGGGCTTGTTCGCCATCAGGAGAACCGCGCGTTCGAGACTGTTCTCGACCTGAATCTCGATCGGATCGGGGCCGCGGCCGGACTTGACGGCGAGGCCGTTGTGCTCGTCGATCACAACGAGCCACGCGGGTTCACGGGCCACGAGCAAGTCTCGCCCGTCGCGGTCGTCGACCATCACCCGGGCGACGGGACCGGATCGTCGTTCACCGACGTCCGACCCGATTACGGGGCCTGTGCGACGATCGTCGCGGAGTATGTCGAGGACATCGGCCTCGATCCGGTCGGTCCGGAGGGCGAGGACTCGAACGGGGCCGATGAGACCCTTCCGCCCGACGTTTCGACGGGATTGCTCTACGGGATACAGGCTGACACGAAACACCTGACGAAGGGGTGTTCGCCGGCCGAGTTCGACGCCGCCGAGTACCTCTATTGTGGCATCGACGAGGAGGCTCTCGATCGGATCGCCAACCCGGAGGTCGACACCGAGGTACTGGAGGTCAAAGCGCGCGCGATCACCGATCGGGACGTTCGCGGCGCGTTCGTTTACAGCGACGTCGGCACCATCTCGAACGTCGACGCCGTCCCGCAGGCGGCCGACGAACTCCTCCGGCTGGAAGGCGTGACGGCGGTCGTCGTCCTGGGGGAGACAGACGGTACCTTGCACCTCTCGGGGCGATCGCGTGACGACCGGGTTCACATGGGAAAGGCGTTGCAGGCGGCCGTCGGGGACATCCCGATGGCCGAGGCGGGCGGTCACGCCCGGATGGGTGGGGGACAGGTACAGAAAGACCACATGGAGGGGCTGGGTCCGGGGGAGGGCGTCAGCCGCGAGCAGCTACGCGAACGCCTGTTCGACGCGATGACTGGCGACAGACAGTGACCACCCTCACAGCGAGAAGAGATCTCCCGAATCGACGACGATCCGTCTTCCTCCTTGAACCGTGTCGCGTGCTGTTCTCGATCGAGTGTCGTCCCGATCACCCGACCTGTTTCCACTTGCCCCCACACTCCGGACAGACGCGCACCGACCCCACTTCGTCGGGGTCGTTCTCGGTCCGCAACTCCTCACCGCAGGCGGTACAGCGAAGCCGCTCGTAGGTGTCCTTCTCCAGGTCGCCCGACCGGAGCCCCTTCCTGACGGATTGCATACCTGGTGATATGCGACCATCTGACAAAAAGCCCGCGCCCGATCCGCAATCGTCTCGGTTCCCCCGGGCGAATCCCCACCGTGTCCCGCCGATCGGTGTTCGGATCCCTCTGTGGGATGGTGTTGCTGGTCAACCTGGCACGCGTCGTGTTCGCGCCGCTGCTCGATCCGCTGCAGGGGACCTTCGGCACCTCGACGGCTGCCGTGGGCCTCCTGGCGACGCTTGCCTGGCTGGGTAGCGCCCTCTCGCGACTGCCGACGGGGTATCTACTGACGCGGTACTCACGGGAGCGGGTCATCCTGGGGACGGGCGTGTTGCTCGCCGGCGCCGCGACGGTCGCTGCCACTGCCGTCGACGTGGGGATGCTCATGGTCGGGGCGTTCCTGCTCGGCCTCGCGAGCGGGACGTATTTCATCGCGGCCAACCCGCTGGTCAGCGAGCTGTTCCCCGACCGGGTCGGGCTCGCGCTCGGCGTCCACGGGACTGCGAGCCAGCTGGCGGCCGTGGGCGCACCCCTGCTCGTGACGGCCACGCTCGCGCTGGGCCGTTGGCGGCGGACCTTCCAGTTGCTGGCGGTGGCTGCCGTGATCGCGACGATCGCGTTCGTGATTGCGGCCCGCCGCAACGAACTCCCGGCCGCCGGAACGGACGATCGGGATCTGCCGAACGCTGTCGTCCATCAGTGGCGGATCGTCCTCGTGGGCGTCGTCGTGGTCGGACTCGCCGGCTTCGTCTGGCAGGGCGTGTTCAACTTCTACGTGACCTTCCTGAAGGCCCAGGGATACAGCGGCGACACCGCACGGTTGCTGTTGACCGTCGTCTTCGCGGCCGGGCTCCCGGCGTTCACGTTTACAGGCTGGCTGGCCGACCGTATCTCCCCGCTCCGGCTGGTGGTGGGCATCGTCGGTGCCTTCGGGGTCAGTCTCCTCGCGCTGACCGCACCCCTCGGGCCGGCCTGGCTCGTCGGGACGAGCGTCCTCACGGGCTACGTGATCCACTCGTTGTTCCCCGCGGCCGACACCTATCTCCTCGGGTCGCTACCGGATCGTCACCGGGCGAGTGCCTACGCAGCCTACAGCGCCACGATGATGATCGTCCAGGCGGCCGGCAGTTGGGTCGTCGGTCTCTTGCGACACGGCGGGATCGACTTCGTGATCATCTACCGCTCATTCGCGGCCGCGTTGCTCGTCCTCACCACCGTGTTGGTGGTGCTGTATCGACTGGGGCGACTGCCCGCTGGCGCCCGAGCCTGATCCCGATGCGAGAGCGTCACGCCACCCTCGAAACTGCGGGAACGATGATGTCCACGCGCCTTCGGTTTACGGACAGTCGACAGGATGACCGGGGGCGTAACCTTTCTGGCTGTCCCGTCCGGAGAACGAGCGAATGGAGTACGTTCAAGAGCGGATCGCGACCCTCCACGACTTCGGCGACGCCGATCCGCCGGCCCCGACCGATCGTGCGGCTGTGATCGTGCCCATGACGGAACGCGACGGGGCCAGTCTGGCGGCCGAGCGTGTGTTCTCGAAACTGGCTGCGGTCGACCCTCGCGAGGTGATCGTCGCCCTGCGAGCCACGCCCGACCGACTCCCGGCGGTTACGGACTGGCTGTCGACGTTCGACCTGCCCCTCTCGACGTTGTGGTGTTCGACACCCGAAGTCGAGTCCGTTCTCGGCGAGGCGGGTCTCGACGGCCCGGGCGGGAAGGGTCGGGACGTCTGGCTCGCCCTGGGACTGGCCGCTTCCCGCGCGGAGTACGTCGTCGTCCACGACGCCGACGCGCGGAGTTACGCCGAGACGCACGTCCCGCGACTGCTGTTCCCGCTCGAAAACGGCTACTCCTTCACGAAGGGCTACTACGCACGCGTCGAGAACGAGCGGCTGTACGGCCGGCTCTTCCGGCTGCTTTATGCTCCGCTGATCCGGACGTTCGCAGACGCTCACGACGTCCCGATCCTCGAGTACCTGGGGGCGTTCCGGTACGCCCTGGCCGGCGAGTTCGCCGCGACGGCGGGGGTCGCCCGACAGTTGGCCGCTCCCCGCGGTTGGGGCCTCGAAATCGGGACGCTCGGAGATGCCTACTACGCCGCTGGCTTCGAGGGGTCGGCTCAGGTCGATCTCGGTGTCCACGAACACGACCACCGGGCGGTCGGTGGGCCCGCAGGGCTGGGGGAGATGGCCAGGGAGGTCTCAGCGGCCGTCTGTCGTGCAGTCGAGAGCGAGGGGGTCACGCCGGCGTACGACACGCTCGCGGACCGCTACCGGCAGACAGCGTCGTCGTTCGTCGATCGATACGCCGCCGACGCGGCGTTCAACGGTCTCGACTACGACCGGGCAGACGAACACGACCAGATCGGGACCTACGCCCAGGCCGTGGAACCGCCGGAGTCCGACAACCGGTTGCCGTCCTGGGACCGGGTCGACCTGGATCCCGAACGGATCGCATCGGTCGCAACCGACGCCCTCGAGACGGCCCTGGAGTAATCCGTCGAGTCCGACGGGCGAAACGGAGCCGTCTGTTGGAGGGTCGACGGTTAAAGGGGCGTGGACGTGGACGGTGACGTATGAACTTCACTCCCGACGAACTCGCCGGCGTCGTAGACCTCTTTGGCGCGCTTCCGCCGGTCACGCACCGGCAGGCGCTCGCCGAACTCGCCTACAAACGCGGCGAAGACCGTGATCCGGCGTCGTTCGCGGACGCAATCGATGACGCGATCGACTCGTATCACCTGATCGAACTTCCGGGGGATGGGGAGTCCCTCCTCGTCGTGGGACCGGTCGCCTTCCCGTCGACCCCTGAGGGTGCCCGCGATCTGCCGCACATCCTCGACGTCGAGGAGCGCTCGGTCGATCGCGAGCGACTGGCGACCGCCGCCGAACGCCGGTTCCGTCGAGATGCCGGTCGAGCCGTCGCCGCCGACGATCGCGAACGGATCGAGCGCCTCCTCGACGTCAGCTACGAACTCGAGGCCTGGGCGCCGGTCGAACTCGCGGAGACGCGCGAACGACTCGACGATGCCCTCGAAGGCACCACTTCGGGGTGAGGTCCCGAGTGAGTTAAGGGTCGGGGCGGCCTGGCTTTGAACATGGATCTCGGGCCGGTCGCCGAGTACGACCCAGTGACCGTGACCGGCGAGCGGGAAGCAGCGGTGCTGGCGGGCGTCGTCGATCGACCGTCCGGTCCGCACATCCTGTTCACGAAGCGCTCGGAGGACCTCGAGGATCACCCGGGCCAGATGAGTTTCCCGGGCGGCGGGCGCGAGCCGATCGACGCCGATCTGTGCGAGACGGCACTACGAGAGGCCCGCGAAGAGGTCGGACTCTCTCCGCTTGAGACGACCGTCGTCGGTCGGCTTGACGACATCCGGACAGTCACCGACTACTCGATCCGACCGTTCGTCGGCCGGGTCCCGGATCGTCTCTACGAACCGACGGATGGCGAAGTGGCGGAGGTTGCTGTCCTCCCGGTTGCGGGGTTAATTGACCTCGAGAACTACGAGACGGAGTGTCGTGAGCATCCAGCCCACGGATCCGTCCGCTTGCACTACTTTCACGTCGGTGGGTACACCGTCTGGGGGGCGACCGCCCGGATGCTCGTCCAGTTGCTGGAACTCGCGACCGACTGGGAACGACCGCCTGGGCCGGAATGTCAGGCAGGGACGAACTCGCCGGCCTGAGACGACTCACTCGTCACCGCCGGTCTAGTCGTCCTCGTCACTGCCGGTCTAGTCGTCCTCGTCACCGCCGACCTCGTCGTCTACGCTCTCAGCGACGTCGACAGTCGTGTCGTCGTCGCTCTTGGGGATCCGGACGTGTAGTGTCCCGTTCTCCTGCAGGGTTGCGCTCGCAGCGTCGCCCTCGACGGTCGCCTCCGCGGGCAACGTCACGCGGCCGTCGAGACTCTGGCCGCGCCCCGGGAACCGCATTTCGAAGCCCTCCCGGTACTCCCGGAAGCGGTCGATACGGACCTCGACGGTCCGGCCGTCAAGACGTACCTGGACATCGCTGCCCTGTGCGCCCGGCGTATCGAACACCGCCAGGTAGGCCTCCTCGCTCTCGAGCAGGTCGACCGGCAACGGCGTGTGTTCCTGGGCGCGGCCGACCGCCCGACCGACGTTCTCAAGGACACTCTCGCCGATCGTCTCGGTGAACTCCCGGAGTTGATTCATGTGCCCCGGTTCGGTCGGCGCGACCTTAGCCGTTGTGCCCGCGGCGAGCCGACAGAAACGATCGCCTACTGGCACCCGAGTCGACTCACTTTCATCGATCCGAGATCTCTATATAGCGCTCGGTATCCCTCTGTGTGGTACGTGCCCCCGGGGTCTTTCTGTGCGACACCCCCCGATGTGGCTCGCCGGCCGAAGAAACTGCGTCCTCTGTGAGAGTTGCGATAGCGGTCCTGCGCGTACCGATATCCGCCTCTATGAAGTTCTCGACTGATCGATGGTATCCGACCACAAGCCTTTTTGTGGGACTGCAGGTTGCCAGTCCCATGGGATTCGTTCATCCGTACGAAGCGGTAGAGTGGGCCGAACACAGTAGGCATCTGGCCCAACTCCATACCCACGAGCCGCGGAACACGATTCGGGCCGATACGAACGACCACGAACCCGCTATCGACGTCGAACGGGTCCCGATCGACGACCTCGGGAAGAACAATCTCTCTCCGGCATCACGTCCCGAAGTCCTCGCCAGGAAGTACCGCAATGCCGGATACACTGTCTTCGCGTTGACGGAACACGAGTACTACGTCGATCGCACGAAGCACAAGGACGTGCCCTACGAGGAGATGCCGGACGTACTGGCCGAAACCAGTTGGCCATGGGGCGACCGGGATGGCGATCCAACGGAACAACCCGGCACCGAACCATTAGACGGGACGGAGTTCGACCCGGCACAACGAGACATGCTCGCACTCCAGGGAACCGAACTACGCGGCCGCTTTCAGGGGACGCTACAGGACCTCATCGGTCTCGACACGGACATCGGACACGGGCGTCAGGAGTCGATGGGGACCCTCCTCGAACGGATCGCTGCCCAGGACGGCATCGCCCTGCTTCCCCATCCGAGCAAATATCGCGACACGGTGAGCGTCGGAGATTACCGATCGTTGTTCGAGTCCTTCGACGTGCTTCGAGGACTCGAAATATTCAACGCACACGACCGCTATCCGGGTCGAACGCTCTGGGATCGACTGCTGACGGAACTGGGTGCCGACCGACCGATATGGGCGGTCGCCGGCGATGATTATCACGGACGCGCCCGGCCGTCCGACGGCAAACGGTTCGATCGCTCCCGGCTGGTGTTGTTACTCCCGGCCCTCACGAGAGAAGCCGTCAGCGACGCACTGCGTCACGGCCGAAGTTACGTCCAGTACAACGGTGACGCCCACGCGCCGTTCGTCGAGTCCATCCAGGTCACGGAGCGAGCAATCACGGTCGACGCTCCCGCGGCGACCCGGATCGAGTGGATCGCGGCCGGCGAGACCATCAAAACTGGCGATAACGTCGAGTACGAACACGTCGCTGACGAGCCCTACGTCAGGGCGGCGATACACGGCGACGGCGACGCCCTCACCTGTACGCAACCGTTCTATGTGGAGTGATTTACCGGTCACCGAAAACGGCTATCGAGTCCTCCACAGTGGTCTATAGACCTCATAGCAATGTCGTTGTTGTCGGATACGGATGACGACCTATGGAACGATACCCGCATCTGTGGGCGGCGTTGTTGGCCGTGCGTCGCGGGACAGAAGTGCTTGCGGCCCGGCCCCCGCAGGCGGCAACTTCCGATTCGTCGAGGTCGACGACCACAGCCGAGTACGAACGCCCCATCGAGGAGGCGATCCTGACGGAACTCGACCGACACTTCCCCGAACAGACGATCATTTCCGAGGGGCTGTCCCCCGAGTTCGCCACCGAACCGCGATGGATCGTCGACCCGCTTGACGGGGCCGTCAACTACCGCAACGGCGTCCCGCATTACTCGATCTCCATCGCCTTCGAGGGTCGGCAGGCCCGAGACGTCGGCGTCGTCTATTACGGACCCACTGATACGGTGTTCACGGCAGTCGAAGGCGAGGGGGCGTTCGCGGACGGGACAGCGCTGTCGGTCTCGGAGACGCGGTCGGTCTCGAACGCGCTGGTCGCGACCGGGTTCGATCCGATGACCATGGCAGCACAGGATCTGGCGCAGTTCCGGACCTTCATCGACCGAACCCAGGGGGTCAGACGGTTCGGATCGGCCGCGGCCGAACTGTCGATGGTCGCCGCCGGCTACTTCGACGTCTTCTTCGAACGGATGCTTCGCGTCTGGGACACCGCTGCGGGAACGTTGCTCGTCGAGGAGGCCGGCGGCGAAGTGACCCGGATCGAGCGGCTGGACGGGGACAACAGCGAGATGGTCCTGGCTTCCAATCCACACATCCACCAGGAACTCGTCTCGCTCGTCTCTGGCGGCTCCGTGAGTGGGTAAGCTGCATCGTTTCCGGCGGTGCCAGAACCGTCGGTATCGGACCAAGAGCAAGATTCCACCGTTTGCGTCTCGTCTTCGCCTTTATAAGGGCCCCAATTGCCCCTATATATCCGAATTCATCTCCCGGTATCCCACAAGAGGGCTATTATAAGAGCCTTTTACCCCGTTTCGGGAAGTCGCTATCACCGATCCGCCAATGAACATCACCACGTCACTCACATCGAACGTGACAGCCTCGTCGAACAAGCGGATGATGGTCTTCATTCTCGTGTTGACCCTCTCCGGGCTCGAGAACACCATCGCTGAACTCATTCCTGAACCGACGCTCGGCCCGATCGAACTCGGGATTTCGAGTTTCATTTTCCTCCCCCTCGCGCTCGTCTTCCTCTTTCCTTATATCGAGGCCGCACTCGCCGTCCCGCTCGGTGAAATCGTGTTCACCGAATTCCTCCTCGGCGAGTTCGGCGGACTCAGTGAATTCAGTGAGGTCCTCATCATCACGGCATTCGTCTTCGTCGCTGCCCAGATGGTCCACGACCTCACCAACACCCGGCAAGTGTTCCTCGCGGCCGTCTTCGCGAAGATTGGCTCCCAGATCCCTGCTGCGCTGCTCGACATGGGTGTTATCTGGGTCGGTGCGGGGGAGTTTGAGGCAGTCGCCGGTCTCCCGGAGAGCGTCGTCATCATCGAAGTCGTCGACATGATCCCCGAGGCGATCATCACTGGCCTCATCTTCGGCGCGATCCCCGTGATGTACCTCGCTCCCGCACTCTACGGAAAGATCGAACCACTCCTCGGAATCAATCCGCGGCCACGATCGGATGCGAGTATGCTCGCCGATGTCGGTCTCGCACACCTTCTCGTCCTCGTCGGTGCGTCCGTCCTCGCATTCTTCCTGGCGACCGCCGGCTTCTTCCTCGGGATCCCGATGATGGAGACCGAGACACTCCCGAACTTCGGGGCACTGGTGGGCCTCAGCGCCGAAGACGGCGGTTCCGGCATCTTCGTCTCGATCATCGTCGCATTCCTCCTCCTACTGGCGGTCATCGCGTTGGGACGCTCGGATGGGGCGACCGAACACGAACCTGAAACACTGACGAGTCGCGAGTGACCGATGGCAGACGAGCCTCTCATCCGCGTCGAGGACTACTCCTTTCGGTATCCCGGAAGCGACGAGTCCGTCCTCGACGGTGCCAGCCTGACCGTCGAAACCGACGAGTTCCTCGCCGTCCTCGGCGGGAACGGCAGCGGGAAAACGACTCTCTGCAAGACGTTCAACGGCCTGATCCCGCACTTCTTCGAGGGCAAACGCGATGGCAGTGTCCGCGTCAAGGGCACGGATACGGAAACAGTCGACGTCGGGACACTTGCGGCCCACGTCGGGTACGTCTACCAGGATTTCGAGAACCAACTCGTCCAGCCGACCGTCAGGCGCGACGTCGAGTTCGGCCCGCTGAACTACGGGTTCGAGGACTACCACGAACGCGCCCAGCGAGCGATCGAACGACTCGACATCGGACACATTGCCGACGATCTCATCTGGGAGTTGAGTGGTGGCCAGAAGCATCTCGCCGCGATCGCGGGCGTGCTCGCGCTCGACCCGGACGCCCTCGTCGTCGACGAGCCGGCGGCACAACTCGACCCACACAACGCCGCGCACGTCTATGAGCAACTCGCCGGGCTCGTTGCAGACGGGCACACTGTCGTCGTCATCGAACACGACACGGAACTCGTCGCTGAGTACGCCGACCGCGTCGTTCTCGTCGAGGACGGCCGGGTCCGCTGGTCGAAGCCGACAGCGGCGGCACTGAATCGTCTCGACGATCTCCGTGAGCGCGACATCCACCCGCCCCAGGTGACCGAACTCGCCGATCGGCTGGATCTGCGAACGCCCGACCACTCACAGCGACCGGTGACCGTCGAGGAGTTCGTCGCTGCCTGTGATACACCGCGTCCGACGGTCTCCGATGGCGGTCGGGACGATTCGGCGTGCTCGGGCGAGTCGATCGTCTCGGTCGAAGCCGTGACCTACCGGTATCAGACGATGGATACCGGGGGAGGGCCGGTCTTTGATGGGTTCTCGCTCTCGGTCAACGCGGGCGAGAACGTCGCGCTCGTGGGCGCAAACGGCTCCGGGAAGTCGACGCTGCTGAAGCTCCTCACCGGACTCATTCGTCCGGATAGCGGGACGGTCTCGGTCGTGGGCCGTGACACCGCCGAGACGTCGCCCGAGACGCTCGCCGACGAGGTCGTCTACGTCCACCAGCAGCCCGAACAGATGTTCATCGAGGACTCGATCGAGGGCGACGTTGCCTACTACCTCCGTCAGCGTGACGCCCCGGATGCCGATGCGATCGTCGACGACGTATTGACCTACCTCGACCTCGATCACCTCCGGAAACGGGACGGTCGGCTGCTCTCGATCGGTCAACAGCGCCGGGCGTCGCTCGCGATCGCACTCGCGATGCAGCCATCCCTCGTGCTGCTCGACGAGCCGACGGGCTGTCTCGACATGGAGAGTCGTCGCGAGGTGACACGGATGCTCGACCGCGTCGACGGCCGCGTCGAGGCTGTCGTCGTCGCCACGCACGACCTCCAGTTCGTCGCCTCCTGGGCCGACCGCGTCGTCGTCCTCGATCAGGGTGCCATCGTCGCCGACGGGCGTCCCGGCGACGTCCTAACAGATCAATCACTGTCAGACACGACGGCGTTGCGGCCACCCCAGCCAGTGTCAGTGAGTCGCCGCCTCGATATCGACCCGCCCGCGACGACTGTCTCGGAACTCGCCGCCCGACTCGGAGGCCAACGATGAGTACACAGAACGGCTGGCTCTCGATCGATCGCGTCCGCGTCGAACTGATGCGGATCGCCCACAGCGACGACGACGCGTTCCTCAACACCCTCGACCCGCGAGTCCTCCTCGGGTGGTACGTGGTCTTCGTCTCCGTCCCATGGATGTTCTACGACACGCTCGTCCTGGGCGCGCTCCTCGCGTTCATGGGGGTACTCGTCGTCGTCTCTCGCGTGAATCGTATTCTGCTCGCAGTGCTCGTCTTCGGCATGGTCTCGAACCTCGCGTTCTTCGGCGTCGTCGTCTGGGCGACGGGCGGCGACGCGGTCGGTGCCGTCCGGGCCCTGGTGCCCTACAACCTCAAACTCGCGAGTATCTCGCTGGCAAGTGTCGCTGTCTTCACCACGATGACCCCCTCGCGTCTGAGTAAAGGGCTGTTGAGCCTCGGTGTGCCCCGTAAATTCACGTTCTCACTCGCGTACGGGTATCGCATGCTACCGGTGCTCTTAGAGGAATACCGGGACATCGTTCACGCGATCCGACTCCGCAGCCGTGGCCCCGCCCGCGATGGCGTGTTGCGGTGGCGCCACTGGTGGCATCTCCTTTGGATCGGTGTGCGAGCGTTCTACCCGCTCATCTTTGACGTCGCAAAACGGAGTCGGGTGACCGTCGAAGCGATGGAGACGAGAGGATTCTCCCGTTCGCTGGGAGATCCGTCGAGTCGTCGACTCCGTTTCGAGACGCTCGGGACAGGAACGCGGGACTGGGCGTTCCTCGGTCTTTCGGCTGTCTTCCTGCTCGGTCTCTTCTGGCTCCGAGCCACGACATTTCTCCCGGGTCTACGCTGAGCTGGGCGGAAATTCTCGCCGTTGTTGTATCCGATGAGTGCTGTAGACGGATATCGAGCGAACTGGAGAGCGGTCGACCTGCTCGGACTGGGCGAGTTGCGAGGGGACTACAACTCGATCGCTTCCAGCGCCGACCCGCCACAGACCGGACATTGGAGGTCCTCGACGCCGTGATCGTCGGGTAGATCGTAGGTGTAGTGGACTTCGAACATGTCGAGGAAACACTCATCGGCCGTGCAGCGGACTTCTTCGGTCGCGGGCATGGTCGACCGTTGGCGCGGGCGACGGATACCGGTTACGCCGCCGGGATCTGAACGGCGGCGAACGCGTGGAGACACGGTTTTAGGCCTCGGGCGACTATCTGATTCTGATGACTCACCCTGCGGATCTCTCGGTGACGATCGTCGACGGGTACGTCGACGAGCCGGCCCACTTCGGGGTCCCCCCCTACATCTCTACGTACCCCCGGTACGTCGCCGGGGCACTGGTCGACGCGGGTGTCCCTCACGACGCGATCACGTACCACACGATCGACAGCCTTCGCGAGGAGAAGCGCCGCTGGCAAGTGGTCGAGGACGCCGATCTGACGATCTACGTCGGCGGGATGACCGTCCCCGGCAACTACGTCGGCGGGACCCCGGCCGAACCCGACGAAGTCCGGCGCATCGCCTGGACGGCCGACGGCACGAGCCTCATGGGCGGGCCCGTCCGCTTCGGCGTCGGCGACGAGAACGAGGGTGCGAGTGAACCCGAACGCGACGATCTGGACTTCGACTTCCTGGCTGGCGCGGACGTCGAGGCCGCCACTTTCGATCTCGTCGAGAACGGCCTGGAGGGATTCGACCCCCGCTATCGCACGATGGAAGAATCCTCACGGTGGGCCAGAGAGGGCGCGTTCATCGTCGAACAGCACCCCAACCACCCCGAGTATCTCATCTGCGAGATCGAGACCGGGCGTGGCTGTGCCTACCGGTGTTCCTTTTGCACCGAACCGCTGTACGGCGATGCCTCGTTCCGGGAACCCGAGGCCGTCGTCGGCGAGGTCGACGCACTGGCCGACCATGGCGTCGCCAACTTCCGACTGGGCCGACAGGCCGACATCCTCGCTTACGGCGGGGACGGCGAGGCCCCGAACCCCGCTGCTCTCCGGGAACTGTACGGCGGGATCCGCGAGGTCGCGCCCGATCTGGAGACGCTGCACCTCGACAATATGAACCCGATCACGGTCGTAAAGTGGCCCGAAAAGGCCCGGGAGGGCATCCGGATCATCGCCGAGCACAACACGCCCGGCGACACCGCCGCCTTCGGCGTCGAGTCGGCCGACCCCGCCGTCCAGAGCGATAACAACCTCAACGTCACCGCCGAGGAGGCCATCGAGGCGGTCCGGATCGTCAACGAGGAGGGTGGATTCCGTCCGGGGGCCCGGAGCGAAGTGACGGGCTCCAAACGAGCGAGCGGCGATTGCCGCGAGCCAGGCGGAGACAGGGAGAACGCCCCGAATTTCGGCGAGGACGCCGCCCGTCGCCTGCCGAAGCTCTTGCCCGGGATCAATCTCGTCCACGGGCTGAAAGGCGAGACCGCGGAGACGTTCGAGCACAACAAGCGGTTCCTCCAACGCATCCTCGACGAGGGACTGATGATCCGGCGGGTGAACATCCGCCAGGTCATGGCCTTCCCCGGGACCGAGATGGACGAGACTGGCGCGGAGATCGCCCACGATCACAAGCGGCAGTTCAAGGAGTACAAGCGGGAGGTCAGGGAGACCATCGACAACCCGATGTTAAAGCGCGTCGCCCCGCCGGGGACAATCCTGCCGGATGTTCATCTGGAGTACCACCAGGACGGCAAGACTTTCGGGCGACAACTGGGGACCTACCCCTTGCTCGTGGGCATTCCGGGAGAACGGTCACTCGGGAAGACGATCGACGTGGCGATCACCGACCACGGCTATCGCTCCGTGACGGGCGTGCCGTATCCGCTGGATCTCAACGCGGCGTCGATGGACGAACTGCAAGCTATTCCCGGTATCGGCTCCCAGACCGCGGGAAACATTGTCGTCGAGCAACCTTACGAGTCACTGCCGAACGTCGAAGGCGTCGACCTCGACGCGTTCACGACAGTCGAACGGGAATCGCCAAGTTGAGCGCAGCGAACGAGCACGTTCACGCCACGAAGACTGTGGCGAAGACACTCCTCGTCGAAGAACGCCGACTGCGAGCATCCCGCTCGGCACCACATTTGCCGGTTGGTGGAGCTGTGATCGGGTTAGGGATTGCCAGTCATGCTCCGGTGGGAACATCCTCGACCGGTTCCGGGGTATTGGAGTGCTGGCCGACCTATCGTATCAGAAGGTTCTTGGGCCGTGCTGGCCGACGAACTATCGATGGAGTCGGACGTCGCGGTCAGCGTCGTCCTCCCGGCGTACAACGAGGAGGACACCATCGAGCGGACCGTCGCCGAGACGCTCGAACGCCTCGAAACGTTCCTTCCTGCGGGAAGCTTCGAGGTGATCGTCGCCGAGGACGGCTGTGAGGATCGCACGCCGGAGATCGCCTCCCGCCTTGCGGCGGAAGACGACCGCGTCAGACACGTCCACAGCGACGAACGTCTCGGCCGTGGTGCCGCCTTAGAGTACGCATTTCGCCGGGCCGAGGGCGAGACACTCGTCTACTTCGACACTGACCTCGCCACGGACATGGCCCATCTCGAAGAACTCATCGAGAGCGTCCGCACGGAGGGATACGACGTGGCGACAGGCTCGCGGTGGCTGCCCGACAGCGACGCCGACCGACCGAAAAAGCGTGGGATCCCCAGTCTGGGATACAACACCCTGGTCCGTGTGTTCCTCCGATCGGATCTGGCCGACCACCAGTGCGGGTTCAAGGCGATCGACCGCGAAGCCTTCGAGGCGCTGGCCGACGAGGTCGAAGACGATCACTGGTTCTGGGACACGGAACTGCTCGTGCGCGCCCAGCGTCGCGGATTCGCCGTCACGGAGTTTCCCGTCTCATGGACGCCCAAGGGAGACTCGAAGGTCGACCTGGTCCGGGACGTCTTCGGGATGGGTAGCCAGATCCTGCGGACGTTCTGGCAACTGTCAGTCAGTTCGCGGATCACGCGCACCCGGAGCATGGCTGCGGGGACGGCCCTGGTCCTCGTCGCGCTGGCGCTGATGACGCTGTACCTCGATCCTTCGACGGTTCTCGAGGAGATGCGTGAGGCCGATCCCCTGTTGATCGTGCTGTCCGGACTCGTCTATCTGATCTCCTGGCCGCTTCGGGGGTATCGGTATCGGGACATCTTCGAGGAACTCGGGTTTTCTACGGACGTGGGCTTCCTGACGGGAGCGATCTTCATCAGCCAGACGGGCAATCTAGTGTTCCCGGCCAGGCTGGGCGACGGCATCCGGGCGTACGTGATGAAGGCTCGTCGGTCGGTCCCCTATCCGTCCGGGTTCGCCTCTCTTGCGGTCGAGCGTGTCTTCGACCTGCTGACGATCGCCATCCTCGCGGGCGTCGTCCTCGTCGGACTCGCCGTCGGCGATCCCGCCCGTCTGGCGGGATTGGGCGCCGAGTTGACCAACGGCCGAGAGAGTGGGCGAATAGCCCTGTTGGTCGCCGCGGCGGTCGGCGTGGCTGCTATCGGCGTGACCGTCCTGATCGTCCTGACAGCGCGTTCGGAGCGCAATTACGTTCGGGAGGTCGTCACGCGTCTCAGCGACGACGCCTACGCCGAGTACGTGGCGGGCGTCGTCGGGCGCTTCGCGGGGGATGTCCAGCGGGTCGCGAGCGACTCGCGAGCCTTCGCCCGCGTCGCGGTCTCCAGCGTCCTGATCTGGACCATCGACGTACTGACGGCGATCGTCGTCTTCGCCGCCTTCAACGTCTCGCTGTCGCTGGTCACGCTCGGCGTCGTCTGTTTCTTCGCCGTCAGCGTCGGTAATCTCGCGAAGGTGCTCCCGCTGTCGCCGGGTGGCGTCGGACTCTACGAAGGGGCGTTCACTCTCATTGTCGTTGGACTCACGCCCATTGGGGCAGCCGTCGCGCTGGGCGTCGCCATCGTCGACCACGCGGTGAAAAACGCCGTCACGATCGCCGGCGGCCTCGCCTCGATGGCCTGGCTCAACGTCTCGCTGACGACCGCCGTCGAGGAGAGCGTCGAGGCCGAAGAGAACGTCGAGCCCGCCACGGTCCAGGAGTGAATCTCCCGTTCCTGTTGAACGCTCGTCGGCACTCTATTCGACAGTCCCGTTTTCGAGCTCGGAGCAGGACGCGTTCCTGTAGAACGCTCGACGGCACTCCCGTTCGAGAAGGGGAAGAATGCTTCCTCGATCTGAAGTGACGTTCGTCTGCTCTCGTCGCTCACCAGTTGGACTGTCACGCACTTTAATGGGAGTGTTAATAGTTGCCAAACAGTGTGCAGGAGCGCCAGAACGCCGGGACTTCATGGGGTACCAAAACACTTTTACAGTTTTCGGAATAACCTATTGTTCACCGATCGAACGCCCGGGTTTTCCGTCGCCCCACCCGGTTAGCATTCGTCTTCACACTCATGAGCGAAACAAACACGCGAACGCGACTCGACAAATCGTCGGCAGTGACCGAAGAGGAAGAGGAATCGACGGACGTGACCTGTCCGGAATGTGATGGCAACCTCGTCTCTGACACCGAGCGTGGCGAGACCGTCTGTGTCGACTGTGGCTTGGTCGTCGAAGAGGACGAGATCGACCCCGGTCCGGAGTGGCGTGCCTTCGACGCCAAGGAGAAAGACCAGAAGTCCCGCGTCGGCGCCCCGACCACCAACATGATGCACGATAAGGGGCTCTCGACCAACATCGATTGGCGGGACAAGGACGCATACGGCAACTCCCTGGGTGCCCGCCAGCGCGAGAAGATGCAGCGTCTCCGGAAGTGGAACGAGCGCTTCCGCACTCGCGACAGCAAGGAACGCAACCTCAAGCAGGCGTTGGGCGAGATCGACCGCATGGCGAGCGCCTTGGGCCTCCCCGAGAGCGTCCGTGAAACCGCCTCCGTCATCTATCGCCGGGCGCTGGACGAAGATCTCCTTCCCGGCCGCTCCATCGAGGGCGTCTCGACGGCCTCTGTGTACGCTGCCGCCCGCCAGGCAGGCGTCCCCCGGAGTCTCGACGAGTTGACCGAAGTCTCCCGCGTCGAGAAAGACGAGATCGCCCGGACGTATCGGTACGTGGTCCGGGAACTCGGCCTCGAGGTCAAGCCCGCCGACCCCGAGAGCTACGTCCCACGGTTTACCTCTGATCTCGAACTCAGCGAGGAGGCCGAGCGTCGCGCCCGCGAGCTTCTCCAGAACGCCAAAGAGGAGGGCGTCCACTCCGGAAAGAGTCCCGTCGGCCTCGCTGCAGCGGCCATCTACGCTGCCTCGCTTTTGACCAACGAGAAGACCACGCAGGCCGCGGTCAGCGAGGTCGCTGACATCTCCGAGGTCACCATCCGCAACCGCTATCACGAACTCCTGGAAGCCGAGCAGTCGATCCCTGCCGCCTGATCCCGGCCGTCGACCGTCCGCCCGACGGACACCGAACGATCCTATCAGACCTGATAACCGGGGAGTCACGTTTAATCCGCCCGCGCGAGCCCCACTAGATATATGGCATCAGACTCGGGTAACGTGGGCGTGGATATGGACGGCGTCGCGGCCTCCTCTTCGGAACTGGGGAGCGCGATCGACGAGCTGTTGCGGACCTCGGAGAACGTCTCGCGGAGTTCCCAGCAGATCACTGAACTCGCGAACGAACAGTCCTCGAACATGCAGGAGGTCGCCGGCGAGGTGTCGAACCTCTCGGCGACGGTCGAGGAGGTCGCTTCCAGCGCCAACGAGGTCAAGGCCGTCAGCCAGCAGGCCAGTCAGTTGGCCGATCAGGGCCGGGAGGTCGCCGACGACGCGATCGACGCCATGGAAGCCGTCGACGACGCCAACGAGGACGTCTCGGCAGATGTCGAGCAGCTCCGCGAGCGCATCGACGAGATCGACGAGATCGTCGAGGTGATCAACGACATCGCCGACCAGACGAACATGCTGGCGTTGAACGCCTCGATCGAGGCCGCCCGCGCCGGGGAGGCCGGCGAGGGGTTCGCCGTCGTCGCCGACGAGGTCAAGAGTCTCGCCGAGGAGTCCCAACAGAACGCCACCGAGATCGAGGCGATGGTTGCGGACATCAAGGCCGACACCGAGAGCACTGTCGGGAGCATTCAGGAGGCCAACGATCAGGTCGAGTCGGGCATCGATCAGGTCGGTGAGACTGTCGACATCCTCCGGAAGATCGACCAGGCCGTCACTGAAGCCGCCGAGGGGGCCCAGGAAGTCGCCGAGGCCACTGACGACCAGGCCGCTTCCACCGAGGAGGTCGCCAGTATGGTCGATCGGACCGCCGAGACCGCCGAGGAGGTCGCCGACGAGATCGAGGAGATCGCCGCCGCCAACCAGCAACAGTCCGCCAAGGTCAACGAACTGCAGTCGATGCTGAACCGGTGAACGTCGCCATCTACCGATCGTACCCCGTTGACTACATTCTCTTCTGGACTCGACCCCGTGCGATCACGTCACCTTGTCGTCGATCCCAGTCACTGTCGATCCCGCCGTCGGTTCGGACCACAAACCACGTCACTCCCCGGGACGACATCCGGCTATGGAATCCACCCACGCGGTCGTCACGGGGGACGCCCGCGATCTGGACCTCCCGTCGGATGCGGTCGAACTCGTCGTCACGTCCCCGCCCTATCCGATGATCGAGATGTGGGACGACGCCTTCGCCGCCCAGGACTCTGCGATCGGCGACGCGCTCGCCGCCGAGGACGGCGATCGGGCCTTCGAGTTGATGCACGACCTTCTCGAAACGGTCTGGACCGAACTGCGACGCGTCCTCGTCGAGGGCGGTATCGCCGCGATCAACGTCGGCGACGCCACCCGCTCGCTGGATCGCTTCCGGCAGTACCCAAACGCCGCCGAGATCACGAGTCGGATGCGTAACCAGGGGTTCGACGTGTTGCCGGACATCATCTGGCGGAAACCCGCCAACAGCGCCGCGAAGTTCATGGGCTCGGGCATGGTTCCGCCGAACGCCTATCCCACGCTCGAACACGAGTCGATCCTGCTTTTTCGCAACGGAGGGCGTCGCTCGTTCCCGCCCGGCGACGAGGCCCGCTACGAGAGCGCGTACTTCTGGGAGGAACGCAACCGCTGGTTCTCGGACCTGTGGGACGTTCGGGGCACCGATCAGGACCTCGCCGAGAGCGTCCGCGACCGCTCGGGGGCGTTCCCGGTCGAGATCCCGCTTCGACTGATCCGGATGTTCTCCGTCCACGGCGACACCGTAATCGATCCTTTCTGGGGGACTGGGACGACCTCGCTGGCCGCAATGCTGGCCGGGCGGAACTCGGTCGGCTACGAACGAGATTCGGATCTCCTGGCGACGTTCGACGACCGTCTCGAGGGGCTGCCCGCACGCTCCCGTGAGCGGGCTCGTGACCGCCTGGAACGCCACCGCGAGTGGGTCAGAGAGCAGGCGGCCGATGGGCCAGACCTGGCCTACGAGAACGAGCACTACGGGACGCCGGTTCGGACGAAACAGGAACGACAGTTGCGGCTGTACGCCGTCGAGTCGGTGCGGGAGACCGACGAGGGCTACGCGGCGACGCACGCGCCGGTCGAGACCCTCTCGTGAATGCGTACATTCCGGTCGAGGGCCTGTCGGGACGGTCCCGGACGGGTGCGGTTCCCCAACCGCCGTCTGCCGGCGGGGCGCTTTTGTCCCGCGCTCCCCCAGAGCCGGTATGGACTTCGAGTCGTTCCGACTGGTGGCCGCCACGGCGGATCTGGATGACGAGCCAGCGGCCCGCGAGCACGCCGATCTGGTCGAGTTGCGGATGGATATGGCCGAGGAGCCGCTTTCCCAGCTGTCGGCCTACGACGGCGAGTTGCCGCTGTTGGTGACCAACCGTCCGAGCTGGGAGGGCGGCGAGGCCGACGACGACGGCCGGTTGGCGGCTCTGGAAGCGGCTGTCACCGACGACGCCGTCGCTGCCGTCGACGTGGAACTCCCTAGCGCACGCGACGGTGACGCCGACGGCGTGATCGAAACGGCCCACGACCACGACGCCAGCGTGATAGTCTCCACACACGACTTCGAGGCGACGCCGCCGATGGGCGAGCTACAGGAAACCCTGCGGTCGGCCGCCCAGTACGGTGACGTGGGAAAATTAGCTGTCACGGCCGAGACGCCAGACGACGTGCTGGACCTCCTGGTGGCGACGCGGGCAGCGACCGTCGAGGGTGAGACTGTCGCGACGATGGCGATGGGCGAGGCTGGCCGGCACTCCCGGGCGGTCGCGCCGCTGTACGGCTCGCGGATCGGCTACGCGCCAGTCGATCCTGCCGAGGCGACAGCACCCGGGCAGTACGATCTCGCGACTCTCGCCGAACTCCTCACACAGCTGGACGGCGCCTGATCGCAGTCGAGACGGTCGATTGTGGGTCCGGATCGACCGCCCGGGAGTCTGGCAGGACTTGGAAAGGTTAACGTCCACGGACGGCGCCTAGTCGGACAGTGAGTGAGACACACAAGAGTCGACGACCGTGGGTTGCGGCTGCGCTTTCGGTGCTCTTCCCGGGGCTTGGCCACGCCTACCTTCGAGAGTGGCTCCGCATGGCGACGTGGCTCGTGCTCATGTTCGCGACCGTCTCTTTTCTGGTCCCGCCGGACATCCTTCCCCAGGAACTCACGTTCGACGCGGTGATGGAAGCCAGCCGGAGTTTGCCGACGGACCTCTCGCTTCTCATTCTCGCGCTCCGGACGCTGAACGTCATCGACGCCTACATCGTCGCCCGCCGGACCCAACATCAGGAGGCGGTCGACGCTGGCCGACAGTGCCCGAACTGCGGACACGAACTCCAAGATCCGGATCTCTCCTTCTGTCCGTGGTGTGCCGCCGAACTTGAGGCCGCGACCGTCGAGGAGAACGATCCCCGGTTCGAACTGTGAGCAAGAGACGGTTCGATGGGTTGCTCAGCAGCGGTCCGGATGGATACTCGGCAGCGGTTCGACGGGTTGCTCAGCAGCGGTCCGATGGGTACTCGGCAGCGGTTCGACGGATCACTTCTCGATGATGGACTCTTCGACGGCCTCGCCGAAGTGCCGGGCGGTCGCTTCGTGATAGATCAAGATCTCGTCGCCGACGTCCAGATCTGTCACCGCCGTCCGCCCGTCGGGTGTGGCAACCTTGATCGTCTCGGCGTTCTGTAGTAGTGTCTCGATCGTATCCCCGTCCTCTGTCTCGGCCTGGACTCGGAACATGGGTCGCTGTTCGATCTTCGCGCGGCCGACGATCGCCTCGCGAGTGTTGCCGTCGGTGTCGACGACCTGAACCTCGTCGCCGCTCGCCAGTTCCGAGAGGTACTTCGTCTCGCCGCCGGGCGTGCGGACGTAGGCGTGGACTGCGCCGGCGTTGACTCGGAACGGTCGTGAGGCGACGTACGGCGACTCGGCGGTCTCGGCGTGGACGAAGAACAGACCGCGGGCCATCGATCCTACCAGCATCCCTTCGTCGTGGTTCATGATCGACCCCGTGTCGACGCAGACGCGGTCGGCCGAGCCGGTCTGTTCGATCGCCGTGATCTCGGCGTACTGCAGATCGAGGGTCTCCCGTCCTACGGCATCTCTGACTTCGCACGTCTCGCGGATCTCGTCGGGGTCGTCAGTGTCCAGCAGAACGGCGTCAGCACCGATTTCCAGGGTTTCGTAGGCCGTGCGGGCGTCTTCGGCCGTCTGGACCCCGGCGATCAGCGTCGTCTCCTCGCCGACGCGAGCGATCAGGTTCTCCAGAGGGATAATCTGCCAGTCCTCGGCGACCACGAGCGTGTATTCGGCCTCTGTGGCGACCGCCTCGGCGAAGGCCTCGTAGGACTGATCGAAGATGCGGACGTATCCGCCGTCGGCACCGTCGCTCCGGAGCGCCGAGAGATCAGCCGAACCCGAGAAATCCGATGGCAGGTCGACCGTGCCGTCGCCCTCGCCGTCCTTGCCGACGATCATCGCATCGGCCGCCGGCGCGTCGTTGGCCTCGGCTTCCATGACGTGGACGTCGTCGCCGACGAAGGCGGCGACGTTGACCTCGCCGAGCTCCCGGACGCGTTCGACGTCGCGTTCGTCGACCAGCACCCAGTCGACGCCGGCCTCTAGTCCCGCGGTGATTCGTCGCTTGCGCGCCTCCCAGTCGCCGACGGCGTCGTCGGCCTTGAGCCACACGGAGCGTGTCATGTCTCGACACTTGCGGGGGGCCGGCTTGAACGTGGCGGATCACGCGATCGAGTTACCACGTCCGAACCAACGATCCGTGCCGTCGGTTTTCCGTTCCGTTCATCCAACAATTAAGAGCGTGGACGTAGAACTCCCCTGCATGGCAGGAAAAGAGTCCAACGAGTCCTACGAGAGTCGCCTCTACGACGTAGCCGAGCGGTTACAGATTCCGGACAGTACACTCCAGATCACCCGTGTTCGCCTCGATCGTCTCAGTGGCGAGTCGGAGGTCGACACGGCCCAACTCGATCGGATCGCGCCCGCGGTCCTGGCGCTGTCCTGTCGGGAGGACGGCCTCCCGATCACCGATCGGGACATCGTCGAGCCGTGGGTAGCACTGCTCGCGGATCCCGAGAATTCGGGTCTCGACCCCGGACACCTGCCGGAGCAGATCGAGGCAGTCGCGGACCGACTGGACATTGATCATCCCCCTGAGCGACCCGATGTCCTGGTCGGGCGCTACGCCGACGCACTGGACATGCCCGACGCAGTCGGAACGGTCGCGGGACGGATTCTCCGGGACACGTTCCAGAAGGCGCCGAAGATCGTCGCCGAGGCTTCTTCGCCGGGGGAGACCGCCGGCGCGGCGCTCGTCCTCGCGGCGGAGGCCAACGGCGCCGAGGGGTTCGGTCCGAGTGACGTCGCCGACGTCAGCGCGGCCGGTGGCGTCACGATCAAGAACCGGTACAACGCCTTCCGGGACGAGCTGGGCGAAGAGGCCCTGAACGCTGAGCGGTATCAGGCGGCTGCCGTCGAGGCGACCTCCGACGCGGATGCCAGGGAACCTGATGCGCAACCGCCGGCCACGGACGTCGACGCGGACGGCGAGTCGGGTGACGCGACCGCGACTGACGGGGCCGAAACGGACACTTCCGACGCCGCGGAGGCGAACGGTGACGGCGAGGCTGATTCCGCTGTCTCGGCTGGGGAGTGTATGGACGCCGTCCACGAGATGTTTCCGGACGAACTCCCGACGACGGCGACCGTCGCTGAGGCACTCGACGCACCCGAGGAACCCGTCGGGAATCGACTGGAGACGCTCGCGGACGACGGCGAGCTAGCGGCCAGACGAGCCGGCGAAACCGTCGCCTGGATCCCGGGCGACCGGGAGGAACTCGATGCGAACCTGACGATCGACGCCGTCCAGGGCGAGGTCGACGCGCTGGCGGAAACCCTCGGGGTCGACGCGTCCCTGCGGCTGTTCGCCCGTGGTCTGGTCAGCGACGCCGTCGAGGACGTTCCCGTCGAGGACGGAGCCGAGTTCGCCGGGGCCGCCCTGGTCGCCAGTAGCCGACTCAACGACGGCGACCTCGATCCCGCGACTGTCGCGACCGAACGCGACTTCGAGCCACGTGCACTCTATACCTGGATCGGCCGTCTCGGAGAGACCGCCGATGTCGATATCCCCCAACGGGGCCCCTCGGACGTTGTCGAGTCCCTCGCCGAAGACCTGGCCCTCTCCGATCGGGTTCGCGAAGAGAGCCTTCGGACGCTCGATCACTACCGCCCGGAAGAGAACGGCTCATTCGCTCCGCCTGAACTGGCCGCCGGTGCCGTCTTCTTCGCGGCGACGACTGTCCGAGAACCGATCGATGTCGACGAACTCGCCGACAGTATCGGCTTCGAGACGAGTCACGTCTCCGACGCGATGAACAGCGTCTTCGTCTCACTGTGTCGGCGTCTGATCCGCGGCGAGATCGACTACGGGGAGTCGCCCTGGACGGCCGAACTGCTGGAGTCCGACCACATCGCCGAGATCGGTGATCCCCACACCGGCCGCGTCGTCGCCGCCGCCAAGACCTATATCGCCGGCCGCGAGGACGAACACGTCGACGAAGGGACGCTGGACGTCCTGCTCGCCGAAGACTGATCGACGCCGGGCGTCGAGCCGTCGATTTTGCTGTCACGCGACGACTCGAAACTCGACCGCGACCACGGGATCGGGGATCTCGTCGTCGAACTGACCGGGTTCGACCAGACCGTGATAGACGAACCGGTACTCGCCCGGTGGTAGCGATCCACAGGGCGCGTACCCCCACCGAGAGAGGCCCGCTTCGTCGAGCGTGACGTTCCAGGTGTAGCCTTCGCCGGGGTCGTGCATCACGAGCGTCGCGTTCCACCCGGCTCGGCCCTCGCGCGCGCCGAGAACGGTTCGCCACTCGCCGTCGACGTGTCGCTGGAGGACGATCATCCGCTCCGTGCCCGTCCCCCGTGGTTCGTCGGCGACGTTCCGGAGCGTCACCTGGAGAGGCGCTCCACGCTGTAGCGTCGTCCGGTCGGCATCGATCGCGAAGCCGGCGTCCCGGGCTGGCAGCGATCCGTCCGTGACGCCGACGTCGAGTCGCTCGACGTCGGCCGGACACGCGCCGACGGGCTCGATCGAGGGTGCTGCGGGCGTTTCTGTCGTCGTATCGGTCGCGGCCAGGCAGCCGGCCGTCGCGGCCGCGAGCAGGAGGGCGATCGTCAGCAGGTAGCGATCGGACATGTCCGGACGTCCGGGGCGGTCCTGTCTCAACGTATCGAGCACACAAACGGGCGTTTGACCGGGGAGAGCACTCAAGGGAGTGGCAGGCCTGCTGGCGGGTATGCACCACTGCGGAGGGAGGCGATGAGCCGGCTGTTGCCGGGCCGGCCCGATTCCGCGCCCGACGACCGCGAGCCGGCGGTGCTCGCCCTGGACGACGACCGCGCCGATGGGGTGTTCGACGCCCTGGGGTCGGAGACGGCCCGGACGATCCTCCAGTCGTTGCACGCCGAGCCGAGGCCCGCCTCGGAGTTGACCGACGAGGTGGGGACGACGCTGCAGAACGTCCAGTACCACCTGACGAAGCTCCGTGCGGCCGATCTCGTCGCAGTGGTCGACACCTGGTACGGCGAAAACGGCGCCGAGATGGACGTCTACGCGCCCACCGACGAGGCGCTGGTCCTGTTCGCCGGGGAAAACCCCGCGTCGTCGCTACGAGGCCTCATGGAGAAACTGTTGGGCGTGGTCGCCGTCCTCGCGATCGGGGCGTTCGCGATCGCCGTTGCCGTCGGCGGGCTCGGGTCGCGTGGCTCCCCGTCACCAGCAGTGAACGCCTCGGTCTCCAACGGTGACTACACGGTCGCCGTCGAACCGGCCGCGAGCGATCCACTCCTCGTCGCGGGCGCCTTCGTCGCCGGTGGACTGGTCGCCGTCGGCGTGTTGCTGACGATCTCTCGACTCCGAGAAATGTGAACGCGCCCTCAGACGTCGATCGCGAGGCCGCCCCGCTCGGCCGCGGCGTCGGCGCTCGCGTCGTCGTGGACGACCGCCGAGACCGCCCGCGTGATCGCTTCAGGGTCCTCGTGCTGGAATATCGACCGTCCCATCGAGACGCCGGCTGCGCCGCCGTCCATCGCCCCCCGGACCATCGCCAGGGTCTCGCGGTCGGTCCCGCGCGAGCCGCCCGCGATCAGGACCGGTTTGTCCGCGGCCGCCGCGACGGTCTCGAAACTCTCTGCATCACCGCTGTAACCCGTCTTGATCAGGTCGGCGCCGACCTCCTCGGCCAGCCTGACGGCGTGGGAAAGCGCTGCCGAATCGGACTCGTCGATCCCGGGACCGCGGGCGTAGGCCATCGCCAGGACCGGCATGCCCAGTCGTTCGGCCGCACTCGTCACGTCGGACAGCTGGGTCAGCTGGTCGGGTTCGTGCGTGCTGCCGACGTTGATGTGAAAGGAGACGGCGTCAGCGCCCGCCCGCACGGCGTCCTCGACGGTGCCCGTGGGGCGCTTGTCGTTCTCGTCTGGCCCGATCGTGGTCGAGCCGTTCAGATGGACAACGTAGCCCGCGTCGTTGAGGTTACCGTGGACGCGATCGGCGACGCCCTTCTGGGTGAGAACGGCGTCCGCGCCACCGCGCGTGATCGATGCGACAGTCGATTCTACGTCGACGAGACCCGTCACCGGACCCATCGTGAGGCCGTGATCCATCGGGACGACGAGGTGTCGCCCCCCTGTAGCGATACGTTCGAGACGTGCGTGCTTGCCGGCAGTCATTGTGTGATGGTGTGGCAAGTGACGGTAATGTGCGTTCCGGTCCCGGCGTCGCTTGGCCGCCTGTCGCACGGAGGGAACGAAATGCCTATGTGATGCTGGAGTGCCATTTCGAGCGTATGCACCGCGCAGTCCCCGTTACCCTCCTGGTTGCCCTGATCGCCCTCGCGGGGTGTGGCATGCTCGGCGACGACCAGCCCCCGAGCGACGACCGCGCCCTTGAGGTTAGAAACGAGACGGTCGACGCGCTTGCCGACGTCGATTCCTACCGGATGTCGATGGACGTCGACGTTTCGGCCTCGGGTGACGGCCAGTCTCGATCGATCACGCTCGACGGCGACGGTGTGGTCAACCGGACGAGCAAGCTAATGCGGATGAAAACCACTGTCGAGGATCGGAGCACGACCAGCTATCTCGACAGTCGGACCACTTACACGAAGTATTCGGATCTCTGGACCGGATGGGAGCGACAGAACCAGTCGACCGACGTTGACTGGCTGGCACTGACGCCGCTGGGTCGCCAGGCCGAACTCTTCGAGCGCACGAACGTTTACTGGAACGGGACGGCGACGATCGAGGGCCGGGAGACGTCAGTCATCGTCGCTTACCCCGACGAGGAGACGGTGTCCTCGCTCCCCGGCCAGAGCCAGACCGATCTCGCGAACGCGGACGCCAACGTCGAGAACATTACCGCCAAACTCTGGGTCGATCAGGAAACTGCCCGTCCGGTCCGGTCGCTGCTGGCGATCCAGGTTTCGGGGAACGGCGGGGAGGCGACGGCGAACCTGATGATCGACTACGAGGACTACAACGAACCGGTCCAGGTCGAACTGCCGGAGATAGCTGACGACGAGATCCGCGAAGGGGGGTGTCCGCGCAGGTAAAAACCCCCGCGACGGTCACTCGACGGACTCGGCCGCCGCGAGACCGGCCCCGGCGAGCGCGCCGTCCTTGAGTTCCCTGGCCTTGGCCTCCAGGCGATCAGCGACTGCCTCGGTCGGGTCGTCGCTATCCGCGCCATCAGCGACAATGTCGACCAGCGCGGAGCCGACGATGATCCCGTCGGCACCGGCCGAGACGATCCGTTCGGCGTGGTCGCCCGTCTTGATCCCGAAGCCGACAGCCTTCGGAACCGACCACTCGGCGAGTCGGGCAAGACTCTCGTCAGTCTGGTCGCTGACGTCGTCGCGCGCGCCGGTCGTCCCCAGTCGCGCCTGGACGTAGACGTACCCCGAAACGTGCTCCATCATCCGCTCTAAGCGCTCGCCCTTTGTCGTCGGCGCGACGATGAAGATCAGATCCAGCCCGAACTCGTCACAGGCTGCCCGAAGCGGGTCGGCCTCCTCGGCCGGCAGATCGGGGACGACCAGGCCCGCGATGCCCGCCGCCGCGGCCCGCTCGACGAACGCCCGGGGCCCCTGGTCGGGACCGTACTGGTAGATCAGGTTGTAGTAGGTCATACAGACCAGCGGCACGTCCACATCCAGATCCTCGACGAAGTCGAAGTACTGCTCGGGGGTCATCCCCGCCTCGAGCGATCGGACGATCGCGTCCTGGATGGTAGAGCCCTCGGCGATCGGTTCCGAGAAGGGCAGGCCGAGTTCGATCACGTCGGCACCACCGCGTTCGATGGCCTCGACGTATTCGATCGAGGCCTCGTAGTCGGGATCGCCGGCGACAAGGTACGGAATGAACGCGGGTTCTCCGGACTCGAAGACTGCGTCGACGGCATCGCTCATCGTTCAGCCTCCCTGAACACGCTCATGTCCACGTCCACGTCGAGATCTCGTTTCTCGGTCTCCTCGACGACGGTCTCGAGGTCCTTGTCTCCGCGTCCCGAGAGGTTGACGACCGTCACGTCGCCGACTTCCTCGGGGTTCTCCTCTAGATACCCGAAGGCGTGGGCGCTCTCCAGGGCGGGGATGATCCCTTCCAGTCGCGAGAGGCGGTGGAACGCTTCCAGGGCGGCCTCGTCGTCAACGTTGACGGCATCGACGCGGCCAGAATCGACGAGGTGGGCGAGTTCCGGGCCGACGCCCGAATAGTCGAGTCCCGCCGAGACGCTGTGAGATTCCATGATCTGGCCGTCGGAATCCTGCAGGAGCTTCGTCCGGGCGCCGTGAAGGACGCCCTCCTCGCCGGTCGACAGTGTCGCGGAGTTGGGCGCGACGCCCGCCTTCTCGTCGACGTCGAGGCTGGAGCCCCCGGCCTCGACCGCGATCAGGTCGACGCGGTCTCGCGGGTGCTGCCCGCTCGATTTGTCCGCGGAACTGGGGTCCGCGCTATCGACGAACTCGTGGAAGGCACCCATCGTGTTCGAACCCCCGCCCGCACAGGCGACCACGGAGTCCGGGAGGCGCCCTGTCTTGGCCTTGATCTGCTCGCGGGCCTCCCGGCCAATGACCGACTGGAAGTCCCGGACCATCCGCGGGAAGGGATCGGGACCGACGATCGAGCCGATGACGTAGTGGGTGTCCTCGACGTTCGTCGCCCAGTCGCGCATCGTCTCGCTGATGGCCTCCTTGAGCGTCCCACGGCCGGTCGTCACCGGATTCACCTCCGCGCCGTTCAACCGCATCCGGAAGACGTTGGGCCGTTGCCGCGTGATGTCCGTCGATCCCATAAAGATCTCACAGGGCATGTCGAGGTGTGCGGCGGCCATCGCGGTCGCGGTGCCGTGCTGGCCGGCTCCTGTCTCGGCGATGATCCGCTCTTTGCCCATGTACTTCGCCAGCAGGACCTGCCCCAGGGCGTTGTTGAGTTTGTGTGCACCGCCGTGGAGCAGGTCCTCGCGCTTGAGATAGACCGCAGTGTCGTAGCGTTCGCTCAACTGCTCGGCGTGCTGTAGCGGCGTGGGTCGGCCGCCGAAGTCCGCGAGACGTTCGCGGAACTCGTCCATGAACCCGTCCTCGTTTTCGAGAACGTAGCGTTCGTACGCATCGCGCAACTCCTCGATCGCGGGCATCAGCGCCTCGGGGACGTACTGGCCGCCGTAGGCGCCGAACTTGCCGTCTGAATCAGTGCTCATTCTGTGTTCTCCGGTGGTGTCGTGAGTCGTTCGGTGTTCGCGCGCACGTCGCCGTCCATGATCGCCGAGCCGACGAGTTGCCCGTCCGCGCCGCCTGCTCGCATCCGGGCTACGTCCGTCGGCGTCTCGATCCCACTCTCGGCGATCAACGTCACGTCATCAGGGACCGCGGGGGCCACGTCCTCGAACGTCGAGAGATCGAGTTCCAGGGCCCCCAGGTCACGGTTGTTCACGCCGACGATTTCGGCGCCCGCCTCGATCGCCTGGCGGACCTCCGCGCGGGAGTGAGCCTCGACGAGTACCTGAAAACCCCGGTCGCGGGCCGCTGCGAGCAGGTCGGCGAGATCGTCGGTCCCGTCTTCCTGGAGAAATCGGACGATCAACAGGACGAGGTCGGCCTCGACCACGTCGAGTTGCTCCTCGTACAGCAGGAAGTCCTTCCGGAGGATCGGGACGTCGACAGCTTCCCGGACGCGCCGAAGAATCTCGGGCGACCCGCCGAAGTGTTCGGGTTCGGTCAGGACCGACAGTGCGGCCGCGCCGCCCGCGACCATCTCCTCGGCGAGTTCGACAGGGTCGTCCTCGCGGGTCCCGTCGGTCGTCGGACTCGTCGGCTTCACCTCGGCGATTGTGGGCACCCGCTCATCGGCCCTCGCCCGGTCGAACGCCTCGGGCAACGAGCGCGCCCGCACCTCGACCCGGCCGTCGGCCCCGCCGCGCTCCCGGGCGGCGTCGATGATCGACCGCACCTCCGGCGCGATCTTCTCATTAGCGTCCATTACCGTACACTAACGTACAGACATGGACATAAGGCTTGCGTCACGTGCCCGAGTCAACAGCCGGAAGTTTCACCTGACGGGTCGCGCAATACCAGTGCGATTTGTGTCATGACGGGAACCGACCGGACATCCGACGGCGACAGCCAGGGGCGACAGAGCAACGACGGGCCCCGCGAGCCCAGGCCGGTAGTGTTCGCGACCGATATCGGGACCGACGTCGACGATACCTGGGCGCTGGCCCAGTTGTTCGGCAGGCCGGAACTCGATCTCCGACTCGTCGTGACGGAGACGGGCGACCCGACCTACCGGGCGAGCATCGCCGCAAAACTGCTCGAACGGGCCGATCGATTCGACGTGCCACTCGCCCTCGGTAACGGGGACTCCCAGATGGACGAAGCGGCGCGTACACAGGCCCCGTGGATCGAGGGATACGACCTCGGGGACTACCCGGGTGAGGTGCACGAAGACGGTATCGACGCGCTGGCAGAGACCGTCGCCGCGGCCAGTCAACCGGTGACGGTGCTCTCGGTTGCTCCGACGCCGACCATCGCAGCAGCGATCGATCGTGACCCCGAACTGGCCCGACAGTGTCGGTTCGTCGGGATGCACGGCAGCTTCCAACGGGGCTACGACGGTGGCGATCCGGATGCCGAAACGAACGTTCGCGTCGACCCGGACGCGTTCCGGACCGTCCTCTCGGCCCCCTGGCAGGACGTGCTGTTGACGCCGCTGGACACCTGCGGGCAGGTGCGGCTGACGGGCAAGGCGTACCACCGGGTCTGGTCAGCAACGAGTGACCCCGTACTCCGAGGTGTCATCGAGAACAACTGCCTGTTCGCGTCCCGGGTCCCATGGATGGCCTACGAGGACTTCACCCGGCGATCTTCGACGCTGTTCGACACGGCGGCCGTCGCCCTGGCCCACGAGGAGTCGTGGTTCGAAATCGAGCGTCGGTCCTTCGACGTCACTGACGACGGGTTCACCATCCCGGACTCGAACGGGGCTTACGAGGCGCGGATCGCACTCGAGTGGGCGGACCGTGAAGGATTCGAGACGGCACTCCTCGATGCGCTGTCGAGCCGGGGGTGACGCCGACTCAGAACGTATAGCCTTCGTCCGGGTCGTCGTCCTGGATCGCGGGATCCTGTTGATCCTCGACAGTCTGGGAGAACATGTCCTCCTCGGCGGGCGTCTCGGTCGGCTCGTCGGTCGTCTCGTAGGCGGAAACGCCCATCGTCAGCAGTTCCTCGACGGCCTGATCGCGGTTGACGAACTCGCCCTGTTCGACGAGGCGGTCGATGTCGTTCTCGATACGGTCTGGCAACGAGATCGATATCTTCGGCATGTGCGGGGGTGAGAGGTCCATCCGGATGAATCTATCCCTCGGTGTCGGGTGTGGGTGTGTTCAGGACGATCGGGGACAGTCGAACGCCGAAACGATCCGATTTAGGATTCGAACTGGCGTTCGATCGTCACTTCGGCCGAGTCCCCACAGCACGATAGCGTGATGGTCCCGGGTTCCGCGCGGCGATCGCCGGACTCCGCCACGACGCCCAGATCAGCGATCTCGACCTCGAACGTCACTTCGGTTCGTTCCCCGACCGCCAGTTCGACCCGCCGGAACCCGACCAGTTCCCGTACCGGCGTCACCCGGGAGCTGAACTCGTCGGTCGCATAGAGGTGTATGGCCGTCGACCCGGGACGGTCGCCGACGTTTTCGACCTCGACGGTCGCCGTGAGGCGTCCCTCTCGGCCGACGCGCTCCGGTGACGCCGCCAGCTCGCCGGTTTCGAAGTCCGTGTAACTCAGGCCGTGGCCGAAGGGGAACAGTGGATCGTACGTCTCGGGATGCTCCGGTGGGCGGGGGTTCTCCTCGCGGGGACTTCCCTCGATCGGATGAGGATGCGGACGGTAGTCGAAGTGGGTCGGGAGGTGCCCCGTCGACCGCGGGATCGACACCGGCAGGGACCCGCCCGGATCGACGTCGCCGAAGAGGACGTCTGCGACCGCGTTCCCGCCTTCCGAACCCGGCAGGTAGGCGAACAGGATTGCGGGGACGTGGTCGGCAGTCCACTCCATGGCGAGCGGGCGACCGGCGACGAACACGGCGACGGTCGGCGTCCCAGTCTTCCGAACCGCCGCGAGCAACTCCCGCTGTGCCTCTGGGAGTTCGAGTTGTGAACGCGTCGGGAACTCGCCTCGGTCGGTCTCGCTGCGGTGGAACTCGTGGCGATACCCCGTCTCGCCGACGACGACCACGGCCGCTTCGCTCACCGTTGCCGCCTCGCGCGCGGCGTCGACATCGATGGGTTCGGTCATCTCCGTCCCCTGCTCGTAGCGCACGTCGGTGTCCGACGGGACGGCCGCTTCGATCCCCTCGCGGACGGTCGTTCCCGGTGGTTCGGGCTCCGAGATGGTGCTCCATCCACCGAACTGGTTGCGGAGATCGTCGGCGTTCGGACCGAGGACGGCGATCGAATCGAGGTCAGTATCGAGCGGGAGAACGTCGTCATCGTTCTGCAGTAGCGTTAGCGACTCGCGGGCGGCTTCGCGGGCGACTGCGCGGTGGTCGTCGGTCCCGACTCCTTCGACCCGGTCCTCGTCAACGTAGGGGTCCTCGAAAAGACCGAGCCGGAACTTCGCTTCGAGCACGCGCCGGACGCTCTCGTCGATGCGGGACTCGGAGAGTTCCCCGGCTTCGAAGAGATTGAGCAGGCGCTGGGCGTGTTCGACGCCACCGACGCTCGCGACGTCGACGCCGGCGGTCGCCGCCTGCCAGACTGCCTCGTCCATCGATCGCGCGGTCCGGTGGTCGTGGTGGAGCATGTTGACGCCGTTCCAGTCCGAGACCACGTAGCCCGAAAAGCCGAGTTCCTCGCGGAGCCAGCCCGTCAGGTACTCCCTCGATCCGTGAACGGGATAGCCGTTCAGTTCGTTGTAGGCGGGCATGATCGAGCCCGCGCCGGCGTCGACGGCGGCCGCAAAGGGCGGGCGGAACACCCGCCTGAGGGTGTACTCGGAGACGTCGACAGGCGAGCCGTCCTCGCCACGGACCGGCTGACTGTACGCGGGGAAGTGTTTCGGGGTGGCGATCACGCTTCCGGCGTCGCCCACGTCCTCGCCTTGATACCCACGGACGGCCGCCGCACTCATTGCCGAACAGAGGTGTGGACTCTCGCCGAACGTCTCGTAGATGCGCCCCCAGCGTGCCTCCCGGCCCACGTCAGCGACCGGGTTGAGGTTCTGGTGTGCGCCGGTCGCCGCGACTTCCGTCGCCGTAACGTTCGCTGCGCGCTCTATGAGTTCCGGATCGCGGGTCGCAGCCATACCGAGATTGTGGGGAAAGACGGTGGCTCCTTTCACGAACCCGTGGCCGTGGTCGGCGTCGACGTACAACAGGACGGGGATGCCCAGACGGGTGTTCTCGACGGCTTCCCGCTGGATCGCGTTGGCAATGTCGAGGCACTCCTCGGGGGTCTCCCAGGGGGAGCCGCCGTGACCGAACGGCGAGACTGCACCGAGGTGGTGTTCGGTGACGGCTTCGGCGATACCGTCGACTGTTTCACGATCCGGTCGGAGCGTCGGTGCCGTCCCGACGAGTTGGCCGACCTTCTCCGCAGGCGTCATTCGCGAGAGGAGATCGTCGAGGCGGGTCTCGATGGATCGGTCCGGATGTTTATACGGTGGATCGTCGTCCACTGACGGGTTTTCGTCCATGGCCCGACCTTCATCCGCCGGGGAGTTAACTTTTCTACCGGGGTGATGTTTCGACCGAACGGCGTTCGTCTCCCTTCCGGTTTTCCCCGGACGTTCCCATTGTTTTAGGCTAGCCAAAACACATATGACTACCCGGTCACTTACAAGGTGTCAATGCCACGTGCCGACGACCTGGACGGCGAGACCCGCGAGGTCCAGTCATTCCAGTCTTCCCCCGATCGGACGGTCTTCACCGAAGAGGGTAACCCCGATGGGTGGATCGCCACGGATCTGGCGGTCGAACCACCGCAGTGAGGGACACCCGCAGCCGAACGTTTTAGCGCCCGCCAATCCTACGCAGGGAGCATGAGTTCAGTCCCGGAACGAAGCGAAGTCGACGAGGAGTACACGTGGGCGCTGGAGTCGCTGTACGCTGACAGCGACGAGTGGGAGACAGCCTATGAGGAAGCCGAAGAATTGACAGAGCTCGTCGCGAGTTACGAGGGACGATCCACGGCGGACGCCGAAACGTTGCTCTCGGTGCTGGAGGACTACGAGAACCTGATGCGGACGGTCTCGAACGTCGTCTCCTACGCGCGGATGCGCCGCGACGAGGACACCCGACGCGACGAAGCTCAGGCGATGTTGACCCGCGCCCAGTCGCTCTCGGCCGAGGCTTCGAGCGCGGCGAGTTTCCTCGACCCGGAGATCCAGGACCTCGACCGTGAGGACGTCGAGGCGATGATCGAATCCGAACCCGCCCTCGCGGAGTACGACCACTACTTCGACGACGTGTTGCGGATGAAACCCCACACGCGCTCGACGGAGGTCGAGTCGCTGCTGGCGGACTTGAGCGAGGTCACCGGCGCGCCGGGTGAGGTCTACGACATGCTGACCAACGCCGACATGACCTTCCCCACTGTCGAAGATCCCGAGGGAGAAGCGACCGAGATCACGCTCAACAACTTCACGACCCTCCAGAAGCGCCACGATCGGGCGTTTCGTCAGGATGTCTACGAGGCCTTCTACGACGAGTGGGAGACCGTCCACAACACCGTGGGGACGGCCTACGCCAAGGCCGTCAAGACCGACTCGAAGATGGCGGCGGCCCGCAATTACGACAGTGCCCGCGAGGCGTCCCTGAACGGCCCGAACGTCCCCGTCGAGGTTTACGACACTCTCGTCGAGACTGTCCGGGACAACCTGGGGACGCTGCACCGCCACGCCGAACTCAAACGCGCACACACTGACGGCGACGACCTGCGGATGTGGGACCTCTACGTCCCGCTGACCGAAACAGAGAGCCCGGAGATCGAATACGAGGAAGCCTGCGAGCACGTCGTCGACGCGCTCGCGCCGCTGGGGACCGAGTACCAGTCACGCGTCGCCGACGGGCTAGACTCGCGGTGGGTCGACGTCTACGAGACCCGGGGCAAGCAGTCGGGTGCCTACTCCGGCGGGACCTACGATTCTCAGCCGTACATTTTGATGAACTTCCAGGACGACGTCGACTCGATGTACACGCTGGCCCACGAACTCGGCCACTCGCTGCACAGCGAGTACACCAGCGAGACCCAGCCATACGTCTACTCGGGCTACGAGATCTTCGTCGCCGAGGTCGCCTCGACGGTCAACGAGGCACTCCTGACTCGCCACCTGCTCGAGACCGTCGAGGACGACCGGTTCCGCCGGCACGTCCTCGATCAGTACCTCGAACGCTTCCGCTCGACGCTGTTCCGCCAGACCATGTTCGCGGAGTTCGAGCACCGCACTCACGAGATGAGTGAGGCCGGCGAGCCCCTGACGCCCGACCGCTTGAACGACCTCTATCGGGAACTCAAGGCCGATTACTACGAGCCGGGCGAGATCGACGACCGGATCGCCCGCGAGTGGATGCGCATCCCACACTTCTATCGCTCCTTTTATGTCTACCAGTACGCGACGGGCATCTCCGCGGCGGTCGCGATCGCCCAGTCGATCGACGAGGAGGGTGAACCGGCCGCTTCGCGCTATCGGAAGTTCCTCGAAAGCGGGTCCAGCGACTACCCGCTGGAACTGCTCCGGACGGCCGGCGTCGACATGGCCGACTCCGACCCCATCGAGAACGCCATCGAGGAGTACGACGACGCGCTTGAGCACATGGAGAACCTGATCTGAGACGGACGGCTGTCGCCCGACTACTGGTATCGGCCGCGGCCCTCGATCTCCCGGAGGCGATCCAGAACGGTTCCGCCACGCTCGCTTTCATCGCGGTAGGCGCCCTCGGCAGCCGTCCGGAGGCGATCCGCGTCGTCGGCCGTCCCCGTCAGTGATTGCTCGAAGACGTGGAGATCCATCGCGTGGTCCTCGGCGTGATCGGTGTAGTACCCGAGGCCGAAGTCGATGAGATACGTCCGTTCCTCACCAGTTCTGACGTTCCGCGTCGTCGGATCCCCGTGGACGAACCCCCCGTCGTGGATCGTCGCCAGATGGCGTCCCACGTCCCGCACGCGATCAACGGTGAGGTTTGCCCGGAGGTCACGATCGCCAACGTGTTCGAAGACGAGGACCCCCTCCCGAGGATCGACGTCGAAGACGACCGGTGTCGGAACGCCGACGCCCCGAGCCTCGCTGGTGAGCCGGGCTTCTTGACGCGTTCGCTCGGTCCGGAGTCGCTCGTCGAGCGTGGGATGACGATACGTCCGCGGGTTGCGCCGTTTGCGAACGCGCCCGTTCTCGACGGTGACAGTCGCCTCGGCACCCTGGACCGTCTCGCCGTCCCTCGATCCAGCCCACGAACCGACGGACTCGCCCGAGCGCCAGGTGACGGGCACCTCGTCGGGCCGGAAGTCCGGCCGGACCGTCGAGTCCTCGACGGCGATGGTGTCGCCCGCGGCGTACATCTTCGCGCCGAGGACGGCGATCATGCCGGCGTTGTCCCGCAGGAATCGCGGTTCGGGGGCGTAGAAGTCCGCGCCGCGTTGGTCGCACATCGCTTCGAGCATCGCCCGGAGGCGCTCGTTCTGCCCGACGCCACCGCCAAGCACGAGTTCGTCGGCGTCTGTCAACGAAAGGGCACGCTCGCTCACCTCCGTCAGCATCGCGAAGATATTCTCCTGCAGCGAGTAACAGACGTCTTCGACTGTCTCCCCACTGTCGGACTGACGGGCCGACCCGCTCCCGCTCGCTTCGCTCGCGGGAACACCGTCCACCGCCTGCTTTGCGGCGCTCATGATCCCCGAAAAGGAGAAGTCCATCCCCTTGACGACGTATGGCATGTCGATGTACGCGCCGTCCTTGGCGTGTTCCTCGACCTTCGGGCCGCCGGGATGGGACCAGCCCAGGTGGCGGGTGAACTTGTCGATGGCGTTGCCGACGCCGGTGTCCATCGTCTCGCCAAGGACGCGATACCGCCCGTTGCGATACCCCAGGACGTGAGCGTTCGCACCCGAGGCGTTCAGACAGACCGGCGAGTCGAATCCGGAGCGGTGGCGACCGATCTCCAGGTGAGCAACCATGTGGTTGACGCCGACCAGCGGCACGTCCAGCCGCTGAGCGATCGCGCGCGCGGCCGTCGCGACGATCCGCAGACAGGGGCCGAGCCCGGGGCCCCGCGAGAAAGCGACCGCGTCGACCGGCGCCCCGTCCGGATCGTCGCCAGCCTCGTCGGCCTGCTCGCGGGCGTCTTCGAGGGCGTCCTCGACGACTGCCGGGATGGCTTCTCGCATGTGTTCGGCGGCTTCCCGCGGGTGAATGCCGCCGCTATCGGGCTGGTAAGCGTCAGTCTCGATGATGACGTCGTCGGCCTCGACGTCGTAGACTGCCGCGCTAGCGGCCCAGGCTGTCCCCTCGATGCCGAGGATCCGTCGTGCCGGCGCGTCGTCGCTCGCGGTCGATACCATTCAGTCTGTCCGAGTTGCGTGATCGACGGAAAAGACGACTTCGGTCTCGACCGCGGCTGCGGTCGCGACCCGTCAGTTCCACTCGGTGTAGCCACAGCGACCGCAGTGCGTCCGATCACTGTGTTCGGCGAGGAACGCGTCGCCACAGCGAGGACACTGTTCGCGTTCGGTGGTGCCGTCGTCGTCGTAGAGTTCGTACCGGGCCATCGTCAGGCCTCCTCAGCCTCGGCATCGCCCTCTTCGCCGAGGATCTTGTTGCGTTCGAGCATGTGCTCTTGTTCGACCTCACGGGCGAACTCCGGGTCGTCGTACACCTTCGCGTACCCGACGGTCTTTCGCATGCCGTATTTCGTGTCCAGCTCGTGGACGACTACTTCCTCGGCGTCCTTGTTGAGCATCGCCGCCAGGGAATCCCGTACGGAGAGCCGCGACGGCGTCGCCTCCTCGTGGGTCACCTCGAAGCGGACGTCCGTCCGATGCAACATCGGATTGTCTTCTTCCTCGATGATCTCGATGTCCATGGTTCGTTACCCATACGTCCCCGGCAAACGTGTATAAGGATTTCGAAGCGAACGGTTTCCGCCCGGCGGATTCCGTCTCTCGGGCCCGTCTCCACTCCCGGTCGCCCACTCTCGGGTGATCTGTCCCCGTCACTCGCTCGCTTCGAGTTCGGCTAGGAAGTGTGAGAGGTGGATCCGATCGTCGGTCCCAGCCGCCAGATCCAGGTCGATCTCGCCGGCCAGCCGGTGGAGGCGTGCCAGTCGCTCGCCCGTGTACCGCGAGTGGCCCACTCGGAGGATCGCCTCCAGGACCTCGGGACCGCTGTGGCCCTCCTCGACCAGCAGGTCGTCCAGTTCCGATCGAGCGTCTCGAAACTCCCCTGCCTCGGCGGCGGCCAGCATCGTCTCGACACGGTCGTCGGTCCGGACCGCTCCGAGGGACTCGTAGGCGGCGCCCATCGTGATCTCGCCTTCCGCCTCGTGGGTCGTCTGCGCACCGAGGATCGCCTTCCGGAGGTCGCCGTCGGCGTACCCTGCGACGTATTCCAACCCCTCCGCATCGTATTCGGTCCCTTCCGCCTCGGCGATCCGCCGGAGGACGGTCACGATCTCGTCGTGGGTCGGCGCTCTCACAGTCACGGGGAAGCACCGCGAGCGGATCGGCGGGATCAGCGTCGAGGATTGCCGGGTTGCGATGACGAACTGCGTCGCCTCGTAGTACTGCTCCATCACGCGACGCAACGCTTGCTGGAAGTCTTCGCGCATTCGCTCGGCGTTGTCCAGCAGGATCGTCTTGTACGAACCCGAGACCGGCGAATAACTTGCCGACTCCTTGAGGACGTGGTTGATCAGGTCGGCCTTCGAGGACTCCCGGCGGCGCTTGGGAGTGATGAACCGCTCGAAACGGGGATCCTCCGAGAGCTCTTTTTTGGTCAGATCGAAGAAGTCGGCGACGTTGATCTCGATGAGGTCAGCGTCGTGGTCCTCGTGGGCCTCCCGAGCGAACGCGCGCACGGCGGCGGTCTTCCCGCTTCCCGCCGGCCCGTGGACCAGCAGGTTCATCGGTTCTTCGAGTGCGCCGCGCAACTGCTCGCGGACCTCGGGCTGGGGCAACTCCTCGATCGTCGGCGCGTGCCGCTCGGTCCACAGCGGGCCGTCCATCGACTGGCGATACGCGGCGCCCGGTCAAATATTCCGCGATCGGATCGGAGCCGATCGATCCGTTCTGAACAAGTGTCCAAGGATCGATCCGCGTGAAACCCGATAGCTGTGGCAGCGTCTACGTCCTCTCTCCGGAGGATCGGTCGTGGTCGATCGCCACTTTCTGCCCCGTTCCTTTTATAAACTTCACCAGTATATAAACATCCATGAACAGAGGGCTGTTCATCGTCACTGATGCAGACGAGACCGAGGCACAGTTACTGGACGAAGCGGCTGCCGTCAGTACTTGCTCGGGGGCGTCTCTCGTCATCTTACGGCTGTTGGTGCCGGAAGACCTCGAATCGGTCGAGGACGTCGAACTCACGAGCGACATCGATCGACGGGACTACGAGGATCCTGCCGACCGTCAGTTCGAAGAGGAGACAGAAGCGTTCGTCCGGGAAACGCTCGACGACGCGGGAGTCGCTTCCGAGATCGTCGTTCGGGTCAAACCCGAGGGCGATCGTGCGGCGGCTATTCTCGACGTGGCCGAGGAATACGACTGCGATCACGTGTTCCTCGTCGGCCAGCGTCGGTCTCCGACCGGAAAGGCGCTATTCGGCGATCTGACCCAGGAGATCGTCTTGAACTTCGACGGCACAATCACGCTCTCGATGGAATAACTCGGCGCCTGCACTGTGGTGATCCGGCCGGACAACTCGTGAGCCATCTAGCGGGCTGGATCGATCAGACGGCGTTGCGGGGTCCTGACCTTTTTGAAAGTCAGCCACTATGAACGCACATGGATCGGATCGTCTCGCTGGCACCCAGCGCCACGTCGATCGTACGAACGCTCGACGCCAGCGATCGATTGGCCGGCGCCACCGCCCACTGCGAGGCCGGAGACGTACCGTCGGTCGGTGGCTGGTTGAACCCGGACTTCGAAACGATCGAGAAACTCGACCCGGATCTCCTGCTCACGAACGACCAGTTACAGGCCGACCTACGCGACGACTTGCGCAACCACGGATTCACGGTCAGCCACGAGGAACCGGCAACGCTCGAGGACGTGCTGTGGACGTTCCGGACGATCGGCGAGGCGATCGGGCGCCCGGAGGAGGGCGCTCGTCTCGAAGCACGCGCCAGGGAGTACGTCGAGACGATTCGCAATGTAACTCCGGACGATGACCGACCAGTGGTCTACTGCGAGGAATGGGGCGACCCACCGATGGCAGCCGGAAACTGGGTACCCGACGCCATCCGCGTCGCCGGCGGTCGATACCCGTTCGTCGAACCCGGCGAGCGTTCCCAGGAGATCGACGGGCAGGAAGTCGAGAACGCTGATCCGGACCACGCGATCGTCCACCATTGCGGCGCCGCCGAACCCTCGACCCGGCCGCTGGTCGAGCGCGAATGGCGTCTCGACGCCGAGTTGCACGCCATCGACGACTCACTTTTGAACCAGCCGAGTCCGCGCCTGCTCGAAGGGCTCGGGACGATTGCCGAACGGCTGCACGGGATCGACGTATCGCGTTCGTTCGAACTGTGAATTGTCGTCCCGGATCACCAGCCTGCTCCCATCGCTGTTTCGGAAGCTGCTGAATCCAGAACGGTCCGGCTCGAGTCGCTGACTCACAGGTTCTTCTCGTGGACCACTGCGAGAGTGTTTCACCACCCCGATTTCGCTGCGCGTCGCGCCGTGCAAGCTCCACTCGAATGATCAGCGAAACTCCGTTCTGCGCTATCGCTGTTCGTTTTCCCAACTCTTCGAATCGCTCGTCTGTGCGGGCTGTGACTTCTCGATTTCGATTCCTGTATTTCGTTACACCACCGTGACGAATTGTTCGGGTCGAATGACGACCGTAGGGAGGAATGAGCTGTGAGGTAGATCCAGGTCCGCGAGGTAATCTTCGACAGTTTCCATGCAGAACAAGCGGAATAGAAAAGTTGTAGCTGTATCGCCACACAGGACTTCACTTGGATCTACGTTAGGATCGCTTTTCAGATACGCTATGCAGCTTCGTTAAGTAGTCAGTAATCTGTTTAACCACGTTGTTGAACTCCGGTTTTTCAACAACCAGGCGGTCCAATGCCTTGTTCCAGTAATCTCTAACATCCTCAATATCTTCCTCTGGTACTCCGTTCTCCAGGTCAAGTTCAACGTCCTGTTCTTCTGCCTTTTCCCGGAGAGCGTCAGCTATGTCGCTGTCATCGAATTCTCTCTGGTCCAGCAACCGGTAGATATCGTAGTAGTCTCGGGCACGAGCACGTTGATACAGGCTTCGAAGTTTCTCAACCAGTATCTCTTCTACTGTATAGGCCTGGAGATCAAACTCTGGAACATCTTCAAAACCATGTGTATGGGGCTTAGCCGGGAAATACATGGACTCGTCCAGAGTTATATCCAGAGTTGTCGTGTTCTTCTGCCCGAGAACCGCTTCGTACTGAATATCGACCTGAATATACTCCACGGGTTCGCCGGCCGTGTAGAAGTTCGTGATCTCGAAAGCAATACCGGATTCAACTTCTACCGTGGATAACGCTTCTTCCAAGTCCGTTTCAACGCTGGAGAGCTGTGCTATGGCAGTGAAGTCAAGGTCCTCCGAGAAACGCCAGATGTCGGGGAAATACAGTTTGCTGAGCGCAGTGCCGCCCTTGAATACCAGATGCTCACCGAGCGTCGACTGGTAGATCGCGTAGAGTATCCACGAATTGACGTAAGTTTTTCTCTGCGAGACCTGCGGTAACACCGTCCTGCCGTGCCAGTGTCCGGATCTGGCCACCGGTTATCATCGTTGCTCACCTGCCTCCCTGATCTCCTCTTTAGACACGTTCAGCCGGAGACGATATTCGCTCGAATGTTTCCCCTGGTCTTCCCTCGTAGGGTCGAGCTTGGAGTAGCCGGCAGTGAACGCTTCTTTCAACTCGTCTTTTCGAGGAAGGTCGATATCGAAAAGGTCTGTGAGGTAGACGATTCGTTTTATCGCTGCTCCGTTCCCGACCTCAAGCAGATACTCCGATACTATCGCCCAGTCAACTTCTTCCCGACCAGCATTGGATACCGCTTTTGCCAGTTCAGTGATGCCCCCGCAGTATTCCGGATGATCAGCGCAGTCCACCAGTGTTTTCTGGATATCAGCTATCTTCACCTTCTGCGTCTTGTTGACCAGTTCCGTGTTGTAGCCAAAGAACTTCTCCTCGGTAACAGTGACAAATTTGTATTCGACGTTGTGAATCTGCTGGGCCGGAACACGGCTCGTTGTCGCTGCATAGACCGTCAGCGGTACCTGCTCCGTGAGATTATGGTAATTCAACGCAGTCCAGTAACTGATATACATCGGGTCGGCAAGGTGAGACACGATAACGTATTCATGCTCAGTGTATTCTGCTTTCTCACCCGCCTCCAACGGAACAATCAGGTAGACACCTCGCTTCAATCTATCCAGCCACTTTTTCTTCTCCAAGTTATACGCAATCTTCTTGGCCTTGTCATTTGAGATGTCTAGGGCATTCTGGATGTCACTGATTGTGATAACTGTCTTGTTCTGGGCAGCTAGCCGTGTCAAAGCCAGTGCCTCCCGCTTCGACAGCCCACTCTTTATACTTTCCTCAGAGTTGGTTCCCATTTCGAGGACCTCAACAACACAAAGTATAAAACTGAAGATTTAAAAGCCTATTCTAACTTCTCAACGCCAATAGCTATGCATAGCCAGTTCAAGCAGTTCACGTACTTTCTCCGAGTTCTCAGGGACGACAACGATCCCGTCAATCTGCCTGCGCTCTTCCGACATCAAACCCTCACCCCCGAAACCGTGAAACCCTCTTCCTGGGTAACACCATGGCTAGTAAGCCTGACATTTTTATAACCCGGGGACGGGACCGGGGTGCTATCCTCCTACCCGCATTGTAAGCTTTCGAACGCATATTTTCATTCCTGAAGAAACCCGGAAAGCACGGGGTAAAAGACTTCTACCATGCGCCGGCCGGGAGTGAGCAAACGCGAAGCGTTTGCGAACTACGGGCGGCGTCCCGCCGAGTACGCGAGGCGGGACTCGGGAGTAGAGCTCCCGGCGCATCGAATGACGACCGTAGGGAGGAATGAAATGCGCCGGCCGGGAATTGAACCCGATGCCAGACGGTCGCTCACTCCGTTCGCGCTGCGTCTGCCGTGATTCAATTCCCTCTGGCGATTTCACTGCTCACTGTCGTTCGCAGATGAAATGCGCCGGCCGGGAATTGAACCCGGGCTATGAGCTTGGGAAGCTCATGTCCTACCACTAGACCACCGGCGCTCGTTCACTGCGTTCACTCTCGCCGAGGATCG
>NZ_SPQG01000009.1:131765-142452 GCF_004944975.1 Halorhabdus amylolytica
CGGCGCTTCACTCGTTCGCGCCGAGGATCGACGGACAGTGCCCGTCTCACCACCGGAACGCTCGTCACCTCGCGTTCCGAACCTTGCCTCGCTCGGCAAGACACCGGCGCACATTGTCTTCGCACGCCGAGCATCGACGGACTGCATCCGTCTTGATACTGACGCGTCGTATCCATAGGGTCGAACGTCCCAGCACTTCAACGTAGCGCTTCCCGACGGCAACACGGTGGCGAGTGATTCGACCGGACTGACCGTTCCGCGACGCTGCTCGTATTTCCTGCGTTCCGCTAGATTCGAGAATCAGCGAGGCGGTCACTCCCGGAGCGCTTCGACGGGATCGAGTCGCGACGCTTTCCAGGCCGGATAGGCCCCGCTGATCAGACCCGAGCCGATCCCGAAGCTGAACCCGCCGACGACGTAGATCACGCTCAGCGTGTCGAACGCAAAGGGATCCCCGAGGAAGAGGCTGTGGATGCCGGTCCCGATGAGGACGCTCACGACGACGCCGGCACTCCCGCCGATGAGCCCGAGCATAGCAGCCTCTGTCAGGAAGATACGTAAGACTGCGAAGCGTTTGAAGCCGACTGCGCGGAGGACGCCGATCTCACCCCGTCGCTCGACCGTACTCATCAACATCACGTTGAGGATGCTGGTCCCTGCGACCACAAGCGAGACTGCACCGATTCCGATGAGAAACAGGTTGAGCTGGAGAAACAGCTGGTTGATCTGCTGGGCAAGCTGGCTGAACTCGAAGACCTGGACGCGTTCACGGCGGTCGTTCATCGCCGTCCGGATGCGTTCGGCCGTCCGGGTCGCCTCAGCGGTCGTGTCCGACAGGACGATAACCTGCGTGTATGTGTCCTCGGCGAACCGAGACGGGGGGAGGATGACCGCGTTGTTCGGGTTGACGAGCGTGGCCTGTCCGGCGTCCTCGAGAACTGCCGCGACGCGGTAGGTCTGTCCGTCGAGGTTCAGCGCGTCGCCGGTCTCGATCCCCTCGATCGTTGCGAGTTGATCGCCGACGATGATACCGCTGCGCCAGTTATCGGGGATCGCTCCCTGTCGGACGTCGAAAAGCCGGTCCGGATCAGCGATACCGTAGACGGTCTGATCGGTGGTCCCGTCGCGAGATCTCATCTCCCGGACGTCCTGTTTGATGGCGATCAGATCCGCTGGCTGTGCCGCCCGGCGGATTTCCCGGAGTTGCCTTTCGGTGAAGTTGGCACGATCCAGGTCTTCGCCTGGGAAGACACCGACGTTGTTCCCGATCGTGCCGATGTTTTGCATCTGCGATCGCTGGAACGCGGACCCGAACATGCCCAGCGAGACGATCGCGATGACACCGATCGCGATACCGATCGCTGCCAGCGCCGACCGAGTTTTCGACCGTGAGAGGTTCCGGATCGCCAGCGACAGTACCGGCAGCCGGTCTGCGAGCGATTTAGGAGACATGCTGCGTTGCTTTCGTGCTGTCGCCGACGCGACCGTCGACGAGTTCGACTACCCGGTCGGCGAAGTCAGTTACGAGCCGGTCATGTGTGACGGCAACGACGCTCGTTCCGTCGTCCGTGATACGTTCGAACTCCCCGAGGATGGTCTTGCCTGTGTTCTGATCGAGGTTCCCCGTCGGCTCGTCGGCGAGGACGACTGCGGGATCGTTGATCAGTGAACGGGCGATCGCGACCCGTTGTTGTTGCCCGCCGCTCAGCTCCGACGGCGTGTGTTCTGTCCGATCGCCCAGGCCGAACTGACTCAACAGGGCGACAGCTCGCTCGTTGCGCTCAGTCGCTGATTCTGTGAACAGTTGCGGCAGGGCGACGTTCTCCCGAGCGGTCAGTGTCGGGATGAGATAGAAGTCCTGGAAGATGAACCCGATCGTGTCCCGGCGGAGCTCGGTCCGTTGTCCGTCCGACAGCGTTTCCGCCGCGACGTCGTCGACCAGCACCGTTCCTTCGTCGGGCGTGTCGAGCAGTCCGATGAGGTTCAGTAGCGTCGACTTCCCTGATCCGGACGGGCCGACGACGGCGACGAACTCGCCCGGCTTGACGCCGAAGCTGACGTCCGCGAGCGCGGTCACGATCTCCCCGCCGAGCGTATACCGGCGCCATACGTTGCGCGTTTCAATCAGCACGGCGACGCCTCCAGACAAACGCGCCGGCACCCACGAGGACGAGCACGACGACGATCGGGATGATCGGAAGACCACCCCCGCCCGTCTGTGAGGGATCAGGTGTCGGGATTGGCTCGTAGCTCGCGTTCAGCGTCGTCTGGCGCTGTTGTCCGTCGACGAGGTAGGTCACCGAGAGCGGGATCGTCGTTCTGTTGCCCGGATCGGCGAGGCGAGCGTTCACCGTGAACGACGCGAAGTCACTGCTGTCGATCTCTCCGACGAAGTACTCTTGTCCCGAACTGGCCGGTGCGACATCCTCATCAGACAGGACGCGGACGGTCACCGCCGAGACCGACGTGGCACCGACGTTGCTCGCCGTCCCCGAAAGCTGGACGCTGCCGCCCCTGGGAGTGACTTCGATTCCCGTGAGTTCGACCCTCCCGGGGACGAGTACAGCTGTCGCCGTCGTCCGTTCCTCGAAGCGATCTCCGGCGATGTCGTACGCAGCACTGAGATCCAGTTCCGGGCGCGGAGCCGTGATGTCAGTTACGTTGAGACGAACCGTCCGGGACCGCTGTGCCGGGATCCGGTCGATCAGTCCCGTCGACAGGGTTGCCGCGTCGCTGTCCGCCCGCACCGCAACATCCTCGATGGGTGCGTTCCCGAGATTGATCGCTGACACCTCGACGACCGAATCCGACTCGATCGTTCTGACGTCGAGTTGTAACTGGCGCCGGAGTTCCTCGACTTGGCGGGACTCGCTCGTCTTGATCGTCTTTGACTGTCCGGTGCTGTCGGTATATCGAAGTTCCGCGGTCACCGACCGGATGCCGGTTTCCGTCGGCGTCACCGTGAACGAGTGCGTCTGCTCTCTGGCCGACGGGAGTTCGGAGTTGACGCGTGTCGCGGAATCGACCTCGATCCCGTCTCCGTGTAGTTCGAGACGGAGATTCCGGATCGCATCCGGTAATCCGTTGGCGATCGTCACGTTCGCCTGCGATTCGACGCCGACGACGCCCTCCTCGCGTTCGAAGTCGATCTCGATCTGCGGGCTCTCGGCATCGAGTACCCGGACCGTGACCGGATGACGGATCGTGACCACGTCCCCCCGCGAGTCAACTCCGTTGATCTTGAGGTCGAAGCTGTGTGTCCCGGGTTCGTCGATGCTCGCTGGGACCGTGACGGTCATCGATCCTCCCGGCGGGAGCGTCCCGAGGTCGTCTGCGTAGTACGTCCCCTGTCCCGGCGTCTGGGCATAGACTTCGTTGATCGTGACTCCCTGATCCCCCGATCCACCCAGGTTCTGTATCGTCAACTCGATTTCGAAGGTCTCCCCGACTGTCGGCGTCTCGGGCGTATGGGAGACGTTCGTCACTGAAACGAACGAACCCTGTGCATCCGCGGCGAACGGGACGCCCAAAGCGAGTGTGGTACAGAGGAACAGCACCGTCACAACAGTTGTGACTCCGCTGGAGGGCCGAGAGTCGTGCATAGTGTCACCAAATTCCGGGGCATTTGAAAGACCTTTCGGTCAGTGTCAATGTGTCCTCGACGCCTCTCGACAGACCGTCCTGGTTCGTATTCCGACGGAGCACTCCCCGTTCGTAATCGGCTACGTGCGTCAGTTTCAGTCTTTGTTCGTCCAGACGAGTTTGTTCGTCCAGACGAGTTTGTTCGTCCAGACGAGTGATGTGACAGTAAACGACCGTCCAGGTGAACGGGTGGGACAAATGCCTATTAGTCTCTGGAGCTCAATTCACGAAACAGATGTCAGATACTGAGTCGATCGCAAGGGGTGAATCGCCGCTCGATCTACGGTTGTCCGAGGACGAACTGATTGCCCGTCGCGAGCACATTTCCGCCTTCATCACCGAGCAAATCGAGACAGCTGGCGTCGAAGGGGCCGTACTCGGACTGTCCGGTGGGGTCGATAGTTCGACGGTGGCCTACCTCGCTGTCGAGGCACTCGGTGTCGAGAAGCTTCACGGGCTGGTGATGCCCAGTGAGGTCAACGATCCGGAGACGATGAGCGACGCCGAGCGAGTCGCGGAGGATCTGGGGATCGAGTACGACGTGATCGAGATCGAACCCATCGTCGAAACGTTCCTCGATGCGTATCCCGACGCAAAGGGCAACCGGATGGCCGTCGGTAACGTCCGTGTGCGGGCCCGCGCCGTGCTGAACTATCTCGTCGCCAACACGGAGAACGCGCTGGTGTTGGGGACGGGCAACCGGACCGAATCGCTGACGGGCTACTTCACGAAGTATGGCGACGGGGCCGTCGACTGCCATCCGATCGCCAACCTCTACAAACAGCAGGTCCGTCAGCTGGCTCGCCACCTCGGTGTCCCCGAGGACATCGCTTCCCGGACGCCGACTGCGGGGATGTGGGTCGATCAAACTGACGAGGGCGAACTGGGCGTCGAGTACGACACCATCGACTCGATCCTGGCGCTCCACGTCCAAGCGGGTGCCGGCGCCAGCGCGACCGCAGAGATCGTCGGGGTCGAGCAGTCAGTCGTCGAGCACGTTCGTGCGCTGTACGAACGCAGCGCCCACAAGAGAGCGACTCCGCCGGCGCCGGAACCGCTGTAGGTAGCGGTGATTGACGGGACAGATTGGAGGGTGGCAAAACGGACCCTTTCCAAAGGTCTTTGACTTTGCCTGTGCTAGTTCGGCGTAATGCAGGAAGCCGCGGTGGTTCGCCGCGCCGCCACGGACGCCGTCGAGGACGTCGAACCAGAGCGATTGCACGATCGGATCGTCTCCCGTCTCGAAGGTAGTACGATGACGGCGGGCGTCTTGACGATCAGTTGTGCCCGTGCCGTCCTCGAACAGCGCTCCCCCGGTTCGGCCCACGCAGTCATCGAGCGTCCGGACGACCCGCTGGCCGACGCCGTCGCCAAGCGAGCCGCGGGGGTCCAGCTCATCTACGAGGGACTCGGGCTCACCCGAACGCTCGCCCGGGATCCGCCGTGGCTCTCCGGTCGCGAGGCGGAGGGTGACCTCGACGTGCTGATCGCCGACATCCTGGTCGGTCGCGGGTTCTACCTGCTGGCCCGGACGGAAGCCTCGGACGAGGCAGTCCAAACGGTCCGGGCGTTCGGCCGGGATCAGACTGTCCGCCGCGAGACCGGGGATCACTCGCTGGATCGGAACCTCGAGGCCGACGTCTTCGAACTAGCTACCGTCGCCGGGACGACCGCCGTGGGTGGCCAGCCCTCGCCCGGATTGCGGGAGTACGCGACGTCGATGGCGGATTCGGCCCTCACGAACGGCGGAACGCCGACGTTCCCCAACGAACGCCTGTCGGCGCTCGTCTCGATCGATTCGACCGGCGGCGACGGTGTACGGACTTCCGCCGATCACTGAGAATCGAAACGCCTAAAGTTAACTCCCGGTAAGTCCGGGGTACGCGCCTGGGTAGCTTAGCGGTAAAGCGCGTCCTTGGTAAGGACGAGAGCCCGGGTTCAAATCCCGGCCTAGGCTTTCTGCGACGTCTTCGCGAACGGAGTGAGCGACCGTCTTTCGCTGTTCAAATTCGGGCCTAGGCTCTTCTCGAAATACTATCTGCGAGCGGCGCGTTTCATCGCGCCGCGTCCCCACAGTTCGTGTGAGCGTGACACCGGGATTTGAGCCAGCAAGCCGCAGCGCGAACGAAGTGAGCGACCGTCTTGCGCTGTTCAAATCCCGGCTGAGGCTTGGTCGCCGATTTCTGCGAGTCTTTTTTTTTTCGCGACGTTCCTCACAGGGTTCTCTCTCTCTCAGCTTCGAGGTGACCTCGATCGTCGGACACGAATGCGGATCGAGAGTCGACGTTTTCGTCATTGAACGGGTGGGTTTTCGGTCACTTCACCGACGCCGGAGAACACGAACGTCGTTCCGTCCCCCACCTCGACGTGTCCGTCCCAGCCGTGGCCGGAGACGACCCGTTCGACGATCACCAGCCCGAGTCCGGGGCGGGTAGATTCGAAGTCCCCGCCAAAGAGTGCGTCCGCGATGTCTTCCGGCAGTCCCGGGCCGTCGTCGGTGACTTCGAACCCGTCCGCAGTGCCCCGGACGGAGACCGTCGTCCCATCCCCGCAGTGTTCGTCGACGTTCCGGAAGAGGTTCTCGAACAGCTGCAGGAGCCTGGACTTGTCGGCCATGACCAGCCGATCCGTCTCGACGACGAGCGTCGCTTCGGCCGGGTCGACGGTCTGCCAGGCGGTCCGAGCGAGTCCGCCGAGGTCGACGGGCTCACGCTCCCCGACGTCGCCCCCTTTCCGGGCCAGAGCGAGCGTCTCGCCGATGAGTGTCTCCATGCGGTCGAGTGCGTCCAGCGCCGTCTGAAGGTAACTCGCCTCCGGCTCGTCGACAGATTCGGCGACCAGTTCTGTGTATCCACGGGCGGCGGTCAGCGGGTTCCGGAGGTCGTGGGTGAGCATCCCCGCGAACTCGTTCAAGCGCTCGTTCTGGGCGTCCAGGGACTGGTAGTGTTTCTCCCGCTCCAGTTCGTAGCCGATCCAGCGGGTGAGCAATCGGACGAAAAGCTTCTCGTCGTCCGTGAATTCGGTTTCACGCGGATTCTCGCCGGAATAGCACAGCGTGCCGTAGGTTTCCCCGTCGACCAGAATCGGTGCGCCGATGTAACACTGGAGGCCCGTCACTTCCCGAGCGATATCCTCGCTGTAGGCGGACTCTCCGGCGTTGGCTATCGCCAGCAACTCCCGGTCCGCAACGACGTGACGACACCAGGTCGTCTCGATATCGTGGATCGAGCCGGCGACGTAGTCTCCCTCGGAGAACGTCGAGTCGACGATCTCGTAATCCCCACTACCCGTGTAGGACAGCACGCCGTAGGGAACGCCGAGTCGATCGCGGCCGAGGTTGATCGCACGTTCGATCTTCTCGGACAGCGATAACGACGGATCGGCGCCGAGTTCGTAGAGATCTCTGAAGTAGTTCGTCGCTTCGGATTCCGCCATGTGTCACCTTGGCCCGTAACTCGTTTAGGCTTACTCCTCCTCGGTCCCGAATCCCGCTCGCTCCATAGCTCCCCACGTGTCGACCCCCTTCAGATACTCCAGCAGGCCCTGCCAGGCGACGAGCGTCTTCCACTGTCGATAACCGAGGTTTTCGAGGACACCGTACCATAACAACCGGACGATCTGACTGGGGCTGTCGTAGCGATTGAAGCTCCAGACCTCGCTGAAGACCCCGAACCACGACAGAAAGACTCCGAATCCCGTCGTTAACAGGAAGAAGATGAGGACGAACTCCACGTCCAGGAACCCGAAGTACCAGGCCAGCGGCAAGACGAGATAGCCTATTCCTTCGACGAGCGGGCCGATCGTCTCGGCGGCAACGAACAGGGGCATCACGACCGTCCCGACCCGACCGTACGTCGGGTTGAACAACATGCGACGGTTGGTGACGACGGTCTCGACCATGCCGCGGTACCAGCGCCGACGTTGGCGGCCCAGAACCCGACGGGTCGACGGAACCTCCGTCCACGCGACCGGTTCGGGGACGAAGTCCACGGTGTATGCTCGACCCTCGTCCATCAGGTGGCGATGCAACCGGACGACGATGTCGAAGTCCTCCGTGATCGTGTCCTGGCGGTAGCCGCCGATCTCCCGGACGACGTCGGTCCGGAACAGCCCGAACGCGCCGGAGATGAGGATGAGCCCCTTGATCCGGTTGAGGCCGAGGCGGCCGGAGTAAAACGCCCGGAGGTACTCCATCACTTGCAGTCCGGGGAGTCCGGTTTTCGGCAGGGTGACGGACTTGACGATGCCGTCCTCGATGGAACATTCGTTGGCGACCCGGATGACGCCGCCCGAGGCCACGGCCGTCTCGGGTCGTTCGAGGAACGGACCGACAAGTTCCAGGAGCGCGTCCCGATCGATGACGGTGTCCGAATCGACGGCACAGAACAGCGGCATGTCCGTCAGCCAGACGCCGGCGTTGAGCGCGTCGCTCTTGCCGCCGTTGTCCTTGTCCACGACGAGCAACTCCTCGTAGATCGTCGACCGATACACGTCGTGGATTTCTTCGGCCGGGACGTCGATCGGGACCTCGGCCTCGACGGCTTCCAGGTCGAAGTTTTCGACGAGTCGTTCGAGGGTTTCGTCGGTGGATCCGTCGTTGACCACGACGATCTCGACTTCGGGATAGTTCAGCGCAAGCAAAGACTGGACGCTCTCGACGACCGTCGCGGCTTCGTTGTACGCCGGCACGACGATCCCAATCCCTGGGTAGAACGGACTTGCGAACCGCCGGAACGGGGGGTCCCAGCGCGATTCCCGAACGTCGTCACGGAGTTCCAGCAGCGCCAGGACGTGGATACAGAGATAATAGCCGTTGATGAGGACGTAGAAGCCGACGACGAAGAGTCCGAATCCGACGATGAACTGCACAACGGCGTGATCGAGCGTATGCATCTCTCAACCCCTCACTCCGCCTGGATTCCGTGCGGTCCGGTCGTACTTTGCGTGTTCGTGACTCCATGTCCAGGCGTCGCCCAGCGCCGTGGCCCGTTCTTCCGGCAGTTGATCGCGTTGGCTTCCCAGCGCCTCGGTGCCGAGGAGACGCGTTCGGGGATCGAACTCGTTTTCGAGCGCGCGGAGCAGTGTGTCCAGTGCCTGCTGGTCGCTCCATCGGGCGAGCATGCGATAGATTGCGCCGCGGACGCGGGGTGAGGGATCAGCAACTAACCTGTCGAGGAACAGGTCGCTCCGGACGTCCTTCCGCCAGCCGACGTTGCCGAGGGCCAGGGCAGCCGCTTCCCGGACGGCTTCGTTGTCGGCTTCGAGTGCAGCCGTCAGCCAGGAGAGGTCCTCAGTCGTGACGCCCGCCGCGAGATGGCGACAGACCACCAGGACCTGGACCAGGAGTGGCTCCGGCCACGTCGCGTAGTTCCGCTCTGCCACGTCCAGCAGGGCTTCGGGATCCTCGGTTCCGATCCGGTACAGCGTGTCCTGGCCGAAGACGGTGAACTGCGACCGCGCACCTTCAAGCAGGAGCGAGATCCCCTCCCGTGGGTTCTCGAAATCGTTGCTCTCGTAGCGGAGACGCGCGACAGCCGCCCGCTCGCGCTGTGTCCGGGGACTGAACTCGGCGGCGTGGAGGTTCTCCGGCCGTTCCAGGAGCGTGAGCCAGGTCAGCGCGTATAGCCGCTCGTACTCACCACCCCGCTCCAGACGGCGCTTCGATCGGTCAGCAATCCCGAGGGCGTCACCCAGTTCCCGGAGCCGTTCGACGTTCTGACCGTCGAGTTCGCGGAGGTACTCGTCCAGCAGTGACTCGACCACGTCGCGCTCGACGCCCGAGAGACCGGCAACCCACGTTTCCCAGTCGAAATCGGGGTCGAACGTCCCCTCGAGTAGCTGTTCCTGTAGCTCGTCACGCACCCGAGCACGGCGGGTGTCCTCTATCGATCGGTAGATCGAGAGGCCCACAGTGAGCCAGAACATGACGGCCAGCGCCAGGCCGATGACCAGCGCCGCGACGATCAGCACGACAGTGAGCGAGACGCTGTAGCCGAACGCAGAGACGATTTCGGTCATCAGCTCTGTCCAGGGATGTGGCGGTCACTCATCGATACACTTCCGGACGCGAGCCAGTAGTTCCGCGGCCCGAAACGGTTTCGTCACGTAGTCGTCCGCACCGCTCTCGAACCCGTCGAGGACGTGTTCCTCGCGGCCACGGGAGGTCAGCATGACGATCGGGAGGTCGGCGTCGACCGGAAACTCGCTGTTACGGATCATCCGTAACAGTCGCGTCCCGTCCAGCCTGGGCATCATCACGTCGAGGACTGCCAGCGTTGGCTCGAAGCCTTCGGCGAGAAGGTCGGCCGCTTCCCGCCCGTCTTCACAGACGCGTACGTCGTAACCAGCGCTTTGTAACCGGTGACTCACCAGGAGCCGGATCGGCTCGTCGTCGTCGACGACGAGGATCTCTCCGGACATCGTTCTCCCGGTAATTCGACCCCCGGTCGTAAAAACTGGTCGTTGCCAGAAGTATATTCTGTCAGATATGACGGGGGCGTTCCGAGTGGGATGGGACTGCCGGCCGTGGAGTTGAGGCTATAGTAGGCTTAGCGGGGCTGTGATTCGTGGTTTCGGCTGGTTCAGTGATCGAGAACTGGCTCAGTGATCGAGAACTGGCTCAGATTGCTCTCCAAACGACTATTCTTGTTGAAATACCAACCACATACGCGAATTTCGACGGCTTCCGACAGCGTTGCCACTCAGACGCCGCACTAACACGGGTAATACCTCTCTCTATCCAATTCCGGTTTCCTTCTTCAGCAGTGTCAGCGTAGCATCGGCCGTCACGATCGGCGAGCGTTCATACTCACCAGTCAATTCGACCTGCACGAGCGGGTCCACCGCTCGCCAGATCGAGTACAACAGACAGGCGAACGCGAAGTAGAAGAACCTGAGCCCGAAATCTTTCGAGGTCGTCGCAGCCATGAACCGCTTGATCGATTTATATCCGCTCTCGATCTCCCAGCGGTAGCCGTATTCGGCGAGGAACCCACTACCGCGATTCGTCATGAATACCGAGTACTGCCGGTGATCGTCGTGCTCG
>NZ_SPQG01000009.1:142462-145336 GCF_004944975.1 Halorhabdus amylolytica
ATCCTGGTCCCACAGGAGCAATCGCTTCGCCTGAGCCTTCTCGCTGGTCTGCATCCGCTTGGGAACGACGTAGGAGAGCCCGCGCTCGCTGATCATCTCCAGGACGTGCTGACTATCGAACTCCCGGTCCATCAGCACGTTATCGACGTGAACGAGGTCCTCAGCCGAATCGAGCAAGTCCTTGACGATTTCCAGCCGTGTCTCCCCCTTTCGGATGGAGGCGCGTCCAGCACAATCGGGACGGCATTCCCGACCAACTGCACCGTCGCCCACTGGGAGGCGTATTCGTCGGTTTTCTCTTTCGTCCCGATAATCTCGTCTTCGTAGCCCGTTCTATCGCCGGTGAACGGGTGAGCTTCAGTAATGTCGATGGCAACGATCCCTGCTCGGAAGAACTGCTCTGTCTCTGCAACTTCGTTCAGGAGCCGAGTGATGGCCTGCCGATACATCGCTCGCACTTGGTCAATCGAGAGATCGCGGATGTGCTCGCGATGGGCGTGCCCCAGCGGTGTCCGATCCCGGGTCGATTCGTAGACGAAACTGTGAGCTCCTTCGGTCGCAGCCAACCGTTCGCGAAGTCCGAGATACGTCTGCAACCCCCAGTAGGGTAACCCGGAAAGGCCAAACGCTGCGGAGAGTCGACTCGCGTAGACGGTGAACGTGAAGAGCGTCCCCCAGATGGTGGTGAGCATACAGACGCCCAGAGCGACCAGCAGCCAGGCCTGACCGGAGTCCATGGCCCCTCACGCGCCGTGGATCCTCAGTTTCTGTCATGATCAGACATCCTGGAACTGTTTCTGTGTCGTCGCACTCATCGATGTCGAGAGGTTGTGGTAGGCGTCGATTTGATCTTGGAGTTGGTCGGCCTTCTCATCGGCGAGTTCGAGTGCGTCTTCGCTGGCGATGAATCGGCACGGACGACACCTCTTCGCGGATCACTCGACCAACGCATCGACGAGTGTGGTCGGGTCGTTCGGCTCACACCGTCTGACCACCGTCGACGACCATCGGGTGTCCGAGGACGAACGACGCGGCGTCCGAACAGAGCCAGACGACGGTATCCGCGATCTCTTCTGGCGTCCCCATCCGTCCGATCGGCTCCTGGTTTATCACTGCCTGACGGCCTCCTTCCCTGTTGTCGGTGACGCGATCCATCATCGACGTGTCGACGATCCCCGGACAGACGGCGTTGATACGGAGATCCGTGTCGGCGTATTCGAGCGCTGCCGACTTCGTGAGGCCGACGACGCCGTGTTTCGCGGCGACGTACGCGGCTTCCGGGAAACCTCTGATGCCAGCGCCCGACGCGACGTTGACGATCGCACCACCCTGTTCCAAGATGTGTGGGATCTCGTACTTCACCGAGAGGAAGACCCCGCGCAGATCCGTGTCGATGATCCGATCCCACTCGTCTTCATCCAAGTTTGCCGTCTTCTCTGGTCCTTGTTCGACGCCTGCATTGTTGCACGCGTAGTCGAGGCGTCCGAACTCCTCGATCGCGGCATCGAGTGCAGCCTGGACGTCGTTAGACTTCCGCAAGTCACAGGTGACCGCGAGTGCGCGACTCCCAGTCTCCTCGATCAGATCCGCCGTTTCCTCGTTGCCCGCCTCGTCGATGTCGGCCACCACGACGTCGGCCCCTTCGCGGGCAAATGCAAGCGCCGTGGCGCGGCCGATTCCGCCCGCTGCTCCCGAGACGAACGCGACCGTGTCTTCGAAATCGAATTTCTCGCTCGTGGGCACAGCTTCCTCTTGATTACGTGGCACTGGTTACTCCAGTTCGGTGTACTATCTGGGACATTGTAGGTTGGTCGCTCATCGGGACGCTACGCATCGAGTTTCACCATTACCTTCACTGCCTCCCGCTCGTCCATCGCGCGATATCCTTCCGGCACGTCATCGAGATCGACCGTCTTCGTGAAGATCGGCGATGGGTCGAGGGTTCCCTGCACCACGTCGGCCACGAGTTCCTCGGCATAGGCCCGGACGGGTGCAGGGCCACCGGTGAACGATGCATTCTTGGAGAACAGTTGCTCGACGAACGCGGGACTTTCGACGTGTGGGACACCGACGTAGCCGATGTTGCCACCCGGCCGGACTACTTGTGTCGCCGTCTCTAACGCTGACTGTGCGCCCACGCATTCGAGGACGTGGTTCGCGCCGCCGTGTGTAAGTTCCGTGACTGCTTCGATGGCGTCTTCACCGCGGCTAGACACGGTCTCCGTCGCACCGAATTCCTCGGCGAGCGCCAGTCGGTCCTCGTGGTGTCCCATCGCGATAATGCGCTCAGCGCCAAGCCGTTTCGAGGCGAGGACGCCACAGAGTCCGACTGCACCGTCGCCGACGACGACTGCTGTGTCACCGGCGCTGACATCCGCGCTGACGGCGGCGTGGTGGCCTGTTCCCATCACGTCGGTCAGGGGGAGGAGGGCTTCGAGCGTTTCCTCGTCGTCAGCGTATCGGTCCGGCACGCGAACGAGTGTCCCGTTCGCGAGCGGAACGCGAAGCTTTTCTGCCTGCGCGCCGCCGACACCGAGGCCATCCCAGAACCCACCGTTGACACACGAGGTGTGGAGGCCCTTGCGACAGAACTCACACTGGCCACAGCTTGTTCCGAACGGGGCGAACACCCGGTCACCCGGCTGGACGTGCCGGACCGCCGCCCCGACTTCCTCGACGATGCCCATCGGTTCATGGCCGATGGGCGTTCCTTCGTCGTATTCGTCCGCGCCCCGGTAGGGCCACAGATCCGAACCGCAAATCGCGGTATGGGTGATACGAACGATCGCGTCGGTTGGCTCCTCGATGCCCGGGCCGGCTCTCTCTTCGATCCGGATATCGCCAGGGCCGTGATACGTTGCTGCCTTCATCGTT
>NZ_SPQG01000009.1:145346-145972 GCF_004944975.1 Halorhabdus amylolytica
TCCCGATGCTATCAAGAAAGTCGATTTATATACTGGCGTTCAGTTTCTCGGCCCGGCGGATCGCTGGCTACTGCGCGAGGGTCTCCAGACGGGGAGAGGGACCGAGTGTTGCAGAGATGAGTTGGCTCTCGGCCCGGTTGAGAAGGTCCGACATCGAGGGCTGGGAGATATCCAGTTCGTTTGCGAGCTCTTTAGCGGTCGTTTGGCGTGGCTGTTCGTAATAGCCACGGGACAACGCGAGTGACAGCGCCTCGTACTGTCGTTCCGTCAATCCATACGGTACCGATTCCTCGGACGTCGAAGGGTCCTGCGTAATTGAGAGAATCTCAACCGAGATGCCGTACTCCTCACAACTGGTCTGGAAGGTCTTGAACGCGGGATAGTCTTTGCAGACTTTCTACTCGTACCACCCCGCTGGAGTAATGCGTATCGCGTCGACGAGCGGTAGCAACGGTGAACGGAGATGAACCTCGGCAGTAATTATCATTGTTGAGTATTACATGTTGGCAGCGTTTCTTTGCGGGATTTGGATACCAACCACCTTTCAGTTACGTTATTATGAACGGATAAGTTGAGCCTTGTTTAGACGGTTAGATTCGATCAGTCTGAAGGTTGTTCCACTAGTA